>JBJMGT010000017.1:0-7659 GCA_045807745.1 Pyrinomonadaceae bacterium
CGATGAGTAACAACGCGCAAGCAATTGGGCGAGACACCGGCCGGACAAATGGTGCGACGCTCGATCTGCGCGCCGAGTACCAACCGGACGAAGCAGCACAGGCCCGTGCTCTACTACTCCTGCTCGGTCTACCTAATGACGAGATCGAGCGCATCGTCTCGGAACTAACCCTTGATTCAGATCGCGAGATGTGAGACCTTCGCGCCGATTATGAAACCATTCATCCCATACGCGCGCACGAGTTCGGACGAGCAGAAGGACGCCGAGACGATCAAGACACAGATCGCCGAGGTCGAGCGGCACGCGGCGCTGGTCAGTCTGCCGCTCGCCGACTGGGTGAAAGACGATGGCGTGTCGGGCGTGATTCCCTTCCACGAGCGGCCCGGTGGCCAACGCGTGCTTGAACTCTTGCGCACCAAACAGTACGCCGGTGTGGCCTGCCTCAACCATAAACGCATCGGGCGTGATGCCTACGTGATTCATCTGGCCGTGAGACAGATCGAGCAGGAGTTGGGCGGCGACATTCAAGCCATCCGTGAGCCTGTGCCGTCACAACTAGCACCGGGCGCGCGAGCGCTCATGCGGGCGATGTACGCAGGCGTGGCGCAGTACGACCGCGAAGAACTCTTGGCTGCGATGAGAGCGGGGAAACTACGTGCGGCGAAAGAGGGACGCTTCGCCGGTGGGAGTGTGCCCTACGGCTTGAAGCTCGAAGCTTGCCGCCTGCCCGGTCGCATGAAACCTGTCAAGCGGCTCGTGGTTGATGAAGCGGTGGCTTGGATCATTCGTGAACTCTTCACGCTCTACGCGAGTGGGCTGTCGCAGGAGCAGATCGCCCGTAGCTTCAACGAGCGCGGCGTCCCGCATCCGACCGGCGACCGATGGCGACAGACCACGCTCAGCTATATGCTCAGCAATCCCGCGTATCGGGGTGAAGGTCTCTGGCGGCGAAGGTACGAAGCGAAGAATAAACGTGGTGGAAAGAGCAAGTACATGTCACCGCCGGAGAACGTCGTCCGGTATGAGGACTATCAAGTGCCGGCCATCGTACTCCCTGAGTTGTGGGACAGGTGCGCTCGTTTGCGCCAAGCGAATAAGACCCTCGCGCCGCGCCACCGGCGACACCCGTATCTGCTCGCCGGTCTCGTCCGCTGCGGTGTGTGTGGGCGGACTTATACGGGCGTGAGCAACGGGGGGCGCTGGTTCTATTATCAATGCATGTCGCACTACAAAACAGGCACGCCGAACTGCGGCAATCGCAGAGTGAAGGCCAAAGAGTTGGAGCGGCTGGTGTGGGCTGAGATCGTGCACTTCGCTGAAAATCCGGGCAAGGTGCTCAGGCAGATCGGCCGTGCTCGTGCCGCCCTGCTGCCGAGCGCAGAGACGACGCGCCAGCTTGAACGGCAACTGCAAGCGAAACAACGTGAGCGGGCGCGGGTCATTACGTGGGCGCGTGAGGGTCGACTGACGGAAGAGGAATTGGACGCGCAACTCGTGACCTTGCGCGCGGAGATTGCGGGGCTGGAACAGGAGCGCACGCGGCGCAGCGAGGCGACCCGCTCAGCTGAACTTGCGCGGGCGCGCCTCGCCGAGACAGAAGCCTGCTTCGATGGATTGGCCGGCCGGCTCGGCGCGCTCTCGGACGAACAGCGCACACAGATTGTGCGCCGACTCGTGCCGCGCGTGCTGCTCACACCACGCAAAGACGGGCGCGTAAAGGTCTCTGCCATTTACGCTTTCGCGCCGCCCGCTATAATTGCCACTGCCCCGCTTCGGCCGGTCAGTGGTCATCGCGCATAGAACCGTTTAACTTAACGCGAGAGTATCTGATGTAAGCGCCCGCTTGTGTCTCAAGGCACGGCGGGCGTTGGCTTTGTGCAATGGCAAGACTTGAAGAGATTGTTGACACGAACAAGCTGCACCGCGCGGCAGAAGGGGCCGCGCCTTTCGAGCCGAACGCTTTCATGGAACGACTGATCGAGATGAGGCAGACGAACCCCAAGTCCTTCGCTGGCATGTCGCCGGCTTCCAAATTGGCGTTGGGGCACTACGAAGCAGCAAAACGTCGGGCGGAGACAATGAAAGGGTAGCGAGATGAAAATAGACCTAGAGCATGAGCGGGCAATCAGACAAGGGCAGCGCGAACGACTCGCGGAACTCGCCGACTTGGAGGAGCGTTGCCGCGCCACTTTAGAGACGATTACTTGGCAATCGTCGCCGGCCACAATATTCGAGGCTGAGGGGAAACTGGCCGCCATCGCCCGCATCCGGGCCGCATTTCCGCCGCCTGAGGTCTTGGTGGACTCGTCGGTAGTGGGGCAGGTCGAGCGCCAGAACCAACGGCAAGTGGTCGAGTTGGGGGCGCGCATTCGTGATGCGCGCGAGGAGATCGTGCGCATCAATCAGCACGAGTTACCCAGCATCAAGCGCCAACTCGCCCAGCCGCTTGATACTCGGCTCGTTAAACCCGCCTATGCTCCGCCCGGCACCAATTCCTATGACGCACAGGCGCGAGAGAACCAAGCGGTCGAACAGGCGCGCGCGGTGCAATTCGGCGCGCAGCGCCAACGGCAACGGAACCTGCTGAACCGAATTGAGGAACTGAAGCGGCAGATCGCCGCTGACGAAGAGACGTTGCGGCAGTTGCGCGCAGCGAGCGGCGCAGGCGAGCCGTGACGAACGAGGCGGCCGATGGCTCGGCGTTGAAAGGGATCGTGTAAACGGAAACCCCATGCCGTATGAATAACCCCATGCCCCAATGTGGCGCAAAGACAAGATGAGGCGGCAGGTGCAGATGATGAAAGGCTGACGAGATGGGTCGCTACACCGCACAATTTCCGGCTCATGCCTACCTCGCGACCTGCGCACCTGTGCGCTCGCCGGCTGATGTGGCGCGGTTCAAAGCGCGGTTGCTGCAAGATGCCGTCGCGGCCGTCACGCAATATCCTGAGCGCAAGCCGGCCCATCTTTCACCGCCCGCCGCGCAAGCCGCGATTGAAGCGCAAGAATTCGACGCGTTTCTTGAGCGAGCATTCGTCGAATGCCGCACGCTCCTGCTGTGCACCAAACTGACCCCTTCTTTCAACTGAGGTACTGACTCATGGTTAATCTCTTAAAAGCCGCCACGCTCCCGTTCAAGTTCGCGCGCCGTCGCCAAGACGATGAGGATGGCGTACAAGAGGGTGCGGTTGATCCGCAGGGTGGTCTCTTCGGCCGGATGCGCAACACGACTGTGGCCCCGCAGCCGCAGCCCGTCGCCACACTGCCGTTCACCTTCGACCCGACCATGCGGCACTTCACTGCGACGGATGGTGCGCCCACAGACATGCCGGAGTCCTATGCTCCGCGTGCAGGCTTGCCGCCCGCACTGCAACGCAAACCTGACGCAACAGAGCCGAGCGACCTGATGCGCAACGTGGTGCAGCAGTTTATGACGCTGCCGCCGACGGGCGACGACAGATTGACGAGCAACGACAGCGAACTCGCGCCCCGGCGGAACGCACCGGAGCAGTTGCCCGTCAACCCGAGTAACGCGCTAACGCTCGCCACGCAAGCACCCGGCGTCACCCCGCCCGGTACGAGCGGCAATAGAGCGCCCACGACGCTGGCCGGCGTCAGAACTAAAGGCCAACCGCCGCCCTACATCAACACGGGCGACCCCGCCGGCGACCGGCAGCGTTACTTGCAATCCCTGCGCGACTTCCGCAACCCACCGGATGAGAACGGCCGGGTGCGCTCTGGCCTACAAGAGGCGGCGCGCATGTTCGTGGAGAACTTCACTCGTGGCGGCCTGCCAGCCGCGATTCGCGGTTCAGCCGTCGGGCTAGTGCATGGCTTGGCAGCACCGAATTTGGACGAGCGCCGCACACGCAATGAAGAGATGGGGCGCGTGCAACAGGATGACGCTTACGATCTGGCGCGGCAAGGTGAGCAAGCGAAACTCGATCTGTCCAAATCGCAGGCCGCGGAGAACAACGCGCAGGCGGATTGGCTCAAGGCGCGGCCTGACATCGAAGCGCAAAAGCGCGCGGACACCGCCGCGCAACGCGAGCGCGGAGCCGTACTCTCGAACCTGCGCCTGCTCAAAGGGCAGAAGATCGATCCGGCGAACCCGCACCATGCCGCCCTCTTGCAGCGGGCGGCTGACGCCGGCGTGGAAGTCGATCCCGACAGTTGGAACGAGGCGGGCAGCAACCTCGTGCCCGTCGATGTGATCGATCCGAAGTCGCCGACCACGAAGCAACGCCGATACTACAACAAGACGACGGGTGAGTTGACGGACGCTGGCCCGACGGTTGGTTACGTGCAGCCGGTCGGCGCTGATGGGCTAACGGAAGCGCAGCGGCGCGGCGACGCCGACCGCGATGCGAGCCGCACGGAGACGCACCGGCATAACACCGTGACCGAAGGGCAGGGCGGGACGCGCATCGCTCAAGGTGCTGAGCGGATCGGTATCGCCCGCGACAATCAATCCCTGCGCGGACAACCGACTGCCGCCAACACTAACGCACGCCTCGCGCGAGCCGCCGGACTCCAACGTAAGCTGGATGAAGAGAAGGCGAAAGCGGCGAGTCCACCGCGCTCGGTCAAAGGTGCAGATGGTTCTTGGCAACCGACCGACGACAAGTACCGGGCGGCCTACACCGCGCGCCACAAGCGCAACGCAGCCAACTATGCCGCGCAGATTAAAAACGCCTACTCGGATATTTACGAGACGGGCGAAGATGGCGACGGGTGGAGCTATGCGAAGCCGAAGGTACAACCGAACGCGGGCGCGCAAGGTGGGGCGTATGCCGGGCATCGCTTCAGCCGGTCGCAACTGCCGGAGATACGCAAGCGTCTTGGCGTCGGGTCTGATGCTGAAGCTGAACGAATCATCACTGCACAAGGCGGGGTGTTCTACTAACGCGAAAGGTTGGACGATGAAAAAGATTACTCTGGTTACTGCGCTCGTCATGCTCGCGCTCATCGGCGGGGCGATCATGGACGGACACTTGCAGCGCGCGCACGCTCAAATGTATTCCTCAAGCGCGCGGAGGGCGGCTGACGCTACCTTCGCCCAACTCAGCCCAGCCACCAACGGCTCGGTGCGCTACTGCACGAACTGTCAGGCGACGAGTCCCTGTACGAGCGGCGGGACGGGCGCTATGGCCTCACGGGTCAACGGTGCGTGGAACTGCTCGACGGGGGGTAGCAGTGGAGGCGGGAGCACCTGCACGAAGTACGTCGCGCTCGTCACGCAATCGGGCACGTCCGCACCGACGGCGACGGTGTTGGAGAACGGGCTGAGCGGTACGCCTGCATTGACGCGCAATGGGGCGGGTGATTATAGCGTGACGCTGGCGGGCGCGTTCCCGGTGGCGACGACGGCCGTCTTTTTCGGGTTGGCGTTAGCGAGCATTGGCGACGTGTCAGGGGCCGCCGTGGCCGTCAGCTTAGTCGAACAGGACGCCGATCATATTCGCATTTATGTCGGCGCGGGCCTAGACGACTCACTCAGTCAGACAGCTTGTGAAGTTAGGGTTTACGATTAAATGAGTACACCACAACAGCAACTCCCAACGCAGCCAGCGCAACCGCCCGCACTCCCTGACCTATCAGACCTGAGTGCTAAGCGGTGGACGATTGAGCAAGCGCCGGCCGTCAAGGATTGGTATCGCGGGCGCTACGGCAAAGAGTTGCCGGTCACGGCCTTTGGTGAATCGAAGACGCATGAACGAATGGGGCTTGATCATCGGGAGTCGTTCGACGTGGCGCTTTCGCCATCATCCGATGAAGGGCGCGAGCTGGTCGAGTTCCTGAAGTCAGCAAACATTCCGCACCGCGCGATCACTGCCGCTGACATTGCTGCTGGTGTGAAAGCGACGGGTGAACACATTCATGTGGGCGACCCTTCGCACGGCCTCGGCGCGCCCGTCGCCGGTCTGCCTGATCTCTCTGACCTGTCAGACGGCGCACAAGCATCTGCACTCCCCGACCTCTCCGATCTGCACGAAGCGCCGCCGGGCTTCGCCGTCGTGCGGACAGGTGGCAATGAGCCGGGCGCCGGTGTCTTCCATTGGATTGACGAAGAGGGGAACGTGCTGCGTCGAGTGGTGAGCGGCGATCCGTTGCCGGAGACTTCGATCTCTGGTTGGTCGCTCGGTGCTGATGAAAGGACGCGCGCGCAGAATCAAGCCTTACTCGAAAACTTCAAACTCACAGGCGGGCAAGAACCTGAACTTGTCGAGACGGCGATAGACCACACAGGGCAACCGTTAGAACGTGATGATCCCCGGCGGGTGATCAAGCCCGACGAGGCGACGGTGACGCCGACGGTGTTCAAGCAAGGTGATCCGTTGGCTAACGCTGGCGCTGGCGTGCGCGCTGCTGTTGATGTCAGTAAGTGGGCGAACAACGCGCCCGACCTACCGACGGGCTTCGATGTGGGCGAACCGCTCAAAGTGCGAGTGCCTGCTGGTCTGGATGACGCCGGCACTTATGCCGCACTCTCCGATGCTGCGCTCGCGGCGTTGGGGCCGGCTGCGCTGCGCGCGGGCCAGCTCTATCGGGAACAGACCGGGCATAACCTCGCGCAGCCGGCTACTTCATTCGCTGAACTCGTGCGGGCCGGGCAAGCTGTGCCGGTGCATGACGAGCGCGGGCACGTTACGGCTTACGATGTCACGCTCGCCCCGAAGCGGCACTTGATTGATGTCGCCAACGCGATTAACAGCGAAGGCGTGGAGGGCGCGCAGCGTGTCTCTGCTGATCTCGCGCAACAAGCTGCTGACTACAATCAAGCGTATGCCGAACGCCCGCAGCCCGGCGTCGTCAAGCAAGTGGTTGGTGATACGGTCACGAGTGGAGCGCAACTCGCGCATAACGTGACTGAGCTTGTGCGCGGTTCATTGCTGCGTGGGTCAGGGATGCGTGCGCCGGGTGCAGCGTTCGATGAATGGGCTGCGCAGAACGCGCGCGATCAAGAGATGCTTGATGCGGCCCGTTCATCGCTGCCGCGTTCACAGTCGAACACGCAACAGGCACTCCGCACGGTCGGCGATCTGGCGTTGAAGCTGCCGCAGTATGCGCTCGCGGGTGAAGGCGCGCCCCTCATGATGATGATGGAGGCGGCGCACGAAGGCCCGCAGCAAATGTTTGTCGAGGGCATGAAGGGTGCGGTCGCGCAAGGCGCTGGGCGGGCCGCCAAAGGCTTGCTGATGGGGATGGAAGACGCGCCCGGCGTGCTCTCTGCTCATCCCGTGCTGGCGAATCTTGCGGCTCGTGGTGCTGCCGGTGGTGTGATGGCGGCGCAAGGTGCGACTGAGCCAGAAGGCCGGACGTTGAAGGGCGCGGCGGTGAATTTCGGCGCGGGTGTAATCCTGCCAGTGGGTGCGCCTGAACGTGGCGCGGCGGAGCCAGCATACAATGACCCGCTCGGCCTCTTCACTGAATCTCGCCCGGTTAATCCCGCGCAGCAACGCGGCGAGGCGACCGTTGGTGAGTACACGGACAACCTGATCGAGCAGTCCTTCAGCCAGCAACCCGGCAATGTGCGCGTCAACAAGGATACGCCGCTCCCGCTCAACGTGGACTTGCGCGCGCCGGATGGTCAGACGTACACGCTCGACACTCGTTCCGGCATGCTGACGCGGCACGCGGACGGACAGCAAATGCACG
>JBJMGT010000018.1:0-248607 GCA_045807745.1 Pyrinomonadaceae bacterium
GGTGCTGACATTGCACCGCGCCGCTTCTCTTCTATGCTGTGGGCGCTTACGGTTTCGCCGCGGCCGGCTGCTTATACTTGTCGATCAACTGCTGCAAGCCGTCGAGCGAGTTCTTGTGCCGGTACTTATAGTCGGTCTGCAAATCCTGTAACACCGAATCGTGAATCTGCTGATACTGTGCATTGCCCTCGGAGAATGCGATGACGTGCGCGTAGAGGTCTATGACCTCGTCGAGCGTTGTCTCGGCTTGCTTCAGCATCTCGGCCTGCGCCGGGCCGGTCGCCGCCTTATACTTGGCCACGAGGTCGATGTAGTCCTCGTTCCTGATACTGCCGAGCACGTAGTAAGCGAACAGATCGGTCGGGTTGAGCGCGATGGCGCGTTGCAGTTTGGCCTTGGCCGTCGCGTGGTCGCCGCTGGCGTAGAGCAGGAGGCCGTGGAGCCGATAGAGTTGCGGCAGTTGTTTCGTCTTATAGTCAGTCCAAGTGGCGTCGTCGAGGACAGCCGGTTTCTTATCCGCTTCGATCAACTCGATTACGCGCGCGGCATATTGCGCGGACTGGGGCGCGTATTGTGCGTTTTGCTGTTGCAGTTGACTATAGCCAGCGTTGACCAATTCGACCATTGCGGTGACCGGATCGGGCAGCTTATCAACTATTGTCGCGGCCAGTTTGAAGGCATTGTCGAACTGCTTGGTCGCGAGGTAGGCGTGCAGCAATTCCGGATTGAGCACGTCCGCTTCGCCGGGCTGATTGAAGAGCGCGCGAAAACTGTCCGCGAGCGTGCTCAACTGTGCCGGGTCGGTCGTGTCGCCGATCTTTTCCGCGACGAGTTGGGCCACTTGCACACGCAGCGTGGTCTTCGGAAACTTCTTAAGGAATGCATCGGCGGCCGCGAGTCGGCCTTGCGCGTCCGGCGCAGCTTCGACCTTGCGCGCTTCTGTCAACTCGGCCGCCGGCACGCCCGCCGGTTGACTCTTGGCCGGCGCTGGCGGCGTCTGCGCGCGCGCGGCAGCCGCGCGCGCGCCGGTCACGGCCAACGCGCCCAGCGCGAGGCCCACACTTAACAATAGACGACCCGCCGGCCGTACTCTGACTCTCATGTTCGGCTCCCCCTGTTTAATTAAAATGCGGCGGCCAAAACGGCCGCAGGCTGTGCGCATCGGACGTGCGTCGCTCGTTGTCAGTGTAAGCGCCGCGCCGCGCTCTTCGGTTACTGCGTCATCAACTTGGCTAGTTCTTTCGCCAACTCAGGCTTCGAGTTGAGCAACGCCTTCTGCTGCTCGACGAGACCCGCGCGGTTGTCCAGTATGTAATAGACGATGCCGAGATTATAGTGCGCCTCTGCATGGTCGGGCGCGAGCGCGAGCGCTTGCTTGAAAGCCTCAGCCGCTTCCCCGTACTGCTCAAGCTTGCTGTAAGCGACGCCGAGATTATAGTAAGTCATCTCGAACGTCGGGTTCTTTATGTCCGGGGCTTGGGCCAAGCGGGCCTTAAAGCCTTCGATGGCCTCTTGGAAAGATTTGATCGCGTCCTGCTGCTGCCCCAGAGCGGCGTAAGAGAGACCGATATTGTAGAGCGGCATGGCCTTCGTCAAGTCCGGTTTCGGACTGTGCGCGATGACCTGCTGGTAGGCGGCGACGGCCTCTTTATGCTGCCCGAGATTGGCGAGCACGTTGCCGAGATTGTAGTACGCGCGCAGGAGGTCGCTCTGCGAGTCGCGCGGCTGCTCGGATTCCGTGTCGGGCTTGAGCGTGACGGCGTGCTGGTAAGCGGCGGCCGCTTCTTTGAATTGCCCTAGCGCCTCGTAAGCCCCGCCGAGCAGGTAGTAGGCGCGGAACATTTCGGGCCAAGCGGCGGCGGCCTCCTTGTAGGCTTGCGCGGCCGCCGTGTATTGCGTCGCAGACTCCTGCTTCTGCCCGGCCTCCTCTTTCGCCTGCGCGTCCTCATAAGCCTCGTTGCCGCGCGCCAAAGCGTCGAGGGCCTTGGCTTCATTCTCCTTGACGCCTACTTCGGGGCCGCCGCGCGTCGCCCCGCCCGTGACCAACTTATCCGAGGCGTCGCGCCCCGCGTACTGCTCAAAGCCCTTCGCCCCCGGCGGCAGTTTCTTCTTCTTCGGTTGCGCTTGCCCCGCGGGCGGCGTCTGGGCATTGGCGTTCGACGACAGCCGAGTGACAGCGCCATATAGCAACAGCGCGCAGCACGCGCCAACCATTAAGTGATGCGAGAGAGTGAATAGTTTTGTCATGACGAATTTCCTTTTTAACAACAGTCGTAGATTAACGCCCCCTGTTCACGCCCCCGGTTTCGGGCAAAGTGTTGCGGCGCACGTCCGGCAGTCTTTTGCGCCGGACGTGCGCCGCTCGCTGCATGTGTCAGCGCTTAGCAGTCATGCCGCTTCATTGCGCAGCCATCAACTTGGCCAGCTCTTTCGCCAGTTCAGGCTTCGAGTTGAGCAACGCCTTCTGCTGTTCGATGAGACCCGCGCGGTTGTTTATCATGTAGTAGACCAGCCCCAGGTTGTAGCGCGCCTCGGCATGCGTGTCGTCTAACTCAATCGCCTTCTTGAACGCTTCGGCGGCCTTGTCGTACTGCTCGGTCTTGCCGTAGGCGAGGCCGAGATTGTACCAACTCAGCTCGAACTGGGGGTTCAAGTCCACGGCCTGCTTGAAGTAGCTGATCGCATCCGCCTGCTTGTCGAGCGCGGCGTAGGAGAGACCGATGTTGTAATAGGGTTTCGAGAGCTTTGGCATGCGTGTGACGACCTGCTTGTAGGCGTCAATGGCTTCCATGTGCTGGCCGGCGCTGGCGAAGGCGTTGCCCAGATTGTAGTACGCGTAGAGCACGTCGTCCTGCGTGTCCTTCTCCGGGTCGAGCGGCAGCGTGGTCGCGTGCTTATAGGCGTCGGCGGCTTCCTTGAACTGCCCCAATGCCTCGTAGGTCGCGCCCAGACTGTAATAGGCCTTGAACATCTTGGGGTTGCTCTGGATCACTTCCTTGAACGCATCGGCCGCCTTCTGATATTGCGCCGCCGCTTCCTTTGTCTCCCCGTTCTTCTCTTTCTCCACCGCCGCCGCGTAAGCATCGTTACCGCGCGCCAGCACGTCCTCTATGCCGCGCGTCGCGCCGCCCGTGACCAACTTATCCGAGGCGTCGCGCCCCGCGTACTGCTCAAAGCCCTTCGCCCCCGGCGGCAGTTTCTTCTTCTTCGGCTGCGCTTGCCCCGCGGGCGGCGTCTGCGCAGACGCGGACAGTGCCCCCACGGCACTAAAGAGCAACAGCGCACAGCAGGCGCTGATGAGCAGGCGATTCGATAGAGTGAATAGTTTCGTCATAATCAATTTCCTTTTCGGTAACTGTGCCTGCGCTCTAGCAAGCGCAAACGTAAACGATCAAATGCGCCTGATGGCGAACGAGCATGTCAGGCTCATGCTGCCTTTAGTACGCGGCGCGGGGCACACCAATGTCTCGGATGAAAGATCAGTGCGCGCCGGCTGCCCGCATTTTATGGTCTGCCGAGCGCGCACACAAGGTACGCACCTCAGCGGCTAACGGATGCCGCACGAAACCAGCCAGCCCGCGCTCCGCCCCGGCTTCGTGCGCCTGCAATTGTCGCGCTTTATTGCCAATCGCCCACGAGGATGAAAGGTGCCCAGTAGAAGGGCGCGCTGTAGCGTTTACCGGCGATCATCTGTTGTTGGGCGGCGCGCAAGGCGGCCGGCGCGCCCGTCGCTTGGCCTTTGAGCAGACGTTGGTAGAAGTCCGGCATCAACTCGGCGGTCGATTTGTCGGCCACCGACCAGAGACTGACGCCAACCGTGGGTGCGCCCGCGTAGATGAAGGCGCGCGTCAGACCGATGACGCCTTCGCCGCGCTTCTCTTTGCCCAGCCCGGTCTCGCATGCAGACAATATCACGAGTGGGCTACCCAGACGCAAATTAAAAACTTCGCCCACGCGCAGGAAACCGTCCGCGTCGCCCGCGCCCGCCGGCGCAAGCGCGAGACCCGTAAACTGCGGGCGCTCGGCGTCGAGCAGTCCATGCGTGGCAATGTGGAGCATGCGGTAGCGACTCAGGTCGCGCCCCTCTATGTTGCCCTCGCTCGCTTCCGTATCAAGCCACACGTCCGCGCCCGCGCCCGCCGTGCGTGCAAGCTGCGCGATCTGCTGCGCCTCCGCGCGCGTGCCCACGAGGCGCGCGAGTTTCAGTTTTGTGATCTTCGTCTGCGTCACGTCCGCGACGGCGCTGCCGAGCGCCAAGCCCCGCATCTCATCATCGCGTACTGCCGCGCCCTTCGCACGCGGATCACTCGCATCAAAGACCGGGTCCGCCACGAGCAACAGATTCTGCGCGCCCTGCGCGCTACTACTGCGCGCCTGTCGCCGGATGACGGCGACGACGGAAGCGGACGGCGCATAGACGATCTCATTCGTCTGCACGAGGTACGGGAGGCTAGCGAACTCCGTGCCGCCTGCTTGCGTGACCAGCGCTTCAAACGGCAAGAAGTTAAGCGCGCCGTCGGCGACGACGAGCAAACGCTTGTTAGCGATGGCGGGGGCCGCGGGCGCGACGATGCTCTGATAGAGCGCGGCGGCGGCGGCGGCGAACGCGCCCACGTTCTCCGGCGGCGGCGCAGTGCCAAGCTTCAGCCCGCGCACGTCACTGTCGGCCGCCAACTCGACGATGGAGCGGCGCTGCCCCGTCGGGACTAACTGCTCGCGCACGTGCTCGACCTGTTGCTCTATGTTCTCGCGTGTGGGCAGACGATGAAGCGCCAGCCCGTTGTTCTTAGTCACGACCCAGAGATACGAGTGCTCGCTGCCGAGACTGTATTCGAGGAGCACCGTGTCGTTGTCGAGCACCTGCGTCTGCACTTCGGCGAGCGTGAGCGGTTGCGCCCGCACGAGCATGTTGTAGCGCGGACTGGCGACCCTGATCTGATTCTCCAGACTCTCGGCTTCGCCAGTCAGGCGCTCAAGCTCCGCTTCGAGTTTCGTAACCGAACTGCTGGGCGCAGCATCGGTCGCGCTGACGCCCGTCAACAGGTCTGCGATCTCCTGCTGCCGCGCAAAATTGTCGGCCCTTTGTTGCAACAGAGCGGCGGGCACGCCCGCAGTAATATCAGCGTGCGCCTCGCCGAGCAGATCGAGGATCGAGCGCGCGCGTCCCTCCTCCGCGATGCGGAACGACTCCACCGCGTAAGCCAGCGCCGGCCCGCTCAAAGGCGCATTCGCATCGAGCGCGTGCGCAAATGTCGCCCGATTCGTTGGCAGCCCTTGCGTCGTCGCCGTCAAGGCCATCTCGGCTGAGACCGACGCGGCTTCGTCGAAGACATCTTTCGTGTGCGCGAGAAAACTTGTGCGCGCGTCGTCGGCGCGGAGACTGCCGGCAAAGAGCGTCTCGATCTCGTCGAGCGCGGTACGATAAGCGCGGCGCGCGTCGTCGCGCAGTTGGAACGCGGCCCGCGGATCGCGCGCAGCCGCGGACTGCAACCATTTACTGCGACCCAAGCCGCGTTGGGCCGCCCAAGCGAGTTCCAAACGATTATCGGTCTGCGCGCTGCGGGCCGCTTGCTCGTAGAGTTTGACCGCATCGCTGTAGCGCCCTTGTTTGAGCGCGATGTCGCCGAGACTCGTGCGCGCGACGGCGCGATAGAGCCGCGCGGCCTGTAGGCTCGCGGTCGGCGCGTCGCCATCGCTCGCGGCCAGTATGTTCTCGAAGTGCACTTGCGCGCCCGCGAGGTTATTGCGCTCAAAGTCTATGCGCGCCAGCCCGAGTTCGGCCGTCACGTAACTGATGAAGAGTGCGTAGAGATCAAAGCAGGCGCTAGGCGAGCTATGCGACTGTGGGCTTGCGTTATGCGCAGCCTGCGCAGCCGTGCCCGCAGCGGCCGCGCCGGGCGGCAGGACGAGTGCGCCGCCGCTGTGCCGCAGCACGACGTGATAAGGCTCGGCCAAGTCGGACGGCTGCACGTTGATCTCTTGTTCGGGGTAGCCCTTGGCCTTTAGTTGTAGCTTGAGGTTGGGGCCGACGTGGAGCGGATTCATAACGGCCCGCCCCGTTGGGTCGGTCTGGTTCATGCAGTCGCAGATGAAGCCGTTAGCGCGGTTGCTGGTCAGCCGCGCATCGACGTTCTCGACCGGATTGCCCTGCTCGTCGGTCACGCGCAAGTCCATGCGCCCGATGCCGTCCGGGCCTTGCGGCGCATGGCCCATGTTCACGGGGCCGCTCGCCGGGCCGACACCAATGGGCGGCATTGTCGGACTGTTGCCGTGCGGCTGCGGCAGCGCATCGCAGGCGAGTCCCGGCATGAGCGCGGCACTCACCGCAGCGAACGTCACCGCACCGCCCGCGCCGGAGTTTCTATTGTCGCGGCCGTTGCTGCCGCCGCCGTTGCCGCCAAAGCCTGCGCCGCTGTTGTTGTTCTTGCCTTGTTGACTGATCTGCGCGAAGGCGGCGCGCGCTTCATCTGTGCGGTCGGCGAGATAGTAAGCCTCGCCGAGTTTGGCGTACATCAGGTTGGCGTTCGCCGTCTCTTTCCACGCGTGATACCAATCGGCGGCCGTCCGGTAGTGCGGCAGGGCCAACTCGTACTGCCCCTGACGTATGTATACGTCGCCGATGGCATCGTGCGCGGCGGCCGCGCCCACTTGATCGCCGGTGTCTGTGAACTGCTTGAGCGCGGCCTCCAATAACGGGAGCGCCTGATCGGCGCGATTGCGGCGCAAGAGCGCCTGTCCTTGTTTGAGCGTGGCCGCGGCTTGCGTCATCCCTGTGCCCGGCTTTGGTTGTTGCGCGAGGGCCGGTGACGGCTGCGTGCCGAGCGTGCCCCAGATGAGCACGACTGCAAGTAGAGCGGCCAGTGACGAACGAAGGCGACGACTAAACATATAAGACTCCCGTATGCTCGTGGAGAAGAAAGATGTAGTGCGCGTTGGGCAAGTGTGCGTGTCCGTTTGTGTTGGGGGAGACGACAAGCGATTCACTACTTACTACGTTTGAATTTAGCATAGACGACAGCCCACGCCAACCGAGTGCCCGTTTATCCGTCGCCCACGTATTAAGCGGCATGCTGTTTGCGCCTGTTCCCTTCAGCCGAGCCGTTTCGCGGCAGACTGTACAGTTTGCAGCCGCTCTCCCCGTTCGGCTTGACGACGGTTGTGCCGGGTCGCGGACACCGCGGGCGCCAGCCGCCGCAAACATCAAGCAAATTACGATGGGAGGTCAGGCATGAGATTTAGCGCAATCAATTTGAAACAATGGGCGGGCACGTTGTTCTGCGGCGCGGCCCTCGCCTTCGGCTGTACGACGGCCTACGGGCAAGACAGGCACGACGTGCGTAAGTTCGAGCGGCACGAACTCAAGCAGCACCAGAAGTTTGAGCGCCGCGAACTGAAAGATCGCTTCCGCACGGAGCGCCGGCTCTATGGCAACAACAGCGACTGGCGCATGCGCCGACAGAGTGAGCGCACGGCGCTCAGACTGCACCAACGGACTGAACGGCTCGTGCTCAAGCAACGCTACAATCCGGGTCGTCATCTGGGACGCGGCTATTACCGCGCGCCGGGTCAACGCTTCTACGGCCCGCCCGTTCGCCGCGCGCGCTTCCGTAGATAAGGCATAGCGAGCCTATGGCATATTAGTCAGTACCGCAGGCGGCACTGGACTATGCTTTAGCACACGCAAACGATGGGCGGTCTTGATTTGATCAAGACCGCCCATCGTTCTTTTCATAACTCGGCTTTACTCGTAACGCAGACACTCAATCGGGTCGAGCCGCGAGGCCTTCATCGCCGGCCAGACGCCGAAGATAAGCCCGATGCCGATGGAGACGAACAGCCCCGTGATGACCGCCCACGCGGGGATCGCGGCGGGCAAGCTGGGCACGAGTAGCATGATGAGCTGGCTCACGCCGATGGAGAGCAGCACGCCGACGATGCCGCCGAAGAGCGTCAACGTCATCGCTTCGTAGAGAAACTGGCTGACGATGTCGCGGCGGCGCGCGCCGATAGCTTTGCGCACGCCGATCTCCTGCGTCCGCTCGGTCACGGAGACGAGCATGATGTTCATCACGCCGATGCCGCCGACCAGAAGACCGATGCCAGAGAACGCGATGGCGATAAGACCCACCATGCCGAAGATGCTGTCGAACTGACTGACAAAGGTATCGGCTGTTTTGAGATCGAAGTTGTTCGGTTGCTCGAACTTCACGCTCCGGCGCGTGCGTAAGATTTCCTCGACTTGATCGTAAGCCTCCTGCCTGAGGCCCGACTTCGCCTGAATGATCAGCAACACGAACTTGCGCCCGGGCGCGACCTGCACGCCGGTGCGGAACGGCACATAGACGGCGTTGTCCTCGTCGTTCTCGCCCATGAAAGTGCTCTTGCGCTTCTCCAGCACGCCGATGATCTCCCAGATGTAGCCGCCCATCTTGACGTGTGTGCCGGCGATATTATCGGGTCGATCAGGAAAGAGCGCTTCGGCGGCGTTGACGCCGATGACCATGACGTTGCGCCGGTAGGTGTCGTCCTGCTCGTTGATGAAGCGCCCCTCTTTGAGCTTGACGTTGGTGATGAGACCGTAGTTGGGCGTGATGCCCTGCGTGTTGCCACGCCGGTAGGTCTTGCCCGTATCGGTAATGATCGTGTCGTCGAAGCCGCTGCCCCAACCGCCGATGTTCGGCGCTTCGTAAGCCACGTCTTCCACGGCAGTCGCACGCTCGCGGATCGCTTCGCCATCGTCGGCCGTCAGCGGCTTGCGCACGCGCTCGCCCTGATCGCGCTCGCCGACCGTGATGCCGGTCGTCAGGTGGAAGGCGTAGATGTTGTTTGCACCATACTCCTCGATGATCTTGACGAGGCTGCCGCGCAGGCCCGTCAGCAGCGCGGCCACGACGATGACGGTCATCACACCGATGATAATGCCGAGCACCGTGAGCGAGCTGCGGAACTTGTGCGCCCGGATCGAGTCGAACGCCATGCCGATGATGTCTTTGGTGATGAAGCCGGGCAGCCGCATGATAAAACCTCGTCAATCGTAAATCGTGAACAGAGAGAACTGTTTTTCTCTATTTACGGTTTACGATTCACTATTTACTAATTCCTCGTCAGCGCGATGATCGGGTCGAGCCGCGACGCTTTAAAGGCCGGGTAGATGCCGGCGATGATCCCGATGCCGCTCGACATGCCGACGGCCAGCAAGACGTACAAGATCGTGATCGTCATCGTGATCGGCGTCAGAGTGGAGACGAGCCACGACAGCCCGGCCGCTAACAGTAGCCCCATCACGCCGCCGAGAGCGCACAACAGCGCCGACTCGATCAGGAACTGCAAGAGAATCTGTTTGCGCCGTGCGCCGAGCGCTTTGCGCAGACCGATCTCGAACGTACGCTCGGTTACACTCACGAGCATGATGTTCATCACCACGATTGCGCCGACGACGAGCGAGATAGCCGTGATGGGCACGACGACCATCGCAATCGCGCCGGTGAACTGGTCGATTTGCCCGTGCAACTCTTCCGTGTTGACCAAGCCGAAATCGTCCTCTTCGCTCCCGACCAGCTTGTGATAGTTGCGCAGGGCCGTGCGCGCGTCCTCAATCGTCAGTTGAAATTGATTTGGCGTCGCGCCCTTGCCGTGAATCTGCAAGTCCTGCGGGCGACCGAACAGGCGCGCGAACGTCGAGATCGGAATGTAGACGTGCTTATCCACTAGATCGCCGAAGATGGGGCCGCGCCGCTCCTCGACGCCGATGACACGCATGGGGAGGCCGCCAACTTTCAACGTCCTACCGATGGGGTCTACGTCAGGGAAGAACTTGTCTTTGATGTCCGCGCCGAGCACGGTCACAAGTTCCCCGTGTTCGACCTCGGCTGGCTCGATGAAGCGCCCGTCGGTGATGGTCTTGTCCTCGATCTCGGCCATGTTCGCCGTCACACCGAAGATGATGCCGCCGTAGAAGGTGACGCCGTCCTGCTCGAACTTCGTCCCGCGCCCCACTTCCGCGCCGACCGCCGTGCACGAGCGACACTGCGCCTGCAACCATTCGAGGTCGGTGAACTGTAACTTCGGATTGCGCCGGTTGCGCCGCTCCAACTCCTCTTCGGACATCTCGCCCGCGCTGACCATGCGCGCGATCATGAAATGGTTCGTGCCAAGCATCTTCCCGACCTTCTCAATCACGTAGGTGTTCAGGCCGGAGACGGCCGCGCCAACCAACACGACCGAGGCCACGCCGATGATGATGCCAAGCAGGGTCAGGAACGCGCGCAGCTTGTGCGCGAGAATAGAGTTCAGCGCGATGCGGAAAGATTCGGCGTAGAACGTGTAAAAGTATTTCATGACGCGATTTAGCCCGGAGGCGTGACTGTCGGACGCTGGTCTATACGTCCATTAGACGCTTTATGTTTACGATTTATTACAGCGCATTTGCAGGAAATTTGCGTGGTCAATGGCCGGCTAATCGAGTTGCCGCACGTCCTACCCGGTGTTGCGCAGGCCGGAGGCGATGCCGTTGATGGTGGCGGCGAGGGCGTAGTTGAGTTCGGCGCTCTCCGCGCCCGCGCGTTTGCGGCGTAGCAGTTCGACCTGTATGAGGCTCAGCGGATCGACGTAAGGGTTGCGCAGCCGGATCGAGTGCGCAAGCACTGGGTTGGCGGCGAGCAGTTCGCTATGGCCCGTGAGGCGCAGGATCATGCGGCGCGTGCGTTGAAACTCTGCGCAGATCATGTCGAAGACACGGTCGCGCAAAGCTTCGTCTGCGACCAACTCGGCATAGAGGCGGGCGATGCCGAGGTCGGCTTTGGCCATGCCGATCTCGACGTTGCTGAGCAGGTCTTGAAACAGGGGGAAGCCCGCGAGCATGTCGCGCAAGAGTTGTTCGTGTGCGGCGCTTCGGTCGGCGAAACGCGCGAGGGCGTGCCCGACGCCGAAGTAGGCGGGCACGACGTGGCGGCTCTGCATCCAGCCGAAGACCCAAGGGATCGCGCGCAGATCGGCCAAGCCCCGCTGCGCGCTGCGCTTGGCGGGGCGCGAGCCGATGCGCGCGTGTTCGAGTTCGCCGGCCGGCGTCGCCTGCTCGAAGTAAGGCACGATGTCCGGATTGTCCGCGATCTGCGCGCGGTAGAACGCAAACGCATCCGCAGACATCTCGTCGAGCGCCGCAAACCATTCATCGTGCCGCGCGTCGCTTGCTGCTTGCGGGCGCGCCAACGCTTCGAGCGAGGCGGCGATCATCAATTCAAAGTTGCGTTCGGCCAAGACGGGATCGGAGTACTTCCAATTGAGCACCTCGCCCTGTTCGGTGAGCTTGAGCGCGCCGTTGAATGCGCCCGGCGGCTGCGCGAGGATCGCTTGATGCGTCGGGCCGCCGCCGCGCCCGACCGTGCCGCCGCGCCCGTGAAAGAGCCGCAAGGAAACATTGCACTCGGCGGCCACCTCATGCAACGCGCGGTGCGCTTTGTAAATCTCCCAGATGCTCGTCAGCATCCCGCCATCTTTGTTTGAATCCGAGTAGCCGAGCATCACCTCCTGCCGCCGCGCCCAAGAGTCGAGCAGCCGCGCGTAGTCCGGCGCAGTCCACAACTCACGACAGACTTCGGCACAGCGCCGCAGGTCTGCGATGGACTCAAAGAGCGGCACGGGCATCAAGCCCGGATCGTCATCCGCGGCCGCCACATGCACGCCGCACAACTCTGCGAGCCAGACGACGGCGCGCACGTCGCCCGCATCGTGCGCGCCGCTAATGACGAAAGTGCGGATCGTCTCCGGCGACAACTCGCGCTTGAGCGCCGCGACCGCGCGCAGCGTGTTGAGCAACGTCTGCGTCTCGGCTGAAGGCGGCGCGGGTAGCGCAGATTCGTCCCCGCGTGCGAGTTCGCTGACGGCCGTAGCGTGGACGCGCGCGTGCTGGCGCACGTCGAGCGCGTGCAGGTGAAAGCCGAAGGTCTCGACTTGGCGCAGCAACGGGTCGAGCCATGCGCGCGCGACGCGTTCGCCGCCGTGTGCCGCGAGGCTCGCACGCATGAGCGCCAGATCGGTTGTGCACTCCTGCGCGTCGCGGTAGGTGTCCGCGTGCGGTGGCTCGGCGGCGGCCGCGCGCAGCCGGTGTAAGACGAAGATGAGGAAGCGCCGGTACAATTCGTGCGGCGCGCGCGTTTCGAGTTGTTGCTTGAGATCGATGCAGCGCGCAGCGTAATTGTCGAGCGCCTGTTGCAGTTCTACTGAGGCCGCAACTTGCAGCGTCGAGGCGCTGAGACGATCAAGCAGTTCCGTGACAGCGTTCACGTAGTGGTCGAGGATGACGCGGCGGGCCATCAGCAGCGCGTCGCGCGTGCAGTCAGGCGTGACATAAGGGTTGCCGTCGCGGTCGCCGCCGATCCAAGAGCCGAAGCGCACGAGCGTGGGCAGTTCGCGCGCGCCGAGTTCGACACCGTAAGCTGCGCTGAAATCCGCTGCGAGACTTTCGTAGAGGCGCGGCAGGGTGGCGAGCAGACAGGCGCGATAATAATCCAGCCCCATCTTGATCTCGTCGCGCACGGTCGGGCGTTGGCGACGTATCTCGTCGGTCTGCCAGAGCGCAGTGATCTCGGCCGCGATGACGTCGGCGCGCGCGGCCGCCTCGCTGTCGGTGAGCGGCAAGCGGTCGAGTTGTTCGAGTTGCGCGGCGATGCGTTGTCGTTTGAAGAGCACGGTGCGGCGCGCTACCTCGGTCGGGTGCGCGGTGAAGACCGGGATTACTTCGATGCGGCGCAAGAGCGCGAGCGCGGTGTCTGCGTCCACGCCGGCAGCGCGCAGGCGGCGGAGCGTGCCGAGAAACGAGCCGGGCTGAGCTGGATGTTCGGGCGCTACTTCAGCGGCGCGGCGGCGACGCTTGCGGTGATTTGTCTCGGCCAGATTGGTCAGTTCGAAGTAGATCGCAAACGCTTTGGTTAGACGATAAGCGGTGGCGACATCCAACTTGCTGATAATGTCGCGGGCACGCCCCATCAACTCGTGCTCGTCCGGCAGTTCGTCCGTGATGGCATATTGTTGCGCGTGCAGTTCGCGGTGCTGGATCGCCAGCGTGCGCAACTCTTCAACTGCGCCGAACAGTTCAACGCCCGCCTGCTCCTGCAAGACTTCGCCGAGCAGACGCCCCAGAGAGCGCACGTCGCGCCTGAGCGGTGCTTCCTTCAACGGCGCAGCTTGACTGATCAACTCCGTCAGCCGCGCCGCTTGATCTGTCACTGCCCACAGAGAATCATCCGTGCCCATGTTCGTCCCGTATCGCTTTGTCTGCGCCCGTGTCGCCTGCGGTCACCGTCTCTACTTGATCCTGTTGCTCGGCGCACGTGGCCATCTTCTGTAATTGCGCTTTGTGGCGCAAGGTGAAGGCGAGAAAGGCGCGCGTCGGCGCGGGCTGGAAGCGACCGAGCGCAAGCATCGCGACGGAGCGCCGCAAAGCGTGCCCCTCAATGCGCAACTGCGCGAGCCGGCCCGCCGCCACTTCATCGCGCACGGCCCATGAAGGCAACAGCGAGATGCCCAGTCCGTGTTCGACCATCAGCTTGATGAAATAGGTGTCGTTCGATTCGAGCGCGAGTTCAGGGCTGATCTGTACGCGCTTGAAAAAGTCTTCGGTCGCGCGCCGGATGCTCGCGCCGCGCTCGAACATGATCAGACGCTCGCGCTCGATCTCGGCCACGGTCGCCGTGCGCCTATCAGCCAACGCATGCTCGCGCCCGACCACGACGAGCAGTTCGTCCTCGAATAGCTCCGTCACTTGCAGCGCGGGCGAATAGACAGGCAGCGAGGCGAAGCCGACATCGGCCGCGCCGTTCAGAATATCGTTGACGGTCTGCTCCGTGCTAACGGTCGTGCGAAACGACAACTCGATGCTCGGATGTGCGCGCATGAACGACTCGAAGAGCGTCGCAAACAGATGCACGAACGCCTGCGTCGCAGCGGCCGCGCGGACGCCGCCCGCCAGTGCCCGCTCGTGCCCAGAGATGCGCTCGCGCAGAGCTTCCGTGTCGTCCAAAATGCGCTCGACGTATTCGAGCGCCGTCTGGCCCGCCTGCGTCAGTTTCACGCCCCGCTTGGCGCGGATAAAGAGCGGCTCGCCAAGTTCAGTTTCAAGCGCTTTGATCTGATGACTGACCGCAGCCTGCGTCAGGTGCAGCCGCTCGGCCGCACGGGTGAAGTTTAACGTTTCGGCCACGACGCGAAACGAGCGCAGTTGCGACAACTCCATAAACAACTCTCCGGCCGCCGTTTGCCGGCCACTCGGCGCAGACATAAGGGGATTTAGTCGCCCGGATTATAACAATCAGTTGGCGTGCTGGACAGCACGATAGAAGAATGACATCCATTGTGCTCAAACGCTGGGGTTGTCTTCTTGCGCGCGCGTGTTGCCATAAACAATTGAAAAGCGTGTGCGCGTTGTCGTAAATGTTATGCTACGCGCGCAAGCAAACAGTTCAACCCGTGAGAGGTCCTATGGCCACAAAACTATCGCCTGCCGCACGGCTTGATTTTCTGGATACCTTTGACGAAGAGGGGCGCGACCTGCACGTCATCATCGAGACGCCGCAGGGCAGCCGGAACAAGTTCAACTACGACGGCGAGCGCGGGCTGTTCAAGCTGGGGGGCGTCTTGCCAGCGGGCGCGGTCTTCCCGTTCGACTTCGGCTTTGTGCCTTCGACGCTGGGCGGTGACGGCGACCCGTTGGATGTGCTCGTGTTAATGGACGAGCCGGCGTTCGCGGGCTGTCTGGTGCTGACGCGGCTGATCGGCGTGATTGAGGCCGAGCAGACCGAAAAGGGCGAGACGGAGCGCAACGACCGCTTGATTGGCGTCGCGGCCAAGGCGCACAACCACAAAGGCGTCCGCTCGCTGGGGCAGTTGAATGAAAATCTGGTTGACGAGATCGAGCACTTCTTTGTCTCGTACAACGAGATGAAGGGCAAAGTGTTTACGTCGCTTGGGCGGCACGGGCCGCATCGTGCACGCCGCGTGGTCAAAGCGGGCAGCAAAGCGTTCAAGCGCGCGCACGCGAGCCGAGGCAAGAAGAAACGTTGAGTGCCGATTTACCAACTCGAAAAAGCAGAAGCCGGCGAACATCTCTGCTCGCCGGCTTCATTAGTGTGTGTTCGATCCGGTCTAGCCGCGCTGCTGCTGCTGTTGCTGTTGCGGCGGACGACGTTTCTTCTTGTTGCGCTTGCGCGCGAGGGCAGATTTGAGTTTCGCCTTCTGCCCCTTCGACATGAAGAAGGCGTGCTTCTTCGCGTCCTTGATGATCTCTTCGGTCATCACCTTACGCTTGAAGCGGCGCAGCGCGCTCTCAATCGATTCACCCTGATTAACATTAACTGTGGCCATCTTCGCTCCTGATGCTAATAAAGTCTTACGCGATTAGTTGACGCGCACCGTGCGCTCAATTTTGCCTTACTTGTTTAACTAAACTGCGCGCAAAGGTCAAGCGGCGGGAGACAGGCTGGGGGCCTCGCACCCCGGCGACTTCCGAGGAGAGATCACCGGGGCGCGGGCCCGTCGCTTAAATTGTGGGCTGAAAATTCGGGCAGCTTACCAGCGCGGCTCGCGCCCGCCGCCGCCGCCGCCACCGCCGCCGTAACCGCCGCGCCCGCCACCACCGCCGCCACGATTGCCGCCGTAGCCGCCGCCGCCGCCACGTCCGCCGCCGCCGCCACCGCCGCCAAAGCCGCGATCCTCGCGCGGGCGGGCTTCGTTGACGGTAAGATTGCGGCCGTTATATTCCTTGCCGTTGAACTGCTCGATGGCTTGCTGGCCTTCTTCCTGCGACGCCATCTCGACGAAGCCGAAACCGCGTGAGCGACCCGTCTCGCGGTCGGTCACGACCGACGCGGACTGCACTTCGCCGACTTGGCCGAAGAGTTCCTGCAAGTCCTCGCTGGTGGTTTTGAAATTGAGGTTGCCGACGAAAAGTCTAATGGTCATAACGGACAAAATCCTCGCACCCGTCAGGGGCGCGTGAAGAGAAGCTCGAATGCTGTTGGGCTTCGGCGGACGGTGGCAGCGAAGTCGCGGACTCGGACGCTCTTAAGACGAGCAGCTTCTACCAGTTATACATTCAAACCTGCTCTCGAACTATCCTGACGCCGCCGCTCACTGCTTAACTCGCGGGGCGCATCACCGTTGATGCGCGAGAGAGGAACCTAACGGGCGCTATTATGCACTAATGCGCGCGCAAAAGGCAAAAACCAAATGGGCGTTGCGCCCCGTCAAGCGCGCGCCCGTGCCGAGGTCGGGCCGCAAGAGCGGCGCGGCCGAGAACCGGGCTGACTATTTCTTGGCATCGTCCTTGGGGTGTTTGTCGGAGAAGATGATGACGAGCCCGAGCCAGATGCCGCCCGCGGCGGCGATGAGGAAGAAAAGCATGGCGAAGCCGGGATAGCCGAGAATCTTGAACGAGGTTTCCACCTTCATCAGCATCGCCGCGCCGACGATCATCGCTGCGATGATGAGACCGAGCGTGATGCGGTTCGCCACCTTTTGCAACCCTTCCAGGACGATCCGTTCGTCAATTGCGTCCACTTTGATCGTCAGCTCGTCATTGCCGATGGCGTCGAGAATCTTGTTGACGCGGCTGGGGAACTTCTCGACGAAGTCCTTCACATCGATCAGACTCGTCATGATGTTGCCGGGCGCGAGCGACTTCAGCAGGCGCTGCTGCATCAACTCGGTCGCGTAGCGGCGGATGACCGCGTTCGGATCGAACGAGGGCGCGAGCGTATAGACCACCTGATCGAGATTAAGGAGCGTCTTGGCGATCATGGTGAACTCAGGCGGCAAGCGAAAGTCGTTCTCGGCCGAGATGCGTTGGATTTCGAGCACGACTTGACCGGCGTCAATCTGTTGCAGGTTCGCGCCCGTGTGGCGCACGACCAGATCGGCGATGGCGCGGCGAAAATCCATCTCCTGAAAGTCGAGCTTACGCTCGCCCATGCGGATCGTGACCTCGGCGGCCTCGTGCCCGCGCCCTTCGCTGATCGCCAAGAGCAACCGGAGCATCTGATCTTGAAACGCGCCCGTGAGCCGCCCGACCATGCCGACGTCGAGCAGAGCGACGCGTCCGTCGTCTGTGAGAAAGACGTTGCCGGGATGCGGGTCGGCGTGGAAGAGGCCGTCCACGAGCATCTGCTGTAGGTAGCCGCGAAAGAGTTGTTCGGCCAACTCCGCGCCGTCCAACTCGATGCGCGCGAGTGGGCTGAGCGCCGTGATCTTTTTGCCGCGCACGTAGTCCATCGTCAACACGCGCGAGGTTGTGTAGTCCGCGACGGGGGCAGGCACGAGGATTAGCTCGAACTCGCGCAAGGATTCGCCGAGCGTCAGCAGGTTCGTCGCTTCCTCGCGATAGTCCAACTCGCGCAGCAGGCTCTTGCGCAATTCATTGAGCATCATGGCGAAATCGTAGCGCCGCCCCATCTCCGTGTGCGCGTCGAGAAACTCGGCCAACTCCGCGAGCGCGTCCAAGTCTTTGACGATCAGGTCGCGTATGTCCGGGCGTTGCACTTTGACGACGACGTTGCGCCCGTCGCGCAACTCCGCGCGATGCACTTGGCCTAGCGAGGCGGACGCCATCGGTGTCGAGTCGAAGCGCGCGAACGCTTTCGACAGCCGCACGCCCAACTCACTAGCCACGATCTGCTCGACCTCTGCGAACGAGAACGGCTCGACCTTATCTTGCAGCCGCGTCAGCGCTTCGAGATAAGGCGCGGGCAACAGATCGGCGCGGGTCGAGAGCAGTTGCCCCAGCTTGATGAAGGTCGGCCCCAGCCGTTCAAGATCGGCGGCTAAGTCGTCGGCTTTCGCCGCGTCCGCCTGCGTCGCAATCTGCTCTTCGTCTTGCAGAGCGGCGCTCAGCCCCGTCTGCTGCACGAGGTCAGCACGCCCGTACTTCATAAACAAGTACGCGATATCTTTGTAACGCTTCAGATGTTCGGGCTTGAGCGACAGGCTCATTCCAAAGACTCCAGCGAGCAGAATTAGTGCGACTACGCCGAGTTAAAACTGTTAAGGGGAACGGCAAAGCGTGAGACGTTTGTAGCCCTATGGCGGCGGCGGCGTCAAGCAAGGCGGCGGCGTGGCAACTTTGCGCGCCGGTCACAAACGCCACAACCTGACAGCCTTGCGTAACGAGTTGGTTACACGAACTGCGCCTAAATTGGCACTTGTCTTGACCGGCTTGGCGCGGCATGAGCGTTGCTCTGCGAGGATTTGTGAACGGTGCCAAGGCAGACCTTTTGCGCATGGGTCATGGACGCATTTATTGCGTTACGCTCAAGGTCGCTCGGGCAAGCAGAAGGGCACGGTCATTTGAGGAGGTGGCCGTGCCCTTCTCCGTTCACGCACAAGAATTCGCACGCAAAGCCGCAAAGCCGCAAAGCAAGACGCCAAGAGGTCAACTGCTTTCTTCGCGTTCTCCCTTTGCGGCTTTGCGGCTTTGCGTGCTGATCTTTCTGATCTGTCTTGCCCTCTCCGGCTGTACCACGACGCCCGCCGAAGAGACGGTCACGTTGGACGCCAGTCGGCTCTCCGCGCTGCCGGCCCCGGCGGTCGCCGCAACGCCGCAACTCCCGGCGCGCGACGAAGACATAGAGGCGGCCGGCGACCACATTGCCGAGGCCATCACCTCCTTGAGTAAGCGTCGCACCTCGACGGCCCCGCGCCCCAATGCCGGCGCACTACGCGCGCTCGAACAGGCCGAGGCTGCACTCACCCGCGCCCTGCGCGACAAACCGCACGACGAGCCGGTCCGCGAGGCCTTGCGCGCCGCCCTGCGCGAACTCAACGCCGCCGAGCGCACCATCCAACGCAACGCCTATATGGACGCCGTCCGCGATCTCAACATCCTCGATAAAAAACTCGACACGCTGCACGGCGCGGAAGACAGCAAGCTGTGAGCAAGGGTAGGCGGCGGGCAGTCTCAAGCCGCTGTCTTAGGTGGCGATGAAATGTAGCTCACTACTCACTGCTTACTGTCCCTTGCTCGCCGTCCAGTTGAATCCCGAATCGTTCGGCCATGCGGTAGAGCGTGCGCCGGTCGATCCGCAATACCTCAGCGGCGCGTGTGCGATTGCCGTGGACGCGTTCGAGGACGTGAAGCAGGTAGCGCCGCTCCAACTCGTCGAGCGAAGGCAGATCGGCGTAGAGCGTCGCGAGCGGCGAGGGTTGGGCGGCGACGCGTGCGCGCGCGGCAAAGGCTTGCAGCTTCGCGGGCAGGTCTTCGGGCGCGACCTCCGCGCCGCGTGCGTGCAAGGCCGCGTACTCAACCGCCGACTCAAGCTCGCGCACGTTGCCGGGCCAGTCGTAGGCGGCGAGCACTGCGAGCGTCGTCTGCGCAAAGTGTAGCTGGCGCGGCGTGCCTTCGGTCGCCGCGCGCAGGAAACGGTCGGCGAGGAGCGGGATGTCGCCGCGCCGGTCGCGCAAAGGCGGCACGTGCAGCGTCACCACGCTCAGACGATAGAAGAGGTCTTCACGAAACCGGCCCGCCTTAACTTCCTTTTCCAAGTCGCGGTTGGTCGCGGCGACGACGCGCGCGTCCACGCTCGTCGTGCGCGTCGCACCGACGCGGCGAATCTCGCCCTCCTGCAACGCGCGCAGCAATTTCACCTGCATGGCCGGGCTGGTCTCGCCGATCTCGTCTAGGAAGAGCGTGCCGCCCTCGGCCTCTTCCCACAGCCCTTTGCGATCCGCGTGCGCGCCCGTGAACGAGCCGCGCACGTGCCCGAACAACTCGGCTTCGAGTAGCGTCTCGGTCAGCGCGCCGCAGTTGACGGGGACGAACGGACGGTCTGCACGCGGGCTGTGTTTGTGCACGGCGCGCGCGACGAGTTCTTTGCCCGTGCCCGACTCGCCGGTGACGAGCACGGTCGAGCGCGCGGGCGCGACGCGCGCGATCTCTTTGTAGAGTTCGATCATGGCGGGCGCGCGCCCCGTCAACCCCGCCTCTTCGTAGCGCGCGGAGATGGTCGCGGGCGCGGCCCCCTCCGTGTCGTGCGCGCCCGGTCGCTCCATCGCGCGCCGCGCCGTCGCGATCACTTCTTCGACCTTGAACGGCTTCGAGATGAAATCCCACGCGCCCTCGCGCGACGCCTCGACCGCCGCGCTGAGCGTGCCGAAGCCCGTCACCAATATAACCGGGCAGCGGTCGCGTAAAGAGCGCAACAGATCAAGTCCCGACTGCTCCGCCTCCAAGTTCACGTCGCTGACTACAAGATCGAACTGCGCGCCCTCGGCGAGCGCCAGCGCTCGCGCGGGCGTCTGCGCCGTCTCGGCCGTCCAACCCTGATCGGCGAAAATCTCGCGCAGCAGTTCGCACGACGCGCGGTCATCATCAACAACAAGAATGCGTTTCATTTGCACAGATTGAAATTCTCACTCGCTGGCGCGCACGATCGCCGCTGTTAGCTCATCTTCCGTCACCTGCACCGCCGGAAAGCTCAAACGAAAAGTTGCGCCGTGCCCGCGCTCGCTCTCGACCTCGATCTCGCCGCCGTGCTCGCGCACGACTTGACGGACGACGGCGAGACCGAGGCCCCACCCACGCCCGCGCTCCTTCGTCGTGTAGAGCGGATCAAAGATGTGTGCGCGGACATCCTCAGTCATGCCGCAGCCCGTGTCCGCAAACTCGACGAAGACCTGCACATCCGCGCGCACAGTGCGGACGTGCAATGCGCCGCCGTCGGGCATCGCGTCGAGCGCGTTGTTAAAAAGATTGATAAAGACCTGCTGCAAGCGATCCGCGTCGCCCGCGACCGACGGCAGATCATCCGCGAGCGTCGTCTGCAAACTAACGCGGCGGGCGTCGAGCGCGGGCGCGACTGTGTCGAAGATGCGGATCAAGAGCGCGTTTAGATCGAGCGGGGTGGGCGCAACCGCTTCGGGGCGCGTGCGGTCGAGCATCTGGCGGACGATACGCTCGATGCGCTCGATCTGCGCGCTGATGGTACTGAGGCGCGTGGCAGCACGCTCGTCCGTGCCGAGTTGCGCGCTCAAGAGTTGCACGTGCCCGCTGATCAGATTGAGCGGCGTGCCGACCTCGTGCGCGAACTGTGCGGCGGTCTGCCCGGCGGCGGCGAGTCGTTCCAACTCGGTCAGCCGGCGCGTCGTGCGCCACAGCTCGCGGTTCGTCTCTTCGAGTTGTTCATTCTGTTGTTGCAGTTCGGAGGTTGCCTCTTGCACGCGTTCTTGCAAGACGCGGCGTTGCGCTTCGCGCTCGTTGGTCATCGCGTGCACACGTCCGATCATGCGATTGAAGCCGCGCGAAAGTAAACCTAATTCGTCGGGCGCGCGGGCCGGGGCGTTGGCCGATAGGTCGCCGCCTTCAGCGCGCGCCATTGCGCCCAGCAGGCGCTCGACCGGCAGATAGACGATCTGGCGGAACAGTAGATAAGTGCCGAGCGTGATCAGCACGACGGCAACGAGCACCATCAAGGCAGCGGTGCGTTCGTAGCTGCGCGCGATGGTCGGCGCGTCTTCGAGTTGCTCGACCAACTCAACCGCACCGCTAAACCGCGCGCCATCTTTGATGGGCACGAAGACGCGATAGACGGACGCATTTGCGCCGGCGGGGCGAGCGCTCGTGACGTGCGAGTACAAGCCTGAGCGCAGCGCCGCTTTCGTGTCGTCAGGGATGTCCGCCGCGCCGGCATCACCGGCCGTGGCGGACACGCCGTAGACGCCGCCGACGCGCTCCCAGACGCGCACCGCAACCACATCGGGGCGCGCGCCGCGCACAAGCGCTGCGGCTTGCGCCAGCGTCTGCTGATCGCGCGGCGCGGGCATGGCGCTAATCTGCTCGGCGAAGTTGAGCGCCTGCAATTCGGCGCGCGCCTTCTGCTCGTCGCGCACGATCTCGGCCACGCGCCCGGTCGTGTAGGCGAGCACCACCGCCAGCACCGCGACCGTAATCGCCGAGGCCAGCAGCGTCGTCTTCGTATGCAACTTCAGCGGCCGCATAAGAGTTGGGATGAAGGATGAAGGATGAGGGATGAGGGATAAAAGCAGGCTCGCTCGACTTGAGAGTTCTTATCATCCTTCATCCTTCATCCTTCATCCTTTCCGGCAAAGCATAACGCACGGCGGGCGAGTGCGAAAACAACGGACGGTCTGTTAAATAGGCGAAGGGTGGGGCCGCTTCCTCGACTTGCCCCACCCTTCCCTTCGCTTGCGCGCCGCCCGACGGGGCCGGCGCTTGCGGTCGTGCTGCGGTCGGCGACTACGTGTTGGTGTTGCCGCCCGTCTTCTTCATGCTGTGGCGACGGTGATGCCGTCTGTGTTTGCGGTGGTGCTTCATGCCGCCGCCGGCTGACGCGGCCGGAGTGCTGCTGTTGGTGTTCTGTGCGAACGCGAGACTGCCGAAGCTAAGCACGAACACGAGCGCCAGAACCAAGCTGATTGTCTTTCTCACTGTTAGGTTCTCCTTTGCCCAATCGGTTGCGGCCCTATTGTGGCCGCTTGAGTTGATAAAGCTGCTTTGATGAACGGAAGGGGCGCACATGGACGAATGCTTTGTCGGCTGCACGCCCTCCCGTTTTTTCACCTACGCAGCTATGCGCGGGGCAAAGCCTGTGCCAGCGCAGTGTCAGTGCGAGCAAGCAGAAATCAAGCCTTTTAGCGGTCACGCAACCGACTTGACTGTGGCACTTCTGCACGCGCCGGCCAAGACGCCACAGGGCGAACAGTAGACAGTAAGCAGTTAAAGACAAGCAGAAGACCGCCGGTTGTACGCCTCCATCTTGATCTGACGGGGACTGCTCAACCAACAGTCTTCTTTTAACTGCCTACCGTCTACTGCCTACTGCTTGATCTTGATATTGCCGCTAAGTGTTTTGAAGACTAAGGCTGGGCCGCCCTGACCGAGCCGGCCGGCGGCGCGCTGCCCGACGATCTGTTTGACGACTGTGAGACCGAGCGCGTCGTCCACGTCGATTGCGCCGGTCGTGGCTTCGGCTTTCACGTCGGCGTTGACCGGGCCTTTTAGCTCGACCTCGATATTGCCGTTCAAGGTATTAAAGGACTGCGCCGCATCGCGCCCCGTCTCCGGCAAGATGATCTTGGTGTTGCCGTGCAGGGTCTTCGTGGCCACCGCGCCGCCCACGTCTTCGAGTTTCACGTTGCCGTTCTGCGTAGCGATCTCGACGCCCGCGTGGAGACCCGTGAGCTTGACGTTGCCGTTCATCGTGTTGAGATTGACGTGCTGCAAACGGCGCGGCAGTTTCACTTCATACGTAACCTCTTGCCCGGAGGCCGCGCCGTTCGGCTCGGTGTGCAAAGCTAAGTGATCGCCTTTGTGCTCAAGCTTGATCTCGGTCTGCTCGCGCTCGTCGGGGTCGCCGCCGCGCTTCGTCACCTTCACTTCCGCTTGAGCTTCGTCCCAACCTTCGACCGTGATGTCGCCGTTCAGATTCGTCACCTCGAACTCGCCCTCTTCGGGCGCGAGCGCGAATGTCTTGGTGATGACGGTCTTGCTGTCGGACACGTCCGCATCGTCTTCATCGAGCGTATCCACGTCCGTATCTTCAGCCGCGTTGGGCGGCACGGGTGGGCGCGGCGGCACAGGCGGCTTGGGTGGCGTGATGCCGCGAATCTCGCGGGCCAGCGGCTTGATGTTGTGCACGTAAATGTAGAACCCGCCCGCACCTACCGTGCCCACGAAAAGGACGAAGAAGGCGAGCAGTATCCAACCGAACGAGAGACCGCGCCGGCGCACGGGCGGCGCGGTCGGCGAGGTCGCGCCAAGCGGGACGACCGGTTGCGGCGCGCCATAGCCGGCGGTCGCATAGGGCGGAAAGTTCGGGTCGGTGTGGCGCCGCTCGCCGCCGAGCGGCGCGTTGGCCGTCGGTGGCGGCGCAGTTGTGGGTTGCCCCGGCAGGATTTGCGTGGCCACGTCGTCGTGCGTCAGCACGCCTGTGCGCGCACCGCACTGCCGGCAGAACTGTTGCCCCGCGAACAACTCCGCGCCGCAATTTCTACATCGCTCATTCATAACTCACCACCATCTTAACTATTAGCTGCTGATAGGTCGGGTCGGCGTCCGCGCACGATTGTAAACGTGCCCTGTTGTTTCTACAACAGAGTGACCTGCCGCCGTGTTCGGGTCGCTTCTCTGCGGTAAACGCCTGCGGGCGCGGGCAAGTTCAAAAAACGACGCCCGGCCGAAGGGGCCGGGCGCGGTAAATCGGTGACTGCTGCATCACGGGCGGTGCTGTTTATTTTACACCGGGCACGCTCGCCGGCTGGCGGGTCAGATAGTCGCTCAGGGTGAGCGTGATCATGATGGCGAGCCAGAAGAAGCCGCTGGTGACGACGACCCACGTCAGGCGCGGGCTGTAGCGCACGTGCATGAAGTAGAGAATCACGAGCGTCGCCTTTATGACCGCGATAGTGAGGGCGACGACGGTGTTGACGGTCTCATTGCCGAAGTCGTGCAGGGCAGCCACGTAGGTCACGATGGTCATCAAGATCAGCGCGCCGAAGATCACGAAGTAGACTGTTCTTGAGACAATATGTTCAGACATACTTTCTCGCGCCTTCCCTTTAGTGATGCAAGTTTGCGCCCAACAGATACAGGAGCGGGAACAGGAAAATCCAGACGATGTCTACGAAGTGCCAGTAGAGACCGCCCAACTCGACCGGCGCGTGATACTCCGGCGTATAGCGCCCGCGCCACGCAAAATAAATGAGGAAGCCCATCATGCCCAGCCCGATGATCATGTGGAACGCGTGCAAGCCCGTCATGACGAAATAAATCCAGTAGAACATGCGGATCGCGGGGACGTTTGCGCCCGCCGGCATCGATTCTTCCGCCGTGTTCCAGGAGAAGTTCAACCAAGGCACGTGCCCTTTATCGAACTTCTCTTTGTACTCGAAGCCTTTGACGACGAGAAACGTTGCGCCCAAGAGCGCCGTGATGACGAGGAAGAGAATCTGATTGCGTCGGCTGCCGGTCTGCGCGTAATAGACGGCCAAGGCCATCGTCAGGCTGCTGCAAATCAGGACGACCGTATTGGCCGCGCCCATCTTGACGTTCAGTCCGCTACTCCCGGCGGCGAACGACGCGGCGTTGAGCGTGCGGTAGAGCACGTAGGCTGTGAACAGCCCGCCGAAGAACATGACCTCGGTGATGAGGAAGACCCACATGCCGAGCGTGCCCGCCTCGCGCTGCTGCTCCATGTTATCGAAGTGGTGCTGGAGCGCCGTCGAGGCGTGTTGCTCTGCGTCCGTCAAATGAATGTCTGCCGCGCTCATACCCAGTTTGTCTCCTTAAGTGGTCGCTTCCGGCAACGGGCGCGAGGACTGTTCCGGAGCAGGCCCGATCACTTGCATCTCTTCGATGGGCCGGAACTCGTAAGCCTCCCACGTGACGATGGGCGTGCTGGCGAAGTTCTCGGTCGGCGGCGGCGAGAGCGTGCGCCACTCTAAGCCGGTCGCCGGCCAAGGATTCGGCGCGGCGAACTTGCCGTAGCGCATTGACCAGAGGAAGTAGATGCCGGGAATCAACAGCCCGAAGCCGAGAATGGAAGCGCCCGCCGTTGACATCACATTCAGCACTTGAAACTCTTCGGCGTAAGCGTGGTAGCGGCGCGGCATGCCCATGTAGCCCGCGAGAAACAGCGGGAAGAAGGTCAGGTTGAACCCGACGAAGACGACCAGCGCCGAGAAACGCCCCCATCCTTCCGGGTACATGCGCCCCGTGATCTTCGGCCACCAGTAATGTAAGCCCCCCAGATAGCCCATCAGCGAGCCGCCGACCATGATGTAGTGGAAGTGCGCGACGATAAAGTAGGTGTCGGTCAGATGCACGTCCATGCCGAGCGCGGCGAGGAAGAGACCCGTCAGGCCGCCGAGCGTAAACAACCCGATGAAGCCCAAGGCGTAGAGCATCGGCGTGTCGTAAGAGATTGAGCCTTTGTAGAGCGTCGCCGTCCAATTGAAGACCTTGATGGCCGAAGGAATCGCCACCGCGAAGCTGACGAACGAGAAGATCATGCCGGCGTAGACTGACTGGCTCGACGTGAACAGGTGATGCCCCCAGACGAGGAAGCCAAAGACCGCAATCGCCAGACTGGAGAAGGCGACGAACGAATAGCCAAAGATGTTCTTGCGCGAGAAGGTCGCCACGATCTCGCTGACCACGCCCATCGAAGGCAGGATCATGATGTAGACGGCCGGGTGCGAGTAGAACCAGAACATGTGCTGGAACAGGACTGGGTCGCCGCCCAAGCGCGGATCGAAGATGCCGATGTGCGCGAGCCGCTCAAGCGCGACGAGCAAGATCGTGATCGCGATGACCGGCGTGCCTAAGACCATGATCAGGCTCGTCGCGTAGTGCGCCCAGATAAAGAGCGGCAGGCGAAACCACGTCATGCCGGGCGCGCGCATCGTGTGAATGGTGACGATGAAGTTCAAGCCCGTCAGGATCGACGAGAAGCCGTTGACGAAGATGCCGAGACCCGCGACGACGACGTAAGTGTTCGAGAACGTCGTGCTGTAAGGCACGTAGAACGTCCAGCCGGTGTCAACGCCGCCGTTCAAGAGCGCCCAGATGGTGAGGATGCCGCCCGCTAGATAGATATACCAACTGAGCAGATTGATGCGCGGGAAGGCCAAGTCCTTCGCGCCGATCATGAGCGGCACGAGGAAATTGCCGAGCACGGCCGGAATCGACGGGATCAGGAAAAAGAAGACCATGATGATCCCGTGTTGGGTGAATAGCTTGTTGTAGGTCTGTGACTGTACGAGATCGCCTGCGGGCGTCAACAATTCCAGCCGGATCGCGATGGCGTATGCGCCGCCGAGGGCGAAGAAGACCGTGATCGACGCGAGATAAAGAAGCGCGATGCGCTTGTGATCCTTCGTCAACAGCCACGACTTGATGCCGTAGTGCGCGTTGATGTAGTTCGCGTGCGCGAATCGGCTGCGCCACTCCGGCGAGTCGGCCGGTGGCGGCGCTGTGCCGGACACGACCGGGTTAATTGGGGTATCTGCTGCGCTCATAAGGCCTCGATGAATGACTGACGAATAATGCGCCGCCGTTTAATGCGGCGGTTGATTGCTGTGCGGCGTATTCGCGTTTGCGCCGGTGCGCGGCGACGTTGCGTTGAGCGGATTCGACCGCTGCGTATTGGGGTTGATGCCGCTCGTGGTCGTCGAGTTTGGCGCAGGTGCAGCTGTGTTCGTTGTACTGCCGCCCGTCGCTGCTGCTGCGCCCGGTGTTGCGTTGAGCGAGCGGATGTAAGCGATCAAGTCCAAGATTTGCTCTTCCGTTACCTGCCCACGGAATGACGGCATCAGCACCGTGCCGAAACCGAGCACGCGCTTGTTCTGCGGGTCGAGGATCGACTCGCGGATGTATGCTTCGTCGGCGACGACCTCTTGCCCGTTGTCCAGCTTCTGCGGCTTGCCGAAGACGCCCGTCAGGATAGGCCCGCGCCCCTGTGCATCCAGCTTATGACACGAGGCGCAGCCCAGACTTTGGAACAGCTTCTCGCCCTGCGCGGCGGGTGATTCCGACGCGCCGCCGGAGAGCCACGCCTGATACTCGGTCGGGTCTTGCACGACGACCCAGCCGTTCATGCCCGAATGGTTCGTGCCGCAGTACTCGGTGCAGAACAGATGGAAGCGGCCGGTCTTCGTCGCCTGAAACCAGAGATAGGTGTAACGACCGGGCACCACATCTGCACGCACGCGGAACGCGGGCACGGCGAAGGCGTGGATCACGTCCTCGGTCGTCATCGTCAACTTCACTTTCGCCCCGACGGGCACGTGCAGCTCGTTGATCTCGCGCAAGCCTTCCGTATGTTGGAACTTCCACATCCACTGTTTGCCGACGACGAAAATTTCAATCGCATCGCGCGGCGGCCGGTAGAGCGCAAAGTAGAGACTCGCGCCCCACACGAAGATCGTCATCGCGATCAAAAGCGGCGTGACTGTCCAGAGCGTCTCAAGGACGAGCGAGCCTTCGACGGGGCGCGGCAACTCATCGGGTGAGCGCCGGCGATAGCGCACGGCGAAGTAGAAGATGAGCACCACAACGAGCATGGAGAAAAAGAGCGTGATGATAATCAGATAGAGATAGAGCGCGTCCACGTGGCCCGCGATGGTCGAAGCCTGTTCGGGCGTGAATGGCAGATGCGGCAGATCGAGCTTGGGTAAAGGAATCTGCATTACGATTAAGCCGTCCCTCCTGCTGCTGCTGCCGCGCTCTCGGCAGGCACGGGCCGCGGTTTGTAGCGGCGCAAGATCAGGATCAGTGTCAAGAGACCCAACACGGTGATGATGCCGGCCAGCCGCATGACGTTCATGATGACCGGGCCGTAGCGGCCGGTCGTCGGGTCGTAGTGATAGCAGTAGAGCAGCAACTGATCGACGGGCGAGCCGATCTTACCGGCCGACGCTTCCACCAGACCGAGCCGCAGTTCGCGCGGCGGATATTCGACGCCGTAAAAGTAGTGCGACAACTTGCCTTGCTGTGTCGCCAACATGATGCCGCTCGCGTGCGCGAACTGATCGGTCTGCGCGTCGTAGGCAAAGCGGAAGCCGACCGCATCGGCCAGCGCATCAATCGCCGTCTTATCGCCCGTCAGAAAATGCCAGCCGCCGTTCGTGGCGGGCTTGCGATAATCACCGAGCACGAGCTTTTTCTTCTTCTGCGCATCGACGGGGCCTTCGCGCGGGTCGAAGCTGACCACGACCACATCGAAATCGCGCCCCGGCTCAAATGGCACTTCGCGCAAGCCACCGATGAGACCGGCCAAGACCTGATTGCACAGCATCGGGCAGTTGTAATAGACGAGCGCGAGCGCGACGGGTCGATGCCCGAAATAATCGCCGAGCTTCACCGCTTGCCCCGCCTCGTCGCGAAATGGTGTCTCAAGCGGCAACTCTCGGCCTAAGTGCTGCTCGATGCGTATGTCCTTTAGGATCGGCGCGGCGTTACTGCTCGTCGTCGCCTGCCGCACGGGCGGCTGCGCGTACTGAGCAAGAGTGAGCAGTGAGCAGTGAGCAGTGAGCAGTAAGACACTGATCACGCGCAGCACTAACCGGCTCATCTTTTGCCATTCAATCCGCATATTCTTTTTACTGCTCACCGCTTACTGATCTCGTTTCTCCGTCTGTCGCCCGGCGCTGGAGTAAGACGGTACGTCCATACCACCGTTGACGGTCGGCTCGCCCGGTGCGCTCTGCTGGCGCGCGGGCAGATTCTGTTGCAAGAGGCGCTGCATCGCATCGTCAATCGGCACACGCATCACGTGCGTGCTCGGATCGGGCGTCCCGTAGGTGTGCAAATCGTAATCGTATTTTTCGCGCAGCAGCCGCCATTCTTCGTCGGGCGCTTTCAACGTCAGATCGTAGCGCGGGTCTTTCGCATCCGGGGCGTCGAGCACGCGGTCGCCGGGCGCGCCTTGCAGGTGCGGGACACCGGCGGCCGGCTGCCGCTCTACGGGGTTGCGCGCCAGTGGGCTATGAAACTCCTTATCCTCGTTGCGCCCCTCGCGTTTCTCGAAATACTTGTATAGCCCGAACATCAACCCAATGGTCACAAGGCCGAAGAGGCCGAGCGCGAAGACGAATGTGGCGACGCCTTTGACGCTCACGTCCGACTCTTCATGCATCACATCCGGATTCTCGATGTGCCGCACGTCCGGCGTAACGGTGACATGAACTTTCTTGCCAAAGACTGCCATCTCAGTTCCGCCCTTCAATCTCGAAAACTTGATCTCAACGACCCATCAGGCAATTCACTTTTGCCTTTTGCCTTCTCAGTGATGCCCGTGCACCTGTTCGAGCGCGCCCTCTAGTCCCTCGTCGCCGAGCGGCAGGAGCGGGCGCGATTTCAGTTGCCGCGCGAAGTACCACAGCCACAAGCCGCCGACAGCGACGGGCGCGACGAAGTAGAGTGCGTAAGCGACGACGCGCGCGCCGCCCGTCATTGCGCCCGGCGTTTCTGGAAAGACCGTGTGGCTCGGCGCGATCAGCCAGAACAGATCGACGACGCGCGCCGCGAGCACTAACAATGCGACCAGTACGAGTTTGCCCGCGTGCCGTTTCAGATTGCGCGACAGCAGGATGATGAACGGCAGCGCGAAATGGAAGACGACGATGAAGAGCGCCACATATTGCCAACCGCCGCGCACACGGTGCAAGTACCAGGTGATCTCTTCCGGCAGATTACCCGACCAGACGATCAGGAACTGGGAGTATGCGAAGTAGGCCCAGAGCATGACGAAAGCCAGCAAGAGCTTCCCATGATCGTGCAGATGGCGCGGCTGATAGACATCGCCGAGCCGCCCATCCGATTTGACGAAGAACGCCTCGACCGAGATGGCGAAGGCGAGCGCGGACAAACCCCAGCCGACCATGATGAGCAAGCCCCAGATGGTCGAAAACCATTCCGGCTCAAGCGTCATCGTCCAATCAATCGCGGCGAAGGTGACGGTCAACCCGAACAGCAGGATGCCGGGCCCGCTCACGTTCTGCATCCGCTCTTTTAATGAACGGCGCACGCGCGGGTCGGACATCTCGTCCTGTTCACGTGACCACTTGCTTAAGAGGTGTGCGAGCGCGTACCAGACGACGAAGTAGAAGATGGCGCGCGCGACGAAGAGCATAGGGTTCAGGTACAACCTCTGCTTGTGCTGAATCGCGTGGCTCTCGGCAATGACGCTTTTGATCGTCCAAGGGTACAAGTGGTTCGTGAACATGCCGGCGAGGATGGGCAGAAACAGCACCGCCAGCAACGGCAGCACGCGCGTCGCGGCTTCAAAGATGCGCCGGAGCACCACGCCCCAACCGCCGCCCGACAGATGGTGCAACATCATGATGGCGAGCGAGCCGACCGAGATGCCCGTCCAGAGCATGAAGCCGACGAGATATGCGCGAAAGACGTGCGACAGGTCGAAGGGCAGGACGTGGAGCGCACTCAGCGCACCGCCGAGGCCGAGCAAGACGAGACCGGCGAGACCGACGAATAGGCTCGTCCCTTCAAGCCGGTCAAGGGCTGCGGGCGGAGTGTAACTGCGCGCGTCTGCTGTCACGTGTGCGGCCATCAGTGATGCTCTCCTCCGCCTGCTGTGTGTGCGCCGGGCTGCGCCTGCTGCAACTTCGCCGGATCGACTTGGCTCGCGTTCACCTGTTGACTCAACTGCAACGCGCGGACGTAAGCGATGATCGCCCAACGATCCTGCACAGGAATTTGCGCGGCGTAATCAGGCATCGCGCCCCAACCATTTGTGATCACGTCGAAGAAATGCCCGACCGGCGCTTGGCGCAATTGATCCGTGTGATAAGAGGGCGGCCGCCGGAAGCCGCGGCGCACGATCATGCCGTCGCCATAGCCGGTCGCGCCGTGACACATGGCGCAGTAAATCTGAAAACGCTCTTGCCCCCGTGCAAGCACCGGTTGCGTGATGGGGAACGGGAACATGGTCGCATCTTGATCGCCACCAGCCGCGCCGCCCGTCTCGCCCTGTCGTTGGCCCACATTTCCACCTGCGTTGCCGCGCACATTCGTGTCGCCGCCGCCCGGCAGTTGCCCATTTGTGCCGCCCTGCAAGTTCGGCGTGCTCGTCTGCATGACTACTTGCGTCGTCCCGCCCGTCTGTGCGTTCAACTGACCCGATTGTGCGCCGCCGTTGCCCTTCCCCGTGTAGAGCAACTTATCCTCGCGCAAGTAACCGCGCGGGACTGTGCCCGCGACGAGCGGGCGCGACGATAGCCCGTCGTCAAACGACTTGCTCGCCTCGTAAACTTCGTAGCGTGGCTGATCCTGCATATCCATGCGACACGCCGCGCCGAAGAGCAGCAAGCCACAGGTAGCAAAGAGCAGCCCGCACCGCTCGCGCCGTGGCCGTGTCTGACCTCTGACCTCTGACCTCTGACCGCTGCTCTGCTCAGTATTCCACATCTGTCACCTCACGTGGCCCGAGGCTGCGCAAGAACTCGGCCGTCGCTGCGCGCTCGAACTTGTCGTCGCGCGATTCGACGAGCAGGAAGAAACTGTCGCGCGAGGCGAGCGCGAAGTTCGGCGTGTTGAAGACCGGGTGATAAGGTTCGGGCAGCCCGTTCAATGCGAGCATGCCAAAGATGCCTGCGAGCGCCGCGCACAAGACCGTCACCTCGAACGTGATCGGAATAAAGGCCGGCCAACTGTTCAAGGGCTTGCCACCGACGTTCAAGGGATAGTTGATGACCGAGAGATACCACTGCATGCCGAAGCCCGCGACGAGGCCAAAGATACCGCCGATCAAGACGATGAGCGGCATGTTCGTGTGGTGCATACCGATGGCTTCCGACAGTTCTTCGACCGGATAGGGCGAGAAGGCGTCGATGCGGCGATAGCCGGCTTCGCGCACGGCGCGCGTCGCGTTGACCGCGTCGGTCGGGTTGTCGAACTCGGCCATCAGCCCGTAGAAGGGCGGCCGCTCTTTGCGTTTCTTCATGCCTCCTCCTTGACCTCGGCCTGCGGCAGAATCGTGCGCATCTCGAAGATCGAGATGACCGGCAGGAAGCGTATGAACAGGAGCAGCAGGGTCAGGAACAAGCCAATCGTGCCGAAGAAGGTCGAGAAGTCAATCAACGTCGGCCGGTACATCGCCCAAGACGACGGCAGGAAATCGCGGTGCAGACTCGTCACGATGATGACGAAACGCTCCAGCCACATGCCGACGCCGACGACGAGCGAGACTAGAAAGAGCACCAGCACGTTATGACGCATGCGCTTGATCCACAGAATCTGCGGAATGAGCACGTTGCACAGAATCAGCAGCATGTAGGCCCACCAGTACGGCCCCGTCCACATGCGATTCTTCATCATGAAGCCTTCGTACTCGCTCGCGCTGTACCAAGCGGTGAACGCCTCCATCATGTAGCCGTAGGCGACGATCAGACCCGTCGCCAGCATGACCTTCGCGGAGTTGCGCAAGTGGCGCATCGTGATGAAATCTTCGAGGCCGAAGAGCACGCGCAAGGGAATAGTCAACGTCAAGACCATCGCGAAGCCCGCGTAGATCGCGCCCGCGACGAAGTAGGGCGGAAAGATCGTCGCGTGCCAGCCGGGCACGATGCCGACCGCGAAGTCGAAGCTGACGATGGTGTGGACGGAGAGCACCAAGGGCGTCGCCAGCCCGGCCAGCAACAGGTACAACGACTCGTAACGCGCCCAGTGCCGCGCCGAGCCGCGCCAACCTAAACTAAGGATGCCGTAGACAATCTTAAACGGTTTGCTCTTGGCGCGATCACGCAGCGTGGCGAAGTCCGGGATCAGACCGACGAACCAGAAGAGCGCCGACACCGTCGCATAGGTCGAGACCGCGAACACGTCCCACATCAAGGGGCTGCGGAAGTTCGGCCAGATGTTCATCGTGTTCGGATAGGGAAAGAGCCAGTAGATCGCAAGCCACGGTCTGCCCGTGTGGAAGAGCGGGAAGATGGCGGCGCAGGAGACGGCGAAGAGCGTCATCGCTTCGGCGAAACGGTTGATCGAAGTGCGCCACGATTGGCGCAGGAGCAAGAGGATCGCGGAGATGAGCGTGCCCGCGTGCCCGATGCCGATCCACCAGACGAAGTTGATGATGTCGAAGGCCCAGCCGACGGGGATGTTGTTGCCCCAGACGCCTATCCCTGTGAGCACGAGATACGCGATGGAGAACAGCAGGACGTTCGCCAGCGCGAACGAGAGACCGAAGGCGATGAACCACCAGATGGGCGTCTTGCGCTGGAGGGTGAGCGCGCTGATCTTGTCAGTCACAGACCCGAACGTGTGCCCGGGTTCGATGACCGGGAACGGCGTGACGTGTATGCCCGTGCTGCTCTCGTCGTGCGGATTGATCGTGGCCATAACTTTTTAAGCCCCTCGAATCTCCGGGTTCGGGTTGCGCAAGGCCGACAGGTAGGTCGTGCGCGGGCGCGTGTTCAACTCCGCCAGCAGGCTATAGTTGCGCGACTCGCGTTGCCACTTCGAGACGCCGCTCTGCTTATCGTTCAAGTTGCCGAAGATGATCGCGTTGGTCGGACACGCCGCCTGGCACGCGGTCACGATCTCGCCGTCGCGCACTTGCCGGCCGTCTTCTTTCTCCGACTCGATCTTCGCGGCCTGTATGCGCTGGATGCAGTAGGTGCATTTCTCCATCACGCCGCGCGAGCGTACCGACACTTCCGGATTGCGCATCAGCTTCAGGCTGGGCGTGTTCCAATCCTGAAACAGCAGGAAGTTGAAGCGGCGCACCTTGTAGGGGCAGTTGTTCGAGCAGTACCGCGTGCCGACGCAGCGGTTGTAGACCATGTTGTTCGTGCCTTCGGCGTCGTGCACGGTGGCGTTGACGGGGCAGACAGGCTCGCACGGCGCGTTCTCGCAGTGCATACACGGCACGGGCATGAAATAGACGCCGTCGGGGTTCTCTGCGAGGCCCTTGAAGTAAGCGTCCACGCGCAACCAGTGCATCTCGCGGCGGCGCGCAACCTGCTCTTTGCCGACGACCGGGATGTTGTTCTCCGACTGGCACGCGATGATGCACGAGTTACAACCGACGCACGCCATCGTGTCAATCGCCATGCCCCACTTGTAGCCCTCGTAGGGGAAACCGCCGCGATCATAAAGCGTGTCATCAGGGCCTGGTTCTTCGTGCGTCTGTGTGCCGATGCCTTCGCCGAGCGGCTTGGTCGTGCCTTCTTCGGGCTGCTCGCCCGCGCCCTCGCGCACGATCTGGCTGTGCGTCTCGCCGCCGTGCAGATATTGGTCAAGCGTCTTGGAGATGACGATCTCGCGCCCTTCCATGTTGAAGTGGAGTTGCGTGCCGACGAGTTGATACGTGTCGCCGGTCGCTGCGACTTGCGCGCCCGTCGCCAGCCAAGGCGTATCGGCGAAGCGGAGTTGATAGACGTTGAAGCCGACGGGATTCTGCGGCGTGCCCGCGCCGACGCGCCCCACGCGCGTGCGCCCGTAGCCGAGATGCACGGTGACGACATCATCGGGCTGCCCCGGCAGAATGAAGATCGGCAGGTTGAGCGACTGCCCACGATGAGTCACCGTGATCATCGGGGCCATGTACTCGATGCCCTTGTAGGTCGCAACGTCCTCTTCCTTACCTACGTTGAAAAGTTTGCGCGCCGTGGCGGGGCTAACGTGCGCCGCGTTGTCCCAACATAGTTTCGTCAAAGGCTTCGGCAACTCTTGCAGCCAACCGTTGTTCGCGTGCCGACCGTCATAGATTGACGGGTCAGGCCGGAACACGATCTCGAATTGCCCGCCGCCCGCGGCCGGTGTCGCTGCGGGTTGATTCGCGGCGTTGGCGTTGGCATTGAGCGCGACCGTCTTCTCTTTCGCCGCCGTGCCCGCAATGATGCCGTCATGGACGGCGCGTCGCCACGCGCGCTCGAAGTCGCCGCTCATCTGTGTTTGCGTGCGCCAGTAATCGCGCACGATGTCGTAGCCGCTCTTTTCCGGCGTGTCGGTGAAGGCGGAGAGGAATTCGAGCGCGCTGCGCCCGCGATAGAGCGGCGCGATCAAGGGTTGGATGATCGAGACCGTGCCGTCGTAGGCGCGCGCGTCGCCCCACGCTTCGAGGAAGTGCGCTTCGGGCACGTGCCACTGACACCACTCAGAGGTCTCGTCGAAATGCAGACCGAGATGCACGGTCAGTTTCTTCGCATCGAACAGCTTCTTCAGCTTGTCCTGAAAATAAAAATCGGCCGGCGCGTTATAGACCGGGTTGCCGCCGACGATGACCAGCATCTCGACCTGATTGTTATAGATGTCGTTCGCGAGCGCGCGCAGGTCTTCGATCTGATCGACGGGCTTATCGTTCGGATAGAACGCGAGCGGGTCGGTATAGACGACCGTCTGCCCGACGTTGCCGAGCGCAGCGTTCATCTGGTGCGCGAGCGCATGCACGGCCGGCGGCGCGTAGTCGCCAGGAATCACGATAGACTTACTGCGCGCACCTTGCAGGTCTTTTGCAATCGCCGCAATGGCATCCGCGTGCGGCACAGTACCGCCCGGAGTGACGCGGTAATTGATGGCTGGCTCGTTCTGATTAGATGTTTGACCCGCAGCACCAGCCGGCGCGTTATTTCCCTGCACGCCCAGCGCGGCGGCAAGCGCGCGGGCAAACGATTCCAACTCGCTCGGCTTGATCGCAAAGCGATGGTCGGCAACCGCGCCCGTGTTCGACGGCGTCGTCTCGACGGCGTAGAGCCGGTTCATCGCCGTCTGTCCTTCGATGACGCGGCGGCGGTCGATGAAGTCGCGCGCGTAGCGCAGGTCGCCGGGGCCGGCGGCGAGGAAATCGGAATCGAGCGAGACGACGCGATCAGCGCGGTCAAAACGATAGACGGTGTTGACGGGTTGCCCGAACGCGAGCGCCGCGCCCGCGGCGGCCGCGTGCCCGCCGACCGGCTCGTAGCTGTGCCAGCGCGCCTGCGGCAGCGCCGTCAGAATCTGTTTCAAGAGCGCCGCCATCGTCGGCGACGTGACCGTCTCGGTCAGGATGCGTAGGCCCGCGCCCTGCTTCTCTTTCAATTTGTCGAGTGTGGTGCGTGCGTCGGCGAGGAATGAAGTATAGGGGCGCACCTCGCCGCGATACTGCACTGTCTCGGAGCGGTCGGGGTCGTAGAGCGTCAGGAGCGAGGCAATGGAGAAGATGTCGGTCGCGCCGAGACTGCCGGGGTGTAGTTCGTTGCCTTCGGCGTGCGTCGGCCGCCCTTCGTTGCTGCGCACAAGCAAACCCGTCGCGCCCTTCGGATGCGGCATCGCGGTCGCAAAGAATAGGGGCTTGCCCGGCACTTCCTCTTCCGGTTGGCGCACGTAAGGCACAACCGTTTCGGGCGGCTGATAGACGCAGCCCGCCAGCCCCGCGAGCGCGAGCGACGCGCCCATCACTTTTAGAAAGGTGCGGCGGCTCGGCTCGTCGTCCCACTCGCCGGCTTGGCGCGGAAACTCGCGATGCAGAAACTCGTCGAACTCTTCCGACGCGGCTAGTTCTTCTAGGCTGCGCCAATACTCCTTGCCCTGTTTTGCCGCGAGCCGCTGGCGCACGTCCTCAGTCTTGAGCGGCCGGCGAATCTTATACAGCTCGGGGAGAGTGTCTTTAATGTGCATCTGCTCTTAATCCCTCGCGGCTCACCTGTGACAGGTCGAACAGCTTTGCAGGATCGCCTTGGGCCGGACTTGATAGTCGCTCAAGCGTTGTCGCCCATGCGCCAACTGCTCCGGGGTCTTGTTCTCGGCCGCCGCGTTCTCCGCCTGCCACGCCATGTTGAAGACCTGATCCTTCGGGCGCAGGAAGCGCTCCGGCGCGCGGTGACATTCCAGACACCATTCCATCTGCAAAGACGCGTACTGATAGATGGCCGGCATCTGATCGACGCGCCCGTGACAGGTCGAGCAGCCGACGCCCTTGTTGACGTGGATCGAGTGGTTGAAATAGACGTAGTCGGGCAGGTCGTGGACGCGCGTCCACTCGATGGGCTTGTTGTTGCGCCAGCTTGCGCGCACCGGCTCAAGGTATGGACTATCGCTCCAGATTTGCGAGTGACAATTCATGCAGGTCTTGGTCGGCGGCAAACCGGCCGAAGCCGAAGTCTCGACCGACGTGTGACAGTAGCGACAGTCTATGCCGTCGTCGCCCGCGTGGTGCTTGTGCGAGAACTGGACGGGTTGTTCGCGTTCGACGAACGCGCCCGTGTTCCAAGACGAGCGGTTGATCTCGGCCAAGCACCAAGCGGCGAAGGCGAGAATGAACAGCCCGCCGAAGATCGAGAGCTTCGCCAGCGTGTTCGTGCTGCGGTGGAAGATTTGCGGCATGGTCTTGACCTGTTTAGCTGTCCCGTCTTGCGCGTGTGCGTGGTCTGACAGTCAGACGCAGATCACGCGCGCCCGGTATTGCATGAAGAGTTGCCGCGCCGGTCGCATGGCCTTTGGATACACACGCTCTAATCAAGCGTGGTCGCCCGCTCCCGCCGTCTAGGTACACGCGTTTCCGCGCTGCCACCTTGTCATTAATGCATTTGGACGCCTAGTAGTACTAAATTTTCCCGCGCACGGCAAGAAGAAAAAAACAGGGATGCAGGATGAGGGATGAGGGATGAAAGCAGGATCACTCAAATTGAGCAGTTTCTTCTTCATCCCTCATCCCTCATCCCGCATCCCTTTTTTCGCGCTCCAGATTGTATGTATGACGACGGCCGCGATGATGATCGCGCCGCCCACCAAGGCCCAATGCGACGGCTGCTCGCGAAAATATAGAAAGACCCAGACGGGATTTAAGACCGGCTCGATGTAACCGATGATGCTGGCATCAAGCGACTTGACGCCGCGTGCGATGCCGAGCGTTAAGAGCGTGTACGCGATGCCGATCTGCACGACGCCGAGATAGGCGACGATCATAAGGTTCGTCGCCGTGAACTTCGGCGCACCGTTAATAAGCGCGGGCAAGGTGACCAAAGCGAGCAGCAGGTTGCCGTAGATGACCGACGAGGCACGGTTCACCAGCCGTGCGCGCGGATGGCGCAAGAGCAGATAGAAGGCCGCGAAGCACGCGCCTGAGCCGAGCGCAGTGAGATTGCCTTCGATGTCATTGGGCCGGAGTTGACCGATGAAGAAGAGCGACATGCCGCCGAGGCAGCACACGACGACGATGAAGTCCTGCCAGCGATAGCGTTCATGATAGAAGAGCGGTTCGAGCAGCAGGATGTAGACGGGCGCGGTGTATTGCAAAAAGATCGCGTTCGCGGCCGTGGTCAACATCGTCGCGCGCACAAAGAGGAAGAGCAGCAGCGCGTAGAGCACCGACGCGATGCCCGTCACGCGGTTGAGACCAAAGCCTTCGCGCCGCGTCAGCAGCATGACGGTCGCGGCGGAGAAGAGAGCGCGCGCGCAGGAGAGTTCCGTGTCGGAGAGACCACCCGCCTTGCCGAGTTTGATGAACAGCCCGCCCGTGCTCCATAGGAGCGCCGCGCCGAGCACAAGCAGATAAGGTGACACGCTTGACCGCGCGTCGTTGTTGGCGTGGAGAGAGTCTGACATCGCGGGTTGCGCGTGGTTGTTTAAGTCTAGCGGGCGGCGGGCTTTAACACAGCGCACACAGAGGCACAGAGGACACGGAGAAAAGATCAACTCTCTATGTGCTCCGGGCCTCTGTGTGCGCTGTGTTTCAACTACTCTCGCCCGACAATTACTGCTTGGCCTACCACGCTATTCCTTCGCGCCGAAGCGGAACGAGTCGAGGATGATCGGCAACTCGCCCTTGACGCCTACGTCGTCCACCGATTTGATCTCTGGCGCGAGGTTGGTCGTCAGCATGATGAGTGCGACGCCCTTCTTCTCGCCGCTCGGCGGCGGGAGTAGAGCGACCCGGCCATACACGTCCGCGTCGCCCTGCTGCGTCCCCTTCAACGTAGCCGTAAACTTAACCTCATACGCTTCGTATGGGCCGATTTTGGTCTCGCCCTCTGACACCTTCTCAAAGTCGGCGAAACTTTGGCTGAATTGCGAAGTAAGCTGCTTCGCCAACTGCGGCATCAGTTGCTTATCGAACGCCGTCCCCGTCGCGCTGATCCAGCCGACGGCAAAGTTCTCTAGCGTTGTGCCGTCCTCGCTGCGCTCGACCTTGACGAAGTTCTTTGTCTGGTTCGGCACAACATTCCAGTCTTCTGGGTAGTTGAACGAGAAGTCAACGAAGTGCTCAGCCAGTTCGCTGCTTAAGCCCGCACGCGTGCTGACATATTGCTTCGTCCCGGCCGCAGGGGTCGGCGGCGGCACATTCTTCGTCTGCGTGGATTGCACTTTGCTGCCGAGGTAGAGACCGCCGCCGATCAGCGCGATGACGCCGACGACGATGAGCACCAGACAACCGACACCCGCGATGATCCACGGCGTTTTAGATTTTTTCGGCGGCATGGGCGGCTGCGCGTAAGCCCCGCCCGGCGGGGGATAACCTTGCCCCGGAGGAGGATAGTTCTGCATAAATTTAGCGTCTCCTTAAAAGTTAGGGATGAGGGATGAGGGATGGGGAATGAATAAGAACTGCTCAGCTTGAGCGATCTCCTGTTCATCCCTCATCCCTTCTCATTGTTGGTCTTCATCCGCGTTCGGGCGCGGCTGTGCGGGCGCGGCGTCGCGCCCGGCGTCGAGATGGTCGAAGTTGAGCGCGGCGTTGAAGAGCAGGCAGAAAGAGCCTTGCGTCTCGTGCCGCCACATCGGGTTGTTGGCGAATAGCACCACGTGCCCGCGTCCGACCGGCACATCCACAATCGCCGGCCGGTTCGCCAACTCCGCGCCGCCCGCGAGCATGCCGCTTATGAGCAAGCTTCGTTCATCGCGTGCAAATCTAAGCACGACGCGCGGGCGCTCCGCGGGCGGCGCATAGAACGGCCCCAACTGCAAGCGCTGCTCGTCGGTCAACTGCTCTTCGCCGGGGCGCGCAGGCGGACGCTGCGGCGCGGGCGCGGCTTGCGGCATCGCCTGCACAATGTCCGGCTCGGTCAAAGAGCCGCGCCCCGAAGGTCGCCCGCCTGCGCCACCACCGGGGCCGCCTTCGCCGCCACCACCGCCACCGCCGCCGCCCACGCCGGTCTGGACTTGAAAGAGCGGCGCTTGATTGAAATAGATCGGCAGCGTCTCGCCATAGCCATAGGCGATGGGGCTTTTGCGATCACTAAACGTCGCGTTGTAGACCGAGCCAGCGGCTTGCAGTTGCCGCGCGTCGGCAATCGTGACGCCGTTCGTGATGCCGAAATCGAGCGGCACGCGTGCAGTGTTTTGAATGGTGACGAAGAGACCACCGTCTTGCACGAAGCGTTGCAGGTTGGCGACGCCCATGAGACCCATGCCGCCGCGCATGTCCGCAGTCGTGTCGGGCGAGTTGCCCAAGTTTGGCGTCACGGTTGACTGTTGCCAAGGCATCGGATCGCCGCGCATCGGAATGCCGTTGACAATTGATTGCGCCGAGCCGCCGACGGGCGGGAAGATGATCACGTCGTACTTCGCCCGCAGATTCGCTGTGTCGCGTATGTCATGATCGGAGATGTACGCGTAAGGCACTTGCAGCTTGTCAAACTCGATGCGAAACCAGCCCTCATTCTGCGTGTTCTGCCACGTGTGCAGAATCGCGATGCGCGGCGTGCCCACATCGTGCATCTTCACTGTCGGGACAGCGTCGACGCCCGCGGCCGTCAAACCGAGATCGGTCACGGCCGCTTCGAGCTGCTCATGCAGATTGTTTGGATTGCCGTCCGCTTTGATGACGAACGAGCCGGCGTTGAAACTCTGCGCGCCGACTTTGAACGACTCTTCGGCGGCGCTCATCTTCACGTCCTTCAATCTATAACGCAGTGAGGCAAGCGTGTTCTCCGTGTTGTTGTTGATGACGTAGGCCGCGCCCTTGCCCGTCAACGTGCCACGCACGCGCGCGTCCGTCGTCAATAGATTCATCGGCACTGCGAGCACGTCCTTGCTCGTCACGCGCACTGTCTCGACGTTCCTGAGAGCGCCGAGCGTCCAGCCGGTGTCGTCGTAGGGGCGCGGGTCGTTGACGTTGTAGTACTGCGTGTCGAACAGCATATCGGCCATGCGCGAGTAGGGCTGATCCATGCGGATGATGTAAGAGCCGGCCGGGAACTTGCGCTCGACCGTCGCCCGCGCGCCCGCGCCGCGCGCTTCCGTCTGCGCCGGCCCTTGCGCCTGCTCGCCTTGTTCACCACCACCACCGCGTGCGCCGCGCGCCGGCTCGCTCGCCACCGGCACGCTGAACTCGCGTGTCGCCTGTTGCACCTCGACGCCCATCAGCCTGAGCAGGTTCACCATGTCGGCCGCCTCGACTGGGCGCGGCGTGTCGCCGGGCACGACCCACGCGCTGGGGCCTTCGTTCGCCGCTTTGGCCACCGAGCGTTTGCTCTTGATGTAAAAGTTGTTCAGAAACCGCTCCTTGTTTTCCGCAACGAAGTGCATCGCCATCAGGATCGCGGACTCCTGCATGTTGACGTTGTTGCGCATCGACCACTTGACGCGCGCGAGCGGCGGGTTGGGTCTGAACCAATCGCGCTGTGCCTGCTGCGTCACGGTGCGATCCATCGTGTCCGCGCCGCCGTTGCCGAACGTCTCGTAGAAGCGGCCGATGGAGTTGTGCCCGTTGGCGACGTAGAACATGTAGTTCGGGGCCCAGCCGTCGTAGAAGCCGTGCGTCCAGACGCCGGGCACGCCGCGCTTCGTCATCTCTTCGATCTCGTGATAAGCGAGCAAGTGCCACTCGTCAATGACAAGTGGATCGAGCCAAGCGTTATACGGCCCCGTGCCCGTCGAGGTGTAAAGGAACGGCACGGACTCGTGCAGGTCGTGCAGGATCGTCGGGTGATATGCCAGAAACGTCTTCATCATGTTGCGCGTCAAAGCGAGCGCCATCCCCAGCCCGTCGCGGTTGTTGTCATGCGCGACGTACTTGCCCCAGTACAAGAGATTCGGCGCGTTCTTGCCCGGATTCGCCTTGCGATAGTTATAGATATCAACCATGCGGTCGCGCCCGTCCAGTTCCAAGACGGGCGTGATGAGCACGATCAGGTTCTTGCGAATCGCATCGTAGAAGGGCGAGTCTTCGACCGCGAGCCGGTAGGCCATCTCCATCAACATTTCGGGCGAGCCGGTTTCGGGCGAGTGGATCGAACCCGAAGCCCAGTACATGGCCTTGCCTTCACTGATCAAACTTTGCGCTTCCGCGTCGGTCGTCTTGCGTGGGTCGGCGAGCCGTGCGGTGATCTCTTTGTAACGATCAAGCTTCGCCAAATTCGCCTCGTCGCTGATGGCGACGAGCAATTGCTCGCGCCCCTCTTCGGATTTCTCCGGCGCGGTGAACACACGCACGCGCGGGCTAGCGTCGGCCAGCGCACGATAGTAGCGATAGAGGTCTTTCGTATAGGTCAGCTTGTTGGGCGCGCCGGCGACGTAGCCCAGCACCTTCTCCGTCGTCGGCACAGAAGGCGAAGCCGGCAAGTGATCGACCAACTCGGTCAGAAAATATTTTTCGGTCGTATACTCTTTAATCTTCGCCGAGTAACCTTCGTCATTCGGCGCGGCGTTTGTGACGGTCGCGGTCGCGACGACCTGTTGGGCGTGCACGCGGCCAAAGGTTGTGAACGCGCAGACGACGGCGAGGGCACAGGCGAGCGTGCGCGCGGGCGAGTTGTTCCGTTTCATGGACTCCTCCATCAACATGCTGTGCTGGGACAAAAGGTCGGCTCGATTGCTTGCAGTTAAAAAGCGGCAGGATAATAAAGCATAAACGCGTGCGCTGCCAGCCTTAACCGAACCAGATGCAAAGAGGCGCGCCGCACATGGCAGCGCGCCTCATTCGTTGCCCGCGTAAACTGCGTGAACTGTCTAGTGCAACTGCTTGCCCGCTCCGTTGTATTTCAGACTGCGACTGGGTGTCGTCGCGCCGGTTAGCGCCTCGACGTTAACGAGGAAACGGAAGCGTCCGCTCGCCTCGACGCCCAACACAAACTGCACGTTGACGCCCGCATTCGGCGCAAGCGCGCCGCCCGACAACGCAACCACGAGCGAAGAGTTGAGACCACCGCCGGAGTTTTGCGTCGCTGGCTGCTCCAACATCGTGCCCTTGACCAGCACGTTGCTCCCGGCTGTGGTTGTGACCGTCACATCCGCCGAATCTATGGCGCGCAAGTCAGCCTGTGCCCCGCCCGGATTCGGCGTGTTCAAGGTCGTCACGTCCACGATGCGGAAGCGCAAGGCGCTGACGGACATGCCCGTCTTGTTTGTGAACTTGCGGCGGATGGTGAGCGTGCCCTGCACGCAGGTCGCAGGGTTGCCGCAGACGTTCGGCGTCTGGTCGCGCACGCGGTTCGGCGCGGCCGTCGAGGCCGCTTGCGGGTCGATGAGCGCAGCTTTCAGTTGCGCGTTACGTTGAATCGGACTCGATAGATTCTCCGCGCCCGGCGCGCCCAAGATCGAGGGCGTCGTGCCGCCGAACGAGCCGCCCGTGGTCGAGATAAGGACGAAGTCCTGCGCGTTATCGTTCGTGTCCTGCGGCACGCCCGTCGTCAGCAGACGCATGAAACTCGGCTGCGCGCCCGCGTCGATGTTCGTGCCGACCAATGGTAGCCCCGCGCCTTCGCGGTAGAGCGCGTTCGACACGGAGTCGAAGCCTGCGGCGTCGATCAGATTGACGGCCGTAAATTGGGCCGGGTCGGCCGTGCGGAAGAGCGCCAGCCCCGCGCCGTCCGGCACGTCAAGCGTGTACGCGCCGTCGCCCGGCGGAGCGAGACTATAACCACCGGTCGGGTTGTTATTGACGACGAGGAAATGACCGCGCGCAGGGATGCTCGTGCCACTCGGCACGACGTAACGCACGTTGCCGTCGGAGGCGACGAGCGCCCAACCCGCTGAGCCGTCGCTCGTGCCGACCGAGAGCGGTGCGTTTGTGTTGTTGTACAACTCTACGAACTCGTCGTCCGCGCCGTTGGGGCCGCGCAGGCGGAACTCGCTGATGAGCACTTGCCCGGCCGTGACGGGCGGCGCGTTCACGGTGAACGTGTCGATGATCGCGCCGGCGCGATTGATGAACTGATAGGTGATCGCTTGGTCGCTTGCCGTGACGAGCATCGCGCCGTAATCGTCGTTGTAGCGCACCACACTTTCGGACAGCGGCGGGCCGAACGCGTACAGGCTGCGCCCGCCGAGACCATTGACGAAGTAGGGCAGACCGTTGACGCTCAGGCGTTCGTAGTCGTGGTCGTGCCCGGAGAGGACGGCCGACGCGCCCCATGATTGAAAGGGCCACTGCATACCTGTGTCCGAGCCGTGCGGGCCGGAGGAGTAAGGCGGGTGGTGGAAATAGACCAGCTTCCAGCGCGCGCTGGACGCCGCCAGACGTGTGCGCAGCCAGTCGCCTTGGACTGAAGTGCTCGTCGTGCCGTCCGGTTCGTTCGGGTCGCTGTCTATGGCGAAGAAGTGTAGGGGGCCGCGGACGAAATCGTAATAACGCTCGTTGCCGGGCAGCGTGAAGTAGTCGAGATAGGGTTGCGCGCCGGCGGGGTTCGGGTAAGCGCTCCCCCAATCATGATTGCCGAGCACGGGGAAGAAACGATTGAACGCCGCGCCCGCACCGTAAGCACCCGTGTAAGGATAGATGAACTGGTGATAATACTGACCGATGTTCGCATCAATCGTCGCTGCTTCGCCCGCAGGATAATTGTTGTCGCCGGTCGTGATGACGAAGTCCGGTTGCCAGCCGTTGATCAAGTTCGCCACATCCTGCTCGGCCGCTCCCGCGTCGCCGAAATCGCCGACGACGGCGAACCGCACCTGATTCGTCTGCGCAACCGGGCGCGGCGTACCCAACCATAGCGCCGCACAGACCAGCGCGGGCAGCGCCAGTACACGCAGCAACAGACCAGCGCGGCTTCTATGTGGCAGATAACGCATGAGCCAAACTTTTTCAGCGGCCGCAGACGTGTGCGGCCAACTAAAGTTCATTATGGTCGTTTCAACGCGGAAATAAAACCGGCCGTAGAGTAAAGCCTGCGTGCGATGGTGCTGGCCCTAACTTGCTTGCCAAATCGGGCCGAGATGATGAATCATCGGCGCGCCTGACAAGCCCCGGCAAGCGCAGCCGCCGCCCTTGCGCGGCGCAACCGAGCACAAGGCCCGATGAACTGGAACATAACTTTGCGCGCCGCCTTGATGGCCGGCGCTTTGCTCGCACTCGCGAGCGCCGCCCCACAGATGAACAAACCTACGCGCCCACGCGCACGCGACATAGGTCTCCGCGTCGGCGTGCTGCCCGTCGGGGCGCGCGACGCGATCACAGATGTGGCGGGCGTGCGCGTCGGGCACACGACCATCATACGCGGCGATAAGATTCGCACCGGCGTCACGTGCGTCTTGCCGCACGGCGGGAATCTGTTTCGCGAGAAAGTGCCGGGCGCTGTTCTAGTCGGCAACGGCTTTGGCAAACTCGCCGGCTCGACACAGGTCAACGAACTCGGCGAGATCGAGACGCCGATCATGCTCACGTCCACCTTGAGCGTGCCGCGCGTCGCGGACGCCGTGCTCGATTACATGTTGGCCCTACCGGGCAACGAGGACGTGCGCTCGATCAATCCGCTCGTGGCGGAGACGAACGACGGCACGTTGAACGACATCAGGAGTCGGCCCATTACGAGTGCAGATGTTATTGCTGCGATCAAGAGCGCGCACGACGGCGCGGTCGAGGAGGGCGCGGTCGGTGCGGGCACAGGCACGGTCGCCTTCGGCTTCAAGGGCGGCATCGGAACGGCGTCGCGCAAGCTGCCCGCCGCGCTCGGCGGCTATACCGTCGGCGTGCTCGTGCAGACGAACTTCGGCGGCGTGCTCACAATAAACGGTGCGCCGGTCGGGCGCGAGCTTGGTCGTTATTATTTGCGGGAAGAACTCGAACGCGCGGGCGCGAGTCCACACGCGGCCGATGGCTCAATCATCATCGTCATCGCGACGGACGCGCCGGTTGATGCGCGCAACCTGCGGCGCATGGCGGCGCGGGCGATATTGGGTCTGGCGCGCACGGGCGCGGCCGGCTCGAACGGGAGCGGCGACTACGCCATCGCCTTTTCGACCGCGCCGGAAGTGCGCATCAACACGCGCCTGAGCGCACAACTGTATGAACCGCGCGCGACTAAACTCTTAGCCAACGACGCGCTGTCGCCCATCTTCCTCGCCGTCATCGAAGCGACCGAAGAGGCGATCTACAACTCGCTCTTGCGTGCCGAGACTATGACTGGCAACGGGCACACCGTCGAGGCGCTGCCCGTTGAGCAGACCATCGCCATCCTGCGTAAGCACGGCGCGCTGTGAGCGAACTTAAGCGCTTTTCAGTTGAATATATGGTGAGTAAGACTCACCGCAAAGACGCAGAGAGCGCAGAGGGGGCGCAGAGAGTTGATTTCTTCTCTGCGCCCCCTCTGCGTCCTTTGCGTCTTTGCGGTGAATCTTGTCTGCCTTACCCGCAACTGAACATTGATCTAAGCACTTAGAAATCGAACTTGATCGCGAGTTGCAGTTCGCGCGGCGTCAGGAAGCTGCGCGGGGTGTTGAAGGCGGCCGCGGCGGCGGGCGTCGTCAGCGTCAGCACCTGCTGGCCGTTGACGATGGCGGCGGTGCGCCCGGCGTAGAAGTTGTTGTTGACCGTGAGCACGTTGGCCCGGTTGAAGAGATTGAAGCCTTCGAGGATCAGGCGCAGGCGCATGTTCTCGCGCCCGAGCGGAATGGCCCGCGTCAGCCGCGCGTCGAACTGATAGGTCGCGGGCGTGTAGAAGCCGTTGCGCGGCGTGCCGGGCACACGGTCGTTGCGCGAGTTGCCGTCGCGGTTCAGATCAGCGCCGACCGCCTTCGAGAAGGCGAAGCCGGACTGCAACTGGATGATGCTCGACAGCGTGTAGTCGCTAAAGAGCGCGCGCAGCACGGGGCTGTCGCTGCGTGTGAACCGGCCGAATTCGTAGACCGGGCTGATGACAACGCGATGGCGCAGGTCTGTGTCGGCCGCCGCGTAGTCCTCGCGTATGTTTAGTTGGTTGAAGACGATCTTGGCGTCGTCGCCGCCGCCGGGCACGACCGCCGTCTGATCGGGCCGGTCGTCCTTTGCTTTCGAGTAGGTGTAGTTGGCGAGCAGTTGGAAGTTGCGTGAGAAGCGGCGTTGCAACTGGACGGCCAGCCCATCGTAGCGCGAGTTGGCGGTGGACTCGAACAGGTTGATGCGCCCGAACTGCGGGAACGGGCGGTCGGGCGTCGTCGAGGTGAAGCGCGCATCCGAAGTCGCACCCGTGCCGGGGAAGCGTTCGACGATGAACGTCTGCCCGTCTTGGCCGACGGCCGTAGTGTTCACCGGCGCTCGCAAGTTGATGTCACGCGTGCGCGAGAGATGTACGCCGCGGAAGAACATGTAGGTGACGGAGACGCTTGTGTCTTGGAAAACCTCGCGCTCAAAGCCGAGCCGCGCCTGCTGCACGTAAGGCTGTGCGTAATCATGCGTGAACGCGAACACATCGGGGTTACCGCCGACGCCGGCCGGGATGCTGGCGAAAGTCTGCGGGAATGTCAGACCGGCGGCGACGATAGCGGCATTGGACGAGAGCGTGACACCGGTGGTCTGGATGCCGTTGCCGGTGTGCGCCGTGCCGAGCATGATCGCGGTCGTGCGGCCGTAGAAGATGCCGTAGCCACCGCGTATGACCGTCTTGCCGTTGCCGGTCACGTCGTAGGCGAAGCCGGCGCGCGGGCCGAAGTTGTTGCCGTCGCGCGGCTGCGTGGCGGTGTCGATGCCGGTCAACGCGAGCAAGGTCGGGTTGGTGAGCGGCGGCTTGGCAAAGTGTTGATAGTCGTAGCGCAGACCCAAATTCAGGGTCAGCTTCGGCGTTACGCGCCAGTCGTCTTGGACGAAGCCGGCGTAGTCATTGCTGTTCGGCTTGCTGGTCGCGCCCGACGTGCCGGGGATGGCGAAGCGCTGCGTGAAGGCGGACGGGATGCCGCGCTCGAACGCCTGATAGCCGTTCAGCGCGACGCCGTTCACGGTGATCGGGTTGAACGTGTACTGCCCGGAGAAGAAGCCGGGAAAGAAGTTGAAAATCTGATCGAAGTTGAAGTCCCCGCCCGCCTTGATATTGTGCCGGCCGCGCACGTAAGAGACGTTGTCGATGACTTGGGCGCGATGGATGGTCGTCTCGCGCGGGCTGAAATTGTTGCGGCCTAAGAGCAATGTGCCGCCGCCGGTGTTGATCTGAATCTCCGGCAGATCGATGTTGGCCGTGCCCGGCTCGCGGTCGCGCGCGAACTGGAAGCGGAACTCGTTGATGACCGAGGGCGACATGGTCGAGGTGAGCGAGCCGGAGACGGTCGTCGTGCGCGCGAGGCTGTTGCCCGAATGCTCCTGGGCGGCGAGCGAGCCGGTGAACTCGTTGTTCAGCCCCGTGAAGTTCTGCCGGTTAACGCGGAACGTCAGTTGGTTGTCCTTGTCGAGCGCCACGTCAACTTTGCCGAGATACACATCCTGATTGCGGCTGATCTGGTAAGCGCCGATCCGCGGGGCCAGCAGGTTCTGAATGCTCGCAGACTGTGTGCCGAGATTAGTCGGCTCGACAACGTTCGGCAAGTCTTGGCGCTGCCCATCATAGGTGAAGAAGAAGAACGCCTTGTCGTGTTTGATCGGGCCGCCGATGCGCCCGCCGAACTGATTGATCTGTTGCGGCGGGCGCACGTTGAAGTTGCGCCGCCGCCCATTGGCGAAATCGATGCCCTGCTGCGCCTTCACGTTGGGCGCAAGCGCGTTCAACGACTCGTCGCGGAAGTATTCAAACGCGCCGCCGTGTAGTTCGTTCGTGCCCGACTTGGTGACGACGTTGATGACCGCACCGCCCGCGCGCCCGAACTCGGCCGAGAAACCGTTTTGGTTGACCTGAAACTCCTGCACCGACTCTTCCGAAAATTGATAGGGCGGACGGACGCCCGTGCGCCCGAACGCCTGCCCGAAGAAGGTGTTGTTGTTGTCCGCGCCGTCCACCTGCAAATTGTTGAGCGTGCCTTTTTGCCCGCCGACCGAGAGGTCGCCGTCGCGCGTGCGGTCGCGTATGACGCCGGGCGTCAAGGTGGCGAAGTCCAAGTAGTTGCGCCCGCTGACCGGCAGGTTCTGAATCGCGCGGTCGTTGACGGTCGTGGAGACTGAGGTGCGCGTCGTCTCGACGGTCGGCGCTTCGCCTGACACGGTGACATCAATGTTCGCACCGCCGACCGACAGGTCGATGTCGAGCGGCGTCTTGCTGCCAACCGTGATGCGGACGTTCTGCAAGGTCGTCGTCTGAAATCCTTGCGCGCCGCTGGCCGTGATGGTGTACGGCCCCGGTGGCAGAAAGACGATGCGATAGAGACCTTCTTCGTCGGACGTGGCGGACTTCTCCAGTCCGGTCTGCTGATTCTTGGCGCTGATGGTGGCGTTCGGCACGGCCGCGCCGTTCGGGTCGAGCACGCGCCCTTCAATGTCGCCGGTCGTCGCCTGCGATTGCGCGAACGTCGCGCCGGCCGCTAAGAGGAGCACGGCGCACAACAAGAGCAGTCGGGGGTAAAGGGGGAAAAGTTTGCTGAACATATTGTCCTTTCGCTGGAAGTCTTGCCGGCGGCGTGGTCGTGCCGTGAGCGCGAGACTAATAAAATGTATTTGGAAACACTTCGCCGAGCCGCTTAGCTGATCGCTTGCGGAAGCGGGAATATAGTTGCTTGCGGCAGCGTGGGTCAAGCTAGCGAATAAGGCAACGCTCAATCACGTTTACGCCTTTTCACTTCGCTGTGCGGCCCTTCGCTTATGCCAGCAGGCAAGCGCAAGCAGTACGAGCGCGGGTAGAGCAAAGATAAGGAAAAAGCCAAACAGGAAGAGAATGGTTAATCCGTCATTCCAGCACATATGCTCAACCTGGATGCTAAGGCCGCAGCGATAAAGTTATGCCGGTCAACTCCCCTGGCTCACTGAATTTTACGCGCGCCGCGTGACCGGCCGCCACAAAGCTTGCAGGCGGCGGCCGCTGGTGGTTTGCAGCAAGCTCATCGTGCCCATGTAGCCGTAGCCGAAGAGGAAGAGACAGAGGAAAGGGATTGTGCCCCACATGCTCATGTGCACGGCGTAGACGGCGGCGAGCAGGAAGTACAACGCGAAGCTCAACTCCAACAACGGCAGCCAGCCATGTTTGCGTTTGTACTTCTTCGCCTTCCACGTCTCGTCGGTCGTCTGCTCAACCTTGTACTTCGGCGTGCGCACAAACTCCGACTTCACGCCGAACAACGCTTCCAACACCGCGCGCGCGTTCGAGAAGGCCAGCCCGATGCCGATGGCCATCACGAGCGGCAGATGCAAGAGCCGGCGCGTGCGCCGCTCGTCCAGATACCAGACGGCCGAGCCGTAGAAGAGGACAACGGAGACCGTAGAGAAGAACAGGAGCGGCACATCGAACGCCATCAGATGATAGAAGCCCTGATTGTAGCGGACGAGCAACAGTGGAAATTGCAGAAAGCTCGCGACGATCATCAACGGGTAGCTGATGTTGCCCGTCAGACGGAAGAACATCTCCAGCCGCACGCGCAAAGGTAGCGCCGCACGCCAGATGCGCGGGTAGAGTTTGATCCCGACCTGCATCACGCCCTTAGCCCAGCGCCTTTGCTGCGCCTTGAAGGCATTGATGTCCACCGGAATCTCGGCGGGCGCGTCCTCGTCCAACAGATAGACGAAGCGCCAGCCCATCAACTGCGCGCGGAAACTAAGGTCTGTATCTTCGGTCAGCGTGTCGTGCTGCCAGCCGCCCGATAGTTCAATCGCGCGTCTGCGCCAGATGCCGGCCGTGCCGTTGAAGTTGAAGAAGCCGCCGGTGCGATTCCTGACGGTCTGCTCGATGACGAAGTGGCCGTCGAGCATGATCGTCTGCAAGCGCGTCAACAGATTATATGTGCCGTTGATGTGCGACCAGCGCATCTGCGCGCAGCCCACGAGCGGGTCGGTGAAGAAGTGGACGAGTTTGCGCAGACAGTCCGCTTTCGGCACGAAGTCTGCGTCGAAGATCGCCACGAGTTCGCCCTTCGCGGTCTGCATGCCGTGCTCCAACGCGCCCGCCTTGAAACCTGTGCGATCCGTGCGATGCACGTATTCGATGTCGAAGCCTTGTTGCGCGTAACTCTCGACCGTCTTACGCGCTAACTCCTGCGTCTCATCGGTCGAATCGTCCAACACCTGAATCTGCAACCGCGCGCGCGGATAATCAATCGCGGTCACGGCGCGCAGCAGCCGCTCAACGACGTAGAGTTCGTTAAAGAGCGGCAACTGTACTGTGATCAATGGCAACTCGTCTTCGGTGAAGTGGCTTTGCGGGCGCGGCTGGAAACGACGATAGCGCCAGAAGTCCGTGACCTGCTTGATGCGATACGCGCCGTAGATGGCGAGCACAGCGAGGATGGCGAAATAAAAGATCAGCACCGCGTAGTCGAACGAGTCCAGTTGGTAAAGCGGGCTGATGTTATGGTCGGTCTTCCAGATGAGCGGCATGAGGTGGTCTTGCAACAGCACGTCCGGACATTTACTCCCGACGGCGATGTCGCCGCAGGGCATGTGCTTAAGTATGACTTCAGAAAAAAGCATCTCGGTCTAAGGACTCCTCTTAAAACCAGCACAACAGCGCCGCGCCTCGGCCGCACATAAAACGAGCAGCGCCTCACATGAAGACGCTGCCCTCATTTGACGACGCACATTGTACCCGAACCGCGCGCCGGCTTCAAAGACGCAGGCGAGCGGCGGCGGGCGGCGCGCGCGCATACCATGCGCGCGCCGCCCACAAGTCATCGCGTTGACGGTTTTGGGCTAACTGCCCGCGCCGAAGCCGGTTGGCGGCTCACCAGCCGGTGGGGGCGGCGGTTGCGGCGGCATGCCTCCACCGTATCCGCCGGTCGGTGGCGGCGGCGGCATCGGGCCTGCTCCGCCCGCCCCTTTCTTGCCGAAGATGGCCGCGCCGATCAGACCGCCGAGCGCGCCACAGCCGACGATGACGACGGCAAAGATGACGACTACGAACGCGCCGAGACCCGCGAGCATGCCCGCGCCGAGCGCAGCACCGCCACCATTGCCCTGCCGTTGCAGTTGCTCGCTGATGGCCGCGCCGCCGCTTAGTAACATCATCGGCAGCGCAATGATGAGATAGATGATCGCGCCGACGCCCCCGGCCATGAGACCGAGTTTAGCGCCGTCACCGATCTCCATGGGCCTAGCCGAAGAGCTGCGCATATACATGAACACAGCGAGCACGCCGCCCGCCAGCGACCACAGGAAACAACAACTGTTAATCAGGGGAATGACCGAGAGTACGCCCGCGAGCACGCCGCCGACGATCGCGGCCTTTGTTCTGTCGTTCATATTCGTTCCTTCATTCAGCAGAATCGGTAGAGCTTGAATTGCAGACTACAAGCCACGCGCTAAAGCTATGGGTTAGGCCGAGCGCGCATTGTCAGACAGCACCCCCGTGTTGGTAGCCGACACGGATCGAAGCGGTCGGGCAGACCGGCCCATTGCGAGCAGACCCGGCAGTACGAAGCAGACCAACCCTGCCCCGAGCCACGCGCCCGTCAGCGCGCGCGACAGGTGCGTGTTGGGCCACAAGCCCGTGATGCCGAGCGTAAAGTCCACCGCTGTGGGCAGCGCCGCGACGACGAGCCACACGCGCGCCGGCACGCTTGTCGTAGACGCGAGCGAGCGCACGAGCGGATAGAGCAACAGACACAGCGCGCCGCCTGCGTAGATGCCGAAGCAGCGCGCGCAGACCGCGAGCGGATAGCCCGCGAGATAAAACGAACGTTCCGGCCGTTGATGACATAAAGGGGCAAACACACTGTAGAGCACCGCGCTCGCTACGGCGTACCCACGCGCGCGCAAGAGCGGCGCAGCGCAGATCAAACCGACGTAGCCGAGCACGACGACGACGACCAATAACCAGACGCACACCACGCGCCGCGCCGTCCGCTCGCGCGGCGCAAACTGCGGCACATAGCTTTCAATCGCAGCATGCATGATGCGTTATTGCGGACTGCGGATTTCGGATTGCGGATTAGAAAGATCAAATGAACGGGTTCTTCTGCCAATCCGCAATCCGCAATCCGAAATCCGCCACCTAAAATCGGATCACTGTGTCGGGGCCGCCTTCGACGTGGACGGTATCGATAAAGCGTATGTGGCGCGCTTCGGTGGTCATAATCAGCGAGTGTGTACGCTTGCCTGCGCCGAACAGACGCACGCCGCGCAGGAGTGCGCCGTCGGTCACGCCCGTGGCGGCGAAGATGATCTTCTTGCCGGGCGCGAGGTCATCCGCTTTGTAAACTTTGTCCGGGTCGCTGATGCCCATCTCTTCGAGCCGCGCGAGCACCTCGGCGCGCGGCGGCACTTTGTCTTTGTCCACATCGAGCCGGTCGTGATCGAAGCAGAGCCGCGCCTGCATCTCGCCGTTCAGACATTTCATCGCAGCGGCGGTCAACACGCCTTCGGGCGCGCCGCCGATGCCCATCAACGCATGTATGTTCGTGCCCGCGACCGCAGCCGAAATGCCGGCCGAGAGATCGCCGTCGGAGATGAGGCGGATGCGTGCGCCGGTTGCGCGCACGTCGGCGATCAGTTTTTTGTGGCGCGAGCGGTCGAGCACGATGATAGTCAAATCGTCCACGTCGCGCCCCAGACATTTCGCAATCGCTTCGAGATTGTCTTTGACCGGCGCGTCAATGTCGATGACGCCGCGCGACGCCGGCCCGACCACGATCTTGTCCATGTAGATGTCAGGCGCGTTCAACAGCCCGCCGCGCTCGGAAGCGGCCAAGACGGCGATGGCATTGTTCGCGCCGAGCGCACACAGGTTCGTGCCTTCGAGCGGATCGACGGCGATGTCCACCTCTGGGTGTAGTTCTTCAAACTCTGCGTCGCCGTCTATGCGGTGCGCGCCCTTGCCGACTTGCTCGCCGATGTAGAGCATCGGTGCTTCGTCGCGCTCGCCCTCGCCGATGACGATGCGCCCGCGCATCGGCACGGTGTCCATCGTCTCGCGCATGGCTTCGACCGCGACCTGATCAGAATACTTACGGTCGCCCTGCCCCATCGTCCGCGCCGCCGCAATCGCCGCCGCCTCGCAGACACGCAGGAAGTCCAACGAGAGATGCTCCGTGTGCAACTCTGGCCCCATCTTGATTCGTCTCCTAATCTGAACTCGGCGCGACCCCGACCCGGCGCATGGTTGAAGAAAAGCGTCGCCATACTAACAGACGCGCGGCGGAATTTATAGGGACTCACGAAATAACTTGCGCCCCACCGCACAAAGAGCGCGCTGTTTGCGCGGCCACCATAGCCCCGCACGCGCCGGAGACGCATTGACTTCACCCCGTCAAGTGTTTACGCTTGCGCTGTCGCCGCGAAAGCCGTGCGCTTTAGCTCGCGCCTGATTCACGTCCACAGCAGTTACCGCCAGAGCGCTAGCGCCAAACTGTAATGAGCATATCTGTCCTTAAGTCCGCACCGGCCCGCATCGTCAGTTGTGCGCCGCCGGGCCTGTGCGCACTGCTTATGTGCGCCAGCCTATTGGTCTGTGTGTGGCCGCCGGCCGCTGTCGCACAGTCGGTGGATCGGACTGTGGGCCAGACGCCCCGCCCCACGCCCGCCCCCGCACCCATGCCGAAGGAACTGCCGCGGACGAAGGTTGCTATCCCACCGCCAGCATCAGATTCTGTGCCGGGCGGTGGCCGACCACGAAGAGGAATTTTAGGGCCGTCAACTGCGCCCGCGCAGTCCACGAGCCGCGACGTGGGGCAGAGGGCGACGAATCTCGACGCCGATGATCGCTTCACCGCCGAGGGGCGCGCGCTGGCGCAACAGGAGCAATATGACAAGGCAGTTGTGTTGTATGAGCAGGCGCTGGAACAGCACCGCGCGCAGCACGACCGCGCGGGCGAGGCGCGCGCGCTTAATGATCTGGCCCTTGCCTATTACGCGCTCAGTCGCTACGAGAAAGTGATCGCAGACAGCGAACAGGCGCGCGCGATCATGCATGAGCTTGGCGACCTTGCAGGCGAGGTCGCGCCGCTCAACATGCTCGGCGCGGCCTATCACGAACTGGGCAGCTACGATCAGGCAATTGCCTATTACAAAGAGGCGCTCGCCATCGTGCGCGCGTTGTACGACACCAAGAGCGAAGCGGGCGCACTCAACAACATCGGCGAATCCCTCAGGCTGGCCGGGCGTTGCGACGAGGCGCTGAAGTATATCAACGATGCAATCGCGTTGGCGGAGAAGCCCAGTACGTCAGGTCTTGGCGGGCTGGGCGGTATTGGCAACATCTTCGGTGGGGTCAGGCGCGGACTATCAGCGGCCGGCTCGCAGGCTGACGGTGTGACGTACGATTCCTTAGGCGCGACTTATTACTGTCTGGGTCAAGACACTGAAGCGGCGTTGGCGTTTACCCATGCGCTGGCACTGTATCAGCGGCCGGCCAAGCCGTTCGCCGGGAGTAGCCCGCACACCGACCTGTTCGATGAGGGCATCACGCGCAACAACCTTGGGCGCGTCCTCTTGCGGCAAGGGCAGACCGACAAGGCGCTCGTCGAGTTGTCGCGGGCATTAGTCATCAACCGCGAAGTTAAGAACCAGAAGGCCGAGGCCGCGACGCTCGGCAACTTGATGCTCGTGTGGCAGGCGCGTGGCAACCCGCGCCTCGCCGCCTTCTACGGCAAGCAGGCAGTGAACGCCTTGCAAGCGATCCGAAGCAACATTCAGCAACTCGACAAGAGCGTGCAAAAAGGCTTCCTCAGCGCGCAGCAGGACACTTATCGCGTGCTGGCCGATCTGCTCATCTCGACGGGCCGGCTCGCGGAGGCGCAACAGATCGTCGGCATGTTGAAGGAGGAAGAGTTCTTCGCGTTCGTGCGCCGCGACGCAGGCGAGGTCTCGGCGCTCTCAGCCCGCGCGGCTCTTTCGCCGGCCGAGGTCGAACTTGACCGCCGCTACCGCGAGATCGCCGACCGCGTGGCCGCCTTGGGACGCGAGCGCGGGAGCTTGCGCGACAAGTCGCAGTTGACGACGGAAGAGGAGCAGCGCCTGACGCAGCTCGAAGCCGACTTGGAGGTCGCGGGCCAAGCCTTTCAGAAATTTCTCGACGGCTTGGCCGTGGAATTGGGTAACACGGCGCAGACCAATGATCGTGTCTTTCAACTGCGCGAGTCGCAGGCGTTGATGGACACCTTGCGCGAGTTGGGCCACGGCGCGGTCGCGCTCTACACGGTCGTCGGCGCAGACAAGTATCGCGTCATTTTGATCACACCGGACGTGCAGAAGGCCGCTGAGTATCCGATCAAAGAAGCCGAGTTGAACCGTAAGGTCGCCGCCTTCCGCGAGGCGCTCCAAGACCCGCGCCGCGATCCGCGCCCGCTCGCGCAGGAGTTGTACAAGATCATCGTCGGCCCCATCGCGCAAGATTTAGCGGAGGCTCATGCTGAGACCCTGATGTGGTCGCTCGACGGCACGCTGCGCTACGTGCCTCTGGCAGCGCTGCACGACGGCGATAAGTATCTCGTCGAACGTTTCCGCAACGTCGTCTTCACCCCGGCGAGCACGTCGCGCTTAAAAGATCAGCCGAGCGCAGGCTGGACGGCACTGGGTCTCGGCGTGTCGAAACCGCACGGCGACTTCCCAGCCCTGCCGGCCGTGCCCGCAGAGTTGCACGGCATCATCAACGATGCACCCGCGCAGACGGACGGCGTCCTGCCCGGCCGCGTCATGCTCGACGAAGCGTTCACCGCCGACGCTTTGAAGACGGCGCTCCGGCAACGCTTCCCCCTCGTCCACATCGCCAGCCACTTTCAGTTTGCGCCCGGCAACGAGACCAACTCTTATCTGCTGCTCGGCGACGGCACGCACCTCTCGCTCGCGCAACTTAAGAACGCGACGAATCTCTTCAGCGGCGTCGAATTGCTGACGCTCTCCGCTTGCGATACCGCTTCGGGCGGCGCGGGCGCGGACGGACGCGAGGTCGAGAGCTTTGGCGTGCTCGCGCAACGACAGGGCGCGAAGTCCGTACTGGCTTCTCTGTGGCCCGTCGCCGACGCGAGCACGCAACAGTTAATGCAAAATTTCTACCGCCTGCGCAACGCGCAAGCCGGTCTGCCAAAAGCCGAAGCGCTCCGCCAAGCCCAACTCGCGCTGCTGCACAGCACAGCCGCAAGTGCGCCCGCGAGCGCAGAGCGCGGCGTCAAGCACGAGCCGGGCGCAGCAAGTACCGACAACACGTCTTACGCGCACCCGTACTTCTGGGCCCCGTTCATCTTGATCGGCAATTGGAAGTGAAGCTTCCGAACCGATTACCAAAACCACAAAGACACAAAGGGCACAAAGAAATGACTAATGCTTCTTTGTGCCCTTTGTGTCTTTGTGGTGCATGCTGTCTGGCGCGCTTAGTCTCGGCCTCAGTCTTTTTTTAGCGCGGGCTTCAAATCCAGATTGCGGATCAGCCGGTGCAAATAATTGGGATGGACGCCGAGCAGGCGCGCCGCCTCAATATAACTACCGCCGGCTTGATCGACCGCGCGGAGGATCAGTTGCCGCTTCGCCTGCTTGATCGCTTCGTGATACTGCGATGCCCCCGCGCCCGCCGTCGTAGGCGCGGCAGATTCCAGCACCGACTCAGGTAAATCTTCCGGCAAGATCGTATCGGTCGCACCGAGCACGACGGCGCGCTCGATGGCGTTCTCAAGTTCGCGCACGTTGCCGGGCCAATCGTAAGCGCGCAGGCACGCGGCGGCCGGCGGCGACAGTCCCGCGACGCGGCGCTTGAACTTCTGCGCGTACTTGCGCACGAAATGATTGGCGAGGATGGGAATGTCGTCGCGCCGCTCGCGCAAAGGCGGCATCTCGAACGAGACGACGTTCAAGCGATAATAGAGATCGGGGCGAAAGCTGCCGTTGTTGATCGCCTGCTGCAAATCTTTGTTCGTCGCGGCGATCACACGCACATCTACTTTAAGCGTGCGTGTGCCGCCGACGCGCTCATACTCGCGCTCCTGCAAAACGCGCAAGAATTTCGCCTGCAAGGGTGGCGCTAGTTCGCCGACTTCATCGAGAAAGAGCGTGCCGCCGTCGGCCAACTCAAGCTTGCCCTTCTTCTGCGCGATGGCGCCGGTGAATGCGCCGCGCTCGTGCCCGAACAGTTCACTCTCTAATAGCGTCTCTGTGATCGCCGCGCAGTTGAGCGCGACGAAGGCGCGCCCCGCCCGCACGCTGTTGCGATGGAGCGCACGCGCTGCCAACTCTTTGCCCGTGCCCGACTCGCCGCGTATTAACACGGTCGAATCCGTCGGCGCGACGCGCGCGATAAACTGACAGACCGATTGCAAGCGCGGACTCGCGCCGACAAGCTCGTGCTCCAACCCGACGGCGGCGCGCAGTTGTTCGTTCTCGCCCGCGAGTTGTTCGATCTGACGTGTGTTCTGGAGCGCAACCGCCGCGATGCCGGACATGACCGTAATCAAGTGCAGGTGATCTTGGTCGAAGGGCTGCGCGGCGGCGCTGGTCAGATAGATGACGCCGAGCGCGCGCCCGCGCATGACGAGCGGCACGCACAGCAGCGCGCGTATGCGCGACGCTTCGAGGCTGGCAACGCCGGCAAACTCCGCGCGCTCCAACACGTCGTTACTCAAGAGTGCCATGCTGCTCTGCAAGACCTGTTGCGTGATGGTGCGACTGACCGGCACGGGCTGTGCCGCCGGCGGGTCGCGCTCCCAACCAAAGACGGAGACGATCTCTTCAATCGTCGCGCCCGTCAGAAGGATCGCACCGCGCTCGGCCGGGACGACCTCGAAGATCGTTTCGAGCAGATGGCGCTGCAAGCTTTCCGTATCGCGCAAGGCGTTGATCGTCGTGCAGAGTTTAAGGAGCGCGGCCAGATCGCGCGCCATCTGCGCAAGCGGCGGAAGCGACGCGAGCACAGGGTCTGGGCGCAGGTAGAGCGCATCTTCGGGGCGCAGCCGAATGGTCGAGCCGGAGACCATCTCGCGCTCGTGCAGTTGGACGGGCTGGGCGAAGCGGCGCGGGTCGTCGTCGTGTTGGAGAAACGTGCAGCGGATGCTGCCGATGCCGATCTGATCGCCGTGCGCGAGCGTGTGCGTGCGCACGCGCACAGCGTTGACGAACGTGCCGCTCGTGCTGTCGAGATCGGTCAACAGACATTGCCCGTCGGCACAACTGATCTGACAGTGACGGCGCGAGACCGTGCCGTCGTGGAGCGCGACCTGATTCGCGTCCGCGCGGCCGAGCGAGACCTCGCCGTCCGACAGCGGGTAGACCGTGTCCTTCAGCGGCCCGTTGAGGAAGACCAAACGCGGCTTCATAGCCTTTAAGGTTGGCGGCTCAAATTTCCGGCTTGCGATCTCAAAGTTAAAATCTGAGATTTGAGATCGGCGTTTCTCTGCGCCCCCTCTGCACGTCCGCTATCTGCCAACGCAGCCCGCACGTCGATGCCACGCGTACCTGACTATCTGTTCGGATAGCTGAGCTATCTGACCGGATAGCATTTCGGGCCGGGCGCAAGGGTCGTCCGGCTCGCACGCGCCCCCGTTCTGCGTGCCCTATCTTAACTTCAATTAAGCACTTCCGGCGAAAAATCATTGTGCGCCCACCGCTCGCCCTGTTCGTGGCACGCGGATTGTCATAGCTGTCGGCGTAACAAGAGGCGGACGAGAAGTAGAGTTTGACAATAAGCAGGTGGCGCGGGCGGCGGCGATGCCCCCCTTTAATCCAACCGCCCCCGCGCCACGAGCATTCATCAAGCGGCACAATCAGTCAGCTTTGCCAGCCGCTCAAGCGCATTCATCCACAGGAGGCCATCATGTTGAAAAGAGCTTGTATCTCGGTCGCGATTCTGAGCTTCCTCGTCGTGTTGGGTCTGCCCATTGCACAGGCACGCACCAACCAGTCAATGTCTGTGCACGTGCCGTTCGAGTTCGTCCTGCAAGACCGCGTGTTGTCGGCCGGCGACTACACCGTGCAGCAACTCACGGACAACGGCGTGGCCATCCACATCAGCAGCGCGGACAACAGTGAAGCGGAAGCCGTGTTGACGAACAACGCCGAGGCCGGCAAACAGGAGTCGGATGCGCCGCGCCTCATCTTCCGGCGCTACGGCGATCAGTACTTCCTCGCCGCCATCTGGCTGAATGCGGATTCGGGTCGCGACTTGAGCAAGTCGCATCGCGAGCGCAGCCTGCAAAAAGAGTTGGCTGCGAGTGGGCACGCGCTCGAACCCGAAGTAGTCGCCATCGTCGCCGAGAGCGCAGCCCATTAATCATTCCTGCCAGACACTCCCACCGCGTGGCCCTTAGAGGCCCTTACGCCCCCACACGGGCCCGAGCGCCACGCACCATAAAACGGGGTTGCGCCCAACCAGCGCAACCCCGCCTTCACGTTTACGCCCCGCCGCGCCCGGTGTATATTGCGCCGGCAAACGCCGCAAGGGCTTGGCTGCACCGGCACATCTGCGGCCGGCGCGCCCGGCGTAAATAGCTGTGCAGTTTAATTCGTCGTCCACCTCGCCGACTTTCTTTCATTACGCACCATTAGGAGGAGAAGAAGAACATGCGTGTCCGCAGATTGCCGAAGGTTGTATTACCCCTGTGCGCTTTATGTTTATTGTTGACGTGGGGCGCGCTCACGCCGTGCGCCGCACAAGCGCGCAAAGAGAAGTCACTCTATGACCGGCTCGGCGGCTACGACGCCATCGCGGCCGTCGTGGACGACTTCATCGGTCGCCTCATCGCCGACCCACAGTTCGCACGCTTCTTCGTCGGGCACGCCAACGACTCGAAGAAGCACATACGCCAGTTGATCGTCGATCAGTTCTGCGTAGCGGCGGGCGGCCCGTGCGTCTATACAGGGCGCACAATGCGCACCTCGCACGAAGGTCTCGGCATCACCGAAGCCGACTGGAACGCCGCCGCCAAACATCTCACCGCCTCCATCGACAAGTTCAAAGTCAAGAAACGTGAAAAGGACGAACTGCTCGCCTTCGTTACCACGCTCAAACATGACATCGTCGAGAAGTAGCGGCCGCCGTCAGCGGCTCATCCTACCCGCCTGCCTGCTCCTGCTGTGCTGCGCCGCACCGGCCGTGCGCGCACAAGCCCCCGCGCAGAATGACGTGCGCGCGCCTATCCAGCCCGGCGCGCGCACGACCTACATGGATTTAATCAAGCTGGTCTTACCTGATGCCGATTTCGCCGGCACAGGCGGCATCACGGCGCACAAGACAATCGAAGTGCGCGATCTTTTCGCCAACGAAGCGCCGAGCGCTTACGAAGGCCAGCTCACGCTCGACGGCTTCGACAAGTTGTGGCTGCGCGACGGCCCGCACACCCGCCTGTGCCTATTGCTTCGGCTGACGAGCACGGATGAACAATTCGTCTGGGGCGAACTGCACATCATGGCCGTCTATCAAATTGCTCCGCAACCGCGCCTCTTAGACGCCGCCGACGTGCAAGCCGACCGCTTCGCCGAGTTCTGGAGCGCTCAACCCACGCTCGCCATCGGGCCGCACAAGGACGCCGCCATCATCGCCAACTCCCACTTCAACTCCACCGAAGGCTTCCTCGAACTCACACTCGTCAGCATCGAGCACAACCGGCTCACCGCCGTCTACGACCGCGCCGCCCTCGTCCACACCAACCAATGCGGGCACAGCTACCAGACCACGCCCACCTTCGCCGCCCGCAAGCAACCGCGCGGCGATCACTATTCACTAAACCTGCGCGTCAAACTCCAACTCGGCACAGATGAAAAGGACTGCGAGCACAGCCGCCTACGCCCCGCGACGAGACACTATCAAGCGCTCCTCGTCTGGCAACCGAGACAACGCAAGTACATCATCAGCGGCAATGGACTGGCTCCGTTGGAGAGATTCGAGCGGAATTATGTAAATCAGCCTTAGCACTCAATTGAGCCACGCCCGCCAGTTCGCCGGCCACAGCCCGCTCATCAACTATGCCGCTCATACAGAGCAAAAAATAGACACAGCCGGCCCGAAAGGCATTAAACTATTGCCGCGCTCATCAGCGCTGCTTGTGAAGTAGTTTAACTACATCTCATCTGAGGGATAACAATCATGAGTGAAAGGCCCGGCCGCTCTGGGATGAATTTGTCAGCCATATCATCTGCCGTAGCTGCTCAAATTGAAGAGGCTCACGAGAATCAAGCCCTTGGCTTGAATCTATCCTATCAGGACTTGACTGATCAGGTCTTGACTGAGATGTCTGAGTCCATCGGGCAATTGACGCAGCTTAAAACCCTATTCCTTAGTGACACTCAGTTAACGACGCTGCCGGAGTTCATCGGGCAGTTGGCGCAGCTTCACCGTCTAGTCCTCGATGGTAGCCGACTAACGACGCTGCCGGAGTTCATCGGGCAGTTGGCGGAGCTTAAGAGTCTAGACCTCAGCCGCAACCAGTTAACGACCTTGCCGGAATCCATCGGACGGTTAGCTAAGCTTGAATCGCTATATCTTGAAGACAATCGGTTGGCGAGATTGCCAGCATCAATGAGAAATCTCAGTTCATTGAAACACCTTTTCCTTCATGGGAATGATGCGCTTGGTCTGCCTGCCGAAGTGCTCGGGCCGCGCTGGCATGAGCAAGGCTACACACCAGCGAAGCCCGTCGAGATTCTCGAATACTATTTCCGGGTGCGGGGCGAGCGGCGACCGTTGAATGAAGCGAAGCTTATTCTGGTCGGGCGCGGCGCGGTGGGCAAGACCTCGCTGGTCAATCGGCTGGTAAACAATAAGTTCAAGCATGGTGAGCAGAAGACGGAGGGCATTCAGATCACGGCATGGCCGCTCCTGCTCAACGGCAAAGAGGACGTGCGGCTCAACGTCTGGGACTTCGGTGGGCAGGAGATCATGCATGCCACACACCAGTTCTTTCTCACACAACGCAGCCTCTACTTGCTGGTGCTTAATGGGCGCGAGGGCGGCGAGGACGCCGACGCGGAATACTGGCTCAAGCTCATCGAAAGCTTCGGCGGCGAGTCGCCCGTCATCGTCGTGCTCAACAAGATCAAAGAGCATCCCTTCGACGTGAACCACCGCGCCCTGCAACAAAAGTATCCGGTGCGCGGCTTCATCAAGACGGACTGCGCGGACGAAACCGGCCTCGCAGAACTGCGCCGCGCCATCGAGCGCGAGACGGATCAACTCGAACACCTGCGCGACTCCTTCCCGGCGAGTTGGTTCACGATCAAAGATAGGCTCGCCGGGATGAAGCAGAACTATTTGAGCTTTGCCGAGTATCGCGCGGTTTGTGCGAAGCTAGGCGAAAGGGACGCTGACGCGCAGGAATTGCTCGCGTCCTACCTGCACAGTCTGGGCATCGCCCTGAACTATAAGGACGATCCGCGTCTGCAAGACATGCACGTGCTGAACCCGCACTGGGTCACAAGCGGCATCTACAAGATTCTGAATGCGGAGCAGTTGAAAAAGCAGCAGGGTGAGATTCGCTTGAGCGAGTTGGCCAAGATTCTCGACCCTAATGAGTATCCCACCGGCATGCACCGCTTCATCTTCGACCTGATGAAGAAGTTTGAACTCTGCTTCAATTTCCCCGACGATGACACGCACTATCTGATCCCGGAACTGCTCGACAAACAAGAACCGCCCCAGACAGTCGAGTTCAAGCCGGAAGAGTGTTTGAATTTTCAGTACCACTACTCCGTGCTGCCGGAAGGACTGCTGCCGCGCTTCATTGTCCGCACGCATACGCTGAGCGAAGGCTTACAGCGTTGGCGTTCCGGCGTGATCATGCAGTTTGAAGGCAACCGCGCGCTGGTGAAGGCCGACGTGCAGGACAGGAAAGTTTTCATCTCAGTGGCCGGCCCCGCGCCGAGTCGCCGCCGCCTGCTCGCCGTCATCCGCTCGGACTTCGAGCGCATACACCGCGACATACGCAACTTGCAGCCACAGGAGATAGTGCCTTTGCCGGACTATCCAACTGCGTCTGTGCCGTATCAGAAATTGCTGGTGCTGGAGCAAAAGGGGATGAAGGAATTTCCAGAGGTGGTCGGCGGCGATGTGATCGAGTTAGACGTACACGAACTGCTCAATGGTGTTGACCTCGAAGGGACGCGCACGCGGACACGCGGGCTGGGCGCGGCGCGGCTCTTCTACAGCTATTCCCACAAAGACGAAGGCTTGCGCAACGAGTTGGAAACGCACCTGAAGCTCTTACAACGACAAGGGCTGATTGAGCCTTGGCACGACCGCAAGATCGAAGCGGGCAATGATTGGAAGCAAAAGATTGACGAGAATTTGGAGCGCGCTGACATCATTCTGCTGCTCGTGAGCGCCGACTTCATCGCCTCCGATTATTGTTATGCGATTGAGTTGCAGCGCGCCCTCGAACGGCAAGCCAGCGACGAGGCGACCGTCATTCCCGTCATCCTGCGCGACGTTGATTTGCAGGGTGCGCCTTTCGCCGGCTTGCAATACTTGCCCACTGCCGGGAAAGCAATCACGACTTGGCCGGACAAAGATACGGCGTGGCGCAATGTCGCGGAAGGGATCAGAAAAGTAGCATGGCAAAAGCAACGGCTCGACCCGAGCGTCGCGCTACACTAGCGCGCACAAGCGCGGGGTGACGATCAACTTGATCGTCACCCCGCACTCTTTGTCTTCGGTTACTTCGCTTAATCCGCCGCGACGGCGTCGCGTGCTTCGTTCGGCTTATATGGCGGCAGTGTCACGCGTGCGGCCTTTTCTTTCTTCAGGCCGAGCGCCCAGTCGGCTTGCATGAGGGTGTGGATGTCGCGTGTGCCTTCGTAGATGACGGCCGCCTTGCAGTTGCGCAGGTAGCGCTCGACGGGGTAGTCGTTCGAGTAGCCGTTCGCGCCATGGACTTCGATGGCCATCGAAGCCGCCTGCTCGCTGCGGACGGTCGCTTGCCATTTGGCGAGGCTGGTCTCTTTTGCGTTCGGCTTGCCCTCGTTCTTCAGGGAGCCGGCGCGCAGCCAGAGCAGGTGGCACATCTGGTAGTCGGCTTCCATGTTGGCGATCTTCTGTTTGACTAATTGATGATTCGCGATCTTCGTGCCGAAGGTCTCGCGTGTGTTGGCGTAGGCGACGGAGGCGTCGCGCGAGGCGCGGATGATGCCGGTCGCGCCGGAGGCGACGGTGTAGCGTCCCTGCTCCAACGCGAACATGGCGATCTTGAAACCTTCGCCCTCTTGGCCGACCATGTTCTCTGCGGAGACGCGCACATCTTGCAAAGAGAAGTAGCCGGTGTTGCCCGCGCGGATGCCCATCTTGCCGTGGATCGTGCCGGAAGAGAATCCTTGCATGCCGCGTTCGACGATGAAGCAGGACATGCCTGTATGGTCGCGCTTGCGGCGCTTCTCTTCGTCCGTCCAGCAGAAGAAGAGGAAGTTGTCCGCCACGTCGCCCGCGAGACTGATCCACATCTTCTCGCCGTTCAACACCCACTCGTCGCCCTCGCGCCGCGCGGTCGAGCGCGCGCCGACCACGTCCGAGCCAGCGCCCGGTTCGGTCAGACCATACGTCGCGATCTTCTCGCCCTTCGCCTGCGGTACGAGATACTTGCGCTTCTGCTCCTCAGTGCCCCACGCGTAGAGCGTCAAGCTGTTGAGACCCGTGTGCACAGACATGATGACGCGCATAAAGGTATCGACGGCTTCCAACTCTTCGCAGACCAGACCGAGCGCGATGTAGTCGAAGCCCGCGCCGCCGTACTCTTCCGGGATGCAGACGCCGAGCAGATTCAACTCCGCCATCTTGTCGAGGATGGAGCGATCAAACTGCTGCTGCTCGTCCAACTCCTTAATGCGCGGCCCAACCTCTTTCAGTGCAAACTCGCGCACGGTGTTGCGGATGGATATGTGATCTTCGGTCAGTTCAAAGTCAATCATGCTCTTTTCCTTAAATGATTTCAGAGTTGCCGCCGCAGACACGCCCGCGCGCAGGAGACAAGCCTGTTTTCGTTGCTGCGTTGAATGTAGCTGCGAGCTTTAAAGCTCATCTTACATCAGCGACCCGGTACATAAAAGTCGCGGGAAAGTGAAGTCAGTACCGCCTGCGGTAGCGGGCGGGTGCATCTTGTGTAGCCAGACCCGCCCGCTACCGCAGGCGGTACTGACCTGACATATGGCGCACGTAAAACCCCCGGCGCTACAGTCCCTCTTTCAACTTTTCTTGCTCAATTAAATGTTGCGCCGCGTCTTGTGCCTCGGCCAGTGTGCGCACGCGCCCGTCGAGTTGCATGTCGTAGACGGCGCTGAGTATCCGCCCGAAGAGCGGCGACGGCTTGAGACCCAACTCGATCAGGTGGCGACCCAAGAGGAGCGGGTCGGGCGCTCGCTCGGTGACTTCAAGCTCGCGCGCGCGGGCGATGAACCATTCCTGCGGCACGGCGTCGAACCATTTTTCGCGCGGCACCCAAGGGGCGTTCCGCCCAAGCGTGTCGGCGCGTGCGACGCGATAGAGCAACTCCAACTCGCAGCGGCGCGCGAGGCGGCGGAATGCGCCGTCGCCGATCTGTTCGCGTTGATAATAGAACTCGCCGGGTTTTAGATGCGCGCGCACAAGCTCTATGATCTGCGCGCGCACGTCGTAGCCGTCGAGCGTGAAAATTTTCAGCCGGTCTAAGAAAGTGATGGTGGGTGAGATGCCCGCCTCATCATGCCCGCGCGAGCGTATGCGCCCCTCAATAAATTCCGTCGTCACGGGCTTACCGAAATCATGACAGAGTGCCGCGAGCATGACTGTGACCTGCTTCGGATAAGCCAGATCGTCAAGCAACTCGCGCGCGCGATCAAGGACGAGCAAGGTATGTTGGGAAACATCGCCCTCAGGATGCCACTCATATTCTTGCGGCACGCCGACGAGCGCCTGCACTTCGGGAAAGAGTTGCGCGGTTGCGCCGAGTTGGCCGAGCCACTCGAAGCCGATGGAAGGCGTCTGCGCTTGGAGCAACAACTTTTCCAGTTCGCCCCAGATGCGCTCGGCCGGCAGGTCTGTGAGATCGATGGTGCGGCAGAGCGCGACCGTCTCCGCGTCAACGTCGAACTCGAAGCGCGCGGCAAACTGTGCGGCGCGCAGCACACGTAGGGAATCCTCAATGAAGGTATCGGGCGCGACCGCGCGTAGCAGTTTGCGTTCTACATCGGCGCGACCGGCGAACGGATCGATGATCTCGTCTATTAACGGGTCGTAGAGGATGGCGTTGATGGTGAAGTCGCGGCGGCGCGCGGCGTCAATGACGCTCATGTGCGGGTCGCCTTCGATGACGAAGCCGCGATGCCCGCGCCCCATTTTGCGCTCGCGGCGCGGCAGCGAAACATCCAGATCAGCGCCGAGCTTGTAGACGGTAAACGCCTCGCCGACGACGTTGACGCGGCCCGCGCGCGTGAGCAACGCGCGCAAATCAGCGGGCGCGACACCGTACACTTCCACGTCCCAATCCTTCGACGTGCGCCCCATCAACGCGTCGCGCACACAGCCGCCCACGAGCAGTGCCCGCCCGCCCGCCTCGCGCACGGCGCGCGCCAACCGCAAAACTTTGTCGGGGGCTTGGACGATCATCAGGGAGGAATAAACCACAAAGACATGAAGGACACAAAGAGCAGGGATGAAGGATGAGGGATGAATTAAAAACAGTTCATCGCTCCGCGTTCATCGTTCATACTTCTCTCTGTGTCCTTCGTGTCTTTGTGGTGAGTTGTATTTGGCTGCTTCAGACTGGCGCGCCGGTGTCCGGCTCGTCCTCTTCGTCGAAGAACTCTTCGTCCGCGTCCGCGTCCGGATCGTCAAACAAGACCTGCACGCCGCGCGTGGACGGCAGACAGCTTAAGATCTGTGCGCGTTCGACGCGCGTACGCTCGTCTGAAGCGTGCCAGAGCTTGACCCAGAAGGTGCGCGTCGCCGTGTGGATCGCGAACGTCGAGCCGTCGCGCATGACGGGCACGAGTTCGGCCGTCGTGCCCGCGCGCAAGGTCTCAAGCAGTTCGGGGATGAACGGGCGCATCTGGTCAAACTGCACGACGACCGCCGCCTCTTCAATCTCGGCGGGCGGCAACTCTACGGGGTCGTCCGCTTCGAGCAACAGACGCGCATCGGTGCGCTGCGTTTTAAGTTTCCGAATGGCCATACGTCGTTTAATTCTCGCGCCGCGCTATTTGCGCAAACGGACTAACCGGCCGCCTCATCGACAATAGTAGCGTCTGTCGTGTGCGCCACACTTGCGCCCGCGTCCGTCGCTGTGCCGACCGGCACGGGGCCTTTGAGCCGCGCCTGCAAATACTCTTTCAACTCGGCGACACGCACGCGCTCCTGCGCCCACGTGTCGCGGTCGCGCACGGTCACGGCTTCGTCTTCGAGCGACTGATGATCGACGGTGACGCAGAAGGGTGTGCCCACTTCGTCTTGCCGCGCGTAGAGCTTGCCGATGCCGCCCGTGTCGTCGTAGACGGCGCGCATGACGGGTTGCAGCGAGCGTTTGATCGCTTTGGCCATGCCAACGATCTCCGGCTTGTTCTTTGCGAGCGGCAGCACGGCCACTTTGATCGGCGCAAGCTCCGGATGGAGTTTCAGGATCACGCGCGTCTCGCCCTTGTCGGTTGTTCGCTCGCTATAGGCGTCCATCAGAAAGGCGAGCACGGAGCGATTGACGCCCGCTGCCGGTTCGATGACGTGCGGATAGTAACGCTCCTTCGCCGTCTCGTCGAAGTACGAGAGGTCTTCGGTCGCGTCCGGGTTGATGCGTTTGCCTTCGGCGTCCACGGGCTTGTTCGAGTGCGCGCGGAGATCGAAGTCCGTGCGATAGGCGATGCCCATCAACTCTTCCCACTGCCGCTCCGCTTCCGGGCGTTCAGGGAAGTAGCGATACATGATGTCAACGGTGCGCCGCGAGTAGTGCGCCAACTCATTCTCAGGCACTTCGTGCAGGTGCAGGTTATCGCGGCTGAGACCAAGCCCCATGTACCAGTCAAGGTACTGCTCGACCCATTCGTCCACGAGCTGCAAATGTTCTGCATCGGGGCGGACGAAGTATTCCATCTCCATCTGCTCGAACTCGCGCGTGCGCAGGATGAAGTTGCCGGGCGTAATCTCGTTGCGGAACGACTTGCCGATCTGCGCGACGCCGAACGGAATTTTGCGCCGCATCGTCTGCTGCACGTTCAGGAAGTTGATGAAGATGCCCTGCGCCGTCTCGGGGCGCAGATAAGCGAGCGCCGTCGGGTCATCTTCATCCGCCACCGCGCCGAGCGTCGTGCGAAACATCATGTTGAAGGGGCGGGCTTCTGTCCAATCACGCGCGCCGCAGTTTGGACATGGCACTACGCTCAGATCGCTCGCGCCCACCTCTTCCATCAGCTTATCGGCGCGGAAACGCTGCTTACACTTGCGACAGTCAACCAGCGGATCATGGAACGTCGCCTCGTGGCCGGAATGTTTCCAGACGAGCCGATTCAGAATGATCGATGAATCAATACCTTCAATGTCGTCGTGCTCGTAGACGATCCAGCGCCACCACGCGCGCTTGACGTTGTTGCACAATTCGACGCCGAGCGGGCCGTAGTCCCATGCGCTGCCCAAGCCGCCGTAAATCTCCGACGACGGAAACACAAACCCGCGCCGCTTCGCCAGATTGACAATCGTCTCAATGTTCGGTGCTGCCAATAGTTAACCTCCGTAAATCGTGAATCGTAAATCGTGCATAGAGAAAGCCGGTTCTTGCTATGCACGATTTACGATTCACGATTTACCACGCATGTTAACAGCCGTACGCCGCAAAAGAAAAGAAGAGCGCCGCGCAGGCCGTCGCGCGCGGCGCTCCTCCAAGTTGTTAACTGCGCCGGTGTGCACCGGCTTGGTCGGCGAACTTATTTGGACTGCACGTTCACGTCCACCTTGGCCGGGCCGCCGCGCCCCATCTTCGTGAACACGAAGTAGCCGGCGACCAGGACGAGGATCAAGATCGCAATGATCGCCACTACGCCGACGCTGCTGCCGCCACCGCCATCGTCACCCATAAGAACCCTCCTTCAGAGTTTCGCGTGTTTAGTCGGAACGTTTTAATGCCTACTCTGTTTCGGGGGAACTTGCCGTGTTGGGAGAACGTGCGGGTGTTGTTACCACAACCGCCCGAAGGCGTCAATCAAAAGCAGTGACGAGTGACAAGCAATTCTTACTTGTCACTCGTCACTTGTTACTCGTCACTTTAATTCTTCAGCCGCGCCTGCGGCCACGGCGCGGGGCGCTCATGACCGGGCGCACATCACCGGGCTGGACGGTCGGCGACGGCTGGGGCGGGGTCGCGCCCTGCGGCACGAGCCATAGCTCGAAGGCGTTCGTTTCGCGATAGCCGCCGTTGATGACGACGATGCGGCTACCGTCGATGCCGCGCGTGCCGACGATGTAGTCGCGTGCGCGTGCGCCGAGTTTGTCAGCGCTGTCCGCGCGTGTTGTGCGCCCGCCGTAGACGATGATGTAGCCGGTTGCGCCGGGATTGTTCTGTAGCTCAATCGCCAGATTGTCGAGCCGCGCTTTGTCGTCGTCGAACGCGATGGACGGGAACTCGTCAAAGCGGCGCGGCGTGATGGGCGGCGGCGGCGTCGAGCTGATGATGGTCGAAGCCGATGCGCGCTGGCGGCAAGCGCGGTCGCCAGAGCCGTCGTCGACGACGAGAATAGCGGTCAGACGTTGGCGGCCCACGCCAGTCGAGTCGACCGTAATGGTCGGCGTGCCCGCGCCGCTGACGATGCGCGCGCCGGGCGGCGAGATCGTCCAAGTGTAAGCGAGCGCCGAAGGGCCGTTGTAGGCCACGTCTGATGAGAAGGTGACGATGCTGCCTTCGCTGGCGGTCGCGGGCGCGGAGATGTTCACGGGGTACGGGCAGGGCGACTGCACCGCGTGTGGAATCTCAAGGGCGCGTGGGCGATAAGCGAGCGTGATGCAGTTCTTCTTGCCGGGCAGAATATTGAAGTCGTGCTCCCAGCGCGTGTTGTTCGGAAAGATGATCTCGACCTTGTGCGACCCGGCTGGCAGATCTATCGGGCGCACGGTGGTGCTCGTCTCGCCCGCAGGCTGCCCGTCGATGTAAATGGGATAGCCGCCGGGCAGAGTCGAGACTTCAATGCGCCCGCTCTGGTTATTGCGCTCGCGCTGACCCGAAGCGAGTGCGTTTGAGCCGAAGGTCAGAAGCAGGAGCAGGGCGAAGGTGAAGGTGCGCGGCGCGGTCAGCGTGTGTCGCGTCATGATGGTTTTAGACCTCCCCTACGTTCGCCAGCTCAGCTTGCTGCCGTAACTGCGCGGCACGGCGGCGGCGCGCACCGGCCCCGAGCGCAACCAGACCTGAGCCTAAGAGCAGGAGCGTGGTCGGTTCGGGCACTGGCGGCGTGGGCGGAGTGGGCGTCGGCGTCGTTGGCGGCGTCTCCGGCGGCGTTACGGTCTTATTGTGGGGGATGAACAGGAGCGGAATGCCGGCGAGCGCTAGGAACGGCAGTTTCGGGAAGTGGTGCGCTTCCGGCAGGATGATCTCGCCGCAGTCGCAGACCGTGCCCGTCACGTCGCCCAACTGGACGGTCTCGACCGTGCCGGACTGCCCTTGCGCTGGCTGCTGCACTTCCGTGTTCGTGACCGAGGTGTTGCCTGTGCCGGACGGGGCAGGTGTCTGACTCGTATTGCCACTCGAAGGAGTTTGCGTCTGCTGGTCAGAGGTCGTGGCGCGCCCGTTCTGAGGCAGGGTGCGCAAGCGCAGATCGAAGGTCTGCCGTCCGCCCACGTTCGTCGCCACCGCCTGCGCGATCACGTCGGCGAACCGGATGGGGCTTGCTTGCGCAGGCCCCGCCGTCAGCAGCAAGAGGCTGAGCAGGACGGCTATTGGGCGAAGACCTTGACGCCTCATTGTGTGGTCGATCCTCCCTGAAGACTCCCTACCGGGCGACCCTGACAGTTAATGCTTTACTTCAACAGCGACAGTTTTTCCGACTTTCGAGCCAATTTGGCTGTTGAAAAAACCGCTTCTGGGTCGTTTTCACTTGAAGGGAAACGCCTAATCGTGGGGGAGTTCCAGTTTTGAGCGGCGAGAATAACCGACCTAACTCTTTGTGTCAAAAGAAATATTGCGGACGGCGGATTTTGGATTGGGGATTAAATAGAGACACCTGTCTTTCTAATCCGCAATCCGCAATCCGCAGTCCGCAATCAAGACTCCCGCAGGCGGTACTGACTTAAGCCCTCGCCTTAACGGCGCGGCCCGCGCCCGCGCCCGCCGCCGCCGCCCTCGCGCCGGGGCCCGCGCCCGCCGCCGTTGTGCCGGTCGTCGCGGCGTTCGTTGCGCTCGCCTTCGCCCTCACCGGCTTGCTCGTCGTCGCCCTGCTCGTCGTGCTGGTCGTCTCCACCGCCGCCCTGTTCGTCGCGCAGGAGCGCTTTGCGGGAGAGCTTGATCTTGTTGCCCTCCTTGCCGATGCACTTGACCATGATCTGCTGCCCCTCTTTGAGTTCGTCGCGCACATCGCGGACGCGATGGTTGGCGATCTCAGAGATGTGCAGGAGGCCGTCCGTGCCGGGGAAGATTTCAACGAACGCGCCGAAATCGACGATGCGCGAGACCGTGCCGACGTAGGTCGCGCCGATCTCCGCTTCGGCCGTTAAGCCCCGGATGCGATCAACGGCCGCTTGCGCCGCCTCGCGGTCGGCGGTCGCAATCGAGACCGTGCCGTCGTCCTCCACGTCGATCTTCGCGCCGGTTTCTTCGACGAGCGCGCGGATGATCTTGCCGCCCGGTCCGATCACGTCGCGGATCTTGTCCGGGTTGATCTTGATCTGGATGATGCGCGGCGCGTAGGGCGACATGTCCTCGCGCGGCGTGGCGAGCGCCTCGTCCATGACGGAGAGGATGTGCAGCCGACCTTTGCGTGCCTGCTCCAGCGCCTCGGCCATGATCTGCGCGTTGATGCCGCCGATCTTGATGTCCATCTGAAGCGCGGTGATACCGTCCTTCGTGCCGGCAACTTTGAAATCCATGTCGCCGTAGTGGTCTTCCGCGCCCGCAATGTCCGAGAGGATGGCGTACTTGTTGCCCTCCATCACCAGTCCCATCGCGACGCCCGCGACGCCCGCCTTGAGCGGCACGCCCGCGTCCATCATGCTGAGACTGCCGCCGCAGACCGTCGCCATCGAACTTGAGCCGTTCGACTCCGTGATGTCCGAGACGATGCGGAGCGAGTACGGAAACTCTGATTCATCAGGCAGCACGGGTTGCAGCGCCCGCCGCGCGAGTGCGCCATGCCCGATCTCGCGCCGACCGGGTGAGCCGAAGCGCCCGACCTCGCCGACCGAGTAGGGCGGGAAGTTGTAGTGCAGCAAGAAGCGCCGCTTGACCTCGCCCATTTCCAGATCGTCCATGAACTGCTCGTCCTGCTTCGTGCCGAGTGTGGCGGTCACAATCGCCTGCGTCTCGCCGCGCGTAAACAGGGCCGAGCCATGCGTGCGCGGCAGCCAGCCGACTTCGCAATCAATGGGGCGAATCTCCGAGAAGCGGCGGCCGTCGGGGCGGCGGCGCTTGTTCAAGATGTCGTCGCGGAAGACCGTCTCTTTCAGATCGTCGAAGACGCGCTTCGCCATCTTGCGCTTGTCCGGCTCTTCCTCCGGATAAGATTCAACGACCTCTTTCTTCAACGCATCGACGGCCGCATAAGAATCATGCTTGCCCAACTGCTCCGTGTTGAGCGCGTCGCGCAGACGGTCGGCGTACCTCTCTTCGACCTCTTTGCCCATTTCCGCGTCGAGCACGGGCGGCTCGAAGGGGCGCTTCTCGATGCCGAGCGCCTTGTAGAGTTCGCGCTGCCAACGACACAGGCGGTTGATCTCTTTGTGTGCGAGCATCAGGGCCTCAACCATGATCTCTTCTTTGACTTCCTTCGCGCCCGCCTCGACCATCACGATGGCCTCTTCTGTGCCCGCGACGATCAGGTTCAACTCGGACTCGCGGATTTCATCGTAGGTCGGGTTGACGATGTAGCGCCCGTCGATGAGGCCAATGCGCACGCCGGCAATCGGCTGCGGGAACGGAATATCCGACAGGTACAGAGCGCACGACGCGCCGGTGATGGCGATCACGTCCGGGTCGTTCTCCGGGTCGGCCGAGATAACGGCCGCGACGACCTGTGTTTCGTGTTTGTAACCTTCGGTAAAGAGCGGGCGACAGGGGCGGTCGATCAAGCGACAGGTCAGGACTTCTTTTTCGGTCGGGCGGCCTTCGCGCCGGAAGTAGTTGCCGGGGATGCGCCCGGCGGCATAGTTGTGCTCGCGGTATTCAATCGTGAGCGGGAAGAAATCTATGCCTTCGCGCGGGTGGTTGGCGCTGACGGCAGCGCAGAGCACGCGCGTGTCGCCGTAGCTGACAATGACCGAGCCGTCGGCCTGTTTGGCCACCTTGCCGGTCTCGACCGTCAACTCTTTATCACCGAGTTTGATGGTCTCTTTAAGATATTTTCGTTCTGCCATGTTCAGTTGTCTCCTTGCCACAACGGGGCTGTTTGCGCGCGTCTCATCCGGCGCAAACTCTTGCTTCAGTTTTGCGCGGGCGCGGGGCGCGACGTGAAACGCGCCGACCCACAGCCCGCGACGATGTCAATTAAACAAAAACGGCGACAACTTCAAAACGTGAAGTCCATCGCCGTCTCTGTTGCTTCTTTAAGCTTTGAAGCACGCGTCCACCGGGGCGGCAGTCTGCGCCGTCACGTTCGGCACTGCTGCCCGGCTTATTAAAGGGGACGCGGGCGTGTGTTTGACAGGGACGACGCGCGCCCCCGCTCTGTTCGTTCATCTACAACCAGAAGGGTCGGCGGACTAACGACGCAGACCCAGGCGGTTGATCAGCTCGTGGTACTGCTCGATGTCCCGACGTTTCAGGTAATCGAGCAGACTCCTGCGCTGCGAGACCATCTTGAGCAAGCCGCGCCGCGAGTGGTTGTCCTTCTTGTGCGTTTTGAAGTGCTCGGTGAGCTGATTGATGCGCTCGGTGAGCAGTGCGACCTGCACCTGCGGCGAACCTGTGTCGCCGTCGTGCGTGCGGTAATCGGTGACGATCTTCTCTTTCGATTCTCTGTCCAACATAGCTTGCTTCGGATGGCCCTCCCAGACCGCAGTCCACCTGTAATCTCAGGCAACCGCAAGAGTTATTTAACTACGGCGAACAATCTAACATGCGGATTGATGGAGTGTCCAGCGAGCAGAAATCAGGAGCTGATGGTGCGCGACTGCGCCCTTGCCCGAGCGCCGTGCATTTGGGCCGCCGCCGGTTGTGGTCAGCCGGGCACAAAATGACCAAGGGGCAGAACAAATTTCGTTGACATCTTGCGCGTAGAAGAATATGTTGCCTGCGCCTGACATGGGTTTGCGCTAACAACCTCCTAAATCGGTCATACAGGCCACTGCTCAAGATCAGCATTGCTGTCCGCCAACTTTGACGAACGCGCCGGGGAATTTCCGTCCTCGACAATTTATCGCGGTCTGCGCTGAGTTGCGACCTCTGCGCCAGCCAACAGGTGCGACTGATGGGCCGGCGCTGTACCACTCTTGCGCAAATGTAGCCTTTAACCTTCACATGCTAAACAAAAGGAGCGGAGCACATGAGTGATGCGATTTCACGCCGGCGATTTTTGCGCGGGACATTGGCGGGTGCATTGGTCGTGGTCGGGTTTGATACCGGGCGGCGCAGTTGGATGAGCGCGGCGGAACTTGCGCGCGGGCACTTCGCGCTGGCCGAAAGCTTTCCGACCTTCGACGGCAGCTTGCTGCTTGATGCCGCTTCGTTGACGGCCGCGGCGGACGATTTCGGTCAACTGGTTCACCGGCAACCGTTGGCTGTGCTCAAGCCCGGTTCGGTGAATGACGTAGTCAGCATGGTCAACTTCGCGCGGCGCAATCAAATCAAGGTCGCGGCGCGCGGGCAAGGGCACAGCACGCAAGGGCAGGCACAGGTCGAGGCTGGGGTGGTCGTGGATATGTCCACGCTGGCCGCCGTGCATGAGGTCAACCCGACGAACGCGCTGGTTGACGGCGGTACGCGCTGGCTCGATCTGCTGCAACAGACGATCCCGCAGGGCTTGACGCCGCCGACGCTCGTGGACTTTCTGGAATTAACTGTCGGCGGCACGCTCTCGCTGGGCGGTATCGGCAGCCAAGCGTTTCGCTTCGGCGCGCAGGTGGACAACGTGTTGGAGTTGCAGGTGGTCACGGGCGCGGGTGAACTCGTGACCTGTTCGGCGTCACAGAATGCAGCCTTGTTCGATGCTGCGCGCGCCGGCTTGGGTCAGTTCGGGCTGGTCGTTCGCGCACGTGTGCGGCTCATCCCGGCTCCGCCGAACGTCCGCTTGTATGAGTCATTCTACAGCAGTCTGCCGGCGTTCCTCTCTGATCTCGAAAGCCTGATTGACGATGGCCGCTTCGATACGGTGCAGGGCTTTGCCGTGCCCGACGGCGCGGGCGGCTGGCTCTATCAGTTGGAGACCGGCAAATACTTCGCGCCCGGCCACGAGCCGAACGACGCCGCCTTACTAGCCGGTCTCGCCTTTAATCCCGGCACACAGACGGCGCAAGACATGTCGTACTTTGATTATCTAAATCGCCTCGCGCCGCTCATCGCGTTTCTCCGTCTGATCGGCGCGTGGGCGCTGCCGCATCCTTGGGTCAACCTGTTCGTCCCGGCTGCCAACGCGCAGACCTTGATCGGTGAGACGCTGGCCGAGCTAACAGTGGACGATGTCGGCCAAGGGCCGATCCTCATCTACCCGTTCAACCGCGACCTGTTTGGCACACAGTTCTTCCGCGTGCCGGACAGCCGCCACTTCTTTATCTTCTCGCTGCTGCGCAATGCCGTGCCGCCGACGCCGGCGCAGACGGCTCAGCTTGTCGCCGCTAATCGCGTGCTTTTTGAGCGCGCGGTCGCGCTCGACGGCAAACGTTACCCCTTTGATTCCGTCCCCGTGACAAAGCACGACTGGCAGAAACACTATCAACCGTTGTGGGGCGCATTCGTGAGCGCCAAACGCCACTTTGACCCGGATGAGATTCTGACCCCGGGCCAAGGAATCTTCTAAACTTACTTTTCTTTAATTCGTTTTTCGCCGCCACAGATGCTGCGGCGCGCATACCTGCGCCCAAGCCTCATCAGCGACGCTCGTGCGTGCGCGGCGCGTGCTTCTCTGCTACCATCGCGCCGATATTACAGACCCCACTGGTAAGGATTGTTTAGCGCATGAGTAACAAGCAGGCGCGCATATTGATCATCGGCGGCGGCTTTGGTGGCGTGTTCACGGCGCTGGATTTGGTGGGCGCGGGCGCGGTCACGCTCGTCAGCGACGAAGACCATTTTCTGTTCAAGCCGATGCTCTACGAGTATCTGAGCGGCGAGGTCGAAGCGTGGCACATCGCGCCGCACTACAAGGAACTGCTGGACGAGCGCATCAGTTTCATTCAAGGCACGGTCACAGATGTCGATCTGACCAAACGCGAGGTCGCGATTGACAGCCGGGCGGAGCGGCAAACTTACGACGTGCTCGTCGTCGCCGTCGGCGGCGTCACTAATTACGCGGGTGTCGAGGGCGCGCAAGAGCACGCCTTCCCCTTCCGCCGCATCGCCGACGCGGATGCTCTACGCAACCGCATGATCGACGTGCTCGACCGCATCCCGCCTGACGCCGCGCCGCAGGACGCACGCGCCGCCGCCACCTTCGCCATCGTCGGCGGCGGCGCAAGCGGCGTGGAGCTTGCGAGCAAGATGGCCGATCTCTTGCACGATGCTTTCAAACGGCGCGGCTTGCACGGCGAGCCGCGCGTGCTCGTCATTGAGATGACCAACCGCATCGTGCCCGGCATGGGCGAAGACTTGCGCGCTTACGTCGAGGACGCGTTGCACAAGTCGCACGTCGAGATTTACACCGAGACGCGCGTGCGGCGCGTGACGCCGACGAGCATCATCTTCGAGCACGATGGGGCTGAGACTGAAGTTGCGACGGCCGGCGTTGTCTGGGTCGGTGGCGTCCGCGTCAGCCCTTTGCTTGATCATTTGCCGTTACCGAAGAACGAGCGCGGGTTGCTGCGCGTCGAGCCGACGTTACAGGTCGAAGGGCACAAAGAAATCTTCGCGCTCGGCGACGACGCGCACTTCACCGAAGCAGACCCGACCCTGCCCGGCACGGCCCAACTCGCCTTCCAACAAGGCTCGCTCGCCGCCGCAAACGTCCGCGCCTTCCTGTCAGGCGGCGAGTTAAAGACGAAATACTTCAAAGAACTCGGCGAAGCTTTAAGTCTCGGCACGGAGCGCGCGGCCATTCTGACCGCCGGCACAGTCATCGGTGGCCCGCTCGCCCGCCAAGCGCGCTTCGCCCTCTACACCTCGCGCCTGCCCACTTGGCATCACCGCTTGAAGGTCGGCGCAAGCTGGTTCTTCGAGGGCACACAACCGCGCCCGTTGGGCCTGCGCCGGCCCGGCACGTAAGAGATTTGAGCTTGTTGATGTGGAGTTGAAAGCAAATGGCGCGCGGCTGGGAAAGTAAATCGGTTGAGGATCAGCAACAGGCGGCCGAAGAGCGTGCCCGCCAACGCGAGGCTGCGCCGCTCGAAGACTCGCCCGCCGCACGTGCGCGCCGCGAACGAATAGAAACCTTGCGTCTATCGCGCGCTCGCACACTCGATCAACTAGAACACGCCACCAACCGCGCCCACCGCGCGATGCTGCAACGCACACTGCGCGCGCTTGAAACCGAAATTGAAGAGGTAAGCTAACAGGGCGGAGCATTAACCGCCAAGACACAGAGGACACTAAAGAGCAGCTAAATCCTCTTTATGTCCTTTGTGTCTTGGTGGTTAATTATTTTTCGCTCTCATTATCCTGCACGCCGTCGGCCGGCTCGCCGCTAAGTATCGTGCTCAAGCCTTCGTTGTCTTCGACGGCGGTCGGGGCGTCCGGCTCGGCCACATCATCGTGTTCGGCCGCGCGGTCGGGCGCGTTCGCGTCGGCGTCGCGTTCGGCTTGTGTCTTATCACTCATCGTCATACTTCCACCGTCGCCGCTTCGCATGAATCGAGCACGGGTGCTTCCAGCGCCGCGCCCGCGTCGCCTTCGCCGATGTAGGTACGACCTGCCGCAACGGTCTCGAAATACTCTTCGATGCGGTCGAGCACTTCGCTGACTTCGTGCGAATGATAGATGACTTGGCGGAAGCGCGCGCCGCCGGTGAGACCTTTGGTGAACTGCCCGGCCAACTGCTTCATGCGCCCGATGGCGGCGAACTCCGGCATGTCGGCGCGCAGGAGGTCGAAGTATTCGAGCAGCACGGCGCGCTTGTCCGCGAGCGTCGGCTCGAACGGCGTGCGCCCCGCACCGATGTCTTCGATCTGTCTAAATATCCAAGGGTTGGCCATCGCGCCGCGCCCGATGAGGATGCCGTCGCAACCCGTCTCGCGCCAGCGCGCGAAGGCTTGCGCGGGCGTTACCACGTCACCACTGCCGGAGACGGGCACGCTGACCGTCTCTTTGATCTGCCGCACCAAATCCCAGTTCGCCAGGCCCTTGTAGCCTTGTTCCTTCGTGCGCCCGTGCAGCGCGATGTGTTCGACGCCGCAGGCTTCCGCGAGCTTCGCCGTCTCGACCGCGTTGATCGTGCTCTCAGTGTAGCCCGCGCGAATCTTGATCGTCAGAGGGATCGTGATCGCCCGCTTGATCTCTTTCAAGATCGTCTCAAGGCGCGGCAGGTCGCGCAGCAATCCACTGCCGCCGCCGTGCTTGACGACCTTCGGCGCGGGGCAGCCGCAGTTGATGTCGAGTATGTCCGCGCCGACCTCTTCGGCCATCTCGGCGGCCATGCGCATGCGTTCCGGCTGCCCACCGAAAATCTGCACGGCGAACGGGCGCTCGTATTCGTAAAAGCGCATCTGCCGTTTCGCCTTCGGATTGCTGCGCGTCAGGCCCTCGACCGAGATGAACTCCGAGACGGTCAGACCGATCCCGCCGCGCCGCTTCAGCAGCGCGCGAAACGGCACGTCGGTCACGCCCGCCATCGGCGACAGCACGAGCGGCGGGTTGATCTCGATGTCACGAATCTTGAATGACTTCATAACGATTGCGGAATGCGGATTTCGGATTGCGGATTAAAGGAACAAGTGTCTTTATAATCCGCAATCCGAATTCTATTTCCAGAGTTCGACGCCGGTGGCGATGAAGGTCACTTCGTCGGCCGTGCCATCGGGGTTGGTCTTAACTTTCGCGCCGTCCTCTTTGACAAGGTGCTCGACCATCTCGCGGTCGAGCCGTTTGATTGTGAACTCGCCCACGGCGCGGAACTTCAGCCCGTCGGCGTCCTTCGGCACGAAGAAGCCGTGATCCTTAAAAGTGATGCGAATGGTCGGCGCGCCTGCCTGCGGGCCGATCTCCATCCAGCAGCCTTCCATCTTGCAGACGCGATCCACGACGCCTTCGATGACGACCGCCTGGCCCGCAAATTTTTGCGGCTCCTTGAGCGCGTCGGCGAAGGCGACCCGCTCCGCGTCACCGATGGGCGCGCCGCGCTTGACGACAGTCGGTAGTTTAATGGGCTGTGTGCTCGGCGGCTCGCACGGCTCCGGCGTGGGCGTAGACTGTGGCGCGGTTTGCGCGCCGGCCGACAACGCGGCGCAGCCGACGAGCAACATGATGGCGAAGTATCTCTTCATGGCGAAATAGGTCATCCTCTCGTCAGGCATCAAGTAACAGTCTGTCCGACCCGGCAGATTATAACAATAATGCGGCGCAGACTCATCCAACTGCTCAGCCCGAAGCGGATTCAGGCTGAACTGAAAGAGCGACGGGTGACAGCACGCATACTGTCACCCGTCGCTCGCTTGTCCAAGCGGTCAAGGCGGCGGCCACTGCTAACCGCCGCGCTTCACCAGTTCACGACCAACTCCTCGGCCAGTTGCCACACGGGCACGTCCTCGCGGATGGCGACGCGGTGCAGGCGTCCGGCATCGTTCAGCAGGTGGCCTGCGCCGAGCGCGACGGCCGCGAGTGGTTGGTCGGCGACGGCGACGTGGAGTTTTAGTTCCGACTGGAGTCGTTCGGCGAAACCGGCCAAGAGCGCGCCGCCGCCCGTCAGGATGAGGCCGGTCTGATAGATGTCTGCGGTCACGTCGGGCGCAGAGTCTTCGATGGCGCGCCGTGCGCCTGCGATGATCTCCGCGAGCACGGGTTCGAGCGCCGCGCGGACTTCCGCTGCGCTGATCTCGACCTCCTTCGCCATGCCCGTCGCCAAATCTTTGCCGACGACCTCGACGCGTTGCGCCGCCGCGTCGCCCTTCGTGTCGAGCGCACCCAACTGCTGCTTCAACTCTTCGGCCGTGCGCTCGCCCAACTGCATCTCGTAATGCGCGCGCACGTAATCGCGAATCGCTTCGTCCATCGCGTTGCCCGCAACCTTCAAACTCGTCGAAGAGATAACGGTCGCCGAAGCGATGATGGCGACGTTCGTCGTGCCGCCGCCGATGTCGACGACGAGGTGTGCGCGCTCGTCTTCATAATGGAGACCCGCGCCGAGCGCGGCGGCGAGACCTTCGTCCACAAGATCGACGCGGGCGGCTTTAGCGTCGCGCGCAGCGTCGCGCACCGAGCGGCGTTCGAGCGTCGTCGCCGAACCGGGCACGCCGATGACCATGTGGCTGCGCTTGTAATGGTTGTCTTGCACGCGGCGGATGAAGGCGATGAGCATCTTCTCGGCCGCCTCGAAGTTATCAATCGTCCCGTTCTTGACGGGGCGAAAGACTTCCGCATCGTGCGGCTCGCGCCCAACCAGCTTGTACGCTTCCGCGCCCACTGCCAACACTTCGCCAGTGTACTTGTGGATCGCGACCGCCGATGGTTCGTTCAAAACGACGCCCCGCTCCGGCGCATAGATCAGCGTGTTGACCGTGCCGAGATCAATCGCCAGCTTGTCCGAAAAGAAGTTATCCAGCAAATGCATAAACCCTCTCCCGCCTGTCCGCACGATTCAAGCTTGTTGCAGTGGACGGAATACGACTCAACAGCGCAGTGTCGGCAAATCGCATACCAACGGCGCAAGCCGGGCAAACTCGCGAGTTTTGGATTGAGCGGCTTGTTGGGGCGTTCGCTTCCAAGACGCTGGCCCGGTTGGTATGCGCACCGAGGCGCGCGAAAGGCGAACAATCGGCAACGATGAACCGGAGAGGCTGGCGAAAAGAGAGGTGCACGGGCGAGCGGCCGCGACCAGCAAGCGGACGGACGGACTTAACGCATCACGGGATGAAATCTTTCCCGACGGCGCTGCTACGCTCGTCACTCAAAATTTCGTAGAGCGTGGCGGCTTCCTGTTTGGAGGTCTGGCGCGCGGCGGGCAGGTGTGTGACGCGCACGGTCAGCAGTTGATCGTCCCAACGCCGCACGCTCACCTCGTCGCCGACGCGCACCGCGCGCGACGCGCGAGCCGGCGTGCCGTTGACCGAGACCGCGCCCAACTCGCACAACTCCTGCGCGATCTTCCGCCGCAACACCAGCCGGCTGGCCCGTAAGAATTGATCGAGACGCATGATGGAACAGTCGAGAGTCCAGAGAGTCCGGAGAGTCCGGAGAGTCCGGAGAGTCCGGAGAGTCAAAGGCATTTGGCTTCTGACTCTCCGGACTCTCCGGACTCTATAAACTCTCTGGACTCACTTAGGGTTTTTTCTTCTTGTCGTCTTTCTTGGTGGGGGCGGGCGCGGTGGCGCTAGCGGTCTTTTGCGCTTCGGTCTTTAAGAGTGGCAGCAGTGCGTCGCGATAGGTGGGCGCGACCTCGATGTAGGCTTCCTGCCGCAGGTTGCGCAGGTAGTCTTCGCGCTCCTTGGGGATACGCTCATAGGTCATCGTCTCGCGCACTTTGTTTTCGTCGAAGACGGGTTCGCCCACGGGCGTGCGCTCGTCTACGCGCAGAATGATGTAGCCCTGCTCGGTCTTGATCGGCTCGGTGATGCTGCCCGCCTTCAGACCCTTGATCGCATCGGCGACCGGCTTGTTGGAAATCTCCGCGACGGGGAAAGACCCGACCGCACCGCCCGATTTCTCTGCCACGCGTTGGCCCTTCTCGTCCTCGCGTTCTGATTCCTTCGCGGCGGTCGCCTTGAAGTCCGCACCAGCGCGCAACTGCGCTATGAGTTTTTGCGCGCGGGCGAGCACGTCGGCGTCGGGTTTGCCGACCGTGTTCAGAAAGATTTCCGAGAGCGTGACCGTCTCCGGCTTGCGAAACTTGTCTTTGTGCGCCTCGTAATAGTTGTGCACTTCCGTGTCGGTCAGCGCCAGATAGATTTTGCGATCAACTTCGCTGCCGAGCACTTGCTGCTTCATCGCTTCGGTACGCATGGTCTGGCGCACGATCGCCGGGTCAAGTCCCTCGCGGCGCATGACCTCTTCCAGTTGCTCGATGGTCTTAATGCCCTGCTGCTGCGCGATCTCCAACAGCCGCCGGTTGACCTGCGCTTCCACGTCCTCGGCCATCCCCAACTCTTTGCCCTTCTGCACCATCAACTGCTCGTTGATGAGCGCCACGATGATCTCGTTCTGGCGCTTCGCGACTTCCGCCTCGGTCTGCTCCGCCGTCAACTCAGGCTTCTGCGCCCGGAGCGCGTCGGTCGCCTCCTTCATCTCCCGCTTCAACATCGACAGGGTCAGCACCTGATCGTTGACCTGCGCGATCACTTCGTCCACGACGCGCGGCACGCCCTCTTCCTGCGCGGAGGCGGCCACCGCCAGCAGCGTCGTCAATAACAGCGCGGCGACGATAAACGCGCCGGCGCGGCTCAAAAGATTAAACTTCACGAATTTTATGCTCCTTAAATTTACAGCCGACGGCGCACAGCCCGCGCTGCATCGAGTGGGTATCAGATCACATGAGTCGGGGTCGAAGTTAACAGGCGACAAACTCGAAGCCTGATTTTAATCCGCCGCGCGTATTTGCAGCAACAGGCCGTGCGCGGTTTCGATCAGACGCTCCTGCTCGTCTTCATGCAACTCAACCCGCAACACGCCGTTTGGCGAAAACGCCGCGCCCGCTCGCTCGCGCACCAACGCCAACAGTTTTTCCGGCGCGACCCGCGCTTTTTCGCTCAATTTGATCGCGATCCCCTGCGGCGTCCGGTCGATGGAGATCGCGCCGGTCTGCTCGGCCGCCCGCCGCAGACGCGCGTAAGCCAACAGGTTCTCGACCGATTCAGGCACGCGCCCGTAGCGGTCTTCCATCTCGGCGCGAATCTGCCGGAGGGCTTCGTCGTCGCGCGCCGAAGCGATGCGCTTGTAGGTGCGCAGACGCTGCCCCATATCATTGATGTACTCGTCTGGGATCGCCACGTCCACGCCGAGGCTCAACGAGACTGAAGTCTCATCCACCACGTCCTCGCCGCGCAGTTCCGCGACCGTGCGCTCCAACATCTGCGTGTAAAGATCAAAGCCGAGCGCGTCCATGTGCCCCGACTGTTGCCCGCCGAGCAAGTTCCCCGCCCCGCGCAGTTCCAGATCGAGCGCCGCCACGCGAAAGCCTGCACCTAAATCAGAGAACTCGCGGATGGCGGCCAAACGCCGCCGCGCAATCGGCGTCAACTCTTGCTCCGAAGGGATGAGCAGATAAGCATAAGCCCGCCGGTTCGAGCGCCCGACACGCCCGCGCAGTTGATAGAGTTGCGCCAGTCCATAGTGATCCGCCCGGTTTATGATGATTGTGTTGGCGCGGGGGATGTCTATGCCGTTCTCGATGATGGTGGTGGCGACGAGCACGTCGAACTTGTACGCCATGAAATCCAACATCACCTGCTCCATCTCGCGCTCGTTCATCTGCCCGTGCCCGACGCCGACGCGCGCCTGTGGCACGAGCCGTTGGACGAGCGCCGCGACCGTGTCAATCGTCTCCACGCGATTGTGTATGAAGAAGACCTGCCCGCCGCGCCCCAACTCTAATTCGATGGCCGACTTGATGACCGATTCGCCGAACTGCACGACTTGCGTTTGAATGGCGAGCCGATCACGCGGCGGCGTCTCGATGATCGACATATCACGCAAGCCCATCAGCGACATATTGAGTGTGCGCGGAATGGGCGTCGCCGAGAGCGTCAACACGTCCACGCGCTTCTTCAACTGTTTCAAACGTTCTTTGTGCGCGACGCCGAAGCGTTGTTCTTCGTCCACGACGACGAGACCGAGTTCGCGAAAACTTATGTCCTTTGACAGAATCCGGTGCGTGCCGATCACTATATCCACCTCGCCCGACTCGACGCGCTTGACCACGTCTTTCTGTTCCTTCGGCGAGCGAAAGCGCGACAGCAATTCGATCTTCACGGGGAACGGCGCAAAGCGCGCGCTGAACGTCTCCAAGTGTTGATAAGCCAGCACGGTCGTCGGCGCGAGCACCGCCACTTGCTTCGACTCCATCACAGCTTTAAACGCCGCGCGCATCGCCACTTCCGTCTTGCCGTAGCCCACGTCGCCGCACAGCAATCTGTCCATCGGCGTCGGCGCTTCCATGTCCGTCTTCACATCTTCAATCGCCGTCTCTTGATCGGGCGTCGGCACGTACTCGAACCCGTCCTCAAACTCGCGCTGCCACGGACTATCGGCCGCGTAAGCGTAACCGCCGACGAGCTTGCGTTCGGCGTAGAGCCGCAACAACTCGTCCGCCATGTCGCGCATCGCGCGCTTGGCCTTCGCCTTCGTCTTCTGCCAGCCGATCCCGCCGAGGCGCTCAAGTTGCGGCTCGTGCCCTTCCGCGCTCGAATAACGCTGGACCAGATCGAGCCGCTCCACCGGCACGTAGAGTTTCGCGTCCTCGGCGTAGTAGAGCAGCATGAACTCGGCCTTGCGCCCTTGCAGTTCCAACGTCTGCAAACCGCCGAAGCGCGCGACGCCGTGATCTATGTGCACGGCGTAATCGCCGACTTTCAGATCGCGAAAGTCCGACAGGAACGCGGCCGTCTTCGATCTCTTGCGTTGCCCTTTCTTCGATGCAGTCGTCGCGGCAGTCGTGCCCAGCGCGCGATGCTCGACCGTGCCGTCGCTTGCTTCGTCAAACAGATCGCTCTCGATGTGAACGACGAGGCCCGCGTCCGGCAACTCGAACCCGCCGGACAGCCGCCCCGTCGTCACGACGGCTTGATAATCTTCGGCCGCGCCGCCTTCGCCCGCGAATGACAGCCGCGCCGGCACGTTGTACTCCGCCAACATCTCCGCGACGCGTTCCGCCACGCCCACACTCGGCATCGCGAACAGAGTGCTCGCGGCTCGTTGCGCGTGCGCGCGCCGCACGGCGGCCGCCAACTCCGGAATGCGCCCGTGATAACGCCGCGCCGCGGTCGCGCGCCACTCGACCTCCGTCGCCTGCTCAACCGCCGGAAACAGAAACAGCGGCGCAGCTTTCGCCCGCGCCCGCCCGAGCTGCACTGTCGGCTGTTCGCTCTCGCCAGCGAATCTCTCATCCACGACGGCTGCGGCCCGACCAAGCGTGCGCAACTCGACGCGCTGTGCTTGCTCGACCCGCGCGCGCAACTCCGCGCCGGTCAGGTAAAGCTCATCGGGGCGCAGACTGATCTCGTCCGCCGCTTCCAACTCCGCGTGCCGCGCGTTCAACGTCTCGTACAGGTTGCCGAGAAAACTTTCCAACCCGGCCGGCTCGTCCACGACCAACACCGTATCGCGCAAATAATCGAACGCACTGGCCGGCGTCGGATGCACGAGCGGGATCAACCACTCCCAGCCCGCGAACGTCTCGCCCTCGCTGGCAAAGATCGTCCGGTCTTTCAACGCGCGCGCGTAACGCTCAGCAGCGAATCGTTCGCGCGCCGCCTCCGCCCACAGACGAAAATCGTCCGCGCCGACCGCATACTCCCGCATCGGCACGATCTCAACCGCCTGCAACGGCGCGACGGACAACTGTGTTTCGGGATCAAACTCGCGAATGGAATCAACCGTGTCGCCAAAGAACTCCACGCGCACCGGCGCGTCGTGTCCCGGCGACCACACGTCTAGGATGCCGCCGCGCAAACTAAACTCGCCCACCGCACCAATCGGGTCTTCGCGCACATAACCTGACGCGAGCAGCAACTCGCGCAAGTCCTCCGGCGCGTAATCTTCATCGCGCCGGAGCAGCGCGCCCGTCTGCAACAATTGTTCAGGGCGCACGGTGCGCCGCGCCAGCGCACGCGCCGTCAACAACACTATGTCGCCCGCGCCGCGTGCCAGCCGCCACAACGCCAGCGCGCGCCGCTCCAACGTCTCCGGGTGTGGCGACGCGCCCGCGTAAGGATCGCTCTCCGATGCGGGCAGCGTCAGCACGCCCTGCGCATCGCCGCCCAGCGCGTCGTTCCAAAAACAGAGGTCGCGCTCCCACGCCTCCAACTCGCGATTCGCCTGCACGACGACCGCCAGCCGTCTATCGGTCTCACGCCTCAACGCCGCCAGCACCAGCGCACGCGCCGCGGGCGAGGTCAAGCCACTCACCGACACGACCCGCGCGCCGCGCCGCACCTCCGCCGCCAGTCGCCGCAACTCCGCGCCCTCCGCCACACGCCGGAGCACACCCGCCAGCAACGAATTAGATTTGACCGTACTACTCATAGGAAGGCAGTGACGAGTGACGAGTGACAAGTGACAAGCTCAAAGCTTGTCTTAGCTCGTCACTTGTCACTCGTCACTCGTCACTGCTTTTATCCTTTCAATGATGTCCGTCGTCGAAGCGCCCGCGACGAACGGGAGTGAATGAACTTGCCCGCCGGCCGCTTCGACCTCTGCGCGGCCGTGGATTTCGTCGAGCGCGTAGTCGCCGCCCTTGACCAGCACGTCGGGCAGTAGGCTGGCGATCAGACGGCGCGGCGACAACTCGTCAAACACGGTCACGTAATCGACCGCGCTGAGCGCCGCGAGCACTTCGGCGCGCTCCTGTGCGTTCATCACGGGTCGCCCCGCGCCCTTCAACTCGCGCACCGCGCGGTCGCTATTGATCGCCACGAGCAACGCGTCGCCCAACGCACGCGCTGCTTGCAAGTAGCGCACGTGCCCGACGTGCAACAGGTCAAAGCAGCCGTTCGTGAACACGAGCCGCCGACCCGATGCGCGCAGCCGCGCACGCATCGCCTCAAGGCGCTCCGGCGACAGTATCTTTTCGCTTGTCATCTTTCCTTAAAAGACTAACACGATCAGCCGTCAGCTTTCAGCCCGGCAACCAACTGAAAACTGAAAACCGAAAACTTAAAACTGTCCCGCCGATTGCTGATAGCTGACCGCTTCCCTATAATCCGCTTTTCTTTTGGGATCAACGCATGACACAAGCACAACTGCCTGAAGAAGTATTTCCCGACAATGATCAGACGCGCGCGCGCCGTGAACATCTCGATGCGATCCGCGCGCTCGTCGGCAACGTCTACCCGAACAAGTTCGCGCGCAGCCGCGTGACCGACGGCGAGGACACGATCACGGACGTTGTCACGAACGAACAGATCAAGGCGCTCGTGCCGCAGGTCGAAGCCGGCGCACGTCCGACGGCGGAACAGCTTGAGGCGGCGAACGCGGCGCTCAAAGAGTTTGGCACGGTGCGCGTCTCCGGTCGTGTGGCCGTGCCGCCGCGCGTGATGGGCAAGGCCGCGTTCGTGCATCTGTCGGACGGCAAAGAGCGTTTGCAGATTTACGTGCGCAAGGACGACGCGCGCGCTATCAGCAACGACACGGGCGCAAGCCTTGACGAGCACGAAAGCGGCTGGCGACTTTTCCAGTTGCTCGATCACGGCGACTTCGTCGGCGTCGCGGGCTATCTGTTCGTGACGAAGACGGGCGAGTTGTCTGTCCACGTCCAAGAGTTGCAGTTCTTAGCGAAGGCGCTCGTGCCGATGCCCGACAAGGTGCACGGCATCAACGACCCGGAGATCGGTCGCCGCTATCGCTACGTCGATCTGATCGCGGCCAGCTTGAAAGTTGATGTAAACAAGGACGAAGCGGGCGGCGCGACTTCACGCGAACTGAGTTCGCGTGAAGTCTTCGAGCGCCGCTCGCGCCTTATCACAGAGATGCGCCACTATCTGGACGCGCACGGCTACCTCGAAGTCGAGACGCCGATGCTCACGCCCATCGCCTCCGGCGCAGCCGCGCGTCCGTTTAAGACGCACCACAACGCGCTCGACATAGACCTCTACGCGCGCATCGCGCCGGAGCTATACCTGAAGCGCCTGCTCGTCGGCGGCTTCGAGCGGGTCTATGAACTCAACCGCAACTTCCGCAACGAAGGCATCGGCTATCGCTGGAATCCCGAATTCACCATGCTCGAATTCTACTGCGCCTACATGGACGTAAACGGCATGATGGACTTCTGCGAGGCGATGCTAAGAACTACGATTGAGGAAGCGACAGCTAAGACGAAGTTTCGCTTCGGTAATGAAGAGATTGATTTCGGGCGCAAGTTCGAGCGATTGTCAATGATAGAAGCGATAATTAACTACTTTCAGCCACGCTGGCAGGCATCAGATGATGGCGAGTTACAGATAAATCATCTGTATGATGCAAGGTTCGTGCGCCGTTTTGGCATGTTCACCTTAAAAGTCACACAGGAGGCAAACAACATAGTTAATAATGAGCTAATTGGCTACGACACGGACGCATCAGGACGAGAGAAGGAAGCACAGCATTACAAGGAAATACTAGAGTCTGTTTTTATAAAACAAGGAAGTAAGATTTGGAGTGAGACTGAGGAAATGCTTGAAGCCTCTCTCATAGAATCAGGTGAACCAACGGAACTAGAAAGTGCTCAAACTATCGCCAACATCTTTGGAGAGTTTGTAGAAACCGAATTGACGCAGCCAACTTTTATCCATGACTTTCCGAAGGACATCTCCCCTCTTTCAAAAGCTTCACCTGAAAATCCTTCTATCGCAGAGCGGTTCGAGTTGTTCGCTGGCAAGATGGAGATTGCGAACGGGTTTTCGGAGTTGAACGATCCGGTGGAGCAGTACGAGCGGTTCGAGGATCAGGCGCGGCAGCGGGAGCGGGGCGACGAGGAGGCGATGCAGATGGACGTGGACTATGTGCGCGCGCTATCTTACGGCATGCCGCCGGCCGCGGGGATCGGCATCGGCATCGACCGGCTCGTGATGCTGTTGACGAACCGGCGCTCGATCCGCGATGTAATTCTCTTCCCGCACATGCGCCCGCAAAGGCAGGCGGAAGAACAGACCGACACAGACGCGCAAGCGTAGTCGCCCAAATCACCCCATTTAACAGACGCCTCACAACAGGCGCTGAAGGAGCATAGAACGTAATGACCCGTAAACTGCTGATCGTTTCCCTATCACTTTTATTCGCCATCGTCCTGTATGCGCAGGATAAGAAAGAGGTGAAGCTCACCGGCTATCTCATCGACAACATGTGCGCCAGCCATCATGAGAAGGATGCGAACTTCGGCGACGAGGTCAAAGAGCATTCGGTCTCGTGTGCGTTGATGCCGAGTTGCGAAGGCAGCGGCTTTGCGGTCGTCGTCGATAGCAAGCTCTACAAGCTCGACGACGCGGGCAACAAGTCGGCCGACGAGTTGCTGCATAGCACGCAGACGAAGAAGGGCGTGCAGATCGCCGTCGAAGGCACGCTCGACGGCAACGTGCTGCACGTCACCAAACTCAGCGAAGTGACGAAGACCGAATAAGCCACGCGGCAAAGCTGCGCCAAAGGCTTAAGGGCGCGCGGGGCAACATTGCCCCGCGCGCCCTTAAGCCTTTGGCGCTTAAATGCGATCTTATTGCTTGACCACAGCCGGCTCGTGCGCGTTGGCGGCCGCCGCGACTCTGGCGCGCAACTTCGTCAGTTTCTCTTGTGCCCAGTCAGGCGTTGTGCCTTCGCGCTCGATGATTTTGATGAAGGACTCAAGCGCCGCGAGCGCCCCTGCGTCGTCGCCCAACTTCTCGCGCACGCGGACGAGATCGACGAGCATCTGCGGGTTCGTGTCGCCGTAGAGTTCGGCGGCGCGGGTGAAGTTGGCGGCGGCGCGGTCGAGTTGCCCCGCCGATTCATACAAACGACCTAAATGATAATAGGCGACGGGGTAGCGCGCGCCGTCGCGCTCGGTCAACGTGGTGAGCGCGGCGATGGCTTCGTCGTTGCGCCGCAGGTTCGCGAGCGAGAAGGCGAGTTCGAGATTCGCGGGCGGGAAGTAGCCGCCACTGCGTGTGAGTACATCGCGATAGGCTTTTACCGCCGCTTCGTGCCGGCTCGCATCGCGCGCCGCACGCGCACGCTGCAAGAGATCATACGTCACTGGATCGACGGCGAGCGGGTGCAAAGCTGTGCGCGCCATGGCCCCACGATTGCCGTTGGCACTGCGCCCGTCAGACCTGTCCACGCCCATACTGTTAGCGCCGCCCGCGTTCTCCTCTTTCGCCTCGCCCACATTGGCGGCGATCTCGCGGCGCGCGTAGACGACCGGCAGAGGGACGCCCGCGCCTGTGCGCGTGGTGCGCGCGGTGTAGGCGTCGAGCACGGCCAGCCCGCGCTTGGCGTCGCCGTCTTCGGCGTAGGCGCGCGCGAGCGCCGTGGCCGCGTCGGCGTGCGTCGGTTCGAGCGCGAGCGTGTGCTGCCACTCGCGTATGGCGAGACCCGCTTCGCCACGCAGCAGATAAAGCCGGCCCAAGTTGTAGCTGGCTTCGGCGTAGGTGTTGTGCTCTTCGCCGAGCGCGGCGACGAGTGCGTCGTGCGCCCCTTCCCATTGGCCTTGCCGTGTGAGGATCACGCCGAGGTTGTTAAGTGCGCGCGCATAGTGGCCGCGCCGCTGGCTGATCGCTTTGCGATAAGCGTCCGTCGCCGCGCTCGCATCGCCCAGACGCGCCAGCGCATTGCCGAGGTTATAGAAGAACGGCGGATCGAAGCGATCTTCATGCAGCAACAGACGCAACTCGGAGAGTGCCGCGCCTTTGTCGCTCGCCGTCGCAAGCCGTTCCACCAACTGACGCTGCAAACGCCCGCGCTCACCATCAGCACTCGCGGTTTCAATCTGTGCTCGCAGTGCGTCAAGATCATTAGCGTCCGATGGCGTAGCTGCGGCCTCAGATTTAGGCGCAGCAGTTGTCTCCGCCGGAGCAAGCCGCGTCCGCGTTGCGGTCGCACTGCCAGCCGGCACGCTGCTGTTGTTGGCGGGCGCTTTAACTTCCGTCTTCACATCAGAGTTTGTGCCAAACGGCGCAGGGCGCGCGGGCGGCTGCGGCGCGGCGGGCGGCGTGATCTGCGGCCGATGTTGCGCCTGCGCGAGTCCGCACACGATGAGCAACGCGAGCGCGCACGGTGCGAGCCGCGCGAGCGGCCGTGTCTGTCGGCGTAAGAGAGCGTCCAGCATGAGCAAATCTCCGGAGTGATGTTAAGCGCGGCCGCTTAGGGTCTGGCGCCGGGCCATTTAATCGTGGGCGCGGGTGCTTGCCCCGGCGTGTAAGTGATGATCGTGCCGCCGAAGCCGACCGCCCAGCCGCGCGTGCGCGAGACGAAACAGAGGCGTTCGAGCGGATGGCGCGCGGGCGAGGCGACGCTCTGCCAGTGTGCGCCGCCGTCGGTCGTGTGCATGAGCGTGCCGTCCGTGCCCGCCGCCCAGCCCTCATTAGCGTCGAAGAATTTCACATCGAACAGATCGGCGGTAGTGTTTGTGGACTGTACCATCCAACTGCGCCCGCCGTTTGTGGTCGCAAGCACCAAGCCCTTAGCGCCGACCGCCCAACCGCGCCGCGCGTCCGCGAACGTGAGCGCATTGAGCCGCGCGTCCGCTTCGACCGGCAAAATGGTCGCGCGCCATTCCGCGCCGCCGTCCATCGTATTGAGTAGCGTTGCGCCCGCGCCGACCACCCAACCTTGCGCGTCATTCAGAAATGCGCCGCCGAGCAATAGGTGGCGCGTCGGCACGCGTTGGCGTGTCCACGTCGCGCCGCCATCGGTCGTGGCGTAGAGCGCGCCCTCTTCGCCGAACGTCCAGCCGTGTGTAGCATCTGCGAAGACGACGCGCACAAGGAGCGTCTGCGCGTCCTTGTCCGTCACTTCGACGCGCTGCCAACTGCCGCCGCCGTCCACGGTCTTGAGCAGAAAGGAGCGCGTGCCGCCTTCCGTCTCGACCTTGACGAGGCTGCGCTCGCAGACGAGCCAGCCGGTCTGTTCGTTGATAAAGAACACGTCGCGCAAGCCGTCCTCAGTCGGTTTGCGCCCGGTGCGCCAGTGCGCGCCGCCGTCAGTGGTCGTGAGCACAGCACCTTTCCCACCGACGGCCCAACCCTTCTGCTCGTCGAGAAAATAGACCGCGCGCAGCCACGCCAGCGTCCCCGACTCCTGCCGCGCCCATGCGCCAAACGCGACAGTGGGCAGTAAGCAGTAAGCGGTAAGCAGTAAGCAGGCACACAAGGGCTGAGGGATGAGAGATGAGGGATGAAGAGCGAGGCGCAGAGCGGTGGTCGCTCTGTGTCTTGCTGTCATCTTGTTTCGTTCATCCCTCATCCCTTTCCTCAGAATCCCCCGGTGAAGATGCGCGCGAAACTGATGATCGGCATGGTGCTGATGACTGTCTGCCAAGCCTTCTTCCATTTATCGCCGGGCACGATTACCGAATCGCCGGGGTTGAGAAAGAGCGTGTCGGGCGCATGCCCTTTGGCGATGGCGTTGAGGTTGACCGGGATCGGTTGGATATAGCCGTCGGCCCCGCGCCGTGCGAGGATGACTTTACTCAGATTGGCGGTCGATGATGGGCCGCCCGCCAACGCAACGGCCTCGCTCACAGACAGTCGCCGAGTCATCGTCCTGATGCCCGGTTGCATGACGTTGCCCACCACCGAGAAGAGGGCCGACTGCGCCTTCTCCAGCGTGACCGTGACCTTCGGATCGATCACGTACTCGTCGTACCGCTTCGTGATCTCGGCGGCGACCTGCTCGGTCGTCTTGCCGACGACGAAGATGCCGGCGGGGATGAGCGCCAGCGCGATCACGCCGTTGGGCGGGACGGTGATGCCGGCCTTCGAGTAGCGATCAAGCCCGAAGACGCTCACGGAGATCACGTCTTCGGGGCCAAGATGATAGGAGGAGAGATAGTTGTTGTAGTAGGGCACGATCTGCGCCTCTTCCTCCGTCATGCCCTGCTGCCGGTTGGCCAGCGCATCGGCCGGCACGTCCGCACGCGGCGGCGCGCTCGTGTCGTCCGGCTCAAGCCGCTCTTTCACCTGCGTGCCGGTCGGCGCGGCCGCAGGCGTTGTCTGCTGCTGCTCCGGCGCTTTGCGTGGGCGCACTTTCTGCTTGTCCTGCGCCCGTAGCGCACCGCCGGGCAGACCAAGCGCCACAACAAGCGCCAGCGTCAACAGTCTGAACGTGTTGCTTCTCATCTTGCTAAACCTCCTAAAACCTCTCTGGCGTAAAGCGCCGTCATCAGCGCCCGCCGCGCCCGAACAGAATCGTCTTGACCGTCTCAAATAAAATTACTGCGTCGAGCATCAAGCTCTGGTTCTTGATGTAGTAGAGATCGTATTGCAGCTTCTGGCGCGCGTCTTCGATGGACGCGCCGTAAGGATATTTGATCTGCGCCCAGCCGGTGAGACCGGGCGGGATCAGATGCCGCTGCTCGTAGAACGGAATTTCCTGCGCGAGTTGTTGGACGAAGTGCGGGCGCTCGGGGCGCGGGCCGACAAAGTTCATCTCGCCCTTCAGGATGTTCCAGAACTGCGGAATCTCGTCCACGCGAATCTTGCGTATGATGCGTCCGATGCGCGTCGTGCGGTCGTCGCCGGTCGCGGCCCAGACGGGGCCGTCCTTCTCGGCATCAATCCGCATCGAGCGAAACTTCATGATCGTAAAGGGCCGGCCGTTCTTGCCGAGGCGCTCCTGTTTGTAGAGCGCGGGGCCGGGCGATTCGAGCTTGATCAAAGCAGCCGTCAAGAGCGCGATGGGCAGGCTGACCAAGCCGCCGATGAGTGCCACGCTGCGGTGCAGAAAAGCACGTGTGACGCCGGAGAAGCGCGCCTGACGCCCGCGTCCCGAAAAGATGAGCCACGACGGGCGCAGCATGTTCAAGTGGACGCGCCCCGTGACGCGCTCGTAAAAAGACGCGCCCTCTTCGATGGCGACCGCACCGCCCAGACTCAGGTCGAGCAACTCGCTCGTGGGAAACTGCCCGCGCCGCTCGCCCTGCGCCACGATGATCCGGTCTATATCTTCGCGCCGCACGATCTCCGCCAGATCGCGCGTTAAGCCGACGACGCGCGGGTTGATGATCGACTGCCCGATTAGTTCGGGCCGGTTGTCCACGAAACCGACGATGCGGAAGCCCGCGTCGCGACGGTCTAAAACTTCGCGCGCGATCTCGACCGCCGCGTCGCCTGAGCCGACGATCAGTATGCGCTCGCCGACGTTCGGATGGCCCAGCAGCCAATGAATCGAGATGCGCCAGCCGACCATGAGCGTAAGCGCCAACGGCAGCGAGATGAGCGCGACGCCGCGCCCCAACATCGCCTGCGGCGCAGCGTAGAAGACGAGCGCCAATGCGATCCATGCGAGACCCAACGCTTGAATTAAACGCAAGACCAACTCGCGCCGGTCGTGCATGACGACGAAGTCGTAGAGGTCGTAGAGATAGAACGCGCCGAGACAGAAGAAGGTCGCAAGCGCGGCCTTATAGATGCCGTTGTGCTCGAAGAGCGTGGAGTACGCCTCGTCCATGCCGAGCCGTATCTCAGTCGCCGCCACGACGCAGCCGAAGAGCAACAGCGCTTCGGCCGTCAACAGCAGCAGCGTGCGCAGTCTTGTACGCGCAGACCTCAACCGACCTCCTCTGCATCTTTCGTCGCCGCCGCCGGTTCTTCGCGGCGATAGTAGCGGCGCTGGTAGTAATAACTGCTTGCGTCCTCGCCGCCTTCAGCGCCGTTCAAGACGATGCCGAGCATGCGCTCGCGCGGCAAAGGTTCGAGCACACGTTCGAGCGTGCCGTAGCGCGTGCGGTTCGCGCGCACGACGAGGAGTGCGCCGTCGGCGCGGTTAATCAGCACGTTCGCGTCGGTGAAGATGCCGAGCGGCGGTGCGTCGATGATGATGAAGTTGAACGAGCGGCGCAGCTCCGCAAGCACAGCGGCGAACTTTGGCCCCGACAGTATCTCCGCGACGCTGTCGTGCGGCCTGCCGCCGGGCAAGAGATGCAAGCCCGCCGGTTCGAGTCGCACGATGGCGTCCGACAAGCTGGCTTGACCGGCCAGCACTTCAGATAAGCCGACGGGTGCATCAAGCCCTAGATATTCGGCGGCGCAGGGTTGGCGCAGATCGCCGTCGATCAAGAGCGCGCGCACGCCATCGGTCTGCGCGAGCAGCCACGCGAGGTTGAGCGACGTGATGGTTTTACCTTCCGCGACGCTTCCGCTCGTGACGACCACAGCTTGCACCTTGCGGCGCTCGCCCGCTTGCAGGATGCGCGTGCGTAAACTGCGATACTGCTCGGCGTGCGGCGAGCGCGGATCGGTGATGGCGATGAGATGTGGTTCGACGCGCGACGCAGAGACCTCAAGAGAGGCGTAAGCCGCGTCGCGCGCCGAACTGACAGCGCCCACCGTTGCCCCAGCAACACGCGTAGCTGACCCGCCGGGGAGTGCCGACCCGGCAGGGGCATGAATCGTGTGCTCGGTGGACGCTGAATTGTGCGCCGCATCGGGCGCGTTGAAGTAAGCGGACTGCCGATTAAAGAGCGCATCGGTGTGCGCCGCGCCGTTACCGTTCGCGCCGTTGCGGCCGGCGTGCAGGTCGCTCGCGGTCGCGTGCTCGGCCGGTGGCGCGGGCGCGTCAGTCGCTCTCTTCGTGGGCGCATCGCCATGCGCGGCGGCGCGTTTTAAAGCTTCGTAGACTCTCCCCATCACCTATCTCCCATCGCGTCCCAACGGCGGAAGGCCGCGCCGATGTCCAGGACATCGTCCGCCTCGTCCGCGTGTGTTGTGGGCGTCTCGCGCGGCGCAGTTGCGTTGTCAACCGCTGTGCCGTGCGCGTTTGCGTTCTGACCGTTGCCGGCGGCCCAGAGTTCCGCCCGCCCGGCGGAACTGAAGACGGGCGCGGGCGCGGCGCGTTCGACGCTGCTGAGGTTGCGTTTCGTGTCCGGCAGCATGTCGAAGGTCTCGGCCACTTCTTCGACCGTGGCCCGGCTGATCCGTTGCTCGTTGGCGGCAAAGCCGGCGAGCAGGGCGTTGTCGCAGAGGTTGTTGATCTGGCGCGGGATGCCGGCTGCGCAGCGAAAGATGTAATCGATTGCGCCGGGCGAGAAGATGTCCGCGCGCTCAGCGCCCGCAACCGTCAAACGCGCCTTGATGTACTTCTCGGTCTCCGCGACGCTCGGCAGCGGCTTGATCTCGCAGCGCAGGGCGACGCGCTGTTTCAACTGCCGCAACTCCTGATTGTTCAAGACGGCGCGCAGTTCCGGCTGCCCCGTCATCACGATCTGCAAGTGCTTGGCGGCGTCGGATTCAAAGTTCGAGAGCAGTCTGATCTCTTCAAGCACGGCGGTCGAAAGCCCGTGCGCCTCATCGATGATGAGCACGGTGCGCAAGCCCCGCGCCTGTCGTTCCTCAAGGGTGCTGCCCAAGGCGAAGAGCAACTCCGATTTGTTCTGCCACGCTTCGACGCCGAGCAAGCGCGCGATGTGTTGATAAAACTCCGGCACGCTCAAGCGCGGGTTGATGACGTAGCCGACGAGCACGGTGCGGTCGAGCCGCTGCATCATCCAACGCAGGATCGTGGTCTTGCCCGTGCCCACTTCGCCGGTGACGACGATGAGGCCCTTGCCGCTCTCGATCCCGTAGTGCAGATTCGCCATCGCCTCCGTGTGCGACGGCGTGAAATAGATAAAGCGCGGATCGGGCGTCAGCGCGAAGGGCAGTTCCTTTAAGCCGTAATACTCGCGGTACATAGCAGTCAGTGCTGAGTGCTGAGATGCCGGCCTTGACCCAGCACTCAGGACTCAGCACTCAGCACTTTCTTTAGGTTGAGAACATCTCGAACACGTGCGTCAGCTTCAGGAACAGCGCGAGGGCCGGGATGGAGACCACGGTCAGCGCGATGCTGGCGAAGGCGAGCGCGTAACGACGCAAGCGGCGGCGGCTCTCCTCACGCGTCGTCAGGAGTTCGGGAACGGAAGCGAGCACGGGCAAGGCTGTATAGTGGCGCGCGTCCTCGACAGTCTGAATGGTTAAGAGGCGCGGCACTTCAAACGCGGCGGCGCAGATAAAGCCGACGCCTAAACCAAACACGAGGCCCAGCGCGATCAGCAGCGGGCGCTTGGGCGCGATTGGCTTTTCGGGCAGGTTCGCCGCGTCCACGACCTGTATGGTTTCGCCCTGGGCATTGATATTGACGACGTTGGTGAGCGCGGCCTTCTGCTGCTTCTGCAAGTAGTCGTCGTACTTGGCCTTAGCCCCTTGATAATTGCGCTCGATGGCCTGTAGCCCGACTTCCGTATCGGGCAGACCGTTGAGCCGCGTTTCGAGGTCGGCGATCTGCGCTTTGGTCTGATCGAGCAACTTCTGCTGGCGCTCGGTCTCGCTCTCGACGAACTTCAGGTTGTACTCGATGCTCTTGATGCTCGGATCGTTCTCGGCGAGCGTCCGGAGTTGCTTCTCCTTCGCCGCGATCTTTTCCTGTTGCGAGTCCAGCAGTTCCTGCTTCTGCCGCTTGACGGTCGCGATCTGCTGCTCGATGGCCTTCAAGTCTGGGTTCTTCGGTTTGAGGACGGCTTTTAGCCCCTGATACTGTTCTTCCAACTCGCTCTCGCGCTGGGTGAGCGTGGCCCAAGTGGGCGTCGTCTTCGGATCGGTGATATTGTCCACGCCGATCACGAGGGTCTGCTCGCCCCGCACCTTCGCGTCGCCGATCTGGGTCGAGAGCATCGTGCGTTGATCGTTCAAGCGGCCGATCTCGGCGATGTAAGCCTTCTGCGCTTCGTAGAGACCGGTCAGCCGGCCGATGAGCGCCTGCGATTCCGAGGGCATTGTGTCCCGATGCTGCGTCATGTACTCGATGCGCTGGTGGTCGATGGCATCCAATTCCTCTTTCGCGATGCGTACCTGATCGGTGAGCAGCCGCGAGATCTGCTCGCTCTGGTTCGTCGACGCTTTCGTCTGCTCATTGGTGAATGTGCTGGCCAAATCAGCCGCCACGCGCTGCGCCAGTTGCGGCGTCGCGGCGCGGAAGGAGATGTTGAAGCCGTTAGTAATGTCGTTGCGACTCTTGTTGATCTCGACGGTGATGTCCTTTTTGCGCATGCGCTCGACGAGCAAATCCATCGGCTCGCCGCGCTGGCGCTCCGGCCCGTACAACCCGTAAGTAATGATTAACGGTTCGAGTGTGGAACGGCTCAAGACCTGTAGCCCAATGTTGCCAAGCCGCAGCGTCAAGTCTTCATCCGAGAGTTGCGGCGCGATGGTCGAAGGCACGCTCGACGGTTTGACGGCGAGCAGCGTAGTGGACTGATAGACGTTCGGCAGCCGCCAGACGACGATGGCGACGGCGAACGAGATCGCCAGCGCCGGCAGCACGATCAACCACTTGCGCCGCCACAGGATGCGCCCGTACTCGGCGGGCGTCCGTTGTCTAAATTCAACACTCATCGGATTACCTCAGTGAGCAGTGAGCAGTAGAAAGTATTTAAGGATGGACACTGCATCTTACTTTTGCTCTTTACCTTTGCCTTCATTACAAAGTAGCGAGCGCCTGCCGGGCCTCTTCGAGTTGTTCGGGCGAGAGTAGTTTCTTCTCTGTGCCCATGCTGAGCGCCTGTTGTAGTTGTTGGCGCGCTTCCTGCTTGCGCCCCGCCGCGGCCAGTGCGCGCCCCAGATGCAGGCGATAAACAGCGCTATCGCCGCCGCGCGCCGTCGTCTGGTTGACGGCCTTTTGCAGTTGCTCAACCGCCGCGCCCGCCAGTCCCTTCTTGAAATAGACCCAACCGAGCGTGTCCGCGAAGCCCGGCTCGTCCGGGGCTTTCTGCACGACCCCTTGGGCGAGTCGCACTGCTTCGTCCAGATTGCCCTTGCCGTATTCGGCGTAGTCCCACGCGAGATTGTTGCCGGCAATCGCGGCAATGTCGCCGACGGGGTTACGCGCGAGCGCCTCCTTGTAGGCCGCGACCGCCTCGTCGCGCTTGCCGAGTCCGTCCTCGACCATGCCGATCAGCGTGAAGGCGGCGGCGTCGTCCGTGTCGGGCGGACGATTGATGACGTTGCGGTACTCGTTAATCGCATCTTGCGGCTTGCCGGTGTTCACGTAGAGCGCGGCGAGCGAGGTCAACGCAGCGGCGTTGTTCGGATCGAGTTCGAGCGTGCGCCGCAACTCACCTTCGGCCGCCTGCGCCTCATGTTGCAGACCGTAGATTTGCGCCTTGAGATAATGCAGCGGCGCATTCGTGGGCTGCGCCGCGATAGCCTGATCGATGCGCGCGTGTGCGCGTTCAACCTGCCCCTGCTTTGTGTAGATGTTGATGAGACCGCCCAGCGAGTCGAGGTTCGCGCCGTCGATTTGCAGCGCGCGCTCGTACGACTGCTCCGCCTCGGCCGATTTATTCTCGGCGAGCGCAACGCCCGCGAGGTTGACGTAGCTTTCGGGCGCGTTTGGCATCGCGTCGCGCGCAGCCTCGAAGTCGGCGCGCGCGGCCCCTATGTTGTTCAGCTTGAGCAGCGCCGCGCCGCGCGCCGTGTAGGACTTGGCCCGTAACTCCGTGAGCAGCGCGGGCGAGATTTGCGCGTCCGGTGCGGTCTTGTTCAGTCGCTCGATCAGATCGCTGGCGATCCGTTGCGCGTTCTTAAAGTTATCTGCGCCGCCCGCGCGCAGACTGATCTGCGCCTGCATGAGTTTGCCGGGCAGGTAATCGGGATAATACTTATCGAGGTCGCCCGCGTAAGAGCGCGCCTGTTCGACTTGACCAGCGCCGAGTTGCGCCTGCGTCATGAAGTAGAGCGCCGACTGATCGCGCGGCTCTTGTTTCAAGACTTGCGCGAGATCGTCGATGGCCTTTTTCGCCTCGCCCTTTTGCAGGTTGACGCGCGCGCTCAGCTTGCGCGCGTTCATGTCATTCGGGTTCTTCGCTAAGACCTCCGTCGCCTGCTGCGCCGCGCCTTGCAGGTCGCCACGCTGGAGCAGGACTTCGCCGAGGCGATAGCGCGCGTCCGTGTAGTCGGGCGACTTGGCGATGATCTCTTGATAGATGCGGACGGCATCGTCGTAGCGCCCGACGGTCGCGTAGAAGTCTGCGAGCACGGTGCGCCCGCTAGGGCGGTCTTTGTCCAACTCGGCCAACTCTTTGAAGACGGCCTCGGCCTTGTCCTGCTGTTTGTTAGCGAGATAGAAGCGGGCCAGCGTGATGCGCGCGTCGCGGTCAGTCGGTTCAACCTCGACCGCCTTGCGAAACTCGGCTTCGGCCGCCGTGGGATTATTATGCTGCGCGTGGAAGAAACCGTACTGCACGTGCGCGAGCGCCGAGCGGTCGTTGATGGCGATAGCGCGCTGATAAGTCGCCTCCGCATTGGCCGCGTCGCCTTCCTGCACGTAGTAACGCGCGAGACTCATCAGCGACTCGATGCGTTGCGGATCGAGATCGACCGCCGCCTTTAGTTCGGCGAGCGCATCGGCGCGCTTGCCGTCAGCGTAGAGCAGACCGGCCTTGAGTATGTGCCCTTCGATATGTTTGGGGTTGTGCGCGAGGACGTCGTTGGCGAGCTTCCACGCCTCGTCCTTCGCCTGTTTATTCTTGACGGGAGCGCCTTGGAAGGCGAGCAGAAACCAGTTGCCGAGGCGCGCGGCGGCGTCGAAGGTGTACGACGCGGTGTAACCGGGATCGAGTTCGACCGTGCGTCTCAGCTCCTGAATCGCGGGCAGGATGTTCTCTTGGCCCTCGTAGGCCTGTGCGAGGCCCCAGTGGGCCGCCGCCATGCGCTCGTCGAGTTGCAAGGCGTTGCGGTACTCAAGCGCCGCTTCCGGGTACTTCTTCTCTTTCAGGTATTGGTCGCCGCGCCGCAGGTGTTCGGCTTTGGCTTTCGCCGGATTGGAGCAGGCGGTGGACGCCAGCGCCAGGAGAACGGACAGCAGGATAAACAGCAAACCCCGGCCATGGCCGGAGCGCGGGCACTCTGATAGATTCATTAGCCTGAGGCTCCTGCACGCGCAGCGCTTCAAGGAAACTTTTGACCGGGGCAACGGTCAACAGCCGAAGATGCCTAGCGCGTGGTTTTCAGTTCAACTCCGAGTTTTGACTCGCGGCTCGCGTCCGGGGCAACCGCACGGGCCGAGTCAGTTAAGACAAACGGACAATCAGACGTTTCTTCCCAAAACCGGCCACTGCTGGCGCGAGGGGCGGTCTAGGGCTGCCATGTTACCACCATTAGTCGGGGCTGACGAAGCATTCAGTCCGGCTCAGTTCGGCACGAACGTGGGCAGCACGGGCGCGGCCTGCGCCGCCAGATCGGTCGCCAGCCGTAGCGCCTCCGCTTCCGATTCGCCCACCGGCACTATCACGCGCACCATCGCGCCATCCGAACGCCGCCGCCGCACGCTATCCAGCACCGTGTAAATCTTCCCCCAGTATTCGCTCGCCACCGCCCGGCCACGCCCCTGATACCAGTAGACCAGCACCTCGCGCACGGGCCCATGCTCGACGATATAACGGTTCGCCTCGATAGCGGGGCCGCCCGTCGCCGGTTGGATCAGGATGCGACCCGGCTCATTCATCGTCCAGCCCGTGCCGGGCAGACAGTTGAGCGGACTGTGATAGGTCGCGCCGTTGCGCTGCGTGGCGTAGTAGCCGACGTAGAAGTTGGCTGCACGGCCATCGGGCAGCGCATAGTCGCGGACGAGATAATCGTCGGCGCGCAGCACGGCCTCGGTCGCTGCGTCCATCCGCGCGTCCACGCCGCTCTGTCGCCACGACCCAAGCTGCGCCGGGAACTCTTGCAGCGGTCGGCGCGCGACGTGCGCCTCGCCCGCGCGCTCCCACAAATTAATGAGCGCCCCGCCCGCAAGCAGGAACGCGAACAAGACCCAGAACTGCCAACGGCCAATTTTCATCGTGTCACACAACCGGCTCGTCCGCGCCGCTGATGTTCATCGCCGGGCGCGGCGCGCCGCCAACCATCGCCGCGTCGTCTGTCATTGCGCTCTGTGTTGTCGCCGCCATCGGCTCCGGCTTGGGCGGCGTGGACTTCAGACTCTTCCGCTTGCGCCGCGCGGGTAGGTCGAGCAGCCAGCCGACGGCGAACAGCAGCAGGAAGGCGACGATGTAGACGACCCAGCCGGAGAACTCGTGGAAGAAGCCGTCGGCGATCTCCGTGCCGTAGTAGCGCGAGAGTATGCCTGTGCCGCTAACGCGCGCCGCGTTGGTCACAATGGCGATGGGTACGGCGGATAAGACAATGATGGTCGAGCGCCAGAAACCGTAATGCTTGATAAAGGCAAAGCGCCCGCCGGTTTGATTATCATCATCAGCACGCGGGTGCGTGAAGTAAGCGAAGACGACGGCGAGCGTGACCAGCGTCATCAGCGAGCGGATGCCGCTACAGGCTTCAACCACTTCGAGTTTCTTCGTCGTCGTCGCGCCCAACGGCATTAACTCGATCACGTTGCCCTGCCGCAGCACGGGAATGTCAAACAAGCGCATCGCCCAGACCGCGCAGCGCGAGGCGAACAACTGGAGCGGAAACGCGATCTGATTGAAGATGATCGCCGGGATCGGAATCGCCAGCGCCAAGAGTGCTAACGGCACAAGCGCCAGCCGCAACACGCGCCCGCCCCAGAAATAGAGCACGATGCCGGCGAGCATCAAGACGAGCGACGTGCGTTGCAGAAACAACTCCGCGCCGGCCGTGCCCGCCAACAGCATAAAGAAGGCCAAGACGATGCACGCACTGCCCCACCAAATGGCCGGGCGCTGTGGCGCATTTGCCAAACGCCCGCGCTCCGCCCACAGGATGTAGCCGATGATGAACGGAATCAGTAACCCGTGTGAGTAATTCTCGTCCGTCCACCACTGCTCGGTGAGTTTGCGCAGCATCGTGGCATAGACGAAGCCTAGTCCGGCGACGATCAGCAGAGGTCGCCACAGGTGCTGGTAAGAGAGCGATTTCGCGTTTAACGTTTTGGACACTGCTTGGGTTGGTCTGTTTACATCCATGCCCCGCTAATGGAGCGGCGGCGAACCTGTCTGAGTGTAGCTTACGGCTCGCAAGCTAGGCAAACAAAAAAGTAGCCAGTAGTCAGTAGAGGAACGCTTGCCTTTCTACTGCCTACTGCCTACTGCCTGTTGCAGCGCGTTGAGAATGCGGTCGGCGGCTTGACCGTCCCAGAGCGGCGGGTGGCTGGCGCGCGGGTGGTCGAGCGCAGCGTGCGCGGCGCTGATGATGCGGGCGGGGTCTGTGCCGACGACGCGGTTCGTGCCGTGTGTGACGGTGATAGGGCGCTCGGTGTTTGCGCGCAGCGTCAGACACGGAATGTCGAGCGCGGTCGTCTCTTCCTGTAAGCCGCCGGAATCTGTGAGTACCAATTTCGCGCCGCTGAACAGGCGCAGGAAGTCGAGATAACCGAGCGGTTCGATCAACTGCAACTGCGGCGCGCGCGCGTTGAGTTGATCGAGCAGACCGAACTCGGTCAGCCGTTGTTTTGTGCGCGGGTGCAGGGGCAGGATGACGGGCAAGCGCGCGCTGAGTTGTGCGAGGGCGTCGAGTAGGCGCGCGAGCGTGTGCGCATCATCCACGTTCGACGGGCGATGCAGCGTGACGACGGCGTAGGGCTGATCTTTGACGCCGAGTTGCGCGCGCACCATCGAATGCTTGGCGCGTTCGAGGTGCGTGTAGAGCGAGTCGATCATCACGTTGCCGACGAGGCGTATGCGCGCGGGCGGAATGCCTTCCGCGATTAAATTGTCGTCGGCGTCGGGCGAAGGCGTGAGCAGGAGAGCAGCGATCTGATCGGTCAGCACGCGGTTGATCTCTTCGGGCATCGTGCGGTCGCGACTGCGCAAGCCCGCCTCGATGTGCGCGACCCGGACGCCAAGCTTCGCGCAGACGAGTGCGCACGCGAGCGTCGAATTGACATCGCCGACGACCACGACCCAATCAGGTTTTTCGCTGACGACCACCGGCTCGAAGCGGAGCATCACGTTGGCGGTCTGCGCGGCGTGCGAGCCAGAGCCGACGCCGAGATGTATGTCCGGTGCGGGCAACGCCAGATCGCGAAAGAAGGCGTCGGACATCTGCGCGTCGTAGTGCTGACCTGTGTGGACGAGCAGCGATTGAAACTCGCGCGCCCGTTGTCCGATGGCGGCGACAACGGGTGCGACCTTCATGAAATTCGGGCGCGCGCCCACAACGTTGATGACCTTCAGCATGAGTTGACTTCAATCCGGCTTGGCCGCAGCTTAACGCAGCCGCCGCAACGCAGGCAAAGCCATAATGGATTAACTTTTGTGGTTGGCTTTAACGAGCGCGCACATTAACACCGCAGACACAGAGGGCACAGAGATTCAACTCTCTGTGCCCTCTGTGTCTGCGGTGTTGAAACTCTCGCTCGGCAGACTCAACGCACAATGAACTGAACGGTGTTGCTGCGCTGCCCGCCGACGATGATGGTCAGCTCGACGCTGCCCGCGCCGCGCAGTTGCGGGACGAGCACACAGTTGATCTGATCCGCGCCCGCTAGATATCCTTGCGCGCCCGCATACTCGACCGGCAGTTGATACACGCGCCCGTCGCTCGTGCGGGCCTCGACCGTCACCGACTCGGCGAGGTTCGGCAGCACGACGCCGTCGCCTATCTGTATGTCGTTCGTCAAATCTGTGTTGGCTGCGCCCGCGCTAAAGCCTGCGGCGAACAGTTGCAGGCGCGTGCGCTTATCGTTGCCAAACGTTTCGGGCGTCGTCACGTCGATGGGGCCGCTGTTGCCGGTCGCGGCGTTGAGCACGACACCAATGCTGGTGCTCTCGGTCGCAAAGAGACCCGGCATGAACGGCGCGATGGTCACCGTGCCGCGCGAGACGTAGCCCTCCTGCGAGGTCACGATCACTTCGGCGTCGCCGGCGGGCAAGCCCAGCGGCACGCAGAAATTAATGCGCCCGGGCGAGACGTAGAAGACCTGCGCCGCACGTCCGCCGATGGTCACACTCGCGCTGGCGAGTTCGTAAGGCAAAGCGGCAGCGGTCAACTGGTCGGACACGCCGGCCTGCGTGGCCAGCGGGCTTAAGTTCACGTCGCCGTAGATCACGGACATAGTGCCCGGCGCTAAGACGGGCGCGAAGCTGGCGGCGTTGACCACGACGGCCGAACCGATGACGGGCGGGTTGGTTGCGCCCGGCGCGTGCGCCGCGTCGCCGGGCACGGGGCCGACAGCACCGCCGGGTAGCAGGTTACGCGCCTGCGCCAACCGCGTCGCGGTGATCTGCAAACGATTCTGCACGCTGAGCGGGTAATTCTGCGTCATGATTAACGCATCGGCGGCGCGCGTGAAGTAGAGCGCGGTGCGCAGCGCCTTGTCCGTCTGATCGACTGAGGTAAACTGGCTCGCTTCACCGAGAAAGGCGTTGTAAGCCTGATTGATCAACGTCATGAGGCCGTCAACTTGGCCCGTCGTCGCGTTCGGGTTAGCAGCCAACGACGCGGCCTGAGTTTGCGCCGCGATCACGAGCGCCAACGTAGTCGGCGTCGGCGTCGGCGTCGGCGTGGGTGTCGGTGTCGGTGTCGGTGTCGGTGTCGGCGCAGGCGTGGGCGTAGGTGTTGGCGAAGGTGAGGGCGTCGGCGTAGGTGTAGGTGTAGGTGAGGGCGTCGGCGTTGGCGTCGGAGTTGGAGTCGGTGTTGGTGTAGGAGTAGGTGTCGGTGTCGGAGCCGGTGTCGGAGCCGGTGTTGGCGTTGGCGTTGGCGTTGGCGTCGGTGTTGGTGTAGGAACAGGTGTAGGAATAGGTGTCGGAGTTGGTGTCGGTGTTGGCGTGGGTGTGGGCGAGCCGGGTAGGGCGGTAAAATCTATGCCGGCAGTGTTGGTGTTGACGAGCACTGTGCGCAGGGCCGGCGTATATGAGTAACCTGCCTGCCGCGGCACGATGTCCACAGACCGACCGCTATCGACATTGAAGGTGTAGCTATCGCTGTTATCGGGAATCTGAGCCTCGCCCAACTTGACTCGGGTGACGGTGTCGTACAGCTCAACCATTGAGCCGTGGAAGCCGCCGCCGAATAACAGCACACGACCTGAGACTACCGCCTGCGTGCCCGGCGTGGGCGCAGGCGTGGGCGTCGGTGTGGGTGTCGGCGTCGGTGTCGGCGTTGCGCTGGGGGTCGGACTCGGCGTAGGCGTGGGGGTGGGCGTTGGCCCGGACGTAACTCCGGCTAACGCAGCCGCGAGGGCGTCCATATCCACACCGGGGTCTTTCCCGTCCGACGCTCGACCTCTGTACGGACTGTCGCTCCGCAGTATGTAGTTACCGCCGGCCGCGTCAAGCCAGCCCAAGGCCGGCTGATCAGCCGCGATGAGATCGCTGGGATATTTAACTGTGAGCGGCGGGTCGGCGGTGATGGCGTTGGTCGAGCGATTATCAATGATGACGTTGTGGTTCTGCACCAGACCGGGAAAGCAACCCAAGCCACCGGGTAACTGGCAGTTCATCCCATACTCGTTGTTGGGCAGGATGTTGTCTTGCAACGTGAAATTCGGTGACGCCGCGGAGTGCGCAAAGATCATCGAATTGCGCCCCAACGCGCCGGGATGACCCGGATAGGTGTTGTGCCGGACGGTCACGTTATCGGCGGCCGTCATCGACGAGAGGAAGTTTTCTACCCCCGATTCGATCAGATTGTTCTCGATGAAAACGGGGCCGCTGCGTTGAGTCGTGAACTCACTGTCTTCGAGCAGCGGGCCGCCAATCGGAAAGCTATAGGCGCGATCCCAGTTCGGCGTCTTCTTCCACCAGTTGTTTTGAATCCGCACGTTGAAGACGCCTGCCCACGGAATAGACCCGCGATAATTGATGCCGCCCTGATTGCGCGAGGTCAGGAGAATGGCCGACGACCAGCCATCGAAAGTGTTCCCTTCGATCAGTACGTTCTTCGCCATCTTGATCTCGATCAGGCCTTTTGGCCCTGCGCCCGTGTTTCTGATCTGGGCATAAGGCAACGTCGTCGGATCACCGCCGCGCTGCCGCCACACGGCCTCGGTCGAATCGAATTCAATGACAAACTGGTTGCGCAGGATCGAGATATCCTGATTGTAGTAACCGTTCCATTGCGCTTCGCCGGGCACGTCCGGCGCTTGCAGCAGCGGGTTGCCGCCGGCGAGGCTGCCATCATAAGTGCCCCATGATTGAAAGCTAACGACGTTGCCGACGATGTTTGTCACCTTCGCCGTCTCGAAGTCAATCGCTTCGCCCGGATGCGCATAGTTGGTTAAGGGACAATGCCCGCCGGTGGTTCTGAAGGCGATCAGATCGCCCACATTCAGATTCTGCACGTTGCTGAAGGTGACCGTGCCGGTGTGCGTCAAGACGTTCCAACTGAGGTTCGAGAGCGTCCCATGATTTGGCGTCTCGCCGCCCGACCCGCCAAAGAAGACGGGCACGAACCACGCCTCTAGATAGTTGTTCGCGATCTGCACGCGCAGCGATCTCTTCGGCAGCAGGATCGCGTTCGACGCTTCCACCGTGCCGGTGTCGCCTAACGCGAACGCACGGAAGCCCGCGATGCGACATTGCGTGACGTTGATGTCGGTCGCGTCGATATACATGCCGCGGTCGGCCGTCGTATTCGGCGAGTGCGGTGTGGTCGTATCGTTAGTGGCTTCGTGAATCCAGCAGCGGTCAAACGTGATGTGGTGCGGGCTGTCGGCCAAGGAAATCTCGCCGCCGCTGACGCGTGCGCCAAGGACGACCAACTGCGGGCTGAAGACCTGCCCGCCGATGTTGGTGATCTCCAAGCCGATCAGTTTGTAATGATGCGCTCGGGCTTCGGCTTCAACCACTGCATAGGGTCGATTCGTGATGAGGCGCGCCAGGTGCGGCGCGTCGGTTTGCAGCACAGGCCGATCACCAGCCGCCGGGAGACTGTTTACATCAGAGGTGCGAATCGTAATGTAGTCGGCATCCGTCCCCGTGCCCGCGCCTTTGTCTGGCAGCACGAAGCCGTAGGACGTGCTCGGCACGGTGTAGGTCGCGCCGGCTTGTAAGACAATCGTGTCGCCAAAGTTTGCGGCGTTGAGCGCGGCCTGCACGTCGCCGCCAGCGGGCACGTTGAGCGTATTAGCGCGCGCGGCCCGGCTGTTGCCGGTTAGCAGCAGTGCCGCGATGAGCGCGATGAGCGAGAGCGGGAAACGGAACAGGCTTAAACGGAAGGTGGGCCGCTTGAAACCCCAAGAACGTGACAAGAACATTTCTAACCTCACTTCGGTAACCGGACGATCTCCAAGCGTCGATGCTTGGAGACTCCTGGCTTTGCGAACCCGCATCGCTGCGGGAGTGCCTTTGGTCGGTGATGGCTGCGCCCTCTGTGCGAGGGACACAACTCGGTTAAGCAGACGGCGGAAAACAGAAAGAAGCTGTCTTCAGGAAAGAGCCACTAACGGGCTTGTGCGTCGTCGTACTTAGCGCAACACGAGCAGGCTGGCTTGTGTGAGCAGAATTAGAACTGAGCCGGAATGAATGGGATGATAAGCGATGATAGAGGTGAGACCGACGGGGCCAAGTAAGGCAGCGCCTCCGTGCGGTTCCAGCCGGGCTTTCAAGTCTCGCCGGGGGCAAAGTTACTTGCGCCCCGGTAAGCTCAAATCCGAGCTTTCTCCAATCGCCTTCGGCAACCAGACAATCTTGCCGCCGTTGGAGTTGAAATCGAGCAAACTCCCTTGCGGCAAGACTCACGGCTTTGCGCCCCTGCTTCACAACAGGTTTGCCTTTATCGTGTGCAATCGTCGTTCTGCAAAAGATCGTTGCTGCCAAGTTGCGCCGGCAGCCGGCTAATCAATTAAACACGAGCCGTTGGGGTTTGTCAATTATGTTTATGATAAGTCATCGTTAAACTCTATTCGCCCGCCGGTGCTGGCGCTGTGATGTTGAAAACAATAGACTTACTGGCGAAAGCGACACGCGTATAGTTTTGATTGACATTATCTGCACTGCGCCTCAGTATTTGTAGAGTCGTCGGGCGCGAGTGCAATGCTCCGACCGGCCCGTGCGGATGTTAACCAGCCGGTCATTCAATCTCTTTTAAGGATAAGCTCTGGCAGCGCGCTTCGGGCGCAGCGTCACGGTCGTCAACAGATGCTAACAGAATCCCTCAAGCCGCTCTTACGCCGCGCGTTGCCGGGCCCCTACGGCAGTGTGCAGAGCACGCTGGCGACGTACCGGAGCAAGCGTGTTGTCCGTGCGCTGGTCAAACAATACGGCCTAGTCGTGCAAGCCGGCCCGTTCGCGGGCATGAGCTACGTGACCCAAGCGGTCTGTAGCACGCTCGCGCCCAAGCTGCTCGGCTCATACGAAGCTGAACTGCACGATGTGCTGGCGCGCATCTTTGCGACCGACTACGAGACCGTCGTCGATGTCGGCTGTGCCGAGGGCTACTACGCCGTCGGCTTGGCCATGCGTCTGCCACAGGCGCGCGTGCATGCGTTTGACATCGATGCGCGCGCACGCCAACTCTGCGCCACTATGGCGCAGGCCAATAACGTCAGCGCACAAGTAGCAATCGAAGGCGCGTGTACGCACGAACGTTTGCAGGCATTGACGCAAGGCGCGCGCACGCTCGTCGTGTGCGATTGTGAAGGCTATGAGTTGGAACTGTTGCAGCCTGAGCGAGTGCCGGGCTTGCGGACGAGCGAACTACTGGTTGAGTTGCACGACATGATCGATCCGCGCATCACGCCGGCTATCACCGCGCGCTTCGCTGCCACACACGAGATCACATTGTTAGATAGCGTGGAGCGCGACGCGGACGCCTACCCGGCGCTGAAAGATTTCAACCTGCTCACACGCCGTGTGGCTGTCTCCGAGTTCCGCGACGGGCCGATGCAATGGGCCTTCATGCAACCCAAGCGCGCCGCGACGAATTAACGGTTATCACATCGTGCACGAGCTTCCGCGCTTACTGCTCGTCGCGCCAAAGCGACTCGTAGATGCGGAGCGTGTTCGCTACATCCAGCTCAACAGTAAAATTTTCTCGCACGCGCGCAAGGCTCAGCCGGCCCATCTCGCGCCGCAATTGCTCGTCGCGCGCCAGCCGTTCGAGCGCGTCGGCAAAGGAAGCAGGGTCTTGCGGCGTCGCCAGTATTCCTGTGCGCCCGTCCGCCACGATCTCGACGGTTGCGCCACTGCGACTGCCGACAACCGGCACGCCGCAAGCCATCGCTTCGGCCGTCACCAACCCGAATGCTTCACCGATCGAAGCCAGCACAAACACGTCGGATGCTTGCAGCAGGCTGGTCGGATCGGCGCAGTAACCGAGCCAGTGTGTGCGGTCGGCTATACGTAGGCGCTGGCTCAATGCTTTCAAGTCTGCGAGCAGCGCGCCATCGCCGGCCACGAACAGGCGCGCGCGTATACCGCGTTGCGCCAGCAGACCGCAAGCTTCAACAATCGTCTGCGGCTGCTTGAACGGGCGCAGGACGGCGACGGTTGAGAGGAACAGCTCGTCCGGGTCGAGCGGATACTCCGCGGCCCAACGCGCGCGCGCGTTCGGGTCAGGCGCAAAGCGCTCCGTGTCCACGCCGAGATGGCGCACCACGATGCGGTCGGGCGCGATGCCGCGCCTGACTAAATCCTGTTTGACGAAATGCGAGATCGCGACGACGCGCGTCATCGGCAGCGCCACGAGCAGCGTGCGTAGTTGGAGCAGCTTCCGCTTCCATGAGGTGGCTCGCAGCAGGCCGCTATTCAACTCTTCAAAGATGATGCGGCGCACGCCTTGCAGCCGCGCGAGCCAAGGGAGCAGGCTGAAGTAGTCGAAGAAGCAGATGTGCACGAGCGTGATCGAATAGCGCTTGATGATCCGCCCCAACGCGCGATAGTAGCGATAGCGCCCATGCCCGTAGCTGGCGATCTCGATCTCCGCGCCACCCGCGCGCAGCCGCCGTTCAAGTTCCGGCGGCAGTTGGCTGGCATAGACCAGAACGGGCCGAATCCCTTGCGCCGTAAGCGCGCGACAGAGCCGCAGATGAATATCCTCCTGACTCGTCCACGTGCGCGGTGCTGAATCGAGCAGCAAGGCGATGCTCTGCACATGCGTGGCCAGCTTGTTCGAGTTGTGATCTGAGTCTGTCTGAATAACTAATGGTTCGGTGCGCATGCGTGTCTGATGAGCGACTCCTTCTCGCGCGCACTCGAAACAACGTCAGCGCCGTTTGCTTCGAGTGCCGCCACTTACTACTTCGCGGGCGCGGCTGTGTCCAAGGGCAGCGCCGGGTCGGCCGCCGGTTGCGCGCGGGCGAACGAACGATCCTTGAGCTTGAGGAACTTCGCCTCAAAAAAGCGGAACGAGAGATACGAGATGAATAGAGTGGCGGCCAGATAAGGGCCGAACAACAACAGGCTAGCCATTGACCGATCCGGCACAGGCCAAAATTTCTGAAAGATCGCCAGCACGCCGTAATGAAAGATGTAAACGCCGTAAGAGATTTTACCGATGAACGCCAGCGCATGCTTTTCCAGCCAAGGCAGCGGCGCGCGCCCCTGCACGACCAGCAGGATCAGTAGGCCGAAGATGAAATTCAGCAGCATGTAGCCCCAGACGAACTGATAGTGATGCAAGAGGTGTATGGGATAGCCGAAGCTATTGGCGCGGTCGGAAGCGACCACGGGTGAAGTGTATTGGCTGACGAGGCCGGTCAACAGAACTAGTGCGGCGGCGCTAAAGAAGAGCAAGCGCGGACGTTTGATCAGGCCGAACTGAACCGACGCGATGAGCGCGCCCGTGGCGAACGCATCGATCTGGCAAGGCGTCTGTGTGTACATCACCGTGGCGCTGTAGAGCGCATCCTTGCCCAGCCCAAACAGCAGGCAGGTCAGGGCCAGTCTGACTAGCGGCACGCCGACAAGGATGCCGACCAACGCTTTGTTGAAGTGGCGCGGCGCGATCAAGTAAACGAGCAGCGGCCAGATTAAGTAGAACTGTTCCTCAACCGACAGCGACCAGAGATGAATCAGCAGCAGCGAGCCGTCGTAGTTCGGCAGGATGTGGCGGATGTTATAGGTGTAAGTAAAAAGATACGGCCACTGATCCTTGAAAGCCGGCGGGACTCTAAGCAAGCCAAAAGCCAGCGCAAGCACGAGCAGGTAAGCGAAGTAGAGCGGGAAGATGCGGAGCGAGCGCCGCCAGTAGAAGCGCTTCAGATACAGCTTGAGCGGCTGACGGCGCTCTTGTAATAAGATCGATGTGATTAGGTAGCCGGAGAGCACGAAGAACAACTGCACGCCCATCCAACCGCAGCCCAGATACCCGTAATGAAACAGGATGACCAGCAGGATCGCGATGCCGCGCACGCCGTCGAGGGCTTTGATGTGTTGCAGCGCCATGAGTATCCGTTCGGGCCTTCGCTGTGATTGTGGATGGCAGCAGCCGCGCAGCTACTTCAAATGCCGTACACCTTGAGCAACTGCGCGACGTTCTGTTGGAGATTAAATTTGGTGTTAGTGGTCAAACAACCGGCGCGGCCCATCCGCACGCGCAACTCGTGGTCGGCGAGCAGCGTGAGCAGTTTCGCTGCGATGGCTTCGGTGTCACCGCGCGCGACCAGAAAACCCGTTGCGCCGTCGTCGATAAGCTCCGGGATGCCGCCGACGCGCGTGGCCACGACCGGTTTACTATAGGCCATCGCTTCCGCGATCATCCAGCCAAAGACCTCTTCCCAACGCGACACCTGACAGACTATATCCGCGACATCGTACACGCCCGCGCCGAACGGGTCTGGCACAAGGCCCGTCCACGTGACGTGATCGCCTAAACCCAAATCCATAGCTTGCTGCATATACTGCTCGCGGTAAGCGCCTTCGCCCACCAACACAAACTGCACCTGCTTATTTTGCGCGAGCACCAACTGCGCTGCCGCTAACAGATCGGCGATGCCCTTCTCCGGAATGATCCAACTCACCTGCACGACCACCGCGCGCTCTGCGGGGATCGCATACTTGCGCCGAAACGCCAGCGCCCGTTGCGGATCGGGTGCGACGCGGTTGAGGTCAACGGCGTTGTAGACGAGTTCATAGCGCGCACGGGGCAGCAGGTCTAGCTCAGTCAAACATTCGTAGCCGTATTTGCTGACCGAGATCACTTTGGTCAACGGTTGATTGATGATGCGCGCGAGCGTCCGTTTCCAGCCGGGCGCGCGCGCCGCGACGTATCCGGCCGGGCGCGAAGAGTGATCGGTAAAGAACACGCGCTCGACTCCGCGCAACCGCGCCAACCAAGGATAGAGACCGAGGAAGCCGGTGTAGTGTAAATGCAAAATCTCCGGGCGGTGTGTGCGCAGCAGGCGCGCCAGATTTTTCAATGCTGCCCAATTCAGATCGGTCGCGTTAGGCAACACGGCCAACGAAACGTTGGGCAGCGCCAGAAATTCGCGCACCTCTGCGGTCGGCTCAGTTAGAAAACAGAGGACGCTGTGCCAACCCTTGTGCCCGAGTTGGGTGGACAGTTCCCGCGCGAAGGTCTCAGTCCCGCCGATGCGAAACGGTTTGACGCCGAAGACCGAGACTACTGCCGGCATAGACTTCCCTGCCCGTCGCTGTTTGTGTGGTTGCTTAATGGGCTGGCGCTCATTTGCGTTTGAGTGTGCGTTGCAAACGGGCGGCGACCCGCTCCTGCAATTTGGCGACGCGGAGTTTGGCGTCGTGCGCCCGACTGAAGGCGTGATAGAGCGCGGACGGCTTGGTCGCGCGGTCGAAGGCGGGAATATAATTCAGTTTGTTGCCGAAGCCGAGGATGCGTTGGTCTGCGGCCGAGAGGTCGCCGAGAAAGGCCGCGTTTAGCAGCAACGGATGATAGCGATAGTAATCGACATCCTCTTTTTGCAGCCGCACGTCCGGGTCATGGTAGTTGTAAAAGATGGCCTGGCGCGGCTCAAGCATCGGTACGCCCTGCCGGTGTATGCCGGAGGTGTCAAAGAGAAAGGCCGTGCCGGCGGGCCCCATCAACTCGACGGTCTGCGCGAGCTGCGCAGCACTCAGTTCGGCGTTGCGCACGGGGCGCGGGTGCTGTTGCCGGTGACTGCCCTTGATGTAGTTGAACGCACCGCTCCGCACGTCGGTCAGGTAAACGGCCAGCTTCACCTCTCTGGGAATCTCCGTAATGGTTGTTTGATCGTACCAGGCGTCGCCGTGCCAGCCGTGAAAATCCCTGTTCGTGGGCATGGATTGCCAACCCTTCGCTTCGACCAACTCAAACTTGTCACCCAGATAACTCGTCAGAATTGCTTTGACGAGCGGATGCAGCGCGGCATCGACGAACCCTTGAGCAAGCGTCAAGACATCTTCGATCATGTGCCGATAAGGCTCGGTCTTCTGATAACCCTCGAAATTATTCCAGCGCAGACGGCGCAGACGCACCGCAAATGCCTGCTGCATGCCTGTGAGTTGTTCGCTAGTGAAGAGATCGGGGAGCAGCACGATGCCGTTTCGATCAAGCTCGGCCGCGAGTTGCGCGGCTTCAGTCTCGACCGGCTCTTGCAGCCCGACCCCGCTCAGGTCGCTTAAAAACTTTTCCTGCTGTGCTACATCGCTGTTCCGGCTAACCACTGTTAACACCTCCGAACCTGTCACTGCCTTGCACGATCTCGAAACGACCGTTGTCAGTCTCAGGCTATTACCAACTGCTTTGCGGGCGCATTGCTATCTTCATCAGCCGGCGCGGGCTGCATGATCTGGCGCAATTGATAATCGCGATAGCGGCCCGGCTCGCCGGCGTGCCCGTCAACGGCGGCCAGCGCCATGTTATAAGCCTCGCGCGCTGTGGCGAAGTGAATCTTAAACTCGCCGCTGCGCTCGGCTTGCTCTAGCGCTTCGTGCATAAAGCGGCGCAACGGCGCGCCGAGCATCTCGCCTTGATCCCATTCAAAGAAGCCGTGACAGTACAATTTAATAAAGACCCAATCGGGTCGGCCTTTTATGCCGATGTGCGCGCCGCGCCAACGCGCCAGCCGCCGCATGCTTAAAGGATAGTTTGCGGCCAGCGCGCCATCGTCGATGCGCGGCACGGGCAGACCGTGTTTGCGGCGCGTCCAATCGAAGACCAACGGCCCTGTAAAGATAATAGGGAGCGTGGGCCGGTCGCCCACTTTCAAGTTCGCGCCGGAGCGGTGCGGGCGCGCCTCCGTCAATGGATGACCGCACTGATAGATGGCGTTGATGCGCGGCACTTGCGACTGATCGGGCGCGGACGGCAAGGTGAAATCCGCGTAGCAGCCGGTGTCGGCGAGAATCTGCATCTCTTCATCGACGCCGCAGTAACGCCCGCCGGCTGAATTGGCCAAGGCCCAGTTGCCGTGCACGAACGCATACATCGGCATCTCATTGCCCGCCTGCCGCGACAGACATTTATGTTCTTCGGCGAGCACGTCGCGGAACTCTGCAAGCTGCCGCCGTGTGTCCGCCGCCGTGTCCGGCCGCTCGACGCCGTGATGCAAATGTATCTCGACCTCGCCCAAGCCTTCGGCCTGTAAGGCGGCGAGCATGTCGAGCAGCGGCCGCTCGTATTGTTCGGCGGGGAAAAAGTTTGTGTGGCGAAACGGCGTGCCGTCGTGATCGCGCACGGCTTGGCCCGTCGCGCGCGCCAGCGTGCACCAACGTTCCAGGCGCTCGATGGCTTCCCGCCCCAGCCCCGGCTCGAAATGGTTCGCCACCGTAAAGATCAAGTGACTGACACCGCGCGGCGCACTGATGCGCCGACTCAACTCGCGCGCGCGCCACGCGGGGTAGCGCATGAGCCACGGCAGCGACCATCTCAGCTTATCGAAAATGCCTGTTGGATACATAACGCAAGCGGCCCTTAGAACTGTCGAGCTAAAACTTTTGTCTCACCTGATCATTGCACTCGCGCATCGGCTGCGGCGGCCGAGAGCGCGCCTGCGGCTTCAAGCGCAGCGTAGTCCACGCCGGGGTCTTCACCGTCCGCTGCGCGTCCGCGATAACGGCTCTGCGGGGTGAGTCGCCAATCGCCATGCGCGTAGTCTAAGAATTTCAAGTCCTCGTATGTATGCGCGAAAAAGTTGCCGAGCGGGATGTTGCGATCTATCGACTCGCCCCGCGCCGCCACGTCGGCGTTGTCCGCGATCACGTTGCCTTTGAAAGTCGCTCTGGAGATACAGGCCACGGGGCCGCCTTCGCAATAGAAGCCGTACAGGTTGTGCTGGACGATGTTATTACGAAAAATAAAGTTTGTCGTCGGCTCGCCGTAGCTGGTGATGATGTTGCCCGTCTGCTGGACGGAGTTGTGCTCGACGGTCACGTCTACGGCGCAGCACAGTTTGACGAAGATGGCCGCGTCGCCATTCGCCGTCTGTAAATCCAGCAACAGGTTGTTGGCGATGCGTATACGCTTTGCTTGTTGACTGGGGTGTTCGTTGTCGCGCCCCAGAATGCTAAAGCCCGTGCCCGCGTGGCGCACGATGTTGTTCGTCACCGTGACATCTTCGATGGTGCTCCACGGCGCTTTGCCGTTTTGATTGCGCACGGTGATGACGAAGGGGCCGACCACGCCGCCGTTCTCGATCACGTTGCCGTCAATGACGACGTGCCGCGCGTTCTTCAACTCGATATCTGCTTTGATGGACGCGCGCCCGAACCAAGCGGCCGGTTTGTACAGGTAGTTCCGGCGAATCTCTATGTTGGTAGGCACGAGGTCGGGGAGCGACGGGTCTGCGCCGCCGAACATAATGTTCTGACACGCGCCCTCGATGTAGTTGTTGACGATGTGAAAGGGGCCGGGGCCGTTCCAACCGGCGATGGCCTGCGTCTCGTCGCCCGCCCCGGCAAAGCCCGCGACGTAGGAGTTGAGAATTGATGTCTCCGCGCTGTTGAGCGCAAAGCCGCGCCGCGCTTTATTCAAGCCAGTCGAATGCACGTAGCAACGATCAAAGAGCAGATGATGCGGCACTTGCATGAGCGCCGTGTAATCGCTCGCGCCCAGATCGATCAGGTTGTAGAGATAATTGACGTTGGCGGCCGGCGCGAATTCGACGCCGATAAATTTATAGTGGTGCGCTTGCGGCGCGGTCGCAAGGGCCGGTTGATTGTCGGGCGCGACGAGCTTCGGCATCGCCCGCGCATGCAAGTCCGGTTGCACGCGCGCGCCTTCGGCCGGGATGCCGGCGAGATCGGCCGTGCGGATGGTGATGTAATCGGCGTCGCTCCCTGTGCCCGTGCCTTTGAATGGCAGCAAGAGCGGGCCTGTGTAGGTTGCGCCCGCGGCCAGCAGGATCGTGTCGCCGAAGTGCGCGGCGTTGACGGCCGCTTGCAGATTATCGCCCGCGCGAACTGTCACAATGTTAGCGGCCTGAGCATCCGGCACACGGCGCGGTCGCACCGGCGGCGCGTCTGTCCGCCGTACCTGCGCACAGGCGCTAATGAGACAAACGAATAGTGCGCCTACGGCCACCATGCAGACCAGCACGAACTGACAATACTTTGGCTTGCTTAGATGTTTCACTTGTTAGACTTCTTAACCGCAGACCCGTTTGCAGTAGGCGGCACTGACTTGGCCTTTGTCACAGGCCAGCGCAACTTAATCAATAGTAGATGCGATAGTAGATCATCTTTACATACTCAACCGCGACGAGTCTCCAGCCATACGGGTGCAGCCACCAAGTGGCCGGCGCGGGCGTCTGCTCGCCGTGCGGCGGCGTGACGAGACCGATAGTCACCCCGCTGTCCTGAAACACGCGGCGCAAAGTCCACAACGCGCGCCGCGAATGATAAGCCGAGGTGACGACAAGGATTGAACGCAAGCGTTGCGCCTTAGTCCATTGTCGCAATAGCACAGCCTCTTCATACGTGCTTGAGACCAACTGCGGCAGCACCTCGATACTGTCCGCCGGTACGCCCGCGCGCTGCAACTCTTCTTTGGCTCGTTCAAAATAGAACGGATTGCGCTGCTGCGCGCTCGACCACCCGCCCTGCTGCCCGTCGTTCGTCAAAATAATTCTCGGCGCGCGCCCCGCGCGGAAAAGCTCTGCCGCCAGATGCGTCCGCTCCAGATATGTTGCCGAGCCGCCGAGCACCACGATCACATCGGCGCGGCTCAAATCGGCGTTGACGACAAGCGCCCGCGCCGCCACCCAAGCCAGCACCGACCAACCGAGCAGCACCAACAGGCCAAGCCGCGCAAGCCGCCAACTGCGCCGGGCCGCGGGCGCACCCGACGCGGGCGTTGCGGTGTTGGTGCGCGTCGTAGGCAAGATGAAATAATTGTCGAGCCAACATTGTTCCGAGCAGCTACCAGCAGATGCCCTGATACGATTCATCCGTCCGGCGGCCGTCGAATAGACGCACCAGATCGATTACCTGTTGGTCGGCGCGCAGTTGCGGTTCAATCGCGCGAAACTCGGCCGCCTTGTTGCCGATGATCAAGACTTCGGCGTGCGCGACGACCTCTTCGATGCTCCCGCGCATAAGTTGTGCGATGTGCGGAATCTCGCGCTCGATATACTCCTTGTTCGCGCCGAAGAGACGGGCGAGCGACACGTCGCGATCATAGATGGCGAGTTGTAGCCCCTTGCCGATGAGCGTCTCGATCAGCGTGACCATCGGCGATTCGCGCAGGTCGTCCGTGCCTGCCTTGAAGCTGAAGCCGAGCACGCCGATGCGTTTCTTGCCGGTGCGCAACACCATCTCCACCGCACGCTCGATCTGCAACCGGTTGCTCGGCAGAATGGCCGCCAAGACCGGCGTCTCAACGTCCAACTCTTTCGCTTTGTAATTCATCGCGCGCAAATCCTTCGGCAGACACGAACCGCCGAAGGCAAAGCCCGGCTTCAGATAATACGCGGACAGGTTGAGCTTCGTGTCCTGACAGAACATGTTCATCACTTCGTGGCTGTCGATGCCGAGGCCCTTACAAATCTTCCCGACCTCGTTGGCGAAGCTGACCTTGAGCGCGTGGAAACAGTTGCAGACATATTTGACCATCTCGGCCGTCTTGATCTCTGTGACAAAGAGCGGCGCGTCAAGCCCCGCGTAGAGTTGGCGCACGCGCGCTGCCGCCGTCTCTTCATCTGCGCCGATGAGCGTGAATGGCGGCGCGTAGAAATCTTTCAGCGACGTGCCTTCACGCAAAAACTCCGGGTTGATGCAGACGCCGAAATCGCGCCCCGCCGTTTTGCCGGAGTGAGTTTCCAAGACCGGCACGACCACCGTTTCAATCGTGCCCGGCAGCATCGTGCTGCGGATGACGACAACGTGTGGCGCGGTCTTCTGTTTCAACGCCGCGCCGATCTCTTCGCACACGCGCGTGACGTAAGTGAGATCGAGACTGCCGTTCGTGTTGCTCGGCGTGCCGACACAGACGAGCGACACTTCAGACTCCTGCACCGCCCGCGTGGAATCGGTCGTCGCACGCAGACGCCCCACGCCCACCATCTCGCCGATCAACTCGCCAATGCCCGCTTCGACAATCGGACTCTGACCATTATTGATGATCTCGACCTTTGTCGCGTTCACATCAACGCCGACAACCTCATGCCCCTCCTTGGCGAAACAGGCCGCCGAGACACACCCCACATACCCCAGACCAAAGACACTTAGCTTCATCTTGATTTCCTTCAACTCGATGCTCGTCCGTACCGACTACGATGACAGGCAATCGCGCGATTCACCCTGTGCACATTTGTGAGTTGACAGGCGCTCATTCAAACGGCCGGCTGTGCTCCTTCAACACGGGCGCGCGCCGCCGCACCATGCCGGGCCAGCGCGCCCTGACAGATGTTAGCAAAACTGGCCGCGACCTTGTCCCAGCCGAATTGCGCCCGGACAGTCGCGGCCGCCTGCGCGCCGAGCCGCGTCGCAAATTCTTGATCCGTCAACAGCCGCACGACCGCAGCAGCGAAAGCTTCCGGTGTGTCCGCGAGCAGCAACTCGTGGCCGTCGCCGACGGGCAAGCCCTCCGCGCCGATGCTGGTCGAGACGATGGCCTGCTCCATCGCCATCGCTTCATAAATCTTCAAGCGCGTGCCGCCGCCGATGCGCAGCGGCACGACGTAAGCGGCGGCCCGCTCCATGTAGGGGCGCACGTCTTCGACGCGCCCGGTAGTAATGACGGATGGGTCGCGCCGGCTCAACTCCAACAGACTAGGATAAGGGTTGCGCCCGACGACCGTCAGCGTCACGGCCGGCACAGACGCTTTGATGCGCGGCATGATCTGCTCGGTGAAATAGCGGATCGCATCTTCGTTCGGCAGCCAGTCCATCGAGCCGGTGAAGACCAAATTGTGCGGCGCGCGCTCCGTGCCGAGGCGCGGGCGAAAGAACTCCGTGTCCACGCCGGTCGGCACGTCCGCAACGCACGCGCCGCCATACTCGCGCTGCATCAACTCGCGGTCTTCGCGCGAGACGGCCACCACACAGTCGAAGCGTCGGCACGCGACGCGCTCGAACCTGTGCGTCTTGCGCCATTGATCGTAGAGATATGCTTTCTTGAGCGGGTGCGTCTGCACTTCATAATGTCGCTGCCAGATCATCGCTTCGACGTTGTGTTGGAACAGCACGGTGGCGCAAGGGACATCAGTCGGCACGTTGACGCTCGGCGTTAGAAAATCGCAGACGAGCACATCGAAATCATCACGACCAGCGCGCTCTACGATCTCGCAGCGCATCGGCGCGGACACATATTTTTGCAGCGCGTAAGGCAGACCCGAAACCAGATTGAGCACCAACTCGCCGTAGAACCCGGCGGAGAATTTCGCGCGCTGCCGATGCGGAATGCAGACAAGCTCGTGGCAATACTCTGTCGCCCGCGCGCGCGCGTCGGGCGCGGCCGCGCCGTCGTCGAGCGTCAGGTAAGTGATGTGATGCTCGCGCTTCAATTCCTTCAACATGTGATAGGTGCGGATTTTGCCGCCCTTATCGACCGGATGAAGTAGTTCGGTTTTGAGCCAGAGGATGCGCACAATGATGATCTGTTCGGTCAGTTGCTTAGACGGGCGCGACGACCGTTTCCATGAGCGGCGACACCGTTTCTGCCGCGCGTTCGTCGTCAATAAACTGCCGCAGCCACATCTCAAAATTAACAAGCGCCCACAATCGTTCCGTATGATTGCCGACGCCCGCTTGATGCTCGGCGACGAGCCGGCGCACGAAGTCCGGCGCGAACAGACCGCGCGTCAGCGTGCGCTCGCTTAACACGTATTCATCAACGATTGAGCGGAAGGGCCCGCGAAACCATGCGCCGACCGGCACGGGGAAACCCATCTTGCGCCGTTGCAAAATCGCGGCGGGCAACAGCCCTTGCATGCTCCGCCGCAAAATATATTTCGTCGTCCAACCGCGTAGCTTCATGCGCTCCGGCAAACGGGCGGTGAACTCCACCAGCTTGTGATCGAGAAACGGCACGCGGCTTTCAATCGACGCGGCCATGCTCATCTGATCCTGCTTCATCAACAACTCATGCAGGTAAGTTTTCATATCCGCGTAGAGCAGTCGATTGAGCAATGTGTCTGCATCCGTCTGCCCAAGATAATCGCGCACACCGGCGTACGGATCGAGCGCGCCCGTGCGCTCTTTCGTCTCTGGCGTCAACAGCCCCCGTTGCAGCGCGCGCGGGAAGACCGCGAAGTTGTCGAAATAAAGGCTCTCGATCTCCGGCGGGATGCACAGAAAGGTGCGCGTCAGTTTCTGCCGCACCTGTGCGACCGGCAGACTCTCCACGCTCCGACAGACCGCGCGCCGCAAAGCCGCAGGCGTCCACGCGTGATAACGCGCGCCGAGCGCGAGGTTGTACACGGTCTTGCGATAACGCCCGTAACCGGCCAGCAACTCGTCGCTGCCCTCGCCCGTCAAGACCACCTTGACATGTTGCGCCGCCAGTTGCGAGACGAAATAGAGTGCGACGCTCGAAGGGTGTGCGAGCGGTTCGTCCTCGTGCCACACGAGGCGCGGGAGCGCCGCGAAAAAATCTTCCGGGCTGACAACGATCTCGTGATGATCCGTTTTGTAGGCCTCAGCGACGAGGCGCGCATATTCAAGCTCGTTGGCTTCGCGCTCGGCAAAGGCGACGGAGAAAGTTTTGACGGGCGCGCTGACCATGCCGCTCATCACGGCGGCGATGGCCGACGAATCGATGCCGCCGGAGAGAAACATGCCGAGCGGCACGTCCGCCATCAGACGCAGACGCACGCTCGTGCGGAACAACTCCGTCCATTCCGCGATGTAATCGTCGTCGCTCCGCCGCGCCGCGCCGTCGTCGCTCTGGAAACTGATGTCCCAGTAACGTCTGATCTCGACTACGCCGTCGCGCCACAGGAGCGTGTGCCCGGGCAGCAGCCGCTTGATGCCGCGAAACAGAGTCTCCGCTTCGGAGGTCGCGTGGTTCGCGAGATAATCGGGCAACGCTTCGTAATTAAGCTCCGGCGCAACGGCGCGCGCCGCAAGCAGGGCTTTGATCTCAGAGGCGAAATAGAGCGACCCGTCCGTCGTCTGCACGTAGTAGAGCGGTTTGACGCCGAGCCGGTCGCGCGCGATGAATAGCTCGCGCCGCCTGCTATCCCAGATCGCAAACGCGAACATCCCGCGCAACTGTTCGACGCAACGCGCGCCCACCTCTTCGTACAGATGCAGGATCGTCTCCGTGTCGCAGTGCGTGCCGTAGACGTGCCCGCGCGCTTCCAATGCGGGGCGCAACTCGGCGTGATTATAAATTTCGCCGTTGAAGGTGATGCGCAGCGTCCCATCCTCGTTCGTCATTGGCTGATGACCGGCCGCCACATCGACGATGCTCAGACGCCTATGCCCAAGCCCGACGTTGCCATCGATAAAGAGACCTTCGTCGTCCGGCCCGCGATGTCTGATCACATCGCGCATCCGTTCGAGGCCGCCCACGTCAACGTTGCGACCCGACCGGCTCGACAAGGCTATGCCGTTAATGCCACACATAAAATTTCTCAGCCGGCCTCAGACCAGCGTCTCCACCTCCGCGTAGCTCGCCTTGACGACGGGCGCGCCGTGCGTGTCAAAGTTAATAAGTTGCTCTCCGCGCAACTCAAATGCGTCGCCGTTGACGACTACGCGGTCTGCGCCCAAAGCCGCGACCACGAAATTGGCGCGCGCATCCGTCTCAACGAATAACTGATCGCCCGCGCGCCGCACAGAGAGATATTCGACGCGCTCTGCTGTAGAAAAAATTTCCTGCGCGCCAAACGTCAGGCGACGACCACCAAGCAGCAGCAACTCTTCAGGGGCGCGCCCATTAAGCGCCGATCTGATCCACACCCACGCTGCATCAGTAGCCCACTCCGCCGCCGTCACGTCATGACCATTACCGAGCAGCAACAGATCGCGCACGCTCGCCGAGTTAATTTCATAAGCGCGCCCGCCCGTCGCGGCCATTTCCCGCACATGCGCTTGCGCGATCTGCGCCGCGTGGGGGATGAGAAAAGTGGTGAACTCCTGTGTGCCCGTAGCCGCTTTGGAGAAGACGTAGACGGGCGCGGGCGTGCGCTCGCCGTAGCAGCGCGAGACCCAACCTTCCGCGCTGCGCCACTGGCCGCCATCCGCAGCGAACGTGAAGATGTCCAGCCCCGACTGATCAGGCTGGTCAATATGTAAGGCTGGCGCAGCATCGGGTTCAAGGATAGGTGCGGCGGCGGGCGCGAAGTGAAAGTTGAGATCGTAGCGGTGCGCGCCTTCAGTCTCGACGCGGTCGCGCATGATGAAGTAATCGCCTTTGAGGAACAGCACGCTGCGCGTGTGCGTTGCGGGCGCGGGCAGGCGCAGATAGCCGTCGTGCGCGCCCGTGAAATAATCGAAGCGCGGGCGACTGAGCCACTGGCGCGGCGTGGCTTGCGCGACGTGCTGCCAAGAGAACGGGCCGGCGGGCACGGATGAGGATGCGCCGTCGATGGTCAGCGTGTTATGCGCCGCGGACGAGCGAAACCAGTCGCGCATCTCGGCCGAGCCGGTGTAGGTGTATGTGCCCGGATCGACGAGCAGCGTGCGCCCGCGCGCCGCCAACTCGAACGCGAGCGCATCGGCGTGTGCATGACCGCAGTTGAGCGTGCCGTGCGGGCCGCAATCGAGCAGCATGTAGTTGGCGGCGGGCGTCCATCCATCACGCAGCACGTAATAACCACCATCAGTGAAGGCGCGCGACTCGTGCGTGGGCGCATGCGGCGCGAGTTCATCAAACGCGCGCAGGCCCGCGCTGCCGAGCAGCCAGAGCGTCTCTTCGGACACTTCGCCCGCCACGTACTTGTAATCGCCGCGCCCGAAGAGCGCCGCCCCGGTCGTCAACGCGGCGCGAAAATCGTTTGGCGCGCGCTCGTCGAGCATGACCAGCCGGCCCCCGTCGTCGTCGCCGAAGAAGGGCGTCGTGCCGTCGGGGCGTGTGATGTAGAGCAAGTGATCGAGCAGCGCTGTTAGTTTCTCTGCGAGCGCGGCCGGCAACGCGTCGCCGTTCGCGCGCGCGAGGATGAAGAGGTGCGTGTAAAAATCTGTCGTGTAGCGATGGTAGTAGCTGGCTTGCTCGAAATAGACGCCGTCAGCGCGGACGTGCCGTGCAAGTTCCGCCAGCAGGATGTGTCTACCAGTCTCGCGCCAACGCGCGGCGCAGGTGAACTCCGGCAGCAGCGTGCCGAGATAAAAGAGGCCGAGCGCTTCGCCGGTCAGATGCGTGTTTGGACTGAAGTAGGTCGAGAGATATGTCTCCAGATGGCGCGCGTGCAGATAGAGAAACTTGAGCGCACGCAGGTAGAGCGCGGGCGTCAGGTGCACAGAGTCTTTGAAAAAATGGAGCGCCCACAACCAAGAGATGGCGCGAAAGGCGACCTCCAGACTGCTGGCCCAATTGATACTAAGCTTTGGCGGGTTCTCGTCCATCCACGCGCTCAGGTGCGCGGCGCAGGTCTGCGCGTACAACTCGTCGCGCGTGTACCAGTAGGCGCGCCCGAGCGTGGCGAAATACTGTTGGCGATTCAACTCCCAGATCAGTTTTTTATCGCCCGCCACAGACGCGTCCAGATAGTCTATGCGCCGCCAATGCACGAGCGGCGCGCGCTTGCCCGACACCGGCTCAAGATGCCAGTCAATCGGTTGACCAAAACTCAAATCGCTATGACCCAGCAAGTCGAACCGGCCTGCGGTAATTTTGTGCGCACGTGCTATCAACCGTGCTTCCGTCTGCGGGCCGAAGCGCCGTTGCAACTCCGCCTGCGTCTCTGCACGATCATTGAAGGCGGCGAAGAAGGCAGGGCGGTCGGGGGTGCGAAAGTGCGCGAGCAGGTCTGCGGCCGTGTGTAACTGTCGCTCGGTCTGCGCACGGTCGAGCAAGGCAAACAACTCTGCGTCGCTCAGCACACGGACTTGCGCCGACCAGCCGCGCTGCTCGGCAAAAGCGTTGAGCGCCTGCGCGGAGCGGACACGCAACTCGGCGAGGCTACGCCCCTTCAGCCGCTTCAACTTGTCCAGCACATCAGCCATCAACCTTCACCCGACGGGCACTCCATCGCCCACCTGCTCGTTGCGCCGCGCCACCTTCGTGCGCGCCAGATCGTGATAAAGCTCAAGCCACTGGTCGCGGACAGTAGCCCAACTGTACTTGCCACACTCTGCGCGGGCCGCTTGCGCCAGCCGCGCCGCCAACGCGTCGTCCGTCAGTAAACGAATGGCGCTTGCGGCCAGCGCTTCATGGTCGCCGCACTTGACCAGCAGCCCCGTCTGTTCGTGCGTCACGATGTAGGGGATACCGCCCGCATCAGTCGTCACCACCGGTAAACCGGAAGCAAACGATTCAAGCAGCGAGAGCGGTTGATTGTCGATCTCCGAGCCGTTCAGATAGATGTCGGCCGCCCCGTACAGTTCGGGCACTCGTGCGGGCGGCACGCGCCCCAGAAATTCCGTGTGGCGCAAGTCGAGTGCGCGCGCTAGTTGTTCGAGTTCGGCGCGTTGACTGCCGTCACCGGCGACGAGCAGCCGCGCCTCCGGCGCATGTTTTTGCATGAGCGCGAAGGCGCGCAGCACACAGCCGACGTTGTAGTGCGGCTCGAAATTGCGATTGGTCAGAAACACCGGGCGCAACGGGCGGCGCGCGCGAAACTGAAAACGCTCGGTCTCGATGAGATTGAAGATCGCCCGCGCGCGCAAGCCAAAGCGCGCAAACACTTCGACCAGATAATCCGACGGCACGGCCACCTCATCAACTAGACGCAACGTCCGCACCGCCGACGGCCAACGCGCGAGATGATCGGCCGCTTCGCCGCTGTGATAATTAAGCACGGTGCGCTTGCCGTAGAGTTTCGCGATGAGAATGGCCGGCGTCGGCGCAAGGATGAAAGAGAAGTAAGACGCCGAGAAGATGTGGATCACGTCGAACCGGCCCACGCGCGCGAGTAGCTGCGCGCAATAAAGCAGCGAGGTCACGACGGTGCGCACATACTTGATCGCCTGCAAACGTCTGAACACGCCCGGCAGGCGCGGATTGATCGGCAGAAACGAAACCGCGAGCGACGGCTCTGCGCGCAGCCGCGCCAGCAAACGCTCTGCCTGCACCGCCTGCCCGCCGAGGATATCCAACGAAGGCGCAACGACCAGCACACGCAACGGCGCGCTGTTGGCGACAGCCGCGCGGCCGTCGCCAGTGCCGGCGCGTGCAGCGCGTGCTTCAACCCGTTCGCGTTCGCTTATTTCGACCAATTCGCCTTCGTCCTTCAATCCGCAATCCGCAATCCGCCGCTCCGCAATCCCCTCACGCGCTCGTCGTGCGGACGTTCTCGACACTCAGCGGCACATCCGCGCCGACCGCTGCGAGTAGTCTGTCGTACAAGCCTTCCGTCCGGCGGAGTTGCGTCGCGCACGAAAAGTTTTGGGCGACGACGCGCCGCCCGCGCTCGCCCATGACCGTTGCGCGCTCCGGGTCATCAAGCAGCGCGACGAGCCGCGCGGCCATTGCTTCGTCATCGCCGGGCGGCACGAGATAACCAGTCTCGCCCTCCGTGATTGCTTCGCGCGCGCCGCCGACATTGGTGGCGACGACGGGCTTGGCGGCCGCCATGTATTCCAAGATCACGTTGGCGAAGCCTTCGGCCCGCGAACTCAACACGCACACGTCGGAGACGGCCAACAACTCGGCCACGCGCTCGCACCGGCCGAGGAAGAAAGTATCCGCCTGCAAGCCCAACTGCGCCGCGTACTCGTGGAGCGAAGCCAGCAACTCTCCTTCACCGGCCAGCACAAAAGCAGCGGCCGGCCGCGCCGCGCGCACGCGCCGGGCCGCACGCAGAAACGTCTGCTGATCTTTGACCGCGTGCCGCATGTTCGCCACTATCGTGACGAAGCGCCGGTCATCGTCGCGCGGCAAGTTGAACGTGGCGAGCATGTCGGCGCGTCTGCTTTCGCCCGGCGGTGCGAGCCGCTCAAGGTCGAGACCGTTATAGACGATCTCAACTTTCGCCGCGCGCACGCCCTCCCTGACCAACTGCGCGCGCACCGCTTCGGCGTTCGCTATCACAGCATGAGCGCAGCGATAAGCGCATAGCTCGACGCGCCTTTGCACGCCGGTACGCATGCCGTCGGTCTCGCGGCGCGAGGCGATGCGCACCGGCACACGCGCGAGCGTCGCGGCGGCCATGCCGAACACATTGGTATAAAAATCATGTGTGTGCAGGACGGTGATCCGCGCCGTTTTCAGATAATGTACGAAGCGCCGCAACTGCGTCAGGGCGTTGCGATCATAAAAACTGGTCAAGGGATAGACGGGCAGCTCGCCGAGGTTCAGTCGTTCAACTTCCGCCCGCAGCACACCGCTCGCATTCAAGGTCGCAACGTGGACGCGATAACGGCCACTCTCGTGCAACAGGCGCGTAAGCTGCACGGCTTGGCGCTCCGAGCCGCCTTGTTGAAAGCTGTCGATCAGTTGGAGGACGTTCGGTTTCAAAAGCTACTCCACTACTTTAAGCGCCCACCGGCGTCAGTTGCGCCGCGCTTTCGGCCACAAGATTGTCAGCGCTCGCGCCGTCAACAAAACGGCGCTGCCACAATTCAAGCATCAGTAGCGCCCACAACGCCATCGCGTGATCGCGCCGCCCGCGCTCGTGCTCATCAAGCAGTAGGTTCACATAATGCGGCTCGACCAGCCCGCGTTGGCGCGTGCGCGTGTCGGTCAACGTTTCGTGTATCTGCGCGCGCAGTTGTTGATTGATCCATTGCTGGATCGGTACGCCGAAGCCTTGTTTGGGCCGATGCAGAATCTCTGCGGGGACGAGATCGCTGACGGCGCGTTTGAAGATCGACTTGGTCTCTGCGCCGCGCAGCTTCAACCCGGCGGGGATGCGCGTCACGAAGTCGATCAACTTATGATCGAGCAGCGGCGCGCGGGCTTCGAGCGAGACGGCCATGCTCATGCGATCAACTTTGGTCAGAATGTCGCCGGGCAAGTAGGTCTTGCTGTCGATGTAGAGCAGCGCGTCGAGCGGCGCGCCGGTCTGCGCCTGTGCGCCGTATGCTTGGAAGCGCGCGGCGACCGAGTCATCCCTCGGCAACTGCTGTCGAAAATCATCGGTGTAGAGCGCACGCTTGTTGAGACCCGTGAAGATGGAGACGCTATCGAGATAGCGGTCGAGCGGATCGAGCGCAACATTGTGCAGGTAGTTGCGTCCCCAAGCGCCGTGCGGCAGTTGTTGGCTGAGCGGACGCATCACGCCCTGCCGCAGCACGCGCGGCAGGCGCGCGAAACCACTGCGCCGCGATTCGGTGAGATAGCGCGTGTAGCCGGCGAACAACTCGTCGCCGCCGTCGCCTGAGAGCGCCACCGTGACGTACTCGCGCGCGAGCTTTGAGACCATGTAGGTCGGGATGGCGGACACGTCGGCGAACGGCTCGTCGAAGTGCCAGACCAACTCATCTACAACCTGACAGATGTCGGGCGTGACGATGAACTCGTGATGGTCTGTGCCGAACTTTTCGGCGGTCAGGCGCGCGTACTTCAACTCGTTAAAACTGTCTTCGTGAAAACCGATGGAGAAAGTTTTGACGGGCTGGCTCATGTTGCGCGCCATGAGACCGACGACGGTGCTCGAATCGATCCCGCCGGAGAGAAACGCGCCGAGCGGCACGTCCGAGACAAGGCGTATGCGCACGGCTTCGTCTAAGAGTGCGCGTAGCTCTTCCAAGTAGTCCTCTTCGCGTCGAGCTTCAACTGACTCATAACGGAAATCCCAATACTGCTTGATCGTCACCTGACTATCTTTGTAGATCAGATGATGACCGGGCGGGAGTTTGTACACGTTGCGAAAGATGCTGAGCGGATCGGGCACGTAGCCGAGCGAGAAATAGGCGTCGAGCGCGGCGGCGTCCGTTTCGCGCGTCACTTCCGGGTGTTCGAGCAGCGCTTTCAACTCAGAGCCAAAGACCAGCGTGCCCTGTCGCGTGCGCGTGTAGTAGAGCGGCTTTTTGCCGGCGCGGTCGCGCGCGATAAAGAGCGTCTGCGCGCGCTCGTCCCACAAGGCGAACGCGAACATGCCGCGCAGATGTTCGACGCACGCCGGGCCGTACTCTTCATAAGCGTGGACAATCGTCTCGGTGTCCGAGTGCGTGGCGAAGCGATGTCCGCGCGCTTCGAGCGTGCGCTGCAAGGCGGCGAAGTTGTAAATCTCGCCGTTGAAGACGACCGAGACTGTGCCGTCTTCATTCGAGATCGGTTGATGCCCACCCGCGAGATCGATGATCGAGAGCCGGCGCATGCCGAGCGCGGCGCGCGCTGTCAACATCGTGCCCTGATCGTCCGGCCCGCGATGCCGGATGCTGCGGCACATGCGGTCGAGCAGGCGTGCGCGCGCGGCCGTCTGCTCGGCCGCCGCGCCGTTCTGATTTACGAATCCCGCAATGCCGCACATATCCGTGTCTCTCTCAACTTCGCTGTCGTGAATTTCGCGCGCGTGAATTTATTCGTCAGTTGTTCTGATCAGAATGGCGACCGTGCGCTCGTCGCTGTCGCCGTCGCGGTAATGACTGACGCCGGCCAGTTTGAACTTGACCAACCGGGCGAACTGCTCCATGTGCTCGGCAAACTCTGCCTGCGGCTCGCCCTCGTGCCCTTCGTAAATGAGATATGACCAAGGCAGTCGCGCGAACGCATCGAGCCAACCCAGATGCCCGCGCACCGCCAAGTAAGAGATAACACAGCCGGCGAGTGCTGGGCGGAGGAACGCCGGTAGATTCTCTGCGACGGGCTGTTGCCGGCTGATATCACCGCCCGTCGTCGAGATGCGCGTGCAGCCGAGCGCGAGCAAGAGTTTTTCCGTGTGCGGTGTGACGTAGGCGCGATCCCAGCCGTGACACCAACGCGCACCCAGCTTTAAGTATTGCGCCATCATCATGCCGATGTTGCAGCCGAAATCGAGCACCAATCTATTGTCGAGCGTCACGTCGGCCTGCGCCAGCAGTTGCTTGATCACCGGCATGCGTTCCTCGATGCTGCGCTTGCCCGGCAAGTTGACGCCGGGCACGGATTGGTAGAGATAGCGCCCGCCGCGCACGACGCTCGTATCGCCGAAATGAGATTTTTCGACGGCCTGCAAGGCGATCTCCGTGAGGAACGATTCGTAGTTCACCAGCATGAAGTTCTGAAAATCTATGTACTGGAACGTGCCGCGCTCGTTGACCAAGGCGTTATTGCAACACGAAGGACACTCGAACTCTTCGTCGGCAAAACCTTCGGGCAGGATGACCCGGATCAACCCCTGCTCGTCCAACGCGCGAATCTGCGCGATCCCGGCCTCACATTCCGCGAGCGTCGGCACGCGCCCCTTTACGTGCTCAAGCACGTAAGCCGTCCACAGATGTGCGCCGCATTGCAACTCGACCAGATCGTAGAGGCGCGGGCCGAGACCTTGATTGAATAACAGGTTGGCGACCAGCGTCAGATGTCGATGTTGATGAACAGACTTCAGGTGGATCAGACTGTCGCCTTTGGCTGTGCCGTGTATGTAAGTACTGTCGTCTATGCCGCCCTGATCCTTGACGATCTTCAGGCCCGCATCCGGCGGGTAGTTGCTCATCAACGCTTGAAATGCTGTCTGCTGCAATGACGATGGCGGGAGATAGATCGCGTGACCGCCCTGCGCGAAGGGTACGCCGGTTGAGTTTAAATAATTCAGAAGCTCGGCAAACGTGCCGAGTTGTAGATCGGCGATGGTGATCCGTTGCGGCTTTTGCAGCGGCAGCAGTTCTTGCCACGAGGCATTTGCGCCGAGCGCTTGGCCGAAGAGTTGGCGCAGGCCGATTCGGCGCACCGCACGGTATTCGGCCGTCAGTTGATCTTTAAACTTGCCGGCCGTGAAGTAGGCGCGCGGGAAGTTGACCGCCGCCCAGCCTCTGGACGAGTGCCGGCTCGCGGCCACGATAAACTCCTCCGGGTCTTGAAACTGCGCATAGGCTTGCTTGCCCTGCTCGGTCAACACCCACCAATCCCGGTTGTTTAGCAGCCACCCGGCTTTAATCGGCGCGACAGACGCGCGCGTGATCTCTACGAAGTGCTGCCAGAGCACTTGCGCCTTGTCCTGTTCGGGCTGGCCGCCGTTCACGTGATAAGACTGTTCGAGTTGCGCCAGAATAGCTTTTTCAGACAGACCGGCCTGCTCGGTCTGAAGTATCTCGAATAGTTTCCGGGCCAGTTCACCGGCGCGCCGGCGCGTGCTCTTAGCCATTAAACTTCCCTCCGCTCAGTAAAACGCTTCGCCATATCAGATTTAGTTAGACCGAATGATCGGGCACGCGCTTGCGCAGATCGACATGCTGCCAGAAGGTCAGGCTGCGCCAAATCTTTTGCCGCTCATCCAGTGTCAGTATGCCGAACAGCAGGATAGCGGCCAGATAGACCAACAAGAAACAAGTGCCGCAGACGGCGAGGATCAGAAACGGCTTCTGCCCCATCAGCAACGCCCGGACGAGCGCGGTGACGAGACTGGCCGCGCCGACCGCCAGCACCAGACTCCCGATATTTTCAAACAACACGAACCGGCGCAGCGTCGTGCCCAACAGGCCGCGCACTTTATTCGCCACGAGCGCACGGTCGGCGATGTTCACCGAGACGTTCACGATGATCGCGCCCACCAACCCGTAGCGGCCCAAGACCAGCCAGAGACCGACGACGAAGAGTGCGAGCAGCACGAGGCGCACCTTGAGCAGGAAGTAACGATGCTCGGCGTAAGCGCGCATGACCGGATCGTAAGCGCTCGTGATGACGGCGAACGGGATCAGCGTGATGTTGATCGCGAAGATGGGCCAACTGGCCAGATAGCGCTCGGTAAATAGAAAGGTGATGAACTCGCGCCCCAGCAGGAGCAGCAGGGCGTAGAGCGGAAACAGGATGAGCGCCAGTTTGCGCATCACCCGGCCGATCAACTCGACGATCTCGCGCCGGTCGCCGGTCTTTTGCAGATAGCTCACGTGCGGGATGGTAATCGTCGAGACCGAGTCCACGAGTATCCCGATCAGCGGCAACTCGAAGCAGCCAATAGCGTAGACGGCGTAGGCGGCTGCGCCGAACCGGTGCGAGACGAAAAAGTTGTCGAGCACGATCAGGAGTTGAAAGATCATCGACGCGAAACCGAGCGGCAGCGCGTAAGCCAACTGCGTCCGCAGCATCGCCCACTCAAAGTCGCGCCAGAAGCCGGCGAAGCGCGAGCGCAGATACCACAGCAGCACGCCGGTCTGAAGCACGCCCTGCACCAGCGCGGCATACAGGATCGCGCGCACCGAGCCAAACCAGAGTACCGCCGCGACCATCAGGAGCGCTTTGGTGAACTGTGTGCCGATGAGGACGAGCGTCGCCAGCCGCAACTCCTGATTGGCCACCGCCAGCGTGTCGATAAACGATGAGACAACCCACGTCAGTACGAGCAACCCGATGAGCGGCGCGTAGTCGATCATCTCCGGGCTGTTAAAGAGGGCGGCGAGTAATGCCGGGCGGATGAAGAGCGCAAGACAGACCGCGGCCGAGACGAACAAATAGTAGATCAGAATATTGCAGACGATCTGCGGCCGGCGCTTAGTTTCACGTGGCAGGAAATAGAGGGCACTCATGCCGACGCCGAGCGGCAGAAACGTTAAGGCGCTGCCGAGAAACAGGAAGACCTGCTTGTAGAGACCAAAGTCCGTCTGACTGAGCCGGCGGACAATCAGCAACGGCAGCACGAAGTTGAGCGCAAAGGAGAGCGTCCGCGCGAACATGATCCACGACACGCGCGCGGTCAACGACATGCCTTCTTTTGGCGGCGCAACGGCCACTTGCGAATTAGCCTCCAAAGCGAAACCTCAACTCCTGCTCAGGCTCATTGAAATCAATATCGGGGTCGTTGCACTCGGGCGTGCAAGCGTGGTGCTCAGAACTCTTTGCGATACGGCACAGCCGCCGCCGGTGTGCCGGCCGTCGTAGCGCCATTGACGTTTGCGGCTGGTTCGCGCGCCGTCTCCCAACGCGCATAGCGCTCGCCGCGCACGAACTTGTAAAAGGCCAGCAGCGCTGCCAGATTGGCGAGCACGAAATACTGCGGCAGCGCCAGCACGCGCAGGCGCAGACCGGCGCGCTCAAGCGCCCACGCAACGGCCGCGCCCAGATAGAAACAGACCTGCGCGATGAACAATGCGAGATAGAAGACGGAGCGCGGCGCAAGCAAGGCCGACGTGAGTAAAGTGCTCAACAGAAAGACCGGGACGAGATAACGCGAGACCTTGTGCGACAGGAGTTGGACGGCGTAGAAGCCGCTGCGCAAAGGGTTCATCATGGCGCGATGTCGCCAGAGGTCTGTATAAGTCTGCGTGATAATCCGCACGCGCATGTGCAACTCTTTGTCGGTGCGGTGGTGTGTCTCTTCCGTGCAGACGGCGGCCGGTTCATAGATGGCGCGCAGGCCCTGCTCGACCATCTTGGTGGCGATGATGAAATCACTGCACGCCTCGTGATAGAGCGGCACGTAAGCCGAGCGGCGCACAGCATAGAGACAACCCGAAACGCCGATGAGCGAACAGATGCGGCTTTCGTGTCGTTTGAGCAGCGTCTCATAGCCCCAGTATGAACGCGCGCCCCGCCCGACGCTCGACTGCGCCGGATCGACGTAGATCAATTGCCCGCCCACACAACCGACCGTCGGGTCGGCAAAGCTCGGCAGCAGCACGCGCAGCACGTCCGGTTGATAATGCGTGGTGGCGTCGGAAAAGAGGATGATCTCGCCGCGCGCCGCAGCGACGGCAGCATTTTGCGCGGCCGTCTTACCCAGCCGCTCCGGCTGGCGCAGCAGATGCACGCCGCGCGCGGCAAACGCGCGCGCGATGTCGTCCGTGCGATCAGTCGAACAATCGGAGGCGATGATCACTTCCAACAGCTCTTTGGGGTAATCGAGCGCCAGCGTGTTCTCAAGTTTGGCGGCGAGGTCGCGCTCCTCGTTATAGGCAGTGATGATGACGCTGACGATGGGCATCCAGACGGCCCGGTGGACTGCGCGCGGGCGCAAGTAACTGAGGCTCATGAGCAGCAACGGATAACCGGCGTAGGTGTAGCCGAGCGCCGCAACGCTCAACCAGAAAACGATCTCTACGGCCAGCCTCATATAGTGCTCGTCAGTTTAATACTTCGGATGGATGGAAAGAGACGCCGTCAGCTTGCGCCGGCAGATGCTCTGCTTGCGCGTTCACTTGTTCCACGTTCACGGCGCTCGGCGCAGCAAGGCTGGCTTCGTAGATGCGTTGCAGGCAGACGGCATAGCTTACCAGATAGTAGATGTACCATTGATACGCGACCGAGCCGAAGAAACTGCTGACCATGTAAGCGACCAGACTCGCTTGTAATCCGACCGCCAGATAATAGAAGCGCGAGCGGCGCTTCGCGCCGTCCGTCTCTCGCTCAATCCGGCGCAGCCGCCTGAACGGCGCAAGCACAAACAGCGTGTAGCAGACGAGCGCCGCGAGGCCCATCTCCGCCGACACCTGTGTGTAGGCGTTATGCGTCGCATGCTCCGTGTTGGAGTAGAGGATGTAGTTATCCATCCCAAGCCCTAACAGCGGATGCCGGAGCGACACGGTGAGCGATCTTTTCAGATCATCTATGCGCGTCAAGGCCGAATCGTCGGACGTGGTCGAGAGCCGACCGCCGTAACTGCTCGGCGCGAGCGCGATGACGAGCGGCACGAGGGCGAGCACCAGCGCGCAGATGGCCAGCCGGTTGCGCCGCACCGTCTTCCACAACAACACGAGCGTGGCCGCGACGAGACCCAAGAAGCCGCCGCGCGAAAAGGTCACGATCGTGCCCCCCACCATCAGCAGCGCGCACACGCCGTAGCCCAACTTTTTGAACGGATTGCGCGCGCCCAACAATAGCGCTAAGGCAATCGGGATCATCATCACGAGGTGGAGCGCCAGATCGTTCGGGTTATCGAACATACCTTTGATCGTGCCCGCGATGCGCTTGCCCTGAAGCACCAGATGCCCGGCTTGATAATCGTTGAGCGCCGCCACGCTCAACACACAGCTCACGATCAGCGTGAGCAGCAGGAGCGCTTTCAAACGACGCTCCGTACGCACCACGTTGACCATCACGATGAACATCAATGCGACTTTGAGGAATTCGACGAAAGCATTCCAGGCGCGGGCAGGTTCTTCCGCCAGCGGAATTGAGAGCAGCCCGGTCAGACACAGCAACAGTATGAGCTTGATCTCGCGCGGGCGGGCCGTCAAATTTCCTTCCAGCATGAACTGCGTCGGGAAGAAGACGGCAAGCGTGCAGACGGCGATCCAGAATGCCATCGAGGTCAGCCCCGCGAGCGCGTCGAACAACTCGTAAGGGCGCAGGTAGAGCACGACCGTGAACAGAAACAGCCCCGCGAAGCTGAGCAAGTGACCACGCGCGCGCGGCGGCTGGGCTAACAATGCGGCGTTATCCGGCTCGCTGGTTGGCTCGTTTGTCCGGGTGTTGTCGGTGGGGGGCAGGAATATATGATCAGTTGAAACAGAGTCAGCATCTGCGGTCGGGCTGAAGACGCGCGCGGCTGGCACGGGCTGCGGCCCGCGCCGTGCTGGCGTGACCGGCTCGTAATCGCTGGGCTGGCGACGTTCTCCCATCTACGGCACTCTCATGAACGGGCAAGGCTGAAACGACCACTACGACCAAGCGTTAGCCTGATAGCCGCCGGGCCTCAGGTCGGCCGATGCAGGCGCGCGCTCAAGGGGCGCGCTCCGTGCAATTCACGACCTGATCTTTCAGATCGCATGCACGGCGCTAAGTGAAAACGCTTCCGACACGGGGCAATCGTGCAGGAAGCTATCACTAACAACTCGTTTTTAGGGCGAGCGCCGGCGCGCTCCGAACAGACTTGCCTCGCCGTTACTGTAGGCAAGAGCGGCCGACAACGTCAAGCGGACGACCTCTGTCGCCAGCCTCGCCTACATGCGCTCAAACCGTGACGCCCGCCTCGTCGCCCACGAGCACGAGCGTACGCACGCGCTCGCGCAGCGCGACTTCAAACCGCCGCGCCTGCTCGATCTCGGAGAACGCGAGCGCGCGTAGCTGCTGCTCAATGCGGCGGCGATAGTCGGACACGAGCGAATCGGAGACGCCGAGCCGCGCTGCCGCTTCCAACTGCGTGACGTGATCGGGGCAGAGGTAGCAGTGCCACAATACGCCGAGCATGCGGTCGTACTGTTTCGACTTGCCGCGCACGGACGTGTGCAGACTCTTCAAAAACTGTTCGACGAAGCCTGCGGCCTCGCGCTCCGACTCGCGGCGCAAGAGACCCTGTTCGGGGTTCTCGCGGCCATCGACCGGCTCAAAGCCACGCCCTTGTTCATCGTCGTCGCCGCCGCCCAATGGCACGAGGTAAATATCCATCACCGGCAGGCGTGACATGACGAGGCTGCGCAGAGAGCGCACGTCCACGGGCGCGTCCGCCGCTTCCAAGACGCTCACGATCAAATCTTCCAGATCGGAGTTGCTGATGATGATCTGCGCGTCGCCCGTGCAACCGACCATGCGCGTGTCGCGTTGGCGGACGGGGATGAGTTGGGTGCGCTGCTCAAGCTCCTGCGCGCCGCGCCGGGCTTTGCCCGTGGGCCATTCGCTCAAGCCGTAGACGCGGTCGGCGAGGCGACGATGCTGCTCGTCGGCTGCGCCCGTGCCGTCGAAGCGACGGAAGTTCGGGCTGGACTGGATGATGGTCGAGATGCGACGCGCGAGCCGGTACGATTCCGGGTGGCGCTTGCGCAGCTCGGCCGTCAACAGGTTGGTTAATTCGATCTGGCCGATCTCGCATTCGATCTCAACGTCCGACATCTCCGTGTCGAGATAATGCTGGAAGCGCCCTTTGCTTAAGAGCGTGACGAACAGTTCCTGCGTGAGATCGACGTAGGCGTTACCGCGCTCGCCGCCTTCGACGAGGAGACCGGCGCTGTAGGAGGCGCGCACGAGCGGATGGCTACAGACGACGCGGTGCAAGTCCGTCCACAGGCGGGTTACGTCCGAGCGCCGCAGCGAATCGATCCACTGCGCGCCGGCCGTGCGCGTGCGTTCGGCCTGTGCCCCGCGCGGCGCGGCCGCCGGCTCGTGCTGGTCTTCTTCGGCGCGCGTCAACGCGGACTCCAAAGGTTGATTTTGATCGGCGGGTGTCGCTGCCATGTTACTAGTTTCGTTCCGTCGGGCCAGGATTTCGGGTAGGCATCGTGAGGCGCGTGTTTAAAAGTCGGGGGCGCTGGCGCAAGTTATTCGCGGGGTTTGTTTCTGATTGTCTCCTCGATCAGCGCCAGCAAAGAGTCGAGCGGTCATGGCGGCGGATGTGCCCTCTCAATCGAGTTGTCATCAAGACAGTCTGCCCTGCGAAGCTCGCAGCCGAGACAAGTCCCACACTGCTCCAACGCTGTCTCACCTAACTGTGCACCGAAATCTAGTGGCCGCACATTATCGCCGTGAGGGACGGCAAACGCAATAAGTGTTTTCCAAGTCAGAGGGAAAAGGGCATCGGCACAGAACGAGCGAGCCACCATGTTTCAGCTTGCGCCGGGCGGCGGAGAAAGAAAAGGGGCCGCCGCGGCTACTGTCTCAACACTCAAAATGGAAGTCCGAGCCAGGTGACCGCAAAGGGGAACAGGCGCGGCCGACCAGTAGGGTATCAGGAAGTAAGTCGTCTTCCTGACGACATTAAGGATACTAACAGTTGCTCGCCAATTGAGCAACATCTTTTTACACTTGCGTCAAGCTATTGATTTGACAGGCGAAAAATCAACTTCGGCGGGGCCGAAGTTGTGGAACTCGTACGCTATTGACGCTTTCTCTGTAATGACCAAGCGAAGCGCCCAAAGATTTCGGGTTTCGACGGCTGTGGCCCCTCATCTGTTCCTTGTCCCAGCCCAACGCGTGCTGTGCCTGTGCCGGGGTGCTTCGGTCAGAACTATCGGGCCGGAAGTGTGCTTTTGGTCTGACTCTGACAGCGCGGTAGAAAGAGAGGAACCAATGGGTTCGGTTAGCACAGCCACATTCTGCAAGCGCAAAACCTGTCCGGCGACAGAGATGCTGCTGCTCTACCACGACGCGGTGCTTGCGCCGGCGCTGGAGCGCGTCGTCGCGGCGCACTTGGCCGAGTGCGATTTCTGCGGCGCGGAACTGTTCCTACTGACGAGACATCCACCGGTCAACTTACCGCGCTACGCTCCAGTCCCGATTCCCGAACCGCTCTATCGCCTCGCCAAGTCGCTCTTGGGGGGCGCGCCGCGCGTCTTAAGCCGCACGCTCGAACTCATCTACGGCAGCGACCGCCTGACGCTGACCGACGCCTGAGCACAAGCACGGACTTTCAGACTCACGCGTGTAAATAACAAACGCGCGGCGGAGATGTTCCGACGCTCGTTTTGCTTTTCTCTATCGCTCACACTTACTCGTCTTTGCTCGCGCCGCCGTAAAGCTCATCAATCAGCGCGCCGTACTTCTCGTCTATGACGCGCCGCTTGACCTTGAGCGTCGGTGTCATCTCGCCGCCGTCAATCGAGAACTCGTCGGGCAGCAGCGCCACGCGGCGGACGCGCTCGTAGTCGCTTAAAGACGCGGTCAGCGCCGCCACCTCGCGCTGCACGAGCCGCACGGCCGCCGGGTCGCGGCTGAGCGCCGCGTGCGCGCCCTTCCCTTGCGCCTTGCCGCTCCCGCCGTTCTCAGCCAGCGCGCCAATGAGCGTCTCCCAATCCGGCACGACGAGCGCGGCGGGCTGCTTGCGCCCCGCGCCTACAACGACCACTTGATTGACGAGCGCGCTCTGCTTGATCAGGCTCTCGATCTGTTGTGGTGCGACGTACTTGCCGTTCGAGAGTTTGAACAACTCCTTCTTGCGATCCGTCAGGTGGAAGTGGCCGCGTGCATCTTTGAAACCCACGTCGCCCGTCTTGAACCAGTTGTCTGCGGTGAACACGGCCGCCGTCTCGTCCGGCTTGTTGTAGTAGCCGCGCATCACGTTCGGGCCGCGCACGAGCAGTTCGCCCTCCGCGTCCACGCGCATCTCGATGCCGGGGAACGGCAAGCCGATTGAGCCGACCTTGTTATCGTCGGGCCGGTTCGCCGCGACGATGCACGCCTCGGTCATCCCGTAGCCTTGCAGGATCGGAATCCCCGCCGCGATGAACGCATAAGAGAGCGCAGGGCTAAGCGGCGCGCCGCCCGATACGAAGTAGCGCAGACGGCCGCCCACACCCGCGCGCCACTTCGAGAACACGAGCGCGCTTGCGATCTCTTGTTGCAACTCAAGGAGCGGCGGCACGCCCTCTCTGCGGTCACGCAGTTCGGCGTAGCGTTTGCCCGTCTCCAACGACCATGCGAACAGTTTCTGCCGCCAGCCTTTGGCCGACATGCCCTTCTTGACGATGCGGTGATAGACCTTCTCGAACAGGCGCGGCACGGCCGTCATCACCGTCGGGCGCACCTCTTGTAGATACTCGGCGAGTTGATCGACCGACGGCGCATAGTGCACCGCCATGCCGTTCCAGCAGAAGACGTAAAAGGCCGTGCGCTCGAAGATGTGCGAGAGCGGCAAGACTGACAGGGACACATCGGCGGATGAGATCGGCAGCGCGCTCGTGATCGACCGGACGTTCGAGACGAAGTTCGCGTGTGTGAGCATCACGCCTTTCGGCTCGCCCGTCGTGCCCGACGTGTAGATAATGGTCGCCAGATCGTGGGCTTGCACTGCACGCGCGAGCGCATCGAACGCATCCGGCTCGGCGGCGTCGCGCGCCGCACCGCGCGCTTCTAGTTCCGCGAGCATGAGCGCGCCCGCTTGTTCCGTCGCCGGCTCGCCATCGAAGAAGATCAAACGCTCAAGCGATTCGACGCCTTCGATGCCGGGGCGCGCGTGCCGAAAGATTTTGCGGTTCGAGACGAACAGCAGGCGCGCCTGCGAGTCCTCCAAGATGTAGCGCACCTGCTCGACCGCCTGCGTCGTGTAGATGGGCACGTTGACCGCGCCCAATGAAAGAATCGCGAGATCAGTCAGAGACCACTCGGGCCGGTTCTCGGACAAGAGCGCAACGCGGTCGCCTTTGCGTATGCCGAGTTCGTGGAGACCGAGCGCGATGGCGCGGATGCGGCGCTCCATCTCTGCGGCGGCGATGTGTCGCCACTCACCGCTCGCTTTGTAACTGAGCACGTCGGGGCGCGGGCGCGTCTGGAGCGCGGTCAGACAGAGCGCGGGCAACGTCTCCGGCTCCGGCTCGATGAGCGATGTGGTGTGGGTCATGTCGAAAGCTGCCGTGTGCGCGTTTGGCAACCGGCAAGGCGCGCTGATTTTAGCCCGCCGCCGGCCGCCTGTCATTGGCTAATCTCATCCTGTCCGCCCTGCCCTGTGTCTGTGCGGGTGGCGCGGCGACGCCGACCACTACGCGCCGTCTGTTCTACTTCGACGCGCTGGTCGGTCGTCGCCAACGCTGCGAGCAGCAGGAAGAGCAGCGCGATGGAAGTGATGTGGAGCGGAAAGTCGAAGAAGCTATGAACGAGCACCGCGCCGCAACCCGCGAGCGCGCCCGCGGCCGTGCCGCGCCGGAACTTGTCCGCCGAGTTGAGCCGCGCTAACCCCATCCGCCCAAGCGCGGCGACGAAGAACAGGGCGAGCACGCCACCCAACACGCCTGCGTCGGCGAGGATTTGCAGGTAGTCGTTGTGCGCCTGCTCAAGTCGCAGTTCGCCGTGCAGCGGATCGTAGCGCGGGTAGGCGACGCCGAACGCGCCGAGACCTGCACCGATGACGGGGTGCGCCTTGATCACTTCGATTGTGCCGCGCCAGAACTGCGCGCGCCCCGTCGTAGGATCGTCCGCGTTGACCGTCCCGACCAAACGGCTGAGCGACTGCTCGCCGCCCAACATCAACGCGCTCGCCAGCAACGCCAGCACCAGCACCAGCCCTGCGCCCGCGCGCACAAGAGCCGCACGCACGCGCCCGCCGCCCGTCTCGTCGCTGCGCCGCCTGACTGCACCGCCGAGAATGAACAGGAGTAGCACCTCGACCGCGAGGCTCAAGATGCCGCCGCGCGAGTTGGTCACGACGAGCGCGGCGGCCATCAGCACGACGGCGAACAGATAGAGGAAGCGGCGCTCGCGCTCGACCGCGCCCGCGAACAGTAAGCCCAACGGCAGAGCGAGCATCAACTCCATGCAGGCGGCGAAATGGTGGCTGTTGATGAACGGGCCGAAGGGGTGGCCTTGATAAGGCGTGCGCAGCAAGTAAATTTGATCTGGACTGACGAAGTGTTGCATTAGCCCGAAGAGCGCGAGCAGGAAGCCGAAGATCGTCACGGCGCGCACGATGAAGCGCAGGCGGGCAGGGCTGTCGATGAAGACAAGCGCGGCGGCGAAATAGACGAGGAGCGCCGCGAGTTGAATCAGCACGAAGCGCGTCGCGTATGGATCGAGCGAGAGCGCGTGCACCGCCGGCAGATCACTTGCGCCGCTTGGCCCATATGGCAGCAGTTGCACGAGACCGACCAAGCACAGTCCGACAAGCGGCCACTGCAAAGCGTTGCGGCTCATGCGCAACGTGCGCGTCCGCCAAGCGTCCACCGCCCAGAGCACGACGACAACACACGCGCCCGCCACGAAGAACATGAGCGCCCACGTGTGCACCGTGCCGAAGGCGAGCGTCGAGACGACGAGCGCTAGACACAGCGTCAGCATGATAAAGCGGCTGGCGAGCGTGCGCGGCTCACTAACGCGCGGCGTGGCCGGCGGCCGTGTGGTCGGCGGCGCGGGCGGCGGTTCGCTCAACTGCGTGGTCGCCGCCGAGCCGTTGTAAGTTGAAGTCGTCATACCAAACTTTGCCGAAGAGCGGGCACAAGGGCTGTGGACACGGCGGGCGATTCAGCCGCACGTTGATCGCTTCCGTCTGCGCGCCGGTCGTGAATTCAAGGGCGACCTCCTGCCAGTCGCTTGTGCCGGTCGCAAGGGGTGCGGAAGCAACGAGTAGGTGCGCCGGCTCTGCTGTGGCGTCCCACACTTCCGTCAAGACCGTGCTGGCGCTCTGCAACTCTTCCGCGCGGACATAGTAGCTCAGGCGATAGTGCGTCTGCGGCACGACAACGACAAGTTGCGAGACGTGATGAAAGTCGAGCGGGTCTTTGGCATTGAAGACGATGCGCAGACTGCGCGCGCCCGCGTGCCGTTGTCGTTCATCCAAATTGATCTGCGTCTGCGCCGGCGGTGCAACCTGCCAACCGTACCAAGTGTGCCCTGCCGGCCCGACCGGCAACTCGAAGCCGCCATTCAATAACTGCTCTTCGGCCGGTGTGCCGCCGTCCGCATCATCATGCCCCGCGCCGAGGTCGTGTTCGACCGCGAGCACCGCTTTGTACTGCTTCGCGGCCAAGAACGTATCGCGTAATTTTTCGCCCGTGGCGCGATAGGCGGTGTGCTGCGCGGCGTCGAAGCTCTGCCACAGTTTGACCGCTTCCGCCAATTCGGATTTGCGCGCCGCCTCGTCTGCCGGCTTGCGGTTCAGCAGGAACGCGATGAGGTCTGCGCGCGTCGCTGGTGTGTCGCCGACCGCCGCCACGACATTTGGCACATTGCCGGCCGTCATGTGCCACGCCAGTTCGAAGACCTGTGGACGGAAGCGCGCCGGCTGCTCTTCGGCCGCACGGCGCAATTCGGCGAACGCCGCTCCGTCGCGCCCGGTGCGCAGCAGCAGGTTGCCGAGATACCAGTGCGGGTCTGGATAGTTGGGCGCAAGCTCGACAGCGCGGCGGAGCGCGCGCTCGGCCCCCGCATCGTCGCCTGCAAGCCCTCGGACTCGGCCCAACTCGAACCATAGCCGGTAGTCGTTGGGCGAGAGCGCCGCTGCCCGTTCGTATTCGACGACGGCCGCCGCCAACTGCTCCGGCTCGAAGCTCTGCTCAGCTAGACGCGCCAGCGTGAAGTGCGTCTGCGCATCATCCGGCGCTAGCCGTATCGCCGCCTGCGCCGCGCTCGCATCCGGCAACCACTCAGCCATCGTGTTCCCCATACACCAACGCGCGACGTACCACATACACACCAGCGCCAACACGACCGGCCCGAACAACAAAATGCGCCGCCACGGCGCGTGCAAGTTTAGGGATGTGATCTGATCAGACACGAGATAGATGTCAGATGTTAGATGTCAGATGTCAGTTTAGTGACAGACACTAGCATATCTAGCATCTGACATCTGATATCCGGCTCATTCTTCTTCCAACGCTTCGATCTGGATGCGCAGGCGGCGGAGTTTGACGTGGGCGGCGGTGCAGTCGCGGCGAATTTCACGTAGGCGTTCAGCGGACAGGCGCGCGCTGGAGATGACGACTTCGGCGACGCGTTGTTCCTGACAGATGCGTTGCAGCGCGCCGTTGCCGCCGAAGACGCGATAGCCGTGAATAACCTTGCCCTTCTTCAACGGATCGTCGTCCACGAAGCCGACCGGTGTTAATTGCCACTGGTTGTTGTTTAAGACCTCGCGCAGCAGCAGTTCGCCCGCGTCGCCCGCGCCGTAGATCAGCACGCGGCGACTGTCCAGTTCGCGCCCCGCCGGGATCAGGCGACGGAATAGACGAAACGCCGCACGACTCCCGGACAGCAACAGAAACATGAGCAGCGCGTCGAGCACGAAGACGCGGCGCGACAGTCCTTCAAAGCGAAACGCGAACAGCAGCGCGATGATGCTGGCGACCGAGCTTAAGGCCACCGCCTGCCCGTACACGATCAGATTGTCGATGCTGATATAGCGCCAGAGACCGCGATAGACGCCCGTCGCCAGTAGGACGAAAAGCTTGACGAAGACGAGCACCGGCACGGTGCGCCAGAACAAGCGCCAAGCGGCGTCGCTCTTAGCCAGCCCGCCGTAGAGCAGCGTGTAGGCGCTGTAGTACGCGAGCACGATGAGCAGCACGTCCAAGAGCACCTCGAAGATGCGCCGCTTGTAAGAGAGATCGACGAGGAACGAGACGAGCGGACGCTCGCGTGCGGCCTGCACCTCCGCCTCGTCGTACACTTTCACGCCCGCCAGATAGACGCCCACCAGCGTCAGCACAATCGTAAACCCGAGGATCGCCACGAAGCTCACATCGAGTCTGATCTTATTGACCATTACGGCCAAGAAGCCGGAGAGCGCGGCGAGACCATAGAGCAGCCAGACCGCGCGTCGCTCCGAGAGACCGAGCGCCACCAGCCGGTGCGACGTGTGGTCGCGCCCGCCTTGTGAAGCGGCCCGCCCCGACAACTTGCGCAGGACAGTGACGAGCGTCGTGTCGAAGATCGGGATGAAGAGCACGAGCACGGGCACGGCGACGACGATCAGGTACGAGCGCGAGCGCGCGCCCGCGACGCTCAAGAGCGCCGTCGTGGCCAGAAAGAAACCAATGAAGAGCGAGCCGCAATCGCCCATGAAGATCGTCGCCGGGTTCGAGTTGTACACCAGAAAGCCCAAGAGCGCGGCGGCGAACACGCCGAGCATCAAGGCTTCGGGCACGTGCCCTTGCGCGAGGAAGCCGAGCGCGAGAAAGGCGGCGGCGATGGCGGCGATGCCTGCGGCCAACCCGTCCATGTTGTCGAGCAGGTTGAGCGCGTTCGTGATGCCGATGAGCCAGACGAAAGTGATCGCCGCGTTGACGGCCGGCTCGGAAGTCCACGGCAGACTTAAGCCGAAGTAGATGACGAGCGTCGTGCCCATCACCTGCCCGACCAGTTTCTGGTACGGCTTGATGTGGATGAGATCGTCCACCAAGCCGACGAGAAACAGAAACGTACTGGCGACGATGACCACCCAACCGTAAGGGCGGTGCGGCATGCGCGCGAGGAAGATGAAATAGCTGCCGGCCACCGTCAAAAAGATCGCGACGCCGCCGAACATGGCGGTCGGCTGCTTGTGCCAGCGATCCGCCTTGGGCTGTGCGACCAGTCCGCGCCGCCGCGCGACGAGGCGCACCAATGGCGTCAGCGCCAGCGCCAGCGCAAACGACACGAAGACGGGTAAAAGTTGGATCAGACCGGGCAACATGGCAACTGTATAGGGTGTGAAAAGCTATGCGATGCGGCGCGAGAAAGCAAGTACAAAAATTGGCCGCTCGCTCGCGGGCCGCGCGCCGTTGTTAAGGTCTGTCAGGCGCGACCGCTATGATGTTCGATCACTTTTTGCAAGATACCATCGAGTTTCACCTGCGGCTTGAAGCCGACAAGCTGACTGATCTTCGTGATGTCCGGCACGCGGCGCGGCATGTCCTCGAAGCCTTCCTCGTAGGCTTCATCATAAGGCACGAAGACGATCTCGGAATCGGATTTCGTCAACTCTTTGACGCGCTCGGCCACTTCTAGGATCGACACCTCTTCGTGCGAGCCGATGTTGAAAACCTGCCCGACCGCGTCCTTGTGCTCCATCAACTGGACGAGCGCGCCGACCACGTCGCCGACATAGCCGAAGCAGCGCGTCTGCTTGCCGTCGCCGTAGACGGTGATCGGCCGGCCGGCGAGCGCCTGCCGGACGAAGGTCGGGACGACCATGCCGTACTGGCCGGTCTGGCGCGGCCCCACCGTGTTGAAGAGGCGTACGACGACCGTGGGCAGTTTCTTCTCGCGCCAGTAGGCGAGCGCGAGAAATTCGTCAATCGCTTTCGAGCAGGCGTAAGACCAGCGCCCCTTCGTGGTCGCGCCCATCACGAGGTTGCCGTCTTCACGAAACGGCACCTCCTGAGACAGACCATAGACCTCTGAAGTTGAAGCGACGAGCACCTTCTTCTTCTTCTTGTTGGCCAAGGCGAGGACGACCTCCGTGCAGTGCACGTTCGTCTCAATCGTGCGCACCGGACTCTCCACGATGAGCTTCACGCCGACGGCCGCCGCCAAGTGAAAGATAACGTCGCACGCGTCCACCAGTTCGGCCGTGACCGGCTGATTCTGCACCGTGTCAATCGTGTAATGAAAGCGCGGGTGCTCCTTCAGGTGCGCGATGTTCGCGATTGAGCCGGTGGATAGATCGTCGAGACAGTAGACTTCATCGCCCCGCGCGATGTAAGCGTCCGCTAGGTGCGAGCCGATAAAGCCCGCGCCACCTGTGATCAAAACTCGCAACAGTTCATTCCCCCTTCGCGCGCGCCGATCATGCGCCGCGCGGCATGTCGCCTATCCCTTGCGCCGACGTAGCGCGCGCAGGCCGGGTCGGCCTTAACTCTTCGTACAGGTTTAAAAGATCAGTCAGCAGTCGCTCGACCGAGTAGTGGCGCATGACGTGCTCGCGCCCGCGCGCACCCAACATGCGCCGCAAGTCCGGCGCATCGAGCAAGTGTGTGAGCGCGGCGGCAAAACTCGTTGCGTCGTCAGGCCGCACGCGCACGCCGCGCGCGCAGACGACGAAGGGCGTAGCGGCGGCCGCGTCATCCGTGACCGGCGGCGCGCCGAGCAAGTCCACGACGCCGCCTACGGCCGTGGCGACGATCGCACGCGCGTTCGCCATCGCTTCGATGAGCGTCAGCGGCGTGCCCTCGTTGCGCGAGGTGAGCGCGACCACATCGAGCGCCGGATAAAAATTCTCCGGGTCGCTGCGCAGGCCCGTGAAGGTGACATCGTCGGTCAGACCGAGAGCTTGCGTCTGCATCTCAAGCTCGCGCCGCAAGTGCCCGTCGCCGATGATGATGAAACGCACGCGGCCGGCCAAACTGCTTGCGTGTTTTGCTTTGCACTGCACCGCCGCATCGAGAAACAGCTTGTGATTTTTAATCTCCGTTAAGCGGCCGACGATGCCGACCAGCAGCTCCGTCTCATGTGCGCCCAACTCCGCGCGTAAGTGTGCCCGCCGCGTCGCCCAATCGTCATAGGCCGTCAAGTCTAAGCCTAGGGGCACGACCGCGAATTGCGCCGCGCGCCCGACGCCGAACTGCTCGTGTATCTCGCGCCGCTGCTGCGGGCTGATCACGATGATGCGGTCGGTCGCGAGCCGCGCCAGCAGTTTTTCGATGGCCAGAAAGAGGCGCGTCTTAAAGGGGCTGTAGTAGCTGTGAAAGATGTGTCCGTGATACGTGTGCACAAACCGGCATGCGCGCGGCCGACCAATAAGCGTCGCCGGCGTGAGCCAACGATAGAGCAGCCCGGCGACGCGCCCGACTGTGCCCGCCTTGGCCGTGTGCGTGTGCACGATGTCCGGCCGCTCGCGCCGCAGCAGGCGATATAGCTTCCAGACCGTCACGGCATCCTGCGGCGACACCTCGCGGCTCATCTCAGGAATAAGCACCGGCGCTAGCCCGAGCGCGGCGGCAAAGTAACTCATGTCGTCTTCGCCCGGCGGGACAGTCCCGGCCACGAGCACCGAGTCGTGCCCCGCGCGCCGCGTGCCCGCCGTCACCCACGCCACATGCCGCGCAGGGCCACCCACGTTCAGCCGCGCGATGATGCGAACAATTTTCATCAGAAGGATGCAGGAGAAAGGAGAAAAGCAAAGCTACTCAACCTTGAGTAGTTTTTCATTCATCCTTTATCCTTGCTTGGCTGCCTCTTTACTTTCCAGCTTGTTCGCGCCCGTTTCAGCGACGAGGTTTGAGGCGTAGAGCAAGCTCTCGAACGTGCCGGCGTCCGTCCACCAGCCGTCGAGTTCGTCCCAGGTCATCTCGCCGCGCTCGATGTAGGCGTTGTTCACGTCCGTGATCTCAAGCTCGCCGCGCGCCGAGGGCTTCAAGGTCTTGATGATCTGGAAGACTTCGGCGTCGTACATATAGACGCCGATGACGGCGTAATCGGACTTCGGCTCTTCGGGCTTCTCCTCGATGCGCACGACGCGGCGGCCTTCGAGTTCAGGCACGCCGAAGCGTTGCGGGTCGTGGACGTGCTTGAGGATGATCTTCGCGCCGCCGCCCTGATGCCGGTAGGCACGCACGGCCTGACAGATGTTCTTCTCGATAATGTTATCGCCTAAGACGACGCAGACGGGGTCGCCGTCGGCGAAGTCTTCGACGAGCGCGAGCGCGGCGGCGATGCCGCCCTCGCCTTCCTGATAAGTGTAGTTGAGATGCTTCAAGCCGAACTCCCGTCCGTTTTTCAAGAGCCGGAGAAAGTCGCCCGCCGAGTTGCCGCCCGTGACGATCATGATGTCGCGGATGCCGGCGTTAACGAGCGTCTCAATTGGGTAATAGACCATCGGCTTGTTGAAGACGGGCAGCAGGTGCTTGTTCGTCACCGCCGTCAGCGGCATGAGCCTCGTCCCCAAGCCCCCGGCTAACACGACACCTTTCAATTCACCATTCCTCCACCTGAAAATTTACTGCTCTGCTGAATATTGCGCGGGCCGTCCGGCGCAGGGGACAGCGATGCGCCGTGCGCGCCCGCACATGGTCATGCTAGTTGCGCTCAGGATAACACACGCGCGGACTGCGCCAACTTCATTCTTGGCGGCCGATGACGACGCTGCGCAGGCCCTTCTTCGTCACTGCGGCATCATTGTCCTCGAAGATGTTACCGTCGGACTGGCCCGTCTCAACGATGTGCCGCGCCAGCGCGTCGAGCCCCGGTACGGGCGAGGCCCGGTTGCTAATGAAAATGTTGCGCCGAATGCGATTATTCGCTGCATTATCCAGCACAGCGGTAGCGGTGCCGCCCGAGCCGCAACTCATACAAATATTATGCTCAACGAGGTTATTGTTCGCGCTGTAGTCTAGCTGCCAGCCCACGGCCACACGTTGGATGTAATTGTCCTTGAGCGTTACGCCCGCCGCGGTGCGCACAAGCAGACCATAGGCTTGGATATTGTTTGCCACGGGCTGATTGAAGGGCGCACCGAGCACCCGGTTATTAGTGACCAGCACGGGGCCGTAGGGCGTGGCCCCGTTGCCGTTCTGTACGGTGATGCCGATCAGCGCTTCGATCGGCGGCGGCGAGACGTCCGCGTTGTCAATGATATTGCCGTCAATCACGACGTTAGCACATCTATCGCCTGTATTCGGCTCTACGTCAATGGCATTCGAGCCAGGACCGTGCGCTTGCGAGAAGCCGCGGATGGTGTTGTGCAATAGCTGCGCCCCATCTGCGTTTGTGATGGAGAGGTTCTGCGATGCCACACCCGTGAGCAGGTTGTTGCGGACGATAAAGTTCTGGGCATATTGCCATGCCATCGAGCCGCCTCCGATGTTGATGCCGATGGAATGCGTCCGCTCCAGCCAGTTTCTCTCCACCACGCAATTTTGGCAGTTACCCAAGCTGATCGCGGGCGGGGTAGAGCTGAAGTGAATGATGGTCGCCATCGCGCTTGTGCTCTGGTGGGCGGCATCGGCGAGTGTCGCGTGCGTCGCATCCGTCACGGTTGCAATCGTCGTCGCCCCGCTCCCGCCGAAGGTCACGCCCGCTGCGTAGATTGTCCAATGCCCCGTATAGTCGGTCATGGCCGAGGTAAAGAGTGGGCTGCTCGCCGTGATCGCGGTCGAGCCGTTTGTGAACCTGACCGTGCCCGTGACGGGCGCGTGCCCTTTCAGGTGACAGCCGCGGACGGCCAGATTCTGCGCGCGCGCGCCGTTCAACTGACTGCCGTTGTAGTCGGCGACGATGTTAAGCGGGCTGGAAACTGTCGTTACGCCCGTACTCTCGCTGATAGTCGAGGCCCACGAATCGCACTCCAAGGCGGAGTTGTCCTTCAGGCGAATGACGGGATTGTTGGCCGTCGAAGTCAACTGCGCCTGTTCGAGCCTGAGCGTGTGGTTGCCGGCGATGATGATGGAGGCGGCGGCCGTGCCCGGACCTGTCCAGATAATCGTGCCCTTAGTTGCACCGAGCGCTGCGTCCGCCGCGTTAATCTTCGCGCCCGCGTCCGCGCCCGGCATCTGGTTAGCCTTGATAACGCGCTCCTGCGCTGACGGCGGCCTGCGTGCCTGCGTGTCCACGTGCGGCACAGGCGCGGCGCGGGGCACTGGTGACGACAAAAGAGCGATGCAGATTAATGCCTGCGCAAGTTTCATCTTCAGGCCTCAAATGTCGCTTGGGGAGGGTTCGACAGCAGCGGGGGCGGCCGCGCTCAATCTATGAACCGCTGAAACCAGAGTTCCAGCATCAACAGCGTCCATAATTGCTGTCTGAATCGGATGATAGACCATGGGCTGAATTAAAGACGGGCAGCAAGTGTTTGTTCGTCACCGCCGTCAAGGCCTCAGCCGCGTGCCCAATCCGCCAGCCAAGACCATACCTTTCGTGTCCCCTCGGCAAAATTAATTTTTAAGTGCCCAAGTCTCGATGTATGTGCCCATGCCGCCGATGTTCACACGCTTCAATCGGCGCGCACTTGATCTCCGCGCCTGAATAACGCGCGGCATACTTGGCAAACGAACTCGACGGCTCGACGCCCACCGCCTCCCAACCTTCGGCGCACGCCAATCGCAGCAACTCGCCGCGGCCGACGCCGATGTCAAGCAGCCGGCCTCTGCCGCCGGTTAACTCCGCCGCCCCCGCCAACATGCCTTGTGCGCTCTGCCCCTTCGCATTAATGTCGTGGCATTTAAAGTAGTCGTCGGCCGCGACGCCGTAACGTTGTTCCAGCCCGCCGACCGGCACGGGCATCGGATCGAGAAACACCAGCCCGCATTTGCCGCAACGCCAGCTGTCGCACGCAACACCTAGTCCCGCGCGATGCGCTGCGCCGCCGCGCCGGCCGATGAAGCGCGTCGGCTTCACCTCGCAGACCGGACAGACTTGCGCCACCCAATGGTACTGCTCGCGTCCGCCCTGTGTCTGTGGCGCGGAAGATGAACTCGCCATGACGAGCCCTTTCATGAAATTCATCCGCCGAACTTTTGACCAGCTTAATCAATGAATCGTTGAAACCACAACTCAAGCATCAGCAGCGTCCACAACTGAGGCGCGTGATCTTTCTGGCCCGCCGTGTGTTCGGCAACGAGCCGCGCGATCTGTTCAGGTTTGAAGAGGCCGCGCCGTAGGCTGCGCGCCGAGAGCAACGTCTCGCGCAGGAAGCCTTGCAGATTCCCGCGCAGCCAGTGTGTGATCGGGACGCCGAAGCCCATCTTGCGCCGGTTGAGATTCTCGGCGGGCAGGAGCTTGCGCAGCACGCGCTTCAACAGATACTTCGTCGTCAAGCCCCGCAGCTTGTACTGCTCCGGCAGAGAAGCGGCGAACTCGATGACGTGATGATCGAGGAATGGTGAGCGCGCTTCGAGCGAGACGGCCATCGTGGCGATGTCAACCTTAACGAGCAGATCGTTTGGTAGATACGTCATCGTGTCGGTCATCAGCGCCGCGTCCACGACGCCTGCGCCGTTGACGCTGGCAAACCACGGCGCGAGCAAAGCGGCCGGGTCGTGCCCGTTCAGTTGCTGGCGGAAATCGTCCGCGTACAGTTCAGCCTTCGCGCCGCGATCCAGCACGCTCACCCAACGCATGTAACGCTCGACCGTCGGCAGCGCCGCCGCGTGCAGGAATCGTTTCAGATCGCGCATGCGGCTGCGGCGCAACTCTGAAGTCGGGTACAGGCTGATCGCCTGTTCGATCACACGCTCGCGCAGCAGACCGGGCAGTCGCCGGTAGCGCTCGGCCAAGCGCATCGCCGCGTACCGCTCGTAACCCGCGAAGCATTCGTCGCCGCCGTCGCCATTGAGCGCGACCGTTACGTGCCGGCGCGTCTCGCGCGCGACGTAGTAGGTCGGGATCGCGGACGAGTCGGCGTAAGGCTCGCCGTAATGCTCGACGAGCGTGGGCAGGACTTCGAGCGCGTCGGGGCGGACGATGAACTCGTGATGATCAGCGCCGACGTGCTCGGCGATGCGGCGCGCGTGGTGTAGCTCCGAGAAGTCCTGCTCCTCGAAGCCGATGGAGAAGGTCTTGACCGGCGTGCTCGACGCTTCGCTCATCAGCGCGACGACCGTGCTCGAATCGATCCCGCCAGACAGGAACGCGCCGAGCGGCACTTCCGACATCAGACGCACGCGCACGGCCTCGCGCAGCAACTCGACCGCGCGCTCGCCCGCCTCTTCTTCGGTCAGCTTCGTCTTCTTCGTAAAGTCGGGCTGCCAGTAGCGTTCGAGTTTGATCTCGCCCGCGCGCGTGAAGCGTAGAGAGTGGCCCGGCTCAAGTTTTTTGATCTGCCGGTAGGCGGTCAGCGGCGCGGGCACGCACATGAATGAGAGGTAATGATGAATGGCTTCGGGCAGCACCTCGCGCCCGATGTCCGGGTGCAACAGGAGCGCGCTGAACTCCGAGCCGAAGATTAGTTGATTGTTGACGTGCGCGTAGAGCAGCGGTTTTTTGCCGACGCGGTCGCGGGCGAGGAACAGTTCCTCTTTGTGTTCGTCCCAGATGGCGAAGGCGAACATGCCGCGCAAATGTTTGGGACAGTCCGCGCCATACTGCTCGTAGGCATGCAGGATCGCTTCGGTGTCGCTGTCTGTGTAGAACTCGTGGCCGAGCTTTTCGAGTCGTGCGCGCAGTTCTTTGTAGTTATAGATTTCGCCGTTGAAGACGATCCACGCCGAGCGCTCCTCGTTGTGGATGGGCTGTTGCCCGCCGGCCAGATCGATGATGGCGAGGCGGCGCATGGCGAGACCTGCGCGCCCCTTGAGGTAGCGGCCCTCCTCGTCCGGCCCGCGATGACGGATCGCGTCGCACATGCGCTGCAATAGCTCCGCGTCCACCGCGCGGTCGCCGCCGCGCACCATGCCTACGATGCCACACATAACTTAAACATTCTGCGGCGCACGATCTGCCGCGCCCACCGCCACCTGCGGCCGCGCCTCACTCCGCTGTTGCCGGGCAGCGAGTTGCTGTGCCGCGCGCTCATCGCGGCGCTCCTTCAACAACACATAGCCGACCGCCACAAACATGAAATAGAAGATCAGCAACTGTGCCCGCTGTCGGTACGCTGTGCCTACGTTCCCTTGAAAGATCGAATAGGCCAACGTCAGCAGCACCGTGAACGTCACGATCGGCAGCGCCTTGCGCAAACGATAGCGCAAGGTAAACCATAGCCCCAGCACGAGCAGCGGGAAACAACTCCACCAGACGAGCATCTCCGGCAAGGTGATCGACTGCCGCAGGTTGGCTAGTTGCCAGGGAAAGGGCGCGAACAACAGATAGACTAAGCCCAGTGGGATGGCGCTCAAAGCGCCCTCGGTCGTCGATACGTCCACGTCCTTGGCGAAGCCGGACTCGGCGCTCTGCGTTTGATCAAGCCGCGCGAGTTGCACTCTTTCGAGGTTGCCGAACGTCTCATACTGCGTGGTCGCGCGCTTCAGGACGCCGAACTGCACGAGTGCCAGCCCGACGCAGACGATGATGATCATCTGTTGCACGAAACCGCGCGGCGTCATCCGCCGCTGGCCGATGATGAAAGTCCCGCCGCATGCCAGCACCACCATGTAGAAGATGTAGAAGCGCAGGCTCAGCAAGCCCACCAGCGCGCCGATCAGCAGCGCGAAATATCTGACACTCAGCTTCTCGCTCAGCCGCAACGTGGCCAGCATCGCCAGCGCCAACAGGAAGATGATCGGCGCGTCTTTCAACCCTTGCGACGACCAGAGGATGAGTGAGGGGAAGAAGGCGATCAGCAATGCGGTTGTACGCGCCACCCGCCGGTTCTCGAAAATCTGTTGCGCGCAGAGGTAGAGCGGTAGGATGGTTAGTGCGCCGAGTACTGCGTTGACGAACTGGACTGCCAGCGGGTTGCGCCCGACGAGCGCGTAGATCGCGGCGACCAGATAAGGCATGCCGTAGAAGTTCTGCGCGGCCTGCGTCCGCATGATCACTTCGTAACGCACCTCGCCGCGCCAGACTTTCAACATTGTATCGCCGAGGCTGTCGTAAGTCAGTGCATCGCCGCCGAAAAACTGTTGGAGGTGGAACATGAAGGTACACGTGCCGAGCACCACGCGGAGCAGGAGCGCGGCGGCGAACAATTGCGACAGGAAGTTGCGATCAACCCCGGCGCGCGAGATCGCCAACAGTGCCAGCGTCGCTAGCACCGCGCACAGCAGGACGGCCGCCGCGCCGTAGCCCGGCACAAGAAAGATAATCGCGGCGCAGAGGGCCAGCGCTGTTGCTCCCAGCAGACCGTTCATGAATTTTACCGGATCAAGCTTGGCTTACGTGATGATAGATGCGACTCCGGCCGTTAAAGCCTGCGCCGGGCACGTCGCCTCGGCGACAGGCCCCCGCGTAGGATTGCCCTGCGCGCCGCGTGCGGCGACCACCGCGCCCGCGCCGCGCCGCAGACTGCGATAGGCGCGCACTATCTCAAAAACCCAGACCCTTCTGCAAGTCGTCGGCGATCTTTTCCAATTCGTGCTCCTTCTCGCGCCGCCACTGCTCGTAGCGGCGTTGCGCCGCAACCTCCTCCTGCGCCGCTTGCCGGGCGGCGAGTTGCTGTGCCGCGCGCTCATCGCGGCGCTCCTTCAACAACACATAGCCGACCGCCACAAACATGAAATAGAAGATCAGCAACTGTGCCCGCTGTCGGTACGCCGTCCCAACGTTGCCTTGAAAGATCGAATACGCCAACGTCAGCATCACCGTGAACAATAAGATAGGCAGCGCCTGCCGCAGCCGGTACTTCAACGTAAACCACAAGCCCAAGACCAGTAACGGAAAACAACTCCACCAGACGAGCATCTCCGGCAAGGTGATCGACTGCCGCAGGTTGGCTAGTTGCCAGGGAAAGGGCGCGAACAACAGATAGACCAGGCCTAAGGGAATAGCCGTTAACGCGCCGCCGGTCGTCGAGACATCCACATCTTTGGCAAAGCCGGACTCGGCGCTCTGGGTCTGGTCGAGCCGCGAGCGCTGGACACTTCCGAGGCTGCCGTAGTTTTCGTACTGCGCGCTCGCCGTGCGCAACACCCCCAAGTAGGTCAGCGTCAGACCGATGCTGACGACGATCACCATCTGGCGCGCCAGACTCTGCGCCGTGAGTTGCCGCATGCCGATGATGAACGCGCCGCCGGTGGCGATGATCATCATGTAGAAGATGTAGAAACGCAGGCTCAACAGACCGGCCAGCGCGCCGAGCAGCACAACGAAATACCGGACGCTCAACTGCTCGCCCAGCCGCAAGGTCGCCAGCATCGCCACCGCCAACAGAAAGACGATGGGGCCGTCCTTCAGCCCCTGCGCCGACCAGAGAATGAGCGACGGGAAGAGCGCGACCAGCAGCCCCGTCAGGCGCGCGACCTGTTGATTGTTGAAGATGTGCCGCGCGCAGAGATAGATGGCGGGCGCTGTGGCCGCGCCCATGATCGCGTTCGTGAACTGCACCGCCAACGGGTTGTGCCCGACCAGACTATAGACGGCCCCGATGTAGTAGGGCATGCCCCAAAAAGTATCAATCGCGGCCGCCAGCACCTCTTTGTAGCGCAACTCGCCTTGCCAGACGCGCCACATGGCGAAGCCCTGCACGTCATAAGCGAGCGCATCGCCGCCGAAGAACAATTGCATGTCGAAGGCGAAGATCAGCGTGCCGACGATGATGCGGATGAGCAGTGCGCCAACGAACAGGTGCAGGAGGAATTGGCGTTCGGGCCCGCCGACCCGGCGGATCGCCAGCCCCGTGCCGATGGCAAGGGCGGCGCAGAGCAGCAGGGCCGGCGCGCCGCTGCCGGGCGCGAGCAACAGCACCGTCACCACCACCGCCAGCGATAAGCCAATCAACAGACCCTGCATACTCTTCGCCCCGCTCGCAGGCCGAACGACCAATTGCGCCGCCGGAAAACTCAAGCCGATGACAACGGCCCGTGCGCCTGCCCACAGTCAGGTCACCGAGCGCAACACGAGGTTGTTCTCCAACACAAGGCCGTCGAAGTTCGCGCCCTGAAAAGTTTTGATCGCGTCCTGCGGGCTACACACAATCGGCTCTTGAATGTTGAACGAGGTGTTCAAGAGCATGGGCACGCCGGTCAACCGCTCGAACTCGTGAATCAACTGCCAGTAGCGCGGATTAACTGCGCGGCTCACCGTCTGCGGGCGCGCCGTGCCGTCCACGTGCACAACCGCGGGGATCGCGGCGCGCTGCTCTTCACGCACGTGCAAGACCGTGATCATGAACGGGTCATAATGCGGATGACCGAATAAGCTTTCGGCGGCCTCGGCCAACATCGATGGCGCGAGCGGCCGAAACCACTCGCGCAGTTTGACCTTCTTGTTCAATAGCTCGCGCATGTCGGCGCGGCGTGGGTCGGCGATGAAACTGCGGTTGCCGAGCGCGCGCGGGCCGAACTCCATGCGTCCTTGAAACCAACCGAGGATCGCGCCGTCCGCCAAGAGCCGCGCGACGCGGGGCAACAACTCTTCATCGGGCAGCGTCTCAAATTTCAGCCCGGCCGCGCTAAGGGCCGCTGCACACTGCTCCGACGTGAAACCGGGGCCGTAGTAAGCGTGCTCCATGCGAAACCTGCGGGGCTGTTTAAGACGCGAGTGCCAGACCAGCAGGGCCGCGCCGAGCGAGCAGCCCGCGTCGCCCGAGGCCGGTTGGATGAAGTAGCGCTTGAACGGCGACTCGGTCATGATGCGCCCGTTCATCACCGAGTTGTACGCGACGCCGCCCGCCATGCACAGGTTCTCCGCGCCCGTCCGCTCGTGCAGCCCTTGCAACAGATGGAGCGCCGTGTCCTCTAAAACTTTCTGCGCGCTCGCGGCGATGTTCCAGTGATGTTGCGTTAGCTCCTCGCCCGGTTTGCGCGCTGGCCCCAACTCTTTCGTGATCGCGTCGCCGAACTGATAGTGCTTGGCGAGATGATGGTCGAGCACGCGGATGTCGAAATGGAAATCATGGTGGCCGTTAGCGACCAACACACGCCGCGCTAAGAAGTCGTAATACTCCGGCTGCCCATAGGCGGCCAGCCCCATCACCTTCCACTCATCGCCCTCGAACATGTCGAAGCCGATAAAGTTGGTGACGGCGGAATAGAACTGCCCCAGTGAGTGCGGCAGCTTGATGCGCTTTAGGACGCGTATGCGTTTGTCCTCGCCTTCGGAGAAGAGCGTGGTCGTGTCCTCACCCGTGCCGTCCCACGTCATGATCGCGGCGCGCTCGAAACCGGAGACGAAGAAGGCGCTGGCGGCGTGACACTGATGATGCTCAAGAAAATGAAACTTGAAGTCGCTCGCGCCGAAGTGGTCGCGGATGCGGCGTGGGTGTTTGAGCATGCCGAGGTAATTCTCGCCGACCTGTGTCACACCGCGATCCACGCGCGCCTTGAACATGGCCCGCGAGATGAGACCCGACTTAATTGCTTGCATTGCTTTGTGGCGCAAAATCCACGGCTTCCAGTAAAGCCCGATGTGCGCCACGTCCTTGATCGTGATGCTGGCTTCGTCGAGGCAATACTGCATCGCCTCGTAAGGGAAGCCGCTGTGGTGCTTACGGCGCGAGAAGCGTTCCTCTTCGGCCGCGGCGACAATCTCGCCGTCATGGATGAGCGTCGCCGCCGAATCGCCGAGCGTGGTCAAACCTAGAATGTACATAGATTGGTCAAACAAAACGGGCCCGCAAATTTCTGCGCCGCGCCCTTACCCACAAGACGCGCGCCCCGCGGCCCAGATGGCTTGTGATAGCAAGTTAAGCTACCAAAAAAAGTAGCAGAAGTCACCCGCCCGCACGTGCATTCATGCTGCTCTGCACGGCCGCGCGCAACACGGCCGCGAGTTTGTCGGCTTGCGCCGGCAGCGCGTAGTGCGCCAGGGCATGTTGTCGCCCGGCCGCGCCCATCGCGCGCCTGAGCGCCGCGTCGGTCAACAGCCGTGCGAGCGCCGCGTGCCACTCGGCGGGCGTGCGGGCCGGCAAGTGCGTCACGCCCGGCTCGCCTAGCTCGGCGCAGACGCCGACCGGCGTGACGACGAATGGCACGCCGACCGCCATGTATTGAATCGCTTTGAAGCCCGACTTGCCCGCCAGCCACTCCGGCGGCGATGAAGGATTTTGATCGAGCGGATACAGCCCTATGTCCAACGACTGAAAGTCCGCGACCTCGCGCCCCAAAGCCCACGGCAGACTCTCGACCTCGACGCCCGGCAACTCGATACGCTCCCGCCCCGCGCCGACGACCCGCAGCCGAAAACGGTGCGCGCGCGCCAACGCCTGCAACACCGGCAAGATCGTTTCTAGATAAGCGAAGGTTGAGTGCGTGCCGACCCAGCCGATGACGGGCACATCCGGCGCGGGCGCGGGCGGGAGCGGGCGGAACAGGTCTGTGTCAACGACCGTCGGGATGACGACGGCGCGTGCGCCCAGTCCCGCGACGTAATCGGCGATGAAACGATTGCCGCAGATGACGACCGTGGCCCAACGGATCAATTCATCCGTCTTGCCGAACCACTTCAACGCGCCGCCGAGCCGGCGGTAACTCTGACTGACGTAGCGCACGTAAGTCGCGTCGTCCAAATCGAGCACGAGCGTGCGCCCGCCCGCGCGCGTCAACAACCATTCAATGATCGGCGGGCCGAACAGCAGCGCCTCGCGCTGCACGAACACCACGTCGAAGCGGCGCGCGCTTAATACATCCGCGCAGCGGCGTAGCGTCGCGCCGGCGAGCGCGCGGGCCGTGCGCGCCCACTCCGCGCGTTTGTAGAGCGAGCTAAAGGTGCGCCCGTCGAGTAAGGGCCGGAGCGTCACGTCGATGCCGCGCGCCTTGAGCGGTGCGATGAACTGCGCGATGCGGTAGCGCGTGGCCGCCGCCTCAACCGGATAGGTGCAAAGAGCCAACACTTTCATCTTCGGCTCGCTCGCTGCGTCCGTGCTACTGGCGGGCGTGCCGGCTTGCGTGCTCGTCATGGTGCGCCGTGCGTCGCCAGCGCAGGGGTCTGTTGCTTGCGTATGCGCCGGTACACGTTGCCGTAGCCGACGCCGCCGACGTTGACCAGATCAAACTGCTGCCGCGCAACCTGTATGCAGCGTGCGCGCAGCGCCGGATCGGCCGCTAAGGCGAGCGCCTGCGCGGCCGCCGAGGCGAGCGCCTGTTCGTCGAAACTGCGGAGCACTACGCCGACGCGTTCGCGTTCAAGCAGTTCGTCTGTGTCCCCAATGCCAGCGTTGCTGACGACGGGCAGCCCGGCGAGCAGGTACTCCGGAATCTTCGTCGGCGATGAAGCGATCTGCGCGAAGGTCGGTTTGCGCAGCGACAGACCCAGCCGTGCGCGGCGCAAGTACTGCGGCACTTCGGCGGGCGCGACCGGCCCGATCCAGAAGTCCTCGTCCCGCAAGCCCGCACGCCGGAGCGTCGCCGTCGCCGCCGCCGGGTCGCTCTTGGTCAGGATGCGCAGAAAGGCGTCCGCGCGTCGCGCCCGCACCGCCAGAAAAAACTGGCCGATCTCGTCCAGCAGATACAAGCCCGTCACCGCGCCCGCGTAGATCAACTCGAAGCGCTCCGGCGTTGTCGTTGTCGCGCTGTCCTCAGTTCCGTTCTGCGCCGCGAACCGGGCGGAGTCAACACAACACGGGATCACTTCGATCTTCTCCGCGCTTGCATACCCTTCGGCGACGACCCAGTCGCGCATCCGGCGCGTGAGCACCACGAGTTGATCCGCGCGCCTGAGACCCAACGATTCCAACCATTTCACCGCGCGATAGACAGCCGAGTCCGGCCGCCAATGTCCCGCGTCCGCGTACTCGTCGGCCATCAAACCGCGCACGTCAAAAATGACGCGCGTGTCGGCGAGCGGTCGCGCCAGCAGCGCCATCGCCAACGCCATGTGCGCGCGCGCGTGCAGGACGTGGATGCGATGCCGACGTGCGAGCCACAGGGCCGTCACTGCGCCCATCAGAATGTCGTAGAGCGTGGCGGGCGCGGACGGCCGCTTGTGATAAGCGCGGGCGTGCCAATGTATGCCATCGGCCGCGAGGCGTGTGCGCGTCTCGGCCAGTTGCGCCGCCGACCATGCGCGGCTGAACTGCGGCTCGAAGGTGAGCAGATAAACTTCCAGCCCTTGCGCCGCCAGTTGCCGTAGGTAGGGCAACACCTGCGTCTGCACCAGCGGCTCGCGCAGACCGAAGTAGCACAGATAGAGTGTGCGGGCTGAAGCTAAAGATGACATTGTGGTTTGACTGCGACCGAACACCGAGTGCGCAAATTCACTTTAAGCACGAGCGAAGGTTGACATTAAGTTTCCCACGCGCCGTTCGTCAACCGGCCGCGCCGCCGGGTTTGCCGCCCACGCGCAAGCTTTGTTAAGCTGCCCGCGCAAGTTAAACCTTTGGGCAGAACTTCGCTGCGCAACAGAGGAACGTGGTAGATGGCCGCAGACGCTCCACAACCGACGACCGAGACGTTGAACTACGACCCGCGCACGGTCGAGGGGTTCGGGCGCGAGTGGAGTCGTTTCGATCAGACCGCATTGGACGAGCGCGAGCGGCAGGAGTTGTTTGCCGCCTACTTCAAGCTCTTCCCGTGGGGTGCGCTGCCCGCTAACGCCGTCGGTTTCGATCTGGGTTGCGGCACGGGGCGCTGGGCCAAGTCGGTCGCGGCGCGCGTCGGGCGACTCTACTGCGTGGACGCGAGCAAAGAGGCGCTCGCCGTCGCGCGGCGCAACCTCGCCGCTTCCGCCAACTGTGAATTCATCACAGCTTCAGTCGCACAGTTACCGTTCGCGGATGGCTCGATGGACTTCGGCTATTCGCTCGGCGTGTTGCATCACGTGCCCGACACGGCCGCCGGGATCAAAGCTTGCGCGGCGAAACTCAAACCCGGCGCGCCGCTGTTGCTCTATCTCTATTACGCCTTCGACAACCGCCCCGCGTGGTTTCGCCTGCTCTGGCGCACGAGCGATACGGGCCGCCGTCTGATCTCCAAGCTCCCGTTCCGTTTGAAACATGCGCTGACGGAATTGATCGCGCTCACGGTCTACTGGCCGCTTGCCCGTACCGCGCGTCTGCTCGAAGACATGGGTCGCAACGTGGACGCCTTTCCGCTCGCGCTCTACCGCCGGCGCAGTTTCTACACGATGCGCACCGACGCGCTCGACCGTCTCGGCACGGTGTTAGAACAACGCTTCACGGCCAGACAGATCAGACAGATGATGGAGGCAGCGGGGCTGGAACGGATCGAGTTTAGCGACACGATGCCCTACTGGTGCGCCCTCGGCTATAAGCGCGCCTAGCGCAAACGATTCGCTCAGGCCGGCGGCTCTGTTTCACTCGTGTGCGCGGGCGCGGTTGCGGGCCGTCTTGCCGGGTGCGCGCCGGCTTGAATCCAGCCCACGTAGGTCGCCAGATCAAGCGTCAGCAGAATGAGCAGCACGTAACCGAACTGAAGCGGATTTAAGCCCCACGCCAAGCCGTGCCCGGCGCGATGCTGCCAGACGCTCTTGGCCGTCCGGGCCGACATACCAAGCGGCAACGCCAACAGCCACCAAGGGCTGTGCACGAGTGCCAGTAAGACGAAACCGGCGGCGACCACGTACTGCCGGAGCAGCCCGTAATGCCAGCCGCGCTGGCGGCCGGCCCAGACATTATGCCGGGAGTAGTTGGCGAAGCGGCGAAAGGTAGCAGCGAACGTGGGTTGCAGTTGCCACCACACAGTCGCTTGCGGTGCGTGCGTGACGTAACAGCCCTGCTGCGCGATTCGTTCCATGAAGATCAAATCTTCGGCCGCGCGTAGGTCGGGGAAGCCGCCGACGCGCTGCCAGACCGCGCGCTGAAGCAACATGGACGCGGTCGAGGGCCCGCGCAGCCACCCGGTCTTGCTCTGCCACTTGGGCGGCACATAAGCGACGGCCGCCGCGCGTGTGAAGCGCGTGTCGGTCACCGGTTCGTAGTTGCCATAGACCACTTCCGCACCCGGCGCGCGCTCAAGCGCCGCCAACAATTGCGCCAGCCAAGTCGCTTCCACATGCACACCAGCGTCCACCAGTGCGATCCATTCGTGACGCGCGGCGGCAATACCGAGATTGCGCCCACGCCCCGGCGTCGCCTCCGCTGTCTCGATGACACGTATCTTTTCGTCCGTGGCCGCCAGCGCGCGTGCGAGCGCAACCGTCCCGTCCGTTGAGCCGCCATCGACGATGATGATTTCAGCCGGCGCACAGGTCTGTGCGTGCAGCGATGCGATGAGCGCGGGCAAAGACTGCGTCTCATTCTTAACCGGGATCACGACGGAGACGGCACGGCGCGCCGGCCCCGCAGAAGCGGGCGGGCGGGCGGCGGGACGGGGCGGCGTGTTCGCGGGCATAGACAGGTTCAGTGCTCCCGCAAAGCGCGCTTCAGATCAGCCCAGTACATTTCCAACACGATGGCCACCTCTTCGGTCGGTCGCCGCCGTAGACCGCGCCAGAGCCGCTGGGCCGCCATCACTAGACAGCCGGCGATCAAGTTGGCGAGCACATGACTGCGCGACAGGCAACGGCGCTGGAAATCGAAAAATGAATTGAGCTGCACGCGCAGCTTCTCGCGACTCGACCAACGTTGCAGCGAGAACTGACCGCCGTGATGCACGACTTCCGCCGCCGGCTCGAACACGAGCAGCCAACCGGCGCGCGTGATCCGCAGACACCACTCGTTGTCTTCGCCGTACATGTGGAAACGTTCGTCCAAGCCCCCGACCGCGTCGATCATCTCGCGCCGCGCGAGGATGGCCGCGCCGAAGAGCATCGGCACGGCCCGTTGCGTCGCGTGATCCCAGTGCCCGCCCAGCAGCAGCCGCCCGCGCAGACGACGCGGTAGCAAGCGCCACAAGCCGACGCCCGTAACGACGATCTCCCACGGCGTCGGCGGATTGCGCCAGACGCTGTGCTGCAACGTACCATCGGTGTTGAGCAGGCGCGGCCCCGTTGCGCCGATGTGCGCGTCGGCGCGTAGGGTTGCGACGAGCGTGTCTATCGCACCCGGCTTAACTTCTGTGTCCGGGTTGAGCAGGAACAATAACGGCGCGTGGCTGTACGCGATGGCCTGATTGTTGGCCCGGCTGAAACCGACGTTCTCGGCATTCTCGATCACGTGCAACGTGACGCCCGGCAGCAAGGCGGCGATCTCGGCCGAACGCAGCCAACTCACGCTGTCGTCCGCCGAGGCGTTATCCACTACGACGATGTCATAGGCGACGCCGGGCGGCGCTTGCGCGATGCTCCGGACGCACTTGCGCAACAACTCGCCGCCGTTCCAGTTGACGATGATGATGGATACCAGCGGGCGGTGTGCCTGCGCGCCGGTTGCGTGCTCTTGCATCTTGTTCACGGCCTGTTCGAGTGTGACAGACATCTAATGAATGTGCCGATAATGAATGTGCCGGTAATGAATGTGCCGAATAGCGACCTATCGTCTGCCGCCTATGTGTTCATTCGCGCGCTCTGTCAGCGTGCCCTACCTTAGCTTCATCATCCGCTTTTTCAAATGCCTGCCGGTTGCGACTCAGACGGCGTTGCGCCGCGCCAGCAGCCCGCGCAGCCCGCCGACCGCGCCCCGGATCACGTAGAGACTGCCCATGCTCGCCAGCGCCGCCAGCAAGAGGGCGACTGGCGTGCGCGCGCGCTCCAAACCGACGTAAGGCAGGGCGCGAATCGCGGCGGCCATGAGCATCAGGGCACAGAAGATCAGGCGATTCTCTCTCGTCCAACGCAGCCCGATGGCGCGCCGCAAGATGGCCCAACACAGCAGACAGTAGATCATGGTGTGAGCAGAAAGCCCAGCCCCAAGCCCTCAAGCCCGAACCAGTGCATGCCCAGCCGACTGCACAACAGCAAGGACGTGCCGCCGATCAGTTCCGTGCAGAAGAAGACCGTGCTGCCGCTGCGCGCCAAGATGACAAAGGACATCGCCCAAGCAGCGGCGCAGCAGTTCGCCGCCGTTCCAGTTCAAGCTGATGCTGCATTTCGGCCGCCACCGTTGCTTGCACTGCCAGCAAAACAATCTAGCACAAAAGGTCTTGGCCGGCACTCGACAGACAAACCCGCTGTTTGACTGACTTTTCCCCGCTAGCTTACTATTTGCCCTTCTTACTGCCAGCGCGCACGCCGCCCGGCGGCCTAGTCAGACACGGACAACAGAAGTTTAATGAGTTCTACCTACATTCTCGGCATCTCGGCCTATTACCACGACTCCGCCGCCTGCGTCATGCGCGATAGTGAGATCGTCGCGGCGGCGCAGGAGGAGCGCTTTACGCGCAAGAAGCACGACCATCGCTTCCCTGCGCATGCGGTCGAGTATTGTCTCAACGCTGCCGGCATCACGGGCGCGGAGGTTGATTACGTCGCCTTCTACGACAAGCCGCTATTGAAGTTTGAGCGCCTGCTTGAGACCTACATCGACTACGCGCCGCGCGGCATCCGCTCGTTCCTGATGGCGATGCCGTTGTGGCTGAAAGAGAAGCTGTGGATTCGTGAGCAGGTCGAAGAGCGTTGCAACTACAAAGGCAAGGTGCTCTTCACCGAGCACCACGAGTCGCACGCTGCGTCGGCCTTCTTCCCTGCCCCGTTTGAGTCAGCAGCGGTCTTAACGATGGACGGCGTGGGCGAATGGGCGACATCGAGTTATGGGTACGGGCGCGCGAACGAGTTGCACTTAATGGCTGAGCTACACTTCCCGCACTCGCTCGGGCTGCTCTATTCCGCCTTCACTTACTACACCGGCTTCAAAGTCAACTCCGGCGAATACAAAGTGATGGGCCTCGCGCCTTACGGCGAGCCGAAGTATGTCAAGTTGATCCTCGACGAGTTGGTTGATCTGCGCGTGGACGGCTCGCTCCGGCTCAACATGAAATACTTCGACTACTGTCAGGGTCTCACGATGACCAACAGCGAGTTTGATCGTCTGTTCGGCGGCCCTGCGCGGCAGTCTGAAAGTGAATTGACACAGCGCGAGATGGACTTGGCGCGCTCGGTGCAAGAGGTGACGGAAGAGGCGATGCTGCGCATGGCGCGGCACGTGCACAAAGAGACGGGCGAGCAGAACTTGTGTCTCGCGGGCGGCGTCGCTTTGAACTGCGTCGGCAACGGGCGCATCCTGCGCGAGGGGCCGTTCGAGCAGGTTTGGATTCAGCCGGCGGCGGGCGATGCGGGCGGCGCGCTCGGCGCGTGTCTCTCGACGTGGTATCAGTATCTTGGCAACGAACGCAACGTCGAAAGCGTTAAGGGCGGTCACGCCGACGGCATGCGCGGCTCTTATCTCGGCCCCGTCTATACGAACGAAGAGATACTCGCCTTCCTAGACACGACCGGCGCGACCTACCGGCGCCTTGAACACGATGAACTGGCCGAGTACGTCGCCGGTCTGCTCGCGCAGGAGAAGATCGTCGGTTGGTTTCAAGGGCGCATGGAATTCGGCCCGCGCGCGCTAGGCTGTCGCAGCATCCTCGGCGACCCGCGCTCGCCCCGCATGCAGGCGCAGATGAACTTGAAGATCAAGTTTCGTGAATCGTTCCGCCCGTTCGCGCCCTCGGTCTTGCGCGAGCGCGTCAGCGATTATTTCGAGTTGGCTTGCGACTCGCCCTACATGCTCTTGGTCGCGCCCGTCGCCGAGCGCCACCGCATCCCGATGAGCGCCGCAGAGCAGCGCCTGTTCGGCATCGAAAAATTGAACGTTCCGCGCTCCATCGTCCCCGCCATCACGCACGTTGACTACTCAGCGCGCGTGCAGACCGTCCGGCGCGAAGACAATCCGCTCTACCACGATCTGATCGCGGCGTTCGACCGTTTGACCGGTTGCCCTCTGGTCGTCAACACATCGTTCAACGTGCGCGGCGAGCCAATCGTCTGCGCGCCAGAACACGCCTTCACCTGTTTCCTGCGCACCGAGATGGACGTGCTCGTCATGGGCGATTACGTGCTCGACAAACGCGACCAAGACATTAGCCTGCGCGACAAAGATTTAGCGTGGCAGGAGGAGTTCCAGCTTGACTAGACTGCACGACGAAGCCAAGCCGGTCACGGACGCGCAGGCGCGCAAGACGGCGCTCATCGTCGCGGGCGTGCTGCTCGCGCTGGCCGGTTGGCAATACTTTCGCCACCGTCCGACGGCGAGCGCGGTGTTGGCCGCAACGGGCGCGGCGCTCGCCATTATCGGCTTCCTGTTCCCGCCGCTGGCGCGCGCCTTCCACACCTACTGGATGAGCTTTGCAACGCTCCTCGGTTGGATCAACAGCCGCATCTTATTGGGTCTGATGTTCTATGGCGTGTTCGCGCCTTACAACTTGATCGGGCGCGTCGTCGGGCGCGACCCGCTCCGTCGGCGCGGACGCGCGCAAGTGGAGAGCTACTGGATACCGCGCAAAGCGACGAGGCAGACGCGCGAACAGTTTGAGCGGACGTTTTAAATAGTCAGAACCGCCTGCTGCAAGCGGGCGGGTCGAGCTAACGCAACCACTATCCGCCTGCTACCGCAGGCGGTTCTGACAGGCTGTTTTCGGGGATCGTACTCTATGGGTAAGATGCGTCTGGCCGGAGAAATCTGGCTCTTCCTTTCACAGAACAAAAAGCTGTGGCTGCTGCCGATCATCATCGTGCTGCTGCTCTTGGGCGTGCTCCTCATCTTCGCGCAAAGCTCCGCGCTCGCGCCGTTCATCTACACGCTGTTCTAACCGCATGAGCGCACACAAACGCTGGCCCGCCAAGCGCCTGCTCCTCTGCGGCAGCATCCTCTGTGCGTTGCGCTTGGCCGAAGTGGGGCTGCGTATCATCGGCTCCGCGAATCCGTACTTCTACACCTTTGAAGAGCAGACGGGCTGGGCACTGCGCCCCAACGTCGCCGGCTGGTTTCGCAAAGAGGGCGCGGCCTACGTGCGGATCAACAGTCAGGGCCTGCGCGCCCGCGAGCACGCGAAACAGAAACCCGCCGACACCTATCGCATCGCCATCATCGGCGACTCGTTTTGCGAGGCCATGCAGGTTGTGCTCATCTTCATGCCCGCAAACGACATACGCAACAACTCGCGCGCGCTCGAAGGCGACGAGCTGCGCCCGTACTTCATCTATCAAGGCGGAGAGCTTGTGGCCGACATGTCTTTCCGCGCTGCACCCGCACACAAGCAGAAACTCACGCGCTTCAACAACGCGCTCTACGACGCGATCAATCATGTGCGCTTGTTGCACGACCTCCGACGCAGTCGAACTGCCTTCGATCAAAGTGATCAAGTGGCTCAACTCGTGGGCTTCGATCGCCGGCCGGTTCTGCGGGCGAATCTCAATGTCTATGCCGACGACGCACCCGCAAGCGCGCTCTCTTCCAAGTCATGAGCGACCATCTCTTTAACCAACTGCTCGAAGTTATATTCGGGCTGCCATGCCAACTCGCGCCGCGCTTTCGTGGCGTCGCCGATGAGGAGATCGACTTCCGCCGGGCGGTAGAAGCGTTCATCAATGTGCACATAGTCGCGGTAGCTCAGACCCACTTCGGCAAAGGCCAACTCGCATAATTCCCTGACCGTGTGTGTCTCGCCCGTGGCGATGACGTAATCGTCCGCTTCAGGTTGTTGCAGCATCAGGTACATGGCGCGCACATAGTCTTGGGCGTGCCCCCAGTCGCGGCGCGCTTCCAAGTTGCCGAGCCGCAGTTCGTGCGCCAGTCCATGCTTGATGCGCGCCACGGTCGCGGTGATCTTGCGGGTCACGAACTCATGCCCGCGGCGCGGCGACTCATGGTTGAAAAGTATCCCGGAGACGCAGAACATCTCATAAGCCTCGCGGTAGTTGCGCGTCAGATCGAAGCCGGCGACTTTTGAGATGCCGTAAGGGGAGCGCGGATGGAAGCGCGTGGTCTCACACTGCGGCGTCTCGGCGACCTTGCCGAACATCTCGGATGAACCGGCGAAGTAGAAACGGCAATGAGGACGTAGCTCTCTAAGGGCAGCGAGCAGGTGATGCGTGCCGTTGATGTTCGTGTTCAGCGTTGAGAAGCCGTCGGCGAAACTCTCGGCGACGAAAGATTGCGCCGCGAGATGATAGCACTCGTCGAATTCGTGGCGACTGATGACGTGGAAGATCGAGGCGTAGGATTCCAAGCTCGCTGGATGGAGCGTGATGCGGTCAAGTAAATGGGCAAGGCGGGTGAAGCGGCGCTGCGGGTCTTCCAACGCGACGCGGCGCACAAGACCATGCACTTCGTAGCCAGCGGCTAACAATAGTTCGGCCAGATAGCTCCCGTCTTGTCCCGTGATGCCGGTGATAAGTGCTCGCTTAACCAAATTGTATCCTCCAGCGCATTAGTTCTCCGGCCGGCGCTCGTGCGCGGCGGGCAAGACTCTGATTAAATTCTGTTCCAGCCGATCAATGGCCGCTATGACCGACCAGTTCTCAACCACTAGCTGGCGCGCATGCTGCCCCATGCGTGCGGCTTCCGTCGGGTGCTGTAGCAAATAAGCGATTGCGTCGGCGACCGCCTGCGGATCGTGCTCAACCAGCAGCCCGTTCACCCCGTCGCGGATGGTTTCTCTGACCCCGCCCTCGGCGACCGCCACAACGGGCAGACCGCACGCGTTCGCTTCGAGCGGCGCGAAGCCGAAAGGCTCTAGGCGCGGGGTGTAAACCATCAGCAGGGCGCGGTTGAGCGTATCAATCAGCGCCTCGTCATCAACTTGCACCAAGGGCGTGAACTCGACGCCGGTCGCGTGCGCCAGTTGCTCTAGCTCCGCGACGTATTCCGTTCTCGCCACGTCGCCGATCCAGACGAGCCGCGGGCGCGGCGCAGGCACGCGCGCCAAGGCCTCGATCACTAAGCGCACATTTTTGCGCGGCGCAATCGCACCGACGCCGACCACGTAGTTCTCTTTCGGCAGGTCGCGCCACGTGAACTTCTCTGTGTCCACGCCCAAGTAGCAGACTCTAGCATCCACGCCGTAAGTGCGCAGCACAGATTCGCGACTGAAGTGCGAGTTGACCAGTAGCTGATCGAACGCGCGCGCGTTACGCCACTCGGCGCGCGCGTAGATGCGATAGCCGCGCAGGCGGATAGCTTCGCGCAACGCATGATTGAGCGCCGCCGGCGTCCACCAATGCGCCGACTCGCAGCGCCCCGCCCAGATCAAACGGGGCTGCGCCTCGTAGAGCCAACGCGACGGCTCTTGCAAGTAGAGGACGCTGGGGAGATGGACGTAGCGGCCGATGGAGCTGACCGCCATCTCGATGGAAGAGTTGGCAAAGAGCAGGTCGAAGCCGCCGCGATTGATCTCGGCCGCACACTGGCGCGCGTACTCGTCCACCTCGCGCCACTTGTCCAGATTGTAGGTGCGCAAGGTCAAGAGATCGAAGAACGCAGGGCTAGCTCGCTCGGGCCGCGCGACTGTCGGCACGACGTGTTCCGGGATCAGATCGCTCAAGGGCAGATAGGTGCGACTGGCCGTGGGCGGACACCATGCCTCGACCGTATGCCCGCGCCCGACCAGCCCGCGCACATGATCGTAGAGCGCACGCTTCGCGCCGCCACTCGGTAGATTGTGCCAGACTGCGATTCTCATTCGAGCGCCTCTGCGCCGCATGCTTTATCTGTTTTCGACCCGTTCATGAGCGCATAACGTAAAGCCGCCGGCTTAAACCACAAGACCAGCACGTCCCATGACGGGTTACAAAACCGGTCGTAGCTAAAGATGCTTAGCGCCGTCGGGGCACTCGCTTTCGGTCTAAAGCTCAGTTCAAATTTAGCTGCTCAATCAGCGACACTGTACGCGGTCGCCACGTCTGCAACAGCGTCCTGCTCGGCCAGCGCGCGGATGGGCATTTCTCTGCCCTGATGCATAGCTTCATCCGACGGCAGCGCCGCCGAACGCGGCTTGAAATTGTTAATGGCATATTCAAGCGCTTGCTCAGGCGTCTCAAAGACAAGGCTTTTCGGCCAACCAATCATGGCTTTAAATTTATTCAAGACCCTCTGCGGCGAGAGCAGTTTCTCAATGAGCGAAGGATTGTCTGCTTTGGTCGGTTGCCAACCGCGCGCTAAAAGCTTCTGCTCCATCTCTCGTCTAACTGCCGGGTTTGCGATCCATGAGACACCGACGGCCAAGGCTTGGACATATTTCTCCATGTTCAGTTCGGGCAGTTTGGCGCTCTGGGCCTGTCGTTTAGTGACACAATATTCATTGATGATTGCGTTCCACACGGTAATGATTTCCGGAAACGGCGCGGCGGCATTTAGGGCTTGCGGCAAAGACTTGAGGAAGTCTTCAAAGTCGCTATTCCTGATGCCGCGCTCTGCGCTCTGCCCATTGCTGCGGTTCAGCGCGTAATGGACGAGCACCGCCTTATTGAAAAAGAGGATGGCATCCACAACCGTCAACGCGCGATAACAAAAATTCCAGTCGGGCGAGATGGAGGCGAAGATAGTGCCGAAGCGCTCTTTGATCGCCGTGAGGACGCTGCGCGGGACAAGACAGTTGAGCATGCGCGGCGTGCTGGCATCATAGATCACGGATTCGGCCGCTAGCGTCAGCAAGCGCGCCGCCGTCACCTCATAAAGCTTCCCCGTCCAGTTGTACTGCTCGACGGTGAACGGCGCGGCAAAGTCATGCACCTTGTCATGCATGTAGCAAATTATCTGCGCCGGATATTGCCGCGCGATATCAACCACCGTCTTTAATTGGCCCTGCTTGAACACCATCCGATCAGTCAGGATGGTGAAGTGACTACTGTCGCTTCGGAGCGCTTGCTGCACAGCCCAATCCCAATGCGCCGACATAGCGAGCGGCGCGGGCGGCCTGACATATTGCAAGCGCGCATCTTTAAGTTGCGCGCAAAACTGCTGAAGACGCTCAATCTCCGTTTGCTCTGTTGAATTGTCTGAGACCAAAACTCTCAACGCGCCGCCAGGCTGCGCGCGCGCCGACTGGATCGCTCGGCGCGCTAAGTCCGACCGATTCCGCGTCGGGATGACAACCGTTAAGCCTTGAAAGCTCGTGCTCATCGCACTCTTCTCATCACTGCCCTAAGATGTCTTTGAACTGTTCACACACGTAGCGGACGTGCGCGCGTGTCAGGTTCAAACCTGACGGCAGATTGATGCCGTAAGGACAGATTTCGTATGCGATCTGGTTGCGCGCGCGCGCTTCATGCGCTTGCGCCAGATGTGCGTAAGCGGGCAGCGAACTGAGCGGGCGGAAGAAGGGACGACAATCAATGCCACGCGCGCTCATGCGCTCCTGCAAATCGTCCTTCTCGATGTCGTAGTTGCGATCCAACACGGCCGTCACCATCCAATAGCCGTTCTTCGCCCCCGGCAACTCTTGATTGAGCGTCACCTCTTCCACGCCTTCCAACTCCTCTTTGTACCACGCGAAGAGTTCGCGTTTGCGCGCCATCAATTCGTCAATCCGCTCCAACTGAGCCAGCCCCAGCGCCGCCTGCATGCTGCTCATCTTGTACTTGTAGGCGACCTCCATGTTGTTGAACTGCTTATCGCCGGGCCTGCGCCCGTGGTCGCGCAGAATCAATGCGCGGCGATAGAGCGCCTCGTCGTCCGTCACCAGCAGCCCGCCCTCGCCCGTGGTCAAAGTTTTCGAGCCGTGGAAACTAAAGACGCCCGTGTCGCCGAAGCTGCCCGCGCGCTGGCCTTCATACTCTGCGCCCGCGGCCTCGGCCGCGTCTTCAATCACACGCAGCCCGTGGCGACGCGCGACTTCCAACAGCCCACGCATCTCCGGCATGTTGCCGTAGAGGTCAACGATAATGACGGCCTTTGTGCGCGGCGTGAGGCAGGCTTCCAAGGTCGCGCCGGATAGGCACCACGTCTGCCGATCCATGTCGGCGAAGACGGGCGTTGCGCCGACATAGGTAACGGGCGCGGCCGAGGCGATCCACGTTGCGTCCGGCACGACTACTTCATCGCCGGGGCCGATGCCCATGGCCAAAAGCGACAGGTGAATCGCCGATGTGCACGAAGGCAGCGCGACGGCGTAGCGGAGGCCTAAGTAGTCGGCGAAGGCGCGCTCGAAGCGGTCGTGATAGACGTTGGCGTTGGCGTACCAAGCGTTGGTTACGGCGTCGGTGACGTAGTCGATCTCCTTCTGCGTGATCGAGGGGCCGGAGACGAGTATGCGTTCCATAAACTAATCCTTCACACAGCGCAGGTAGCCGTCGGGCGCGACCGTGATGAGCAGTTTGCTGTTGTACTCTTCGTCAATCACGAAGCGATCCGTGGTTTTGAGAAACTCCCAGACGGCCGTCTTCGGGTTGTCGCCTTTGCCCCACGGTCGGTCTGCGAAGTAGCCATCGGGCATATCCTCGACAATCGTGTCGAAGACCACGAGGTAGCTGTCTTTGGTCACGAGCGGCGCGTACAACTGCAACTCGCGCGCGACGTGCGCGTGCGTGTGGTTCGAGTCCAGTATGACCAGCACGCGCGCACGCCCGCGCGCCAACGCGCGCACCTCAGCCGCTAACTGCTCGTCTATCGAAGACCCTTGCAGCAGTTTGATCCGGTGGTTGAGCGGATGCGCTTCGATCTCCGCGCGGTTATGCGCGCGGAGATCGATGTCAATCCCTAGGACTTGGCCCGTGCCGCCGATCAATTCAAGCAGCGAAGCATAGAAGATGAGCGAACCGCCGCGCGCCACGCCCGTCTCGATGATGAGATCGGGGCGCACGCGCCAGATGATCTCCTGCATCGCGACGATGTCCTGCGGAAACTGGATAATGGGGCGGCCCAACCACGTGAAGTTATAAGAATACTTCAAGCGGGACACATCTCTAATCCACTCGTGCGAGGCGCGCACGAGCGACGCGCTCGCGCCGAGCCGACGGATGTACTCGCGTTTCTCCTGCTCGAATGTGTCGTCCATAAACCTCCGCCGTCCGCTGGTCTGCGGCGACTATTGCTTGCGACGTAAGACGACCATGCGGATGGGACTGAACTGGCCCATCCACGGCAGCTTGACCGCGAGTTGATGAATCTCGTGCTCGTAGTCCGGTTGCTCGCCGCGCATCTGGCACATGGCCGAATAGATGACGCGCGTCGCAAAGTAGTAAGAACTGGAAAAATCTTTGAACGTGATCTGGTCGAAGAAAGGCGCGGCGGCGGCGACGAGATCGGCCTCTCGGAAAAAGAGATTATGCCAGCGGATGGGAATCTCCGGCACGCCGACGCTGCGCCGCATCGCGTTCATGTTCTCTTGCCCTTCGACGAAATTCTCGATGGCCACGTAGTAGCCGCCCGGTTTCGTGTGCGCGGCGATCTGGGCGATGGCTTCCGCCTGACGCTCAAGCGAGGGGAGATTGATCAGACAGCGGTCGGTCAGCGTCACGTCGAACAATTCGTCGCCGCAAGCGGTCGCGAGGTTCGTCGCGTCGCCGACGGAGAATGCGACGCGCGCTTGCAAATCTTCCGCGCGCTCGGCCAACTGCTGGCGGGCGTTCTCGATCATCTGGGCGCTATAGTCCACGCCGCTGAAGCTGAGCGCGGGCAGCCGCTCGGCGATGGCGAGCGTCGTGTAGCCGTCGCCGCAGCCAACGTCCAGCACTGTCGCGGCGGCGGGCAAGTCTAAACTCTTGAGTGTCTCGGTGAGGGTGGCGAGTTCCAGTTCTCTTAAATAGATGTCGTCGGTCGTCGCGCGCGGCGAACCTGCGTGCGCCCGCGCGCGCTCATCCCAGTACTCCTTGATCGCCTCTTCAGCTTTCACTAATTAAGCACCTCCATTTGATTCCGCGCCCGCCGTCGCCTGCGCCGGCTCGACGACGCGCACCTCTGGAATAGGAATAATAAAGCGCCCGCCGCGTCGCTGGTACTCCGCCTGCTGCGCCAAAATCTCGGCGGCGAAATTCCACGTGAGCAGCAGCACGTAGTCGGGCATGTCGGTGAGTAGTTGTTCCGGCGGATAGATCAAGAGGCGCGTGCCCGGCGTGTAGTAGCCCTGCTTGACCGTGCTGCGATCCACCACGTAGTCGAGCGTCTCGCGCCCCAGTTGGAAATAGTTCAGGAGTGTGCTGCCCTTCGCCGATGCGCCATAGACGGCCATGCGCCGGCCCTGCCGTTTCAACTCGCCGAGCAGCGCCAACAGAGCGTTGCGCAAGCCTTCAACCTTTTCACCGAACCCACGATAGAACTGTTCGACGCCGACGCCCCACGCCGCCTCTTCCGCGAGCATCTGGCGCACCGCATCGCTTACGTCGCCCGTCCCTTCATCATCTGCCTTGCTCGCGAAGATGCGGATCGTGCCGCCGTGAATCGCGAGCCGCTCAACGTCGTGGATACGGAGGCCGTGGCGGCGGAAGAGGCGTGCGAGCGCCGTCAGCGAGAAGTAGCAGAGGTGCTCGTGATAGATCGTGTCGAACTCGCAGTTGTCAATCAGGTCTTTGACGTAAGGCACTTCGACGACCGCGACGCCGTCATCTTTTAAGAGCGCCGCGAACCCTCGGACGACGCCGTTCAGATCGGCGACGTGCGCCAGCACGTTATTGGCGTGAATCACGTCGGCACGCTTGCCTTCGCGGCGCAGTTGATCTGCCAACTCCGCACCGAAGAACTCGCACAAGGTCGGGACGCCGCGCTCTTGTTCGGCGATGCGCGCGATGTTGGTCGCCGGCTCGATGCCGAGCACAGGGACGCCAGCGCGCCGGTAGTATTGCAGCAGGTAGCCGTCGTTCGACGCCACTTCGACGACGAGGCTAGCGCCGCCCAACTCGCGCGCACGCGTGAGCCGCGCGGCGATCTCTTCCGCGTGGCGGAGCATCGTGTCGGAGAAGGACGAGAGATAGAAGTATGCGCGGAAGAGTTTTTCGGGCGGCACGGTCTCGGTGATCTGCACGAGTGTGCACGCGGGGCAGAAGGCGAGCACGAGCGGGTAGGTCGCTTCCGGTTCGGCCAACTGTGCGGCGGTGAGCAAGGCGTTGGCGAGTGGCGTGCGGCCGAGATCGAGTATGGTCTTGAGTCCGCGTGTGCCGCAGGCGCGGCAGGCGTGCGCTTGCGGCTCTGTCATGCGGCGCTGCTCCCAAGGAAGTCTCTGTACCATGCAACCGTGCGGCCGAGGCCTTCGGCGAGCGTATAGAGCGGCTGCCAGCCGAGCACACGCCGCGCCTTCCCAGCGCTCAAGTATTGATGACGGATTTCGTTCGTCGCATCGCCGCGCACGTCCGGCTGTAGGTCGGAGTTCATCAGAGCGAGCAGGCGCGCGACCAGCTCTAACACCGTCACCTGTAGCTCGTTCGAGAAGTTGAACGCCTGCCCGCGCAGAGATGGATCAACCGCGAGCGCTTCAGCCAGCACAAGGTTGGCGCGCGCGCCGTCCTCGACATAGAAATAGTCGCGCACGTATTGGCCGTCGGAGCGGATGACGGGCCGCTGCCCGCGCAAGACCGAGCGAATCGTGCCGGGCACGAGGCGATTCCAATTCAGATCGCCGCCGCCATAGAAATTGCCGCAGCGCGTGACGGCGACCGGCAAATGGTAAGTCTCGGCGTAAGCCTGCGCGAGCAGATCGGCGCACGACTTGCTTACGTCGTAAGGATGGCGGCCGGCGAGCGGCGCGTCCTCGTTGTAAGGAAGCACTTCGTGCTCACCGTAAGCTTTGTCGGACGAGGCGACAACGACCTGTTTGACGGCGGGGCTGCGGCGACAGGCTTCAAGGAGCGCCCACGTGCCTGCGATGTTCGTCTCAAACGTCGAGACCGGATTGCGATTGGCGATGCCGACGATGGTTTGCGCGGCGAGATGCAGGACGGTGTCAATCTCATATTCGCCGAGCGCGCGCTCAAGCAAAGTCTGCTCGCGCATGTCGCCGCGCACGACCTTGACGCGCTCGATCACACAGCCGCGCACCAACTCACACTGCGGCACCCAATCGCGCACTAGACAAACCACGTCCGCGCCCGCGTCGAGCAACTGTCGCACGAGCCAACCGCCGACGAGTCCGGTCGCACCCGTCACCAACACGGGCCGGTCAAGCCAGAATTTGTTCTCCGTCTCGCTCATTCCCAAATCTTCCACGGCGCGCGGCGCTCTTGCCAGAGACTTTCAAGCAGACGCTTGTCGCGCAAGGTGTCCATGCATTGCCAGAAGCCTTCGTGGCGATAGGCGGCGAGTTGTCGTTCGGCGGCGAGTTGTTCAAGCGCGTCCGCCTCCAGAGAAGTGTCGTCGCCCGCGAGATAGTCGAAGATGGCCGGCTCGCAGACCATGAAGCCGCCGTTGATCCAGCCTTCACCGATCTGCGGCTTCTCGGTGAACTCTGCGACCAGATCGCCCTCGAAGATGAGGCCGCCGAAGCGCGCGGGCGGACGCACCGCCGTGACGGTGACGATGCGTCCGTGCGCGCGATGAAATTGGAGCAGGTCGCGCAGGTTCACGTCGCAGACGCCGTCGCCGTAGGTGAGCATAAAGGTGTCGGCGCGCAAGTGTGGTTCGAGTCGTTTGACGCGCCCGCCTGTGTTGGTCTGCTGCCCTGTGTTCGTCAGATGCACTACCCAGTCTTCGCACTCGTGGTCGTGCGTGGCGACCGCGCCGTGCGCCAGATCAATCGTCATGCTCCCGTTCAGACTGTAGTAGTCCATGAAGAAGCGTTTGATGACCTCGCCGCGATAGCCGAGCGCGACGTGGAACTCTTTGAAGCCGTGACAGGCGTAATGCTGCATGATGTGCCAGAGGATCGGCAGGCCGCCGATCTCGACCATCGGCTTCGGCTTGATCTCAGTCTCTTCGGACAGACGTGTGCCCAAGCCGCCGGCCAGAATGACAACCTTCATGCGTGGTCAGCCTCCCGTCGCCGCTTATCGTTTGTCATTTCCGGTTGGCCGGCAGAGGGTCTGAGGTAGGCGCTTAGTTTGCGCGCACCGATGCGCGCGTTGACGCGCAAGTTCGGCGCGCCCATCAACAGATAATAGAGGGCGGCTTGCGCGCGCGCGCCGAACCGGCGGCCGTGCCAGACGGCCGACAGCAGATCGCCGCTCGTCTGATTAATCACGGGATCAATATAGTGTTGCAGGTCTGGGATGGGGCACTTGTGGCAGATGAGTTTGTCGTCCGCCAGCGAGTCGGCCGCGCCCGCATTCATCCCGTCGAGCCGCTTTCTGATTTGAATCAACCGTTGCGCCGTCAGCTTGGGCGCGCTGCTTGAGCGCGTGAACATCTGGCGCGCGCGGCGGAATTTATCGCTGTTCCACGCCGCCCAGAAGCCGTCCGCCTGCTTGTACTCGCTGAAGTCGTGCTTCTCGGCCGGGACGGCGCAGCAGGGCGAGACCTTGCCGTTCGGGTTCAAGACGAAAGCGCCGTAGAGCCAGGTGCACGAGCGACTGCTCTGCATCAACTTGGCGGCGGTGCGGACGCTGTGATGCTCCGGATGATAGAGATTGTATTCCGGCATCGTGGACGGCTCGAACCCTTCGCCGTACTCTTCAATCGGCATCTGCGCGCCCTTGATAGAGACGCTGTCCGCGCCCCACGCTTGATAGACCGAGCGCACTGTGTCGATCTCGTGCTCGTTATGCCGAAAGACCAGAAACTGCCAGACCACTTCCGGCGTCTGCGCGCCGAGCCGCTCCTTCGTCTCGTGTATGCGCCGCACGTTCTCGCGCACGAGCGCCAGATTGCCGTTGCGGCGATACTTGCTGTAGGTCTCTTCCGTGACGCCATCGAGCGAGACGACTAAAGTGTCCAAGCCGCTGCGCACCAGCCGTTCAATGTAGTCGTCCGTTAGCTTGATGCTGAGGTTCGTGCTCAACGAGATGCTGATCTCTTTCGCCTTCGCATAAGCGATCAACTCCGGCGTCTGTTTGTGCAGCAGCGGCTCGCCCCAGTTATACATGTTGAGTTGAAAGATGTAGTCGCCGATCTCGTCAATCGCAGCTTTGAACAGTTCTTCCTTGATGGCGACGGTGGGGCGCAAATCCAAGCGGAGGCCCGTGGGGCAGGCGGGACAATGAAGGTTACAGAACGAGGTCGGTTCGATGATGGCGGTGACCGGGTAGTTGTGAATGGCCGCGCGCTTCAGGGCCATATTGACTCTGAGCTTCAGCACATTGGTGTAGGCTTTCAGCTTCTTCATCCGCCCCTCTTGCCTTCAACTCTGCTCGACTGCCTGCGGCTCGACGTGTTGTGTCGTCCAGTCCAAGAGCGGTCGGAGCACACCGGCGACCGTGCCCGCGTACAACCCGCGGGCGGAGTCCGTTTCGATAGAATCCACGACTAAGAATCTGACGGCGTCGTGCTCAAGCGCGTGTGTGTGTACGCCATCGAGCACTGCATAGACGGCGGCCGTAATGGTCAACGCACCTTCGGCCAGCATATTAGCAGGGATGGTGCAGGCCGACAAAAAGCGCCCCGTCGCGTTCGGGTCTCTGCCATAGACGGCGCGCGGCGAGAGATCGGCCGACGAGAACAGGCACAAGCCCTCTTCGTTCTTACAGAGGATGCCCGCCGACAGACGCTTCCCCGGACGCAAGACTTCGTACTCGATCTCGATCTGCACGGGCCGGCGTATGTCCAACGCCTCGCTCACGTGCCCCGCATCATCACGCACGCGCACGGCACGCAGGCGCACATACTCATCGCCCGGCGCTTTATGCACGTCGGGCCACTCGCGCGCGGCCGTCATGCCGAGGCCCGAATCCAGATACATGCTGACGACCTTAGCGGACGGGCCGTCAACGAGCACTTCGCCGTCTTGCAGCATGATCGTGCGCGGGCAGAGGCGCGTGATGGCCGGCATGTTGTGCGAGACGAAGAGCACCGTGCGCCCTTGCTGGCCGACGTCCTGCATCTTGTCCAAACACTTGCGTTGAAAACGCGCGTCACCGACCGCCAGCACTTCGTCCACGAGCAGGATTTCCGGTTCGAGGTGCGCCGCGACGGCGAAGGCGAGGCGCAGGTACATGCCACTCGAAAAATGTTTGACCGGCGTGTCTATAAAGCGCTCAACCTCGGCGAAGGCGACGATCTCGTCGAACTTGCGCGCGATCTCGCGCCGCGCCATGCCGAGGATCGCGCCGTTCAAGAAGATGTTCTCGCGCCCCGTTAGTTCTGGATGAAAACCTGTGCCGACTTCTAAGAGGCTGCCGATGCGGCCGTAGAGATCAATGTTGCCGGTCGTCGGCTCGGTGATGCGCGCGAGCAGTTTCAGGAGCGTTGACTTGCCTGCGCCGTTGCGCCCGATGATGCCGACCACTTCGCCCGGCTGTATCTCAAAGCTGACATCTTTGACGGCCCAGATGTGCGGGCGCGGCGCATGCCCGTTGCGCCGCAGCAGGCGGACGGGCGCTTGCGCGAGGCGCGCCATAGAGTCGCGCAGACTCCCGTAGGGCGCGCGCGCCTCGCCCAGTCGGTAGCGCTTCCCCAAATTCTCGACCTTGATAATCGGCTGCACCATGTTTGACTAGATGAGATCGGCGAAACTCTTCTCCATGCGGCTGAAACTGATCATGGCATAGACGAGGAAGACGAGCGTGAGCGCGGTGGATAGACCGAGCGTAAACGAGTCGAAGGGTCGGCCCAACAGCGCGCTGCGAAAGCCTTGGACGATACCTGTCATCGGGTTGAGCGCCAGCAGCCAGCGCCAACGCTCCGGCACGGGATAGATGACCGGCGAGGCGAACATCCAGACCTGAATCAGAAACGGCAGCGCATAACGCACGTCGCGATACTTCACATTCAGCGCCGCCATCCACATGCCGACCGCCGCCGCCAGCCCAGTCGCCAGCGCAATCATCAACGGCAGCGCGAGCAGGCTCGCGTGCAGTCCCGTGCCGTAGTAGAACATCAGCCCGACAAGCAGCAGGAAGGCGATAGCGAGATCAACCAAGCCGGAGGCGACCGCCGCGGCCGGGATCAACATGCGCGGGAAATAGACTTTCGTGATCAGGTTGGAACTACCGATCAAGCTGTTGCCGCTGTTCGTCACAGCGCTGGCGAAGAAAGTCCACGGCAGCAGCCCTGAGTACGCGAAGAGCGGATAGGGCACGCCGTCAGACTTGATGCCAGCCAATCTGCCGAAGAAGAACGAGAAGATGAGCATCAGTAGCAGCGGTTGCAGTATGGCCCACGCTGCGCCGAGCGCCGTCTGCTTATAGCGCACCTTCACGTCGCGCCACGTCAGGAAGTAGAGCAGTTCGCGATAAGCCCAGAGAGCGCGCAGGTCGGGCAGCGCCCAACGCCGCCCCGGCCGAATAGAGACGAGCGGGTGGGTGGGCAACGCGGCGCGCGGGCGCGTTGGCAGGTCGCTCGCGCTGCCCGCGTCGAGCACGCTCTCATTGTTCAGCAACTCCATGCCGTGCTTCTTGGCGGCTGGTACGTCGTGAGGGCTGGTCACTGCAACCGCTGCTTCAATCTCCTTGTGTCGGGCATACCTTTATATCAACTCGACGGAACGGTCAGTCTAGCCGTCGCGCCGAGCGAGCGTCAAGCAGGACTGATCCGGGCCGTGCGCTCTCGCATCTCGGCTGCGGCCGCTAGGCGAAAAAGACGCTCCCCGCTGGCCCCTTTGCGCAAAGGGGCCAGCGGGGAGCGGAAGGTTGTTGCTGTTACACGGGCGGAGGGCTTCGATCTGGAAGCCCTCTGCGCCGCACTTTACCTGAACTTGAACTTCGCGTAGCGGATGCTACCGTCGTTCAAGCGGAGGACAAACTGGCGGCAAGTCCCGGCCCACGCGCCGTCGGTCTTCCAGACGTAATTGTACTTGTCGCTCCCAGCATCGTAGCTAAGACTGCTGTTGCCGGCCGAGACCGTGTCTTGCAACTCGGACAGCGTCGCACCGGAGTCGCAAGCGATCTGCTGCGAATCGGGACTGCCCGCCGGGAAGATGCTCAGCCCCTTGTTGCCGCTCAGGCTGAACTTCATCGGGATGGCCTGACCGGCGGTGACTAAGTTCACCGTCGGCAGATTCGCCACCGGCGAGAAGAAGCCGGTGAAGTTGTAGAACACCGTCACGGTGAAACTACAGTGGCTCTGGTTGCCCGAGGCATCGGTCGCAGTCGCGTTGACTGTCGTCGTGCCCACGGGGAAGACCGACCCGGAGGCCGGCGCACTCGTGACCGCCGCCGTGCCCGCACAACTGTCGGAGGCCGTCACCGCCGGGTAGTTCACGACCATCGAGACGGCCGTGGAATTGACCGGCAGATAGACGACGATGTTGGCCGGGCAACTGATCGTCGGCGGCGTCGTGTCCACGACGTTCACCGTCCGCGTGACCTGAATGGCCGCATTGCCAGACGGGTCGGTGACGTTATAGGTGATCGCGTAGCTGCCGACGGCATTCGGGTTGACGTTGCTCGCCACTACGATGGCGCTCGTCAGATTGCCGCCGCAGGTGTCGCTCGCTGTCGCACCCGGATCGGTGAACGGCGTGTGACACTCATGCACCAGCGGGTTCGCGCCGATGAGCGCGATCGTCGGCGCGGTCGTGTCCACCACATGCACCGTGCGACTGACGGGCGCGGACGTGTTGTTCGACGCATCCTTGGCCGTGTAGCTGAGCGTGTAGGTGTTCGGCGTGTTTACGTCAACCGAGCCGGTCACGTCAACCGTGGCGCTGCCACAGTTGTCGTTCGCCGTCGCGCCGGGATCAGTAAACGAAGTGTGACACTCGACCGTCACGTCGGCTGCGCCATTGAGCGCAATCGTCGGCGCGCTGTCGTCCGTGACGGTGATCGTCTGCGTGACGCTTGACGAGTTGCCCGCACCGTCCGTCGCCGTCCACGTCCGGAGAATGATCAGCGGATCGCTGGCGTTGCCTGCGCCGCTGCTGGTCTCGGCGTAGGCGATCGTCGGTGTCCCGCCGCAGTTATCCGTCGCGGTTGCGCTCGCCGCGCTGGCCGCGGGGACTTGACTCCGGCAGGTGTACTCCGCGTCGGGCGGCGTCTTGAGCACCGGCGGCGTGTCGTCCGTGACGGTGACGATCTGCGTGACCGGCGCTGACGTGTTGCCGGCCGCGTCGGTCGCCGTATAGCTGATTGTCGTCACGCCCTTCGGGAAGACGTTGCCCGCGGGCACGCCCGTGCGGTTGATGGTCACTGTGGTCGAGCAGTCGTCGCTGGCGGTCGGCGTGCCGAGGACGGTGTCGTCCACGACGGCCGAGCACGTGGTCACTTCCGCTCCCGTGCCCGCCGTTACGGCCGGCGGCGCGATGATCGTCGGCGCTGTGGTGTCGCCTGAGCCGGCGATGGTGATCGTTTGCGTGCAAGACGCGACGTTCCCCACATCATCCGTTGCCGTCCAAGTGATGAACGTCTGACCGGCCGGGAAGGGATCGCTCAACTGCAAGTGATCGCTGCGCGTGGCCGTCACCGTGACGTTATTGCCGTTCGTCGTCGGTGTGCCGATGTCGGCGGCGGTTAGGGTGCTCGCACATCCGCTCGCAGCCGTAAACGACTTGTTGGGCGGGCAGGAGATGGTCACCGCATCGGACTCGGTCACGATGATCGTCTGCGAGCAGGCGGCCGTGCGACCGGTATCGTCCGTTACTGTCCAAGTGACGACCGTCGAGCCGAGCGGGTATGGATCGTTCACCGTCAGGCCATCGCCGCGTGTGCTGCTGACCATCACGTTCGTGCCGGTCGTCGTGGGCGTGCCCACAGAGATCGACGCACTATTCTCACCTGCCGCTGCTTGGACGTTCAGGTCAGGCGGGCAGTCAATGGTTGGCGCGGCCGTGTTTACGACGGTGACGAGGAACTGACAGCTATCACCCTTTTCGGCGGTTACTGTGACTGTCGTCGTCCCGACGGGGAAGAAGGAGCCGGAGGCGGGCAAGGATGTTACTGCGCCACAGTCGCCGATCACCTGCGACCCAAAGTTGATGAAAGCCCCTAGCGTCGCGCCTTGGGTCGTGTTGGCGCTGCGGGTGATGTTGTCTGGGCAGACGAGCGAACAGGCCGGCGGGTTGTTGTTGGTGGTGACAACAGCCTTGGCCGTCCAAGCATTGTTGGTAGCGTCCAGATCGCTGGTGCTGGTGATCGCGGTCGCTGCACTTGTGATCAGCGTACCCGCGGGCACGCTATCACTGACATCGTAGACGAACGTGAAGACGGCCTGCGTGCCTTTCGGCAGGTTGGCAACGTTGCAGGTCGTCAGGCCCGTCCCGCCGACGGACGGGTTCATGCAGGCGAAGGTCGCGCCGCTAGCTTGCGCCTCGGACGAAAAAGTTGCGTTGGCTGGCACCGCTTGCGTGAACTGAATATTCAGCGCGTCGTCGGGGCCGGGGTTTGTAATGTACGTTGTAATCGTGAGCGGTGAGCCGGCTGGCACCTCGCCGCCCGGATTAGGGTTGAGACTGTAAACCGACAGATCGACGGCCGGACTGGTCGGATCCACCACGTTGAAGTAGGCAGCCGCGCGCATTACAGAACGGCCGGCCGGGCTGAGGGTCACGCGCCACGTGCCGCGATTATTAATGGTCAGACCGGCGATGAAGGACGTCTGGTCGGAGGGGAGTGTAAAGGTATCCTCCGTGCTGGACGTGAGGTCGGTGCGTTGGTGGACGAGGCTGGCGGGGTCAGACCAGGAGACGCTGCTGGTTGCGGGCGAACTGGCCGTCACGCCCGTCACCTTCACGCAGACCGTCTCGCCTAAGCTGAAGGTGCTTTTCGCCGTGGTGCAGGTCGAGTTGTAGGTGACCACGGGGGGCGGCGTCGGTATCGGCGTCGGCAGGGCTTGCAGCATCAAGGCCGGCCGCAGCGAGTTGAGCGGCGAACCGGGGCCTTGCAGCGATGCGGGGTTGATCTCAGCCTTGAGGTTCGCTGGGGCGGCGGGCCGCCCGTGGGCGAATCTATTCAACGAGGCTGAGGAAGTTGTGTATAAAGCAGTTGATGCCAGGACGATAAACGTGACGAGTACGCCCCAGCGCCAACACTTGGTAGATAAGCGTCTTGGTGGCTTGGCAGGTAACATGAATGCATCTCCTTACTGACGCGCAGGCACTGGAGGGCTAGCTACAGTGCGGCCGGTCTCTGTAACTTTTGCGCCGGCCGCTGTCAGCAGCCCGCCCAAAGCTCGAAACCTCAAAGAGACCACCGGCGCTAGCATGGCAAGCCGTCTAGCAACGAGGGCAGTGGCTCTATCTTGCGCGGCCGGGCAGCGAGCGAACGCTGCTGGTCGCGGGTTGCCGCTAAGGCCGGAGCATCGAGGCCAAGATCGCTGCTCGGCCCACAAGCAGTGCAGGCCGAGCAGGGACGTGGCGGAAGCCCGCGGCGCTTACTGCTGGTTAATAGGTGTCGGCGTCAGGTTGCCAGCGCCACCTCCGTTGAGGTTGAACTGGTTGTTGCCGTGCGAGAACACCGTACCGCCCGAATTGCTGATGCCAAAAGAGCCGTTGCCGATGATCGTCGTGTTCGAGAGATCGGTCTGCGACCCGGCGCCCGGCTGAAGACCAGTGCCATTGTGGTTGATCACGGTGTGTTCAATGGATATGTTGGCGGCGCTACCCATGGTGACGCCGACGCCCGTATTCAACATCACCGAGGAATTCCGCAGCGTACCATTAGCGTTGGCACCCATGACCAAGCCGTTGGTCATGCCCTCCAGCTTCACGTTGTCCATGATAGCCACTAGGTTGCCGCTGCTGGTGGTGAGATTGATGCCGGTGGCGCAGTTGGTGATGTTCGTGTCCTTGATGAAAAGGTTAGAACCGCTTGCCGTCAACGACGCGCGGATGCCTTCGTTGACGAAGCCCATGATGACGCAGCTTTCGACGGACAGTTTCTTGCCAGCCGTGAAGTTGATGGCGCGGATGCCGGTCGGCAGTCCGCAGGTCGAGCCGCTACAGGTGCTCGTGCCCGTGCCGTTGATCGAGAGACGGCGCAGGATGACGTGCTGCTTCGGGTCGGCAGTGGTGGTGGTGGTGATGGTGACGTTGACGCCGGTGGTGCCGCTGGCCAAGACGGAGGCGAATGTGCCACCGCCGTCAATGGTGATCGACTTGGTGATGGTCACCGCGCCGAACCCACCCGGATCGAGGCAGTCAATCTCGCCGGCAATAGCCGTCTTCGAGATCGCGCCGGCGAACGTCTTACAAGGGGCCGTGCGGCTACACGGGTTGACGTCGTCGCCCACGCCCGATACCCATGTACGGGTTGCTTGAGCCTGAGCCAAGGAGGCGAAAGCTAAGGTAACTGTGATCAAGACCAAAGCTTGGATGGCATAGCGTAACTTACTCATGTGTCTAGCTCCTTTTGGGGTTAGTGGTTACTGACTCGTGGGTGACGGTCAGGAACCGAAGCCTTGATAAGGTTCGGAGAACTGTTTGACGGGCAAAGTCTGATCAGCGGGTTTGGCCATCTTCTACGGCAATAGCTGGTGGGCACACCGCGCGGATCAAAGATTTCGAAAGAGCGTCGGTTGGTTGATGAACGAGAAACGTCTCCATGTACGAGGGCTGAAGGCCAGCTGGATTTCATTTACTGCGATGACCAACCCTTGTTCGGTTACTCACCAATCGGCATGGGGCAATTCTTATACCGTAAAGCGCAACCAGAAGGCAAGCCTCAAAAAGCCGCATTGTGCCGCCCGCGTTCGGCGACACGTGTGCACATTCGTGGACGATGCGTTAACGAATGTGCGCAGGGGGCGGAATGATAGCAAGGAAAGTGCCAGTCACCTGTTGGCATCGGGGGGGGGGCGCTGCCCCAAGTGAAATTCGCAGTTCTGGTCTAGACCATCATTAAAGTACGTTGCAATTCTAATAACGGGAAGGTAGGCTGACGAGCATGCGCATACTGGTCACAGGCGGTGCCGGATTCTTAGGCTCACATCTGTGTGAGCGATTGCTCCAAGCGGGGCATGAGGTGCTCTGCCTCGATAACTTCTTTACTGGTCGGCGCGAGAACGTGCGGCATCTGCTGGACGACCGTTGCTTTGAGCTTGTCCGCCACGACATCACCGAGCCGATCCTGCTCGAAGTCGATCAGATTTATAACCTCGCCTGCCCCGCTTCGCCCATCCATTACCAGTACAATCCGGTCAAGACTGTCAAGACCAACGTCATGGGCACGCTCAACATGCTGGGCTTAGCCAAGCGCGTCCGCGCGCGCATCCTGCAAGCGTCCACCTCGGAGGTCTATGGCGATCCGGAGATGCACCCGCAACGGGAAGAGTACTGGGGCCATGTCAACCCCATCGGGATCAGATCATGTTATGACGAAGGCAAGCGTCTGGCCGAAACGTTGATGATGGACTATCACCGCCAGAACAAGGTGGACACGCGCATCATTCGCATCTTTAACACCTACGGCCCGCGCATGCTTGAGAACGACGGGCGCGTGGTCTCGAACTTTATCGTGCAGGCGCTCAAGGGCGAGGAGCTGACCATCTACGGCGACGGCAGCCAGACGCGCTCATTCTGTTACGTTGATGATCTGATTGACGGCATGGTGCGCTTGATGAACGTCGCGGCGGGCGTGCAACCCGACATCGACGTGCACGACCCGGTCAACGTCGGCAACCCCGGCGAGTTCACGATGCGCGAGTTGGCCGCAGAGGTGGCCCAAGCGGTCGGCGGCGCCGTTAAGACGCGCTACTGTCCGCTGCCGGCGGACGACCCGCGCCAACGTCGCCCCGACATCACGCGCGCCCAGCGCCTGCTCGGCTGGGCGCCGACCGTGCCCTTCCGCGACGGTCTCCGCCGCACCGTCGCATATTTCGCGGCGCACGCACAGCGCACGAGCGCGCGCCCCGACGCTTAGCGATGCGACCTTTAGTCTCCGTCATCCTCCCCGTCTATGACGAACGGGAGAACCTCGCCGCCCTGACGGCGCGCGTGCAACCTGTGCTCGAACGAGCGACGGGCGGCGCGTTCGAGGTGCTGTTCGTTGACGACGGCAGCCGCGACGGCTCAAGCGAAATGCTCGACGCCATCAGCGCGCGCGATGGCCGCTACAAGGTGATTCATTTCTCGCGCAACTTCGGTCATCAGGCGGCGCTGCAAGCCGGACTTGACGCCGCGACGGGGCGGGCCGTCGCGTTGATGGACGCAGACCTGCAAGACCCGCCTGAGTTGCTCGGTCAATTCATCGACAAATGGCGCGCAGGTTATGAAGTGGTCTACGCCGTCCGGCGCAAGCGCAAAGAGTCGCTCTGGAAGCGCGCGGCTTATAACACCTTCTATCGCACGATGAAGCTCATCGCCGAGATCGACACGCCGCTCGATGCGGGCGACTTCTGTCTAATGGATTATCGCGTGGTGCAGACTTTGGTGGCCTTGCGCGAGCGCAACAGATTTTTGCGGGGCTTGCGTAGCTGGGTTGGGTTCAAGCAGATCAGCGTCGAGTACGAACGCGAGGCGCGCAACGCGGGCGCGCCGAAATATACGCTGCGCAAGCTCGTCAAGTTGGCGCTCTCCGGCTACATCGGATTTTCGTCTCTGCCGCTCAGGCTCGCCGCGTGGCTCGGCCTACTGTCCGCAAGCGCGGGTTTTCTGATGACCATTTGGGTGGTGGCCGAAAAACTGCGCGGCGTGGCCGCGCCGCAAGGTTGGGCCTCGACCATCGCGGTCATCCTGTTTATCAGCGGCGTGCAACTGATCATCCTCGGCGTGATCGGCGAATACTTGGGCCGCGTGTACGACGAAGTGCGGCGGCGACCGCTGTACGTCGTCAGCACACGCGCAGGGTTCGCAGACGAAGTGGCCGAGCCGGAGCGCGCCGAGGCCGCGACCGGCATGCGGGGCGCATAGCTAATTCATGAAGCATCAATTTGCCGAACAGTATGGAGACTTGGAGCGCTGGCACTGGTGGTTTCGCGGGCGCAGAAGCGTGGTCGAAGCCATCCTGCGCCATGAGCTGCCCACGCAAGGTTCGCGCGCGCTGCTCTCCGTGGGTTGCGGCCCCGCTGAAGGACTCGACTGGTTAGTGCCGTTCGCCGGGCCGCAGGGGCAAGTGGTGGGTCTCGACATCGAGCCGCTGCATGCGCGCCGTCTGCCTGAGCAGGTCGGGTTTGTGCTCGGCTCGCTGGAGCGCACGCCCTTCGCCGATCAATCGTTCGACGTAGTGCTGGCGTTGGATGTGCTCGAACACTTGGACGATGATGCAGCGGGCTTGAGCGAGGCCGCGCGCCTCGTTCGGCCCGGCGGACTGCTCTTGCTCACAGTGCCGGCCTTGCCGAGTTTGTGGGGCGGGCAGGATGTTGTGAGCGAACATCGGCGTAGATATACGAAGCGCACGCTCACGCGCCTGTTTCAAGCGACGGCATTGACTGATTATCAGGTGAAGTACTTCAACACGCTACTGTTCCCGGCGGCGAGTTTGGTTCGTTGGGCGCGGCGCGCGCTCGGACTAGCCAACCGGCCGCAGAGTGATTTTGAAAATCATCGCCCCGGCGTGCTGAATGAGTTGTTGACGTGGGTGTTCAATTTGGAGAGCCGGTTTATCAACTACGCACCCACACCCATCGGCGTGAGTCTGGTCGCCAAGTACAGACCTGCGGCCCGATAGCCAAGCCGAAACTGTTTATTCGCTTCCCGCCATTTCAACCTGTGAAATCCGGATACTGCTCGTCGCGCGCGATGATCATGCGCGGCTCGCCGCCGTTATCCGGCCACACGATGCCGAAGGCCGGATCGTTCCAACGCACACCTGCCGCGCACTCCGGCGCGTACACGTCCGCCATCTGGTAATAAAGCTCTGTGTCGTCCGTGAGCGTCTGGAAGCCGTGCGCGAAATCTGCGGGCACGTAGAGCATGCGCCGGTTCTCGGCCGTCAGCTCGACGCCGAGCCACTGTTTGTAGGTGGGCGAGGCGGCGCGCAGATCTATGATCACGTCATAGATCGCGCCGCGCGTGCAGCGCACCAGCTTCGCCTGCGCGTGTGGCGGCCGTTGAAAGTGCATCCCGCGCAGCGTGCCGCGCCGTCTGTTATAAGAGATGTTGCACTCGGCGAAGGGCGCGGCTAAGTCGTGCGCCGCGAACGCGCGCGCGCTCCAGGCGCGGGCCAAAAATCCGCGCTCGTCCGCGAAGTGCTCTGGCTCGATGACAAACGCGCCCGGTAGTTTCGTCGCAATAAAATTCATCTCGGCTCGCGGTCTATAAATGAGGTTACACAGATCATGTTCGGTCGCGTTAGCCTAACATACTTGCGCGCGCCGCCTACAAGCGCGCTGTGCGGGGCGCTTTCTTGACACCCTTGATCGCGCACACCTATACTCCGCACTTAATTCAAACAACCACAAGTCCCAGACGCCTTGCAGTTGTGAACGCTTTAATCTCAGGCGCGCCGGCCGCCGCGACGAATAAGACCGGCCACCACATCATTCGACTTCAATATGCGTAAACTCTTCGTGACCGGCGGCGCGGGCTTCATCGGCTCGGCCTTCATCCGCCTTGTGCTGGCCGCGCGCCCCGACTGCGAGCTTGTCAACTTCGACGCGCTCACCTACGCGGGCAATCCCGACAACCTGATTGGACTTGACGACGCGCGCCACCGCTTCGTGCGCGGCGACATCTGCGACCGCGCGGGCCTACTCGCGGCGCTCGCCGCCGACACGGATGCAATCATCAACTTCGCCGCCGAGTCGCACGTGGATCGCAGCATCACTTCGGCCGACGAGTTCCTGCGCACCAACGTGCTCGGCACGCAGGTGCTGCTCGACGCGGCGCGCGCGCGGGGCGTCGAGCGATTCGTGCAGATTTCGACCGACGAAGTGATGGGCAGTCTGCCTGAAGACGAGCACGCTTTCTTTACCGAAGAAAGTCCATTCGCGCCGAACAGTCCGTATGCTGCGTCGAAGGCGGCGGCCGAGCACCTCGTCCGCGCGGCGCACCACACGCATGGACTCGACACCGTCAGCACGCGCTGCGGCAACAACTACGGCCCGCGTCAGTTCCCCGAAAAATTGATTCCGCTTTTCATCGCCAACGCCTTAAACGATGAACCGCTGCCCGTCTATGGCGACGGCCAGAACGTGCGCGACTGGATTTATGTTGATGATCACTGCCGCGCGATCCTGCTCGCGTTAGAGCATGGCACGTCGGGCGCGACCTACAACATCGGCGCGCGCAACGAACGGCGCAATCTCGAAGTCGTCGAGAGTCTGCTCGGCGCGCTCGGCAAGCCGCCGACGTTGATCCGTTACGTCAAAGATCGGCCCGGTCATGACCGGCGCTACGCGATTGACCCGACTAAGATCGAGACCGAACTGGGCTGGCGACCTGTTGAGACTTGGGCGAGCGGCTTGCGAAAAACGATTCAGTGGTACGCCGATAATCCGGAGTGGATCGCGCGCGCGCGTAGTGGTGCGTATCGTGCATACTATGCGCAGCAGTACGGCGCGGAGGTCGGCGCGTAGTGAAAATTTTAATCACGGGGTCGAATGGGATGGTCGCGCGCGCGCTCACCGCACACTGCGCGGCGCGCGGCGACGATGTGCTGGCGCACACACGCGCCGAGTTGGACATCGCGAACGCGGCCGAGGTGCAGGCGACGTTTGCGCGGCTGCGCCCCGACACAGTTATCAACTGCGCCGCGTGGACTGATGTGGATGGCTGCGAGCTTGACCCGGAACGCGCGCTCGCCGTCAACGCTGTGGCCGTCGAATCGATGGCGTATGCGAGCCGGCAAGTGGGCGCATCCTTCGTCACCATCTCGACCGACTACGTCTTTGCGGGCGACAAGGAGGGCTACTACACACAGCGCGATGACCCTGAGCCGCAGAGCGCCTACGGCATCTCGAAGCTGAAGGGCGAGTGGCTGGCGCAGGTCGCCTCGGCCCGCACCATCGTCGTCCGCACGGGTTGGATTTTCGGCCCCGGCGGGCGGAATTTTCTGGCGACGGCCCTTGAGCGCGCGCACCGGGGCGAACAACTCAAGGCCATTGGTGATGCCTACGGCACGCCGACCTACGCGCCGCACCTGACTGCGCGCCTGCGCGAACTCGCAGAGCTTGACCTGCCCGGCGTCTATCACGTCGTTGGCAGCGGCGACGGCACGAGTTTCGCCGGCTTCGCGCGCGCGGCCGTTGAATTGGCGGGCGACACGGGCGCGACGGTCGCAGAGGTCTCGATGGCCGCCCTGCAACGCCCGGCCCCGCGCCCGTGCAACTCGCGCCTGCGCTGTCTGCTCAGCCCAGCCATCGGCCTCGCGCCCCTCCCCGAATGGCAGAGCGCCCTACGCGAGTTTGCGGCGCAAACTCAAAGGATGAAGGCTGAAGGATGAAGGATGATAGGAAGATCGCTCAATTTGCGTGCTCCTGCTTTCATCCTTCATCCTTCATCCTTCATCCTTTCTCTGCTATCATTCGTGGCTGCTAAACCCGGCGTGTGCCGCCCAGATCAGATTTAGAAGTAAGGTTAAAGAAAGATGTCTCAAGATAATCGCCTGATGCCGCTTTCGTCCGCGGCCGGAAACATCGACCGCCCGCTGCGCGACTTGGCCCAGCCCGTGCAAGTCACCGGCTCGTATGCGATCACCGAGCCGACGCACTTGCGCGACTACCTGAACGTCGTGCTCAAGCGCAAGTGGCTCATCCTCAGCCTGGTCACGGTCGTCACCACGCTGGTCGCGATCCAGATGTATCGTCTGCCCTCGACCTACGAAGCGAAGACGGTCATCCAGATCGAGCAGAAGAGCCGCAGCTTCATCAAGACGGCGCAGGTCACGATCAACGCGGGCGCAGACCCGGCGTATTGGAACACGCAGTTGAAGCTGTTGGAGAATCCGAGCCTGCATCGGCAGGTCATCCTCGCGCTCAACTTACAGAACAACCCGGCGTTTCTCGGCGGGCAGGCCCGCACCTCTCTGTTTACTACGCTGCGCCACGTGCTCGCCCGCGACAAAGCGAAGCCGGCCGCCGCGCCCGGCGCGGATGGCGGGCTGACTGTGGCAAACGAGACTGTGCCCGGCGCTGACCAGAAGCTGACGCCGGAGCAACTCGCGCAGCTTGAACCTTACGAGAATGCGCTGGCCGCCGGGTTGACGGTTGATCCGGAGGAGCGCACGAATCTCGTCGACATCCGTTACCAACACACCGACCCGGAACTTGCGCGCCAGATCGCCGACACGCTCGCGGCCGTCTTCATCGAGAACGACCGGCAGCGCGAGAGTGCCGGCACCGAAGCGGTCAAAAAGGCTACGGCGCAACAGATCACCGAATTGCAAGAGCAAGTGGCGTCGCTCGAAAAGCAACGCATGAACGCGGTGCTGGCAGCCGGGCAGCCACTCAGCCCAGAGCTAAAGGGCGTGAACGAGATCGCCGAGCGCGTGGCGCTCTTGAGTCAGCAATCGCTCGAAGCCGAGAGCAAAACCAAAGCGTTGCAAGCCGAGTATGACGCTGCGCAGCAGGCGCAGGCCACGTCCGACATCTTTTCCATCCCGAAGGTGCAGGCCGACAAACAGGTCGAGACGCTGCAAACCAAGCTGGCGGAGTTGAACGAACAGAAGGCCGCCTTGCTGGAGAAATATACGAAGGAATGGCCGGCTGTGAAGCAGATCGAGGCGCAGATCGCACAGACGGAGGCCGCGCGGAATCGGGCCGCCAAAGCTAACGTGGCGGCGCTTAGTGCATCCCTTGACGCGGCGAAGCGCAACGAAGCCAGCCTAAAGTCGGCTTACGAAACGCAGCGTAACCGCGCCAACGCGCAGGGCATTCAAGTGATCATGCAGGGCAACGTCGAGCAGCAACTGGAGACCAGCAAGCAGATGCTCAAGACGCTGCTGCAACGCCGGACAGAGTTGCAGACCGCCGACGTTGAAGGCCAACAGCCCAACGTCTTCGTGCAGACGCCAGCGCGCACGCCCGCACTGGTCGGGCCGCCGCGCGTGCGCAACATCATCATCGCGCTCCTGCTCTCGCTCGGCGCAGGCATCGGTCTCGCCTTCCTGCTCGACTACTTAGACGACACGCTCAAGTCGGTCGAAGACGTTGACCGGCACGTGCGGCTGCCGACGCTGGCGCTCATCCCCGCCCCGCGCGAGGTGCGGCGCCTGTTCGGCCGCAGCGCGCCCGTGCATGAGGCCGGCGAGAACACGGCGCTCGCCCTGATCGAAGAGGTACGCTCGCCCGTCGCGGAAGCGTACCGCCACCTACGCACGTCTTTGCTGCTCTCTTCGGCCGGGCAACCGCCGAAGACCGTGCTCGTCACGTCGAGCCAGCCTTCAGAGGGCAAGACCACCACGGCCGTCAACACCGCGATGATGCTCGCGCAGACCGGCGCGGAAGTGCTCATCCTCGATTGCGACCTGCGCCGCCCGCGCGTCCACATGCACTTCCAACTGCCGAACACACGCGGCGTCACCAACTACCTGTCGGGCGATACGCAAATCAGCGATCTGATCCAGACTTACGACAAGCAGCCGAACCTGAAGATCATCACCTCGGGCCCCGTGCCGCCGAACGCTGCCGAGTTGCTTGGCTCGGAGCAGATGCGTCGGCTCTTACAACAACTCGGCACTCAGTTCACGCACATCATCATCGACTCGCCGCCCGCGATCTCGTTCACCGACGCCTCGATCCTCTCGACGATGGTGGACGGCGTGATGCTGGTCGTGCACGGCGGGCGCTCGTCGCGCGCGGTTGTGCGCCGCGCCAAGCAGCAACTCTTGGACGTAGGCGCGCACCTGTTCGGCATCGTCTTGAACAACGTCAAGCTCGAAGCCAGCGACTACTATTACGGCTACGGCTACTACTCGAACTACTACTCGCAGGACGACGATGAGGGCGGCGTGGACGACACCGCGACGGCGGCCGGCACAAACGGGCGGGGCGCTTAAACGATGCACGGCGAGTTTTGTGTGATCGCGCCGGACGTGAAGCTGGGGCGCGACGTGCGCATCTACAACTTCGTCAACCTCTACGGCTGCGAGATCGGCGACGAGACGCGCCTCGGCACGTTCGTCGAAATTCAGCAGGGCGCGACGGTCGGCGCGCGCTGCAAAATCTCCAGCCACACTTTCATCTGCGAGGGCGTCCGCATCGAGGACGAAGTCTTCGTCGGGCACGGCGTCCAATTCATCAACGACCGTTATCCACGCGCGACCGCGCCTGACGGCACACCGCAGACCGCAGCCGATTGGGCGTTGGAGACGACCATCGTGCGGCGCGGCGCATCCATCGGCACCGGCGCAACCATCTTAGGCGGACTTGAGATCGGCGCGGGCGCAATCGTCGGCGCGGGCGCGGTCGTCACCCGCACCGTGCCCCCCGGCGCAACCGTCGCCGGCAACCCCGCGCGCGTGATCAAAAGAAGTGCTGAGTCCTGAGTGCTAAGTGCTGAGTGAAAGACAGGTTTCTATCTCAGCACTTAGCACTCAGGACTCAGCTCTCAGCACTTTTTATGACTTCCATCGGCGTCATCGGCTGCGGCTACTGGGGCCCGAATCTGATCCGCAACTTTGTGGAGAACGAGCGGGCCAGCCTGCGCTGGATTTGCGATGTGGATGCACACCGGCTGCGCGAGTTCGGGCGGCGCTACCCGTCCGCGCGCACGACGACCGACCATCGGCAGATGCTCGCCGACGACGAACTCGATGCCGTCGTCATCGCCACGCCCGTCGCCACACATTATCCATTCGTTAAAGATGCATTACAGGCCGGCAAGCACGTGCTCGTCGAGAAGCCGTTCACGCGGAGCATGCGCGAGGCGGAAGAGTTGATCCGGCTGGCGGAAACGCAGGGGCGGACGTTGATGGTCGATCACACGTTCGTCTACACCGGCGCGGTGCGCAAGATCAAAGAGATTGTGGCCAGCGGCGAGATCGGCGACCTGCTCTATTTCGACTCGGTGCGCATCAACCTCGGTCTCTTCCAACGCGACATTAACGTGGTCTGGGATTTAGCGCCGCACGATCTCTCGATCATGGATTATCTGGTCGGGCGCGAACCCGTCGCCCTGACCGCCACGGGCAGCAGCCACATCGAGCAAGGGATCGAGAACATCGCTTACGTGATGCTTCGCTTCGCCGATCAATTCATCGCCCACTTTCATTTCAACTGGCTCGCGCCCGTGAAGATTCGCCGCGCGCTCATCGCCGGCAGCCGCAAGATGATCGTCTACGACGACATCGAGCCGACCGAAAAGATACGCGTCTACGACAAGGGCGTGACGACCACGCGCATCGAACGCGACGCGGATAAAGAGGCCGCCTATCGCACGCTCGTCAGCTATCGCACGGGCGACGTGTGGGTGCCCAAGCTCGACTCGACCGAGGCGCTTGCGCATGTCTGCGCCGAATTCCTCGACGCGATCCAGCACAAACGTCGCCCGCTCACCGACGGCGCGGCGGGACTCCGCGTCGTGCGCCTGCTCGAAGCGGCGCAGCAATCGATCAATCAAGGTGGCAAGCTGATCGAGTTCTAGCAAATATTTTACGCAAGCCCCCTCTGGGCTGGCCGCCATGTTTGAGGTCTTCGATGGTACAAGCAGCCACGCAAATGAACGTCCCGCTATTCGATCTGAAGCAGCAGCACGAGCCGCTGCGCGCCGAGTTGCGCGCGGCCGTCGAGCGCGTGTTCGACACGCAACAGTTCGTCTTAGGCCCGGAAGTGAGCGCGCTGGAAGCGGAGTTGGCGCGTTACTGTCAGGTCAAGCACGCCATCGGTTGCGGTTCGGGATCGGATGCGCTGTTGCTCGCATTGCTAGCGCTTGATGTGAAAGCGGGCGACGAGGTCATCACCACGCCGCACACTTTCTTCGCCACCGGCGGCGCAGTCGCGCGCACAGGCGCGCGCCCCGTCTTCGTGGACATCGACCCGCGCACCTACAACATTGACCCCGCGCGCATAGAGGCCAACATCAACGAACGCACGCGCGCAATTATTCCTGTGCACCTCTACGGTCAATGCGCCGAGATGGACGCGATAGGTGAGATCGCGGCGCGCCACAAGTTGCCGGTTATTGAAGACGCCGCACAAGCCATCGGGGCGGAAGATAACGGCCGACGTGCCGGTTCGATGGGCCAGATCGGTTGCTTCAGTTTCTACCCGTCAAAGAATTTGGGCGCGGTCGGTGAGGCGGGTTTATTGACGACAAACGACGACGCATTGGCCGAGCGGCTGCGTGCGCTACGCGTGCACGGCGGCGCAACCGAATATCTGCACCGCGAGGTCGGCTTCAACAGTCGGCTCGATGCGCTGCAAGCGGCCGTCCTGCGCGTCAAGCTGCCGCACTTGGACGCGTGGGCCGAAGCGCGGCGCGCGAAGGCCGAAAGCTACACGCTGCGGTTGACGAACGCGCGGCTCCCATTCCAACTCACACCGCCTTTCCTTCGGACCAACGCGCGCCACGCGTTCCACCTCTACGTCGTGCGCGTGCCGGCGCAGGTGCGCGATCGGTTGCTCGCGCACCTGCGCGCGCACGGCGTCGGCACGAAGGTCTACTATCCTGTGCCGCTCCATCTGCAAGAGTGCTTCCAATATCTCGGCTACAAAGAGGACGACCTGCCGGAGGCGGAGCGCGCCGCCCGCGAGACGCTGGCGCTGCCGATGTTCCCTGAGTTGACCTTGGAGCAGCAGCAGTATGTCGTGGACGTGCTCACGCGGTTTCAACCATGAATAGTTTTCAGTTTTCAGTTGCCAGCCTTAAGACTCGTGGTCTTCAGTCCGGCTGAAAACTGAAAACCGAAAACTGAAAACTGTTAGTCGGAGTCGAAACGTTTGACTAAGAAAGCTCTTATCACCGGCATCACCGGGCAAGACGGCAGTTATCTCGCGGAGCTACTGCTCGCCGAAGGCTACGAAGTGCATGGTCTTGTGCGCCGCGTTGCGTTGGAAGACCCGCAGCGTCGGTTCACGCGCATCGCGCATCTGCTCGACCGCGTGACGCTGCACCCGGCGAGTCTTGAATCTTATGCCTCGATCTTCCACATCGTCAGCCAGCACGATTTTCAAGAGTGCTATCACCTCGCGGCGCAGTCGTTCGTCGCCGAGTCTTTCCGCGACGGCTTCTCGACGCTGAACACGAACATCAACGGCACACATTATCTGCTCGCCGCCGTGCGCGAGTTGCGCCCCCACTGTCGCTTCTACTTCGCCGGCTCCTCCGAGATGTTCGGCAAGGTCGCCGAGACGCCGCAGCGTGAGACGACGCGCTTCCATCCGCGCTCGCCCTACGGCATCAGCAAGGTCGCGGGCTTCGACCTGACACGCAACTACCGCGAGGCTTATGAGATGTACGCCGTCAGCGGCATCCTCTTCAACCACGAGTCGCCCCGGCGCGGACACGAATTCGTGACCCGCAAGGTCACCGCGACGGTGGCGCGTATTAAGCATGGACTGGCGCATGAGCTACGCCTCGGCAACTTGGAAGCGCGCCGCGACTGGGGGCACGCCCAAGACTATGTGCGCGCCATGTACCTGATGCTGCAACAACCTGAAGCGGACGACTATGTCATCGCCACGGGCGAGACACACACGGTCAGGGAATTATGCGAGTTGGCCTTTGCCGAAGTGGGTCTGAGCTACCGCGACTATGTGCACATTGATGAACGCTTCTACCGCCCGGCGGAAGTCGATCTCCTCATCGGCGACGCCACGAAAGCGCGGCGCGAGTTGGCATGGCAGCCCGAATATGATTTCGAGCAGTTGGTCAGAGAGATGGTCGCCGCCGATCTGGAAGCTGTCACGCGCGCGGCTCGAAGCTGACGGGCATAAGTTAAGCGCGCCGCAGAATTCACCACCAAGACACAAAGGGCACAAAGGAGACTTGGCCTCCTTTGTGCCCTTTGTGTCTTGGTGGTTTTCTTAGTCGGTCTTACGTTCACCAAGAGGAAGTCATGTCGGGGAAGAAAGTGCGATACGCCAGCGACAGGAGCGCGAGCAAAATCGTCAGCCAAGCCCAAGGCGATTTGTAGTCTTCCGCGAGATAGATTAAGCGCGGCGGCAGGTAAAAGATCGAGAACGCAAGCGCTAGTGGAATTAGCGATGCTAGTACATTCCCCAACGTCCACCCGGCCGCCCCCTCCGTGTTGACGAAGCGCGGCGCGATCAGCACGTGCAAAATCAGCGTGAGGACGATGATGGAGAAGTAGAGCAACAGATCGGCCAGCAACTCCATCGTCCAATGCGTGCGCCACGTCGCGGGCGGCGCATCCCCGCCGGTGCTTAAGCCCACCAATACCAACGCGGTCGGTAGCGGCATGATGAAGATGATCAAAACGAAGCGGACGAAAAAAGCGGTGTAGGTATTATCCGCAGGCTTGCTGCCGAAGAGTGGCGACCAGTCGTTGAGCCACGTGCTCTGCCAGCCGGAAAATAGGAGCATCATGAAGATGGTGAAATGCGCCAAGAGCAGGCCGCACACGATCACGATGAAGAGCTTATTCGGCTCTCGCTCCCACTTCGGCGCAAGCTGCTGAAATCGCCGTCGGCGCGTGCGCTCCGAGACACCGGTTAATCGGGCTTCGCTCGACGCTAGGTAGGCAGTTGCGTCATCAGCCGGCCGCGCGGCTAAGCGTGCTTGCCGGGGCAGACGCTTGAGGTAAGCGCCGATCACGTGTGCGCCAAAGACGGACAGAAAGAGCCAGCCGACCGCCGGGCTGACCTCTCCGCCTACGGTTCGGCCCGGCGTAAGGAAGCCTTGGCCGCCCTGCCGCAGCAGGCGCGCAAGCGGCGCGAGCAGAAACAAGTTCGCCGCGATCACCGCAAGGTCTAAGGCCATGCCGCGCCAATTCATCGACGATGGCACTGGCAAAATCTTGCCGGGCACTGGCAAGGCGGCGCTGGACTGCGCGTCCGTTTGTTGCGGTTTGGCGGCGACGTGCGCTGCCACTTGTCGCTTCCATCGTCGTTGCTTTTTCATGCTCACGAATAGCAGACAGAATCAGTTGAGCGGCCCGGAATTTAGCATAGGTTAAGGTTCCATCTCATCATCAATCACAGCGCCGCTCGGACGCCGCATGCTATACTCGCCGGCACTGGATCGGTTCGTTGTCCACACGATTTTCTACCGGACGCTGGCTCATGACTGCACAACCAGATGTAAACGATCAACTCGTCGGCACAATCAAGGGGCCGGGCGACGCGCCGCACGAGTATCTGTTCATCACGGCGGACAACCGGCGCGCGCGCATCGGCGAGTTCGTCTATTACACGGCGCAGGACGGCGCGGAGGTGCGGCGCATCCTCGGCACGGTCACGGCGCGGCGGCTGGTGCGCAATCTGCCGGATGCGTTCTTGGCCGATCCTGAGACGCCACCCGCAGTCGTCTCGTCGCTCATCGGATTGGAGGGCGAAGGCTGCGAGTTGTACGAGATCACGGTCGAGACGATTGGTTACTTTAGTCAACGGCTCGGCGACTTTGTGAACCCGCGCATCCCGCCCGAAGCGGGCGCGCCGGTGCTCTTAGCTTCGTCGGAGACATTGGCGAGCGTGCTCTCGCCGCGCAAGGTGGGCGAGCGCGGCGCGGCGCACTTGGGGAGTCTGTTGACGAGAAGCGCGGGCGCGGTGCCGGTCGTGTTGTCGGTCAAGGATGTGGTCTCGACGCATCTGGCGATTCTGGCTTCGACGGGCGCGGGCAAGTCTTATACGGCGGGCGTGCTGGTCGAAGAGTTGATGATGCCGCACAATCGCGCCGCCGTTTTGATCGTCGATCCGCACGGCGAGTACGACACGATCCGTTCGATTGAGGGCGACGCGCGGTTTGCGGCCGGCAACTATCACCCGGAAGTCAAAATCTACACGCACGACCGCGTCAAGGTGCGCTTCTCGTCGCTGACGGAAGCCGACATCAAATACCTTCTGCCCGAAGGCACGTCCGACAAGATGCTCCACTTCTTGTCGCAGGCCTACCGGCAGTTGACGAACCGGCAGGACTCAGACCGGGGCTTGTGGGGTTATCACGATCTGCGCGACGAGGTGAAGGCGCAGAAGTATGAAGGCAGCGAGCGGAGCGAGTCGAGCAACGCGAGTTCCATCGAAGGCTTGTTGTGGCGTTTGGATTCGCGCTTCGACAAACCGGGCGCGATCTTTTCGGACAACGAGCACATCCCGCTCAAAGATTTATTCCAGCCCGGTCGCTGCACCGTGCTGCAACTCTCCGACATCGAGCAGAACGAGCAGCAGGTCGTCGTGGCCACGCTGCTGCGGCGCGTCAACAAGGCGCGCATGATGACCGTGCGCGGCGAAGCGGATTCAAGTAGCGATAATCATCTGCCCTATCCGGTCTTCACATTGTTGGAAGAGGCGCACCGCTTTGCGCCCGCCGGGCAGACCGTCGTCTCGACCAACGTGCTCAAGCAGATTCTCTCCGAGGGGCGCAAGTTCGGCGTCGGCATTGGCCTCATCACGCAGCGACCGGGCAAGCTCGATCAGGACGTGCTCTCGCAGTGCATGACGCAGGTCATCATGCGCATCGTCAACCCGATTGATCAGGACACGGTCGCCAAGTCGGTCGAGGGCGCGGGTCGCCAACTCTTGCAGGAGTTGCCGGCGCTGACCAAAGGACAGGCAGTCATCAGCGGCGTCGGCGTCAACACGCCGGTCATGTGCCGCGTGCGCGAGCGCCTCACCAAACACGGCGGCGAGACCTTCGACGCGCCGGGCGAGTGGGCCGACTGGCACTCGGAGGGCAAACAGCGCCAGCGCGAACAGGACAACGCCGTGCTCGTCTCAAAGCCAACCAAGAAGCCCGACAAGTTTCGCGGCATTCCGCTTTAAGTTCTTACGCATATGCCGCCGTTATAAAGCGGCGGCCAACGCTACGCATCGCGCGGGCCAACACAAACGATCAAGGGCCGTTAGCTTCGCGTTAAGCGCACGGAATAAGCAGCAGCACACGTAAGGAGACTCCTCATGCTACGCCGTCCTCTCTGGCTACTTCATTTGCTCCTCGCAGCGTCGGTTTGTCTGGCCCAAGCGCCTAGTTCCGCGACGGATTATTTAAATCGCGGGCGCGCTCGCCACCTCAATGGTGAATTTGCCGGCGCAATCAGCGATTTCACGAAAGCTATTGAACTTGATCCCAAACTGACTAAAGCTTATATCGGTCGCTGTAGCGCGCGGGCCGACAAGGGCGAGTTGGCCAGCGCACTCCCCGACTGCAACAAAGCCGTCGAACTCGCGCCCCACCTCGCTGAAGGTTATGCCAACCGTTGTCATTTATGGCTCATAAAAAGTGACTTCGACGCCGCGTTGATCGATTGCAATAAAGCCATCGAACTCGATCCGCAACTCGCCCTTAGCTATTTCAATCGCGGCACTGTAAAGCAGGCGCGCGGCGATCTAGACGCGGCCCTGGCCGACTTTAACAAGGCCATCGAACTCGATCCACAAGACCATAATGCATTTGTAAATCGCGGCGCGCTCAAGGCCGAGCGAGGCGCGCTCGATGGGGCAATTACCGATTACACGAAAGCCATTGAACTTGCACCACTAATGGCTGAAGCGTTTGCCAATCGCTGCGACGCTAAGTCGGAGAAAGGTGACCTTGATAGCGCATTGGCGGACTGTAATAAAGCCATTGAGATCAACCCCAACTTTCACTTTGCTTATCTCGCTCGCGCGCTGACGCGTTGGCGCAAAGACAATGTTGACGGGGCGATTGCTGATTACAGCAAAGCTATCCAACTCGATCCGAAAGACGCTGTGGCTTACGCCAATCGCTGTCAACTCCGGAGCATTAAAGACGATTTTGCCGGCGCGCTGACCGACTGTGACCGCGCCATCAAGCTCGACCCCACAATGGCGGGCGCTTACTTCAGTCGCGGCGTGGCGAAGGATCGCAAAGATAACCTTGATGGCGCGCTCGCCGATCTCACGAAAGCCATCGAGCTAGATCCCCGGTTGGCCAACGTGCATAGGGAGCGTGGTTGGCTGCGGGTTAGTAAGGATGATCTTGAGGGTGCGCTTGCCGATTTTGATCAAGCTATCGAGCATGATTCCAGAGATGCCATGGCCTACTTAGGGCGCGGTTCTGTGCGATACGACAGAGGTGCATTTAATGGGGCGATAGCCGATCTCACCGTATCTATCGCGCTGAAGCCGGAAAACGCGCCCGCTTACTGGATGCGTGGGCTGGCGCGCCTTCAGTTGCATGATGATGTGCCAGCAGAACAAGACTTAAAACGTTGTCTTGCACTCGACCCCAGTCTTAAGCCACGGGTCGAGAAAATGGTTGACGAGATCAAGCGGCAACGTCCGCCGAAGTGATTTTGCCTTTCGCCACGTCGAGCTTGCGGCCTGACTGAAATACCTTTCACCTGTTGGCTGCCACGCGGCAATCGGATCGCAGCATGGGGCTTGGCGGGCCTTTAGTTCGCTCTTCTATTGACTTCCCGCCCGCCGAGGCCATATCTTTTCGGTCATCCAGCCGGGGGTTCGCAAGGCTGAGCGCAAGCGGGCGCAGTTCATGCTCGCGCCCCACTACATTCCTTTGTCCGTCGATTCAGTTTGCTGCCCTAGGTTGAAGCCACCTTAAGTTGTAGAAGGAGTCCCCTTATGCTTTCGTGTTCGTACCACCCGTCCAGAATTATGTCGCTCGTGCTGGGCCTGCTCTGCGGCGCACTCGCGCTCGTCGCTGCGCCGCGCGTTTTCGCGCAGGAGCAAAATCAGACGGAGACGAGCGATGCGCCCATCTTCAGCGAGTACAAAGGCGTTCGGCTCGGCATGACCGCCGAAGAGGCGCGGCGTAAACTTGGCGCGCCCCAGGATAAGGGCGACACGCAGGACTTCTACGCCTTCTCCGAGAACGAGACGGCGCAGGTCTCCTACGACGCACAGCATCAAGTGTCTGCCATCGCCATCATCTATATGGGTGGGGGCAAAGCGCCCGTGTCCAAGCTGGTGCTCGGCACAGACCTCTCGGCCAAGCCCGATGGCTCGATGTATCGATTGATCCGCTATCCGAAGGCCGGCTGCTGGGTCTCTTACTCACGCACCAGCGGCGACTCGCCGCTCGTCACAGTAATGATGCAGAAGTACAAGCCGTAAACCGCAGTGGCGACCTGTTACGTCCCCGGCCGGCGGCCACTGTGGCGCGCCTATTTGTGGCGCGGCCGTGCCTGTGACGGATGGCTATTGACTTATCTTCATGCTTGGCGTAATAACCGGAACACTTTTGCCCTGAGTCAGTTTCGCGGAGTGCGCGCCCGGCGTTTTCTCATGTCCCGGCGTTTCGGCGCACGCCCCTCAAGAGTTTCACTTCAACTCGGTACGAAGGGAGAATTGATGTCCAAGCTCAGAACCTATCTACTCGTCTGCGCCGTGCTCACGTGTCTCGTCGGCGCAGCCCTCGTCGTCAGTCCCAGCCGCGCCGATGGCGGCGCGAACCATCAGGTGCTAAACAACAACTATGGCGTCTCCGGCGGCAACGTCAACGACATCAGCCGGCGCTTCTGTTGCAGCGGCACGCTCGGCTCGCTCGTTAAAGACAGCACCGGCGCGCTCTACATACTCAGCAACAACCACGTGCTGGCGCGCGGCGATCAGGCCGCGGCGGGCGAAGACATCTCCCAGCCCGGCTTGATTGATAACAACTGTCAAGTGCCGCGCATCGTCGCTGACTTCACGACGGCCGCAGCGCTCGGCTCGAATGTGGACGCCGCGCTCGCCGCGTTGCGGGCCGGCACGATGAACACCGCCGGCACAATCGAAGATGTCGGGACGATCAGCGGCGTCGTTAAAGCGCCGGCGGTCGGTCTCGCCGTCGCCAAGTCGGGGCGCACCACCGGTTTCACGACCGGCACAATCAGTTCGGTCAACACAAGCGTCAGCGTCCGCTACCCGAAATCCTGCGGCGCGAATGGCGGCGCGGCTGTCAGCTATACCAATCAGGTCGTCATCAATAGCAGCACCTTTAGCGCGGGCGGCGACTCCGGCTCGCTAATCGTCTCGAACAACAGCGCCAGTTGCCACCAGCCGGTCGCGCTCCTCTTCGCCGGCAGCAGCACGACGACCATCGGCAACCCCATCGGCGACGTGCTCGCGGCACTGAGCGCGAAGCTCGGCCGCACAGTCAGCTTCGTCGGCGGCACGTGCACGGCCTCGCTCACCACTGCCGCGCCCGATCTCGCGGCCCTCGGAGGACAGATGGAACTCTCACCTTTGGCGGTCGAACGCGTGACGGGCGTGATGCGCTCGGTCGAGCGTGAATTGATGGCCCGCCCCGGCGTCATCGGCATCGGCGTCGGCGCGGCGGACAAAGATAGCGGCGAGGCCGGCATCGTCATCTACGTGGATCGCACCGCTGTCGCAAAACCCAATCTGCCTAAGACGATTGACGGCGTGAAGGTCAAGTTGATCTACACCGACCCAATCGTCGCTTACTAAGCACAGACGAGAGCGCCGCCGTCGGCGCTCGCAAGGTGCGGAGAGACCGGTGCTCGTCAAGGGCCGGTCTCTCCGCTTTTTACTGCCCCTCGCGCCCGGCCCCGCACGGTTGCTTTTACCCATCGCGATGCTAAGATAAGGCTCGTCGCTTGAGCAGCAATCGGTCGGCTCGCGCGGCCAAAAACTCTCCCGCACAAATCGATCAACTTAAGCGCGGCTGCGCGCCAACGATCAGCCAGCAGCGCGCGCGGGCAGGGGTATCTACGGGATGGCGAACAACAGCGCAGCACAAGCAGAGCCGGCGGGCGGAGTCGTGGACTTACTGGCCACGCGCCGCGATGAGATTCTCAATCTGTGGATCAAGGAGCGGCTCGACTCGGACGAGTTCCGCGACGAGTTGATCTCGAAGAAGGAGTTGCGCCAACAGTCGCAGCAACTCGTGGACATGCTCGCGCGCGCGATCCCGGCGTCCGACGGCGCGGACTTCGACGACGCGGCCTTTGACGAGTTGCGCAACTTCCTTAACCAGATTTCGCGCCAACGCGCCGTCAAGGGCTACACGCCGACCGAGAACGCGACCTACATCCTGAGCCTGCGCAACGTCCTGATCCTGTTGCTCGCCGAAGAACTCGGCGGCGACACCAGCGCGCTCGTGCGCGAGATGAACTACTTCACGTCCCTGCTCGATAAGATGGGTCTCGTGATGGTCGAAAACTTCATCCGCTCGCGCGAAGAGATCATCCGCCAGCAGCGCGCTGACATGATGGAGTTGTCCACGCCGGTCATCAAGGTCTGGGACAAGATTCTGACGCTCCCCATCATCGGCACGCTCGACTCGCACCGCGCGCAACTGATGATGGAAGCGCTCTTGCAACGCATCGTCGAATCAGGCTCGACGGTCGCCATCCTCGACATCACGGGCGTGCGCACGATGGACACGCTCGTCGCTAATCATCTGATCAAGACCGTGACGGCGGCGCGGCTGATGGGCGCGCGCTGCATCCTCACCGGCGTCTCGCCCGCCATCGCGCAGACGATGGTGCAACTCGGCATAGACCTCTCGCAGATCACCACGCGCGCGCAGATGTCCGACGGCATCAAGCTTGCGCTCGAACTCGTCGGCCGCACCGTCGTGCCCGCCGCCCTCGTCGCGCACCTGCGCGCCAACGGCACAGCCCCCGGTGGCCAGCAGCACGAAACAAGCACTGATAAAAGCAGTGACAAGTGACGAGTGACAAGTGACAAGTTAAAAATATTTCTTACTCGTCACTCGTCACTCGCCACTCGTCACTGCCTTTCGGAGAAAGGCATGTCGCAGCGTATACCGATCTTGAAAGTTGGGCGCGTCCTTGTCGTCCCGATTCAGGTGGACATGGACGATCAAACGGTCGTCGGGCTGCAAGAGCGCATCCTTGCGGAGCTCGAACGCACGCGCGCGCGCGGCGTACTCATAGACATCTCGCTTCTGGAGATGGTCGATTCGTTCATCGGGCGTATGCTCTCGGACATCGCGGCGATGGCGCGCATCATGGACGCGCGCACGGTCGTCGTCGGCATGCGCCCGGCGGTCGCGATCACGCTGGTCGAGTTGGGGCTGGAGCTGCGCGGCGTCGAGACCGTCTTGAACGTGGACGAGGGCATCAAGCTGTTGCGCGTCGAGTTTGACGGGCACGACGATGAAGAGGCTGCGTTGTTCGACGAAGGGTTGAATCTGCTTGGAGAGTCGCTCCATCGCGCTTGAGCACGACCACGACATCGTCGTGGCGCGCGGCGAAGTGCGAAAAATGGCCGCCGCGCTCGGCTTCGGTCTCGTCGATCAGACGCGCCTCACCACCGTCGCCTCCGAACTCGCGCGCAACGTCGTCAAGTACGCGGGGCGCGGTCGCCTCATCGCGCAACCCGTCACAGACGCGAGCGGGCGTCAGGGCTTGCGCCTCGTCTTTGAAGACACAGGCCCCGGCATCCGCGACTTGGCCGCGGCCATGCGCGACGGCTTCTCGACCGGCGGCGGCTTAGGTCAAGGCTTGCCCGGCTCGCAACGCCTCGTCCACGAGTTCGACATCGCATCATCGCCCGAACGCGGCACGAGCGTCACCGTCGTGCGCTGGCGGTGAGCAACAGAGGTCAGAGGTCAGAGATCAGTTAAAAACTTTTCTGACTAACCTCTGACCTCTGACCTCTGAAGTTATGCGTGAGATTCAATCCATCGAAGTGCGGGACGAGGCGCAGGTCGGGGCGGCGCGGCGGGCGGTGCACGCCTTTGCGGGCGAGGTGGGTTTTACGGAGCGCGAGTTGGCGGAGTTGGACATCGTCGTGCAGGAGATTGGCACGAACGCGGTGCGCTATGCGAAGGGCGGCGGTTGGCTACACTTCACACGCCCGCTCGGCGCGGAGCCGGGCGTCGAGATTTTTTATTGGGACAAGGGGCCGGGCATCTACGATCTTGATCGCGCCGTGCGCGACGGCGTCTCGGCCGGCGGCAGTCTGGGCGCTGGTCTCGGCGCGATCCGGCGGCTGCTCGACGAGTTTGAAGTCTACTCAACGGTGCGCGCGACCGGGGCGTTAAAGGCGCTCGCGCCAGCGCGGCGCACGACGCACGGTACGGCCCTGCTGGGGCGCAAGTGGGTGGCGACGACGCGCCTCTCCGCGCGCACGCACGGCGCGACCGCGCGACGCATCGGCGCTTGGAGTCGCACGCACCCGGACGAGACATACAACGGCGACGCCTACTTCGTGCGTCGGCGCGGCGCGCAGATGATCTGTGCCGTCGTTGATGGTCTGGGCCACGGGCGCGGCGCACATGAAGCGGCGCGCGGCGCGCTCGACGTGCTGGGCGATTGGCAAGGCGAGCCGTTAGACGAACTGCTGCGCACAACGCACGAAGCCCTGCGTGCGACGCGCGGCGCAGTCTTGGGCGCGTGCGTCGTGGACAGTGCGGCGGAGACGCTCCACTATGCGGGCGTGGGCAACATCGAGGTGCGCGTCTTTAACGCACCGCAACCGGCGCGCCCCATCTCGACCAACGGCACGCTCGGCGCGCGCTTTGAACGCGCACGCGTCTGGTCTTATCCGTGGGCTGAAGGCACGATCATCGTGCTCGCCACCGACGGCTTGAGCATCAGGTGGGACATGCAGGACTATCCCGGTCTCTTGCAGAAAAATCCCCAACTGCTCGCGGGCGTGCTCATGCGCGACTACGGGCGCAACACGGATGACGCGACGGTGTTAGTGGCACGGTAAGAACAGTTTTGAGTTTTCAGTTTTGAGTTTCCGGCGTGAGGCTGAAAACTCAAAACTCAAAACTGATCAGATGGACGGTATCGAGACGACCAAGCTCGGAGACATCTATGTGCGCCGCGAGGCGGACATCGTGGCCGTGCGCGACCGCGTGCGCCGGCTGGCGCGCGACATGGGTTTCGACGAGACCACGCAGATCAAGATCACTACGGCCGTCTCCGAACTTACGCGCAATATCTACGAGTACGCCACAGCCGGCGCGATCACGCTCGCCATCGCCGAGCGCGCGGACGGCGCGACGGGCTTACAACTCACGGCGCGCGACGACGGCCCCGGCATGGACGCGCAACTTGTGCGCTCGATCCTGCGCGGCCATTATCGCTCGCCTTCCGGTCTCGGCGTCGGTCTCGCCGGCTCGCGGCGGCTGATGGACGAGTTTGAGCTTGACAGCGCCCCCGGTGCGGGCACACGCGTCACCGTCGTCAAGTGGCTGCCGCCGGCCGCCATCGAGGTGAAAGAGCGCATCGCGGCCTTGCGCGCGCACTTTACGACGACTGACGAGAACTCCGCCGCCGAAGTGCTCGCCCAGCAGAACCGCGACCTGCTCGCCGTGCTCGCCGAGTTGGAAGAGAAACGCACTGAGCTTGAACAGGTCAATCAGACGTTGAGCCGAACGAATGACGAGTTGAACGAAGCCAACGCCTCCTTGCGCGAAGTGGCCGCGATGAAAGAAGAGTTTCTCGCGCTCACCACCCATGACCTGCGTTCGCCCCTGACGGTCATCAGCGGCGTGATCAACTTCTTCACCTCAGGCCGGCTCGGCGAGTTAACACCTGAACAGCAGCACATGGTCGCGATGATGGAGCGCAACACGCAGAGCCTGATCGAGTTGGTTAACGATCTGCTCGACGCCGCCAAGCTCGACTCCGGCACGCTCACACTCGAACTTGCAGACGTGCCGCTTGCGGACGTGTTCGCCGAGCTAACAGAGACGATGACGCCGCTCGCACGTGAGAAGGGACTGACGCTCACAACCGAGTTGCCGGACAAGCTCCCACCCGTGCGCGCCGACCGCAACAAATTGCGCCGCGTCCTCGTCAACCTGCTCTCGAACGCCATCAAGTTCACGCCCAAGGGCGGGCGCGTCGCGCTCGCCGCCGAGCGCGCGCAAGCAGACACCGTGCGCATCGCCGTCACAGATACCGGCGTCGGTATTCCGCCGGAAGACCTTGAACGCCTCTTCGACAAATACGAACAGGCCCGCAGCCGCGCCACCCGCAGCGAGAAAGGCACGGGTCTCGGTCTCTACATCACCAAACAACTCGTCGAACTCCACGGCGGCGAGATCGAAGTCGCCTCGCAGGTCGGCAGCGGTTCAACGTTTTCTTTCACTTTACCTATCGCTAACGGTGAGAAAGATGGTTAACTTATGAGGGCAGAAGACCCGCTCCATCCAATCATTGAACGCTCGTTTGAGTATGAGATAGTTCAGCTTAGTTATAATCGAAGTCTTCATGGAGAGTTTGAGACTTTCCTCGATTTGACCTTAAAGAAAGATGCTACTGTCCGGCATCTACGATTCTTCAGCCCGCAAGAATTAGAGATTGAAAAAGGATTTCTCACTAAAACAAGTGGGCTGGTTATTCTTGATGTATCAGCCAGAGGATTAGAAGGGATAGGCGTTCGTGTCGATGATTTTGAAGCGAGTTGGGGAGCGGTTCGGTTCTGGGCGCGCGCGGTTATTGAGCTTGGACAGTTCACTAAAGCTTGACGCGTTTTTGGTTGCATTGGTTGGCAAAATTAAACTATGCACTATCACTTAATCGGCATCTGCGGCACGGCGATGGCTTCGCTCGCGGGCATGCTTCAGGCGCGCGGGCATCGCGTGACGGGGTCGGATCAGAATGTATACCCGCCGATGTCTACGATGCTCGCAGGGCTTGGCATCGACGTGATGCAGGGCTACGACCCGGCGCACCTTGAGCCGCCGCCGGATTGTGTCGTTATCGGTAACGCCCTGTCGCGCGGCAACGCCGAGGTCGAGGCTGTGCTGGCGCGCAGGCTTTACTATCGCTCGCAGGCCGAGACTGTGAAGGAGGAGTTTATCCGCGGCCGGCACTCGCTTGTCATCGCGGGCACGCACGGCAAGACGACGACGACGAGTCTGGCGACGTGGGTCATGGAGGTCGGCGGTCTCAGGCCCGGCTTTTTGGTCGGCGGCGTGGTGCAGAACTTCGGCGCAAGTTTTCGCGTGACTGACTCCGATTATTTTGTTATCGAGGGCGACGAGTATGACACGGCCTTTTTCGACAAGGGGCCTAAGTTTATGCACTACCTGCCGGAGTTGGCCGTCGTGGGCAACATCGAGTTCGATCATGCAGACATTTATAAAGATTTGGCGGCCGTCAAACTCGCGTTCAAGCGACTGATGAACCTCGCGCCCGTCAACGGCCGGCTCATCGCCGGTTGGGACAGCGAGCATGTGCGCGCGGTCGTCGCGGAGTTTGGCAACAGTGGCTTGCACACGCAGTTGGAGACCTTCGGCACGGGGACGGACGCGCAGTGGCAGGCGCGCGACATAGATTTCACGGGCGAGTTGACGCGCTTCCGCGTCTTCCGCGAGGGCGCAGCGTGGGGCGAGTTTGCGATGCCGCTCATCGGCGAGTTCAACGTGCGCAACTGTCTCGCCGTCATCATCGCGGCGGACGCGTGGGGCATCGAGCAGGCAGCGATCAAAGACGCGCTGGCAACTTTTCAGAGCGTGCAGCGGCGCATGCAGTTGCGCGGCGAAGTGCGTGGCGTCACGGTGATCGATGATTTCGCGCATCACCCGACGGCCGTGCGCGAGACCTTGCTGGCGCTGCGGGCAAAGTACAAAGGTCGCCGCCTCGTCGCCGTCTTCGAGCCGCGCTCGACCTCTTCGCGCCTCGCCGTCTTCCAACAGGACTACGTGCGCGCCTTCAAGGCGGCCGATTACGTCGTCATCGCCAGCGTCTTCAACCCCGCCACGCTCACGCAATACGGCGCGCTGCTCGATACGAATGAACTCGCGCAAGAGATTGCCGCAACAGGTAAGCCCGCGCACACAGTCGAGGGCGCGGACGAGATCGTGCGCCGCCTCGCGCCTGAGCTAAGCGCAACGGACGTGGTCGTCATCATGTCCAACGGCGGCTTCGGCGGCATCCACGATAAGCTGCTGGCCGCGCTGCGTGGCACTGAAGAAGTTGAGGTAGTCTGACGCGAGATTTAATTCAAGGTAGGAACGCTATCAAGTTAACGATTTGCTATCAGCATTCAACGCAGGCATCGCTCCACCGCTTGCTTCGCATGCGCAACGAAGCTATCTAACCCTTGTCTGTTCCAATCAAGCGCCCACCTGAGCTTATCAAACGCGCGCAACAACAACATACTTTCCAACTCCGGCAGCAGCCGCGCGAATTCAACTTGGGCCAGTCCGTAACCGGCGACGAATTCTTGTAACTCAGCAACAGTCGGATCATTTTCGAGCATGTTCATCTTCAGCAGTTGAATCAGATCAAGATGCGGCACTATCCCTGCCTCCGCCGAACCCCAGTCGAGTAAATAAACTTTACCGTCGGTCTCGACAATCACATTCTTTAAAGATAGATCACCGTGATTCAGGCCAAAGTTGAAGTCGCGTTTCTTCAGGTCGCCAAAAATACTTTTGATCCGTTTCGCCTGCGCGCTGGTTAGCACACCAAGCTTAAGCAACTCATCGTCCGCCGTCAGACTCTCAATGTTGTAGTCCAAATATTTCAGCCAAGATTTGCGCGCGGTGCCGTCTGTCAGATCAGACAGTGCTAAGCCAAAGCCGGCCACCTCGATGCCGTGAATCAACCGGGCATAGCGGCCCAACTCGCGCCAGAGATAAGCTCTGGGCTGCGGGCTATCGCGCCCTTCATGCCCGGCGACGTACGGCTGGATCATGTAAGCATGCTCCGCCCACCGCCCGACCGTGAGCACGACCGGCAGAGACACGCCCCGCGTCGCGGCGCGCTCAATGCACCAAGCTTCCTTCTCGTATTCCGCGAACGCCTCAACGCGCTCGCTCATCCGGACGACGACTTTAGCGTGCCCTGTCGTGACAATGAAGACCTGATTGACGCTGCCCTTGCCGACCAGCGGCGACACTTCGACAACAGACTCATTGAAGAAACTTGCGGTGAGGTCTGCCACCACTTCGTAGCTTGCCATAGGTCACAGTTGGCAGATCAGGGATGTAAATCTCAACTCTTGCTCGCTCTAACAGTGGCAATGAATTTGTCCTTCCGCTTAGAAAATTCCTTCATGCGCTTCAAAGCTTCTTGCTCTGTTACTTTGGCGCGCGGGGGGCGTTCCACTTTGATCTCTTTGATATCTTTCGCTCGCTTCATAACTCCTCCACGACCATTTTCTTATATTCAGGACAAATATCAAAACAAAAGCCGCACAGTCCCACGCAACTGTGCGGCTCTTATCTGGTGCAGGCCGGGCGCGACAGCTTTAGAACAGTAGCTTCACGGCCAACTGGGCTTGGCGCGGGTCGCCGACGCCCTGGCGGAGGAAGCCGTCGAAGTTGAAGAGACCGGGCGTGGAGAGCGGGTTGACGTTGTTGGCGTTGTTGAAGGTATTGAACAACTCGAAGGTCGGCGTCAGCGTGACCCGTTCGCTCAGATTGAAGGGGCGCGCGAGCCGCCAGTCGAAGGAGAAGTATTTGTTGTCCTTGCGCAGCGAGTTGCGGTTGGTGGCGGTGCGCACGGCGGGCGTGATCGGTTGCGCCGAACGGGCCTGCACGCGCGGGTTGAACTGCAAGCCCCAAGGCAGTTCGGCGTACATGTAGAAGTTGAAGCGGTGGCGTATGTCGCGATCCGAGAGCGCGTAGTCGAGTTGCAGGTTGTTGATGTCGAAGGAGCGATCCGTGAACGGGTCGCGCTCGTTCGAGTCGTCGTCCTTGTCTTTGGAGAGAACGTAGTTCGCCTCGAATTGATAATGCCGGCTGAAGCGGCGGCGCATGCCGGCGGTAAAGCCGTTGTAGAGCGACTTGCCGACGGCGCTCGTGACAAAGATGTCGCCGAGTTGCGGGAAGAGACCTTTGCGCGCGTAGTTCAGAAAGCGCGTCAGGTGGACGCCCTGCGCGTGCGTGTAGTCGAAATAGAGCGAGAGGTTATTGGCGACCTCCTGCTCGAACTGCGCGTTCGTCGTGTAGATGCGCGGGTTGGCGTAGTCGCGGCTAAAGACGCGCACGGACGCGCCGAAGGGGATCGCGCCGGTTGGCGTCGAAGGAATAGTGTTCGGCCAAGTCGGCGGTTGCGTGGACGCGCCGAAGCAGGTGAACGCAAACGTCGAAGCGCAGGTGACGCCGAACTGCTGTGCGCCGTTCGTGGTGATCGAGCCGACCTGCGACAGCATGTTCTGCCGCCCGTAGAAGATGCCGTAGCTGGCACGCAGCACGGACTTGCCCTTGTTCGAGATGTCCCATGCAAAACCTACGCGCGGTTGGAACTCTTTCTTCGGACTGTGCAGCGTGCCGTCGGACGGGAAACGCGGATCATTGAGCAGCGCGCCGTAGGCCGTCTTTGCCGGCGGAATGATTGGTTCAGGGAAGATTTGCGCTTCCCAACGCAGCCCGTAGTTCAGAGTGAAGTTGGGGCGCAGTTGCCACTTGTCCTGCGCGAAGAGCGCGTAGTCTTGATTCGTGATCGTGGACTTGCCGGGCGGCGGGACGCCACTGATGCCGGTGGGCGTGCCGTCCTGTAAGTACAACAGGAGCGGCCCGGCAACATTCGTGCCGACGGGACAAGTTTGCGTGGGGCGCGTGACCCACGTCACCGCGCCGCTGGCGGCGATGCACTCGGCCACGGTCGGGCCGAACCCGCCGGGCGCGCTGGGCGCAGCGTAACGCAGGAAGCCCGCGACGCTGTCGAAGATATAACGGCCGGTGAAGAAGCCGCGAAAGACTTGATCGTTCAAGGTGTGCAGCCACTCGCCGCCGACCTTGAACGTATGCCGGCCCGAGACGATGGATACGTTGTCTTTCACTTGCGTGCGCCAGATCAACTCATCGACAGTGGGTTGCAGGAAGAACGGATTGCCGAAACGGAAGGTCGTGGCAAAACCCATCGCCGTGTCGGCCGGCACGTTGGACTGAACGGCCGCGCGCGGGCGCACCTCGCGGCCGTAAGTGAAGTGCAGCTCATTTACTTTGTTCGGCGTGAGCGTGCTGAAGAGGTTGACGTTGAGCGCGTGAATCTTTGAAGGCCCTTCGATGCCGTTAGCCGAGTTGCCGTAGGTGGCCACGTCGAAGGTCTGATTGGTGTTCTTTGAGTAGTCGAAGTTGTAAGAGACGGCGAGCTTGTTGGCCGGCGTGAGCGTCCAGTCGAGTTTACCGAGCGCGGCCGAATTGCGAATTGGGCGCTTGACCGGCAAGCCTTCGTCCTGATTGCGCGAGGCTTTGAAAAAACCGATCAAGGCGAGACGTTGACAATCTGTGCTGCTGTTGATCAACGCCTCGTTGGCAAGAATCGTCGGCGCGGAGACAGGACAGGGTGTGCCGATGGGCACGCTCAGGTTCGGGCGCGTCAGGTTCTCGCGAATCTGCTCGAACGCGCCAAAGAAGAAGACGCGGTCTTTTCTGATCGGCCCACCAAGCGTACCGCCGAACTGTTCGCGATGAAAACCGGTCAGCGGTTGATTATCTGAAGTGTGCGCCGCCAGCGCGCGCAGGCGTTGAAAGTAGAAGGCGCTCCCGTGCAACTCGTTCGTGCCGCTCTTCGTGATGACGTTGACGACGCCGCCGGCCGTGCGCCCAAACTCCGCGCTCGCACCCGTCGCCACCACTTGAAACTCCTGCACGGCTTCGAGCGTGATGTCGATGGCGGCGCGCTGCCCGCCCGCCTGTTCGCCGAAGAAGCCGTTGTTGTAGTCGCCGCCGTCGAGGCTGACGTTGTTGAAGACGCCGCGTTGGCCCGCGAAGTTGATCTCGTCGCCGTCCGGCCCCTGCGTGATGCTGACGCCGGGCGTGAGTGTTAACAAGTCTTCGAACTTGCGTCCGAGCACAGGCAGGTTGCTGACCGCACGATCATTCAAGGTCGTGCTCGATTCGGTCTTGAGCGTGTCAATCGTCGGCACGGCGTTGATGGTGATGCTCTCAACCACCTGCGACACTTTCATGCTCAGATTAAGCGGCACGGTCTCGCCGACTGTGAGCGGAAAATTATCCTGCACGAGCGTCGCGAAGCCCGACTTAGTGATGGTCACGGTGTAGTGACCGGGCGACAACTGCAAGGCCACAAAGCGGCCGTCTTCATCGGTCGTCAAAGTCCGCACCTGATTGGTTTCCAGATTTTTGATCTCGACCGTCGCGCCCGGCACGACCGCGCCCGCCTGATCCGTCAACGTACCTTGAATCGTGCCGGCCGTAATCTGCGTCTGCGCACGCGCCGTGCCCGCGAGCACGAGCGTGCCGAGCAACAAGAGACCACACCCTTTGAGCAAAGCCGCAACGCGATGAAGCAAGCTGCTACGCATAATCTTCTCCTCGATGGACTGATGACCGTTTGAGCTGTTAACTACGCGTGAAAGAAAACCGGCGAGGTGGCACATCTTATGTATAGCGCGCGACGACTGTCAACGATTTTAGCAAGCGGCGCGATGCAGCAAGCATACCTTACTGCTTCTGCGCTTCGATGATCATGGAACGTGGCACGCGATAGTTGTCTTCGGGCCAGCCCTTGTAGCGCCGGCTGAGCACCGGCTCGACGAGTCTCGTCACTACGAAGCCATGCGCGTTGAGCGCCGCAAAATATTTAGGTAGCGGATGATAATAGTTGAAGACCGTGACATCGCAGCCTTGTAGATGTAGCCAGACCTTACGACTCCGGGCGAAATCGAGATCGGCGATCTTCTGAAAGAATCTGATCGGATGATAGAGCGAAAAGATCAGACGCCCCTCGGGCCGCAGCCACGTGCTGAAATTTTTGATGACCGGCTGCACATCTCTGGCATACATCAGGGTCAAGCTGGCGATGATGAGATCAAAGGAGGCCGGCGCGAATTCGACCTGCGCGAAGTCCGCTTGGAAGAAGCGGCCTTGCGGCGCGCAGTGTGCGCTAGCAAGCCGCACCATCTCCTCGCTGATGTCTATGCCGGTCACTTGTGCGCCTTTGGCTAAGAGTTTCCGCGCATGCCGGCCCGGCCCGCAGCCGGCATCTAACACACGCTGTCCGCGCACGTCGCCCGCGAGCGCGACGACCGCCGGTAGCTCTGTGTAATCGCTAATGGCCAGCGACCTATTGTCGTAATACTTGCCGCTGATTTTGTCGTAAAGGGTCTCGACCGCTTTCCGGCGCATGCTCATCTCCCCCAGCGCGTGAACATAGCACGGGCTAAGGCGGCGGCGGAATGGGGCGGGTTTTATTTGTTGGTTGAATCCGGCAGATCGGCTGCGGGCGCACGGGTCGGCCGCTTCAGGCTCTGCTCAAATGTGCGGTAGGCTTCATCTAAGATTAAAGCGTCGGTGTCCGCTTCCGTCTGCTCGAAGTTGTGCGCCAGCTGCTCCAACTGCTCGCGCTCGCGGAAGGTGAAGTGCCCGTCGGCGAAGAAGTCGTGCACCGCCGTCTGATAGACGCCCAACAGCACTTCCCTGTCCAGCGCGTCCGTCTCGGCCGCCGTCAGCCCGAAGACGGTGCGCAGATGCGCGAGTTCCGACTGCTCCTGCGCCGAGAGATGTGCGTCTTTGGCACAATGGCTGAGCACCTGTGTGTAGATCACGACGAGCGTCGGTTTAATATCCTCGCGCTGGCACTTGTGCTCAGTCAGGATGCGGCTGACATCATGCCCGGTGATGTTGGCGAGCACGGTGGTGGCGACATAGTTATTGAGCGCGATGGAGGCGTGCTCTTTGGGCTTACGCCCGCGGACACGGTCAAGCAGGCCGGCCCGTGGTTCCGCCAACATTTGCAATCCATTCATCCGACCGCTCCTCTCACGCGCGCCCGCGCTATGAGGCTCTCGCTAGCCATGCGGTTAGTGCTTTTGCAGTTCAGCCAGGGCGCTCAACACTTCCTCGCTATGCACGCTTGGGTTGACCTTGATGAAGACCTTGGCGATCTTGCCGGTGGGGTCGATGATAAAGGTGTTGCGCGCCGAATACTTCGCCCCGTTGTACTCCATGATTGAGCCGTACTCGGTCGAAACCTTAGCGTCCGGGTCGGAGAGCAGACGGAAGTTCAGCCCTTCCTTGGCGCAAAAGCTCTTGTGCGATTCGGCACTATCCACACTCACGCCGAGGATGACCGCGTGGGCCTGTTCATACTTCGTCAGGTCGCGCTGGAAATTGTGCGCTTCCAGCGTGCAGCCCGAAGTGAAATCTTTCGGGTAGAAGTAGAGCACGACCCACTTGCCCTGATAATCATTCAGGCTCGTCTGCTTGCCCTCGTTGCTCGTAAGATTGAAAGTTGGGGCGGCCGCGCCGACCGCCGGGGCGTCCGCAGTCGGGGCGGCGTTTACGACCAGCAACGTCAACGCACTGCTGACGAGCAACGCACCCATTAAAATGTATTTCGTCATGAACATTTTCCTTCCGGCCGGCGCGGCGGCCTTTCGTGCTTAGCGGCAGTCTTGTAGGACGAGCGCTTGAGAGAACAGACCCCTTCTATAACTAATTGTGCCGGGCCAGTCAATCCGCCCGAATGTAAAAGCGCGTTCTGGCCGTCCCGCGCCCACTCACTCTTTTTCGCGTGCGGGGCGACCCGAGAGCGAGCTGGGCGCGTCCAGATGCGCGCCGTCGTGGACGCTCATGCCGAGCCGCTCGACCAGCTCGCCGCCGAGCCAGCCTGTCAAGAGCGCGAGCAACACAGCGATGACTGAGAGTGCGAAGGCGAGCGTGTCCGGCTCATGATTGGGCGTGCCGCGCCGCAGCCACCAACTGACGGCGAACAGGACGAGCACGATGTCGTTGCCGATGGCGTGATAAAGCCCTATACGTTTGGCGCGCGTGTCCTTCGGGATGGCCAGCCAGTCCACAAAGCCCGGCACGGCGGCGACGAGACCGCCGATGACGCCCGCCGCGATCATCCAGTACGAGGCGACCGGAAACTGCGCGTTATGTGTCGCCGCGCAGAGCACGTCGAAAATGACCGAAGTGGCCAGCAAGCCCAACGGGAAGACGATCAAGATCGGATGCGCCCCATGCCCGAACACCTTGAACCGACTCTCCATAACTGTGCCTCCTTGTGTCTGTAAGACAGTTTTGAGTTTTCAGTTTTCAGCGCCTGCGCTTCACTGTTATCGCCTAAACTCTGCTTGCACTATACTATGCTCGCGCTCAAACTATTGCCATTGCTTGACGGCTGAAAACTGAAAACTCAAAACTGAAAACTGTCTTCCATGTCCATTCTTGAACAGATACGGCGACGGGCGGCGGCCGACCCGCAGCGCATCGTGTTGCCTGAAGGTGAAGACCCGCGCACGGTGGCGGCGGCCGGGATTTGCGCGCGCGAAAAGTTGGCGCGCATTACATTGCTCGGCGACGAAGAGAAGATTCGCGCGCTGGCGCGCGCGACGGGCGCGGATTTAGGCAGCGTCGAAGTGATCGACCATCGGCGCGCGGCCGATTTCGACAAGGTGGCGGCGCTCTATCACGAGTTGCGCCGCGCGAAGGGCTTGATGCCGGACGAGGCGCGCTTCGCCATCGCAGACCCGCTCTACTATGGCAACCTGCTGGTGCGGATGAACCGCGCGGACGGCTCGGTCGCGGGCGCGACCAACACGACGGCGCACACCGTCCGCGCCGCGCTCCAATGCGTCGGCGTGCGCCCCGGTTTCAAGCTCGTCTCCAGTTTCTTTCTCATGGTCGCACCCGACCCACAGTTCGGCGCAGACGGCGCAATGATCTACGCAGACTGCGGTGTGGTCATAGATCCTTCGTCGGTCGAATTGGCCGAGATCGCTCTCGCCTCGGCCGACTCTTGCCGCGCGCTGCTTGATGTCGAACCGCGCGTGGCTCTGCTCTCGTTCTCAACGAAGGGGAGCGCCGAGCATAAGCTGATTGATAAAGTGGTCGAGGCCACGCGCACGGTGCGCGCGCGCGCGCCGGAGTTGATCGTGGACGGCGAGTTGCAAGCTGATGCGGCCCTTGTGCCCAAGGTCGCGGACTCGAAAGCGCCCGGCTCGCCCGTCGGGGGCCGGGCCAACGTGCTCATCTTCCCAGACCTGCAAGCGGGCAACATCGCTTACAAGCTGACCGAGCGGTTGGCGGGTGCGACCGCCATCGGCCCCATCCTGCAAGGTTTAGATAAGCCCTGCAACGATCTCTCGCGCGGCTGTAAGGCCGAGGACATCGTGGACGCGGTCGCCATCACCGCCGTGCAGGCGCAGGCGCGCAAAGCGCAGGGCCAATGAAGAAAGCCATCAAGACAAGGAAGAAACGATGAACGCGGAACGCGGAATGGTGAATGAAAAACAGTTCATCGTTCATCGTTCTGACTTCTGCGTTTCTCTGGTGGTTAATCTTTCGCGCGGGCAACGCGCGGCACGTGCTCAGGGCATCAGAGTAGTATCGTTTTACCAATGCCGGTTGTTTCGGGAGTCTCGGCTATGTTTTCATGCCCACGTCTAATCGTCTTCAGTGCCCTCGTCCTGTTGCTCGCCTGCGCGCCGCTGCGCGCGCAATCGGGGCGCGCGCGCCCTACCCCGACGCCCGATCCGGATCAGATCAGGGTCTATACGGAAGAGGTGCGCATCCCTCTGTTCGCGCGCGATCAGTACGGGCGCTTTGATCCGACGCTTGAGCGCGACGACATCGTGGTGCTCGAAGACAACGTGCCGCAGCAGGTGCGCAGCATCAAACGCATCCCGGCGAGCGTCATGCTCGTGCTCGGCACGGGCGGCGAGTTGAACCCGGCGCAGCGCACGAGCAACACGCGCAAGGCCGCGCTCAGCCTCGTCGCGGGCTTGCGGCCGGGCGACGCGGTCGCCGTCATGCAGTTCGACCGCAAGATCGAACTGCTTGAGCCTTGGACAACCAGCCTCGACATCGCGCACCACGCCTTGCAGACCAAACTGCACACGGGCAACGGCGCGCGCCCAGCCGAAGCCTTGCAAGCGGCCGCGCGTCTGTTCGCCGATCAGCCGATGGGCAACCGGCACATCGTGCTTGTCACCGACGGCGTGGACACACCCGGCGGGGCTGATAGTAAAGACGAACTGCTCCGCATACTCTCCGCGAGCGACGCGATCACGATGGGCGGGCGCAACGGTTTCGCTGAGGCTATGAAGCAGTTGAACGCGGCGCAGATCACTGTGCACGTCATTAGCTACACCGCAGTGGGGCAGAAGACGAGCAAGGAGCGCGCGAAGACCGCGAGCCAACTGCCGCCGGTCGGCAGCGTCGCATCGTCCGGCATCCCGACCGTCGGCATCAACCCGACCCAGCCGCCCACGATGAATCGCGGCACGGGCACGGGCCCCCCGACCGGCGGCGGCATCAGCTTCGACCCCAAGATGACGAAGATTCACAAAGCCTACGAGCGCGCTATGCAACGCAGCGAACAACGTCTGAAGACACTGGCCGCCGACACCGGCGGGCGCATCTGGCTGCCCGACACGGAGGAAGACTTCGTCGCCGAAGGGACGGAAGTAGCGCGCGAGATCGGCACCGAGTACGTCGTCACCTATAGCCCGAAGCGCCCGCTCGTGCACAGCGACCCTTACGAGTATCGCCGCCTGAGCGTGCTCCCGCGCCGCAGCGGTCTCATCCTGCGCGGGCGGCGCGGCTACATCGCGGCGGCCGCCCAACGCGAACCCACCGCCAAGAACAACACACAATAAAGGCGCACGGTTGACGACCCCGCGCGCCTGCCTCTATCATGCTCCAGCACACACGCCGGAGTGATGAAATTGGTATACATAGCAGACTCAAAATCTGCCGTCCGCAAGGGCATGGGGGTTCGACTCCCCCCTCCGGCATAAATGGCACTCTAGTTCGCCAAGGGCGTGTGGGTTCAACTCCCTCAACCGGTATAAAGTTTTCCATACAAATTAAAACTGCCGCCTTCGCTCCTCATTTCAATAAAAATGTAACCAGCCAGTGCAGCCGTTCGTCTTAAGGGGCATGACCGCTGTTTGGCGCTGCTTTGCGTGATTGCCCATCCGGTGAAGCAGGGCTTGGTCGGACTCCTCAGCAGCGGCAGATGGTGGGCGCTTCGGACCCGATGCGAGGCAGTAATTTCCCCGTAACTTTTAGACATACGAGGGCAGGGTGCGGTAGTAATCCGTCTGCCAACAATTTCCAAGCTTGAAGGAGCCTAAAGAAGATGATGAGAAGACTTTTAGTTGGCGCTATGACCGGCGTGCTGCTGGTTGGATTCTGGGCGGTGAGCGCAGCCCCCGCGCCGACCAATTTTGCCGGCACGTGGGCGCTCGATAAGGCGAAGAGCAAAGACTTGCCGCCCCAGATGGAGAACATCAAGACGCTCACGCTGACGGTCACACAGGACGCGCAGCAGCTTACGACCGACACCAAGGTTGAGCGTAACGAAAACGCGGAAGCCGCCGCCCCCGGTGGTGGCCCCGGCGGTGGTGGCGGCGGACGCAGAGGCGGCGGCATGATGGGGCCGCAGAACGTCGCTTATAAGCTCGACGGGTCGGAGGCGACGCTGGACGCGGGCGGGCGCGGCACGGCCACGGCCAAAGCTGAATGGCAGAACGGCGGGAAGACTCTGAAGTTGACGACCAAGCGTACGTTCGACTTTCAGGGCAACTCGGTGACGACGACGAACACGGAAGTCTGGGACTTGTCGAGCGACGGCAAGACGCTCACCATCCAGCGCACCAGCGAGTCGCCGCGCGGCACGCAGAGTTCCACGCTGGTCTACAACAAGCAGTAAGGGTAGTAATAAGTGGAAAGCGGCCGGACTTCGCATGCGAAGTCCGGCCGCTCTTTTTATGATGCCCTCTCAGGTAAAGATTAAGCAATAGAGATACGCCCCGTGCTTATCATTTCTACTACTCGTTGGAGCATTATGATTTGAATAATATGTGCATCGCCATCACGACGAAGAAGATGTGTCACTCCTGGGTATTTACGTTCCTCTAGATTGTGCTTAGTAATTTCCTCAATGGTGTAACCACGAAATGAATGGATATTAATAACTCCCCAACATACGCAAATATCTATATGACTAAAATCTTTCCGCGTATCTGCGTCCGGTCTTCCACCTAACTCATTTACTAATGCGTCTAAATTATTTTTAAATTCCAAGGTCAAATATCGTGTGTCGAATGCCTCTTTATCACCTAAAATATAGGGCGTTACTCCTAGTGGATTATCATCAGAAGCACGGTACTGCAAACCAGTCGTGTTTTTGGGACAATCGTACTTGATCAATGAGTCATACGTCTCACTCTGGCTGGTGGCGAACACCTGAAGCCCCGGGAAAACCCCTTTAGCTGATAACTGATGGAACAGGCCTATAACATCCTGCTCTGAAAGCGGTTCACTCTGATATGTAAGTGGCGGAATATTGAGCGGTTTGCTGCGAGCGTGAAGTTGGACATTGAATAGCCAATCTTGGTGATTCTTTTCAACTTCTCGCTGCCCAGGTGTCGGAGCATCTCCTGCAGGCTTTAGAAATAGCCTTTGCTTCGCTATATATTGTAACGCCCGATCAGCCGCACGCTTAGCAAGATCAATCACTTCCTCTTGAACTGTCTTACGACCTTGGTCTGGTTTAGCATTATCAAAATGTACTAATGTAAATAAACTCGGAGCAAGGTTAGTATAACGAGTAGGTTCAATATCAAACACATCCGCTAACCTTTGCCGATTCACGCCAATTATCAAACCGGGTGAGAGAAATCGGCGACTCACGCCTCCGGCTAATTCTTGATTAATTTGTGTCCAAAGAATTGAACTATAGGGAAAGAAGGCATATAGGACAGGATTGTATTTCTCTAACTCATTGGCGAAGTCGCTTTTTTGCTCCTTAGTTAGCTCAGAATAAATTCTGTCTTTGTCCCAGACGAGAAAAACCCCATCTTGCCTAAGGGATTCGACAGGAATATCTGTAGTCTCGCTGTGCTTTGCGTAATATGCTGGCACATTCAAGAAGCGAAAATCAGGTTGACGCTGTACAAGATGTGGTAACAAGAATGTAGAATCAATTGTGAACTTATGAAGTTCCCCTCCACTATCTGTAACAGTCAAAGAAACCTCTATATCAAGTAAGGGTTCTTGCGATAGCGTGATCTGACCAATTGCAGTTCTGGTTCGCAGAATAACGCCCCATGTCTCCGGGTGAGCAGATAGTAATGATAACTTTTTAGGTCGGGTCTTAGGGGATAGCTGGACTTTTATGTAAGTTCCTCGCTCATAAGAGTCGAGAGGACTTTGACTCTCATCTTCGACAATAAGCGCAGGTTCACTTCGTTCGCCGTTCGCCCATGATAAAGCATATTGCATTCGGCCCTTTGTTAAATCTCCATCTTGTTTCTTTGTATGTAAAAGGATGTCATCTGTGCCATAGGCTAGAAAGGTAAGTCCAACACCTTTATAACCACGATAGGTATATTTTCCACGCTTTTGATTTATCTGGTTGTCAGCTTTGAAGGATGCGCTGGGTGCGAAAGCTTCTACAGCCTGAGCCGAAGTCATACCAACCCCTGTGTCTAATATACTAATCCAGTTATCTTGGAGATTGACACGGACTTGTATCAGATAAGGCTCAGGAAGGTTGCAGAGATATGCATCTTCGATAGCGTCAACCGAGTTTTGTACTAATTCAGCTAATACATCGTAGTTACTATTATAGCTTTCTAAGATACCTTTAACGGTGCGGCGTTGGATTTCTTGATTAAGGATAGCCTTATCAAGAGGATTTACAGGAAAGGTAATTTGATCAATTGTTACTGAAGACATGCGACGCTACCTCAATAACATAATTTATCTCATCTTAACAGGAATAGATTAGGCGCGCTATAGCAAACTATATAACTCCATAGTTAATAATAGGAAATGATTCAACAATTACCTTGGTCAATTAGATTCTAAATAAATAGTGAGGGCTTCGGTCTTGAAGCCCTCACCTCCGCTCGGTATCTGGAACAGTCATTTTTTCACTTGTCAGTCTCGGCTGTGTTATTGGCCTCAAGCGATGCTTGCGCCGCCGCTAGCCGCGCGACCGGCACGCGGAAGGGCGAACAACTCACATAATCAAGTCCGATCTCGTTGCAGAAGGCGATGGAGTGTGGCTCGCCGCCGTGCTCGCCGCAGATGCCGACCTTGAGTCCGGGCTTCGCCTGTCGACCGCGCTCCGTGCCCGTGCGGACAAGCTCGCCCACGCCTTCGCGGTCAAGCACTTGAAAGGGATCGTCCGGCATGATTTTGTCTTCGACATACTTCGAGAGGAAGCGCCCCGAATCGTCGCGCGACAGGCCAAACGTGGTCTGCGTCAGATCGTTTGTGCCGAACGAGAAGAAGTCCGCGTGCGCGGCGATCTTGTCGGCGGTCAACGCGGCGCGCGGCAACTCGATCATCGTGCCGACCGTGTAAGGCAGCGCCATCCCGTGCTCGCCCAAGACCTGCTGCGCGACCTCGTGGATCAACTCTGACTGCCGGCGCAACTCTTCGGCGGTCGAGACTAACGGCACCATAATCTCCGGCTGCACCTGCATGCCCTCGCCCTGCACCTGACACGCGGCCTCGAAGATGGCGCGCGTCTGCATGCGCGTCACTTCCGGGTAGATGATGCCGAGGCGGCAGCCGCGATGACCGAGCATCGGGTTCAACTCGTGTATGCGCTGCACCTGATTGAGCAAACGGCGCTTGTCCGCGATCTGATCGAGCAGGCGATCCATGTCGCTGATCTTCTCGGCGCGTTGCAGCGACATCTTCAACTCGGACAACTCGCCCAACAACTCTTCCAGGTTCGGCAAAAATTCGTGCAGCGGCGGATCGAGCAAGCGAATGGTGACGGGCAAGCCCGCCATCGCCTGAAAGATGCCGACGAAATCTTTGCGCTGCAAAGGCAGCAACTTCTCCAACGCCTTCTCGCGCGCGCCGACACCCTCCGACAAGATCATCTCGCGCATCGCGGCCAGACGCTCATCGCCAAAGAACATGTGCTCGGTGCGACACAGCCCGATCCCTTCTGCGCCGAAATCGCGCGCCACCTTCGCGTCGTGCGGCGTGTCCGCATTGGCCCGCACACGCAGCCGGCGAAACTCGTCCGCCCACGTCATCAACTCGCGGAAGTCCGCGCCAAGCACGGGCTGCACGGTCGGCACTTGCCCGAGAAAGACGCGCCCCGTCGAGCCGTCCACAGTGATCCACTCGCCCTTCGTCACGACCCGCCCGTTGACATTGCATTGCTGCTGCCCGTAATCGATGTTCAGCATCGACGCGCCGCACACGCACGACTTGCCCATGCCGCGCGCGACTACAGCGGCGTGCGAGTTGGAGATCAAAACCGGCGTCAGTCGGCTGGAGAAGGCAACGTAATTTTTATCCAGTTCGGCTTCGGCACCGACCTCGAAGTTGTACACAAGAGCTTCTTCCGCCGCCCCCACCTGCCGGCCGCGATAAGAACGTAACGGAGCATCGAGTAATGCTGCGACTTCGTGGTGGATTTCTTCCTCGCACAAAGCCAACACGTCGCGGCGAATCTTCTCACCGCCGAACATGAGGTTGCGCTTGATGCCTTCGCGGATGTGACCCATGTAGTTGACACGCTCCACGACGTCGGCGAACAGAGCCTTGACGGACAGGCATTTCGACTCGTAGAGACGAGTCGGTATCTCCGCATTGAGCCGGCGGGCGTGTTTCAGTATGTCAGCCACGCGCTCGGTGATTTGCAGCAGGAAACTATCGCGGTTGTTTGTAATCTGCGGGACAATGCCGAGCCGCAGACAGGCTAGAGTTAAGCCTTCCAGCAAAGCCCGCTTTTGCCGAGCCACTACGATTTGCAGCCGGACGGCGCTCGACTCAGTCGAATAACAACCGTCGCCGTCGGCGTAGCCGGCGAGGAACTTTAGCAGGCAGGTTTCGTCTAACGATAAAACCCAACTGCCGATATTGTCCCTAATCTCGGCCAGCCGCGCGGCCGGTGCGCGGCGGAAGCAGATGTGATCCTCAACGCTGCCGCGAATTTCACGCCCGCGCAGATGGCTCACCGTCTCGCGCCCGCGCACGTAGCTGAACGGCGTACCGAAACTGCTCGCAAACGTCTGCTCGACCGAAGAAACGAACGCGGCTTTTTCCGCCGTCGGTTTTTGGATGAACGTCACCGCGCCCTTTGTCCGGGTCAGACGGATGTAACCGTCTGCCAGCAGCGCGCCCGTCACGTAAGCCAGATCGGGCGATGTGGCCGATTCACCCAGCGCCGGGATGCGATCAACGACCAATAGGAAATCATCATCGGCGAGCACCGCGGCCAGCCGTTTCTTAGCCAGCTTGCGATTCTGTATGACATACATCTTATGATCGGCAGTCAGGCGCAACACATTTTTGTCAGCGCGGCCGGTCTGCGACACGGCGACAGCGATCACCTCTGAGGGTTTGCGCCCGGCGGCAATGATCGGCCGCCAGACAGGCTGCAACCTGCGACTGTCGAAAGAGAGTATGCGCAGTTGCGTGCCCTGCTCGATGAGCTTAAACACCTGTTCTGCGGTCAAGAGTCCGCGCTCAGTCAAAATTCTCGTTTCGCCGGCCACACAGGTCATCCCCCCGCGTGCGGTCACGATGGCCTGCGCGGCGACCATGCCGTGAAAGTCGTCGGGGCTGGTCTCCTGCCGCATGAGTATGACCTTCGCGCCGGCTTGCGCGAGTTCTTCCGCTTCGTCGGGGTTGAAGACGACTTGCCCTTGCGCCGCGCCGGGGCTGGCGGGCAAACCCGTCGCCAGCACAACCACATCTGCGTTCGGATCGACCGTCGGGTGGAGCAGTTGATCAAGTTGGTCGGGCGTGACGCGCTGCAAGGCCGTGGCTTTATCGATCAAGCCCTCGTGCAGCATGTCCACCGCGACTTTGACTGCCGCCGCGCCGGTGCGTTTGCCCGTGCGCGTCTGCAACATCCAGAGCCGCCCGCGCTCGATGGTGAACTCCACGTCCTGCATGTCGTGGTAGTGCTGCTCAAGCCGCTGCGTGATCTGATTGAACTGTTCGTAGACTTCCGGTAACTCCGCTTGCAATTGGCTGATCGGTTGCGGCGTCCGTATGCCGGCGACCACGTCTTCGCCCTGCGCGTTCAAGAGATACTCGCCGTAGAGCACCTTCTCGCCGGTCGAAGGGTTGCGCGTGAAGGCGACGCCCGTCCCCGAAGTTGCGCCCATGTTGCCGAAGACCATGGCCTGCACGTTGACCGCCGTGCCGAGATCGTCGGCGATGCGATTGACGCGCCGATAATCGATGGCGCGGCGGCCCATCCACGAGTTGAAGACGGCGGCGACGGCGACGCGCAGTTGTTCGTAAGGGTCTTCGGGGATGGACGTGCCGCGCTGCTCGGCGAGAATGATCTGCTTCTCGGCGGCGATCACGTCGCGCAGTTGGTCGGGCGAAAGGTCTGTGTCGCGCCCGCCTTCGGTCTGCGCCTTGTAACGCTCCATCACGCGCTCGAATTTTTCATGCGCCACGCCCATCACGATCTCGCCGAAGAGCGAGGCAAAGCGACGATAGGCGTCGAGCGCAAACCGCAGGTCGCCGGTCTGCGTGGCCAAACCTTGCACGGTCTGTTCGTTCAAGCCGAGATTCAGCACCGTGTCCATCATGCCCGGCATCGAGAAGGGCGCGCCCGAACGGACGGAGACGAGCAGCGGGTTCGCGGGATCGCCAAAGCCTTTGCCGGTCTGCTCTTCCAGTTTGCTGAGGCCCGCCGTGACCTGCTCCCACATGCCGTCGGGAAAATTTTTGTTGTTTTGATAGAAGGCGTTGCACGCTTCGGTCGTGACGATGAAACCGGGCGGGACGGGCAAGCCCGCGCGCGTCATCTCGCAGAGACCAGCGCCCTTGCCGCCCAGTAAATTTTTCGCGTCGCCGCTGCCGTCAGCAAAGAGGTAGACCCACTTGTGATCATTAGCCATAGCATGAATCCTTTGCGCGGGAAGATGTGTAGACTTAAGCCCCGGCTCGCTCGCTTGGTCTAGGGCGCACAGCTTATCTTGTGCAGGCGCATCTTGTGAAGCGCAGCGCGAGCGCAGACACAACATGATTGCCTTGACAGGCAACTGAACGCGTCAATATAGTGCTTTAACAGAGATGGCGAGGCGTAGCAAAGCAGTTGTCCTATTAGTTGTGCTAAGCATCAGTGTGCTGGCCGGCATGCCGCTGCACGCTGAGCAGAAGTGTCATCTGCCCGGCATGGCCGACTGCTGCGCCGTTGCCCGGCAACAGGCGCGCACGCCGCAAATCTCAGCCGCGCGCCTGTGCTGTGCGCTCAACTGCACGCTGCCCGGCACCGAAGGGCCGACCGCTACACAGAGCTTGCCGCAGTTCGTCGCCGTCACACCGCATCAGGGACTCATGCCAACGGCGGCGGTGACACAAGCTTTAATGTCGCTACCGCATAGCCTGACGCCAAGTCGGCTCTCGCATGCTCCACCTGCCTACATAAGACATCTCGCACTCCTGATCTAGCGACAGCCGGGCCGTAGTGTGTCTACTTGCACTGTAGACCACGCTTGCTGTCATAAAACGCGCGCCCCTGTGCCCCTGTTTAGCAGAGCGCGGCGCGTGCGGGCATCGTCTGTCGGTTTTAGCTTAAGGAGCGCTAGTGATGCAGAGAAAAACTTTATTGGCCGTCGTCGGGCTGGTGCTGCTGTTCGGCAGCGCGAGCAGTTCGCGGGCCGAGGTGCGGCGCGTGCAGATGCACATCGCAGGTTATCTGTGCGGCAATTGAGTGTACAACATTCAGAAGGCCGTGAGCCGTCTGGCATTCGCACCAAAATTGAAAGAGATCGAGATCACAGACATCACTAAAGGCATCGGTATTTTTACGCCGAAGCCGGACAAGCCGGTCTCGTTCGCCGTCTTACAAACCGCGTTGAAGCAGGCCGGGTACACACTCGACACGGCGGACTTGAACGTCGCAGGCGTGCTCGCGCACGACGGCGCGGGCTGGTGGCTGGTCGTCGAGTCGTCGGGGCAACGATTTGCGCTCGCAGGCGCGGCGCTCGATAAGTTGCTGGTCGGCTTCGCGCCAGCAACGCGCGTCCAACTTGTTGGCGACTGGCAGACTGTGGGCAAGGGTGCAACGGCGCGTGAGGTCATCACACCGCGCGAGTTGAAGCAAGCAGCAAGCACGAACAAAGCGGCAACCGTCAGCGCCACGCGCGGCGGCGCACTGTCTGCGGTCAGCTTCATGCGCGCAAGTTATGAGCCTGCGTCTGCGCCCTTACCTGCTAGTGCCACCGACAGTGCAGTCGCAGCGGCGGCCGCGCCGATCCGCACGACGAGTCCGGGCTTGACTGTTTATAAAGGAGGCGCGGTTATTCCGCGCCTCAGTTTTGTGCGGCAACACCTCGGCGCGTTGACAGTCAACCGGCAAGTCTTAAACTTGAGCGTCACCTACACGCCGACGAGTACATTGCAGCTTGAGGCGGACGTGCCGTTCGCGCGCACAGCCTACGACGACCGCGTAACATCCGGTGCGGGCGCGGGCTTCGGCAACCTCACGCTGTGGGGCAAGTATCGCTTCTATCGCAAGGTGAAAACTTACGGCGACCGGCAAGCGGCGGTGCGCTTCGGGTTTGAATTACCGACAGGTAAGAAGACCGCGCCGAGCGGGCAGCAACTGAATGCGCCGGCCTTCGTCCGGCAACAACTTACGTCCATCAACGGCGGCTTAGCGCCCGCTATCGATCTGGCTTACTCGCAAGCGATCAAGCGCTTCGTCTTTGGCGGTAACGTCGCCGGCACACTGCGCACAGAGCGCGCCGGCTTTCGCACCGGGCACGAGTTGCGCGTGAACACGGACGCGGAGTTGGTCATCTTCCCGCTCAAGTATCGTCGCCCCGTGCGCGAACTCTTCGCCAGTCTGGAGACGACTTTTGTGCACAGAGGCGTGGGGCGGGTTGACGGGCGAACGGTGGCCGACAGCAAATCAACTGAATACTATCTCGCGCCGGGCTTGCAGTACGTGGCGACGCCGCAGCTTGTCGTCGAAGGGAGCGTCCAACTCCCCGTCATACGTCACACGGGGGCGCAAGTGCTGCGCACGGAGCGCAACGTCCTCGTCGCGCTCCACTATCTTTTCTGAGGGCGGCGGCATGAAACGAATTCTCTTAATCAGCGCCCTACTTGCTTGGCCACTGACTGCGTTGGGGCAGGAGCAGCGCGCGCCTGCGCTGGCACTCAAAGACTTGCGGGGGCGCACGGTGCGGCTCGACAGTTACAAAGGCAAGGTCGTGCTCGTGAACTTCTGGGCGACTTGGTGTCCGCCGTGTCGCGCCGAGATGCCTGCTCTCATCCGTTGGCAGCGGCGCTACCGGCGGCGCGGGCTGCAAGTGCTCGGCGTCACCTATCCGCCAACTGAGCGTGCGGCCACGCGTCGGTTTGCGCGGCGACTGAGACTCAACTACCCGGTGCTCGTCGGCACGCGCGCGACGAAAGCGCTCTTCGATGCGGGCGAGACGCTGCCGTTGACCGTCATAATTGATCGGCAAGGCAATGTGCACGCGCTGATTCAAGGCATCATGTTGCCGGAAGAGTTCGCGGCGCAAGTTAAGCCGCTCATCGAGTCACGCGTCCAGTGACGATGACGCCGCGGCCGGGCTGATTCGTAATCAAGCTTGGGCGCGAAGACTCACTGCCCATCAAACTTAACCAAGCGCGGACTCATAACTCGTCGAACAATGTCGCGATGCGGGCCGCGAGTTGTTCCGGCCAAGACCAGCCGTGCGCCTGCGCCAATGCCGCGCACACCTGCCGCGTCAATTCAATCGCGCGCACAAACGATTGGCGCAGGCTCGCTTCGTCAGCGCCGGGGATGAGCGCGTTAAGCTGCGCTAAGCGTTCCGGCGCGAGCGCTTGTTCGATGTCAACGGCGGCCGAGGTGCTGCGCAGGCGCGCGGTCGCGCCGGCCTCCATGCGCAGGAGCGCCAACAGGTTGCCGATGATGATGAAGTTGAGATCGAAGCGCGCAGCCCACAGTTGATTGCGCCGCAGCTTGCTGTAGGTGCGCAGCAGGTAGTACCACACGTCGCCCGCCACTTGCTCGAAGGCGCGCGCCGGGTCGGGCGGCCCAAGCGCTTGCCCGACCAACTTCGCCGCGCACGCGCTGATGCGCCCGCCCGTCGCGTCGTGCTTGACCATCGCCGCGACGCTCGCCGGCGCGTTCGGCCACGTAAGCATGACTTCGATGGCTGACTCGCGATGAAAGGCGAAATCGACGCGCAGCGGCAGTGGCTCGGTGTCGTAGACCGTCCAAGGGTGACCGATACCGCCGATGTATGCGAGCAACAACTGGCCAAACTGCGTGGCCCAACTTTGCCAGTCGCGCTCAAACTCTGCGTAGTCCGCATCGCGTATGAAGAGCGCGAGGTCTATGTCCGACCACTCGTCCGCGCGCGCCTCGCTCGTCGAGCCATAATCCACGACGCCGACGATCCGTCGGTCAGCGGCGGCCGCGTCTACTATGCGCCGCAACAACGCCGCCTGTGGCGCATTGTTATTCATCGAACTCATTCGTCGCGCCGTCAGTCTTCAGGCATACGCCACGTCTGCCCGGTCTGCGTGAGCGCGACGCGCCAACGCTCGCGCCCGGCCGCCAGCAACAGACGTTTGATGGGTTCGCCCACCGGCTCGCGGCTCAGGCGGAAGGTTGAATGATGCATCGGCATGATGTAGGTAGCATTCATCTCGCGCGCCATCGTCCAAGCCTGTTCGGGGTTCGCGTGCGCGAAGATGTACGGGTCGTAAGCACCGATGGGTAACATTGCGAGCACGACGTTCGCGCGTGGCCGCAGCCGCGCGAAGGCGCGCGTGTAGGCCGTGTCGCCGCCGAAGACGAGCGCGCGCCCGCGCTTCTCGATCAGGAAGCCGCCGTAGCCACGTTGCCGGTCGGTTAATTTGCGTGCGCCCCAGTGATTGACTTCGATGGCTTCAATGCGCGCGTCACCTATCTCAACCGCGTCGCCCCACGCAAGCGCGCTCTTGCGTTGGAAGCGGCGCACTAGGTCGCGGTTGCCGCGTTGGACGACGGCGTGCGTGGCGCGCGGCAACTGTCGCAACGTGCCGAGGTCGCAGTGATCCATGTGCGCGTGCGAGACGAGCACGGCGTCGAGCGCGGGCAACTCGCGCGCCGTGAGTGCCGGTCGCACAAGCCGGCGCGGGCCGACGGTCAAAGCCGGCCCGACCTGTACGCCGATGCGCGGACGCAAGGCCGGGTCGGTCAAGAGCCATGTGCCGTAGAAGTTGATCAACACGGTCGCATGACCGAGCCACGCGATGGTCAACTCGTCATCCGACCAACTGGCCGGTGCGGGCTTGTGCGGTGCGGGCGCGAGCGGCGTGTGCCGCTCCGCCAGCCTGTCCGCCACGAACTTGCGCCCGAATCGGCGCGCGTAGCCCGCGTAAGTGCGTAGATTAGCTAATGATGATTGCATAAGTTTTCATTAGATGCCGCGCCCGCGCGAAACGATGAATGAAAAGCTTGAATGGGCTAAACTGCACAGACTGTGCAACGAGACGAAGAACTGCTTACGGCGTGGTTGCCGGAACTGCTCTACGCGGACGGGCGCTTCGCGCGCGGGCTGGCGCTGGTCGTGGACGGCGCGGGCCGCATTGAGCACATCGCCCGCGCTGATCAAATATTGCCGGCGCGCATCATACGCTTGCCCGGCCGCGCCCTGTTGCCCGGTCTTGTCAACGCGCACTCGCACAGCTTCCAGCGCGTCATACGCGGGCGCACGGAGCATCGCGCCGCCGCGCGCGATTCGTTCTGGACGTGGCGCGCGCAGATGTACGCGGCCGCCGCGCGGCTCACGCCGGAGGACATGTACGACGCCGCGCGTATGGCTTTCCTTGAAATGGCGCTCACAGGTATCACCGCCGTCGGCGAGTTTCATTACCTGCACCACGCGCCCGACGGGACGCCTTACGCCGATCCCAACCTGCTCGCGCATCAAGTCGTTCGCGCCGCGCAAGATGTCGGCTTGCGCATCGCACTGTTGCGCGTCGCTTACGCGCGCTCCGGCGTCGGGACGCCGCCCAATCCGCAGCAAGCACGCTTCATCGAAGCCGAGCCGGAAATATACCTTCGCAACACCGAAGCGCTGATAGCCGATTTGACGCGGGCAGAGATTGGTGGACTGGAACACACACGCCGGGCATGGGTTGGTGTCGCGCCGCACAGCATTCGCGCCGTCCCAGTGGACTATCTCATCCACGCGAGCAACTTCGCCATCAAGCACGGTCTCCCCGTCCACATGCATATAGCCGAGCAACCCGCAGACCTCACGGCTTGGTTGCAGGAGACTGGCTGTTCGCCGCTGATGTGGCTCGGCAGTGAAGGCATGCTCGGGCCACACTTCACGGCCGTCCACGCCATTCACTTCGAGCCACGGCTCAAAGCAGGAGACCTGCAATATCTGAGAAAGACTGGGGCTAGCATCTGTGCCTGCCCGACGACCGAGCGCAACCTCGGTGATGGCATCATCCCTGCCGATCTATATTTCGCGGCCGGCGTGCCCATCGCGCTCGGCACAGATAGCCACGCGCAGATCGATCTGCTCGAAGACGCGCGCGAGCTTGAATACCATCTACGGCTGCAAAAACTCGAACGTGCAGTGCTTGATCCTATGCGTGCAGGTGCAGATGAAAGTGTTGAAACTGACGGCGCGCAACTGGCCGGTCTCGCCGCACGCCTGTTTGATTGTGCCACGACCAACGGCGCGCGCAGCATCGCCGCACCGGGCGGCACGCTTGCCGTCGGGCGCACCGCAGACTTCTTCACCGTCGATTTAAACGATCCATCGATCGCGGGCGCGCAGGCACAAGACCTGCTGCCGGCCGTCGTCTTCGCGCTCACGCGTGCGGCCGTCAGTGAGGTCGTAGTCGGCGGGCAGTTGATCGTGCAGAGTGGACAGCACGCCGCCCAAGAGGAGATTATTGAGCGCTTCAAAGCCTTGCAGACCCGGCTGTGGGCGTGATGCCGAGCTTAACTTGCCTCACAGGAGATTACGATGACTAACGAAGAGATGCAGAACATCATCGAGTTCATGATCCAGCGACAAGAAGTTTTTTCCGCCAACTTGGAGCGGCTTGAAGCCCATCAGGAACGGTTGCAAGCCAGTCTGGAGCAAACGCAAGCACAGCTTGCTGGCCTAGCGACGATTGTCGGGCAGATCGCCGAAGCACAAAGGCAGACACAGAATGATCTATCGCTGCTGTCCAAGATCGTAACGGGGCTGGTAGAACGTAACGGGCAAGGGTGACGACGCGGCATGAACGTCAAACAAACTCTGGCCGAACTCGTCCGTATCAATTCAATTTCGGCCAACTCCAATCTAGAGATTATTAAGTTGCTCGCGGCCCGCGCCGAAGCGTTGGGCTTGTGCGCGCGCTTGCTGCCTTATGTGGATGAGCAGCGCGTTAAAAAGTTCAATCTGATTGCGGTTGCGCCGCGTGAGACGAAGGATGATGAGTTAATCGAACTCGCACTCGTCGGGCACACCGACACCGTCCCATTTGATCCCGCTTGGACGGAAGCACTCACGCTCACAGAGCGCGACGGCAAGCTCTACGGGCGCGGTGCGTGCGACACGAAGGCTTTTCTCGCCGCCGCCTTGACGGCGCTGGCGCAGTTCGATCTCGCACAGATCAAACGCCCGCTCGCGCTCGTCTGCACGGCCGACGAAGAGATCGGCTGTCTCGGCGCGAAACGACTCGCCGATGCGAAAGCTTTCGGCGCGCGTTACAGCATCGTCGGTGAGCCGACCTCGCTGCAACCCGTGCGCGCAGGCAAGGGCTACTGTCTGGCCGAGATCACGGTGGGCGGGCGCGAAGGGCACAGCGCATATCCGGCGCTCGGCGCGAACGCCATCTTCCGCGCCGCGCGTCTGCTCAACCGGATCGAAGCGGTCGCTGACCGACTGAAGGAGCAGCAACACGCGGCTTTTGATCCGCCCTTTACGACGATCAACGTCGGACTTGTAAACGGCGGCACGGCCAAGAACATCATTCCCGGTCGTTGCCGCTTCACGCTGGAGTGGCGGCCCGTGCCAGGGCAGGCAGCCACGCACGCACTTGATCTCATCAAAGCCGAGGTGGAAAATTTGCGCGCGACGGAAGCAGACTTCGACTGTCACATCGAGGTCATCAGACTCGACGAAGCGTCGGAGACGAGCGCCGCGTCGCCGCTCGTCAAACATCTGGAGGCAGCGACCGGCCAAGCGGCCGGCACGGTCGCCTTCGGCACGGAAGCGCCGCAGTTGACGCAGTTGGGCGCGCAGGCGGTCGTCCTCGGCCCCGGCCAGATAGCGACCGCGCATCGCACAGGTGAGTTCGTGCCCATCGACGAGTTGACGACGTGTGTCGAAATTTTAGCGGGTGCGATCAGGCAATTCTGTTATTGACTAATTCGAGTTTCGTTTATGCACAAGTTTGCTTTCTTACTTGCGTGCGGGCTACTAACGGGCAGCCTGTTTTATTTGCCCGTGCTGGCTCAGCAGCAGCCGGCCACGCCGTTGACGAGTCAGGAGTTGGTGCGGCTCGTCTATCAACTGCCGAAGCACCCGGAGCAGCGCGACGCGGTGATCGAAGAGATCAGACGGCGCGGCATCGGGTTTGAATTAACCGAAGGCATGCGCGGCGTCGTGGCCACAAAGAGTGGGAACGACGCGCTCTTGCGCCGCACGCTCGAAGAGGCCGACCGGCGACGCGCGAACCCCGCGGGCACGGCCGCCATGCCGCCGCCCGCCGAAGCCGCGCAACTGTTGGAGCAGGCGCGCAAGACGGCGCTCGCCGTCGCCGGCGGCTTGCCCGATTTCGTCGTCAAGCAACTCATCACGCGCGCACAGGCCCTTGGCACAACGCACAGTTGGACTGAGCTTGATCGCCTGACCGTAGCGGTCAGTTATCGCGAGAGCGCAGGTGAGCAGTACAAACTGCTCGCCGTCAACGGGCTGCCGACGGGCGGCGGGCCGGAGCGCAACGACTACGAGCAAGCGGGCGGCGCGACCACCACCGGCGAATTCGCTTCGCGCCTGTTGATGCTCTTTCAAGACGAGAGTCAGACCCAGTTTCGTTTCGCCGGCACGGACACGCTACGCGGGCACGCCACCTTCATCTACGAGTTCACGGTCAGCCGGAAGAACTCACACGAGCGCATCACCTATCACGGCGAGGACGGAGATCAGACGACGGGGGCGGGCCTGCGCGGGCGCATCTGGCTCGACCGCGAATCTGCGCGCGTGTTGCGTGGTGAATTCACCACCACCGAAGTCGAGCCGAGCTTCCCCATCCAGCGTGTGGATCGGAGCGTCGATTACGATTGGGTCGAAATCAGCGACAAGAAATATCTGCTACCGGTGCAGTCCGAGATCGTGTTCACGGAACTCGGCACACTCACCGAATATGTTCCCGGCACGCGCGAGAAGGTGACGCACAAACAACTCTACCAAGCGCGCAATCTGATTCGCTTCCGCAACTACCAGAAGTTCGGCACCGAAGTGAAGATCATCGAAGAGGACGACTTCCCCGTCGAAGAGCCGCCAAAGAAGCCGGAGTGAAGGCGGAAGGGCGCGCAGTTACGCTTCCAGTAAGGCGTGTTCAACTTCGCTTGGCAGTTCGATGAGGATAAAGTGATCGGCCGGATAAATAGCTGCCTCCCCCGCTTCGTCCTGCACCCCGATGTCGCCGCTCGGAAAAACTGTAACTTGATAGAGCTTGTGCGGGATTAGCAACTCTGGATCGTCGGTCTGCACACAGATCGCGAACTGAGGCTGACTGGGGTTAGGCGCTATCGGCACGTCGACCTTGAAGACTCTGGACGGTTGCGCCTCGCCACGCAGGTATGCGCCTGCCTCTCGTACACTGCCTAGCAACTCATCGAAGTCTTCTTTCTTCACTGGAATCAGCTTTCACGAATCAGCCTGCCCCGCAAATTTCGCCGTGCTCGCGTTGGAGATGAAGGGTGCGTCCGTCGTCAGGGCGTGGCTGACCAGCGCGCGCTGTTCGAGTTCGTGGATCGTGTATGAGCCGGTGGCGGGACTCGCAGACGCCGCGCGCCCGACGTAGTAGGGACGCTCACACTTCGGCAGCAGCCCCGTCAGACGCGGCTCAATGAACGTCCAGCCGCCCATGTTCTTTGGTTCTTCCTGCGCCCAGACGAGTTGAGTTGAATTCGGGTAGCGCGCGCAGATTGCGCGCAGGGCCGATTCGGGGAACGGGTAGAACTGTTCGACGCGCACGATGGCGACGCGCCGATCATCTGTCTTCAGCCGCGCCGTGTTGAGATCGTAATAGACCTTACCGCTACAGAGGACGATGCGCGCGACGACGCCCGCGTCCTTGATCTCCGCATCATCAATCACGGGCCGGAAGCCGCCCTGCGTTAACTCTTCAACCGTTGACGTGGCTGCGGGCAGACGCAAGAGACTCTTCGGCGTCATGACGACGAGCGGGCGCGCGGTCTCCTGCTGCACCTGCCGGCGTAGCAGGTGGAAGTATTGCGCAGGGCTGCTCGGGTAGCAGACCTGCATGTTGTTCTCGGCGCAGAGTTGCAGGTAGCGTTCGAGCCGCGCGCTCGAATGCTCCGGCCCCTGTCCTTCGTAGCCGTGCGGCAGCAACATGACGAGGCGCGACGGCTGTTGCCACTTGTCCACGCCGGGCACGATGAACTGATCGATGATGACCTGCGCGCCATTGCCGAAGTCGCCGAACTGCGCTTCCCACATGACAAGCGCATTGCGCGCGACGACCGAATAGCCGTACTCGAATCCGAGCACGCCCTGTTCCGACAGCGAGCTGTCGAAGACTTCAACAAACGGCCGGCCCGATTTGCTCTTAGCCAGTTCCGCGAGCGGAGTCCAAGCCGCGCCGGTCTGCGTATCGTACATGATGGCGTGGCGCTGGCTGAACGTGCCGCGCCCTGAGTCCTGCCCCGACAGGCGCACGGGCGTGCCAGCGAGCGCGAGCGAACCGTAAGCGCACAACTCGCCAAAGGCCCAATCCAACGGCGTCTCGCCTGCGCCCATCTTCGCGCGTCGCGCAAGCTGGCTGACCATCTTCGGATTGATGTTGAAGCCTTCGGGCACGACGGCGATAGCGTGCGCGATCTGCTGCACAGTCTCAGCATCGATCGCCGTTTCAATCACAGCCGAGCCATCTTCTTCGACAATGGCGGGCGGCAACTCCGTTCGCTCGGTCTTGCCCGCGACGATCTCTTTGGCGCGTTGCAAGACGGCTTCGTACTCCGCCACCTGCGCCTTGGTCATCTGTTCAACTTCGTCCGCCGTCGCCACGCCTTCGCGCACCAGCCGCTCCGCGTACTTCGCGCGCACGCCCCTGTGGGCCTTCACGCGCGCGTACATCAACGGCTGCGTGTAGCTCGGCTCGTCGCCCTCGTTGTGCCCCAGCCGACGGAAGCCGATCACGTCGAGCACCACGTCCTTGTTGAACTCCTGCCGAAAGTCGAGCGCGATGCGCAGCACGCGGAACGCCGCCTCCGGATCGTCGCCATTGATGTGAAAGATCGGCAACTGCGTCATGCGCGCCACGTCGGTCGAATAGATGGTCGAGCGCCCGGCCTGCGGCGACGTGGTGAAGCCAATCTGATTGTTGATGATGATGTGGATCGTGCCGCCGGTGCGATAGCCTTTGAGGTCGGCGAGGTTCAACGTCTCCATCACGATGCCTTGGCCGGCGAACGCTGCGTCGCCGTGCAGGAGCACAGGGAGCGCACGGTCGATCACCTCCGCGCGCGGCGTGCCTTCGTCGCGCTCCCAAGCGTCCTGCTTGGCGCGCACCAGCCCCTCGACGACCGGATCGACGAACTCAAGATGGCTCGGATTCGGTGAGAGGTCGATCCGAATCTTTTGCCCCGCGCCGGTCGTGCGCTCGCCGTGCGCGCCCTGATGATATTTCACATCGCCCTCGTCCGCCGGAAAGTTCGGATGGACTGAACCTTCAAACGCGGTGAAGATGCGCTCGGCGAAATCGCCGACGACGTTTGCCAGCACATTCAGACGCCCGCGATGCGCCATGCCGAGCGTGATGTCTTCGACGCCCCGCGCGGCGGCGCGCTCGACGAGTTGATCTAAGAGCGGAATGATCGTCTCGCAGCCTTCGAGCGAGAACCGTTTCTGGCCCAGATACTTCGTGTGCAGGAAACGCTCGAACTGCTCTGCTTCGATCAGTTTCGCCAGCAGTTGTTTCTTGATCTCCGGCGCAATTGGCTCCGGATAGACGAACTCGACGCGAATTTTATCGCGAATCCACAGCTTTTGCTCCTTGCTCTGGATGTGGCGGTATTCGATGCCAACCTTGCCGCAGTAGGCGCGCCGTAGGATGTCTAAGATTTCGCGTAAGGTTGCGCTCTCTTTGCCGCCGAGGCCGCCCGTGATGAACTCTCGATCCAAATCCCAGATCGTCAAGCCGTAAGTTTCGATATCCAACTCCGGGTGATACTGCACGGGCAAGGCGTTCAATGGATCGATGTCCGCGATCAAGTGCCCGCGCACGCGATAGGAGTTGATCAACTCAAGCACGCGCGCCTCTTTGACGATGTGCTCGCGCTGGCGGTCGCTGCCCAGGAGCGCCGGGTTGTAGTCGCGCGCCCAGCGCATCGGCTGGTGCGGGATGCCGAGGTCGCGAAAGATGCTGATATAGAAATCGTGCTCGCCTAACAGCAACTCGTGTACGCGCGCGAGAAACGCGCCCGACTCTGCGCCCTGTATGATGCGATGGTCGTAGGTCGAAGAGATCGTCATCGTCTTGCTGATGCCGAGTTGTGAGAGCGCCGCGGTCGTCATCGCGTGATACTCGGCTGGATATTCGATTGCGCCGGTGGCGATGATGACCGCTTGCCCCACCATCAAGCGCGGGGTGGATGCGACCGTGCCAATCGTGCCCGGATTGGTGAGCGAGACGGTGGTGTCCTGAAAATCGGGCACGCCGAGTTTGCCCGCGCGCGCACGCTTGACCACATCGTCATAAGCCTTGGTAAACTCGGCGAAGCGGAGCGCGTTCGCCTGCTTCACATTCGGCACGAGGAGCGAGCGCGTGCCGTCCTTCTTCTGCACGTCGATGGCGACGCCGAGATTGACTTGCGGCCGCCGCAGGCGCATCGGCGTGCCGCCGTTAATTGTGAAGCCGTCGTTCATCTGCGGGAACTTGTCGAAGGCGCGCAAGATGGCGAACGCGATCAGGTGGGTAAACGAAACTTTGCCGGCCTCGCGCTCCTGCAAGTGGCGGTTGATGATCAGACGATTCTCTTCGAGCACTTTGACGGGCACTTGCCGGTTCGAGGTGGCGGTGGGCACACCCAGACTCGTCTCCATGTTCTCGACGATCTTCAACGCCGCGCCGCGAATCGGCGCGCCCTCGACCGGCGCAGACTGCGCTTGATGTGGCTGCGCGACCGGTGCGCTCTGAGCCGGCGGCGCAGTGGCCGTTTGCGCGGGCGCGGCCGGCGCGGGCGCAGTCTGCGCTGTCGGCCACGGCTGTGCGGTTTCAGGCGCAACGGGCTGTGCGCTGCGCCCGTCGGTCGCGCGCGTGGTTGCCGCGCCGTTGTCCGTCGGCGGCGCGTCCGTCCCGCCCAATAGTTCCGTGAAGTATGTGCGCCACGCCTCATCGACGAGCGCCGGGTCGCTGCGAAAACGTTGCAGCATGGACTCGACGTAGGTCGCGTTCGCGCCGAAGTTTTCGGCGATGAGGGCGGAGAGATCGGCTTGACTGCGTTGTGTGCTCAAAGCTTTTGTCACCTCGACTCGGCAGGCGCGCGCACGAAAACTTCATGCCCGGCGGCAAACATCCTGTCTGTTATGTTTGCAAAGATAATAACTGATCTTGGCGGGCGCTTCTAGTTCGCCCTGCCGCGCGCGCCGATGGGCCGCTGCCGTACCGTCTCGTTGAACGGTCAGCCTGACTCCGGGCCGGTCAAATCGAATCCCTCGCGGCCTTCCAGAATTCTTAATTCATTCGATTCCACAGACTTTCCGATTGCGCGGCGGCGGCATGGCGTTTGTCTTACCTGACGCGTGGTTTATCGCACTAGCCCTCGTCTGGTGACGCATCTCGAATAGCAAAGGTCATTAAGAGGAACTTTATTTAATGCGTAAGTCATCCCCCATCGCGCTACTCTTGCTCGCCGCGCTCGTGACCCAGTTGCTCGGCCCGCTCGCGCTCGTGCCGGCGGCGCACGCACAGGTCAAGACCAGCCGTGCCGTGCCCTCCAAGATGACTGAGACATTGCGCACGCGCGCCGCCGAGGCTCAACCTGATAGCGACCAGCGCACGCGCGTCATCATCAGCCTGACTGGTGGCACAGGTAAAACGACGCGCTTCGCTTTGCGCGGCTTGGGCGCACACGTATTGCAGCAGTTGGACTCGGTCGGCGTCGTCGTGGCCGACGTGCCGAACGCCCGGCTCACAGAGTTGGCCGCACGTGCCGACGTGACATGGCTCTCGGAAGACGCGGAGGCGCGCGCGCTGACCGTGCCCGACAACACAAGCCACGTCGAGGTCACGACGGGCGCGAATCAGATTTTGCCGACGGGCAGTGAAGGCATAGCCAACGGCGGCGCGGGCAACGGCGTCGGTATCGCCGTGCTCGATAGCGGCATCAGCCCGATGGACAACGCCGAGTTCGCCGGCTACCAGTGGCAGTGCGGCTTGCTCTGTCTCACGCGCTCGCTCGTCACCTACAACCGCATCCAGCAGGCTGTGGACTTCACCGGCGAGGGCAGCACCGTCGATACTTATGGGCACGGCACGCACACCGCCGGCATCGCCGCCGGGACGGGGCAATCGAGCGAAGACTACGCCGCGCAACACGCGGGCGCGGCAACCTATGGCGGCGTCTCGACGGGCGCAAACCTTATCAGCGTGCGCGTCCTCAACGGGTTGGGCATCGGCACGGTCGCGAACGTCATCGCCGGGATCAACTGGGTCATCCAGAACAAGAGCACCTACAACATACGCGTCATTAACCTCTCGCTCGGCACGCCCATTGCGCAAAGCTACAAGACCGACCCGCTCTGCCAAGCGGTCGGACGCGCAGTCGATGCAGGCATCGTCGTCGTCGCGGCCGCCGGCAACTGGGGCAAAGACTCTTACGGCAACACGATCTATGGCGGCATCCTCTCGCCCGCGAACTCGCCGCGCGTGATCACCGTCGGCGCGGTCAACACGCAACAGACCAACAAGCGTTCGGACGACGTGGTAGCCAGTTACTCTTCGCGCGGGCCGACACTCGTCGATGGCATCGTCAAGCCCGACCTCGTCGCGCCCGGCAATCTCACCGGCGCAGCGCAGACCTCTGCCGCACCACCCACCGGCGGCTCTTCGGGCGGCGGCTTGATTGGCGGACTCGTCGGTGCGCTCGGTCTCGGCGGCGACCCGACGCCGACCGCGAACGGCACATATCAAATCTTAAGTGGCACGTCCTTCGCCGCGCCCGCCGTCAGCGGCGCGGTCGCGCTCATGCTCGAAGCCAACCCGTCGCTCACGCCGCAGATGTGCAAGGCTGTGCTGATGCGCACGGCGCAACGTCTGCCCGTCTATGAGCAGATGGTGCAGACCGGGCAGATGAGTACGCTGGAGCGGCTCATCACGGAGGGCGCGGGCGAGTTGAACGTGAACGCCGCGAAGCTCGTGGCCAAAGCGATCCGCAAGGACGCGAACCGCGCGCAAGTGGGCGACAATCTGATCACCACCAAGAACGTCACCTACCCGACCATCGCGGGGCTGACTGCCTCCATCGGCGGCGAGTCAGTGCCGCTTAACAACGGCATCATCTGGGTCGAAGGCATAGCGTTCACGGATCGGCTGCAACTGACGGGCGGCTACCGCATGGCAGACGGGCAGATCATCAAAGACGGTTTTGCCGTCGCCGAAGGCTACATGCTGGCGGACGGCACTTACATCTCTTCAAGTGGGATTGCCATCGCGAGCGGCATCGCCATCGCGAGCGGGATCGCCATCGCCAGTGGCATTGCTATCGCGAGCGGGATCGCGATTGCGAGCGGCATCGCCATCGCGAGCAACTACACCAGTGGCGATGGCACGATGAGCAACGGCACGCTCTACGGCATGAGCTTCAACAATCAGGCGGACTGGAGCGCGAACATGGTCGATCCCACCTCCATCACCGCGAACGAATTGCAGGTCATGATTCAAGGCGAGGCGGCCGTGCCCTTAGGCGTGCGCCGACTGGCCAGCACCAGCCCCTTTTTCCCTCATCGCTAACCTATACGGAAAGCGCGTGCTGCCGGGAGCGCGGGCATCCTTGCCCGCCAACGAGCCGGCAGGCGAGTAATCATTGTTCGCGCTTGCAGCGCTCATGGCGGGCAAGGATGCCCGCGCTCCCGGCAGGAGGAGGTCTCACCTAGTCGCAAACGGCCATACAAAGAATGACGCACAAGCAAACGACGGAGACGAAGCGGCGCATCTATCAAGCGGCGATCACAGCGCCGGGCTTGGCCCTGTGGCTGGCGGCCGTGGGCTTTCTCCTGCTCGACTATGCGCTGCGCGATCAACTGATCTTTCTCGTGCTCGTCCCGTTGGTCGTGTGCGCGAGCCTCTTTCCCAATATCTTCCCGCTGCCGGCGGGGCTGAAGTTCACGCAAGAGAAAGTGACCTTCACGCCGTCGGACGCCATCGTCCTCTTGGTCGCCTGCTGGTACGGTCTGCCGCCCGCGATCTTTCTTGCTGGATTGGAAGGCTTAGTCTCTTCGCGCCGCGCCATCCGCCGCCTCTCAAGTAATCTCTTCTCCTTCGCTATGATGTCGCTCGTGGGCGCGGCCAGCGCGTTCACGCTCGGCGCACTCCTGCGTTACGGCTTCGGCGAAGTCACAACACGCCAGCACAGTTTTCCGGCCGTCGCAGTCGCACTACTGCTGGCGAACCTCGTCCACATCGTCGTCAATACCGGGCTGGTCTCGACCTTCTTTGCGCTCCGGCAACAGGACACGCTGCTGCGCCAATGGAAACAAAATTTCCTGTGGGCCGCGCCGAGTTTCCTGCCGACTAGTGCCGTCGCGAGCATCCTCTACATCACGCTGCAATACAACGCGCTGATCACGTGCATCATCGGCGCGCCGGTGCTTGTCGGACTCTACCTAGGCCATCGACAATATCGCGACAGCGTGCAGGCGCGCATCAATCTGATCGAGCAAGCACAACAAGAGCGCATCACGACGTTGGAGAAGGCGCACCGCGAAACCATCGAGGCGCTCGCCGTCGCCATCAACGCCAAAGACGAGGTGACGCACGAACACGTCCTGCGCGTGCAGATTTATGCGGCGGGCGTCGCGCGCATACTAGGTTGCACTGAAGCTGACATCGAAGCCTTGCGCGCGGGCGCGCTCCTGCACGACGTGGGCAAGATCGCCGTGCCCGATTACGTCTTGAACAAACCGGGCAAGCTGACGGCGGCCGAGTTCGAGAAGATGAAGCTGCACACGCTGGTGGGCGCGCAGATTCTCAGTCGCGTCGAATTCCCTTACCCGGTTGTGCCCGTTGTCCGCCATCACCACGAGCGTTGGGACGGCAAAGGCTACCCCGACGGCTTGCAGGGCGAAACGATTCCGTTGACGGCGCGCATCCTGTCGGTCGTTGATTGCTTCGATGCCGTGCGCGAAGACCGGCAGTATCGCAAAGGCCTGACGCGCGACGCGGCCGTCGCCTTGATCATGCAGGGCAGCGGTACGCAGTACGACCCGCGCGTCGTCGGCACGTTCGTCACGCACCTGCCGGAGTTCGAGGCCGAGATCATTGCGCACCGCGACGCGCCTGCGCCCACTTTCGGCATTGAGCAGTTGGAAGAGCTGTCCGAAGCGGCGCGCAGCGTCATGCCGGCGGCCGGATTGGTTGAAGCGGATGCGGCGCAGCCTGTTGCACAAAAGTTCTCGCCGCAACAACAGACCGCGCTTGATAATTTGGCGCAAGCGCTCGACCGTGCAACGAGTCGCGCCGAACTGATCGACGCATTCATGGCGCAGCTACCGTCGGTCGCGCCCTTTGAGACGTGCGCGCTCACGCTCGCCGCGCCGGAGTCCGGCGACTACACAGTGGCGCACGCGTGCGGCGAACATGGCTCGCTCTTGGTCGGGCGCAACATCGTGCCCGGTGAAGGCGTCACCGGCTGGGTGCTCGTCAACAATAAATCGTTCTACAATGCCGACCCAAAACTCGATGTGCCCGCGTCGCTCGCCACACACTTCGCCGCCTATCACACGCTCGCCGCCTGTCCTCTTACGCAGGCTAACGAAGTGCACGGCGTGGTCACGCTCTACGCCGCGACTCTGAAGGAGTATGGCGCGCCAGAGCAAAGCGCGCTGGAAGAAGCGGCCCGCCTGTTCGCCGCCGCACTAGCTGACCGTGCCCACCTCATCTACGATCAACCGACCACGACTTTAACCGGTGTAGCAACGCAGTCGGAGCTAACCCACTAAGACCGAACCGCCAGCAGCCTCCCGCGCGCCGCGATGCTATTGCGTCCACCGCGCGCTTGGCGCTACGCTCGCACCGAGACGCTCCCCGTAGTAGGTGCGTAGGAGGGTTGCTGTGCGCACGGCCATAATCTTGCTCTTGCTCATCGCTTCAGGCACAGCGTGTCGCAGCACGCGCAGCGGTGCGCCGCGCGCCACAGGCCATGCGACCACTACCGCCCAGCCCACACCGCAAATAACTTACGCCTCGCCCGTGCTGGAAAAGCTGGTGGCGGCGGCCGTCGAGCGCCCCAATCACCGCGTGCAGTACGACGGCGCTTACTATCAGATCGCTTATCCGAATGGTGACGTGCCCGAAGATCGCGGCGCGTGTACGGACGAGGTCGTGCGCGCCTATCGCGCCGTCGGCGTCGATCTGCAAAAAGAGGTGCACGAAGACATGCAAGCGAGCTTCGCCGCTTACCCGCAACGCTTCGGTCTCACGCGCCCCGACGCGAACATAGACCATCGCCGCGTGCCCAACCTGATGACCTTCTTCACACGTAAAGGCGCGGCACTCTCTATCACCAATAATCCGGCCGACTACGCGCCGGGCGATATTGTCACGTGGGATTTAGGCGGCGGGCAGACGCACATCGGCATCGTCGTCGATGTGCCCTCGGACGAAGACGCGGCGCGCTATCAGATCATGCACAACATCGGCGCAGGCCCGCAGATTCAAGACGTGCTATTCGCATGGCAGGTCACGGGCCACTATCGCTACACGGGCCCGCCGCCACCGCCGCCGCCCAAGCCCGCGCGCCCGCAGCGCACGCGCAGAGAAAATCGCTAAGCGCGCCGAAACAGCACGCAACAAACGCCCACCCTACGCGTTCAATCGGCGTATAATGAGTTTGCCCGGCCACGAAAGGAGCACGAGATGAATATCCCGAAGCTTTGCCTCCGCCTCGCCGTTTTCCTTTGCACGCTGACCATCGCGCTCTTCGTCACACGCTTCTTTTTGATTCCGCCGCGCGTCGAGGTACGTGTTGCTGCGCCCGCGCCGCCGCCGAACGTGGTCGCTATGGCTGCGCACGCGAAGGTTAAATTCAAAGTGCAACAGGTTGTGCTTAACGACGCGCATGGGGAGGCCCATGTTCAGATAAGCGTTGAACCAGACCCGAATGCTCCCGCGCCAGAGGGTTTATTGTTCAGCCTGTGGCTTACTTCATCAGAATTTAGCGGGGGCTGGAGCTGTGGTGATGCTGTATCACAACCACTATCGCAGAGTGATCGCACTAGAACTCATTTCAAAACCCACCTTGCCAGTACCATAAGCTTATGATTTGCTTTTGGCATGGCATGGAGAGCAGTAACAGATAAGCAATGGGAGAAGATTCGGCCACATCTTCCCCAACATAAACCGAGCGCAAAGGGTGGCCGGCCCCGTGTTGATGATCGCCGCTGCTTTGAGGGTATTCTCTGGATTCTCTGGACGGGCGCGCAGTGGAGTGAGTTGCCGCGACAATACGGCAGCCCTTCAACTTGCTGGCGAC
>JBJMGT010000019.1:0-138134 GCA_045807745.1 Pyrinomonadaceae bacterium
GAAGACTTACATCGGCTCGCTCACAACCGACACGACCGCCACAGATGGCAACGTGAGCTTCACATTCCATCCGGCGACGCTCAATGCGGGCGACATCATTACCGCCACTACGACCGACGACAGCGGCAACACTTCAGAGTTCTCGCAGTGCGTGACGGCGCAGGGCGGTAGCGCAGGCTTCATCGCGTTCACCTCCCCGTCCTCCAGCGTGCCGGAGAACGTGGCGGGCGGCATGGCTGCGATCATCGTCTCACGCTCCGGCGGCACGGCCGGCTCGATCACCGCCACCTTCTCGACTAGCGACGGCTCGGCTACGGCGGGCAGCGACTACACGGCCATCACGGGTCAGACCATCAACTATGCCGACGGCGAGTCGGGCCCGAAGACCGTTATGGTGCAGATCATCGACGACAGCCTCTATGAGGGTAACGAGTCGCTCAATCTCAATCTGAGCGCGACGACCGTCAACCGGCCCGGTGGGATAGCCGCGCCTTCGGGCGGCCCCTCTACTTCTGCCACGCTCGTCATCACGGACAATGAGCCGAAGCCCTCGCTCAACATCAACGATGTGTTTATCGCCGAGCCGAGCACGAGCACGACTAACGCGACGTTCACCGTCACTCTGTCGAACGCGGCGCAAGACCCCGTGACCGTCCACTACCAGACAATGGACGGCACGGCCCACGCGCCCGCCGACTACGACGCCATCGCCGACAGTGTGCTCACCTTCAACTCGGGGCAATTGACCAAGACTGTTAACGTAACAGTCAAGGCTGATGCCTTAACAGAGAACGCAGAGACCTTCACGGTCGATCTCAGCAATGTGAGCAGCAACGCGACGATTGGCAACACGCAAGGGACAGGCACGATCACCGATCCAACACTAGCCGGACAGTTGCTCGTCTCCGAGTTCCGCCTGCGCGGCTCGAACGGCTCAGCCGACGAGTTCATCGAGTTGTATAACAACACGAACAACTCGATCACGGTAGCAACCAGCGACGGCTCGGCCGGTTGGGCCGTCGTCGCTTCGGACACACCGACCGTGCCGCGCTTCGTCGTACCTGCCGGCACGGTCATCCCTGCGCGCGGCCACTACCTCGGCGCGAACCTGCCCGCGGTGGGCAACCCCGGCCCGGCCCCCGGTAACTACAGTCTGTCGGCTTATGCGGTCGATGACGACCACTTCACGCAGGACATTCCAGACGGAGCCGGTCTCGCCGTCTTCTCGACGGCCAACGCGCCTTCGTTCGACACGGCGCACCGCCTCGACGCGGTCGGCTTCGCGGGCGTAACCGACACGCTGTTCCGCGAGGGCGCGGGGCTGCAACCCGCGCCCGGCATCACCAACGACGCCGAGTTCAGCTTCGTGCGCAACTTGGCCACAGGCATCGCGCAGGACACGGACGATAACGCGCAAGACTTCGTGCTCGTTGCGCCTGACCCGGCGCTCATCACCGGCGCGACGGCGCAACTCGGCGCACCGGGGCCGGAGGATTGCGGTTGCAACCCTGAGTATCCGTTCGCCGCCGCCAGCCCCACACAGCGCAACGCGACCATCAAGGCCAGCTTGATCGAGCCGCAGCAAACTTCGACCGCGCCGCCGAATCGCGTGCGCGATTTGACGCCGGTCGCAAACGGCGCGCAAGGGACGCTCTCGCTGCGCCGTCGCTTCACCAACACGACCGGGCAGACCATCACGCGCCTGCGCTTCCGCATCGTGGATGTGACGACCTTGAACACGCCCAACCCCGGCGGCGCGCAGGCCGACGTGCGGCTACTGGATTCGCCGACCTTCAGCATCACGACGAGCCGCGGCCCGCTGACCGTGCACGGCACATTCATCGAGACGCCGCCCGCGCAAACTAACGGCGGCGGTCTCAACACGAGCGCCGGCATCGTCGGTCTCCCGGTCGGACTGGTGCCGGGTAGTTCGATTGACGTGCAGTTCCTGCTCGGCGTGCAGACGAACGGGCGCTTCCGCTTCCTCGTCAACGTCGAAGCGTTGCCGTAGATCAGCCAAGTCAGTCGTTCGCGGTCAGTTGTCCGTTGCGACCCTGTTATGTTTGGAATGGCGCAGATGCAGACACGCACACTCGCAATCGAAACAGCGGCCAACGGACAACTGATTGCGGACAATCTTTCTGCCCATCTACACACACACGCGAATTTTTATTCCAGCGTACTGGATAACCGGCGCACGGTGTTGGTGCTCGTGCCGTCAGGTTACGAGACGGACACCGCGCGGCGCTATCCCGTCCTCTACCTGCACGACGGGCAGAACCTGTTCGACGGCGCGACCGCTTACGTGCCCGGTCAATACTGGCGCGTAGGCGAGACGGCGGCCGAGTTGATGGCGGCGGGTGCAATCGAGCCGCTCCTGATCGTCGGCGTCTATCACATGGGCGAGCGGCGTGTGGACGAGTACACGCCGACGTGCGACCCGCGCGTGCGGCAGGGCGGGCGCGCGGCCCTGTACGGGCGCATGTTGCTGGAAGAGTTGCAGCCCTTCATCGACGCGCATTACCGCACGCGCGCGGGTGTTGAGCACACAGGCTTAGGCGGCTCATCCTTGGGCGGGCTGGTCTCGCTCTTTCTGGGCCTGCGCCATCCGGCGGCGTTCGGCAAGCTGGCAGCGCTCTCGCCTTCGGTCTTCTGGGACGGACGCATGATCCTGCGCGAGGTGGCGGCGCTCCCGGCTAAGCCGCCCACGCGCATCTGGCTCGACACGGGCACGGGCGAAGGCTGGTACACGACCGAGTACGCGCGCATGTTGCGTGACGCGCTCATCGGTCGAGGCTGGGCTTTAGGTCACGAGTTGAACTACTTGGAAGCGGAAGGCGCGGGGCACGACGAGGCGGCTTGGGCGGCGCGCGTCGCACCGATGCTCAAGTTTTTATTTCCGCCGGTCTAAGACACCTCATCGCATTTGCGCCTCATTACGCGCGGCGGAGCGCTCGCTGCTACCGGCCCGAAATGAGCGACCCCTGCTAACGCTTGCAAGATTGACAAGCGGCCGAGACTGCTGTAGCTTGCCAGCACATTTCGGCCGACCCTCGGATTCTAACCGGCGCAACTGCTCTACTAACGCCGGCCAACAAGCAGGTACAACGTAATTACCGCAGATGTGGCCCCTGACTAAACCCCTATCTCCACGCTCCCTGACTCCGCAGCACGGCGCAGCGAACGTGTCTCTAAGTGTTTCGGTCTAGCCCCACGCGGTTGCAGTTAACCCCCTAGGGCCGCCCGGCCGGCTCTAACTAGCAACGCGAGACTTACGCCCCCCCGGCGCACTGCCCAACCAGCAAGCCCGCCCGCGTCCGTCTTGCCACGATCTTAGCGCCGCACCGGCCAACGCGGCGCACACCGTCAACGCCGTAACCGTACAACGCAACACCGTTCACGACCCAGAACCTTTGCCCCGGAGTACCTCCATGACCACCATTCGCCGCCGCTTCGCCTCCACCTTCAACACCCGTTTCATCGTCATCATCGCCGCCTGCGCCCTCGTCGCCAGCATCTTCGGCGTTACGGCCTACATGCAGAATCCTAAACCCCCATACATAGCTCCGGTTGTAGATACCGATCCGAGCGTAGTTGAAGCCAAGGATGTCGAAGAGTATGCGCCCATTGTGAGCGAGCCTGCGACAGTTGAAATAAATCCGCTACAGCCATTAGCGGCGCTCACGGGCGTAAAGAACATTCCGGGCGATTATGCGACGTTAGCGGCGGCGATTACTGACCTCAACGCGCAAGGTGTGGGTTCAGGCGGTGTGACACTCAACGTGCTTGCGAGCAATCCTCAGACTGCTCCGGCGGGCGGCTATGTTATCGGCGGTACTGGTTCGCTCGTGCTAACGACTTCGAGCGCGGCAAATCCGATTATCATTACCGGCAACAGCAATGTTGTTACTGCATTTACTCCGCAAACGTCAGGCAACTTGAACGACGCTATTTTCAAATTAATCGGCGCAGACTTCGTAACCGTTCAAGGTTTTATCATGCAGGAAAACGTCGCGAACACAACCACCACGACGGCAAGCAACAACATGACGGAGTGGGGCGTATCTCTGCTCTATGTCTCAACAACTGACGGTTCACAGAGCAACACCATTCAGAACAACTCGATTTCTCTTAACAGAACTTACCTCAACACGTTCGGCATCTACAGCAATACAAGACACTCTGCGACGGCTGTAACAACGTCTGCTGAAGTCACAGCCGCTACTGGCTCAAACAGCAACAATAAAGTTTATGGCAATACTATTAGTAACGTGAACTATGGCATCGTCTTTATTGGTGCTGGTACGAATATCGCTGCGATTGACACCGGCAATGATATTGGCGGAACTTCGGTTGCTACTGGCAACACGATTACAAATTGGGGAGGTGGTGCTGCTCCAACTGGCTATGTATCTCTGACAGGCAGTAATTATTGCATCTTCGATAATCAGCAGATCAACGATAATGTTTCATTCAACACGATTACGAGTGCGGCATTGGCACAATCCGTCACTACAGGCGGGTTTTTAAAAAACTATTCCATTGGTCAACCAACCGGCACTATAACGACCACTATCAACAATAACACCGTAACTGTTACCAATAATCCCTCTGCTGCTACAACAGGCGGAATAATCGGAATAAATAATCAAGGGCTTACGCCGTTGTTATCTACTGCCACGATGAGCATGAATAACAACACGGTGCAGAATTGTGTTCTCGGCGGAAGCACATCTACTACTAATAGCTTGACAGGGATAACCAATTTATCCTTGCCGGGCACAATGAACATCAACGGCAATTCGATCATTAACAATGCAATTACTGCCACGACCGCTACAACTGGCATCATAAACGGAATCTCGAACAGCGGCGCAGCGGGAACGTTGAATATCAATAATAATGTTGTCAGGGGTCATGCCTCGACCGCCACTTCGGGCCAACCACAGGGAATCACAAATTCGGGGGCTGTAGTCACCGCAATTAACATCAATAATAATCAGCTTGGAAACGGATCGGGTGGATTTTTCAGCACTAGCGCCGCAACAAGCGGTTCCCTTTTTGGTATCTCGACTTCCGCTGGCGCGGCAACATGCGCCCTCTCGATCCAGACTAACGACATTAGAGGTATAACTTACAATGTAGCTGCGTCTGCCGCGCAAAACTACATCCAAAATACGGCTGCTACACTTTCCCAAAACATCAGCAACAACACATTCACTAATCTAAATGTAAATACGACTGGCAGCGCAACATTCATTGCAAACAACGTCGCACTACCGACAGGCGGTTCTGTCACTGCAAACAATAACTCAATCGTAACGGCCTTTAATAAAGGCGGTGCAGGCGGAACTGTTACCCTATACCTGACGACCACAAGTCCATCCTCCGTTTCTGGCACAATCAAGAATGAGCAAAATAATAACTTCTCAAACATTACCCTAACGGGTGCTACTACGATGGCAGGCTGGACTGATTTGGAAGGCGCAACGGGAGGCGGTTCAACCAAGAATATAACCAGCAATACATTCAGTAATTGGACATGCGGCTCAAGCGCAGTTACAGTCATTCAAACAAATTTTTCAGGTAACAATACCTCAATCGCTAACAACACGATTTCAAGCATATCTGGCACCAGTGCAATCACTGGCATCTCGATTGGCAGTAGCAATGGTGGCACAGAGAGCGTCTCATTCAACACCATCAATACATTATCAACTACGGGTGCTTCCGCAGTTATTGGTATCGTTAATGCAGGTGGAACTACCGGCTCGGTTCAAAATGTCTTCAAGAACAAGATTTATGATTTGCAGGCGAATAACGCTTCGGGCACGGTAAACGGGATTCTAGTTTCGGCAGGGGTTACAAATAATACGTTTAATAATTTAATAGGCGATTTGCGAACGCCATCCGCCAGTGCCTCTAATCCTCTGATCGGAATTAACATCACCGGCGGAACGACTGCTGGCGTGTTTTTCAATACCGTTTATCTAAACGCTACAAGTAGCGGCGCGACCTTCGGGTCAAGTGCTATCAGCGCGTCAACCACACCGACACTGATCTCGCGGGACAATGTTTTCGTCAATACTTCTACGCCCGCAGGCGCTGGCTTGTCGGTTGCTTATCGGAGAAGTTCTACCACCCTGACAACCTACGACAGCATATCGAATAATAACGACTTCTTCGCAAGTACGATATTTACTGACGGCACAACTTTAGATACGACAATAGCAGCGTATAAAACCCGTGTTGCCACACGCGACAGCGCATCATTCAGTGAAAATCCGCCGTTCTTAAGTACCACGGGCTCTAGTGCAAACTTCCTGCACATCAGTGGCGCAGTTGCCACGCAAATCGAAAGCGGTGCTGCGCCTGTCGCAGGCATCACTGACGACTTCGACGGTCAAACTCGCAACGCATCCACGCCGGATGTTGGTGCAGACGAATTTATCGGGACGCCGCTCGATCTGACTGGCCCAACAATCAGCTATACGCAGTTAGCGAACACGACTTTAACTGCTGATCGCACCTTGACGATTACGGTCACAGACCCATCCGGCGTGCCAACTTCAGGGGCCGGATTGCCGGTGATTTATTACCGCAAGGGGACTTCGGGTGCATATTCATCGAGCCAATGCTCGTTCGTTAGCGGCAGCACCTATAATTGCCCAATCAATAACGCTTCAATCGGTGGAGTCGCGACCAACGACACAGTTCAATATTACGTCGCGGCGCAGGACAGCGCGAACAACACGTCAGTCAATCCGTCCACAGGTGCGAGCGGCCTTACCGCAAATCCGCCCGCAGCATCAACACCGCCCACGACGCCGAACAGCTACAACATCGTTAACGCGATTAATGGCGCAAAGACGCTCTGTTCCAGCGGGTGCGATTACAATTCTCTGACCAACGCGGGCGGACTCTTTGAAGCCATTAACGCGGGCGCTGTCACTGCAAACGTCACCGCCAGTCTATTCTCTGATTTGACTGCCGAGACGGGCACGGTTTCGTTGAATCAAACGACGGAAGAACCGGCCGGCAGCAACTTCACTATTACCATCCAGCCGGATGGCAACGCAGCCCGCATAATCTCCGGCGGCAACTCGACATCACTCATTAATCTCAACGGCGCAGATCGTGTCACCATTGATGGCTTGAATACAGACGGCAACGCGCTCACGCTCAGAAGCACGAACGCCAGCGGCGCGACCATTCGCTTCATCAACGACGCCTCCGGCAATACCGTCCAGAACTGCACGGTTGAGGGCGCAAACACCAGTTCGTCCGCTGGCGTCATCTTCTTCACCACCAGCACGACTACCGGCAACATCAACAACATCATCACGGGCAACACCGTCCGCGACCGCAGCGATACGTCCAGCGTGCCCGTCAATCTGATCTACTCGGCGGGCACTTCCGCGGCTATCACGAACAAGAACAACACCATTTCAAACAATACGCTGCGCGGCTTCACGGCCACGGGCATCACGACGACCTCGACCGGCAACGAGAGTTGGACGATCAGCGGCAACACCATCTTCGAGTCTGCCGCGCAGACAACGACTCTGACCGGCATCAGCTTCGCCAGTCTCGGCACGAACACGATCACGCAGAACACGATCCGCGACCTCAACACTTCGTCGTCGGCGTCGGGTATCGTGTTGACCGACGCGCGCGCGACGACCGTCTCGCGTAACCGCATCTACAACTTCCCAAGTACGTCCGGCTCAACCGGTACGCTGACCGGCATACAGTTCACCGGCAGCAGCGGTAACCCCGCTTCAGTCACCGTCGTCAACAACCAAGTGACGATCATTCCATCGTTCACGAACGCGCAGACGATACGCGGCATCTATGATTTTGCCTTCGGCGGCAATACCTATAATCAGTTCTACAACTCCGTGCTCATCGGCGGCACTGGCTCTAGCACAAGCTCTACTTGGGCCTGCGTGCGCGGGACGAGTGCGCCGACGACGTACACGGCCACAGACAACCTCTGCTACAACAACCGCACGGGCGGCACGGGCAGTCACTTTGCAGGCGGCGACGAGTCAGCCAACACCGGCACGTTCGTTTCCAACTTCAACTTCTTCGCTGGCACGGGCGCGACCGCCGCGAACTTCATGGACTACGGCACTAGCTCGTCCGGCACGCCCGTTTCCTTCGCAACATGGCAGGCGGGGCCGCCGACGCGCGACGCCAACTCGACCGGCGCGACGGCTGCCAGTTTCACCGTCGGCAATATCTTTGTTAACGCGAACAGCGGCGACTTGCACCTGAAAGCGACCGCACCCGCTTCAATCCTGAACGCGGGCACGCCCATCGCGGGCATCACCACCGACTTCGACGGTAACACGCGCGACGCCGCCACGCCCGACATCGGCGCAGACGAGTTCGTGCCCCCACTGTTCCGCACGACGGACGCCATCGGCCCGGTCTTCAACTGGGAGGATGTTTCGACCTGGGAGGTCTCAATTAATGGCGGTGTGACTTGGTCGCCCGCGACGAGCACGCCCACTGCGGCCGACGGCGCGATCACGATCCGCACCGGGTCGGGTACGTTCGTCATTATCAACGCCGCGCTCACCGTTGACGAGGTGACCATCGAGCCGAGCGCGTTCCTGCGCGTCAAGGCCGGCGTCACCGTCAACGGCAGCCAGATCACCACCAGCCCCGGCAACTCCGGCGGCACGCTCCAAGTCGAGGGCACGCTCGTCAACAACGGGCAGATACAGATCGACGGCATCCTCGAAATGTACGGCGGCTCGATCTCCGCCCCGCCCTCATACGGCGCAACGTCCACGCTCAAGTATTCGGGCAACTTCGCGCGCGGCGCGGAGTGGACACCCGGCGCGACCAGCCAACCCGGCTACCCCACCAATGTGCAGGTCATCACCAGCGACTTCAACCTCCCGAACGGGACGACCAACATGCCGTTCCAGATGTCGGGCCTGTTCTTCAATCAGAGCGGCAACTTCACGCTCGGCGCGATGACGCAACCGCTCATCGTGCTCGGCAACGTCTTTAACGGCGGCACGCTCAGGCTCTCGACCGCCGCGGGCGGCAACCTCGTTATCGGCGGCGACTTCGACGGCGGCGGCACCATCATCGCGAACGGCCGCACCGTCATCTTCGCCGGCACCACACAGTCGCTCGGCGGCAGCGGCTTCTTCGGCCTCGGCGGCATACAGATCAACAGCGGCTCGACCTTGACGCTCACCGGCAACGTCACGCTCGCCAACGACTGGACGAACAACGGCACGCTCAACGCCAACGGCCAGACTGTCACCTTCAACGGCAACGACAACACGCAGATGATCTCCGGCACGAACACGTTTGCGAACCTGACGATCAATCACACGGGCACGGGCGGCGTCACGGCCGCCGGCAGCACGCTCAACGTCACGGGCACGCTCCTCGTCCAGTCGGGCACGTTCACGAGCGCCACCGCTTACAACAACGTCGCCATCGGCGCAGCGGGCACGCTCGTCGCTTCGGGCCCGATCACGGTCAGCGGCAACTGGACGAACAACGGCTCCTTCAACTCGAACGGTCAGACCGTCACCTTCAACGGTAACGGCACGCAGATGATCTCCGGCACGGGCGCTTCGACCTTCACCAACATGACGGTCAACGGCGACATCACGCTCTCGTCCAATCTCACCGTCACGGGCACGCTCGATCTCGGCTCGCACAAGATCACGACCGGCGCGAACACGGTCTTCATCGGCAGCGCGGGCACGGTCGCGCGCACCAGCGGCTACATCATCGGCACAGAGCAGAAGACATTTGGCGGGACGGGCCTGTTCACCTACGACGTGGGCACAAGCAACGGCTACTCGCCCGTTGACACGAGCGTCACTGCCGGCACAGGCGCGCTCGCCGTCCGCCCGACGCAGAGCAAGCAGCCGAACGTCCCCGGCACCAACGCCCTCTCGCGCTATTGGACACTCGCGGGCGCAGGGATCACGACCGACCTGACTTTCCACTACCTTGCCGCCGACGTGGTGGGCAGCGAAGCCAACTACCGCGTGCTCAAGTATGCAGGCACGTTCAGCGTGCCGGCCGGACAGTCCGTCAACACCGGCGCACACACCGCTAGCGTCACCGGCGTCAACAGCTTCTCCGACTGGACGCTCGCGGACGCACCCGGCATCTTCGGTCAGCTACAGTTCGCGCAAGCGAACACAGACACCGCCGAGGGCAACACAGGCACACACAACGTCACCATCACCGTCCAGCGCACCGGCGGCTCTGGCGGCGCGGTCTCCGTCCACTACGCGACCTCGGACGGCACGGCGACTGACCCAAGCGACTACACCGCGACCTCCGGCGATCTCAACTGGGCCGACGGCGACGCGGCCGATAAGACCTTCAACGTTTCCGTCAGCGGCGACACGAGCAACGAGCCGGACGAGACCATCAACCTGACGCTCAGCGCGCCTACGGGCGGCGCAAGCTTGGGCACACCCGCGTCTGCGACCATCACGATCCAGAACGATGACGCGGCGGGCAGCCCCGGCAGCATCCAACTGAGCAGTGCGACCTACAACGACGACGAAGCTGACGGCATCAACATCACCATCACGCGCACGGGCGGCTCGGACGGCGCGGTCGCCGTCACCTTCGACACCAGCAACGGCACGGCCACGGCCGGTAGCGACTACACGGCCATCACGGGGCAGAGCGTCATGTTCGCTGATGGCGACGCGGCCAATAAGACTGTTCATATCAACTTCAACGACGATTCGGAGTACGAAGGGCCAGAGACCTTCAACGTCGCGCTCTCGAACCCGACCGGTGGCGCGACGTTGGGCACACCTGCCAGCGCCGTCGTCACCATTAACGATAACGACGCGATTCCCGCGACGCTCGTCGTCAACACTACGAACGACAACGACGACGGCACGTGCAACCTCGCGCATTGCTCTTTGCGCGAAGCCATCAACGCCGCGAACACAAACGCGGACGCTTCGACGATCAATTTCAACATCCCGCCGACCGATCCGAATTTCGCGGCCGGCGTCTTCACCATCAAGCCGACGGGCGGCAACTACGATCTGTCGAGCGGTAACGTGACCGTTGACGGCGCGAGCCAGACCACTTTCACCGGCGACACGAACACGGCGGGGCCAGAGATTGTCATTGATGGCAGCCTCCAGAATTGCGGGCCGTTCACCTGTAATGGCTTGACGATCAGTTCGTCCAACAACAACGTGAGTGGTCTCGTCATCAACCACTTCACCGCGCACGGCATCACGATTAACGGCGGCGCGACGGGGAATATCGTCAAGGGCTGCTACATCGGCACAGACCCGACGGGCACAACGGCCGCGGGCAACAACGCGTTCGGCATCACCAGCGGTGGCAGCAACACCATCGGCGGCCTGAACGCAGGCGAAGGCAACCTGATCTCCGGCAACGGCTTCCCGGTCGGGTTCGGTGGCCTTTCGTTAGGCTCAGGCGACACGGTCGAGGGCAATAAGATCGGCACGAACGCCGCCGGCACAGTCGCCATCCCAAACAACACTATCGGCATCTTGGCCAACACCGGCTTTGGGCACACCATCCAAGGCAATCTCATCTCCGGCAATACGGGCGCAGGGATTGTCTTCGCCTTCGGCGCTGGCACAGGGAGCACCGTCAAGGGGAACAAGATCGGTACGGACGTGACGGGCACGTCGGCCATCAGCAACGGCGCGCAGGGCCTACAGCTTCTCGGCGGCTCACTCAATAACACCATCGGCGGCGCAGGCGCGGGTGAAGGGAATGTGATCGCCTTTAACACCCTCGCAGGCATCGGTCTCGACAGCACAGCGGGTGCCGGCAATCGCATCACCGGCAACTCGATCCACGACAACACGCTGCTTGGCATAGACCTCGGTAGCGATGGCGTCACGCCGAACGACGCGGGTGATCCAGACACTGGCCCGAACAACCTACAGAACTTCCCGGTCATCACGAGCGCACTCGTAACGGGCAGCACCAAGACCATCACGGGCACACTCAACTCGACGCCGGGGCAGGCGTTCACCATCGAGTTCTTCGCCAACTCGACGTGCGACAGTAGCGGCAACGGCGAGGGACAGACCTACCTCGGTTCGCTCACGACCGACCCGACCGACGGCAGCGGCAACGTCTCGTTCACCTTCCACCCGACGACGCTCTCGGCCGGACAGGTTGTCACGGCGACGGCGACCGACACGAGCGGCAACACTTCGGAGTTCTCGCAATGTGTGACCGTGGCCGGCGGCACGGCGGGGCAGATCTTGTTCACGTCCCTGACTTACTCAGTGGCCGAGAACGTGGCGGGCGGCATGGCTGCGATCACCGTCACGCGCACGGGCGGGAGCGACGGCGCGATCTCCGCGACCTTCTCGACCGCTGATGGCACAGCCACAGCCGGCAGCGACTACACGGCCGTCTCCAATGCCAGCATCTCTTACGCCGACGGCGAGACGGGCCAGAAGACGGTCAACGTGTCCATCACGGACGACAGCGTCTATGAGGGTAATGAGACGGTCAACCTCTCTCTGAGCACGACCATGATCAACGGGCCGCAAATCCCGCCAACCGGCGGCACTAGCGCCACGTTGACCATCACTGAGAACGACGCCGCGCCCACGTTTGCCATTGACGACGTGACGCACAACGAAGGCAACAGCGGCACGACTATGTACACGTTCACCGTCACCAAGTCAGGCGCGACCGCGCTGCCCGCGTCTGTTGACTTCACGACCGTTGATGGCTCGGCGACGGTCGCAGATAACGACTACGCAGCCAACTCCGGCACGCTCAACTTCGGCGCGGCCGACACGACCATGCAGCTCACCGTGCTCGTCAACGGCGACACACAGACTGAATCGAACGAGGCTTTTACCGTTCACCTGTCGAACGCGAGCGGCGCAACCATCACGGATGCCGACGGCACAGGCACGATCACGAACGACGACGCCCGCCCGCCGGCCAATGTCGTTTACGTGGACGACGATTTCACCGGCCCCGTCGGCAGCGACCCGGACGGCGCAGGCCCCGCCACGGAGATCGGCTACGACGCCTTCAATACTATTCAAGGCGGCGTGAACGGCGTCGCCACGGGTGGCACGGTCAACGTGGCGGCGGGCACATACGACGAAGACGTGGCGATCACCAACAATGGCATGAAGCTGCTCGGCGCGGGCGCGGGTGTCGTCAACATCCGCGGCCCCATCGGCGGGCCTGGCACTACCGTGCAAGTCTTCAGCAGCAACGTGACCATCGCCGGCTTTACGATCACGCGTCTTGGCAACAACACGACCGACTGGAATAACCCGAACCTGAATACCGCGGGCATCGCCATTCAGGGGCTGTCCATTACCGGCACGCTCATCCGCGACAACATCATCACGGGCAACCGCACCGGCATTGACATCAACAACAGCGGCGGCCACACCGTCCGCAACAACGTGATTGACTTCAACCGGACGGGCTTCATCTTCCGCAACCAGACCGACGGCATGTCGGTGGTCGAGAACTTCATCACCAACAACTGGACGGTCGGTGTCCTGTTCCTCGACGCCAGCGGCGGCACGAACTCGCCCTTGCAGCAGGCGCTGCACTCCGGCTTCAACAACAACAACATCAGCGCCAACTGGTACGCGCAGATCGTTGACCGGCAGACGGGCGGCTCGCTGCCCGCACCCGGCACGACCAATCTGAAGAACTTCCGCAACGACTGGTTCGGTACGACCTCGCCGGTCGTCACCACCGCCAACAGTGCCGAGCCGGGCTACGCGGCGCAGATTCCGGTCGCCTATGGCGGCACAGCCACACCGCCCGGCGGACAGCCCGACATCGCCGGCCCCGCTTCGGCCAACTTCAAGTACATCCCGTTCCTCCTGAGCGGCACGGACACCAACGTCGAGACCACACCGGGACGCGGCACGAACGGCTTCCAGGGCGTGCAGCCCGCGAACGTCGTCGTCCGGTCGAATAACTTGAACGGGTGGGTGCCGACGGCTAGCAGCACGGCTGCGGTCAGCTTCGTGCCGGGGCCGGCCACGCCGCCGCTCGGCGAAGGCAGCGCCCAACTCGCGGTCGGTGCGGACGGCGACGGCGCGGCGCAACTCCGCCAGACCGGCTTCAACGGGACGTCCATCAGCGACCTAACCGCGCTTAGCTACAGCACCTACACGAGCAACGATGGCACGCCGCCCGCTATCGGCGACCAGACTATCTACATCATCCTGAACGTGGACAAGGACGCCGACGGGACGGTGGACACGCTGCTCTTCTTCGAGCCTGAGTATCAGCACGGCTACACGAACGCCGTGCCCGATCAGGGCGACAACGTGCTAAACACGTGGCAGACGTGGAACGCGCGCATCGGCGGTTGGTACGGCATCGATTCCACGAACGGCAACCCGGTCTTCGCTGGCGCTGGCTCAAACGTCGAACCGCTCAACAACTTCAGCACCGCTTTCCCGAACGCGCGGCTGAGTACCGCCGCGTCCGGCAGCCTCCGCCTCGTCGCCGGCTTCGGGGCCGGTTCGTGGGACAACTTCGTGGGCAACGTGGACAACGTCATCGTCGGCGTCAACACCGCGAACACGACCTACGACTTCGAGCCGCTGCCGCGTCTCTCAATCAACGATGTGACGCTGGCCGAGGGCAACGCGGGGCAGACCGCCTTTACCTTCAACGTCACGCTCTCCAGCGCGAGCGACCAGACCGTGACAGTGGACTACGCGACCGCCGACAACACTGCGAGCGCGCCATCGGACTACACAGCAATCCCGACGACGACGTTGACCTTCGATCCAGGCCAAACGTCGAAACAGGTTACGGTGCAGGTCAACGGTGACTTCACGCTTGAGCCGGACGAGACGTTCTTCGTCAACCTGTCGAACGTGAATGCGAACGCGACGATCCTCGACGGGCAAGGCATCGGTACGATCCAGAACGACGACGTAGCGATGGTCGGCATTAGCATCAGCGACACCTTCGTCGCCGAACCGACGAGCGGCACGAGCACGGCCACGTTCACCGTCTCGCTCTCCGCGCCGAGCACGCAGACCGTCACTGTCGATTACGCGACGGCGGACGGCTCAGCCGTCGCGCCCGGCGACTACACGGCCATTCCGACGATGCAGTTGAGCTTTATGCCGGGTCAGGTCACGAAGACGATCAACGTGACCGTCAACGGCGATGGCTTGACCGAGGGCAACGAGAACTTCTTCGTCAATCTCTCGAACCCGTCCGGCAACGCGACCATCGCCGACCCGCAAGGGCAGGGCACGATCACCGACCCGACGGCGACGGGCCAAATGCTCATCAGCGAGTTCCGTTTCCGCGGCCCGACCTTCAGTGCGCCGCAGAACATAGACGGCTTCCGCGACGAGTACGTCGAGCTGTACAACAACACCAACAACCCCGTCACCGTGGCCACAACCGATGGCTCTGAGGGCTGGACACTCGCCGCGCTCAACAGCGGCGGTACGGGCGCGGACGTGCTCGTCACTATTCCGAACGGCACGGTCATCCCGGCGCGCGGACACCTCCTCGCCATCAACTCGGACGAGACCACGACGACGCGGCCCAACATCGTCCCCGAAGGTGGCTATAGCTTGAACGGCTACGCTGTGGGCGATGCTTTCTACGTCACGGACGTGAGCGACAATGCCGGCGTCGCGGTCTTCAACACCGCCAACGTCGCCAACCTCACCGCTACCAACCGCCTCGACGCAGTGGGCTTCACGGGCCCCGTCGGCGCAACTGCCGACACCTTCCGCGAAGGTGCGGGGCTACAGTCGCCCGGCGCGGTCGATGGGCAATACGCCTTCGTCCGGCGCTTGGAGACCGGCATCCCGCAGGACACGGACGACAACGCAGCCGACTTCGTGTTCATTGCTACGGACGGCGGCACATACGGCGGCGTGCAGTCCATCTTGGGCGCGCCGGGGCCGGAGAACTGCGGTTGCTTACCCGTCAACCAGTTCCCGGATCACAGCCCCACCCAACGCAATGCGCAGATCAAAGCGTCGCTCATCGAGCCGCAAGCCCTCTCGACCGTGCCGCCCAATCGCGTCCGCGACGCGGCGGCCGTCGGGCCTAACGCTACGTTCGGCACGCTTGAATTGCGGCGGCGCTTCAAGAACACCACCGGACAGGCCGTCACACGCCTACGCTTCCGCATCGTGGATGTGACGACCTTGAACACGCCGAACCCCGGCGGCGCGCAGGCCGACCTACGCTGGCTATCGAGCACAGACATGCCGGTCACGACGAGCCTCGGCATGCTCACCTTGCGCGGCACGGTTATCGAGACCCCGCCGACGCAAGGGATGGGTGGCGGTCTCAATTCGACCGGCGTCGTCACACTGCCCGGCGGCGCGCTCGCAAGCGGCGCGACCATCGACGTGCGCTTCGTCCTCGGCGTGCAAGCGCCGGGCCGCTTCCGCTTCTTCGTCAACGTCGAAGCGCTACCGTAAAGAGTAAGGATGAAGGATGAAGGATGAAGGATGAATAAAGACAAGCACTTATTCATCCTTCACGCAAGAGCGGGGCAACTGTTGTAATGACAGTTGCCCCGCTCCTTCGTTAACGAACTGATCGAACGGCGCACACGCTTGCGCGCTTGGGGTTGGGTGGTTGTCGGTCGGCTCGTTAAGCTCGTTTAATGTTACGTTGCGCCTGCGCGCGGGCCGTCGGCGTAGCGTCGCGCTCTGTGGCCGGCGCTTCCACGTTTGTGGCCTGCGTCGCTTTGGTGCGTTCGATGCGCGCGCTGATGCGGCGGTCTAGGTCGGCGATCTGTTCGGGCGTCAGCCGGTGTATGTTCGACTGGTTGTGATAGAGCTTCGCGCCCGTGACGATGTCCGCTACCTTGAAGCCGTGCCGCTCGGCCTTTGCGATCAACTCCTGTATCGTCATGGGCGGCGGCACAAGCGAGAGCGGCGAGGGCTTCTCTTCCAACGTCTCCGGCACGGTCGCCGCTCTGGGCGCGGCCACCGGCAGGTCGCTCGCGGAGACGCGCGCCATGTGGTCGAGGAAATCTTTGAACGAGATGTCGCCGGTCAACTCGAACCCGACTTCAAAGGCGTCGCTGTTCGACTTGACGACTTGAAAGACGCGCACCACTTCGCCGGCCCGCTCCTGCAAAGAGACTTCGACCATGATGTCCACGAAGTACTCAAGCCCCGACGCCGTCATCGGCAGCACACGGCCCACTTCGTTATCTTCCTTCGCCTCTTTACCCTTGGCCGGAATCTGATCGACGATCACGACCGACTTGCCGCTCTCGATGCACAGCCGTCGCAAGACGCCTTGCAGGATCATCTGATCGGCGGCTAATTCTTCCGCCGAAGGCTGCGCCAGCGTCTCGCCCGTGCGCTCGCGCACCGCCGATAGCATGTCCGCGTGCTTGGCGCTGAAGTAAGACGCCCATGAGTCGAGCGCGTAGCAGCCATAGTTCTGCTCGCGCCCCTCGCCGCTCAAAGCCCAGTCGATAAATTCCGGCAGCTCGTCTACGTGCTCAATCTCTAGGCCATCGAAGATCGTGCCGTTGCCATTCAACAGGCGCGTCTTGCGTTCCACATCGAAGATGCAGAGGCGACCCACGCCAGCCTCCGCCATCGAGCGGACGAAATAGCTCTTGCCCACACCTGCGCCGCCACGCACCGCCATCACCAAACGTTGCTGGCGGGGTCGCCGGCTCAGCGGATTCACTCTCGGTCTCGTCGTGTTATTGCTCATCCTGTTCTCCTTCACGCAATCCATCATCGGGAGTAGACGCGACCCGTGCGCGTCCCTTCATGCGCCCCACACCATCTGGTGTCCGGCTAGCTTGGGTCGGCACTATAGCATGTTTCATGCAAGAATGGAATACTGTTTCAGGCATGCAACAAAAATATTTCATGAGGGAATTTTAGGCTGGGCGACTAGTTTGCAGTAGCATTGCCGAGCGATGAGCACGAAACAGCACGAACAGACGGCGGCGCAAGCTGATGCGCCGGGGCAAACATCCGCCTTCGAGCATGCCACTGCCGCAGAGCCAAGCCACTATGATCCGGACGGCGCGCGCCATGAAGCGCAGGGCGGCGATACTGTTGGCACGCAAGCGGCTGAGCAGATCGCCGGGGCACAGCCGCCTGAAGAGTTCACGGGCTTAAAGTTGACCGCCATCGACACAGTTGCGGGTGGCGTGCCGGCTATTGTTGCGACGATGAAGTATGCGGTCGGCGAGATGGGCTTGGGGCGATCCTTGCGGACGCTGGCGCAGCTCAATCAGCCCGACGGGTTCGACTGTCCCGGTTGTGCTTGGCCCGAACCGGACGAGGCCCGCCCGCACATAGAGTTCTGCGAGAACGGCGCGAAACACGTCGCCGACGAAGCGACGACCAAACGTATCACGCCGGAGTTCTTCAAGGCGTGGCCGGTCTCGAAGCTCGCCGCCCAATCAGACCTGTGGCTCAATCAGCAAGGACGGCTCACGCAGCCGATGCTGCTGCGGCAAGGCAGCGACAATTATGAAGCGATCAGTTGGGACATAGCCTTTCAGTTAATTGCCGACGAGTTAAACGCGCTCGGCACGCCCGACGAGGCCATCTTCTACACGTCGGGGCGGACGAGCAACGAGGCCGCGTTTCTCTATCAACTCTTCGTGCGCCAGTTCGGCACAAACAATCTGCCTGACTGCTCGAACATGTGTCACGAATCTTCGGGCACGGGGCTAACCGAGACCATCGGCGTAGGCAAGGGCACGGTTACGCTTGCAGACTTCGCCCGCGCCGATGCCATCTTCGTCATCGGTCAGAACCCCGGCACAAACCATCCGCGCATGCTCACGACGCTGCAACAGGCGAAGCGACGCGGCTGCCGCATCGTGCACATCAACCCGCTGCCCGAGACGGGGCTACACGCCTTCAAACACCCGCAGGACGTATTACATTTGCTCGGCTCCGGCACACGCCTCGCCGATCTCTTCTTACAGGTGCGCATCAACGGCGACGTGGCTCTACTGAAGGGCATCATGAAGGAAGTGTTGGCCGCCGAACAGCGCCGGCCGGGCGCGGTGCTCGATCACGAATTCATCAACACACACACGACCGGCTTCAACGAGTTTGCCGCCGCGCTGGCCGCAACGGACTGGGCTGAGATCGTTGCGGCCAGCGCTGTCTCGCGCGAACAGATGCGCGCGGCCGCCGACATCTACGTCAATGCCAAGCACGTCATCGTCTGCTGGGCGATGGGACTAACGCAACACAAGAACGCGGTCGCCAACATACAGGAGATCGTCAACCTGCTCTTGCTGGGCGGCAATATCGGTCGCCCCGGCGCAGGCGCATGCCCCGTGCGCGGGCACTCGAACGTGCAGGGCGACCGCACGATGGGCATCTGGGAGCGTCCCACCGAGAACTTCCTCGATAGCCTCGCGCGCGAATTCAACTTCGCGCCGCCACGCGCACACGGTTACGACACAGTCAACGCGATCAAGGCGATGCACGAGGCCCGGGCCAAAGTCTTCTTCGCGCTTGGCGGTAACTTCCTCTCCGCCACGCCGGATACGGAATACACGGCCCGCGCGCTCAGTCGTTGTCGATTGACAGCTCACGTCTCAACCAAACTCAACCGCGCGCACCTCATCACCGGCGTGCAAGGACTGATCCTGCCGTGCTTGGGCCGCACAGAGCGAGATGTGCAGGCGGCGGGCGAGCAGTTTGTCAGTTGTGAAAATTCGATGGGCGTCGTGCAGGCTTCGCGCGGGCGGCTCGAACCGGCCTCGGAACATCTGTTGAGCGAGCCGATGATCGTCGCCCGGCTCGCCGCCGCCACATTGGGTGCGCGCACTAGCGTCGATTGGTTAGCGCTGGCGGCCGATTACGACCGCATCCGCACACACATCGAACGCGTCATTCCCGGTTTCAACAACTACAACCGACGTGTGCGCGAACCCGGCGGCTTCTACCTGCCGAATGCTGCACGCGCGCGCGAGTTTAAAACCGCGACCGGCAAGGCACAGTTCACCGTGCACCCTGTGCCGCAACATGAGCTTGCGCCCGGTCAGTTTCTGATGCTCACGATGCGCAGCCATGATCAGTTCAACACGACGATCTACGGGCTTGATGATCGTTATCGCGGCATCTTCAACGAGCGGCGGGTCGTGTTGTTGCATGCAGCCGACATCGCGGCAGCGGGCCTGCGAGCGCAACAGGTCGTCGATCTCGTCAGCCATTTCGAGGGGGAAGAGCGCATCGCGCGACGCTTCATTGTCGTGCCTTATCAACTGCCGCGCGGTTGTGCCGCGACCTACTTTCCCGAAACCAACGTGCTCGTCCCCGTCCGCCACGTCGCCGACAAAAGCAACACGCCCGCCTCCAAATCGGTGGTCATCAGCATCAGACCAAGCAAGGATGAGAAGAAAGGATGAAGGATGAATAGAACTGTTCAACGTTGAAAGCTTCTTATTCATCCTTCATCCCTCATCCTTCATTGCCACATCCGCCAGAGCATGACGGAGCCGATGAGTAAGCCGATGATGATGACGACGCGGCGCATGATGGTGCGCCCGACGCGCCGCGCCGCGCTCGCGCCGTAAAAACCGCCGGCGACTGCGCCGCCCATCATCAAGAGCGCCAGCGGCCAAGCCACCAAGCCCTTCCACGCGAAGCCGATCACAGCGGCACAGTTCAAACACATGCCGAGATAGTTCTTCAACCCGTTAGCGCGGTGTATGTCTGTGATACCGAGTAGGCCCATCGCGGCAAGCATGAGGATGCCGTTGCCCGCGCCGAAGTAGCCGCCATAGATCGCGGAGCAGAACTGGAAGAGGATCGCGCCGGCCCACCAACTGCGCCGGGCATCGGCCGAGACGGGCTGTAAGCGCAGCAACCGCGTGACCGGTTCTTGCAGCGTGAAGAGCACGGTGGCGAACAAGATCAGGAATGGGACGAGGCGCGCAAACGTCGGCGAAGGCGTCAGGATAAGCAACTCCGCGCCGATTGCGCCGCCGATCACACTCGTCAGACCAAGTCGCAGCAGCAACGGCCGGTTCTCAGCCATCTCGCGGCGAAAGCCGAACAGTCCGCCGATCAGGCCGGGCCACAAGGCGACCGTGCTGGTCGCGTTCGCCATCTTCGGATCGAGACCGATCCAGAGAAGCGCCGGAAAGGTCAGCAGCGTGCCGCCGCCTGCGACCGAATTGATCATGCCGGCCGCAAAGGCCGCCGCGCAGAGCACAAGGCCGTGGATGAGTTGTTGCTGCATGTCGGGACTCGCGCGGAACAAATAAGCAGGGCAGTGGATCAAAGTCAACTATTGAGCCTGAGCATCATAGCTCAAATTTCAAATCTCAAAGTGGGGATTAACAACTGCTCAACTATCATCTGCGCTAGCACAACACATCTGCGGGCTGAATGAGCCGGCGGATGACACACGTTGCGCAAGTGGACTATGATGTGTGGCACAAAGCTCAAAACATTTTAACGCGTTAGCGAGCCACTAGATGAAAGCGATTCGTGTCCATGAATTCGGCGGGCCGGAAGTGTTGCAAATGGAAGAGACGGCCGCGCCGCACGCGGGCGCAGGCCAAGTAGTTGTGCGCATCGCGGCGGCCGGCGTGAACCCGGTTGACGTGTACATACGCTCCGGCCTGTACGCGCGCAAGCCTGAGTTGCCATACACGCCGGGCGCGGACGGCGCGGGTGTGGTCGAAGCGGTTGGGCCGGATGTTAAAGGCGTGCGCGTCGGGGCGCGCGTCTATCTCGCAGGCTCAATCAGTGGCACGTACGCCGAGCGCGCGCTGTGTCTAGCGGCGCATGTCCACACGCTGCCGGCGGCGCTCAGCTTCGCGCAAGGCGCGGCCTTGGGCGTACCCTATGCGACAGCTTATCGAGCTTTGTTCGACCGCGCACAAGTCCGACCCGGCGAGACCGTCTTGATTCACGGCGCGAGCGGTGGCGTCGGCACGGCGGCCGTGCAGTTGGCGCGGGCTGCTGGCTCAACAGTGATTGGCACGGGCGGCACGGACGAGGGGCGACGCCTTGTGCAAGCGCAGGGCGCACACCATGTGCTCGATCATCACAGCGCTGGTTATCTGCCAGAGTTGATGGCGTTGACGGAGGGGCGCGGCGTCGATGTGATCGTCGAGATGCTGGCGAATGTGAATCTCAATAGAGACCTCGGCGTGCTGGCCACACACGGGCGCGTCGTTGTCGTCGGCAATCGCGGGACGGTCGAGATCGATCCGCGCCAAGCGATGGGCCGCGACGCTAGCATTCACGGCATGACACTCTTTAACGCGACCGCGCACGACCTCGCGCGCATCCACGCCGCGCTTGGCGCCGGGTTAGAGAACGGCACGCTGCGCCCTGTCATCGGGCGCGAATTGCCGCTCGCCGACGCAGCGCACGCACATGAGCTAGTGATGGAGTCAGGCGCACACGGGAAGATAGTTTTAAGCACAGTGACAAGTGACGAGTGACGAGTGACAAGTGCCAAGTAAAACAACTTGTCTTTATCTCGTCACTTGTCACTCGTCACTTGTCACTGCTTTAAGGATTTGTGATGGCGATTGCGACGATCAATCCGGCGACGGGCGAGACGCTGAAAGAATTTGCGGCGCTGACGAGTGCTGAGCTTGAGGCACGGCTGCAACGTGCGGCGGAAACATTTCGCACGTACCGGCATACAAGCTTTGCCGAACGCGCGGGCATGATGTTGCGCGCGGCCGAGATTCTGGAGACTGAAAGGGAGGCGTTCGCGCGCATGATGACGACCGAGATGGGGAAGCCCATCAAGGCCGCGGGCGAAGAGGTCGCAAAGTGCGCGTGGGTGTGTCGCTATTATGCAGAATCGGCCGCTGAGCATCTCGCCGACGAACCGGTGGCGACGAACGCGACGCGCAGCTTCATACGCTATCAGCCCTTGGGGCCTGTGCTTGCGATCATGCCCTGGAATTTTCCTTTCTGGCAGGTCTTTCGTTTCGCTGCGCCGGCGCTGATGGCGGGCAACACGGGGCTGCTCAAGCACGCCTCGAACGTGCCGCAGTGCGCGCTCGCCATCGCCGACATCTTCCAACGCGCGGGCTTTCCCGCCGGTGCATTTCAGACGCTGCTGATTACTACTGAACAGGTCGCCCGCGTCATCGACGACGAGCGCGTTGCGGCGGTCACGCTCACGGGCAGCGAGCCGGCGGGGCGCGACGTGGCGAGCCGCGCCGGCCGCCAGATCAAAAAGACCGTACTCGAACTCGGCGGCAGCGATCCCTTCATCGTCATGCCGAGCGCCGACATAGAGGCGGCCGTCAAGACAGGCGTGAAGGCGCGCACCATTAACAACGGGCAATCCTGCATCGCCGCGAAACGCTTCATCGTCGCCGCCGAAGTTTACGACGAGTTCGCAGAGCACTTCACCACCGCCATTGACGCACTCAAGGTGGGCGACCCGCTCGACGAAAATGTTGACACGGGCCCGTTGGCCACGCCGCAAATACTGGCCGACCTCGATGAGCAGGTGCGGCAGTCGGTCGCGGCCGGCGCATGCGTGCTGACCGGCGGCGCGCCGCTTGAGCGGCCCGGTAACTATTATCCGCCGACCGTGCTCGCGGATATCCCGGCCAGCGCACCCGCCTATCGCGAAGAACTTTTTGGCCCTGTTGCGTTGCTCTTCAAAGTCGCAAATATCGACGAAGCGATCCGGCTGGCGAACGACACGATTTTTGGCTTGGGTGCGAGCGCGTGGACTAACGATGGGGATGAGCAGGCGCGTTTCGCTGCCGAGTTGGAGGCCGGCTCGGTCTTCATCAACGGCATGGTCGCCTCCGATCCGCGCCTGCCGTTCGGCGGCGTTAAGCGCTCCGGCTACGGGCGCGAGCTAAGCGCCTTCGGCATACGCGAATTTGTCAACATCAAGACCGTCTGGATCAAAGACGAGAGCGGCGCGCAGCGGACAGAGACGGAGTAAGAAACAGCTTTTCCTATTGACTAAACCCGCCCATTTTGTTTAGCTAGTAAACAGGTCATGCTTTGGGCCTGACCGCGACCCTCGTTGTCCTGCCTGCCTCGCGTCTTATCTCGCACATCAATCGTCCAGAGAGAGGAAGAGGAAAAGTGTCACAAGTACTGCATAGGCTTGAGGAGCGGCTGTTCGATCTGTTCGGCGAGCGGCGCATAGCGCGGCGCCACAAGGTGGCGTGCGAAGTCCGTCTGCCGGTCGGCGTCTCGATGCCGAACGAGCGGATCGACCCAGCGGCCGAGCATTACCCGCAGCCGATCATGGGGCGCACGCGCGACGTGAGCGAAACGGGTCTGTCGCTCGTCCTGCCGAGCTGCTGCCTCGGCGACGAACGCATAGACGTGTCCGGCTATCCCTTGCGCATCGTGTTGTGTCTGCCGAGCGGCCTCATCATCGTGCACGCCGAGACGGTGCGCTGCACCCCGCTTGTCGATGAACATGGGCGGGACTGCTACCTCGTCGGCGCGCACATCAAACGCATTAGCGATGCTGATCGGCGGCGCTTCGACAAGTTTCTGCGCACACTCAACTGACCGGCGCACGGCGCGTGGGCTGAAAAGTCTAACCACTCAGCTCAATAACTCATGAACGGCGGATCGGGCGTGGCCCGGTGCGCCGCTCTTTTTTTGCGCACTCATCTTGACACCCCGCAAGTTTTGCCATAGCTTCCTGCTACGCCAGCGCTCCCGCGCCGCAGACCGGCGAGCTATAGACACGCTGTCGGCCGGCTGCACGCAACGTTCACATGACCCGTCTCGCGCTCGCTAGATCAGCCGACCGCTCAGATCATTTTTCCAAGCCGCTGCCCGACGGCCATACGTAAATAAGAAACAATGAGTAAACAAGCTAACCCGTACCGCCCTGCGCAGCAAACTTCAGCAACCAACTCCCGTTGCTCACACGGCAAGTTGCCGCTCCTGTTGCTGCTGTGCATGCTGCTCGCGCTCGTCTGGGGCATGTCGGCGCACGCGCAGAAAGATCAGGGGACGCGTGGCATCAAGCTCGGCACGACGCCGACCCCGACGCCGGAGGACGGCGCGGGTGGCCAGAGCGCGACCGAGGCGCGCCCGGAACTCGTCATGCAGACGGGCCACGCCTTACGCGTCGATGGTCTCGCGTTCAGTCCCGACGGGCGGCTGTTCGCGTCGGGCAGCAAAGACAGCACGGTGCGGCTGTGGGAGACGGCGACGGGGCGCGAGCTGCGCAAGCTGACGGGGCACACGCAGTGGGTCAAGGCGGTCGCGTTCAGCCCCGACGGCAACTCGCTCGCGTCAGCTTCAATTGATGGCACGATCAAGCTCTGGGCGGTTAGCTCGGGCCGCGAATTAAAAAGTCTGACGGGCGGCGTCATCAACGCTGTCGCATTCAGTCCCGACGGGCGCATGCTCGCGGCGGCCAATACGGACGGCTCTGTACTGCTGTTCGATGTGACCAGCGGCCAAGTTGCGCAGAAGCTTATGGGGCACGCGGGCCCGGTGTTGTGTCTCGACTTCAGTCCGGACGGCAAGCTGCTGGCAACGGCCGGGCGCGATATGGGCGTGAAGTTGTGGGATGTGGCCGCCGGGCGCGAGTTGAAAACGCTGGTTGGACACGCTGATCGCGTGCGCGCGGTTGCGTTCAGCCCCGATGGCAAACGGCTCGCATCCGCCAGTAATGATAAGACCGTTAAGCTGTGGGAGGTGGGGAAGGGCAAAGAGCTACGCACACTCACAGGTCATACCGCGCCGGTGCTCGCCGTTGCGTTCGGCGCAAACGGGCGCATGTTGCTGTCGGCGAGTGAAGATCACAACACGGTGAAAGTGTGGGACGCGGACTCAGGTCGCGAGACATTGAACATCGCGGACGCCGACAGCATCGAGACGCAAGTGGGCGTCGCGTTTAGCGCGGACGGGCGCACAGTCGCATCGAGCATCGGCGACAAGACGGTGCGCTTGCGCGACATCGGCCGCAAGGCCGCCATGAACCCGCGCGTGTTGGAGACGCGTTCGAGCGGCGTGTTTGCGACGGCGTTCAGCGACGACAAGAAGTGGTTCGCCTCCGGTAGTCGCGACAACACAGTGCGCTTGTGGGAGACGGCGACGGGGCGCGAACTGCAAAGCATGGACGCGCAGATCGGCTCGATCACGACGCTGGCTTTTAGTCCGGACTCACACGTGCTCGCGTCGGGCGGCTACTCCGGCGCGGTCAAGTTGTGGGACGTGGCGACGGGCAAAGAGTTGCGGCGGCTCGAAGGGCACACAGAGATTGTGAACGCAGTAGCTTTCAACCCGTTGGGTCAGCTTGCATCGGGGAGCAATGATAAGACGGTCAAGCTCTGGGATGTCGATACAGGCAAAGAGCTACGCACGCTGGCGGGGCATGCGGGCGAAGTGCAAGCCGTCGCCTTCAGTCCCGATGGGCGTTTTCTCGCTTCCGCCAGCACCGATAAGACGATCAAAATTTGGGACCCAAACACCGGCGCTGAAGTACGCACGTTGACGGGGCACACGGACGGCGTCTATGCGCTCTCGTTTAGTCCCGATGGACAGACGCTGGCATCGGGCAGTTATGATAAGTCGGTCAAGATTTGGGACGTGACGACGGGGCAGGAGACGCAGGCGTTCGCGGGCAGCGACAAATTCTCGGCCGTCGCCTTCAGCCCGGACAGCAAACATTTTGTCGCGGGCGACGTGCGCGGTCATCTGAGTCTGTGGGACTTTAGTCAGAATGGTGTGGCGCGGGCACTCAACGGGCACACGGACGCGATTGACACAGTCGCCTTCAGCCCCGACGGGCGTTGGCTGACGACTGGGAGCGAGGACGGCAGCACGCGTCTGTGGTCGGCGGAGACGGGCGAGCAAATGGCCACGCTCGTCACCTTCAACGAGAGCAGCGATTGGCTCGTCATCGCGCCCGACGGTCTGTTCGACGGCTCGCCCGAAGCGTGGAATCAAATCCTCTGGCGCTTCGAGCACAACACTTTCAACGCGCGCCCCGTCGAAGCCTACTTCAACGAGTTCTACTATCCGGGTCTGCTCGCCGATATACTCGCCAACAAAAAACCACACGCGCCCGCCGACATCGCCGCGCGCGACCGTCGTCAGCCCGCCGTCGCGCTGCAACTGACAGACGCGCAAAGTTCGCCCGACAATGTAACGGCGCATCAAGTGGCGGTGAAGATCGAAGTTACGGAAGCGCCGGCCGATCCGAAACACTCGCGCGGGAGCGGCGCGCAAGACTTGCGCCTGTTCCGCAACGGCACGCTCGTCAAAGTCTGGCATGGCGACGTGCTGCAAAGCGGCGGCAAGGCCGTGATCGAGACGACCGTGCCCATCGTCGCCGGCGATAATCAACTGATGGCCTATGCCTTCAACCGCGACAACGTCAAAAGCACGAATGCCGAATTAGCCATTACCGGTGATGCCAGCTTAAAACGGCAGGGCACGGCCTACATCGTGGCGGTGGGCGTGAATCAGTATGCCAACCCGCGTTTCAATCTACGCTTCGCGGTCGCAGACGCGCAGACGTTCGCCGAAGAGGTGCGCAAGGCACAGGCGCACATGGATGCATACGAGCACATCGAGGTTGTGCCGCTGCACAATAAGGATGCGACGAAGGCCAACATTCTGCTCGCGCTTGCCCGACTCGGCGGCGATGCGCCGATGTTACCGGCCGACGCACCGCCCGCGCTCGCGCAACTCAAACCGGCGCAGCCCGAAGACACTGTCATCTTCTTCTACGCCGGGCACGGTCTCGCACATGCGCCGCGCTTCTATCTCATCAATCACGACCTCGGCTATAACGGCGAGCGTACGGCCATCGACCAGAAGAGCCTCGACACAATGCTCGAACACTGCGTCTCGGATCGCGAACTGGAAACTGCGCTCGATAAGATCGACGCGGCGCAGATCGTCATGGTCATGGATGCGTGCAACTCCGGGCAGGCGCTGGAGACGGAAGACAAGCGCATGGGGCCGATGAACTCGAAGGGCTTGGCGCAACTCGCTTATGAGAAAGGCATGTTCGTCATGGCGGCGGCGCAAGGTTATCAAGCCGCACAGGAGGTGGCACAACTCGGGCACGGCTTGTTGACTTATGCGTTGGCCGTGCAGGGTCTCAGTCAGGGCGCCGCGGACAGACACCCGCGCGATGGGCAGGTGGTGATGGGTGAGTGGCTCGACTACGGCACAGAGCGCGTGCCGCAGATGCAGCTTGAGAAGATGAAAGCGGCACGCGGTCTTGGTGCAGAGTTGGCGTTCGTGGACGGTGAGCAGAAAGTGGCCGACCCGAACAACCGCAGCCTGCAACGCCCGCGCGTCTTCTATCGCCGCGAACTGGCCGCGCGCCCGTTAGTCGTCACAAAACTTGCGAGCACACAATCTAAGAATTAACCGCAAAAACATTAACCACCAAGACACAAAGAGCACGAAGGTGATCTGTAGATCACCTTCGTGCTCTTTGTGTCTTGGTGGAACGATTGATGAGTCAGAACCGCCTGCGGTAGCGGGCGGGTCATCATACGCAACAATACCCGCCCGCTACCGCAGGCGGTTCTGACTTCAATCTTAGAACGCAAACTTGAGCGAGAACTGTATCCGGCGCGCGGACGTGACCGTATTGGTCGCTTGCCCAAAGCCGGGCGCTTCCAAGTACCGGACGGGGATGCCATAGTTCGCCCGGTTGATGAAGTTGAACACGTCCAGGCGGAAGCTGAAGGCGCGCTGCTCGCCCCAGGGAACACGTTTGCTGAGCGCGGCGTTCAGATCGAGCACGTTGCCGGCGCGGAAACTGTTCCGCCTGCCGCGTCCGTTCTGCCCGATGGGCGCGAGTAGTGTCAAGGGATCGCCCGTGAGGCGCAACGGCTGACTACGATTACCCGTCAAGACGATGCCGCTGGTCGTGTTCAACCGATCCGTCAGGTTGCCGTCGAGGTTTACGTCGAAGATCGAATTGACCGTGAAGGGCTGCCCCGTCTGGAAGCTGCCCAGGGAAGCCAACTGCCAGCCGCCCAACAGCGCTTTGACTAACGCGCTGCTCTGCTTGAGACCCGGCAGATCGTAGATGAAGTTGTAAGCGAAGCGCTGGCGGACGTCGAAGTTGGCGGGGCCGCGCTCGGCGGCGAGATTCAGACTGTCTTGCGGGAGCGATGATGCGCCGGCGAGGTCGAACACGTCCGACACGTCGTCGTTGGCGTGCGCGAATGTGTAGGCGGCCTGCAACTGAAGGCGGCGGGCGAGGCGACTGCGCAGTTGTAGTTGCAAAGAGTCGTAGTTTGAGTTCGCCGAAGTCTCGAACCGATAGATCGTGCCCACGTTGGGATTTGGGCGACCGCCCACAAGATTATCGCCGGTGGTCGGGATGCGCGAGCCGGGCGGCAGAGTGATGCCGAGGAATTGCGGCGTCGGCGGAAGGTTAGAGCTGCCAATGCCGACAGGGGGCGGGAGTCGGAGCAACACCTGATAAGCGTTTGGCCCGAGATTAGGGGTGGTGAAGCGTAAGAGATTGCGCGCGCGCGTGCCGGCGTAGGTCGCGGTCAAGGCGATGTTGCGGCCGAGTTGCTGATCAAAACTGAAACTGAATTGATGCGCCATCGGCATGTCGAGGCGTTGCGCAGGGAGCGTCGCGCCGAAGCCGCTGATTGGCGGGATGATGCCGGAGTTGCGGACGAACGAATTGATCAGGTTGACCACCTGCGCAAACGAGAGCGCCGGGTTGACTGTGTTGAGCGTGCCGGGCTGCACCAGATTGATCGTCGAGCGCCCTTGGCCGTTGATAACCGGAATCGGATTGCTCGGATTAAAGAACTGTAGCGCGCAACCCGTGAAGAACTGCGCCGGGCATTCGCTGCCGACGAGGTTGTTGAAGCCGCCGGCGGTGTTGACCGTCAAGTAAGTCGGATAGACGTTGCGCGATTGGCTGACGACCGCGCCGAGAATTTGATCGTAGAAGAGACCATAGCCAGCGCGCAGGACTGATGCACCGCGTTCGCGCCCGAACAGGTTCGGCGACCAAGCGATGCTGACGCGCGGCGCGAAGTTGTTGCGATCTGGCTCGAAGATGCGCGAGCGATTGCCGATGAAGTTGCGCAGACCCGGCACAAAGCTCAAGAGCGGATCGTTGAATGTGTTTTCGATCTTACGATTCACTTCGCGCACTGGCGTGTTGTACTCGTAGCGCAAGCCTAGCGACAGTGCGACGGTCGGGCGCACGCGGAACGTGTCCTGCGCATAGAAATCGAGTTGATAAAAACGTAGGTTGATGTTCTGCTCGCCGCGCAGCGCCAGAGTTTGGAAGAAGCCGCTGGCGGCCGAAGCGGCGGCGAAGGTTTCGGGGCGGAAGAAGCGGCCGGTAAAACGAAGCGGCGCGTTCGGGTCGGCCGGAATGTCCAGTTCGGGCGCGCCGGAGAAGGTCACGAGTGGACGCGCGATGCGCGGCAACTCGCTATTGAGTTCTGACCGCCGCGTGTCTGCGCCGAAGACGAAGGTGTGCCGGCCCGTGCGCATCGTCAACTCGTCCGCGACTTGATAAGTGTTGTTGACGCGGCGTTGCGGGAAGTTAAAAACGTCTGTGCCGACGGGGCTGAAGCCGGCGATGTTGACTTGCCCGACTGCGCCGAGTCGTGTGGCGAGACCCACGGGGCCAAGCCCCAACGCGTTCTGCACAGTCACGCCAGGTGTGGCGAGGTAGATGACGGGGCCTGTGTTCGGCCCCGGCGTCTGCCCGCTTGAGTCGGGCAGCGTGAAATTTTCCAGCAGCGGTGCGTTCAGCAGAAAAGGTGCGCCGCCCGCGAGCGTGCTGTTCAACTGAAAATTGCGGTCGCGCACTTCTAGAAAGTTAAGCCGCGTGCGCCCGTATGAGAGCCGCAGTTGATTGAAGACGGGGCGCGTCGAGTTCGCGCCCGACAGTTCGCTGTTCAAGAAGAAAGAATTGTTTTGCGTGCGCACGCGCGGCTCAAGGCCGGAGAAGATCGCGCCGCCCGTCGAAGGGATGAAGCGATGATCGTCCGTCAGGTTATAACGATTGGTCAGCGAGTGCTGCCGGCCCCACAAGCGAAAGCTGCCGTCAAACTTGCCGGAGACAACTTCGCCGCGTGCGCTCGCTGGCAACACCTGAGTAAAAGTATTGCGCCCGTAGACGCCCTGCGGGTTGTTGGGAAAAGGGAAGAGACTAAAGATGGCGTCGCCGCCGGGTGTAGTGGGCAAAGCGAAGAAGGGTTGAAAGTTGCCGTTGGGATCGACTTCGAGCGGGTTGACAAATATTCCGGTCGCGCCTGAACCGAATGCGCCGCGTTGATCGACGGTTGGAACGGCGAAGCTTTCCTCTTTCGTCGCGTTGTTCGTGTAGCCTTCGGCGGAGACGAAATAGAACATGCGCGGCGGCTTGTCGGGGCCGCGCCTGCGCTCAAGCGGCCCGCCTAAGACGAAGCCGAACTGTCCGAAGGTGAAAGAGTCTTCACCGCCGCTCTGGTTGCGCACGGTCAGCGGACGCAGATTTGTAACCTGCTGGCTGGAATTCTGTTGGTCGCCGACGAGCACCGGTTGATTGTTGCCCGCCGTCAAGGCCATTACGCCGTTGCCGAAATTCGTATCGAACGGATTGCGCGCGTTCAGTTGACTTGCATTAAAGAAACCATACACCGCGCCGTGCAACCCACTGCCGCCGGACTTCGAGACGGCATTGACTTGCGCGCCGATGTTTCTGCCGAACTGCGCGGGCGCTAAGAGCGTAATCGCCTGATACTCTTTGACCGATTCAAGCGGCTGCGAGTTCAAGGCGACGAACCCTTGTCGTCGCACACCGATGTCTTCATCGTTATTATCTGATCCGTCAACCGTGAAGTTGTTCGCGCGTGAACGCAGCCCATTAACAGAGAACTGCCCCGCGCTGCCGACGCCTGCGCCGACGCCGGGGCCGGCCACTGTGCCTAAGGTCTGTGGCGGCGGCGCGACGCCGGGCAGCAACAACGTCAACTCGTCAAAGCTACGCACCACGGTGCGCCCGCCCAACGGGAGCGTCGAAAGTTCTTCTTCAATAAACGCGCCGCCTTGCCGCGCGTCGGAAGCATTGATGCGACCGCGTATGTCTGTGTCCTCGGCGGTGAGCGCGGGCGCGGTCGCAGGTGTAGGTGTCGCGGTGGCTGTACCACCAGATGGCGGATTAACGGGTGTCGGTGTGGCGGCCGGTGCGGGGTCTAAAGCAACAGGCACGGGCACGACTTCGCCCGTGCGCGTGATGAACAGACGTTGCTGTACCTCTTTCGTCACATAGCCCGGCGCGGAGACACGTATGGTGTAGACGCCTGGGGCCAGCAAGCCTTGATAGAAGCGTCCGCGCGAATCGGCGATCTTGGGGAAGGTTTGGCCGGTCTGTTGATTGATGATGAGGGCGGTTGCGCTGGCAATCGCGTCACCGGTGTCGGAGTTCGTCACCGTGCCTTCAAACGCGCCCGTCACTGTGTCTTGCGAAACGACGGGCAGGGCCGTGCAGATGAGACAGACGACGGTGGCAAGCGCAAGCAAAGTTTGCCGGGCGCGGGGGCAGATGCGGACGTGCTTCATATAGTCCTCAAGAGTGTGTATGTCGCCTAGCGAGAAAGGCAGGCCGCGTTTGGTCGGGCAAGACGCGGGCACGATTGACAATCACGGCCGACTGTCAACGAGATTGAAGGTACGAGCTGTTAGCAACGCAAGCGCAAAAGAAAACTTAACGGGCGTGTGAGCCGGATGCGCGCATGCGCTTGATGCAACAGGGCAGCTAAGTGGATACGCACACGCCGCAGAGCGGTCAAGGTAGTGCGAAAGCTAGAGCAGTTTTCCGCGCGTGTCAAGAAACTATTATCCAGCCGCGGGTAAAAATTATTTGTCGGCGGCATTTTCTCATGTAGAGTGCAGCCGCTTTTCAGGTCGCTGCGATACACAGTTGCTATCAATCAGGCAACCTGTTCGCAAGATCGATACTCGACCGACAGACTCGGCGCAGGCTCGCTCCGGCAGGCCATCTCTGATGCGAATAACCAACTCGGGGCGGACACTATCAACTTCGCCGCGAGCCTTGTCTCCGGCGGTGACGCCACGATCAGTCTGAGCACGTTCGACACAGGTCTAGACAACGGCGAGTTCGGGCCGACCGGTCTTGTCGTCTCCTCATCAATCAAAATCATCGGCCCGACCAGCAGCAACGGCATCACGATTAGTCGCACCGGCGGATCGCACTTCCGCTTGTTCCATGTCACGTCCGCAGGCAGCCTTGAACTTGTCAACCTGACCCTCTCCGGCGGCAACGCGCAAGGGTTCAACGGCGGCAACGCGGAAGCTCCCGGCAACGGCGTAGGCGGCGGCGGCGACGACGTTGCCGGGCGGCTTCTACTTCTTCAACGAGTTGCCGATGGGCGGCACATACACGGTCGTCCCGCGCAGCAGCGATCAGACCTTTACACCAGCGTGCGCGCTGCGACTTCAAGACCTCAGTCGGGCGACTCACGTTCGCGCCGGGCGAGTTGACCAAGTCCGCCACCTTCTTCATCACGGACGATTCTTACGTCGAAGGCAATGAGTCGTTCCGTGTCGCACTCGCCAATCCGTCGGAGAGTTGGGGCATCACCGACCCGCGCTTTGCGACCGTGACGATTGTCGATAACGATCAGGGGCCGACGGCGCGACCTGCCAAGACTGATGCGGCAGAGGCTGCTATCACGTTGCAGACTAATAATCCGGTCAACGGCGCGGCCTACTTCATCGAACAGCAGTACCTCGACTTCCTCGGCCGCGAATCGGACGCGGGCGGCTTCAACACGTGGCTGAACGTCTTGCAGGACTGCGCCTATCAAGGCTTCCCCGGCCCCGGCAAGACCGGGTCTGATCCGACCTGCGACCGCGTCACCGTCTCAGGCGCGTTCTTCGGCTCGCCGGAATTTAAGGATAAGGGCTACTTCATCTATCGCTTCTACAAGGCGACGCTACCTGATCTTTTCGGGGGCGGGACGGCCGGCCGCAAGCCGACCTATGAAGAGTTCCTAACCGATCTGAATAGCATCTCCGGCGGGCAGACGGCGCAGGAGAATGAAGCGCGCAAGACTGCTTTCACCAACGCCTGGCTTGAGCGCCCGGACGTGCGCGCCGTCTACGAAAGTCTCTCAGACGCGGACTTCGTGGACACACTCGCACGCACGTCCGGGCTGACGCTGCCGAACCGCACGCAACTCATCGCTGATCTGGCCGCGCATCGGCAGACGCGCGCGCAAGTCTTACGCACCATCGTCGATGATCCGGGCTTCAGTAACCGCGAATTCAATTCAGCCTTCGTCCTAATGCAGTACTTCGGCTACCTGCAACGCGACCCCGACACCGCCGGGTACAATGCTTGGCTCAACTATCTGACCTCGACGGGCGACTTTCGCACCATGATCAACGGCTTCGTCTACTCCTTCGAGTATCAGTCGCGGTTCGGTGCGCCATAGGGCAGGGTAGCGATGTCAGTCAACAAAGGCGTGCTTCGGCAGCACCCGGAGCGCGCCTTTTCATTGTGGCCGCCTTGAGATTTAAGCCTGCGCGGGGACGGAATTTTTCGACTTGGCAGGCGAAATTGCCTTAACAGAATCCCTTAATTAAAGTAGAATGCAGCCTCTAAACGGGTCGCATCGAACGCAAGGTTTTGCGAATCTGCATTACCCGCCGAACCGCCCTTGTTCCTTTGGCACTTCATGGGTTGCCAGCAACACGAGTTGATGCCTTAGCTCCACACACGACGCTGCGCTGGCTGCCGCAATAACTAGCTGCCCGCCCTTCGTACCGGCCCGGTCGCAGTTTCGCTCAAAACGTTTTGCCGCGCCGAAAACAAACTGTCCGGCCCTCGTGCCCGTAAATCATGTGATGCTCATAGTCTTAGGCCGTTAGCTACCATGAGCAGGGGCATCACAACGGTAGCTGGAAAAAGGAATCCCCTAGCATGTCGCAGCCCCCCCGCCCTCGCGTTACATGTCCTATTCGCATCGCCTATGCGTTGCTCGTGCTTGGTTGTCTCGTGGCGCTCTTCGCCTACGGCCCCGTGCGCGCCTATCGCCGTATGGCGGCCGCTTGGCAGCCACAAACGCAAGCGCAGTCCCAAGCCCCACGCCCGGCGGCGCAGGCACCCAAGCGCGGCATCCGGCCTAAAAGTCTGCAAGCCAACGGGCGCATCGCGTTCGCTTCGGATCGAACCGGCGGTCAACAAGACATCTTCGTGATGGACCCGGACGGCCAAAACCAGACGCCGCTCACTAGCGACACGGCCGACGATATTGAACCCTCATATAGTCCTGACGGCAACAAGATTGTGTTTACGTCTAGCCGCGACACCAACTTTGAGATTTATTTCATGAATGCCGACGGGACGAATCAAACCCGGCTTACTAATAACCCAACAACCGATGCAAACCCAAAATTCAGTCCCGTCGGCAGCAAGATCGTGTTTACGTCAGACCGAGACGGCAACAATGAGATTTATGTGATGAATGCTGATGGGACAGGGCAGACGCGCCTGACTAATAATCCGGCCGGCGATTTCCAGCCGGTTTTCAGTCCCGACGGCAGCAAGATTGCGTTTACATCTCAACGTGACGGCAACAATGAGACTTATGTGATGAATGCTGATGGGACAGGGCAGACGCGCCTGACCAATAATCCGGCAGACGATTTTGAACCAGCTTTCAGTCCTGACGGCAGCAAGATTGCGTTTAGGACAGACCGCGACGGCAATCAAGAGATTTATGGGATGAATGCCGACGGGACGAATCAGACCAACCTTACCAACAACTCTGCCAATGATGTGCAGCCGGTTTTCAGTCCCGACGGCAGCAAGATTGCGTTTACATCTCAACGTGACGGCAACGATGAGATTTATGTGATGAATGCCAACGGGACAGGGCAAACTAATCTCACTAACATCCCGTCAAGTGAGAGTCGTCCAGCATGGCAGACGCTCCTCTCCTGCACGCCGCCGCCCGCGAACCTCGTCGCGTGGTATCCGCTCAATGAGGATGCCAGCGACATACAGGGCAGCAACAACGGCACGCTCGCGGGCAGTCCGAACTTCGTGGCCGACGGCGAGGTCGGCCCAGCCATGCAGTTCGACGGCGTGGACGATCACGTACAGGTCAACGCCTCCGTCACCTTAGACGTGGGCGCGGGCAGCGGGTTAACTATTGATGCCTGGATCAAACCTACCGATTTTACGGTCGAGCGTCCGCTCGTCGAGTGGAACGACGGCGTCAGCCCCGGTGCGCACCTGTGGTTCGACATACCGGCAGCCGGGAACAGGTTGTTCGCCAACATTGTGGACACGGTCGGCGGCTCACATTTCATTGGCGCGCCGGCCGGGCCGGGCAGCATAGATAACACTTTTCAGCACGTCGCCCTCACCTACGATAAAGCTTCAGGCGTGGCCCGCCTCTACCGCAACGGCACGAAGGTCGCGGAGTTGACTCTCGGTACGTTCACGCCCCAGACGAGCACCAACCTCTTCTTCGGCCTGCGCCCGGCCGGCTCGGGCGCCGGCCGCCGCTACATCGGCCTATTGGACGAGGTCGGCATCTACGCGCGCGCCCTCTCAGCGCCAGAGATCAAAAACACCTATGATGCCAAGAACGCGGGCAAGTGTCAGGCGTCGCCAACTCAGACCATCACGACCTCGAACACGAACGACAGCGGCCCCGGCAGCTTGCGGCAAGCCATCCTCGACGCCAACGCCAGCCCCGGCACGCAGACGATTGATTTCAACATTCCCGGCGCGGGCGTCCACACCATCGCGCCGACCTCTGCGCTGCCGACCATCACCGATCCAATCATCATTGATGGCACGACACAGCCCAACTATGCGGGCGTGCCCTTGATCGAACTTAACGGCGCGGGCGCAGGGGCGACCACCTCTGGCTTGAACATCACGGCCGGCAACTCGACCGTACTCGGCCTCGTCATCAATCGCTTCAACGCAAATGGCATCAACATCCAGACCGCAGGCGGCAACCTCATCGCCGCCTGCTACATCGGCACTGACAACACCGGCACGCTTGATACGCAAGGTAATCTCCAAAGCGGCATCCGGCTCGCGGGCGGCGGCGGCAACACCGTCGGCGGCACGTCCGCGAGCGCGCGCAATGTCATCAGCGGCAACCATATTGATGGCATAGACGTTCAGTCCCCGGCCAACGTCATTCAAGGGAACTACGTCGGTCTCAACGCGACAGGCACGACCGCCGGGGTCGGCAACCTTGATCAAGGCATACAACTCGCCAGCGGCAACGGGAACACCGTCGGCGGCACGGCCGCGGGCGCGGGCAATGTTATCTCCGGCAATGCGAATGAAGGGATCTTAATCCAGACCAACGGTAACTTCGTGCAGAGCAACCTGCTCGGCCCGGATGCCACCGGTAACGACGTAGTCACCACAGGCGGCTCCGCCCAAGCCGGTGGCCTCACCCTAAGCGGCAACAACAACATCATCGGCGGCACGACGGGCGCTGCGCGCAACGTCATCAGCGGCAACGACTCGCCCGGCATCATCATCAACTCCGGCACAACTAACACCATCGCCGGCAACTACATTGGCACGAAGCCCGACGGCACGAGCGCGCTGCCCAACACACTGAGCGGCGTAGAGGTTGACGGCGGCAGCAGCAACACCATCGGCGGCACGTCAGCGGGCGCAGGCAACGTCATCGCCTTTAACGGCAACGATGGCATCGTCCTCTTCGCCAGCACGGGCACGAGCATTCGCGGCAACTCGATCTACTCGAACGGCACAACCGCGCAGCATCTCGGCATAGACCTCGTCGGTACAGACGGCGTCACCGCCAACGACGCGGGTGACCCGGACACAGGCCCCAACAACCTGCAAAATTTCCCCGTGCTCACCGCCGCATCGAGCATGGGCGGCACTACGACGCACATCACCGGCACGCTCAACTCGACGGCCAGCACGCAGTTCACCATCGAGTTCTTCTCGAATCCAACCTGCGACACGGCGGGCAACGGCGAAGGTCGGACTTTACTCGGCTCGACGATGGTGACGACGAACGCGAGCGGCGACGCGACGATTGACGCGATGATGCTCGGCGCGGTTAGCAACGGTGCGGCCGTCACGGCGACCGCGACCGATCCAACCGGCAACACGTCTGAGTTCTCAGCTTGCGTCACCGCCACTTCCTCCGATCTCATTGTCACGAACACGAACGACAGCGGCGCGGGCAGCTTGCGGCAAGCGATCTTGGATTCAAACACGCTCGCTGGTACGCAGAACATCACCTTCAACCTCGCGGGTGCTGGCGTCCACACGATCAGCCCCATCACGCCGCTGCCGCAGATCACCGACCCCATCATCATTGACGCCTACACACAGCCGGGCGCGTCGGTGAACACAATGGCCGTGGGCAGCAACGCCGTGCTGCTCATCGAGCTAAATGGCACGCTTACGCCCAACAACACAGCGGATCGCGGTCTGACGATCAAAGCCGGCGGCTCGACCGTGCGCGGCCTGATCATCAACCGCTTCAATTCCTACGGCATCGCCCTCGAAGACGGTGATGGTAACTTGATCACCGGCAACTGGATCGGGACGAACAGCGACGGCCTGACCGGCGTGTTCGAGAGCACATTCGGCGTCCTCGTGTCCGACTCGGCGAATAACGTCTTTGGCGGCGCGCCGCCGGCCACGCGCAATGTCGTCGCGAGCAACACCGAGTCGTTCGAGATCATCGGCAACGCCGGCGCGACCGCCTCAACCAACACCCTCATTCAAGGCAACTATTTCGGGGTCGGCAAAGATGGCACGACGCCGCTCGGCAATGAGTTCGCGCTCTATACGCAGGGGCCGGGCACGATCATCGGCGGCGTAAATGCCGGCGAAGGCAACGTCATCGCCAACACGACGAGCGACGCGGGCGTCTTCGTCAACACGGTGCAGTCCACGGGCGTGTCGATCCGGGGCAACATCATCGGCCTCAATGCCGTCGGCGCGGCCGCGGGGAACTTCAACTTCGGCATTATCGCCGATTCGCCGAACCTGACCATCGGCGGCACGTCCGCTGGCGCGCGCAACGTCATCTCGTCGAACGCTGGCGGCGGCATCGTCTTCACCGGCAACAACACGGTCGTGCTCGGCAACTTCATCGGCACCGATCTCGCCGGCACTGGCGCACGGCCGAACACCGAGGGCATCGATTGTGGCGGTGCGATCACGTCCGCAACCATCGGCGGCATCGCGGCGGGCGAGGCGAACGTGATCGCGTTCAACACGTTCGATGGTGTGAGCGTGTTGGATACCGGCACGAGCGGCGTCCGTATTCGCGGCAACTCAATTCATTCAAATACGCAACTCGCCATCAATCTCGTCGGCGGGACAGAGAACGGGTTCGGCGTCACAGCCAACGACGCGGGCGATGGCGACACCGGCGCGAACAATCTGCAAAACTTCCCCGTGCTGACTTCTGCGACAGGTGCAGCCTCGCAGACGACCGTGCAGGGCACGCTCAATTCCACGGCCAGCACGCAGTTCGCCGTCGAGTTCTTCAGCAATCCAAGTTGCGACACTTCAGGTAACGGCGAGGGCAAGACCTTCTTAGGCTCGACCAACGTCACGACCGATGGCAGCGGCAACGCCACCTTCACGGCCGTGCTGGCGACGGGCACGACGGCTGGACAGGTAGTCACAGCGACAGCGACCGACCCGAGCGGCAACACGTCCGAGTTCTCGCAATGCTTAACAGTCACCACCGCCGCCATGACCTTCACGGTCACAAACACGAACGACAGCGGCGCAGGCTCTTTGCGGCAAGCGCTCACGGACGCGAACGCCAACACGGGGCAGACCGACACCATTGCCTTCAACATCCCCGGTGCAGGTGTCCACACGATCAGCCCGACCTCTGCGCTGCCGACGATCACCGATCCGGTCATCATTGACGGCTTCACGCAGCCCGGCGCGAGCGTTAACACCCTAGTCAACGGTGACGATGCTGTGTTGCTGGTTGAGTTAAATGGCAGCAGCGCGGGTGCGATTAACGTAAACGGGCTGCACGTCGATGCGCTGGGCAACAGCACGATTCGCGGGCTGGTGATTAATCGCTTTAGTGAAGCCGGCGTCTATCTAACGAAGGGTAACAATTTCGTCGAAGGCAATTTCATCGGTATTGATCCCGCCGGCACCGTCGCAGTTGGCAATAAACGGGGGGTGGTGATCGAAGGAGGCAGCAGCCACGTGGTGGGCGGCACTACGCCAGCGAGCCGTAACATCATCTCGGCTAATCAGAATTTTGGCGTCTTCCTTGAAACCGGAAACAGCAGCGCGGTTCGCGGTAACTTTATCGGCACGGACAAGAACGGCGCTGCCGGGCTGGGAGCGCAAAGTGTTGGTATTGATGTGGGCAGCAATGGCAACACGATCGGCGGCGCGGCTGCGAGTGCCGCTAACAAGATCGCTTTCAACCAGACGGACGGTATCCGAGTTGAGGCCGGCACCGGAAACACGATTACAACCAATTCGATCTTTAGCAACGGTACTGCCGCCGGTGATCTCGGCATCGATCTCGGCAACAACAATGGCGTCACGCCCAATGATGCCGGCGACGGCGACACGGGCGCGAACAACCTGCAAAACTTCCCCGTGCTGACCTCGGCTTTGTCGAGCGGCGGTAACACGACCGTACAAGGCACGCTCAACTCGACCGCGAGCACGCAGTTCACCATCGAGTTCTTCGCCAACCCAACCTGCGACGCTTCAGGCAACGGCGAAGGCAAAACATTTCTCGGCTCGACCACCGTCAACACGGACGCGAGCGGCAACGCCTCGTTCAATCCAACGTTGGCGAGCGCGACGAGCGCCGGGCAGTCCGTCACGGCCACGGCGACCGACCCCGCAGGCAACACATCTGAGTTCTCGCAGTGCTTCACCGTCACGCCCGCCTCAAACGCAACGCTGGGCAACTACGCGAACACGTCGGTGCAGTTGGGCGCGAACACGACCATCACACCTTCGGCCGCGCCGACCAACACGACGCGCCTCACTATTTCTACTTCGACCAACTTCAAAGGTCAGTTGGCAGGCGATCCGACGACGGGCGTGGTGCGCGTAACGGACGCGCATCCGGCGGGCACGTACACGGTGACGGTGACGGCGTTCGACAGCAGTGGATTGACAACGACGAAGACGTTCACCTTGACGGTGACGACGCCCGCGACGTGCAACCCGGTTACTTTCGCGGCGGCGACTAATATCGGCGTCGGCAGTAGACCTAGATCAGTGGCGGTGGGTGATTTCAACGGCGACGGCAAGCAAGACCTCGCCGCAAGCAACTCAAGCTCAGACACCGTATCAGTCTTGTTAGGCAATGGCGCGGGTGGCTTTAGTGCGGCCACCAACTTCGCCGTTGGCACTCTGCCTCTCTCAGTGGCGGTGGGTGACTTCAACGGCGACGGCAAGCAAGACCTCGTCACGGCGAACCAGAACGGGGGCGGTACGGTGTCGATCTTGTTGGGCAACGGGGCGGGCAGTTTCAGTGCGGCCACGAACTTCGGTGCTGGAGCTAATCCGCAATCAGTAGCAGTGGGCGATTTCAACGGTGATAGTAAGCAAGACCTCGCCGTGGCCAACGGTAGCGGCGCACAAGCCGTGTCAATCTTTTTGGGCGATGGCGCGGGCAGTTTCAGTGCCGCCACTAGCTTTGGTGTTGGAGGCCTACCTCTCTCAGTGGCAGTGGGTGACTTCAACGGCGACGGTAAGCAAGACCTCGCCACAGCCAACAGTACTTCACTCAATCTGTCGGTCTTATTAGGCAACGGGGCGGGCGGTTTCGGTGCCGCCACGAATTATAATGTCGGCCAAGCCGAATCAGTAGCGGTGGGCGATTTCAACGGCGACGGCAAGCAAGACCTCGCCGTGGCCAATCTCTCCTCAAGCAGTGTGTCGGTCTTGTTGGGCGATGGCGCGGGCGGTTTCGGTGCTGCCACAAACTTCGCTGTTGGTAATCAACCTGAATCAGTGGCGGTGGGTGACTTCAACGGCGACGGCAAGCAAGACCTCACGGTGGCCGATAACTCAAACAGCGTGTCGGTCTCGTTAGGCGATGGCGCGGGCGGCTTCAGTGCGGCCGCCCACTTCGGTGCTGGCACTACTACTGTATCTGTAGCGGTAGGGGATTTCAACGGCGACGGCAAGCAAGACCTCGCCACGGCCAATGTCTTCGGAGACAACCTGTCGGTTTTGTTGCGGCAATGCCCGGCGGCGAATATCCTCGCCGTCACCAACACGAACGACAGCGGCGCTGGTTCTCTGCGCCAAGCGATCCTCGACTCGAACGCCAACGCCGGCACAGACACCATCGTCTTCCAAATCCCCGGCGTAGGCGTCCAGACGATCACGCCGACCTCGTCGCTGCCGGTCATCACGCAGTCCGTCATCATTGACGGTTACACCCAAGCAGGCGCAAGTCCAAACACGCTGGCCGTGGGCGATAACGCGGTGCTGCTCGTCGAGCTTAACTTAAGTTCGGCCGGTGGCAGTGGCCTAACCGTCAACGCCGGGGGTAGCACGGTACGCGGGTTGGTCATCAACCGCCTCAACAACACTAGCGCCGCTGCCATCAACTTGAGCGCGGGTGGCGGCAGTGTGGTCGAAGGTTGCTTCATTGGCATTGACGCCAACGGCACGACCGCCTTGCCCAACACCGGCACCGGTGTCCTGCTCGGCACGCCCAACAACACCGTCGGTGGCACGACCCCCGCCCAGCGCAACGTCATTTCGGGTAACGACTTCTACGGCGTGCGGATTAATACGGCGGCGGCAACCGGCAACGTCGTGCAAGGCAACTACATCGGCACGGACAAGAACGGCACGGCCGATCTCGGCAACGGCCAAGAAGGTGTCATCATTGACTTCGCGCCGACCAACACCATCGGCGGCACGACCGCGGCCGAGCGCAATATCATCTCCGGCAACAACACGAACGGCGTGCTCATCAACGGCGCGACCGCAACCGGCAACACGATTGCCGGCAACTACATCGGCACGAACGCGACGGGCGCGGCCGATCTCGGTAACACGAACGACGGCGTTCTGATCAACGGCGCGGCCAACAACACCATCGGCGGCACGACCGCCGGCGCGGGCAACGTCATTTCCGGCAACGACATTCGCGGCCTCGAAATCGCCAATGGCACGGGCGGCAACGTCGTTCAGGGCAACTTCATCGGCACGAACGCCGCCGGCACAGCCGCTATCGGCAACACCTCCACGGGCATCCTGCTGCTTAATTGCCCATCGAACACGGTGGGCGGCGCGACGGCCAGTGCGCGCAACATCATCTCCGGCAACAACCTTGACGGCGTTGACATACAGGGGAACGCAAACGTCGTGCGGGGCAATTTCATCGGCACGCAAGTGGATGGCACGACGGCGCTCGGCAACACGGCGGCGGGTATCTTCATCAGCAGCGGCGGTACGAACAGCGTCGTCGGCGGCACGGGCGCGGGCGAGACCAACACCATCGCCTTCAATGGCTCGGACGGCGTGACCATCGCGACCACCACCGGCAATCGCATCAGCGGCAATTCGATCTTCTCGAACGGCACAACCGTCCAGCATCTAGGGATCGATCTGCTCGGCGCAAACGGCGTCAACGCCAACGACGCGGGCGATGGCGACACCGGCCCGAACAATCTACAGAACTTCCCCGTGCTCACCACTGCCAACGGCGCAGCGAGCCAGACAACAGTCCAAGGCACGCTCAATTCAATCGCGAGTACGCAGTTCGCCGTCGAGTTCTTCTCGAATCCAACCTGCGACAATGCTGGCAACGGTGAAGGCAAGACCTTCTTAGGCTCAACTAACGTCACCACCGATGGGAGCAACAACGCGACGTTCACGGCCGTGTTGGCGACGGGCACGACCGCCGGACAGGTCGTCACCGCGACAGCGACTGATCCGAGCGGCAACACCTCTGAGTTCTCCGCTTGTCGCACAGTCACGACCGGCGCGATGACCTTCACGGTCACGAACACAAGCGACAGCGGCGCAGGCTCTTTGCGGCAAGCCATCACGGACGCGAATGCCAACACGGGCACTGACACCATCGCCTTCAACATCGCGGGTGCGGGTGTCAAAACAATTACGCCCACGACAGCGCTGCCCGACGTCACGCAGCCTGTCATAATTGATGGCTACACGCAGCCCGGTACGTCCATGAACACGCTGGCTACGGGCAATAACGCCGGCTTGCTCATCGAGTTGAACGGCAACAATCTAGCCGCCCACGGCCTCAACATCACCGGCGGCAGCTCCACTGTCCGCGGTCTTGTCATCAACCGTTTCGGTACAGGCAGCAGCGGCATACGCCTCGCCACCGGGAACGGCAACACAGTCGAGGGCTGCTTCATCGGCACAGACGCGGGCGGCGCGACCGACTTGGGCAATGCGGCCGACGGCGTCACCATCATCTCTAGCTCAAACAATCTGATCGGCGGTACGACGCCACAGGCGCGCAACCTGATCTCAGGCAATAATTCCGACGGCATCGAGTTGAACGGCGGCAATCTCACCGGCAACGTCATCAGCGGCAACTATATCGGCACGAACGCGGCCGGCGCGGCCGGTCTGGCCAACAGCGGCAATGGCGTTAACATTGCCGGGACGCCGAACATCCTCAACACTACGGTCGGCGGCAATGTCGCGGGCGCGGGCAACGTCATCGCTGGCAACAGCGGCAACGGCATCCTCGTCGCTGGTTCGGCCGTCTCCGGCACTATCATTCAAGGCAACATCATCGGGTTGAAAGCGGATGGCACGGCGAGCATCGCTAACGGCGGCTTCGGCGTCAGCGTGCAAGGCCCCAACACGACCATCGGCGGCACGACGCCTGAAGCGCGCAACGTCATCGCCGGCAACAACAACGACGGCATCTCGATCATCACGACTCCCAACACTGTCCAAGGTAACTATATCGGCACGAACGCAGCCGGCACGGCCGCTATCGGGAACAGCGGACATGGCATCAGCATTGCTGGCGGTGTCAATACTATCGGCGGCACGAGCGCAGGCGCGGGCAACGTCATCTCCGGTAATGCGAACCGCGGCATTATCATCAATGGTGGCGGTAGCGGTTCGATAGTGCAGGGCAATCTCATCGGCCCAGACAAGACCGGCAAGGTTGACTTGGGCAATAGCCAAGATGGCATCCAAATTCTCGCCACGAACGTCACCGTCGGCGGCGCGACGACCAGCGCGCGCAATATCATCTCCGGCAACAATCAGAGCGGCATCAACGTCGGGAACACTGGTGCCGTCATCAAAGGCAACTACATTGGCGTGCAGTCCGACGGCGTGACGGCGCTTCAGAACAATGCCAGCGGCATCACGATTGGCTCCTCGGCGGGCGGCACGACCATCGGCAGCACGACCGCAGGCGAAGCGAACGTTATCGCTTTCAACCTAAGTGACGGCATACAGGTAACCGGCGGCAGCGTTAACAACCACATCAGTGGCAACTCGATCTTCGCGAACGGCTCGACCGCACCGAATCTCGGTATTGATCTGATTGGCACGGATGGCGTCAACGCCAACGACGCAGGCGATGGCGATACCGGCTCGAATAACCTGCAAAACTTCCCCGTGCTCACCTCTGCCACGTCGGGCGGCGGCAACACCAACATACAAGGCACACTCAACTCCGTGGCCAGCACGCAGTTCACCATCGAGTTCTTCTCGAACCCGACCTGCGATACTTCAGGCAACGGCGAGGGACGAGTCTTTCTCGGCTCAACGATGGTCACGACGGACGGGAGCGGTAACGCGACGATCAACGCGACGCTTGGCGTGACAGTCGCGCAGGGACAGTTCGTCACCGCCACCGCGACCGACCCGTCGGGCAACACTTCAGAGTTCACGGCCTGCCAGCAAGTGCCCGTGATGACGTTGACAGTCTCGAACACAAGCGACAGCGGCGCTGGCTCTCTGCGGCAAGCGCTCCTCGATAGCAACACTAATGCAGGCGTGCAGACCATCACCTTCAACATCGCGGGCGCAGGCGTGCAGACCATTGCGCTCGCCTCGGCGCTCCCGACGATCACCGACCCTGTCATCATTGACGGCACAACGCAGACAGGCTACGCGGGCACACCGCTCATCGAATTAAACGGCGCGGGCGCAGGCGCGGGCGCGAGCGGGTTGACGATTACCACCGGGTCGAGCACCGTCAAGGCACTCGTCGTCAACCGCTTTACCGCCAACGGCATTCTGCTCCAGACGGGCGGCGGCAACAGCATCCAAAGCTGCTACATCGGTACAGACTCTACCGGCACGGCCGATCTGGGTAACACGCTCGACGGTGTCCTCATCAACACGAACTCGGCTAACAACACCATCGGCGGTCTCACCTCCACGCCGGGTACGGGCGCGGGCAACGTCATCGCTGGCAACAACGGGCGCGGCCTCCAACTCGTCGGCGCGGGCGCGACCGGCAATGTCATCAGCGGCAACCTGATCGGCCTCAAAGCCGGCGGCACGAGCATATTGCGCAACGAGCAGAGCGGCGTGCTCATCAACGGCGCGCCCGCGAACACCGTCGGCGGCGCAACTGCCACGGCCCGCAACATCATCTCCGGCCACACCAACGGCGCGAGCGACGGCATACACATCACCGGCGACGCCAGCGACAACAACGTGGTCGCCGGCAACTATCTCGGCACGGACATCACCGGCACAGTCGATCTCGGCAATGGCGGTGCGGGTGTCGATGTCGATGTGAGTGCGGATAACAACACCATCGGCGGCCCGGCCTCAACGCCCGGCACAGCGCCCGGTAATCTGATCTCCGGCAACAACGGCGCAGCAGGCGTCCTCATCAGCGATAGCGGCACGACCGGCAACCTCGTGCAGGGCAATCTTATCGGCACGAACGCGGCTGGCACGGCCGCCGTCGGCAACACGGCGGACGGCGTCCAAATCGCCGCCTCGGCTGCGAACAACAGCGTCGGCGCTGCAACCACGACGCCGGGCACGGGCGCAGGCAACGTCATCGCCGGCAATGGCGGCGACGGGATTGATTTCAACGGCAACGCGACACTGATCCGCGGCAACATCATCGGTCTCAACCCGACCGGCACGGCTGCGCTTGGCAACACGGGCGCGGGCATCCGGCTCTCCGGCGGCATCAACTGCATCATCGGCGGCGCGACCACCGACCTGCGCAACATCATCTCCGGCAACGGTGGTACAGGCGTCGTGCTGAACGAAGGCCAGTTCAGCGTCGCCGACAACAACGCCGTCCAGAGTAACTACATCGGCACGGACATCACCGGCGCGGTTGACTTGGGCAACGTGGGTAACGGTATCACGCTCAGTAGTGCCGACGCTGTCACCATCGGCGGCGCGACGACCACGCCCGGCGTCGCACCCGGCAACGTCATCTCCGGTAACAACTCCGATGGGATCGAGATCGGCGCGTCCACTATCACGATCATCGGCAACTTGATCGGTCTCAAGGCGAATGGGACGCAAGCCCTGCCCAACTCCGGCAACGGTGTCTTCGTTAATTGTGGCGGCAGCAACATCGTCGGCGGGACGGCGGCGAACCAGCGCAACATTATTTCGGGTAACGGCTTCCACGGCATCAACGTCTCCTGTAGCGTTTCCGGCGGCTCGAACAGCAACGCCTTCCGCGGCAATTACATCGGCACAAATGCCAATGGCGACGCGGCGGTCGGGAACACTCTATCCGGCGTTCATATCGAAGGCTTCGGTAATAGCAATACAGTCGGCGGGACAGCCGCCGGTGCGGGCAATCTGATCTCTGGCAACACCACGCAGGGCGTCGTCCTCGGTAGCATCAGCGGCGCGGTCGGCGGGACATTGAACACGGTGCAGGGCAACCTGATCGGCACAAAGGCCGACGGCACGAGCGCGCTCGGCAACGGCACGAACGGCGTCGAGGTCACGGCCATCAGCGCGGCCGTCACGAACCACGTCATCGGCGGCACGAGCGCGGGCGCGGCCAACACTATCGCCTTCAGCGGCGGCAACGGTGTGCGCGTCGCCAACCCCAGCACGGCCAATCTCATCAGCGGCAACTCGATCCACGACAACACCGGCCTCGGCATAGACATCGGCCCGGCCGGCATTACCGCGAACGACGCGGGCGACGGCGACACGGGCGGGAATAACTTGCAAAATTTCCCTGTGCTTACGTCTGTGCTTGGCTCGGCTGGCCAGACCACCGTGCAAGGCACGCTCAACTCGACGGCGAGCACGCAGTTCCAGATCGAGTTCTTCAGCGTCCCGGCCTGCGACGCATCTGGCAACGGCGAGGGTCAGACTTTCTTAGGCTCGACCAGCGTCACGACCGACGCGAGCGGCAACGCCTCATTCACGGCCGTGCTGGCCGCGGGCACGACCGCCGGGCAAGTGGTCACGGCAACCGCGACCGATCCAAATAACAACACGTCCGAGTTCTCATCGTGCTCCACGGTCACGACCGGCGCGATGATCTTCACGGTCACGAACACAAACGACAGCGGCGCTGGCTCTCTGCGCCAAGCAATCACGGACGCGAACGCCAACACGGGCACGGACACTATCGCTTTCAACATCGCGGGCGCGGGCGTTCACACGATCTCGCTGACCTCGGCGCTGCCGACCATCACCGACCCGCTCATCATTGACGGCACGTCACAGACAGGCTACGCGGGCACACCCCTTATCGAGTTGAACGGCACGGGCGCAGGCGGCACAGCCAACGGTCTCAACATCACGGCCGGCAGCAGCATGATCAAGGGATTGACGATCAACCGCTTTGGCAACGCCGGCATCCGCTTGGCAACGAACGGCGGCAACACAATTCAGGCTTGCTACATCGGCACGAACGCGGCTGGCACGGCGGCACAGGGCAACGGCGTGCAGGGCATCGCCATCATCGGCGTTGGCAGCAACACCATCGGCGGCCCTACGTCTGCGGTGCGCAACCTCATCTCCGGCAACGGTGATCAGGGCGTCGAGATCAACGGGAGCAGTGCGGCGGGCAATCAGGTACTAGGCAATTTCATCGGCACAGATGCGGCGGGTACGGCCGCTGTCAGCAATGTGGGCGCAGGCGTCTTACTCAACGGCGCGCCCAACAACACCATTGGGGGCAATGCGGCCGGGGCCGGCAACGTCATTTCGGGCAATGCTGCTGAGGGGATCAATCTCTTCGGTAGCGGCACGACCGGCAGCATCGTGCAGGGTAATTTCATTGGCACGAACGCGGCGGGCACGGCTGCTATCGCCAACCAAAGCGGCGGCATCAATCTCACCTCGGGTAGCAATAACACTATCGGCGGGACAACGGCCGCCGCCCGCAACGTCATCTCCGGCAACGCCTTTTTCGGCATCAACTTCTTCAGCGGCGCGAGCGGCAACACGATTCAAGGCAATTTCATCGGCACAAAGGCCGACGGCACTTCCGCGCTTGCGAACACCGGCGACGGTGTGGTCTTCAGCACGGGCGCGAATAATAACAATGCGATTGGTGGGAGCGGGGCTGGGGCAGGGAACATCATCGTCTTCAACAGCGGCCGGGGCGTGAACGTCGGCGGGACGGGCACGGGTATCGCCATCCGCGCGAATGTTATCTCAGCCAATGGCAATCTCGGCATTGATCTCGGCAGCAATGGTGTGACCGCCAATGACGCGGGCGACGCCGATACGGGCGCGAACAACCTGCAAAACTTCCCCGTCCTGATCAGCGCCCAGATGGTTGGCGGCAACACGCAGGTCGCCGGCTCGCTCAACTCGGAGGCGAACGCGCAGTTCCAGATCGAGTTCTTCTCGAATCCGACCTGCGACGCATCGGGCAACGGGGAAGGGCAGACCTTCATAGGCTCGACTATCGTCAACACGGACGCAAGCGGCAACGCCACATTCAACGTGACGCTGACAAGCGCGACGAGCGCCGGTCAGTCGGTCACAGCGACAGCGACGAAGGCGAGCGGCGACACGTCTGAGTTCTCCCAATGCATTACCGTCACATCTGCATCGAGCGCTACCCTGGGCAACTACTCAAACACGTCCGTGCCGCTTAGCGCGAACACAACCATCACACCCTCGGCTGCACCAACCAACACGACGCGCTTGACGGTTGCGACTTCGACCTACTTCAAAGGCAAGTTGGCAGGCGACCCGACGACGGGCGTGGTGCGCATAACGGACGCGCATCCGGCGGGCACGTACATGGTGACGGTGACCGCGTTTGATAGTGGTGGGTTGTCGACGACAAAGACGTTTATGTTAACAGTGACGACGCCGACGATGTGTAACCCGGTGACGTTCGCGGCGGCGACCAACATCGGCGTTGGCAGTAGACCTGATTCTGTGGCGGTGGGTGATTTCAACGGCGACGGTCAGCAAGACCTTGCCACGGCCAACGGAAGCTCAGACAACGTATCGGTGTTGTTAGGCAATGGCGTGGGTGGCTTCAGTGCCGCCACAAACTTCAATGTTGGCACGCTACCTCTCGCTGTGGCGATCGGGGATTTCAATGGCGACGGCCAACAAGACCTCGTCACGGCAAATCAGAATACAGCCAACGTGTCGCTCTTGTTGGGCAATGGGGCAGGCAGTTTCAGTGCGGCCACGAACTTCGGTGCAGGCGCTAATCCGCAATCAGTCGCGGTGGGCGATTTTAACGGCGATGGGCAGCAAGACCTCGCGGTGGCCAATACCTCAAACAGCGTGTCGGTCTTGTTGGGCGATGGCGCAGGTAGCTTCAGTGCCGCCACGAACTTCGGTGTGGGCGGCCCACCACTCTCAGTGGCGGTCGGGGATTTCAACGGCGACGGCAAGCAAGACCTTGCCACGGCCAATAGTACTTCATCCAACTTGTCGGTTTTATTAGGCAACGGGGCGGGTAGTTTCGGTGCCGCCACGAACTTCAATATTAACGGAAGTCCCCAATCAGTGGCGGTGGGCGATTTCAACGGCGATGGCCAACAAGACCTCGCCACTGTCAGCAATAACGTGTCGGTCTTGCTGGGCAACGGCGCGGGCAGTTTCAGTGCCGCCACTGAGTTCGGCGTTGGCTCTACGCCTAAATCAGTAGCGATCGGGGATTTCAACGGCGACGGCCAACAAGACCTCGTCACGGCAAATCAGAATACAGCCAACGTGTCGCTCTTGTTGGGCAATGGGGCAGGCAGTTTCAGTGCCGCAGCAAACTTCGGCACTGATATTACTCCTGTCTCGTTAGGGGTAGGAGATTTCAATGGCGACGGCAAGCAAGACCTCGCCACGGCCAACCTCTTCGCTGACAACGTGTCGATCTTATTGCGGCAATGCCCGGCGGCGAACATTCTCACCGTCACCAACACGAACGACAGTGGCGCGGGTTCGCTCCGCCAAGCCATTCTCGACTCGAACGTCAACGCCGGAACAGACACCATTGTCTTCCAAATCCCCGGCGCGGGCGTCCACACCATCGGCCCGACCTCGGTGCTGCCGAACATCACCGACTCGGTCGTCATTGACGGCTACACGCAGCCCGGCTCAAGCGCAAACACGCTCGCCGTCGGCGACAATGCCGTCCTGCTTATTGAGCTTAACGGCGCGGGTGCCGGTGTGAGCGGCCTGACGATCAGCGCCGGTTCGAGTACCGTGCGCGGCCTCGTCATCAACAGCTTCGGCAGTCACGGGATCGACTTGCAGACGAACGGTGGCAACGTCATCTCCGGCAACTACATCGGCACGAACGCCACCGGCACGGCCGCGCTCGGTAACGGTCTTACCTTTAACAGTTTCGGCGTTAATGTAAGCGGTGGGTCGAACAACACGGTCGGAGGTTTAACGAACGCCGCGCGCAATATCATTTCGGGCAACTTCGGCGGCGTCAGTTTAGCCTCCGGCGGCGGGCAACAGGTGCAGGGTAATTACATCGGCACGAATGCCGCCGGCTCGTCCGCCCTGGGCAATGTCGTCGGAGTCGTGATCACGAACGCGACCAACAGCGTGGTTGGCGGGGCGAGTGTTAGCGCACGCAACGTCATCTCCGGCAACACGAATTACGGCGTGCAGTTCTCGCTTAACAGCGCGACCGGCAATGCCGTACAGGGCAATTTCATAGGCTCGCAGGCCGACGGCGTGAGCGCGCTCGGCAACAGCATCTATGGCGTCTTCATCACCAGCACGTCGAACAACAACACCATCGGCGGCACGGGCGCGGGCGAAGCGAACACCATTGCCTTCAACGGCACGGACGGCGTGGCCGTCCAAACGGCGGCAAATAGCAATCGGCTGCTCGGCAACTCGATTCACTCGAACGGCACGACCAACCTCCACCTTGGCATCGACCTCGATCCGGACGGCGTCAACGCCAACGATGCGGGCGACGCCGACTCCGGCGCGAACAATCTACAGAACTTCCCCGTCGTCTCATCGGCTCTCAGTCAAGGCGGCAACACCGTCGTGCAGGGCACGCTCAACTCGACGGCCACGACCACGTTCCGCATTGAGTTCTTCTCGAATCCAACGTGCGACTCATCGGGTAACGGCGAAGGCAAGACCTTCCTCGGCTCGACCACCGTCACAACCGACGCGAGCAGCAACGCTTCGTTCAACCCGACGCTCGCGAGCGTGACGAGCGCCGGGCAGTCCGTGACGGCGACGGCGACCGATCCCACAGGTAATACGTCTGAATTTTCTGCCTGCGTGACGGTCACGAATCCGGCGGCGAACACCGTGAGCTGGATTAATGCCGCGGGCGGCAACTGGAACAACGCTGCCAACTGGCAGGACGGATTGGGTACAAACCGCGTGCCCACTTCGACCGACGACGTACTGATTACCCTCGCGGGCACATATACCGTCACCCACGACGTAACGGTTACGGTCAGGAGTCTGACGCTCGGTGGCGCAAGCGGCACACAGACGCTCGATCTGGCGAACGGCAACACGCTGACCTTGAGCAATGCGAGCACCGTCGGTGTGCACGGCCTGTTGAGCCTGAGCAGCGGCACCCTATTCACCCCGGCCACGCTCAATGTGAACGGTACGTTCAACTGGTCGGGCGGCTCGCTCGACGGCGGCTGCTGCAATGGCGTCACCAATATCGCCGCGGGCGCGACTATGAATATGAGCGGCGCGGCCAATAAACTGCTCTTTGGCCCGACCCTCAACAATTCAGGTACGATCAACTGGACGGGCACGGGCGATATTCGCGGCGGGTTCAACGGCACTATCAACAATCAGACCGGCGGCCTGTTCAACGTCCAGAACGACGCGCAGATGGTCGTCTTCGGCGGCGAGGGCAGTGCGGCGGTCAACAACGCTGGCACTTTCCGCAAGTCGGTAGCCAATGGCACAACGACCATTGGTGTTCAGGCCGGCCAGGATTTCGTCTTCCACAACCTGAGCGGCGGCACGATTGATGTCCAGACGGGCGCGATCACCTTCGGCCGCCTTGGTCACACTTTCACGGGCAATATCAACGTCGCCAGCGGCGCGAATCTGAGCTTCAGCAGCGGCACGGCGGCGCTTGAGACTAATCTGACCGGCACAGGGGCGGGCTTCATCAGCTTCACGGGCGCGACCGTCACTAACAGCGGCACGAATGTCACTCTCACTAACGCCGCGCTCAACGCGGGCACGATCCACGGCAACGGCACGCTCAATATTAACGGCACATTCAACTGGACGGGCGGGGCGATTGACAGCGTGGGCACGACCAACATCGCTGCCGGCGCGTTCCTCGAACTGAGCGGCGCAAGCGATAAGATATTTCAGGACGCGCACACCCTCAACAACGCCGGCACGATCAACTGGACGGGCACGGGCAATTTCCGCTTTGGCTTTGGTTCCACACTCAACAACCAGTCCGGCGCGCTCTTCCACGCGCAGAACGACGCGCAGATGGTCATCTTCGGCGGCAACGGCAGTGGCACTTTCAACAATGCTGGCACGTTGCGCAAGTCTGTGGGCACGGGCCAGACCACAATCAACGCGGGCCAGGGACCTGACTTCTTCAACACCGGCACAATCGACATTCAGACGGGCACGCTCGGCTTTACCCAGAGCTTCACGCAGACCGCCGGCACGACCAAACTCAATGGCGGCAACCTCGCGGCCAGCGTCACGCTCAACTTCCAGGGCGGTTCGCTCACGGGTGCGGGCACAGTCTCAGGCAGCGTCAATAACACCGGCGGCACCCTCGCGCCCGGACTCGCGCCCGGCTGCCTGACCATCAATGGCAATTACACGCAAGGCGCAGGCGGCACGCTCAATATCGAAGTCGGCGGCGCGACCGCCTGTACGCAGTTCGACCAACTGAACATCACCGGCACGGCTACGCTCGACGGCACGCTCAACACGTCACTCATCAACGGCTTTAATCCGCCAAACGGGCAGAGTTTCCAGGTCATGACCTTCGGCTCCCGCGCCGGAACTTTCGCCACAGTCAACGGGCCATTCACCCTGAACTTCACCGCCAACGCCCTCGACATCGTGAGAACTGGCGGCGCGGGCGCAACGCTGGGCAACTACGCAAATACGTCCGTGCAGTTGGGCGCGAACACGACCATCACGCCGTCGGCCGCGCCGACCAACACGACGCGCATCAACGTCTCGACTTCGACCAACTTCAAAGGCCGGCTCGAAGCTGACCCGACGACGGGCGTGGTGCGCGTGACGGACGCGCATCCGGCGGGCACTTATACGGTGACGGTCACGGCCTTCGACGGCACAGGCGCGACGACGACGGCAACGTTCATGCTGACGGTGACGACGCCCGCGACGTGCAACCCGGTTACTTTCGCGACGGCGACAAACTTCGGCGTTGGCAATCAACCTCAATCAGTGGCCGTGGGCGATTTCAACGGCGACGGCAAACAAGACCTCGCCGTGGCGAACAACGGTTCAGCCAACGTTTCTGTCTTGTTAGGTGATGGCGTTGGCAGTTTCAGTGCGGCGACAAACTTCGGCGTTGGCAGCATTCCACTCGCAGTGGCAGTCGGGGATTTTAACGGCGATGGCAAACAAGACCTCGCCACCGCCAACGATGGCTCGGCTAACGTGTCGGTCTTGTTGGGCAATGGGGCAGGCGGTTTTGGTGCGGCGACTAATTTCGTGGTTGGCGATCAACCCTCCTCAATTGTGGTGGGCGATTTCAACGACGATGGCAAGCAAGACTTGGCCACCGGCAATGTAGGCGCAAACAACATATCGATCTTGTTGGGCGATGGCGCGGGCAGTTTCAGCGCCGCTAACAACATAGGCTTAGGTAGTCAGCCTCCCAAAATAGCGGTGGGAGATTTCAACGGTGACGGCAAGCAAGACTTAGCCACGGCCAACATTAACTTAAGCACCGTGTCGGTCTTGTTGGGCGACGGGGCGGGCGGTTTTAGCGCCGCTACTAATTTCAACGTGGGTAGTGGCCCCAATTCAATCGCCGTAGGCGATTTCAACGGCGATAGCAAGCAAGATATAGCCACCGGCAATCAAGGCGCAAATAACGTATCGGTCTTATTAGGTGATGGCGCAGGCAGTTTCAGTGCTGCTACAAATTTCGGCGTTGGGAGTCAACCTCGCTCAGTGGCGGTGGGTGATTTCAACGGCGACGGCCAGCAAGACATCACGACCGCTAACATAAGCGCAAACAACGTGTCGCTCTTATTGGGCGACGGGGCGGGCAGTTTCAGTGCGGCAATAAACTTCGGCGTCGGCAACCTTCCTATCTCAGTGGCCGTCGGCGATTTCAACGGTGATGGTAAGCAAGACCTCGTCACTGCCAACTTTACCGCACAGAACGTCTCAGTCTTGTTGCGCCAGTGCCCGGCCGCGAACACGCTCGCCGTCATCAACATGAACGACAGCGGCACAGGCTCACTCCGCCAAGCCATCACGGACGCGAACGCCAACGCCGGCGCAGACAACATCGTCTTCAATATCCCCGGCGCAGGTGTCCGGACGATCACTTTGGCGATGGCGCTGCCAACAATTACTGACCCGGTCGTCATCGACGGCTACACGCAGCCCGGCGCGTCTGCGAACACGCTCGCCGTCGGCAGTAATGCCGTGCTCCTCGTCGAGTTGAACGGCGCGAGCACGCCCGCGGGCACGAGCGGGCTGGTCATCACGGCGGGCACCACGACGGTGCGCGGCCTCGCCGTCAACCGCTTCAAGGACAGCGGCCTCGTGCTCGACACGGGCGACGGCAATACCGTCCAAGGTAACTACATCGGCACGAACGCGGCCGGCACGGCCGCCAGCCCGAACAACAACAACGGCATCTTTATCCGCGCCGGCAGCGCCAACAACCTCATCGGCGGGACTACGCCGGCGGCGCGCAACGTCATTTCCGGCAACAGCGCCAATCGCGGCATCGTCATGACAGGCGCGGGCACGAACAACAACACTGTCCAAGGCAATTACATTGGCACGAACGCGGCCGGCACGGCCGCCGTCCCCAACAGCGACGGCCTCGACATCTCTTCCGGCGCGCAGGGCAACATCGTCGGCGGCACAACCGCCGCGGCGCGGAACGTCATCTCCGGCAACGGGATCAACATCATCCTCTTCAACACCAACGCCAGTAACAACACGCTCCAAGGTAACTACATCGGCCCCGACGCGACCGGCACGACGGCCATCGACCCAAGCTCGCTCGGCATCACGATCTCATCCGGTGCCTCGAACAACGCCATCGGCGGGACGGCTGTGGGCGCGGGCAACGTCATCTCCGGCAACAACGCTGGCCTCTTCATCACCGACTCCAACACCAGCAACATCTCCGTCCAAGGCAACCGGATCGGCACGGACGCGGCCGGCAACGTCGCGCTGCCGAACAACATCGGCGTCCTCATCTTCGGCACTTCGAGTAATAACTCAATCGGCGGCGCGACCGCTGGCGCGGGCAATCTTATTGCCTTCAACAACGACGACGGCATCTTTATCGATTCGGGCACGGGCAATGCCGTGCGCGGCAACTCAATCCATGATAACGGCACGACGGCCACGAAGCTCGGCATAGACCTCGGCGCAGACGGCGTGAACGCCAACGACGCGTGCGACGCCGACGCGGGCGCAAACAACCAGCAGAACTTCCCCGTGCTCACGTCGGCCCAAGTCAGCGGTAGCAACACGACGATTCAGGGCACGCTCAACTCGACGGCAAGTACGCAGTTCACGATTGAGTTCTTCGCGAACGCGGCCTGCGACTCGTCGGGCAACGGCGAGGGGCAAACCTTCCTCGGCTCGACCGTGGTGACAACCGACCCATCTTGTAACGCCACTTTTAACGTGACGCTGGCAAGCGCCACGACAGTCGGGCAGGTAGTCACCGCGACGGCGACTGATGCGGCGAATAACACTTCGGAGTTTTCCGCGTGCGTGGCGGTCACGCCGAGTAGCACGCTGAGCGTCGTCAACGTCAACGACAGCGGCGCAGGCAGCTTGCGCCAAGCAATCCTTGATGCGAACGCCAGCCCCGGTGTGCAGACCATCGCCTTCAACATTCCGGGCGCGGGCGTCCACACGATCAGTCCAACCTCTGCGCTCCCCGACATCACTGACCCGGTCGTCATTGACGGCTATACACAACCGGGCGCGAGTTCGAACACACTTGCCGTGGGCGACAATGCCGTGCTCCTCGTCGAACTCAACGGCACGAACGCGGGCGCAGGCGCTCAAGGTCTGGTCATCTCTGCCGGCAACTCGACCGTGCGCGGTCTCGTCATCAACCGCTTCCAGAGCCACGGCATCAAAATAGACACCAACGGCGGTAATGTCGTGCAGGGTAACTTTGTCGGCACGAACGCCGCCGGCATCGCCGCCCTCGGCAACGGGTCTATCGGCGTTAAATCTCAGTCCGTCGGCAACATGTTGGGTGGCGCGACGCCCGCGGCGCGTAACATCATTTCGGGGAACGGCGAGGTCGGCATCAACATTGACAACACGACCGGCAATGTCGTCCAAGGTTGTTACATCGGCACGGACAAGAACGGCACTGCCGCCCTCGGCAACGGCATCGCCGGTATCGGCATCGGCACTTCATCCGGCAACACCGTCGGCGGTGCAGCCGTCGGCGCGGGCAACCTCATTGCTAACAATCCCGTCGGCGTGCAGATCGGTCTCAGTACCGCCGACACAAGCACGGGCAACGCCATCCGCTCGAACACCATTTTCAATAACACGGGTCTCGGCATAGACCTCGGCGGCGGCGGCGTCACGCCAAACGACGCGAATGATCCGGACGCAGGCCCGAACAATTTACAAAACTTCCCCCTGCTCACCTCTGCCGTCTCAGCGGGCGGCAACACGGCGATAACGGGCACATACAACTCGACGGCGAGTACGCAGTTCACCATCGAATTCTTCAGCAACCCGACGTGCGATGCGTCGGGCAACGGCGAAGGGCAGACTTTCCTCGGCTCGACCACCGTCACAACCGACGCGAGCGGCAACGCCGCGATTAATGCGACACTGGCGAGCGCGACAAGCGCCGGGCAAGCGGTGACAGCGACGGCGACCGACCCAGCGGGCAACACGTCTGAGTTCTCAGCCTGCCAGACGGTGACCACGAACCCGGCCACCACCATCACGTGGATCAACGCGGCGGGCGGCAACTGGAACAACACGGCCAACTGGCAGGACGGCGGCGGTGTAAACCGCGTGCCCACTGCCGGCGACGACGTGCTGATCACGCTTGCCGGCACTTACACTGTCACCCTTGATGTGAGTCCGTCGATCAATAGTCTGACCGTCGGTGGCTCATCGGGCACGCAGACCTTTGATGAGAACACGCGCGGCTTGACGCTCGCAGCCACGAGCACCGTCGGCGCGAACGGCGTGTTCACGCAATCAGGCACGCTCGCCGGTGCAGGTGATCTCAACGTCAGCGGGCGTTTGAATTGGCGCGGCACAATGGCGGGCACGGGCACGACGAATGTATTGGCGAGCGCAACCTTCGTGATCGATGGCTCGCAACCGCAACTGCTCCGCACGCTCAACAACTCGACGATCGCGCAGTACAACGTCACCAGCAGCTTTGTCTTCGGCAACGGCACGTTCAATAACCTCGCGGGCGCGATCTTCGACGTGTTGGCCGACAAACAAATCTTCGCAGGCGCGGGCACGAACGTCTTCAACAACGCGGGCACGTTCCGCAAAGCGACCGCGACCGGTACGCTCGACCTCAATATTCCTTTCAACAACACGGGCACAGTCGATCTGCAAGCCGGCACGCTCAACTTCACCGTCGCCGGCACTTCAAGCGGCGCGTTCAACGGTGCGGTCGGCACAACGCTCGCGCTCAGCGGTCAGAACCTGCAAGCAGCTTCGAGCGTGACTGCGGAAACCGTCCAACTGAACGGCGCGACGACCATTGCCGGCACATTCAACGTGAGCGGCACGACACGCATCACTAGTACAGCCACCTTTACGGGCAACGTGCAGAACGTCGGCAGCACTTTAATTGTGACCGGCTCCGCCGTCTTCAACTCGAACGCGATCACCGCTGCCACGATCAATCTCAATGGCACGATAAACGGCACGGCCGATGTCAGCCCGACGGCAACCGGCACACTCAACTTCAACGGTACGCTGCGCGGCACAGGCACAACCAACATCGCCGTCGGCGCGACCCTCAACCTCGGCGGCTCGCAGCCGACTCTCATGCGCACGCTCAACAATGCGGGCACGGCGAACTATCAACCCGCATCGAGCATGGTCTTCTCCGGTGGTACGTTCAACAATCAGGCGGGCGCGCTCTTCGATGTACTAGTTGAAACGCAACTCTTCCAATCGGGCGGCACGAACACTTTCAACAATGTCGGCACGTTGCGCAAGTTGATTGGTGCGGGCGAGACATTATTCAACGTGCCGTTCAACAACACCGGCACTGTCACCTTGCAGTCGGGCACGCTCAACTTCGCTCAGGGCGGCACACACACGGGTAGCTTCACGGGTGCGGCCGGTACGGAATTCAAGTTCGGCAGCGCGACGCTGCAAGCCGCATCGAGTGTGAGCGCGCCGACCGTCTCCTTCACGCAAGGGGCGAACACAGTCGCGGGCACGTACAACGTCAGCGGCACGACCAACGTTATCGGTGGCACGACCTTCTCCGGCTCGAACATCACGAGCGTCGGCACGGCGCTCAACGTGCCCGGCGCGGCGACCTTCAACTCAAACAACATCACCGCGCAGACCATCACACTCGATGGCACAATCGGCGGCTCAGCTCAGGTCAGCCCAACTGCGACCGGCACGTTCAACTTCAACGGCACATTGTCGGGTACGGGCACGACCACGATTCCGTCGGGCGCGACCCTGAACATCGGCGGCACGCAACCGTTGTTGGCGCGCACGCTCAATAACTCGGGCACGGCCACGTATCAGCCGGCGAACGGTATGAGTTTCAGTGGCGGCACGTTCAACAATCTGACCGGCGCGAGCTTCAATCTGGTCGCTGAGAATTTGCTGGCCGCCATCAGTAGTGGCACGAACCTGTTCAATAACGCGGGCACGGTGCGCAAGAGCGCGGGCGCGGGCACATCTAACTTCAATTTGCCTGTCACCAACACCGGCACGTTTGAAGCGCAGGCGGGCACGATTCTCTTCGGCACCAGCTACACGCAGACCGCCGGGCTGACCTTCCTAAACGGTGGGAACTTCCGCAGCACCCCCGCCCAACTCGACATACAGGGCGGCGAGTTGCGCGGCGCAGGCGCGATCAACGGCAACCTGCGCAACGGCGGCACGGTCAACCCCGGCAGCGCGGTCGGTTGTCTGGCTGTCAACGGCAACTATGTGCAGACTGCCGGCGGTATCCTAAACATTGAAATCGGCGGCACAACCGCCTGCACACAGTTCGATCAACTCAACATCATCGGCAGCGCCACGCTCGCCGGGACGCTCAACGTGACGGCCGTCAACGGCTTCAACCCGGCCGCCGCGCAGACTTTCCAAGTGCTCACGTTTGGCTCGCACACCGGCACGTTCGCGACCGTGACCGGGCCGTTCAATGCGAGCTACAGCGCCACCGACTTGAACCTCGTCAGCAATCTGACGAACATTCTAACGGTGACGAACACGAACGACTCGGGCGTAGGGTCTCTGCGTCAAGCCCTCATTGACTCGAACAACACGGCGGGCACACAAACTATCGCCTTCAACATTGCGGGCGCGGGCGTGCATACGATTGCGCCGACCTCGTTGTTGCCGCTCATCACCGACGCGGTGATCATCGACGGCTATATGCAGCCGGGCGCAAGCCCGAACACAAATGCGACCGGCGGCCTTAACGGCACACTGCTCATCGAGATCGATGGCACCAATGCGGGCGGCGCTGGACTTAGGGTTAGCGCCGCTGGGACGACTGTGCGCGGCCTTGTGATCAACCGTGTCACCAGCGCGAGTGTGGTCGCGGCGATCCTGTTGCAGGTGAATGGCAACAGCAAGGTCGAGGGCTGTTACCTGGGCACGAACACCAGCGGCACTGTCGCCTTGGGCAATGGCAATGGCATCACCGCGAGCGCGCCCGGCAACACCATCGGCGGCACTACGCCCGCCGCCCGCAACCTGATCTCGGGCAATGTAAATGACGGCATCTTCTTCACCAACGCGGCCAGTGGGTCGTTTATTCAAGGAAACCTCATCGGCACGAACGCGGCCGGCACGGCGGCCATCCCAAACAATGGCAACGGCATTATCCTCGCCGCACCTAACAGCCAACTCGGCGGCGCGACGGCTGGTGTAGGCAACCTCATCTCCGGCAACGGGCAGAGCGGCATCAGCATTCAGCCGGGTGCTGCGAACGTCACCGTTCAGGGCAATTTGATCGGCACGAACGCGGCGGGCACGGCCGCCATTGCCAACTCGGCCTTCGGCGTGGCCATCTCCGGCTCTAATAACTTGATCGGCGGGCCGGCGGCCGGCGCGGGCAACCTGATCTCCGGCAACAACAGTAGCGGCGTCTTCATCTTCAACAATGCAGGGATCGGTAACATCGTCCAAGGGAATCGCATTGGCACGGACGCTGCCGGCGCTGCGCCGCTCGGCAACAATGGCCACGGCATAGCCTTTGTCAATGGCGCAAATGGTAATACTGTCGGTGGCCCGGCTGTCGGCGCGAGTAATATCATGGCCTTCAACAGTGGCAGCGGAGTGGCCCTCAGCGGCAGCGGCTCCCTTACGGCCAACGCGATTCGCGCCAACGCGATCTTCGCAAATGCGGGCCTCGGCATCGACCTCGGCGCTAACGGCGTGACAGCCAACGATGTGGGTGACGCTGACACCGGCCCCAACAATTTGCAGAACTTCCCCGTGCTGACCACCGCCCAAGCTGTAGGCGGCAACACTACGATTACGGGCACGCTCAACTCGACCGCCAGCACGCAGTTCACGATTGAGTTCTTTAGCAACCCAAGTTGCGACGCATCGGGCAACGGTGAAGGGCAGACCTTCCTCGGTTCAACCACTGTGACGACGGATGCGAATGGCACCGCCAACATCAACACGGCGTTGGCGAGCGCAGTCAGCGCCGGGCAGTTGGTGACGGCGACGGCGACTGATCCGGGCAACAACACCTCCGAGTTCTCCGCCTGTGTCGCGGTCACTACGCCGCCCCAAACATTCACCCTCAGCGGCCGGATCGCAGACGCAAATAATAATTCGCTTGCGGGCGCGACCGTCACCTTAAGCGGCGCGCAGACAGGCACGACGACGACTGACGCGGGCGGCAATTACTTGTTCACCGTGGCCGCTAACGGCAACTACACGGTGACACCGTCGCTCAACGCTTGCTACACATTCACGCCGCCGAGTCAGACGTTTAATGGTCTGAGCAGTAATCAAACCGCGAACTTCACCGCCACGCTCAGCACGTTCAGCATCAGCGGGCGCATCGCCGACTCTCTGAATAACGGCGTCGCAGGCGTAAGCGTCGCGCTGAGCGGCACGCAGAGCGCCAGCACTACGACCGATGCCAATGGCAACTACACGTTGACGAACGTCGGTTGTGGTGGCAACTACACCGTCACGCCGGCAAAGAGCGGTTACGCCTTCAACCCGTTGAACGCGCAGTTCACGGGTCTCGATGCCAACAAGACGGCGAATTTCACGGGGACGCTTGCCGTCTCGCAGACGATCAACGGGCAAGCCTTAGACCAGACCGGCCACGGGCTGGCCGGTGTGACCGTGATGCTGTCCACTGTGCAGGGCTTGAATGAGACGCCGTTGACTACGGCGCTGACTGACTTGACCGGCCGCTATAGCTTCAACGTGCAGCCGGGGAGTAATTATCGCGTGTCGGCATCGAAGATTAATATCGTCTGCACACCGGCTTCGCACACTTATAACAATCTGAGCGGCTCGCAGACGGGCAACTTCTCGTGCGTCACCGCGATTAATGTGAGCGGGCAACTGATCGACGATACGCGGAGTGGCGTCGAGGGCGTGACGATGGTCTTAAGCGGCACGGTCTCGCAGACCACGAAGACCACAGCCGGCGGTCTCTATCTATTTACCAACCTGCCGCCGAACGGCACGTACACCGTCGTCCCTGAAGACAACATACGCATCTATAGCCCCGCGCGCGTCGATAATCCGCCGCTCGGTCAGCCGATTAACTTCAGCGGCGCAGCCAATCCGAATCCGACGCCGACGCCGACCATCTCCGGCGACTTCGGCGGCAGCGTGCCCGACTCGCGTATCTTCAGTACGGGTGCGCTAACGCAGCGGCCCGGTTCAACCGATCCGCTCGTCACAGTGCGGCAGGTGAACGGTAAACTTGTGATCACGCCGCGCGCGAACACATCGGACGCGAGCTTTAACGGCGTTGTCACTGTGGACGCGGTCGACTTCACGAACGCGACCGCCAGCGTCGAAGTTGATCAGACGGCCGATAACGGCGCGCAGACGATCTTCGCCATCGGCACGGATGATCGTAACTACTTCCGCTTCGTCGCACAGGATGTTGCGCCGAGCCAAGCCGGCGCGAGCAAGCCTACGGGCAGCACGCCGCAGACCGAGACCTTGCGGCAGTTGATCTTCCAAGTGCGGCAAGCAGGCACGATCCAACCCATGCAGGGAGCGGGCAGCGTCCCGCTCGATCCGGCACAGATGCGTTTCTGGCGTTTCCGCCACGATGCGCCCACGCGCATCATGTACTTTGAGACCAGCCAGACCGGTCTCGATGGGTCGTGGACTATTCGCTCACAGTTCACGCTGCCGGGTGGTGTCGGCTTCCTGGCGGCGGAGCTAAGCGCGGGCACGGAGGGCGCGGTTGCGAATCCGGGGCAAGCGATCTTCGACAACTTGTTGATCCGGCCGAGCGTCACGCCATACCGCATCGGCACGTTCCGGCTGCCGAACACGACCTTCCGCTTAAATGAAGGCGTAGGGCAGTTCAACCTGACCGTTGAGCGCACGGGCGACACAACCGTCCCGGCCGCCGTGACCTTTGCGACCGATCCGTTCGATGGTCGGCCCTGCAACACTGCTGACGGCAAGGCACGCGCGCGTTGCGACTTCCAGACCTCATTGGGGCGTTTGCGCTTCCTGCCCGGCGAGACAAGTAAGACTGTGACCTTCTTCGTCACAGATGATTCCTACGTTGAAGGCGACGAGACGTTCCGCATCGCGCTCGGCAACCCATCGGAGAACTGGGGCATTGTCGATCCGCGCTTCGCCACTTTGACGATTGTCGATAACGATCAAGGGCCGACTGCGCCGGTCGCACCAGTCGCGCAGTCCGCACCCGCCACGCCGACGTTGCAACTGGCCAATCCGGTCGGCGTCTCAACCTTCTTCGTGCGGCAACAGTACTTGGACTTCCTCGGGCGCGCGCCGGACGCGGGCGGCTTCAACGCGTGGGTTAACATCCTACAGAACTGCGCTTATCAAGGCTTCCCTGGCCCCGGCAAGACCGGGTCTGATCCAACCTGCGACCGCGTCACCGTCTCAGGCGCGTTCTTCGGCTCGCCGGAGTTTAAGGATAAAGGCTACTTCATCTACCGCTTCTACAAGGCGACGCTACCTGATCTCTTCGGGGGCGGGACGGCCGGCCGCAAGCCGACGTATGGAGAGTTCTTAAGCGATCTGCACAGCATTTCGGGCGGGGGCACAGCGGCTGAGGTCAACGCTCGTAAGGATGAGTTTACGCAAGCGTGGCTGGAGCGACCGGACTTCCGCGTGCTTTACGAAGGACTCTCCGACGCGGACTATGTTGATAAGCTAACTCTGACGGCCAACATCACGCTGCCAAACCGCACGCAACTCATCGCTGATCTGGCGGCGCATCGGCAGACGCGCGCGCAAGTCTTACGCACCATCGTCGATGATCCGGGCTTCAGTAACCGCGAATTCAATTCAGCCTTCGTCCTGATGCAGTACTTCGGCTACCTGCAACGCGACCCCGACACCGCCGGGTACAATGCTTGGCTCAACTACTTGAACTCGACGGGCGACTTCCGCACTATGATCAACGGCTTCGTCTACTCCTTCGAGTACCAATCCCGGTTCGGCATACCGTAAGGGCCAAGCTCAAGGCGTAAACAAAAAGCAGGCTCAAGCTGTAGCAGGAGCCTGCTTTTTAACTCTACTCGCTGTGCCTTACTGCGCGCCGACTTCTTCCAATGCAGCGCCAAGACGTGTGAGTCCTTCAATGAGCGCATCGGTCTCACCGCCCAGCCCGATGCGGAAGTGTTCGGGAGCATCGAAGAAGTGGCCCGGCACCACGGTCGTCTCATATTTTTCACGGAGCAGGGCACACAACCTTGTCACGTCGCCGCCGCGCCAGCGCGGAAACGCAACCGTGCCGTACTCGTGCGGCGCACAAGCCAGATCATGCCGGCCAGCGAGAAATGTATTGAACGTCGCACCGTTGACTTCAAGCAGCACGCGCGCACGCGTGGCGATGCGCGGTAGTTGCGCCAGCGCCACGCAACTCAGACGCTCCGCTGGATGAGCCGCGTTCACACCAAACAGATCGTTGAGTCGCCAGAGCCGCTCAGCAAGTGTTGGCGCGGCCAGAATCCAACCGCAACGCAGCCCGCTCAAGCCGTAAACTTTCGTCAGGCTGTTGGTGACGATGAACTCCGCGCCGAGATGGAAGGCCGAGCGCGGCGCGCGCTCGAACATGGCATCGAGATAAACCTCGTCCACCAGCACATGTGCATCGGCTGCCCGTGCGATCTCGCCGATAGTCTTAAGCACATCTTCATGCGTGAGTGTGCTGCTTGGGTTATGCAGGTTCGTCAGCACGATGAGACGCGTGCGGGGCGAGACCAGCCGCGTGATCTCAGCCGGGTCGATAAGGTAATTGCTGGCAAACGCCCGGTTGAAACGTTTGACGACTGCGCCGATGTGCTCGGCTGTGGCAACTAACAACTCGTAGGTCGGGCTTTCAATCAGGACTTCGTCGCCCGGCTCTAACAGTAGCGACATGACGAGATGATTAGCGCCCGATGTACCTGTCGCGGCCACAACGCAGTCGGGTGTGACCTCGCACTTGGCGGCGATGGCCTGTTGCAGCGGCTCATAGCCATACAGACTCGGCCGGTGCAACTCGATGTCCGCGAGTTGCACGTCAAGCTCGGCGCGCGGGTAATTCATCACGCCGCTCGCCGCGAGATTAAAGCGCGCCTGTGAGCGCAGGCGCGCCCAGTTCATGTAGGCAGAATTCGTGACCCGCGCGCGTGCGCTCATGCTTGTTTTCGTTTGCGCCAGAATAGATAGACCGGCCAGCCGGCCAGCACGATCAAAAGTCCGATCACACTGTTCTGCGGATATTTATAGATCGTGCTCGCGACGATCAACCAACACGCCACGACGAAGCCCAGGGTCGTCACAGGATGGCCGGGCACGCGAAAACCCTGTGCGGCATTAACATTATTTTGTTCCGTATGCCGTCGGCGAAAGACGAACAGCGCCGCGCCTGTGAGGCCGAACCAGATAAAGTCCACCGAGACGACGTAGTTGAGTATCTGTTCGTAACGACCCGACAAGGCAATGACTATCGCGCAGACGCCTTGCAGCGCAATGGCGACGGCGGGCACGCGCGTGCGCGGGTGCAGCCACGCGACGCGTTTGAAGAACAGCCCGTCCGCGGCCATCGCAAAATAGACGCGCGGCGCGGTCAGCATGCCTTGACTCAAGAAACCAAGCGTCGAGATGGCGATGCCGGTGGCGATGAGCGTCGCCCCGCGCTCGCCCAGCGCGAGGCGCATCACGGCGGATGCGGGCGTCGTTGTCTGCGCCAGCCCTTGCGCGCCTAGCGCGCGTAGGCAGACAAAGCTCACGCCCACGTACAGGGCGATCACACCGACGACGCCGATCAGTAGTCCGCGCGCCAGATCGCGCCGCGAGTCGCGCATCTCGCCGGCCACGAAACTTGCGGTCTGCCAGCCACCGTAAGCGAACATGACAGGCGTCAACGCCGCACCCATCGCTGTTAGTAATGGAAGCGACAGGGGCCGGTCAAGGACGGGGCGTGCAAGCGCGTGCGGCTCGTTGATGAAGAACAAGCCGCACGCGACGAGCAGGACGATGGCTAGAATCTTGACGACCATCAACACGCTCTGCACGTTGCTGCCAGCGCGCACGCCGAAGCAGTTGATGATGGTCAGCAACAGGAGCGCGGCGGCGGCGATGAGGCCGTCGGAGAGCGGCGCGTGCGTCAACTCTAAAAAATAGCGGGCGAAGGTGACGGCGACCGCGGCCATGCCGCCGGTCTGCGTCACGAGCAGCAAGGCCCAGCCGTAGATGAAGGCGACCGAAGGATGAAAAGCGTCGCGCAGGTAGACGTATTGCCCGCCCGTGCCCGGCCGTCCCGCCGCCAACTCCGCATAGACGAACGCGCCGGCTAATGCGATCACACCGCCCACGAGCCACGCGCCGAGGATCAGGAGCGGCGTGTGCACCTGTTGGGCGACCACATAAGGGTTGATAAAGATACCCGCACCGACGATCCCGCCCATAACGATCATCGTCGCATCGAACAGGCCAAGTTGCCGGGCGAGACGGGGCGCGGGCTGTGTGTCTATGATTTGATCAGACATGGGGAGGGGCAAGGATGAAGGATGAAGGATGAATTAGAAGCAGTTCTGTTCATCCCTCATCCTTCATCCTTTCTCTCAGTTGCCTTGTACTTTCGCCGTGAAAACCTCTTCCATGGCGAGGCTGCGGCTGCAACCGCTGATGGTGTCGAGTTGACGCCGACTGTCCGTCCAGACGGGATATGCAAACCCGCCCGTGGCGACCAAGCCTTCGTAATCGCCCTGCTGATTGCCGTAGTTGATGCCGTTGCAGGGGAACACACCGTTGCAGTCGTGCTCGTTCGAAGTGGCGTTCGTGACCCGCACGTTCGGCAGCCACGTTGCGCCGCCGTCCTTCGATTGCGCGAGATAGACGTCCGTCACATAACGAAAGCCCGTCCAGTCGTTGCGCGTGTCGTAGAACGAAACGTATACATCACCGTTCGTCGGATCGACCGACATCCAGTGGTTGAAACGATCAACCAGAATGCTTAACTGGTCAGCGACACGTGCGGGGCTTGTCCAAGTGCTGCCTTTGTCGTCAGAGTAGGCGAGGAAGATGTCGGTTGTGCCGACGGACGTGCGATCCATCCAGGAGCAATAGAGCCGCCCACGGTGCGGCCCCGTAGAGCGATCAACATCTAACGTCGGATAGACGAGCGCGCCGCGAAACGACTCTGCGGGGATGGCAATATCGAACGGTAAGGTCTTAGACGCGATGACGCTCTGCGTGCCCCACGTCGCGCCGGCATCGGTCGAACGATTGAAGGCGATGGTGTTGGCGCTATAGTCGTTCCACGCGACGTAGAGTGTGCCGTCGGGGCCGACGGCGGGCGATGCGCCGATAGCGCGCCCCTGCCCCTGCGGGTCGTCGGCGCGTGTGACGGTGAAGGTCGCGCCGTGATCGCTGGATGTGGCTACGCGCAGACCGCCGCTGGTCGAGCCGCCCACGGCTGCATCCCACGCAATGTAGACGTTGTCGCGGAAGCGGCTGCCGGTGTTCATGTCGGTGGTGATCATCGGCTTGTCGTTGAAGTGGTTGCTGCCGCCTTCGTAGGCGAAGAAGGTGACGGACGGATAGGTGCGACCGCCGTCGGTCGAGCGCGCGACGGCCATCTGCGAGCCGTTGACGCCGGAGCCGTTGCCGAAGAAGACGACGATGTAGCCATAGAACACATTACCGCGCGTGTCGAAGGCAAGTGTGGGGTCGGAGCCGAAGTTAATGGAGTTCGCGCCCTTCGACGTGGGCAGCGGTAGATCGACGCCGCCCCATGTCGTGCCGCCTTTCGCCGAGTAGTAACCGCGCATCGGCAGGCGGAAGATTTCGTTCGAGCCGGCGGCGAGTTGTTTCGTGTTCGCGGGGTTGATCGTGATGTAGGTCTCGCTCTGCGGTCCGCATTCGTTCGAGACATCGATGTTGTTGCCGAAGCTGAGCGAGGTGGTCGTGCCGCCGTCGCCGAGCGGCGCATTGTTCTTGAGATACTGATACTTGTCCCACCAAGTCGGGTTGTTCTGACTGTTGCTTTGGGCGTAGGCGGAGTGGAGGTTGACGGCAAAGATGAAAGTCAGCGCCGTGATGAAGCTGAGTCGTGCGCGCATCGGTTGATGCTCCTTTGTGGTTTGGAATTAAGCGAATGCCTGATCGGCAGACAAGCCGTTTGGGCGGGGCGGCCCGGCTCGCGTGTGCCGATCAGAAGACGTGAAGAGAGTTTTAAGCTAAACGCCGCCCGCGCGTCAATGTGAAAGGGGCGTTGTGGACAGCGACGGGCCGCAGCCCTTATGCTTGGCGTTGATGGTTTCGGAGCAAGAGTGTGCGGAGGACAACTGTTTGTATTCGGCGCAAATAACGCGGGCCCATCCGACCTGCCTCATCCTGTTGGTTGATCAATCGCGCTCGATGGCCGACGCGCTGCCGGGCGATACCGGCATACGCAAGGCCGATTTCGTCGCCGACGTAGTCAACCACACGCTGCACGACCTCGTCATCCGTTGCACCAAGACCGAGGAAGTGCGTAACTATTATTACGTCTCAGTGATCGGTTACGGGCGCACGGTTGGGAGCGCATTGACGGGACTGTTGGCCGACCGGCAGAGCGCACCCATCGCGGAGGTCGCAGAATATCCGATGCGGATCGAGACACGGCTCAAGCGTGTGCCGGACGGCCTGGGCGGCATCGTCGAGATGCCCGTCAGGTTTCCCGTGTGGCTCTATCCGGTGGCGGACGGCGGCACGCCGATGTGTCAAGCGTTCACGCGCGCCAAGACGATCCTGCAACAATGGCTAACGGAACATCCGCGCGGCTTCCCACCGACCGTGCTCCATCTGACGGACGGCGAATCGGGCGACGGCGACCCGACGGCCATCGCGCGCGAGATCATGTCGCTCGGGACGGATAACGGACAGGCGCTCTTGTTTAACTGTCACATCTCGTCGCGGCGCGGGCCGAAGATCGAATACCCGGCTAATGATTGGGCGCTTAACGACAGTTTCGCCCGCACGCTCTACGACATCTCCAGCCAGTTGCCGGAGAACTTCATCGCCGCCGCGCAGCAGCTCGGCGTTGCAGTCGAAGTGGGCGCGCGCGGGTTTGTCTTCAACGCCGATCCTTCGTCCGTCGTACAGTTCTACGAGATCGGCACAAGCCTTACCGGCATGACGCCGCACATCTGGATGGACGCGGGAGAACAAAGATGAAGGATGAAGTCAAAGGTCAGAACCGCCTGCGGTAGCGGGCGGGTCGAGCTAACACAACTAAGACCCGCCCGCTACCGCAGGCGGTTCTGACTTTAATCTATGTCGCAAAGCCAGGCATTACTGGTTCATCAATTCCTGCTGCCGAAAGAAGGGGCGGAGGCGTCGGAGTGTGAAGATGCAATCGGTGTGAATCTGGCGCGCAGGCGCTTTGCTGTGGCGGACGGGGCGACTGAGGCGTTTGATGCGCGGAATTGGGCGCAACAACTGGCGGCGGGTTGGGTTGCGACCGAGCCGCCGGCGTTGACGCGTGAGGCGTTCGGCGCTTGGGTCGCGGGGCGGGGTAGGGAATTGCACGAGTCCTGGCAAGGGCGCGCGCTGCCGTGGTACGCGGAAGAGAAGGCGCGGCGCGGCTCGTTCGCTGCGTTCGTCGGCGTGCAGCTTGAGTTGACGAACGGCACGGCGGGTTGGACGGCGTTGGCGCTCGGCGATTCGTGTCTGATTCAGCGGCGCGGCTCGTACATTTGTCACGCGCTGCCGGTCGCTGATCCCAGACAGTTTACTTCGACGCCGCTGCTCGTCCCGTCGCTCGGTCAGTTGCCCGCAGCGGTCTTGCGTCAGGCGCAAGTAGAGCGCGGCGCATGCGAGCCGGGCGACGTGCTCTGGCTGTTGAGCGACGCGGCCGCCGAGTGGTTTCTCAAACGCGCCGCCGAGCGCGACCGCGTGCTTGACGAGCTTGATTGTTTATTGGCCCATGACGCGACCGCCGATCTCGGCAGACTCTTCCAAGCTGAGCGGCAGGCGCGTAGAATTAAAGATGACGATGTGGCGGTCGTGCGGATCACTCTGACCGCCGGCTGAAGCGGCCACCGTCAAAGCTGTTGCATGCAGAAACCCAGTCCCATCTCTTGGCCGTCTGCGCGACTCTTCACAGAGGCGATTCAATGTCCGGCTGTCTGCTTCGCGCACCCGGAGTTGCGCGACACTATTCCGGCCGTTGATCGACTCGGCATGCCGCTCGTCACATCGGGGCAGTTTGCCTACGTCTACAAGTTGAGATCGCAACGCGGCGTCTACGCGGTGCGTTGTTTTCGCGGCCACTTGGGCGACCGCGAGCAGCGTTACCAAGCGATTGACGCGCAACTGCGCGCACACACGCTGGCGGCGCTCGCCAACTCCGCCTATGACGCACACGGCATACTCGTCTCCGGGCGCAGGTATCCGATCCTCGTCATGGAATGGCTCGACGGCCCGACGCTCGATGTCTATCTCGACGAGGTTGTGGGTCGGCGCGAGGTCTTACTGCACTTGGCGGACGAGTGGGTGCGTCTACTTGCGACGCTGCGCGCGGCCGGCGTAGCGCACGGCGATTTGCAACACGGCAACATCATCGTTGAGCACGGACAATTCCGGCTCGTCGATTTTGACGGCATGTTCGTACCCGCGATGGCCGGTTGGGCGGCGAGCGAAATAGGGCATCAGCATTACCAGCACCCCGCGCGCGGTGCGCATTATTTCAACGCTGATTTGGATAACTTCTCCGGTCTCGTGATCTATCTCTCGCTCATCGCTCTGGCCGAGCGGCCGGAACTGTGGACAGAGTTTCATGACGAGAACTTGTTGTTTACGAAAGAAGATTTCATTGCGCCTGAACAATCGCGTCTGCTGACGCGGATCAAGGAGTTGGGCGGCGAAGCCCGCGATCTGGCCGTGTTGTTGGTAGCGGCTGCGCAGGGCGAGTTGGAGGCTGTGCCGAGTCTGCTTGATGTTAAGACCGTCGGCGATGACGCGCGGCTGCCGGCGTGGATGACTGCGCCCGCCGATGTCGAGGTCGTGAGCCAGACGCGCGAAGCGCCACAGGCGGGAGCCCCGCCCGCGTCTCTGCGTGCGCCAGTCTGGGTGCGTGCGGCGCAAACTCAACCCGGCTCGCGTATGCCAACCACGCCCGGCTCGGCTTCCGTGCAGAGCGTCTTTAGCGGCCCCGCGCCGGTCGTGCCGCAACAAGCGTCATTTAATAACTCAGGCGATCTATTGGACTTTGGCCAGAATGCGTTCAAACACGCGCGCACGTTTGCCCGCGAGCGCAAATCGTTCTTCTGGTGGTATCTGGGGCTGTACAATTTTCTCTATCTAATGGGCATGCCGTTTGGCGCGGCCCTACTGTTGACCGTGCTCTTACTCGCAGGCATCTGTCTGGTCTATGGCGTCACGCGCGCGTTTCGCGAGTCGCAGCCCACTATGCTCAACATAGGCACGGCGACGGCCACGCTGCCATACGTGCCGGGCGGTCAACTGCGCCCGCCGCAGACGCAATGGAGCGTGTTGCCAGCCAAACCGGTCGCACCACAACCGGCAATGCCGACAAGCGCAGTCCGGCCCGTCGTCGGCAATCTGACCTTGGCCATCTATCATCAAGACGACTGTGAGTGGGCGCAAAAGATTCCGCAGAAGAACCGCGTCGGCTTTACTTCACCCGCAGCGGCGCGCGCCGCCGGTTATCGTCCGTGCCAAGTCTGTTTCCTCCCGCGTTCTGCTTCATGAGGTGTGCTTGGCCTCGCCCCGCATACTTCCGTCCAGCAAGTTCAAGGGCGAGCACTGAAAATCTGTGCCACGCCTTGCTTTCGTATTGACATTCTATACGTGTGCCTTGTATGCTCATGCAGAACATCTATAGGAGCAACCGTATGGAACCTACTCCGGCCAACTTACTCCAGGGCACACTTGATCTCCTGATCTTGAAAACGCTCTCGCTGGGCGAGCTGCATGGGCTGGGTATCTCACGGCGCATCGAGCAGATCACGAATGGTACTTTCCAAGTCAAACCCGGCTCGCTGTTCCCGGCTTTACATCGTCTGGAGCAATCCGGTTGGCTTAGTTCCGCCTGGGGCGAGTCGGAAAATAACCGCCGGGCGAAGTATTACCGCCTGAGCCGGGCCGGGCAAAAACAGCTTAAGACTGAGACCGAAGAATGGGATCGCATTGTGCTAGCTATTGCTCAGGCGCTACAGGCTTCTTAGAGGTGTCTTATGCCACTACTGCGCTGGCTCTCCGCTTTGGGGAGAAACCTGTTCCACAAGGCGCGCTTGGATGAGGAACTGGACGAGGAGTTGCGCGCTTACGTGGAACTGCTGACAGCAGAGAAGCTCAAGGCGGGCATGGATGCGACCGAAGCCCGGCGCAAATCTTTGCTTGAGGTCGGCGGCATCGAGCAGGTCAAAGAACAGGTGCGTGACGTGAGAATAGGAGCCATGATGGAAACTGTTTTACAGGACTTACGCTACAGCGTTCGGGTCTTGGCTAAGAGTCCGGGCTTCACCGCTATCGCCGTGTTGACACTGGCGCTGGGCATCGGGGCGAACACGGCCATCTTCAGCGTCATCAATGCGTTGATCCTGAATCCGCCGCACATTGCCGACGCTGAACGTGTGGTCGCGCTCTGGCGCACCCCCAAAGGTAAACGGACGGAGGGCTACCTCTCTTATCTCGGCTTGCAGGATTGGCGCGCGCAGAGTCGGAGCTTTGCGGCGCTGGCGGGTTATAAACCCAACGGCTTCACGCTGCTCAATGAAGATCAGACCGAACGCGTGGCGGGCATGCGCGTGACTGCCAACTTCCTAACGCTCCTCAAAGTCATACCGTTGCGCGGGCGTGATTTTCAAGTGGCAGAAGAACAACGCGGTGCTCAGCCCGTAGTGATCATCAGCTATCAGTTTTGGCAAAACCGTCTGGGCGGCAACGAGGCGGCGCTCGGCCAGCAGCTTACGCTGAACGATAAGCCGCACACGATCATCGGTATTTTGCCACCCGGTTTCGAGTTCCCACTAGCACCGAAACAGACAGAGCTGCTAACCACCGTCACCGGCGAAGGGCAAAATCTAGAGGAGCGCGGCGCGCAGGTGTTGAGGGTGGTCGGTCGTTTGCAATCTGGGGTGATGTACACGGAGGCGCAGGCGGAGTTGACCGGCATCGCCGCGAATCTAGAGCAACAATATCCGCAATACAACCGTGATACCACCGCTTATCTGGTGCGCGTGGATGAGCAGATTGTCGGGCCTGAGGTGCGCCGTGTCTTGTGGGTGTTGCTGGGCGCGGTGGGTTTTCTGCTGCTGATTGCCTGCACGAACGTGACGAATCTGTTGCTGGTGCGGGCCAGCGTCAGACAGAGGGAGCTAGCCTTGCGGGCGGCGCTGGGCGCGGGCACATGGCGCATCGCGCGCCACTTGTTGACCGAGAGTCTGCTGCTGGCCGTGCTCTCGGGCGGTGCGGGCTTACTCATAACCATGTGGGGCTTGGGCGCAATCAAGTATTACGGCGCGGAGCAACTGCCGCGCCTTGATGAAGTGCACATAGATGTGCGTGTGCTCGTGTTTACGTTAGCCGTGTCTGTGTTGACCGCGTTGCTCTTCAGTCTGTTGCCTGTGTTCAAGGCCGCACGTCCGGACATCAACGAGGTTTTGAAGGCGGGTGCTAAGAGTGCTACGAGCGGCGGTTCGTTGCGCTTGTGGCGTGATGCGTTAGTCGTGGCGGAAGTCGCGCTGGGGCTGGTGCTGCTCATCGGCGCAGGGTTGATGATGCGCAGCTTTGACTCGCTGGTGAACGTGCCGCCGGGCTTCGATCCAAAGAATGTGTTGACGGGTCAGATCAGTCTGACCAACGCGGCCTATGAAGCGCACGAAGCGCGTGTGCAATACATCAACCAGACACTCGCACGGCTCAGAGCCTTGCCCGGCGTCGAGAGCGCCGCGTTCGTTGCGCCGATGCCGTTCAGCGGCGGCAACGTGGGCGGGGATTTTACCATCGATGGCCGCCCCAAACCCAAACCCGGCCAAGAGCCGTGGGCAAGTGTGCGCAGCGTCACGACGGAATACTTTCAAGCGATCAGAATTCCATTGCGCAAAGGTCGCTACTTCACCGAGCAGGATCGGCGTGGCGACATCGGGGCTTCGATCATCAACGAGACGATGGCGGCGCATTACTTCCCGAATGAAGACCCTATCGGCAAATACATCTCGAACATCGGCGCGAATCAGAACGAGGGCGACCCTGTGCGTTGGGAGATTGTCGGCGTCATCGGCGATGTACATCACAGCAGTCTGACCAAAGCGGCGACGCCCGAACTCTATCTGCCGTATCAGCAGAACAGTTGGGACTGGGGCAATTTCTTTGTGCGCACGACGAACGACCCCACGGTCTTAATACGCAGCTTCACCGACACCATTCGCGCCGGCGACAAGTCTGTGTCGATCACCAACGTCCAGCCGCTGACACAGGCGATTTCGGAGACGGTAGCGCAGACGCGGTTCTACACTTTGCTGTTTGCTTTATTCGGCGTGACAGGTCTGCTGCTGACGCTGACGGGCATTTACGGCGTGATCTCTTACACCGTCACGCAACAGACGCAGGAGATCGGCATACGGATAGCTTTGGGCGCGCAGACACGGGACGTGATCAAGCTGATCCTCAGACAAGGCATGACGCAAGCCTTGATCGGCATAGGCATAGGCCTCTTCGCCTCTCTGGCGTTGACGCGCTTGATGAAGAACTTACTATTCGGCGTCAGCGCAACTGACCCGCTGACGTTTAGCTTGATTGCATTACTGCTGACCACCGTCGCGCTGTTAGCCTGTTACATTCCCGCCCGCCGCGCAACGAAGGTCGATCCGCTCATCGCGCTACGCTATGAATAGAGTTCTTATTGAGCGACAGGTAGACCGGTGTGCAGAGAAGTGAATAGTCCTGCTTACAATTTAGTAACTATTCAGGAGGCAGACCTCTAGATTAGTTTTGCTTCCTTTTCCTTCAGTTCTTTCTTGGTCACGGTGAGTTACCTCGAAGTAACTCAGCTGACTTTCCGCCTCGCTGGGGTCTTCTTGTCCGGTGTGCGCGTCTTGGCCGCGGGTTTGGCTTTGGCTTTCCCTTTGCCCATCGCGTCACGCATAGCCTGATAGCCAGCGGCGTATTCCGAGACCGGGAGCCGGGCCACGGTGCTCTCAACCACATCCAGCGCGAGGTCCGCGAGCGTCTTGAAACGGAGGCAGCCCTGGCCCATGTCCAGCTTCTTGCCGTATTGCGCCTTGAACCACTCCAACAGCGCCGGCTGACCGTAGAAGCAGATCATGTGCAGCGCCATGTACGATTTCTGTGACGCCAGGCTGATCAGCGTTAGAGGCTGCTTGGGGTTGCCGCCATAGCCGGCTGGGTACCTGGACAGCGGAACGAACCAACTGATCATGCCGAACTGGATGCCTTCCTTGTATCCCGGTGGCAGGGCCCGGTTGATGCCCCGGCGGACTTCGTTCAACGCGTCACGGCGCTCCGCGGAGAGTGTGGCAAGGTATTCGGGCACAGTGGATGCTGGCATGGGCCAAGTCTACCGTAACGGTTTTGACGGGGCAACTGTAATCTCAGAGGCGCGCGTTTTGGCTAAACCAACAAATTCTCGTCGGCACAGTTCCGGCGGTCATTCAAGGAACCTCGGTCATCAAATCCCAGAGGCGGGCGTCTTGCATGGGAGACAGGGCGGGCCACCCGACCTCGGGTGGCCCGCTCACCATTAGCCCGGCACGTCGAGGAAGAGCTGAACAGTTATACGACCCACATGGCGTCCGATAATGAAAATTATGACAAGTTGCCCTGAGCAGCGCAATTTATCGCGCGATCATATAAGAATTCAGCACAAAACCTGCTCATACTGGGAACACGTGGCAAACGACTTGGAGCAGGTATAACGATCTTTGCGGCTTCGGGTGTAACACTTAACAGCCCCAGCCGGTGCTTGCGTAAGAATGTCAAATCTACACTCGGAACTGTCTTTTCCCAGACTGCGATATAAGTTTGGTCAGCGAAGAACGAGTAACGCCGCGCCTGTAATATCGCCTCCCGCCACTTACTCTGCTTAGCCTCAACAGCCACAAGATTACGTGCCGGATTTGGAGGCATAATTTGCAAACGCACGTAACCGTTTCCTTCAGATACAATCAACCCAAGCTTCTTCATCTTAGGAATCACATTACTTCTAAGAGTTCTTTCAGAGATTGTGATCCGCTCAAGTATGTACTCTATCGATGTACGCTGTTGCCGCTTCAGAAGTAACAGGACGCTAATCAGATGATAGTGACTTAGGGGCTGCGCAATTCCAATCCGTTCCCTCGTTCGACAACTCCTGACGCATAGCTTTGCACCGACTAGATCCGCCACTCCATAGCCCGCCGAGAACTCTTGAACGGTTACGTCAACTCCCATCCGCCTTAACATCAACCGGCGGATAGGCTCAATCATGTGCGCCTCTAAGTAGCTCATCTGTCCTCCGTTCAAACGAACACCTGCTGCCATACACGCAGGTGGGCATAGTAGTTCGGCTGGAACGCGACGATTTGCTGCTTTCTGACGGACTCACAACTCGCAATCGCCGATTTGACGTGCGCTTGAAACCATTTAAGACCCTTCCCAGAGTTTACTTCAGCTTGAAGCTCTGCGATCTCTCTCGTGCGCACAAAGAGGAAATGTGGCTTAGCGGCCTTGTCTAAATTTCGGGGCGCGGACTGGCAGTGCGGGCAGTCGCAGCGGAGACCCGCGTTCTGGCTTGATGACAAAATATCTTCCGCCATCTTCACTGGGAGCGAAAGCATCATGCCGGGGATGTAATACTTCTTATTCATATCATAATTTGTTGTCCGATTCACGAGCAGGTTATTCTCGGAGAAGCTAGATAGAGAGGCAATACCCGTCTCCATCCCATCAACGCCGGCAGCGAGGAGCCCCAATCCGAGCGTTCCGACTCGTCCGGCGATCACCGGCTTACCAAGTCGCTGAAATAGGCGGAGTAGCTCTAAGTAAGCAGTGATTTGGATCGGGTTGGTGGTACGCTCGTCCAGCGTGTCCACATAGAATGAATACCCGTCGGCGCGCGCACGGGAATAACGATTCAGAAGAGCCAGTCGATTGGCCTCCACTGTATAGTACTCAATGTTGAGAGAGAGACCGGCATATACTCCCTGTTTGAACCCGGCGCGTTTCGCGTATGAGATCGATTCTTCAATAAGTTTTATATCTATATCTACCCACTCGGACGTGAGGTCCCTGCTGAAATGAAACGGGGCCATTAACACCGCACACTCCCACTTGATCTGCCAGTCGATACATCGACTGGCATACTGCTGCTGGGCCTGTAAAGTGCGTAAAACCGCCGGAGTTAAGACATTCGCGGGATCGGGCACATAGGGCAGTAGCACGAGCCCTTGTGTTTGTGAGAAGGATGAGTATGCCAAGCGATAGGTGACCGGATCGAAGTAATAGCGCAGCCCCAGTTGCTTCAGTGCTTCAAGAGAATTCTGATATTTCGGCAGAAAGTTTGCAGGATATACAAATCCGTCCATCTTTCCACCTGCCTTTACGAAGTTCTCGACTTCAGTCCTCTCAGTATGAAGCAGTCGAAAGAAGCAACGCTTGGGATAGCTTGTGGTTGGGGGCGGCGGGGCCTTGGTTTGGCTGCTTGGTAAGGTAATGGGTAAGGACTTAACTTCACGTTCCAGTCTTGCATGATCATAGGTCCGTTGATATGGCTGCTTGCTAAGCAGCGTTAGAATCAGATTTTCAAAGTCAGAGGACAATAAACGATTATGCTTGGTGGGCGGCGCTGGTGGGTTGTTGACGATTTGAAAGAACAATTCAAGTGGCGTTGCCGCCGTTAAAGGGAAGCTGCCCTTCGTAACTAGGTGATAGATGAGTACGCCGAGTGAGTAGAAGTCTGCGCGGAAGTCAACAACCTCCCCTCTTAATATCTCCGGTGCCATAAATAGCGGAGTGCCCATCGGCTGGCCCGGCCGCGTCGTCAGACTGGTGTAATCCAGCATTCGTACCAGTCCGAAATCAAGCAGCTTAATTTCTCCAGCATTCGTTAAAAATACATTTGCTGGTTTCAAATCTCGATGAACAATGTTTTCATCATGGACTGTCTTTAGCCCACTAATAATTTGCAATAGGATCGAACGTAAGTCATCTTCATTAAAAGCATAGTTGGCGGCGCGGAAGGCTGTATTTAAGTCGCGACCTTCAAGATATTCCATCACAACGAAGTAACGCGCCTCGTTGCCGAGGTTTGCTACGCCCGAGTCGATGAAACGGACCACGTTGGGCCCGATTGCTTTCTGCAACGCGCGCACTTCACGCTTAAATCTTTGTCGATCAATCTCCCGCTGCATCACCTGCTCTTTAATGAGTTTGATAGCAAACTTCTGGCCGTCCTTCGTGGCTTCATATGTCTCCCCGAATGTCCCATAGCCAAGTAGCTGCCCAAGTTGATACCCTGCGAATACAGTCATGAGGATTGTCCTTTGGCGGCGCGCGGGCTTGTCGACATTCTTCAGAGTTCAGACAAGTATCCGCTAAAGTTGTGCGTAGCACTGGCGGCTGGCAATCTGAGAGGCGCGTACCGCAGCTTCTCTCATTGAGCAGCCTGCCTCCTGTGAGTTATGCCAAGGCGAAGAACGGCGTAGGCATGATATGCGGGGGAGCCTAAGATTGCAAAATAATCCGCTTCTATGCACTTTGCGGCCGTACCCCCGACGTGCGGATTGCGTTCCCTTCGCCGCCGCTCATTTGATGATGCAATTGTCCATCATCAGTCTGCCGGGGCTTACTAGGCCGAGCATGGTGCCTTCGATGACCATTGTTTGGCGGTCGGTTAGTTGGGCCACAGAGGCTCTTTGAGAGTCAGCAAAGTAGCAGCCGAGATGTGCGGAGTACCCGGTGTGCCAATACCAGACCACGACTCGCCCACGCTCCACTACGGCGTTACTAAATGGGCCGGTCACACGGATGCGCTTGCCTTTATAATTCGCATCCGCGGCAATTTCGTTGGAGTCGTACTCGCGCAGCAACTCGCGCCATTCGATAGCGCCGGCATTGCTATTTTCAGCCGGTGGCGCATTGACGTTCGCGGCCGGAGTCGCAGCAGCGTTGTCAGCGGCCTCAGCCCCTCTGTCAATACTCAAGCCCTGCTCGGTAAAGGTGATCTTGTCCGGCGCGATGCCGGTGATGGCGAGCAGATTCTGCCCGGCGAGTTGTTGCCCGACTTTCACACTGGCGGCATCACCGCCTTCCTTCCCCTCCTGATAAGCGGCAAGCGCGAACCCTGTGTAGATGACTAGGGCTTCGTACATCTCTTGCTTCTTCCGGTCAGTGACGCCCTGCAAAGCGTTGCCTTCGATTAGCGCAGCGGCAATCGTCTCGCGTAAGACCAACATCTGCGGGTCCGTGGGCTGCCCCGCGTCGTGATAGATGCTTGCGTTCGTGGCGAAGAAAAAACTGAGGGCGAGCGCCAGATCGTTAGGCTTGCCGGCCGCTCGTGCGCTCTTCTCGTACTCGTCCAGGAGGGCGGTCATAAGTTTGAGCACTTGCGGGTTGTTGGCGTCAATCAGGTTGGCAATCTCGCGCGTCTTGAGTTGCGTGCCCGTCGAGCGAAAACGCACGGCCGCATCGTCGAGCTTCGTGTGCGCCGCCGCCGCGCCTGATGACGTTGTGCCGGTGGCTGCCCCGGCGCTCGCATGCTTCACGCCCAGCTTCTGCTCCAGCCGTCTCCGCGCGTATCGATCCATGATGATGTTTGTAATCATTGCGCTCGCGGGATTGTTCCAGTTGCCGCCGAGGCTGTCCGTGTACTGCGCCACCGCCGGCACACACCCAACGAGCAACAGCACAAGCAAGCACCAGCAACGACTATGACTCAACAGATGTCCGTTCATTTATGACCTCCATAGCCTAAAGCCCGTGACCGCAAAGACAGCAGTCGAGCAAGCTGGCCTAATAGTTGGTGACGGCGTCAGCAGAGAAACCAGGAAGAGACGGAACGGGTAGGCGCGAACGGCCTGGCTGATCTAGCGACGACAGGGAAAGCCGTCTGACGAGGTGCACGGCGACGAGTTCAAAGCTGTACGTGCGGACGATATGCTTTATGAAGCAACCAGTCAATGAGTGCACCGTCATTTCGTCCGCCGCACAGATTAAGAAGAAATGTATTTAATGCGGCGTTGCCTTCTCCGCGCCTAGCCCAGTATTGGCGCGGACTATTAACTCTGTGAATTTGGCCTCTGCGGCAGGCTCGCGGCCGAGCAACGTCCCAACGAAAGCGCCAAGAAAACCGAGCGGGATGCTGACTATGCCGGGATTCTCTAAGGGAAAGATTGGGGCTGCTTGAATCAGATGCCGCGCCGCGCCGGTGACGGTGGGCGGATCGACAGACATGATGCTGGGGCTAATTAGGATTAACACAATCGAAGCCAGCAGCCCCGTCCCCAAGCCTGCGACTGCCCCCTTCGTATTAAAGCGCCGCCAGAATAGTGACAGTATGATCACAGGGAGATTAGCCGAGGCCGCAACCGCAAAGGCGAGCGCCACAAGGAAAGCCACATTGGCGGTCGGGCCTAACATGATGGCAATCAGAATGGCAATCGCGCCGACGGCAAAAGCGGTGATGCGCGCTACGCGGACTTCTTCGCCCGCAGCTCGCTCCGTCCCTCTATGAATGACGTTGGTCCAGAAGTCGTGTGCGAAAGAGGTCGAGGCGCTGATGGTCAACCCCGCCACTACCGCAAGGATCGTGGCGAAGGCAATCGCCGAGATGAAGCCGAAGAAGACATTACCTGCCAGCGCTTGAGCCAAGAGTGGCGCACTCATGTTAGTGCCGCCGTTGCGCGCGATGAAGTCGCGCCCGACGATGGTCGCCGCGCCAAAGCCCAAGAATGTGGTCATAATATAAAAACAGCCGATCAACGCCATGGCCCAGACGACACTGGTGCGGGCCGTCTTGGCATCCGGGACTGTGTAGAAGCGCACGAGGATGTGCGGCAGCCCGGCCGTGCCGAAAATTAAGGCCAGTCCCAGCGAGATTAAATCGAGCGCACCGTATGGCGGTTTATAACGCAACCCCGGTTGCAGGAAATTTTGGGTCACCCTTGCGCCCGTCGCGTCTGTGTAGGTGACCTGTGTGATCGCGTGAAAGAAATTGGTCAAGCTGAAGCCGTAATGGCCCAGCACAAGGATGCTCAGCAGGAGTGTGCCGCTCATCAGCAGAATCGCTTTGATGATCTGCACCCATGTCGTCGCCAGCATCCCGCCGAAGACCACATAGACGATCATCAACACGCCGACGCCGATAACGGCCGTGCGGTAAGTCAGACCGGAATCTTTGAGCAAGAGGGTCACGAGCGCACCCGCACCGACCATCTGCGCGATCATGTAGAAGGTGCTCACGGTCAGTGTGCTCAGAGACGCCATCGCGCGCACTGGGCGCGGACTGAGCCGGTAGGCCAGCACATCGGCCATCGTGTACTTGCCCGCATTGCGTAATGGTTCAGCGACGACGAGGAGCACCGTCAAGTACGCCACCAGCCAGCCCACCGAATACATAAAGCCGTCGTAGCCTTGAAACGCGATGATGCCCGCGATGCCTAAGAACGAGGCGGCGCTCATGTAGTCGCCCGCCACGGCGATCCCATTCTGCCAGCCCTTGATCTGACGACCGGCCGCAAAGTAGGCGCTCGACCCGCGCGACCGGCGCGCCGCCCAATAGGTGATGACCAGCGTAATGAAGATGAAGATCAGGAACATCAGGAGCGAAGTTGACATCGGCTTATTTCCCTCCTCGCAACTCCCGCAGCCGAGCGATGATCTTGTCAGCCAGCTCATCCCACCGCCCGGCAGCGCGCACGTACAGGGCGGCAATAATCCAAGCCATGAAAAACTGTGAGAGGGCGAACAGGTAAGCGAGATTGATGACGCCGAACACTTGCCGAGACATCAGACGCGGCGCGTAACCAACTAAAACCGGCAACGCGAAATAGTAAACAACGAAAAAGATCGTGGCGGGAATGATAAATCTCCGCTTGCTCACCAACAGCTTTTTGAACTCTGCCGTCGCCGCCACACGGCCCCAGTCGGCCACGTCCACATCTTCGTCAGCCGTCAACTCGTGGGCCGGCTTAGCGGTCCTGCGGCCCAGTGGAGAGACATCGGTTTCGGCTCCGACCGCCGGGGTGAGATCGCCCGGTTCCGGCTCTAGCTGAATCCCTCGCGGCATTTAAATGAATTCCCCTCTTCATCGGTTGACTGCCTGCCGGAACTGCCCGCGTCAGACAGCATGGATAGATCGTTAATCGGAGAATCATAACCGCCTTTGAGATTTTCACGAACCTTTTCAGGGCCAACGATCCATAGATTATCTTTAAGTAGTGACTACCGATGCTTTGTGCTCCCGGCTTTACTTGACGCGTCGGGCTAGGCTGGCGGCGACGGCGACCAGTTCCGCCATCTCGACCGGTTTCGGCACGTGCATCTGGTAACCGGCCCTGAGCGCCTGCATCCGATCTTCGACCCGCGCGTAGGCCGTCAGCGCGATGGCCGGCACGCGGCTGATGCTTTCATCAGGTAGCGTACGCACGCGCCGGATCAATTCGTATCCATCCTCGCCCGGCATCCCTATGTCGCTGATGAGTAGGTCGGGCGTAACCATCTGCATCGCTTCGAGCGCTTCGGCGGCCGAGGCTGCGACCGTCACGTCTGCGCCGCACTGCCCCAAGCCCGCCTGCAACAACTCACGCGTGTCCGGCTCGTCATCCACCACGAGCACCTTCAGCCCGTCGAGCCGGTCGGCGCAGTCGAAGGATGGCAGTGTGTCTCGCGCCGCCGGATGCACGCGCACACCCTCGACGGCCGTCTGGTAGACGGGCGCGACGGGTAGCAGCACCGTGAAGGTCGAGCCTTGACCCTCACCCGCGCTCTCAGCCCGGACAGTCCCGCCGTGTAGTTCGACCAAGTGGCGCACGATGGCCAAGCCCAAGCCCATCCCGCCGTGCTGGCGTGTAGTGCGCTGGTCGGCTTGACGGAAACGGTCGAAGACGTGCGGTAGAAATCCCGGCGCGATGCCTGCGCCCGTGTCATTGACGGCGATCTCGATGTGCGAATTCACACGCTCCAGCCTGACCTGCACCTTGCCACCGCGAGGTGTGAACTTGATGGCGTTCGAGAGCAGATTCCAAACTACCTGTTGCAGCCGGACTGGGTCGCCGGACACAGACGTAACGCCTGTATCCATAATCTTCTGCACGCGGACGCCCTTCGCCTCAGCCGCGGGGCGGACGGCCTCTATGGCCGCCTCGACGAAAGAATTAGGGTCAACTTGTCTAACATCTATCCTGAGCTTGCCCGTGATGATGCGCGACACGTCCAAGAGGTCGTCGATGAGTTGCGACTGCGCACGCGCGTTGCGCTCAATCGTCTCGATGGCTTTGCGGGCGGAGTCGCTGCCAAGCTCGCCCGTGCGCAGCATGTGTGCCCACCCCATGATAGCGGTCAGGGGCGTCCGCAGTTCGTGTGAAACAGTGGCGAGGAACTCGTCCTTCAGACGGTTCGACTCCTGCGCCTCTCGGTACAGGCGCTCCTTCTCCTCTGCGGATTGTTCGGCCTCGGCGCGCGCACGTTGCGCGGCATCAAAGAGCCGTGCGTTGTCCATCGCGACCGCCGCCTGCGACGCGAGTCCTTCGATGATACGTGCCGCGCGTTCGTTGAAGACGCCCTCTTCGGGATGACCGAAGAATAGACCGCCGTAGACTTCGCCCGAACGGGAGACGATGGGCACGGCCAGATAACTCGTCACGGGCAGATGCCCTTCGGGCATCCCGTAGTAGGGCGAGTTCTTGCCGTAGCGCGGGTCTTTTTTCACGTCGGCGCTGAGTACCGTGCCTTCGCCCTTGAAGGTCGGCGCAAAGATATCCGTGTTGCGCGGCATGGGAAAGTGCGCGAACGCCGAGCGCGGGACGCCAGAGAGCGTGTAGAGCATGAAACTTTCGCCCGCCTCGTCAAGCACGTTGTAGAAGAAGGAGCCGAACTGTGCGTTCGAGATTTCGGTGGCGGCGTCCGTTACCGCTTGCACGAGCTTGTGTAGGTCGAGTTCGCCCGCCAAGGTCTGACCGAGGCTGTTCACGGTCTCGATGATCTCCGTCTGCTCGAGCAACTGCTTTTCGGCGCGTTTGCGCGCGGTAATGTCGCGCGCCATCGCCGAGATGGCCATCATGTTCCCGCCCTCGTCCGTGATTGGCGAGAGCGTCATTGCTACGTCAACGAGCCGTCCGTTCTTCGCACGGCGGACGGTCTCGAAGTGCTGCGGCTCAGTCTCCCGCTTAAGCCGCTCGAAGCGCGCTTTCGTCTCCGCGATCTGCTCCGGCGGGGTAATGATCGTTGCGTCCGCGCCCAACACCTCGGCGGCAGTGTAGCCGAACATCTTCTCCGCGCCCGCGTTCCAAGAAGCGATCTTGAGTTCCATGTCGGCACTCATGATGGCGTTATCAGATGTCTGGACGATGGCCGAAAGCAGCCGGCGCGACTCCTCAGCCCGCTTGCGTGCGGTGATGTCGCGGGCGATCTTCGACGCGCCGACGATGCGCCCGTCGCCGGCCCGCACGGGCGAGACCGTGAGGGAGATGTCGACGAGCGTGCCGTCCTTGCGCTGGCGCACCGTCTCGTAGTGCTCGATGCGCTCGCCCGCACGGAGCCGCGCCAGAATAGTCGGCTCTTCGTCTGAGTGATCCGCAGGGATCAGCATGGTCACAGGTTGCCCTATCGCCTCCGCGGCCGTGTAGCCGAAGATGCGCTCAGCCCCTTGGTTCCAACTCGTGATGATGCCTGCGAGCGTCTTGCTGATGACCGCGTCGTCCGCCGACTCGATGATGGCCGAGAGCCAGTAGGGGGCCATCTCCGGGCTTTGCAAATCAGCGATCAAGTCTCCGGTGGTTTTATTGTCGGGCGGCCCCGCTTGCGAGGATTTATTGGGCATAGGCACACTTGTCCGGCGTAAACGGATTGGGAATGATGACGGGGGCAGGCTTAGGGGACGTAAGGATTATACCGAGGCCGCCTCATTATTGCTATGACACATTCTGATCGCGATTAACGGAGAGCGTAGAGTGTCTGGGTTACATCTATGATTGGATGTGGGTGGTGTTTACTTGCCTGTGAGACGGAGAAACACATCTTCCAGTGTCTCCTGACGTGGCGTCAGCTCAAACACTTTGATGTCGTGCGCGACCAACAACGCGTTGAACGTGGGTATGCGTTCAGCCGGTGTGCTGACGAACAATGCGTCCGTACCGTTACGTTCAATGCGCACAGATGAATCTTGCATCAGGAGACGGGCGGCGGTCTCTGTCTGATCGACGCGCAGTTTGTATGTGCTGACCGGCGCAACCAATTCCGCGAGGCCGCCTTCATAGAGCAAACGCCCTTCGTTGATGATCCCCACACGGTCACAGAGCTGTTCCACCTCGGCGAGGAGATGGCTCGATAGCATAACCGTTAACTTTAACTCGTCGCGCAGCCGACGGATCAGTTGGCGCACTTGGTGTATGCCCTGCGGGTCGAGACCGTTCGTCGGCTCGTCTAGGATGACCAGCTCCGGCGCAGGCAAGAGCGCCTGCGCGATGCCGAGCCGCTGGCGCATGCCGTAAGAGTAGACACGCACAGGCTCGTGCGCACGCGCGCGCAAGCCTACGATCTCAAGCACCTCTTCCACACGCGCGCGCGGTGCGCCGCCCGACAGAGACGCAAGCAGGTGCAGATTCCTGCGCCCGGAAAAGTTCTCGTAGAACGCAGGCGTCTCAACAATCGCGCCCACACGCGCGCGTGCGCGCAAGTTGCCTCGGCCCGACTCATGCCCAAGTAAACGAATCACCCCAGCCGTTGGCGTTATCAGACCCAGCAGCATTCTGAGCGTAGTCGATTTGCCCGCGCCGTTCGGCCCCAAGAAACCATAGATGTCGCCCCGCTCGACGCGCAGCGATAGCCGATCAACCGCCACGCGCCCGCCGTAGCGTTTGGTCAGCCCTTCAGTCTGTAACACTATGTCCGTCATCGACGCGCGACACACTTAGAGATATGCAGTCTGACTGTCACCACTCTACTTCCACGAGTAGCGGCCAATGATCCATGCGGCCGACGGCGGCCGTGCGTAGCACTTCGGCGCGGCGCACGTGAAGTTCATTGTTCTGGCCGAAGATGTAATCGATGCGCCGGTCGTTGATCGCCGTGTCACCGGCCGCGCGTCCCAGATCGTTGAAATAGCGCAGCAGATAGCTATACGACTCGCTGTCATGTTGCAGGTTGTCCGTATAGAGATTGGTCTCGTCTCCTGCTCTGAGTTCAAAGTTGAAATCGCCCGCGATGAAGACCATAGACGACGGCGCGCGTTCTTGCGCCCAATCGACCAGCGCTTCTGTGTAGACCCTGCGCCGCGCGGCATTGAAGGCGTCGGCGTGCGCGCTCAAGAGTACGACCTCTGCGGCCTCCGCGCGCGGGCGAAAGGTCGCGCTGAGTGCATAACGCGCGCCGGCCGCAACAGGCGCGAAGCGGGCCCCGGCATCTCTGACAAGGACGGCCTCGAAGCGGTCGCTCTGCCCGGCTTGCGCCACCGCGCCCCGATAGCGACCATGTAAAAGTGCGACGAGCGCGTTTAATTGAGGCGCGCCCGTCAATTCTTGCAGCGCGACCGCGTCCGGTTCGGCACGCAGGATCGTCTCCGCCACCGATGGCAAATCTTTGGTGTGCGCGCGCGTGTCCTCTTCCAACTCGGCGTAACCGATGTTCCACGTCAACAAGCGGAGCGCTGCGCTCGCCTGCGTCTGTGCGCCCAACAACGCCCGCTCGCGCCGGGGCGCGAAATGCACCGCGCCCGCGCACAGCAGACCAAACATGAGCGCGAGGATCAGTTTCACCCACATCTCAGGTCGTGATGTCCTTACGCTCGAAGATACAGACGGCCGCGAGCAACAACCCCACGGTATAAGCCCCACAGACACACGCGTAATGCCAGACGCTCGGCCAAGGAATGTCGGGCTTGAACACGTCGCGCCAGAAGTCCATGTCGGTCGTAAAAAAATATGGGCGCAGATGCTCGAAGAACTCCACGCGCCCGACGATGTAGAGCGTCAGATAGATGGCGATGGTTATGACGACGGCTTGGACGGGTGACTCGAAGATGATGGAACAGACGAGCGCGAGCGCGGCGACGACGAGGAGCGCCCACGTACCCGACAGCGCAGCGTAGGCGAACCGCACGAGCGCCTCGTCGCGCATGATCTTGCCGGGCACGTCGACCAGATTGAGCGGCCCCGGATAAAGCTCCAGATTGCCCCAGCCGACAAAGACGAGGCCGACCAGCAGATTCAGCCCGATGAAGAACGCGAGCAGCAACCCTGCGTGCAGCGCCGTCACGAGAAACTTCGCCAGCACGAGCGAAGCGCGGGCGATTGGGCGCGCACAGATCATTCGCAGTGTGCCCGCGCGCGCCTCGCCCGCCACTTGCGCGCCGCCGCTCATGGCGACGAAGACGGGGAGCAGCAACGTGAAAGAGAACAACACAGAGTAGAGCGCGAAGGTCAGACCGTTGAAGTATTGCTTCGACTCGTAAGTATATCTGAACTGCTCGACCGCCTGCCCGCCCGCTTTGCGCTCCGCGTATGAGTAGAAGCCCCACAGCATCAACAACACGAATCCGATGAGGGCCACAAACGAGAGGTAGAAGCTTTTTGCGCGCAGCAGCTTAGTCAACTCTAAACGCAACAACGTGAGCATGTTCTACCTGCACCCATTCGCGCGGCTCGCAATCATTACTACACAGTCGCAGCTTACAGACGCTCAGCCCCAATCCGCAACTGCGCCAGCCACAGGCGAAGCTGTGGTTAACAACAGCCATATATCTCTGCGGGAGTTAATTACTCTGCTTTGTCGCGCAAGACTTCGGTGGCGGGGATATCATCCGTGCGCGCCGCAATGTCCGGCGGGGTGAAGCTCGCACGCACGCGTGCGTAGAAATCGTCGGCGGCCCATTCTTCGCAGCGCGCCAGCGCGTCGCGGTAGTGTTTGCCGCGTTCTTTTACGTAGCGCTCAAGCAGCCAGACGGAGGCCCGCCGCTCGGCGGCGATGCGCGCGCGCAAACCCGGCTGTCCGTCAACTACATCAGCCTGCATAGCGGTCAGCCGCGCACCGAGCGTCGCGATCCACACATCGCAATCGTGCAGATCGCCCAGCGCCTGTTGGAGCTTCGCCACCTCAGCGGCGACCGTCGCCAGTTGCTCGCCCCAACACGCGGCGAATAACTCCAGCGCGTAGCGCAGACTCTTGGCCCTGATCCGCAAACTGTGCAGCCGACTTTCAGCATGCGGCCGGTAGAGCGCTGTGCTATCGCGTTCGAGTTCCGCCAGTCGCGCCAGCACGACCTCGCGCCCGGCTTCGCGCAACGTGTGCGCGGCCCGCTGTTTTCCTTTTTTTCCGGTGTGTGCTGTCGGCTTGCTTGTAACTTGATCGAGTCGCTTTAAAAACCTAGCCTGCATGGCATCGAGCGCGGTCTCTTCGAGCGCCAGTGTGAGCAGGGCGCGCGCGTCCGCCAGACGCTGCTGATGTTCGACGAATAGCAAGCGCAGACCAGACTCAATATCAGGCTCAGCCTCGCGCGCAAATTCTTCAAGCGCGCCGAGCGCCACCTCTTCATCGCGCACCACGCCCAACGCGCGGGCCAGTTGGCGTAGGCGTTTGCGCGGCAGCCGCCTGCGCAGGTAGGGCGCGAAGTCGCGTATGGCGCTACGCAGACGGCGCGAGGCCACACGCATGTCGTGGACGCCGGCCAAGTCTGACCCATCGAACGCCGCCGCGCGGAAAGCACACATCTCCGCCAGACGCGTGCGCAGGACTAACGCGACGCCGGCGCGCATGTCGCCCATGCAATCCAAACCAACGATGTCGGCTGCTTTCGCCATATCTTTAGCTACGAAGCTTAAGTTCGTCGTCTCTGAGCTTCACGCTGCCTCAGCCCTTGCGCACAACGAGTTGACAACCAAACGCCTGCTCGAAGAGGGCGCTCTTCTCCGCGACCGCCCATAGCTCCTGCTCACAGCTTTGCGCGCTATGCAGTACCAGTCGCACCGAGTCGCCGACCAATTCGCAGGTCACATCCATGACCCGGCTATCGTGGCTGCGGTCGAGCGCGTCGGCGATGCGTAGGATCGCGCTTAAAGCTGTGACGGTCGTCCGGTCAGCCGGGCCAAGCGCGGCGAAATCCGGATGACGCACGCGCGGCGGCCCGCCGCGATGATAACGCGCGACGTTGGCGACGACGGCCCGCTCTGCTTCAGAGAAGCCGGTCAGTTCCGAATGCTTGATCAAGTATAGCGCGTGTTTATGGTGTGCCTCGTTCGCGATGTGATAGCCGATGTCGTGCAACAGCGCCGCGCCCGCGAGCAGCGTGCGTTGATGCCGCGTGAGCTTGTGCGCGGCGGCGAGACTGTCAAAGATGGTCTCCGCTAGGCGCGCGACCTGTTGCGCATGTGCTTCTTCGTAGCCGAAGCGCCGCCCGACCGCATGTACACCACGCAGGCGCGGGTCGGCCAAATCCGGCACGGGCGGACGCGCCTCCGCTTCCCATTCGCGTAAGCGATCAATGATCACGCCCTCGCGCAGAGCGAAGTCGCAGGTGCGCAGCGCGGCGATGCCGAGCGCCTGCATAACGCCTTCGAGAATCTGCCCGCCCGCGATCACGATCTCAGCACGTTCCGCACTGAGACCCACGACGGCCCGCCGTTCGCTGGCTGACAAGCTGGCCAGTTCATGATTGAGCCGGACAAGTTTGCGCAGCGTGATCTCCGCACCGGCCGGTTGTGCACCTTGCGACTTATGTATATCAGCCTTTTCTGTGCGCTGCCGCAACAACGCGCCGAGCGCGAGTATCGTACCGGATGTGCCGGTCGCTTCCGCCCAGTTATATGCACGCAGTTCGCGCGCAGGCCGTTCGAGTGCGGCCCGCACCTGGTCACGTAATGCGCGCAGCTCTTTCGGCTTGACCGGATCGGTCGTGAGCATCTGCTCTGTGAGACCGACCGCGCCCAGCTTGAGTGAATGCAGCATGAGCGGCACGCCCTCGCGCATCAGAGATAGCTCGGTCGAGCCGCCGCCGATGTCTATATTGATCAGCGTCTCACCAAGTAGCGCACAACCTTGCGCGGCCGCGATGCCGATCAAGCGCGCCTCTTCTATCCCTGACAGCACTTCTACGTGGACGCCCGTCCGGCGTTTCACTTGGGCGAGAAACGTGGCCCGGTTGCGCGCCTCGCGCACAGAGGCCGTCGCAATCGCAATAACGTGTTGTGCGCCGCGCGCTTCGGCAATCGAGTTGAAACGTTTGATACAGTCGGCGGCGCGCGCAATCGCTTCGGGTGCGAGGCGGTGCGCGCGCAAGGTGTCATGCCCGAGCCGGACAGTCTCTTTCTCGCGCGCCAGCACGGCGAAAGAATTGCTGGCGGCCGCTTCGACCACGACCAACTTGATCGAGTTCGAGCCGATGTCGATTGCGGCAAGCCTCAAACTAATTTAACTGCCCTTCCCTTCTACCACCCGCGCGCGCGTCATGCAGACAACTAGCTGGCGCCCGCGCATCAACCATTGCGCCGGCTCACGCGCGCTCACGCTCGTTGGCGCGTTCGCTCATCTGCTCGACGTTATCGGACTCGCGCAGGCTGACGGCTTGGGCCAGTGTCAGCACTGCGGGTGGCTTGGGCTGCACATTCGCATTGCGCCGCGCGCGGCGATTGAGAACTTGTGTCACGGCCCGGCGCAGATCGGCCGCGACGCGTTGCATGGGGCGCGAAGCGTCAATGATTTGGAAGCCGTACTCGGTTGTCATGTCGTCGAACTCGCGCAGCATCTGGGTCTGGTATTCGACGAAGCTGTCATAGAAATCTTCGCCGAGATACATGTCCATCCCCGATTCCCAATAGTCGAAGCCGCGCCCGGACATTACCAGTCGCTCCGCCAACTCGCTCGCATTGTGAATCCGCAGATAGAAGACCGCGTCGGGCACAAGCGCCACGCCGTAGATGGCCCGCATCCACGCAGGGTCTGCGCCGCGCACGACGGCGCGGGCGATGGCCGAAAAGATGTAGCGATCCGTTAAGACGACAAAGCCCGCGCGCAGGGCCGGCAGCATCTCGTTCTCCAAGCGGTCGGCAAAATCTGTCGCGTAGAACAGATGCATCGTGAGGCGACCAAGCGTGTGCCCCAGTTTTGCTTCCTTGATGCCGCCGCCCGCAAGGACGGAACGCGTCATGCCTGTGTCGAGGACGGCGTGCCCGCGCGATTCGAGCCACGCGCGCAAGAGGCCGATCTGCGTCGAACGACCCACCCCGTCCGGCCCTTCGATCACGATCAGTTTGCCGCTGTAAGCTTCCGGCTCGACGGCCGGTAGGGCCGTCCCGTAAAAAGTGATTTGCTTCATGCAGTCGCCGTTTGCTCCGTCGTCAAATGTTGTTTGATAATGCGCCGCACTTCGCGTTGCTGCTTCTCAATCGAGCGCGTTGCATCGATCAATGTCAAGCCGAACTCGTCCACCATGCGGTCGTATTCGGCGAGAATCTTGCCTTGAAAGATTTTAAAACTCTCTTCTTCATCATCCGTCCAGCCCATGTCCAGCCCCGCTTCGTAATACTTCAACTGCGGGCGGGCGGAGATGATGCGATCAATCGCCACGTCGAGCGGTGCGCGGAAATATAAGGCGACCGTCGGGCGCACGGCGAAGCTGTACACCTCGCGCACCCACGCGCGGTCGCAGCCGCGTGCCACGTCGCGCGCAAACGCCGTGTACATGTAGCGATCAGCGAGTACGATTGCGCCGGCCTTCAAAGGCGGGATAATGTCGCGTTCGGTGCGATCGGCAAAGTCTGTGGCGTGGATGAGCGAGAAGGTCGTGGGTGTGAACAGATGCCGTTTCTTGGCCCGCTTCGTCGTGTCCTTGACGAGCGGCGAAGAGTTCCACTCGGAGAAGAAAACTGGATAGCCTTCGGCCTTCAGCCATTGGTGCAAGAGCGCAAGCTGCGTTGATTTGCCGCTGCCGTCCGTGCCCTCCACGACGAAGAGCTTGCCAGGAAACTCGTGTTGACCGTAATGGATCATAGCTGCAATCTTAACCTGTCGATGTTACACGTTTGTAACCGATGTGACCGGACGCATCAGGCGATGCGATGTTTGGGTTGCTCGTAAACACGCCGCGCCTGCACCTGCACGAACGCGTCGGTCTCGATAATATAAGCCGTCAGTTGAAAGCCGTAGACGCAGCCTGTGTCTAGCCCGATGGCGTAGCGGGCGCGGCGCGGCGCGGGCGCGGGCCAGTGCCCGTAGAGAATCGTCTGCGGCCCATTGTACAACGCATACCAAGGCAGCCCTGTGCGACTTTGCGGGTCAGCGCCGAGTGTGCGCAGCGCCGTCAGGTCTTCGATTGCTTGCGCGCCGAGCGGCACACCGGGCCGGACGCCCGCATGGACGACGAGGTGCGCGCCCAGATCGATCATCGGCGGTAGCGCCGCCAGAAAAGCGGCATAGCGTGTCTTGTCCGAGTCTAACTCCGCACGCGTCTGCTCCTGCGCGGGCTTGAGCGTCACCGCCTCGCCCCGCCAGTGGCGCAAGAGCGCCAGGTCGTGATTGCCGATGACGGAACTGAAACGCGTATCGGCGATAAAGCGTTCGAGCACCTCGCGGCTCTGTTCGCCTTTCACGATCAGATCGCCCACGGCGACGACGCGATCATCCGGGCGCAAGTCGAGCCGGTCGAGCAATGCGACCAACTCCGCATAACAGCCGTGTATGTCGCCGACGATGATGGTGCGCCCCGCCATGATGTGCCAAACGCCTTCCGTGTTCTGTTATGGTCGCCCGGCATAGTACCCCGAAGCGGCGGCGCAGAAAAGTTCCCGTCCCCGTCTGTTTTGTGCTAAAAGCTTGTGGTCAAAGTTCTTGTTTAGGAGCCTGCCAGCGCAAGCGCACGACCCAACACCTCACCATCCCAGTGCCGGGCGGCAGGCATCAGCCACTTAAGGAGCAACTGATGAAGGTGCAGGACATTATGACCACAGACGTGCGGGCGTGCGGCCCCTCGGCCTCGCTCGCCGATGCCGCCCTAATCATGTGGGACAACGACTGTGGGACGGTGCCGGTGGTCAACGATGCGGGCACGTGTGTCGGCATGATCACGGATCGCGATATCTGCATGGCCGTCGCGACACAGAACAGGCGGGCCTCGGAACTCACGGTCGGCGCGGTCAGCGCGGGCAAAGTTGTCGCCTGCCGGCAGGACGCAGACGTGCGCACTGCGCTTGAGCAGATGCGGCGCGAGCAGTTGCGCCGGCTGCCCGTGCTCGACGGCGAGGGCCGTGTGGTCGGCATCTTGTCCATGGCCGACGTGCTCCGCCACACGAAGAAGGGCGAGAGCAAAAAAGGCAAGCACGTGGCGCACAAAGATGTAATCCGCACCCTTAAAGCGCTCACCAAACCAGCGCCGCCGCTTGATGATGACGACACCACATCTGAGTTAGCCGAACAGACTGATGTTAACGAACAAGCGAACGTTGACGAACCGCTGACCGATCTTTGACTCGCGGCCTGAGACCGTGTGCTTTGACCCGCCGCCGGCCCGAATGATGAAGACACTGTTGCTTATGCGCCATGCGAAATCCAGTTGGGCCGACGCGGGTCAACCGGATTTTGAGCGCCCATTGAATGAACGCGGGCGCGCCGCCGCGCCGCTTATGGGTCGCTACCTGCGTCAGCAGTCGATGCAGCCCGATGCCGTCATCTGTTCACCCGCCGCCCGCGCCCGCGAGACGGCTGCACTAGCGCTCGCTGCCGCGCAGTACACCAGCGCAGTGCGCTATGACGCGCGCATCTACGAGGCGAGTGCCGCACGCCTGCTTGAAGTTATCAATGAGACGCCTGAACCGGCGACGACCGTGCTCCTCGTCGGGCACAATCCGGGCCTGGAAGATTTCGTCCGGCTGCTGACCGGCGCGCACGAGCGCATCCGGACGGCCGCCATCGCATGCATCACCATCGACACAGACGCTTGGCGCGCGGTCGAGCCGCGCGCCGGCCGACTCGCATGGCTTGTCAAACCAAAAGAACTCAGCACCAGTTGATTTGCAGACCCCAATCAAGCTCGTCCAACATGACCGTATTACAGGAGCAATGCTCATGAATCACGACAACTTTCTCGTGCCCCCAGGGAAAAAGGTCAGGCTGAAAGATTACGACCCGACCGACACCGGCAAATTCAAGTCGAAGGAAGAAGCGACCGAGAAGCTGCAAAAGGACATCCTGCGCCTCGCCAAGTTACAGGACACGCTCTACGCGCAGAACAACTACGCGCTGCTCGTTGTCTTGCAAGCGATGGACGCCGCCGGCAAAGACGGCACGATCCGCCACGTCATGTCGGGCGTCAACCCGCAGGGCACGCAGGTCTTCTCCTTCAAAGGCCCTTCGGCCGAAGACCTCGACCACGATTACCTCTGGCGCTCCTTCAAGGCGCTGCCCGAACGCGGGCGCATCGGCATCTTCAATCGCTCTTACTATGAAGAATGTCTCGTCGTGCGCGTGCATCCGGAGTATTTGAACTTGCAACAACTGCCGCCCGAAGCGAAGGGTAAGAACATCTGGAAGCGCCGCTTTCAAGAGATCAACAACTTCGAGCGCTACCTTGTGCGCAACGGCATTCTCATTTTGAAGTTCTATCTCAACGTCTCGAAGGAAGAGCAACGCCGCCGCTTCCTCGCGCGGATCGACACGCCGGAGAAGAACTGGAAGTTCTCCTTAAACGACGCCAAAGAGCGCGGCTACTGGGACGAATACATGGAAGCCTTCGAGGACATGTTCCAGCACACCAGCACGCGTTGGGCCCCCTGGCACATCATCCCGGCCGACAACAAGTGGTTCACGCGGGCGGCGGTCGCCGATGTGATCATCTCTAAGCTGAAGTCGCTCGATCTCCGTTACCCGGCCGTGAGCGAGGAGCACAAGCAGAATCTACTGCGCGCGAAAGAGCTACTCGAAAGCGAAGCGCCTTAATAGAACTTTGCCTGTTGTCAGTTGTCCGTTGTGCTTTGTGCTTTGTTTTGGCGGCTCACTGCTACCTCTTCAGGTTTCAACCGAGCAAATAAAAACGACGGACAACCGGCAACGGACAACGGACAATGTTCATGACGCGGACGAGCGAAGATTTTCGGGGCACGGATCGGTTTGAGCTGCACCGGCGCTTGGGCGCGGGCGGTATGGGCGTCGTCTACGAGGCGTTTGATCGCGAGCGCGGGCGCATCGTGGCGCTCAAAACTTTGCAGCGCGCCAGCGCCGACGATCTCTATCGCTTCAAGCGCGAGTTTCGAGCGCTCGCCGATGTGGCGCATCCCAATCTCGTCTCGCTCTACGAGTTGATGTCCGACGGCAGCTACTGGTTCTTCACCATGGAGCTAGTGCCGGGCGTTAACTTCTTGGCCTACGTTCGCGAACCGCTCGACTCTGCGGCCGCCGCTGCGACGAATGAGCACCCGACGCTGCTCGCCACCACCAGCCCGACCGGCGCGGCAGAGTCCTTCCCCTACGATGCGCCAACGCGTATCTCGCACCTGCAAGATCAAGCCCACGATTCTGTGCTACAGTCGCCGCCGCCTGATCTGGCCGCAACGACGTGCAACCTGCCGCGTCTGCGTGCGGCTCTGCGGCAACTAGCCGAAGGCGTCAACGTGCTCCACGAGACCGAGCAACTGCATCGCGACATCAAACCTTCCAATGTTCTCGTCACCCCTGAAGGGCGCGTCGTGCTGCTCGACTTCGGACTCATCATGGAGACGACCTCAGCCGAGCGCCCGCAACGCCCCGGTCTCGCCGGCACGCCCGCTTACATGTCGCCGGAACAGATCGCCAATCAGTCGATCTCGCAGGCGAGCGACTGGTACAACGTCGGCGTAATTCTATACGAAGCCCTCACGGGTCGCCTGCCTTTCACTGGCACTGTGCTTGATGTTCTTGAACGCAAGCAGCAGAGCGAACCGCCGCCGCCGCGTACCCTCGTGCCCAGTGTGCCCGAAGATTTGGACGCACTCTGTCGTGATCTACTCCGCCGCGATCCGCAGGCGCGCCCGACCGGCCGCGAGGTGTTGGAGCGACTTAACAGCGTCGGGTCTAACGGCGCGGCCACAGCGCGAACGGCTCAAGCACTCGTCGAATGGGATCAACTGATCGCCCTTGAGGCCGATCAGTTCATCGGGCGCAAGCGGCAACTGCAAGTGCTCGATGAAGCTTACGCTACGATCAAGGACGGGCAGACGGCCGTCAGCGTCTATGTGCATGGCATGTCGGGGATGGGCAAGAGCGCACTCGTTACGCATTTTCTGGACGAGCTACAGCGCCGTGAAGCCGAAGTCGTCGTGCTCAAAGGGCGTTGCTATGAGCGCGAGTCCGTGCCGTATAAAGCGCTCGATGGTGTGGTCGATAGTCTGAGCAAACACTTGATGCTCCTGCCCTCGGAGCAGGTAGACGAGTTGATGCCGGTGGACGCGCCTGCGCTTGCGCGCCTCTTTCCAGTGATCCTGCAAGTCGGCGCAATCAGCGAAGTGCCGCAGCGCGAACAACTCCTCGTTGAGCCGTTGGTGCTGCGCCGCCGGGCCTTCGCCGCGTTGCGCGAGTTGCTGGCGCGCCTTGCTTTGCGCCAACCGCTCGTCGTCTTCATAGATGATCTACACTGGGCGGATGCGGACAGCACCGCCTTGCTCGAAGACCTCTTGCGCCCGCCCGACGCGCCGCCGCTCTTGCTCGTCGCAAGCTTCCGCAGCGAAGAGATCGAAACGAAACCGTTCCTCAAACAACTCTTGCAACGCGTTGACGCCGGCTCATGTCGCGAGTTAAAGCTGCAACCATTGCCGGCCGATGAGGCCAGCGCGCTCGTCCGTTCGATCCTGCCGCCCGATCAGCGCACGCTTGATGCGTCAATCGGCGTGATCGTGCACGAAGCTGCGGGCAATCCTCTGTTTATCGAAGAGTTGACGCGCTATGCGCTCTCAAGCGGGCGCTCCAAAACGGCCGGACTGTCGCTCGGTGAGATGATCATCGCCCGCTTGCTGCATCAACCTGCGGGCGCGCGGCCTTTGCTGGAAACTCTCTCCATCGCCGGGCGACCTTTGCGCCCGGATGTCGCGGCGCAAGCGACCGGGTTGCAAGACGACGAAGCGCCGCTCATCGCGAGCCTGCGCGCTGCCCGTTTTCTGCGCAGCGGCGGCACGACCCAGCAGCTAGAGCTTTATCACGACCGCATTCGCGAGACGCTGGCCACACAACTCGACAGCTCGACGGTACAGAAAATTCATCGCCGCCTCGCGGAGACGCTGACCGCGAAGGGCCTCGATGATCCGGAAGTGCTCTTTGAACATTTTCTCGGCGCGGGCGAAACGGACTTAGCCGCCACGCTCGCCACCCTTGCGGCCAGACGCGCCATCACTGCGCTCGCCTTCGACCGCGCCGCGCACTTTTATCGCAAGGCGCTTGAATTGGCCCCGGTTGTCGGGACTGATCTTTTACCGCTTAAGATCAAGCTCGGTGAAGCGTTGGCGAACGCCGGCCGGCCGGCCGAAGCGGCGGGCGTCTATCTTGATGCGGCTGAGAGTGCCGCGGCCGATCAAGCGCTTGAGCTACAACGCCGCGCGGCCGAACAGTTGTTGATGGGCGGGCACATCAACGAAGGGTTGGACGTGTTGCGTCGCGTGCTCGCCGTCGTCGGTTTCAAGCTCGCGCCCGATGCAAAACGGGCGATGCTGTCGCTCTTGCGCCAGCGCGCACAGTTACGTCTGCGCGGGTTTAAGTTCACCGCGCGCCCGTCTGAAGCGATGACACAGGACGAGTTGCTGCGCATAGACACTTGCTGGGCGGTCGCGGCGGGCCTCGGTCTAGTGGATACGATGCGCGCCTTTGATTTTCAGACGCGCCATCTGCTGCTCGCCTTGCGCGCCGGTGATCTCTACCGCATCGCGCGCGCCCTCTGCACGGAGGTCGGCTTCATCGCCACGGCCGGCGGCCCCGTTGAGCGCAACACCGCGCGCATGCTGGAACAGGCCGAGGCGCTGGCACATCGTTCCGGTCATCCGCACGCACAGAGTCTCGCCGTGTGGGCGCGCGGCATCTCGGCCTATCTGGTCGGTGATTGGGCGAACGCGGCGAAGCTGTGCGAGCGTGCGGCCGAGATGTTACGCGAGAAGTGTACGGGCGTGACGTGGGAGTTGAATACCGCGCACCGTTTTCTGTTTGGCTCGTTGCTGTTTCTCGGCGAGGTTGGCGAGCTATCGCGGCGCGTGCCTGTGCTCCTCGCCGCCGCACAGGAACAGGGCAATCTACTGGCCGCAACCGATCTGCGCACACGCATCAACTTGATCTGGCTGGCGCAAGATCAACCGGATGCGGCACGGCAGGAAGTGATCGACGCTATGCTGCGTTGGCCGCAAGAGGGTTTTCATTTGCAACACTACAGCGCACTGTTGGCGCTCGTCCAGATCGAGTTGTACACGGGCGATGGCACAGTGGCGTGGAAACATCTGACGGGGCAATGGCGCGCGCTCGACCATTCGATGCTGATGCGCGTGCAGGTCTTACGCATCGAGGCGCGCCACTTGCGCGCACGCTGCGCGCTGGCGGCCATTATCAGCGGCGCAACACGCCCCGAACGTTTGTTCCACATGGCCGAGTCTGCGGCTCGACAGATCGAGCATGAGCACATGGCTTGGGCGCGCCCGCTGGTCGCATTGATCCGGGCCGGCGTTGCCGGCTTACGCGGCGATCTGGCGCGCGCCGCCGAACTCTCGACGGTCGCCATCGCCGGCTTTGAGGCCGCGCAGATGCACCTCTATGCGGCGGCGGCGCGGCGGCGGCTGGGGCAACTAACGTCTGGGGCCGAAGGTCAACGCTTGTTGACGGAAGCGGACGCGTGGATGAAAGCGCAACGCATTAAGCACCCGGCCCGTATGACCCAGATGCTCGCGCCCGGCTTTTTCCACGGTGCGGAGGACTAACATGGACGCACTGCGCACGATGCTCTACGAGAAGACGGGGCGCGTGGCCCGCATCACGCTCAACCGGCCCGAGCGTGGCAACAGCATCACGTTCGCCATGCCCGCCGAGTTGGCCGCATGCGTCGAGGATGCGAATCTTGATCCGGCAGTGCACGTCATCCTGCTCGCCGGCAACGGTACAGGCTTCTGTGGCGGTTACGATCTGGTTGAATTTGCCGAACAGCAATTGACTGATGAAACCGGCGCAGCAACGCATGAAGCGCACACGCGCCCGCCGGCCGGCTCACCACTCGATCCGCGCGTGCAGTTGGCGAATCACGATCCCACTCAGCCTTGGGATGCAATGACGGACTACGCCCTGATGAGTCGCAACGGCCGCTGCTTCATGAGTCTCTTCCACGGCGCGAAGCCGGTCGTGTGCAAGGTGCACGGCTTCTGCGTCGGCGGCGGGACGGACATCGCGCTCTGTGCCGATCTGTTGGTTATCGAAGACGAAGCGAAATTTGGTTATCCGCCGGCGCGTGTGTGGGGGTCGCCGATCACCGCGCTCTGGGCTTATCGCGTCGGTTTGGAGAAGGCGAAGCGCTTGCTCTTTACTGGTGATTGCCTTTCGGGCCGTGAAGCTGTCGCGTGGGGGCTGGCGACCGAAGCGCCGAGCCGGGCGCAATTGGATGAACGTTGCGAGTTGTTGGTCGAGCGCATCGCACGTCTGCCGATCAACCAGTTGGTAATGATGAAGCTGCTGCTCAACCAAACCGTGCTCGCGCAGGGACTCGCGGCCACGCAGATGCTCGGGACAATCTTCGATGGCATCGCGCGCCACACGCGCGAAGGCTACGCTTTTCAACAACGCGCCGCCGAAGTCGGCTTCAAAGAGGCCGTGCGCGAGCGCGACGAACCGTTCGGCGACTTCGGGCTGTCAACATTCAAGCCGTGAATGAGCTGCACACACGTTCCCCTCACTCGCATGGAGCGATAATCTGATTATGATCTTTCGTAGCCCTTACCCGCACATCACAATTCCGCGTCTGTCTCTGACCGAATTTGTTTTGCAACACGCGGCCGCACGCGGCGACAAACCCGCGCTCATCGACGGCCCTACGGGCCGCACCATCACATACTTCGAGTTGAGCCAACTCGTCCTGCGTGTCGCCGCCGGGCTGGCCGCGCGGGGCTGTCGCAAGGGCGACGTGTGCGCCATCTACAGCCCGAATCTGCCTGAGTACGCGTTGGCATTTCATGCGGCGGCGCTTGTCGGCGCGATCACCACGACGATCAATCCACTTTATCAACCAGTGGAGTTGGCCAAACAACTCAACGACGCAGGCGCGCGTTTTCTATTCACCGTCCCAACGCTCCTGCCGGTTGTTAATCAAATCGTCGCTGAAACAAACGTCGATCAGGTTTTTGTCTTTGGTGACGCAGCGGGTGCAACCTCGTTCAGTGAGTTGGCTGCATGTCCGGCCGAGCCGCCGCATGTGCAGATCGATCCGGCCGTTGATTTGGTGGCGCTGCCCTATTCGAGCGGCACGTCGGGCTTGCCGAAGGGCGTCATGTTGACGCATCGGAATATGGTGGCCAGTCTGTGCCAGCTACATACCGTCGGTGCGATCAAAGAGACGGATCGATTGATCTGCGTCGTGCCGTGCGCGCACCTCTATGGCTTGCAGGTGATTGTGAACTGGAGTCTGTTTGTCGGCGCGACGGTGGTGCTGATGCCGCGTTTCGATCTCACACAGTTCATGCAACTGCTTCAGGATTATGAGATCACGCGCGCGCCGCTCGTGCCGCCGCTCGTACGCGTCCTCGCGCGCCACCCGCTGGTCGCGCAGTTCGATCTGTCGCATCTCAAACATCTGCATTCGGGCGGCGCGCCGCTCAATGCCGCCGACGCCTTAGCCTGCACCGCACGCCTCGATTGCGAGATCGGCTACGCTTACGGCCAGACGGAGGTCAGCCCGCTCTCGCACATGAGCAACGGGCACAACACGAAGCATGAGCAAGGTGCGGTCGGTTATGCTCTACCGAACACTGAATGCCGGATCGTCGATTGGGAGACAGAGGTTGAGTTAGGCCCGCACGAGCAGGGTGAGGTACGTCTGCGCGGGCCGCAGGTCATGCTTGGTTATTTGAATCAGCCGGAGGCGACGCGGGCGGCCTTCGATGCGGACGGTTGGCTACGCACGGGCGACGTGGGTTATGTGGACAAAGATGGACATTGTTATATCGTGGATCGGTTGAAAGAGTTGATCAAATACCACGGGCTGCAAGTCGCGCCGGCCGAACTCGAAGCCTTGTTATTGACGCACCCGGCGGTGGCGGACGCGGCCGTCATTCCCAGCGCCGACGAGGAGGCGGGCGAAGTGCCGAAGGCTTTTATTGTGCTGCACGGGGCGGCGACCGCCGAAGAGTTGATGGCGTTTGTCGCCGAGCGCGTCGCGCCGCAGAAGAAGGTGCGCCGCGTCGAATTCGTCGAACAGATTCCGCGCCTGCCCTCAGGTAAAATCCTGCGCCGCGTGCTGCTCGAACGCGAGCGGGCCAACGCCAACGCCTGATTGATTTAGCCCACAGCCGCCGGCACGGCTTTGAACAACCCGGATTTGATCATCTCTTCAGCTAATTCGCCGCACTCATTCGTCACCATCGTCGGCTGGAAGTGGCGCGTGAAGCGCGCGTCCACGCGGAATTTCGGCGTGTACTGATCGTCGAGCGGCTCGGTCGTGCTGACGAAGGTGCGCGGTTGCTTGCGGCGTGTGCGCCAGCCTGCGCCTTTGAATGAGTTGGTCACGTCGGGCACGCAGATGATGGCCGCGTTGATGAGCGCAAGGGTCATCTGCACCTTCGTCAGGCGTTTGCGATAAAGCCGCGCAAAGGCCGCCGCGTGTTTGATCACGCGTAGCCGGTAGCCCTCCATGCCTTCCACCGAACGCAGGAATTTGATCACCTCCGCTACGCCGTCGAGCGGCTCCATCATGATCGTCAAGCCGTCCATATCGCGCAACTTTGTCTGCGGGTAGATGGCGCAGTTCTTTAGACACTCGTAAAAATAGGGCGTGCCCAAGAGCGGGATCGACATGGTGAGGAAACTCGGCAGCGTGATCTCCGGCGTGCCCGTGATGAAATGCAACTCGCGGCGGAGGTCTGCGATGCGGCGCGACGTGGGATCGACCATCAGCCCGTAACAGAAGACGATACCGGACTCCAAACACTTGCTGATCATCTCGACCTGCGGATTCTTCGTGTTCTGGAGCTTGTTGCAGGCGCGCAGCCAGTCCATGTCAAACGACTCGACGCCGCTAAACAACAGTTCGCAACCGGCCGCGCGGGCTTTCGTCAGGTTCTCTTGCTTGGCGAAAAAATCGTTCGTCACCAGACAGCCCCAATCGCCGAACCGCTTTTCCGCCCGCAACTCTTTGATCAAGTCGAGGCGCGCGCAGAAGTGTTTGCGGTCGCTGCCGTAGAAATTATTATCGATAAAGAGGACGTGTTTTTTAGCGCTGACGGCGAGCATCTGTTGGCGGATGTAAGCGAGATTGTAGGTCTGATAGTCGCGCCCCTCGCCGGTCAGAGCGCAGAAGGAGCAGCGGAAATTACAGTAGCGCGTGGACTCTATGTGCCCGAGCCAAGTGATCCAGTAGGCCAGATCGAAGCGCGGCATCATCTCCGCGGCCACGTAACGCGGGCCGAGGGCTGCGCGTGTGATGTCGCAAAGCTCTTCGATGTCGCCGAGACAACAATAGTCGAAAAACTGCGCGGCGAGGTGCGGCAGTTGGCGGATGGGCGGGCCGCCGGCGACGACGATGACGCGCGGGTTCTTCGTCTTCGCATAAGCGGTCAGGTGCAACATGCGGTCGAAGGAGTTGGTCAGCCCCGTCAAGACGAGCATGTCGGGCCAGCCCAACAGTTGTGGGTCTTCGAGCGGCCCTGAAGATAGTTCGTTGTAGAGGCGCACATCGCAGGTCTCACGGTCGAACGCACCGGCCAGATAGACGGGCCCCATCGCCTGCGGGATTTTGGTGGTGCGCCGGATGGGGCGGCGCGTGTCGTCGAAATAGCAGTTGACGACGAGCACGCGCTTACGCGGAGTCGCGTTGGGGGTCAGATGACTAATGCTTACTGTTTGACTCACCTACGCTTGTCCTCTGCATGAAGGGTGAAGCGGGTTTGCTGTGCGGCGTAAGAGCTGGACGCGCTGAAGAACATGCGCAGGTTAGGCTTAAACGCCACGAGTGTCAATGAAAACGTCATCAATCCAGCCAAAGGGCCAAAGCGACCAAGCAGCCCGCGCCCCCGTATGTCTCAAGCCAATTTGAACTACCCGTAAGTTAAACCATAAGTGCTCGCTGAATAGAAGTCTTTTAATCACACTGAAAGAGTTCTTAAATTGTGCTTAAAACAGAGCCGGCCCGATAGATGTGTGTTGGCAAAGAGTTACATCACTTGCTCGCTTGCGGGATTGTGCGGGCGTTGTGCGAACCGCGCCGATATTCCTACTCACCGAGTGACAGCCCGTAGCTATTGACAATCTCCACCTTCGGCCATATCGTTCCCGCGCTCTAACAACCCAAGGATCACACGACGCGTTGCCCCGTTCGCCTCACCTGCTTATCACCTCATTATCCGAAGGAGATCGCCGCCTCGCCGCAAGCACTCTGACTCTAACCCACAGGAGGTCTGCCATGCGTTCTCACTCTAAGTTGTCAGTCACTCTGCTCTTCCTCGTCGCCTTTACGACTTTCTACTTCATCTCCATCAGTTTTGCCCGTAGCACGCACCCCGCCACGGGCGCAATGGCCAGCGTGTCGCCTTTCATGATGCAGGATTTCCCCACGCCGCCGCAGAAGATCACGAGCGCGCTCGCGACCGTCCCAGCCGATGCCAGAGGCATCCCGACGCAGGGCAACATGGATTTGTATTCGTGGCTCACTTTCGTTGCCCTTAACTGGCCGGCCAATACCACCACCTGCGGCCCCAACCTGAACCAATCCATTCTCTCCGGGCGGGGGCCGACCGTTTGGGAGATGTATCTCGACGACTCAGATGTCTTCGTTGCGCCGCCGGCCAAGCCCGCCCGCTGGTGTGCGCAGACGCCGTCGGCGACGCAGGCCGCGCGGTTCGCCCGCCTGCCCGCGAAAGTACGGCTGCTGGCCGCGCGGGCGGGTGTGCGGAAAATCCTCTTTCGCCAAGCCAAGGCTTCGCTGAACCTGAGACAGAGATTTCCCGGCATCGAGGAGGCCGTCGGCGGCGTGCTCACCGACCAGAGTGGACGTTTCGTGCGCTACGACGTGCGGTTAAACCGGGACGAGTACAATTTCCTGACCGCCCCGCAGAACAACCTGTGGAGCCGGAGCGGGCAGGACAAGTACACGCAGACCATCACCTTCCCCATCGGCCCCAGCACCTACGGGCCAACCGGCGCGATGGAGATCAAGGCCGCTTGGAAAGTGCTCACGGCGAAAGAGGTGACGAGCCGACGCTTTTACATGACGCGCGCCATCGTTTACAACGACGACCAGGGCACCCCGAGTCCCGGCCCCAACCCGGTGACTCTGGGTCTCGTCGGCTTCCACATTCTGCACAAGACGAGAAGCCAGCCCACGTGGCTCTGGTCAACCTTCGAGCACGTGGACAACTTGAAGCCGCCGCCCGGCTCGCCCTTTGGCGCGAAGGCGAGTTTCACCAAGCCCGACTGTCCGCCGCAGACCTGCCCGCCCAATGTGCAGACCGCGCCCTCGCCTGCTACCGAGTTGGATAAGAACGGCAAGCCACTCAATAAGCCGGTGCAAGTCGTCAGACTCAACGCGGTGGATGACCAGTTGGGAGCAAGCTTGAACGTCACGTTTCAGAAACTCTTAGCCGGGTCGGTGTGGGCCAACTACCAACTTGTGAGTACGCAGTGGGTGGGCGAGGACGGGACGCTGCCGAAGCCCCCGTTTATGGCCAACGTCGTGCTCGAAACTTTCATTCAAGGGCCAGTGCCGCCGACAGACGGCCCCGTACCGTTTCCGCAGCCCGGCTATAACCCATTCGCGCCCGGCGTCACGTCGAGTTGTCTGAAGTGCCATAGCGTAGCCACGACTGCGTCGGGGCAGGCGAAGGCCGACTTCAGCTTCATCATGGGTGAGGCGCAATGAGGCAACTGCCGGAGAGTACGACGTCAATGTAACCCAGCGCCGGTCTTAACGGGCGCAAGTCTGCGCGCACGTTCAGCTACCTCTTGCTGCCCGCTTCTGTTGGTGCGCGCACCCATGCAGGCAGTTGCGCGGCCAGTCATTGTGCTTAAAACGAAACGGCCGCGGGATCAAACAGCAGCGGGAAGAACCGGCCGCCAAGCTTCTGCCCGACGGGAATCGGCGGCACGCCTGCGAGCAGCGGCGCGGCCGAAGCCGAGGCGACGCCATCGCGTACGACGTTAATCACCGTCGCGCGGCGTGGGCGGTCGGTGCTATTGCCGTATGAGCCGTGCACCATTAACGGATGATGGAACGAGCATTCACCCTGTTTCAACTCAATTGGCACGGGCCGGAACGCGGCCCTTTGCTCAGGTGTCAGCACTGACAGGATCGCGTCCATATCGTGCGCAAGGTCTGTGCGCGGCAGCAACGGCCAGCGATGGCTGCCGGGTACGTAATGAACACAGCCGTTCGCGCGGGTCGAATCGTCCAACCCGATCCAGCAGGTGAGATGCGCGCGTGGGCGTGTGCGCGTCCAATACGAATAGTCTTGATGCCAGGCCACCACGCCGCCGTGTCGGGCCGGTTTGCAGAAGAGTTGATCGTGCCAGAAGCGCACCGCGCCGCTGAGCAACTGCGCCGCCGAGACGGTGAACGCCGGATGCCAGAGCAGATCGTGAAAGTAAGGCGTACAGCGCCATGCGCCCAGCGCGTGGAAGAGCACACCGGCCGGGTCGCCCGATTCGTTGGTGTGGAACTCGTAAAAGAGATCGTGTTGCGGGTGCGTCGGATCGGCTAACGCTTGCAACTCGGCGCGCAGTTTCTGCACCTGCTCATCGTTTAAAATCTTGATGCCAGCCACATAGCCATGCACCCGATAAAAAGCGATCTGCTCCGGCGACAGGCGATAGTGGGTCCACTCCGCCGTCGTGTTCGGCAACACGAAGAGATCGCTTACCAACTCATGTATTAGGGATAAGTCTCGGCTTTGCATCTGTTGCATCTACCGTTGAGTTTACAACCGGACCGCACGCGGCATAAACAATTAAAGACCCAGCACCGCAGCCCGCGCCCACCTGTTTCCGCACTTCATTCTGACAGCAATCAGTCAAGCAATTTGAATGAGCGGCCCACCGTTCGTTATGGCTCTTGCTGTTCAATATCCACGATAAATCAAAGAATAGCTCGGGTTCTGGCTGTTGTCGCGTAACGGCACCAACTTTGCCATAGAGCTAGACGGCAACAGTCTGTGCTTGGCCTCGTGCGCTCTGAAGTTTGAACATTATCAATTTTAAATGATGACATCTAGAACAGCCATTTCCCGCTCCCCCAGACTTATTACGCGCATGCTTCTTGCGCTTGCTCTCTGCTTCTCAGTCGGCATCATCATCGTCGGTCACAGCGCGGCCAGCAACACTTCGCGACCTGAGAAAGTGGCCAAGGATCTGCGCAAGATGATGCAGGGCGACAATAGCGCACGCGTCAATGTCATTGTGCGACCGACTGGCACTTGGAGCAGTACGCTTGATTCATCCATCCGTAGTATTGGCGGTAATGTCACGCGCAGCTATCGGAACTTCAATCACCGTGTGGTAAACCTGCCAGCTTCAGCCGTGGACACGCTCGCTAATCGCTCGGACGTAGACTACATCGCATTGGATCGCGCCGTGAAAAAACTCGGGCACGTGACCCTGACCACCGGCACGGACACCGCACGCGCACTGGGCGGGAGTTCGACCCTTGATGGGACCGGCATCGGTATCGCCGTGCTGGACTCTGGCATCGATCCTAATCATAGCGCACTAAACAACTCCTCCGGGCTGACGCGCATCGTCGCAAACGTTGACTTCACGGGTGAGCTTGATAGTTCGCACAATCCCATCACCTACGATCCGTACGGACACGGGACACACGTCGCGGCCCTCGCCGCAGGCAACGGCAACGTCGCCAACGGCGCGTTTCAGGGCGTCGCCGCCAATGCAAAAGTTGTCAATCTGCGGGTGCTGGATTCGCAAGGCCGAGGCTCTGTCTCGACCCTGCTGAATGCGCTCGACTGGATCATGACCAATCGGACAAATCCGACCTACAACATCCGCGTGGTTAACATGAGCCTGGGCACGACCGCGATTGATTCATACCTGTACGATCCGCTCTGTCAGGCTGTGCGTCAGCTTGTTGATGCGGGTGTCGTCGTGGTTGCTGCCGCCGGCAACGAAGGCAAGAACAGCTTAGGGCAAGAGGTTTACGGCCAGATTCACTCGCCGGGCAATGAGCCGTCAGTGCTGACCGTCGGCGCAGCCAACACCTACGGCACGGACGCGCGCAACGATGACACTGTGGCCACCTACAGCTCGCGCGGCCCGACGCGCAGCTGCTGGACGGACGATAGCGGGGTCAAGCACTACGACAATCTGCTCAAACCCGATCTGATCGCGCCCGGCAACAAACTCATCTCGGCCGAGGCCCGCGACAATTATCTGGTGACCAACAACCCGACCCTCGACGCCGGAGTCAGCCCGGCCCCCGCCGAGGCATACATGTACCTGAGCGGGACTTCGATGGCCACGCCCGTCGTGGCCGGGGCTGCCGCCTTGATGTTACAGGCTAATCCGAGCTTGACGCCGAACCTCGTCAAGTCGTTATTGATGTACTCGGCGCAGCCGTTGGCCGGCTTTAATCATTTCCAGCAGGGCGCGGGCGAAGTGAACATCGAAGGCGCAGTGCGGCTGGCCACGCTCGTGCGCACTGACCTCTCGGCCGCCACCCCGCTCAGTGCCCCACTGCTCTGCGCGAACTGTTTCGCGCCGACGCCGCAAACATCTATCGCCGGTTACACCTTCTCTTGGTCGCAAGGACTGATCCTCGATCAGACCTACGCCTCCGGCGCAAATCTCATTACCCAATACCAGAAAATTTACGGCCTCGGCGTGCTCCTCGGCGACGCTACGATGATTAACGGCAGCGGCGCGCTCGTCGTTAATGGTGTGCTGCTCGGCGATGGCGTCCTGCTTGGTGATAACATTTTGACAAGTAACGGCAGCGCGATCGGCGAAGGCACAACCCTCTGTCCGACCGGCGTGCTGCTTGGCGATGGTGTCCTGCTCGGCGACGGTGTATTGCTCGGTGATGGGGTCCTACTCGGTGACGGCGTGCTGCTTGGTGATGGCGTGCTCCTCGGCGACATGGCAAGTCAGGCCGGCAAGGCTTTGGTGCAGGGTGATAACACGCGTAGCATGAGCAGTGTGCTTGACGGCGCGCCCAGTAATCTGACGGCGAAAGCCCCCTCGCTCGTGCAAGTGAGCTTAACGTGGAGCGATAACTGCCTAAACGAGAGCAGCTTTGTGATTGAGCGCTCGACCAACGGCACGACCTTCACGCAGATCGCCACGATCGCCGCAAACAGTAGCTCATACTTGAATATAGGCGTGGTCGCAAACACCAAGTACTATTACCGCCTACGCGCTGCAAACAGCTACGGCTACTCTGCCTACTCAGCAACGGCCTCTGTGACAACGCCTAGAAAATGAGTGCCGCCTAGTGCTCGACACCCTAGGCTTTCCGCTGCCTATCTATGGGCCGGTCGCCACGCTCCGAGCAGCTAACCGCGCTGATCCCGATCTCATTCTCCCGATCCAAGCGGAACGGGCCCTCGCGGAGAGCGGCGTCGATCTCCGCACTGTCGATCCGGCCGGTTTCTACGCGCGTTGCGAGCGACGTGTCGCGCGTGGGCGGACATGGGCGGTCATTGAGCAAGGGCGTTTGCTGTTCAAAGCGGAAATGCAGGCCGTGACGCCGGAAGCCATCTACCTAGAGGGCATCTATGCGCATCCGGATGTGCGCGGCCGAGGCTTTGGCGTGCGCTGTCTCTCGCACTTGTGCCGCAAACTGTTACGCCGGACTGATACGCTCTGCCTGTTAGTCAACGAACAGAACCATGCGGCCCAACAGCTCTATCGTCGGGTTGGCTTTCGCGCACAAGGTAACTACGACACCATCTTCCTATCCAACCACTGCTAAGCACTAATCACAGTTTTCATTAAGCCCCGCGCTCACTGCCATTTCGCACGGGAACTTTTTCATCCGCCCGGCGTCTAACCGCTCAACTCAACGACGCGGAGGCGCAAGCGCAATGGCTCAATCGACTGCGACCACACAGAGGAAGACAGTTCCGCACATCAACGTCACGCCGCTCATCGATGTGCTGCTCGTTCTCCTAATCATCTTCATGGTTCTTACGCCGCTCAAGCCGACGCGCTTCAAAGCACTCGTACCGGAGCGCCCGCAGCCTGACCAAACGATTACCCCTAATCCGTGGACGCTCGTTGTTACGGTCGATAGTCAGAGTCAACTTAGATTGAACAAAAGCGCAGTCTTAGGCACGCCGGATGATATGAGCAAACTGTCAGCGCTCCTTGTCGACACGTTCCAACGCCGCGTAGAAGAGTTGCACGGCGCACCGCTGCCCGCCGGCATGACCAGCGCGCGCACTGTCTTCATCAAAGCCCCGCGCTCGCTACGCTACGGTGAAATAGCCCGCGTGATCGATGGGCTTAAAGGCGCGGGCGCAGACCCCGTCGGCTTACAGATCGATGATCTTGAGCAATGAAAATTCAGGCGCACCCGTAGCGCAGACTCTGCATCACAGGATCGATGAACCGGAAAAGCAACAAAACTAAGGGCAGTTCAACGCGGGAGCGGTTGCGCGAGATTCGCCAACGCATACGCCAATACCGCCATGGCCGCCGCGTTCTCCGCTAACTCGCGCGGTACGATCTTGTCAAACGTGTCGGCCGGTGTGTGGTGATAATCGAAATACGTGCGCGTGTCCTGCCAGAGACCAAACGAGGGCACGCCCGCGGCCGCCAGCGGCGAGATGTCCGCCTCCGTATCGTCCACCGAACGCATCAAGCCCGCCCCCTGACTAGCCAACACGCCTGAGACTTGCGCGAGCAGCGTCGTGATCTCTGGCTTCCCTTTCACTTCAAACCCAAGCGGATGACCCGCCCCGCGATCAGATTCAATGGCCGCGAAATGACGGCCTACTTCCGCCGCGTGTTCGCGCCCGTAGGTGCGCCCGCCGACCGTGCCGTTCTCTTCGTTCATCCATGCGATAAAGCGGATGGTGCGGCGCGGACGTAGCTTCAACTGTTTGACGAGTTGCACGGTCGCCATCGCCACGCCGACGCCCGCCGCATCGTCAATCGCGCCCGTGCCTAAATCCCACGAGTCGAGATGCCCCGACACGATGACAAACTCTTCCGGGTGCTCGCTGCCTTTGAGGTCGGCGATGACGTTATAGCTGACCGCATCGGGCAGTTGTTGCGGCGTTAGCGTCAAACGCATGCGGACTGCGCCTTGCTTGACGAGATAGGCAATCATATCCGCGTCTTCGGCCGTAACGGCCGCGGCCGGAATGCGCGGCGCGTCCTGCGCATAACGCGTCGCGCCCGTGTGCGGCAGCCGAAAACTTGCGCCGCCGACCGAGCGGACAAGGGCCGCGACCGCACCCAAGCGCGCCGCCGCACTCGGCCCCGCGCCGCGATAGACGACCGCCTGCCCGTAGGCGTCGCCGCCATACCCTTGCTTGGCCATCTGATCGTCGAAGCGTGCGTTGAAGAGCACGATGCGCCCTGCGACGCGTGCGCGGCCCAGCGCCTGCAACTCGTCGAAGTTGTTGACGACGATCACTTCGGCGTTGAGACCTTGCGGCGGTGTAGCGACGCTTCCACCAAGCGCGGTCAGCACAACCTTCTGCGGCACGCCCGGCGCTTGCCCGGGATACTGCGTGAGTGCGGCCGTCTCTTCGCCGCGCACCCAATGCGGGACAGACAATTTTTCCAACTGCACTTCAAGCCCGAGCCGGCGCATTTCACCGGCGACATAATCAACGGCCGCCTGCGCCTGCGCCGAACCGGTCAGACGCGGGCCGATGTTATTCGTCAAATGCGCGACCTGCCGATAAGCGTAATCTTCATCGAGCGCCTGCCGTTGAATGCTCTCTAACTGACGCACTAATTGCGGACTGAGCGCCGGTGGCGGCGCAGATGTTTGTGGCGACTGCGCAAGGCCGAGCGTGGCCAATGAGCAGGTAAGGGCGGCGGCGAGCGCACAGGCAGATGCGCGCCCGGCAAATGTTCGCGTTAAGCTTCGATTCATATTTTTTGTTTCGCCTCGCATCATGTCTCGACGCGCTTGTATGTTTAAGCCGAGCACGCGGTACGCAACAGATCAATGTCGCGTCCGCGCGACTTCAGCCTTACGTTCGCCTTCATCGTCATCGTGCTCCGCGCTCTGCTCGCGCCCCTGCATCATGGCCTCGCATGCCGGCAGACTAGCAATCGCAGGCATCGGGCATGTCGTGCCGCGCACAGAGAACCAGATGGCCTGATTGAGTACCGCAGCGTCGGCCTGATCGGCGTAATCGATATTCTGCTCAGCGGTGCGGCGCATCCAGTAAGCCTCTTCACGTGTGCGGGCTGGCGGGTTGATCAGATTGTCGAGTGCGACGACGGGGAGCGTCGCTTTGAACGGGCGCGGGTCGGCCTCGTCGCGAAAGATGTCAATGGGCGCGGCCGTGGCGTCAAGTTGATTCATCGGCGCAATGCCGAGGAGAACTTCGATGGTGCGTATCAGACTGACGGTATTTTGGAACGTATGCACGAGTGCGCCGGGGCGGTTATAGGCACTGACGACGAGGGCCGGCGAGCGATGTGCGTCCACGTGATCGGGGCCGTCCTGCGCGTCGTCTTCGACGATGAAGACGGCCGTGTCGTGCCAGTAAGGACTTGCCGACACGGCTTCGACTATGCGCCCGACCGCGTAGTCGTTGTCCGCGACGTAGAACTGCGCCGTCGGATTGTTCGCCGACAGACCTTCCGTATGATCTTCCGGCAAACGCAGGATGGAAAGGTTCGGCAAGCGGTCGCCGCGCCCCGCTTGCAGGTCTGCCACAAACGTCTGAAATTCCTTTTGCCATTCACCCACGCGCGATGTGCCTTTAAACCGCGCGTCGGCGTTAGCCATGCTAATGAACGGATCGCTGTGTGCTTCTTTCGCCGCACGATAGGATTCAGTCGTCATCGCGTCCGGCGTGAACATGTCGAAATTCCGAAACGTCAAACTGTGATGACCTTCGAGCGCGCGCTTGGTTGGGACGGCGAAAGCGGTGGGCGAGATGTCAGGATAAGAACGTCGCTTGTTAATATTCACCGCGTTGATGAACGCTGCCGACTCTGTGCCGATGAACTCGCCATAGTTGCGATAGGTGAGACCGGCCTTGGCTGCGGCGTCCCAGAGATAGAGCGTCTCTGGCTCGGCCGCGTCGCGTGCGCCGTGCAAGTAAGGGACGAAGCGGCGGACGAAGTTGGCCAAATCTTCCGTGCTCACGGGTGTGGGTAGTATGGGCGGCGCGTCCTTATTGGGGCGATAATCGGGCAGCCGGTTGAAGCCCTCGAAGTCATAGGTGCGCCCACGACTCGCGTAGTTCCAGCGGAAAGCTTTGTCTGTGTAGTCGCTGGAAAAGGCCGCGGTTGACCAGTTGTGCCCGTCGGCGCTCGCTTCGGCGTTAGTAAAGAAACGGTCGAGCAGCCCGAAGCGAAGGGCAAGCGCGCGTTGATTAGGCGTAATGTTCTGTGCGCTGCCGTCGGGCCGTTGGGCCGCTTCGCCCGCGCCGAAGATGGCGAGCGTCGGGTCGCCGTCGGCGCGTGTGCCGTCGCCCGCGTTGGTTACGTCGCCGAAGAGTTGATCATACGTGCGATTCTCTTTGATGACGTAGATGACGTGTTTGATCGGCGACCGGCCCCGAAACAGACGCGCGCGCGGCTCGTCGAGCAGGCCGTTGTTGCGCATGACCTGTTGCGTATAGCGCGCGAGGTCGCGTTCGCCCGGCTCGTCGATCAGGCTCATGTTGCCCGACACGATGGCCATGCTGTACTCGCCGCCCTGTCCGCCCGCGCGGCCAGTGCCGGCGGGAAAGCGGTCGTTCGGCACGTTCGGCACGCGCCCCGAATTGTTGACGACAACGGAAGAGTTCTCGAAGCCCGTGCCCTTACCGTTGCCGACAAAGAGCATGTGCTCGACGAGGGCGACGGCCGAAGGATACTGCCCCGTCGGAATAAAGCCGCGCACGCGGGTGGGCACTTTGGTCGTGCCGCCGCGACGTTCACCCATGTTTCCTATCTCGCCGCCCAACTCAATAAAGAAATGTGCGAGCGAGACGACGGCGACCGAGTTGCTATGCGCGTTGGCGACATAGAGTGTGCGCCCATCGGGGCTGAGCGCCAGACCTTCAGGACTATTGCCGAGCGGCACACTCTCGCTCAAGCGCACGTTGATGCGCTCAACTTCAATGTCACGGTGCGTATCGATGACCGAGACGCCATCGGCATTCGAGTTGACGACGTAGAGTAAGGCGCGCGTCTTGTCGAGCAGCATCTTCGTCGGATGGCGAGCCACAGGGATGTAGGAGACGTGCCGCCTGTTGGCTAAATCAACAACGGCCAGCGAACCATCATTCCAACACGAGACGTAAACTTTCGCGGCCGCCGCGCCCGCTTGCGCTGACAGTGCGACGACGCCATAAGGATAGATGAAATGATCGCCCGCTCCGCCCGCATTGCTCTGGCCCGCGAGAGGCACACGCTCAAGTCTCCACTCCCCGCGCAGGTTCGTGATGATGCCCAGACTGTCGCCCAGATTGTTAGCAACAAATAGTGTGTCACCATCGTCGCTGAGCGCCAGCCCCGTCGGATAGACGAGCGTGTTCTTTGCATTCACACGCACGTCGGCTGGCGCGGTCGCCAAACTACTCACATCAATGAACGGAGCTTCCACTTTTGTATTCGGCCCATTTGACGTGGGCGTGATGGGTGGATGGGCGTCGGGGCGAAAACGGAAGAGCCAGATTTTATTTTCGACGCCGCCCGACACATACAACGCGTATGTGCCGTCCGCGTCCGCGCGCGGCGCGAAGACGAGACCGACGTTCGCGCTCTGCGGCGTCGGAAAGTAAACGTTCTGCACGACGGCTGGCGCCGGTCTCGCGTTGAGATCGATGACCGATAGAGACTGCTGCGCCTTGTTCGTCGCCGAGTTGAACTGTAGCCCGTAACCGCTGTTGACGGCGATGAGGAAACGACCGCCGCCGCCCGGCCCTGTCGCATCAGGGCTGCGCACGAAATCAACGGTCAGCGCGCCGACCGCCGGTTGCCGCGTCGTCGCATCCAGCAAGAGCGACCCGGCGGGCGTAATGCTCCGCCCCTCTGATGCTGGCTGGTTTGCGATGACTTGATCGGCTGCCGATGGCCCAGCGTTAAAGGCAAAAGGCAAAAGGCAAAGGGCAAAAGGTAAAAATCGTAGCCAGCGCCGGGCGAGATTCGGACTGTCATTCTTCTGTTGGACTTGGCCCGCACTTTTGCCCTTTGCCTTTTGCCTTTTGCCTTTTGCCTTCATAGTCACATGCCGATCTGTTTCAGGTGATAACGCTCGGTGTCGTAATGGCGCGCCACATCTACGGTGTTGATCTTGCCGAGGACGGTTGTGATCTCGACGAGCGACAACTCGCAAGCGGGCGCGATGCCGCGGGCGGAAACCATCTGACCAAATTCTCCTGCGGCGACGGCGTCCGCCGCACGCGCGCCGAACATCATGCCCATGATGCGATCAATCGGCGAGGGCGGGCCGCCGCGTTGCGGATGACCGAGGGCCGCGGCGCGCGCGTCATAAGCGGTCTCGGCCGTGATGTGGCGCGCGAGCACTTCACCGATGCCGCCCAGGCGCGCGTGTCCGAAGGCGTCATGCTGGTCGTCTATCGTGACCAACTCGCCATCCTCCGCGTATGCTCCTTCGGCGACGACGATGACGGCGTAACGTGGCTGATGCCCACGTTCCCGATGCGGGGCCGTCGGGTCGCCCATGCGTTCGCGTAGATGGCGGAACACCAGCTCGTAACGAAACGGGTGTTCGGGGATCAGTATGAGGTGCGCGCCGCCCGCCACGCCGGCCCAGAGCGAGAGATGGCCGGCGTGTCGCCCCATGACTTCGATTACCTGCACCCAACCGTGCGAGCCGGCGGGCGTGCGCGAGCGTTCGATGACTTCGGTGACGTTCCTGAGCGCCGTGTCGAAGCCGAGCGTGTAGTCCGTGCCGGCCAAATCTTTATCAATCGTCTTCGGGATGCCGACGACGCGCACCCCTTTCTCGTGCAGCCGCGCCGCCACACCCAGCGTGTCTTCTCCGCCGCAGACAACGACCGCGTCGAGACCGAGCCGCGCGATGTTTTCCAACACTTCGTCTGAGCGATCCACGCGCTCGCCCGTCTCAGTCGTTGTCTTGAACGGATTCGTGCGCGACGAGCCAAGGTTCGTGCCGCCGTCGCGATCCCAGCGCCGCACGGTCGCACGCGTGAGCGGGAAGGTGTCGGGCAGAGGGTTCAGCAAGCCGCGCCAGCCATCGTAAAGACCGACGACCGAGGTGCCGTGCTCGGACGCACGATAAACCAATCCTTTGACCGCCGGATTCAAACCGGGCGCGTCGCCGCCGCCGGTCAACACACCAATCTTTTTCACTTCAGCCATGAACTGTTTGCTTACTCCCCTTATGTTTTTTATTTGCCGTTTACTCCGGCACTGCAAACCACATAGTTGCGAGCGGTGGCAGATCGAGCACGACGGAATAACCAAGCTCGTGCGCAGGTTGTGCTTCAGCCGTGAACTCCGCGAGCTTGACGACGCCGCTGCCACCATAAATCTCGTCGTCCGTGTTCATGAGCGTGCGGTACGTCCCGGCGCGCGGCAGCGCCAGCCGATAACCTGTACGCACGTTGAGCGAAAAATTGCAGACGCAGACGATCTGCCGCCCCGTCGCGGGCGCGTGCCGCAGGAAGGCGAGCACATTCTCGGTCGCCGCGTTGGCGTCGAGCCATTGGAAACCGGCCGGCTCGCTGTCCGCCGCCCACAATGCAGGCTCGTCTTTGTAGATAAGATTGAGATCGCGCAGCAGCCTCTGTACACCGCGATGACGGGCTTCGTCGAGCAGATGCCAGTCGAGACTGCGGTCGTCATTCCACTCGCGCCATTGCGCCAACTCCGCGCCCATAAACAGCAGCTTCTTGCCCGGATGCGCCCACATGTAGGCGTAGAGCGCGCGCAGGTTCGCAAACTTCTGCCACACGTCGCCGCACATCTTGTTGAGCATCGAGCCTTTCAAATGGACGACTTCATCATGCGAGAAAGGCAGGATGAAATTTTCCGTCCACGCGTACCACAACCCAAACGTCAGATTGTTGTGATGCCACTGCCGATAGACGGCATCCTTTTGAAAGTAGAGCAGCGTGTCGTGCATCCAACCCATGTTCCATTTGAAATCGAAACCCAAACCTCCTTCGCTCACCGGATGACTCACTTTGGGCCAAGAGGTTGACTCTTCCGCGATCATCATGACGCCGGGATGCTCGCGATGCACCGTCTCATTCAACTCCTGCAAAAACTCTATCGCGTCCAAGTTCTCGCGCCCGCCATACTTGTTCGCTACCCAGCGCCCGTCGTTGCGACTGTAGTCGAGGTACAGCATCGACGCGACCGCATCAACGCGTAGCCCGTCGATGTGGCATTCCTTGATCCAATACAAGGCATTGGCGACCAGGAAATTACGCACCGCGTTCCGCCCGTAGTTGAAAATGTACGTACCCCAGTCTGGATGCTCGCCCTGCCGCGGGTCTATATGTTCGTAGAGCGCCGTGCCGTCGAAGCGGCCGAGCGCGAACGCGTCTTTCGGAAAGTGCGCGGGCACCCAATCCATGATGACGCCAAACCCGCGTTGATGCAGATAATCGACGAGATAACGAAAGTCGTCGGGCGTGCCGAAGCGCGCGGTCGGCGCGTAATAGTTGGCGACCTGATAACCCCAAGAGCCGCCGTATGGATGACCTTTGAGCGGCAGAAACTCAACGTGCGTGAAACCCATCTCGCCCAGATAATCGGCGAGTGCCGGCGCGGTCTCGCGATAAGTCAGCGAGCGGTTGCCCTCTTCCGGCATGCGTCGCCAGGAACCGAGGTGGACTTCGTAGATCGAGAGCGGCGCGCGCACGTGATCGCGCTCGCGCCGGCGCGCGAGCCACTCATCATCTTGGAACTGATAGTTCGGTTGATAAACGATTGACGAAGTCGCCGGCGGCACTTCGGCTTGCAACGCATAAGGATCGGCTTTCAGGAATGGGAGCACGCCCGCATGATGCATCTCGTACTTGTAAAGCGCGCCCGTGCCAATGTCGGGCACGAATATCTCCCAGATGCCGGAGACGCCGAGCCGGCGCATCTGATGCAAGCGCCCGTCCCAATTGTTGAAACTGCCGACAACGCTCACGCCCTCGGCCGCAGGGGCCCAGACGGCGAACGAGACGCCGGATACATCGCCAAGCTGGCGTATGTGCGCGCCGAGTTTTTCGTAGAGCCGCAGATGCTTGCCTTCGCCGAATAGATACTCGTCAAAGTCGCCGAGCGTCGGCAGGAAGGCGTAAGGATCGCGCAGCGTGAAGTTGTTCCCGTTCGGATAGCTGACGCGCAAGTGATACGCGAAGGTCTGCGCCTTGTCCGCGAGCAGCAACTCGAAGAGACCGCGCGGTTGGACGAGCGTCATCTGGCGCGGGCCTTCGCCTTGGACGATCACTTCGACGCGCGCCGCTTCCGGCCGGTATGCGCGCACCATCACGCCCAGCGGTGTCGGGTGCGCGCCGAGGATCGAGTGCGGGTCGGCGTGCGTGAGCGTGAAGAGCCGCTCAAGCTCTTGGGCCGGCACGGATGGATAGACGATCTCGGTCATTTTCTGCGCCGCAACCTCAAGCGGCGTTTTCAGCGTTCACTTCAAGCTCGGCCGGGCGCGCTTCCGCCTTAACTGGTGCTTCCGCCACTGCACACGGCTGCGCTGCCTGCGTGAGCCGCGCATGCGCCGGTGTCAAGCGTAGTTGCGCGATCAACGCGCGCAAGCCCTCCGTCATAGGTGCGCCCGCGCTTAAAGCTTCATACACGCTCTCCTGTGCACGCTCCATGTTTGCTTCCAGCTTGAGCCGCTGGGCGAGCGTAATGAGCGCCAGCGCCGCCTGATAATTCTCTTCCGCAGGCTCGCTCATAGCATGGCGGACGGAGCGCGTGATCATCTCTTCGAGTTGCTGTTGCACGCTCGCATGGTCGATGCGGTAATCATGTCGCGCCACTTCGTCGGCAATGCGCAGCGCGTCCGAGTAGGCGGCCACGTCTTCATGCTCGAACCGGCTTAACTCGTACTCGAAGCGCCGGCCGATGGTAAACTCGGCGGCGGCGCGCAACTCGGTCGGCAACTCGAACCCGGCCTCTTGCAGCATCTCTATGTTGCGCCGGTTCTCTTCATACAAGCGTTCGTACTCTTCGGCGAAGCGTTCGACCATACGCCCGAAGACGATCTCGTAAATGCGTGTGCGCCCTTCGGGGAGCAGATGCTCCAGACCGTAATCGCGCGGCCCGAACTCCTCTTTCATCAGTTGCAACAGCGTCGGCAAAGACGCGGTGCGGAAGTACGACCAGAGACGTTCGGTCGAGGCGTGGAACTCTTCTTCGTTAGTAAACTCTTTGAGCACACAATAAAAGTCAACATCGCCGAAATGCATCGCGGCGGCCATGTACGACTGCCGCTTGGCCGTAGCAGTTGCCTCCAGATCAAGCCGGGCGGTGGCGAGCGCGAGCCGCCCGTGCTGTTGTTGCTGCAACTCCGTCCGCGTGAACGCGTAGCCGGCCACCTCGTCGCGCTCGTCCGGTTGATCGACCAGACTGGCGATGGCGAGACTCGCCGCGACGTGCGGCATCGTGACGCGCGCACCATCAACCAGGCGGCGATAGATGTCTGCGCCGTGGCCGAACTCCGGCAAGTTGCTCTCGGCCTCGGCCAAGAGTTCAAGAAATGCGCTGCGCGGCGGCTTGAGTTTCAACTCGCCCATGAAGTCCAGCACGCGCCCCGCATACTTTAAATCCTGCACGGTCTCGATGCCGGAGATGTCGTTGAAGAACCAGCCGCAGCTTGTGAACATGGTCAAGGCGTTGCGCTGCAACTCAAGCAGCGTGAGCGCGCGCACTTGCTCTTCTGCACTTAAGTCCCGGCCCGCGTGGCGCGCGAGGAAGGCGCTACGATCCGCCGTCGGGTCAACTAACAATTCGATGTAAGCATCGCGCGCGGGCCACGGGTCGCGGAAGAGATCGCCGCCTAAGGTTTCATAATGCCGGGCCGCTTCGTTGCGCAGAAAATTCAACGCGGCCCGCAAGGGCGTGCGCCACTGCTGATTCCAACCTTCGCGCGCCCCCGCATGACAACTGCAATCGCGCGCCCAACGCCCGATGCCGTGCGCGCAGCTCCACGCAGTACCTTCGCCATTCGGGCCGGCCTTGATCTCAACTTCAAACTCCGGCTCGTGCGCGGCGAGAAACGCACCATAGTTGGTGACTTCAAACCCACGCGCGCGCGCTTCAATCTCAAGCGCGTAGGCGAGACAGCGATCACCAAACATGAAATGATGACCGTAAGATTCGCCATCGGTGGCGACATGGACGAGCGGGCCGTTCGCGGCGCGCTCAAAGCGGTCGAGCAATACGTGGCTCGAAGCGAGCGCACCGTCGAAGGCGATGGCTTTGGCGACGTGCCCGTCGTAGCAGAAGACGGCGAGCGCGCGCCCCGACCCGTCGCGGTGCAGGTAGCGATAGGGCATGGTCGGATCAAGCCCGCCCTCTATGACGCTGTGCCAGACCTCCGTCCCCGTGCGCCGGATGCGCTCGACTTGATGCGGCGAGAGGATGACGTACTTGAGACCCTCTTCAATCAACGCTTCGAGCGTCTCGTTATTGGCGGCCGTTTCCGGTAACCACAACGATTCGGCATCGCGCCCGAAGCGATAGCGAAAGTCGGCCAACCCCCAACGAATCTCCGTGCGCCGGTCGCGCTCGTTGCAGAGCGGCAGGATCGCGTGATGATAACCTTGCGCGATGGCGTTGCCGTGCCCGTCGTAGCGGCGCATGCTCAGCCGGTCGGCGTCGATGATGCGCGCATAAGTATCCGGGTGATGTTGCGCGAGCCAGGAGATGAGCGTCGGGCCGAAGTTAAAACTGATATTCGCGTAGTTGTTGACGATGCGCTCGACACCGCCACGGGCATCGATAATGCGAGCATAACTGTTCGGGCGATAGCACTCGCGATAGATGCGCTCATTCCAGTTAGCAAACGGGCGGGCGCTCGGCTGCGGTTCAATGGTGTCCGTCCAGGGGTTTTCGCGCGGCGGTTGATAGAAATGGCCGTGGATGATAAGTGCCGTCGTCATCAGCTATCGCTCCGGGCCGGTGAAGGCACAGACGGGAGCACAATGTTCACCGGAAAAAGTTTGGCTTGCTTACTTGATGGCGAGCAGTTTACCAATCATCCCCCGCCGGTTGAAGGCCCGGCCGCGCATTTCGCTTTGTTTTTGCCATACGAACTGTAGTAATTTTGTGTCAACTTTAAACAGCTCAAATTGCATGCAAGGCGGCCGAGACCGGCCTCGTATTGTTGTCGGCGCGCAAAGGTACGCGCGCATACATGCAGTCCGCAAGATCGGAAGGGGAGGATACGAACGATGGCCACAGCGACAAAACAGAAACAGGAAGTAGCCCAGCCGCAAACTAGGGAGCAGCGTTCGGGGCGCGCAAGTCGTAAGGAGCAGATTCTTTCGCTCTACACATCGGGCATCAACGAGGTCGGCGATCTGGCGCTCATCACAGGCGCGCGGCCGAGCTACGTCAGCTCGGTCTTGCAAGCGGCGGGACAGGAGACGGGCTATTTCGATCTCTACACTTCGACCGCGCACCCGATGAATGTCTATTCTAAATTCTTCGCCAACAAGCTCGGCTTCAAGGACGAAGAGACGGCGCGCGCAAGCGTGGCGCTCATCGACAAACTCTATCGTCAGTTTGAGCTGGCGGGCGACCGCGCCGGGCAGCACCACGCGCTGACGATGGCGCTCATCATGTTCGACCGCGCCCGCTGGACGCGCAAAGGCGCTGAGGCCGACATCTTTCGCACATGGCTCGTCGAGCGTTTACAGGAAGCTGACTTAAGCGCGATAGAGACGGGCGTAAGTGAGGCTGACGTAGACTAGTCGGCGAGATTTTTTACTTAGGTCGAGCGGCTGCTTACTTGCTGCGTTGGTAAGTTATCGTCGGGAGGCTTTGTGTGATCGTTGAAGGGTTCGATAATGCGTGGCACGTGCTACGTTTCTGGTTAGAGCAGGGCTACGAATGTTTCGTGCTTGAACCAACTGGGCGCGTGCCGCTGCCCCGCCCGTGCCAGCGCATGGAATTGCCGGCCACGGCTCAAGCCGGGCTGGATTACTTCCCCATCCCACCCGTACTTGATCCGGCACTCGGCGACAATCCAAATCCGGACCGGCCGCTAACTGCGGCCGAGCTACTCCTCGCCACGGCCATCGCCGAAGGCTGGGAGCCTGAGATTGAATGACATACTGCGACCGGGTTGCGCGGCACTCAGATGCCGCTTCATAGCGCGCACTCATCTAATTCACCGCGCAGGACTGTGACGGCCTGCCCGCCGAGATAGACGCGGTCGCCGCCGACGCGCACACGCACCGTGCCCCCGCGGGCCGAAGCCTGATAGGCCGTGAACTCGTCCTTGCCCAGCTGCGCCTGCCAGTATGGCCCCAACACGCAATGCGCCGCCCCCGTCACAGGGTCTTCGTCGATCCCAGCGCCGGGCCCGAAGAAGCGCGAGATGAAATCGTAACCCGCGCTTGTGGCCTGCGCCGTCACAATTGCGCTGCGCAGGTCAGCGCGCTTTAACATCGAGAAGTCCGGACTGGCCTTGCGCACCGCCTCTTCATCGCGCACCACGATCAAGTAATCGTCTTTTGTCCGCCCGGCGAACAGCGGCTCGACGCCAAGCGCGCGCACAATCTCCGCGGGCGCGGCCGGCAGGGCCGTCACGGGTCGCGCGGGAAAATTCAATTCGATCAGATCGCCGCGCCGCGTCGCCGTCAGCAATCCGCTGCGCGTGTGAAAGCGGGCCTGCGCGTCGGGCCGCAACTGGCCCGTCTCCCAGAGCACGTGCGCGCTGGCGAGTGTTGCGTGACCGCATAGATCGACCTCGACCGCAGGCGTAAACCAGCGCAGATCATAGCCATCGCTCTGCGGCACGAGGAACGCGGTCTCCGACAGATTCATCTCGCGCGCCACCAACTTCATCCAACTCTCGTCGCGCGCCGTCGGCAGCACACACACTGCGGCCGGGTTGCCGCTAAACGGCTTGTCGGTGAAAGCATCAACTTGCGTGATCATCAAACTCATCTTTTTTGTTTTCTCTCCAATGTCTAACAGTGCAAGCCGATTATTTGCGCGACCCCTTCGCCTGTGCGCTCGCGGCGTTTTCGCGGAACGTCTTCAACACCTCGCGCTTGAGTTCAGGTGACAGACCCGTTAGTCCTTCCGTCACCTTGAACTTCTGATTGACCCACTTCCCGACCTTCACCGCGTCGTAACCGAGCGCCGCCGCGCTCTGCAAAATCTCCGCGTCGAGGCTCGCCGCCTGCTCTTCGTGCGTCGGCTCGGCGGGCTGCGCCGTGCGCCCGGCGGCCATCCGCAGCGGCTTCTCGATCTCCTCGCGACTCGCGATGCCGCGCTTCACTTCAAAGCCAAGCAATGCCAGCGCACGGCCTACAGACGATGTTTCGCAGACTTCGACGTAGCTTGTCTTCTGGACATACCCTTCGCTGCGCACCTCAAAGGCGTGGCCCGTTGCGGCGGGTTGCGCGTCGTCTGCGTTGCGATAGACCTCTGCACGCATGAGGATGAAGCCGGTGTCAATGTCATGCTGCACGATTGATGTGATGACGCGGCCGTCGGGAAAGCGCTCGTAAAATTTTTCGAGCCGCTCGGCGACGGGTACATAGTCCTCGAAGCGGTCGCGGGCTGGGGGCTGGCGAGACATGATGCAACTCCTTTCGAGTTAGCTCGGCAACATAGCAAGACGGCGACGGATAAATGCGCGGCTGATTGTTTTCGGCTCTGGCGGCGCGGCCCCGGCGCGGCGCGCGAACTCTTTGATGTAGTTCTTCATGCCGCGTTCAAACATGCTCAAGCCATAGTGTTTAGCCTCGGCCGTGGCCGCTGCGGCCGTCCAGCCGTCGTGCCGGATGCGATAACAGGCGATGACCGTGCCGGTACGATCCGCGCCGCGCCGGCAGTGGACGAAGACCGGCTGCAAGTGTGGGTCGGCGATTAACGCGAGCGCCTGCTCGACACTCGCGTCGTTGGGCCGGCTCAGACCGGGCAGCGCCACATTGTAGTAATTGAGACCGAGCGCGCGGGCTGACTGCTCTTCCGTGTCGGCTCGTTCGTCATCCTCGCGCAGATTGATGATTGTCTTGACGCCGAGCCGCGCCAGTTGCGCCAACCCGCCCGCCTTCGGCTGCGCGCCGCGATAAAGCTGTGCGCTCACCTGATGAAAATTCGGCAACTCCACATAACGCACCTCGGTCTGCGCCCGCGCGGTTGTGCCGAATAAAGCGAGTAGAACGAGCAGCCCAAGCGCGCGGCCGCATTTTTGTTCAAGTCTCATGTCGCGTCCACTTTCACTTACCTGTGCACCAGTCCTACTAATTGATGCAACCCACTCATCGCTCCGTTGCAGCAGCGACGTGCGGGGCGTGCGATTTCAAAATCTGACTGAGCGGATCAGGCCGCCCAGCGATGCGCTCCAGATGCGGATAGCTTTCGCCGCCATGATAGTTGAGCTTGTAGGTGCGGTAATACTCCGCGTTTTCGATCAGTAATTCGATGGGCGCGCGGTCGGTTTTGGCCGCGCGGATCGCATCGTGCAGCCCGTCAGTCGAGAAGCGGCGGCCGTTGACGGCGATGATCTTCATGCCGGGACTGAGACCCGCCGCTTCGCCGGGTGCTTCCGGTAGAATGTCCGAGATCGTGCCGTCGGCGCGCAGCAGCAGACCCAACGAGAAGCTGAGGTCTGTGCTCTTGTGCACCGCATCGGCCGCGGTCATGTACTCGTTCGGCGTGTCGTTGTAGACGAGTCGCCAGCCGCTCGTTTCCAATCCGCCCAGCGGCGCGCGCGGCGCGACGGCGCGCACACGCGTGTTGAGAAAGCCCGCCCAATCGCCCGGTGCGACTTCGTTCAGTGTGCGCACTACGTCCTCGAATTCATAGGTCTTAACTTCGGGCGGGCCTGAGGGCGGGCCATGAAACAGATGGCAAAAGTCGTCGAGCGATTTCTGCCCGTTGGTCTGTTGCCGTATGCGCGCGTCGGCATCAAGCCAGATGAGCGTGCCTTCGTCGTAGAAATCGACGCTGCGGCGTGTGTTGGCCCAAGCCGCGGGCGCGTTGTAGAGCAGTTGCGCGGCCGTGGCCGTGTCGGAGAGCGGTCGCCAGCCGCGCCCGCCGCGCTTGTCTAGATAAGCGGCGATCCACGCTAGATTCTCGCGCGTGTCCTGCTCCGACCAGAGACCGCTGCGCGCCGTCAGAATCACACCGAGATATTCGGTCAAGCCTTCATAGACCCAGAGCAACTCTGTGCGCATAGGCTTTTGATAATCCGCATTGACCAGCCCGGCGGGGCGGCGATACTTGCCGTTCCACGAGTGGACGAACTCGTGCGGCAATAAACCTGCGGCTAACTTCCAACCCTGCTCATCCAACAAGGTGCGCTCGGCCACGCGATCATCGCTCGACTCATGATGCTCAAGCCCGAAGCTGGCCACTTGATCGCTCAACGTGAACAGAAAATTGTAATGGCGATAATGATGTGCGCCGAAGAGGGTCTGCGCTTCGGCGACGAGTTGCTTTAAGCCGTTGGCGATGCGCGGCGACACATCGAGCGCGGCCGCGCTATCGGCCGCCATGTCGATCTCGTGATGCACAGGGGTGTTTCCCAACGGAAGCACACGATAATAAGCACCGGCCGAGAGCGGCGAGTCGATCAACGTGACGAGCGCGACGGGCGCGAACTCGATCTCGCCGCGCGCCTCACGCGCCACGTCGAGCGCTGTCCCAAACTTCCAACCCGCCGGCAGTTTTATGCTCGGCGCGAAGGTGATGTCGGCCGCAGGTCGGTCGCTCGGATACAACAACACCTGATTCCAATTGATGACGACAAGCTGCGCGCTTGCCGATGCACCTGCGGAAAAGCCTTCGGTGTTCGTCGTGAGCAGAAAGTCGAGCGTAGCTTCGATGCTGCGCACGCCCGGCGGCACGTTCAAATGGAAGGTAAACATGTCGGCCTGATCGCGCTGCCATTCGAGCGTCTGCCGACCGGCCGTGAATTTCACATTGACGAGATCGGTAATCGGCCCCGTCGGCCCGTGCTCGCCGGGAATCCACGCCGGGTAGTAGAGCGTCAACGGCCCCGGCGCGGCGGGGATCGTCATGCGCGCGTGCAGGACTCTGCGCGGTGCGTCGGTCGCGTCCAGCGCTAACTCAATCGGCGCGGCGGGCGGGGCGCTATACAAATGCGCAGTACGCGCCGGCGGCAACGTCTGCGCCGCCGCGACTGCGACCAACGCTAAACTCAAACACACGGCCAAGAAGGATGTCTCAGGTCTCATGGACTCTCCTGCGCGCAAATCGCTCTCGCTGAAATGGCATCTTACGTCACCACTCTAGACCTCAAAAGGGCCATTTTCAACAAACGGATGAAGGGCCATTTGCACAACCATGATTGCAGCCAACTTCGCGACCTTATCTTTGCGTCTTTGCATGAGGCTTTAGTTCATAAAAAATAACCTCACGCAAAGGCGCAAAGGAAGAACGCAAAGCGAGTTTGTTTGTTCAGTCTGTGTGCCGCGGAATCTCAAGCGTCATGAAGTCGTGCGCCATGATCGTTGGCGGAAAGACGGCGCGGGCTTGGCGCAGTAGCTCGTCAGTAGTGACAGGATTGCCCGGCGCGTAACGCGGGCTGATGTGTGTCAACACAAGTTGATGTGCGCCGGCCTGTCGCGCCACCTCCGCCGCGTCTCGTGCGGTCGAGTGCATGCTCTGGCGCGCAAGCTCCTCGTCCTCCGTCACGAAGGTCGCTTCGTGAATGAGCACATCGGCGGCGCGGGCCAACTCGATTGAGTTCGCGCAAAAGGTTGTGTCCGTACAATAAACGAACGAGCGCCCGCGCTCAGGTGGCGCGCACAGCTCAGCGCCGTCGATGGTGCGGCCGTCGGCGAGCGTGATAGTTTCGCCGCGCTTGAGCTGACCGTAGAGCGGCCCCGGCGGTATCTGCAACTCCGCCGCGCGCTCGACGTTGAACCGACCGGGTCTGTCCTTCTCTGTCACACGATAACCGAACGCGGTCACGCGGTGGCGTAAAGGCTGACAACTGATCGCGAACTCTTCATCCTCGTAGAGCACGCCCGGCTGCACGATGTGCACTTGTATCTGTTCGCCTAAGCGAAAGCGTGAGAGCCGCGCTGCGCTTGCTACGTATTCGTCGAGACCTGTGGGGCCGTAGATGTCTATCGGCTGCGCGCTGCCGGCCATGCCGCAGGTCGCGAGCAGACCCATCAAGCCATAGAGATGGTCGCCGTGCAGGTGCGTAATCAGGATGCGGCGGAGTTGGCTGATGCGCAGGTCCGTGTGTTGGATTTGATGCTGCGTCGCCTCGCCACAGTCGAAGAGCCAGACCTCCGCGCGTTGCGGCAGCTTGAGGGCAACCGCCGAGACGTTGCGCGCTTTGGTCGGCACGCCTGCGCTTGTGCCTAAGAATGTGATCTGCACGACTGAAGCATAGCCGCATGAAATAGTTCGAGCACGGGAAGTATAACGAGGAAAGGATGAAGGATGAAGGATGAAATAGAAAGTCCTTTCTTATTCATCCTTCATCCCTCATCCTTCATCCTTGCTCTTCAAAGTGTTCGCCTAACGTTTTTAGAAATTGTCTCTAGGCTTGCCTGAACAGCCTTTTGCTGGTACATTGCGCGCCACCAAAGCATCGTTTCCCCCAAAGGAAAAGATGTGCATGGCTAAGCCGGCTGCGCAGCGAGGGCGCAGCCGGCTTTACTATTTCAGGCCCATCTTGTTTGAGTCTTAAGACTGCGCCGCCTCGCTGGCTCGTGCCTGAACTTTCTCACCTGTCTCAGTCGAAACCGGCGTGGTCGCCACTTTAGCATCGGCGTGACTCTCACCGAGTGTGCGCCATTTGTGGCCGGCGCGCGCGAGCATCTGGTCGGCTTCTGCGGGGCCGTCGCTGCCGGCCGCATAATTTGGAAACTGCGGCGCAGCAGTTTGCGCCCAAGCATCTTCAATCGGCGTGATCAGACGCCATTCGGCTTCGGTCTCATCGCGCCGAGTGAAGAGCGTCGCTTCACCTTGCAGGGCATCGAGCAATAGCGTCTCGTAAGCGGCGGCGGTGCGGACGCCGAAGCCCGACTCGTAATTGAAGACCATGTGCACCGTGCCCGTGCGCATCTCCATGCCGGGTAGTTTGGTGGCGAGCGTGACGGTCATGCCCTCGTCCGGTTGAATGCGCAGTACGATGCAGTTCGGCTCGATCTGATCATCGGCCGTGCGCGCAAAGAGTGTCTGCGGCGTGCGCTTCAGATGCACGGCGATCTCCGACACGCGACGCGTGAGCCGTTTGCCCGTGCGGATGTAGAAGGGCACGCCCGCCCAGCGCCAGTTCTCGATGCAGAATTCGACGGCGACATAGGTCTCCGTCTTCGAATCTTGCGCCACGCCCGGCTCGGCGCGATAAGCCGGCGCGTCTTTCCCCTCAACGCGCCCCGCGCCGTACTGCCCGCGCACCGTCCGTTGCGCTACGTCCTCCGGCGTCATCGGGCGAATCGAGCGAAAGACTTGAACTTTTTCTTCACGCACCGAGTCGGCATCGAAAGCGACGGGCGGCTCCATCGCGGTGAGCGCGAGCAGTTGCAGGAGATGATTGGCGACCATGTCGCGCAACGCGCCCGCCTCTTCGTAGTAACCCGCGCGCGAGCCGACGCCGAGCGTTTCGGCCGCGGTGATCTCGACATAGTCTATGTAGTTGCGATTCCAGACCGGCTCGAAGAGCGAGTTGCCGAAGCGGAAGACGAGTATGTTTTGCACAGTCTCTTTGCCGAGATAATGATCAATGCGAAAGACTTGATGCTCGGCGAAGACGGCGGCAATCTCTGCGTTGAGCGCCTGCGCGGATTTGAGATCGCGCCCGAATGGTTTCTCGACGATGATGCGCGACCAGCCGTTCTCTTCCTTGTTCAATCCGGCCGCGCCCAGATGTTGGACGATGACGGGCGCAAGCGATGGCGGCGTTGAGAAATAGAAGAGCCGATGTTCTTTATCATCAGGTGCGATCTGCGCGTGCAGCTTTGTGAGGCGCGCCGAGACTTCCCCGTAGGTCGCGTCCGCCTGCAAGTCGCCGGTCATGTAAGTCAGATGTGCGGCAAATTCCTGCCACTTCGCGTCGTTGAAAGCGTCAACGTCTTCCGACGCGGCCGCGCCCTCGCGCATCGTGGCGCGAAACTCTTCGTCCAACCAAGGGGCTTGCCCGACGCCGAGCACTGCGAAGTTGCGTTTGAGACAACCGGCGTGGAAGAGATCGTAGAGCGCGGGGATGAGCTTACGTTTACTCAGGTCGCCGGACGCCCCGAAGATGACGATCACGCTCGGCTCGACTTCCGGCAGCGGCGCACTCTCGCATGGCGCGACAATTCCATCAACTCTGGCTGACATCGCTCGCACCCTCCTTGAATTCTGTTACAGAACTTTGCGTCTCCAGCGCCTTTGCGTGAGCTTTTACTTTTGTTCGTAAGAACATCACGTAAAGGCGCTGGAGACGCAAAGCAGGACGCAAAGGTTTATTGCTCTCCACCTTCTGCCGCACCAGCGCCGGCGGTCAGTGTGGCCCAGTCGCTGTGCACGAAGCCGCCATCGGGTTTGTCTGTCCGCTCGTAGGTGTGCGCGCCGAAGAAGTCGCGTTGCGCTTGCGTCAGATTCTGCGGCAAGTCGGCGGTGCGATAGCTGTCGAAGTAGTTGAGCGCCGCCGCCATCGCTGGCACGGGAATGCCGAGGTGCTGCGCGGTCATCACGGCGCGTCGCCAAGAGTTTTGTGCCCGCCGCATGCGTGCGCCAAACTCTTTGTCGAGCAGGAGATTCGGCAAGTCACGCTTACGCTCGTAGGCCTGCATGATGGTGTCGAGGAAACGCGCGCGGATGATGCAGCCGCCCTTCCAGATGCGCGCCATCTCCTTCAGATTAATCTTCCAGTTGAACTCCTTCGAGCCGACGCCGATCAGATGCATGCCCTGTGCGTATGAGCAAATCTTCGACGCGTAGAGCGCATCATGCACGGCCGCGATCAACTTCTTACGGTCGCCGCGAAAACGACGCGCGCGTGGGCCCCTAATCTTCTTACTCGCCTTGACGCGCTCGTCCTTCATCGACGAGAGCACGCGCGCATCAATCGCGGCGGCGATGGTTGGGATGGCGACGCCCAAGTCGAGCGCGATCTGAGCCGTCCACTTGCCCGTGCCCTTCTGTCCCGCTTTATCGAGCACCAGATCGACGAGCGGCTTGCTCGTCTCAGGGTCTTTGGCGGTGAAGATTTTGGCCGTGATCTCGATCAGGAAAGATTCGAGCGGCCCGCGATTCCATTCGGCGAAGGTGTCGGCCAACTCGTTCGCGTCCATCTCCAACGCGCGGCGCAGCACGTCGTAGGCTTCGGCGATAAGTTGCATATCGCCGTACTCGATGCCGTTGTGCACCATCTTGACGAAATGGCCGGCGCCGTCGGGGCCGACGTGTGTAACGCACGCGCCGGAATCGGTCTTGGCGGCGATGGCTTCGAGGATCGGTTGCAACGCGTTCCAGGCATCGGTCGAGCCGCCGGGCATCAAGCTGGGGCCGTGACGCGCGCCTTCTTCGCCGCCGGAGACGCCCATGCCGACGAAGTTTAGATTCTCTGCGCGTAGCGCGGCCTCGCGGCGTTGCGTGTCTTTAAACCAGGAGTTGCCGCCGTCGATCAAGATGTCGCCCGGCTCAAGCAGCGGCTTGATCTTCTCGATGGTCATATCGACGGGCGTGCCCGCTTTGATCATCATCATGATGCGGCGCGGGCGTTGGAGCGCGCCCACAAACTCTTCAAAGGTCTTCGTGCCGGTGAAGCGATGACCAGCACCATGTTGGCTGATGAAACGATCCACCCAGTCGCCTTCTAAATTCCAGACCGCGACGGGAAAGCCGTGATCTTCGACGTTGAGCGCGAGATTCTCGCCCATGACGCCGAGACCGATCATGCCGAACTGTGCCGGTGCCGATCCTGTCTCTGTCGCTGACATAATTTATTTGCTCTACTTTCTTCGCTGGGGTGCTGTCGCAATGCAGAACTTGTGTGGGCTAATTATAGAGACTCGCCCGGTTCGGTTTGACTGCGGTTGCTGATTATTCAGATAATCAGTCTCTTAAGCAACTTTTTTCTGAGAAAGTTGGAGCAATGAGAAAACTAGCGCAGCATTTGTTCATTCTCTTAGCCTTATCCGGCGGACTGGCCGGTTGCAGAAAATCAGCCACGCCGCCGCAAGCCAACGCGAATCAGCAGCCGACGCCCGCAGCCGAGGCCACCCCGCCGCCGCGCATGTCCGAGGCGCAGCTACAGGAAGCCATCAAGCTGGAGAAGACCCTCGATGAGCCGCCGGAGTTCACACACTTCAATCTCGGCAACTACTATCAGGCGGCCGGGAAATATCAAGACGCCGTCAACGAGTTCAAAGAGGTGCTCAAGGTTAAACCTGATGACGCGGAAGCCTATCTGCATTTAGGCGACGCTTACAACGCTCTAAAGCAACCGCAGGATGCGCTCGCCGCTTACAAACAAGCGATTCAGATCGATCCAAAACTCGCCGCCGGCTACGCGCGGCTCGGCGGTTTTTACCGGCAGGCGAATCAACTCGACGAGGCCCTGAAGATGTACCAACAGGCCGTCAGTCTGAATGCGAAGGACGCGAACGTCTACCTCCAACTCGGCGACACCTACGGACAGCGCGGGCAAACGCAGGAATCGATCAAAGCCTATCAGCAAGCTGTCCGTCTGCAACCAAATCTCGCGGAGGCGCAGTTCAGTCTCGGCAACGCTTACGACAAACAGAATCAACCCAAGCTGGCCCTTGAGGCTTACAAAAAGGCGGCGCAGGCCGACCCCAAGAATGAGGACGCGTGGTTCAATCTCGGCAACAGCTACAATCGCATGAAACAGCCGGACGAGGCCATCAAAGCCTATAACAAAGCGGTTGAGTTGAAGCCCGACGATGCTGAAGCGCGGCGCGTGCTCGGTTTTCTCTACTTGGAAAAGGGCGATAAACAGGCGGCCACCGCACAGTACGAGGCGCTCAAGAACCTGAACCCGCAGTTCGCGGCCCTGTTGATCGAAGCCATCAACAAGCCAGCGCAGACTGAGGGCAAGTAATGCGTCAGTGCAGATCGCTTTTATTGCGTTTGTCTTGCTTTCATAATTTGACCGCAACGAGTTTGCAACCAAAGGTCAGTCGTCTGCCTGTATCTTCTCATCATCCTTTTACGGCAACTGGACGGACACGCGGGGTGGCAGGCTTGGGGGAGTCAGCCACCCCACTTCCTTTTTAACTCACCTAACATTCAAGTGACAGATGGCAAGTCAGTACCGCCTGCCGCACACGCGTTTGACTCGCCGCGCCGTTTGGCATAGAACAGGGCGGCTCTTTGCTCTGCACTCCAGCCAGCACGGACATTCTTATGCGCGTTGCTCGTTCCCTAATTGCGTTCGCTTGCCTGCTCACATGCCTTTGCGCTTGCTCGTCTTGCACCAAGCGCGCCGCCCAGAACACACCCACGCCGGCTGCGACCGCCACGCCCGACAACACAGGTCTCCCGCAGCCGCAAGACGCCGCCGGCTATGTCGCGCTCGGCAACGAACTGTTTCGCCGCGACCGTGACGAGGATGCCGTCGCGGCTTATCAACAGGCGCTCAAACTCGATCCCGCCAACGCAGCGGCTAACCTGAAACTCGGTGTGACCTATCGCGTGCTTGGCCAGAAGAAGGAATCAGACGAGGCGTTCGACAAAGCAGTTAAAGCATACGAGCAGGCCGTCAAAGCCGATGCGAAGGACGCGACCGCGCAACTCAATCTAGCCGAAGCCTACAGCCAGACCGGCGCATACCAGAAGGCGGTGGACGCCTACAAGCGCGCCATGAAGCTGCAAGACCCGGACAGCGAGACCTACTTCGCCCTCGGCGAAGCCTACACCAAACTCGCCCGCTATCGAGAAGCGATAGACGCCTACCAACATGCGCTCGACCTCGACCCCGACTTCTTCCGCGCCAGCGAAGCCTTAGAGCGCGCCCGCGCCGGCAAAGACCGCGTCGAATCAGCCCGCAAAGAATTCGAGAAGCAACAGGCGAAGCTCCGCGCGCAGAACAGCAACCAAGACAACCAGAACACCAATCAAGCCAACGCGAACAAGCCACCCGCCAACAATAATCACTGACTCAAAGCGCTGACCATTAGCTTTATTGTGTCGCTCTACCCTTGCGGCACATAATGATGTTATACCGCTCGAAGCGGTATGATCAGCAGTTATGCTGCTATTATTTATGTATCCAAATAATAGAAAGGAAATTTAATGTAGGGCACTTCGCGCCATCAGTAGAGAGCTAATAGTAATGAGTTGCCGGACAACGTATTATGCAAGGTCGAGTTCTGATTTTTACATTTTATGCAGAGTTAAATCAGAAAGGTTTTCTTTCCCCGCGCAATTCACCGGCTTTGGACCAAAGTTCTTTAGCCCTATCTAGATCACCTCTTGTCATATAGAAATTTCCCAGACTGAGGTAAAATTTTGCGATGTTTGCTTTGTGGCTTAGCGAATCATCAAGTGTCAGCGCTTGGTTATACATCGCATCAGCGCGGTCTAAATTACCTTTAATCACATATGCGCTTCCAAGATTAACATAAGCATTTGCTATACTTGATTTACGGCCAAGAGCATCGTCCATTTCAACCGCCTGCTTATACATTTCATCGGCTTGATCCAATTCATCCTCGAACATATACATATTTCCTAGATTGATATAGGCATTTACCTGATGGATCCTATCTTTATCGTGTGATGAAAGACTTAACACCCGCTTAAATATCTCATTCGCCCTATCAGAAGATCCTATTTGTGATAAGAGTCGCCCAAAATCATTTAACACTCCCGGATCAGGATACAATTCGACTGATTTGGCGTACCTCTCTTCGGCAAATGTAAGCTTGCCGTCCTCGACCAGTTCTGCTGCTTCGACCGCATATCTGAGAGCTTCGGCACGCAGTAAACTGCGTGCCGTTTCAAGTTCCTGCTGTAAGTTAAGTATTCGTTTCTCTGTATCAAGCAGAGGGTAGGTTATTTCGCCTTCGCCTTCGATAGTGTATCCGATGCCCCGCTTTTTCTTATCTAACCACCGACTGAGATGCTCTTTTATCAGCTCCGCCCATTGCTCTTTTCCATCATATGTTTTGAAGAGGCATATTCTGTGCTTTTCAATTTTGGCTTTAAATTTGATGATCTGCTGAAGCTGTTTTCCAGGGTCTGCCATCATGGCCTGCGGAACAGATCGGAAATAGAGCAATAATTGGGGATTACCAGTTTTCTCATATCTCTCATAGGCGATATTAAATTCCTCTTCCGTTCCTGAAGTGCTTTTCCCCGTTGACTGACCCCATCTTTTCCAGAGCAACATGACGAAAATATCGCATTGTCTGACATCCTCATTAATAAGCCCCTGCGCGCGTCCCCAATCCAATAAAGTATCTTCCCATCCCATCGCTTCAAATAAACAGTCCATGCTGCGTGCCTTGAGCGTGTTTACTTGCTTAATTATCTCAGGAAATAATGCTCTCTCTTCGGCAAGATCGCTTGGAGATGCTATGAATACTTTGATGACTTCTAATTTAGACATTCGTACGGGACTCCATCATAAGCAATTGGTGAGATGTCTGAGCATACCTAGCAAGCTCTGGAAGAAGCCATCTTTCCGCTCTCAAAGATGGATGTTACTTCAAGCAAAATAAAAAATCACACCAACTTTATACCCTGAGTCCAGGAGCACGCCGCCAGTGGAACTTCTGGAGGGAGCACGGCGCAACATAACAACTCATTCAACCGGAGCGCGAATAGCGTTGCTTTCATCCGCGAGACTTTGTTGGTTATCACGGTTCGCCGCGCCCGGTTAATGCGGGCGTAAGATTGCTTAGTCAGGCTCTAAATATATAAAGTGAGGCTGCTGGTAGCGAGGTGCTAGTTAGATGACGATGCCTAATGCTGCCGACTTCAAGCTCTATCTAGTCAGGGGCTTCTTCGACGCGCCGGGCTGCGCCAAAATCGTCGCCGAGCTCGCGCGCGCGCCGGGAGACCGTGCCCCCGTCTATGGCGGTCGCGGCGGGGCGGGCGCCGTGGATGAGAGGGTGCGTCGGGTCACGCGACTCGCGCCTTCATCGGAGACGGTCGAGTACGTCAGGCTGAAGCTGCTCGGGGCAATCGAAGCGGTCTCGGCGCATTTCGGGCCGTGCCTCACGGGCTGCGAAGACCCGCAGTTTCTGCGCTACCGCGTGGGAGATTTCTTTGTGGCGCACCAGGACGGCAACACGGGGATGCTGCTTAGCGAGCAGGAGCGGTCGCGCAAGGTCTCGGTGGTGATCTTCCTTAACCGGCAAGCCGACTCGCCCACGGCGGGCTCTTACGGGGGCGGCTCGCTGGTCTTTTCCGAGTGGCGCCCGGGCCGCCGTCAGGGAAGGTACGAATTGGCGGGAGAGGCCGGGATGCTGGTTGCCTTTCCTTCAGAGACGACACATGAAGTGATCCCCGTCGTGTGGGGTGAGAGGTATTCTATCGTCAGTTGGTACAGGTGAGGAGCTGGCCTGCGGCGCAATCTAACAACTCATTCAACCGGAGCGGAATTAGCATTGATTTCATGCGCGAGGCTTGATTATTTGCTTAGGCCATTGCCGCCCGGTTAGATTCAGACGTTAGCGCGCACAGGTCTGCGCGCGGCCACCGTCAATCGAGTAGGTTGCGCCGGTGATCCAAGCTGCGCGGTTTGAGGCGAGAAAGAGGATCAGGTCGGCGACCTCGGCGGGCGTACCGACGCGGCCGATGGGGTGGGTCATGCGGGAATGTTCGAGGAAGTTTGCGTAAGCCTCTTCGGCCATGCCGCCGCGCCGGTGAATCTCTGTGCGGACGACGCCGGGGTTGACGGCATTCACGCGTATGCCTGTCGGTGCTAATTCAAGCGCGGCGCAACGCGTTAGTTGATCGACGCCCGCCTTCGAGACGCAGTAAGCGAGCACGCCGGGAAAGGCCCGCAAGCCCGTCACGCTCGACACGTTGACGATGTTGCCGGGGCGATGCTTCAGATGCGGCACAGCCAACTGCATCAGGTGGAAGACCGCGCGCAGGTTGACGTTCAGCATCTCGTCCCACGCCGCGAGCGTGGTCGTCTCAACCGTCCCGTTGCTGATGATGCCCGCCGCGTTGACCAGCACATCCAACCCACCGAAATGTTCGACCGCTGTCGTGATGGCCCGCTCCGCGTCCGCTTCAACCGATACATCTGCGGCGATGCTCAAGGCCGCGCCACCCTGTGCAGTTATCTCCTGCTCAACAGCTTGCAGCGCCGCGCCCACGCGCCCGACCAACGCAACGCGCGCGCCCGCCGCCGCAAACCCCAACGCCGTCGCACGCCCGATGCCCGAACTCGCGCCCGTCACCAGCGCCACCTGATCGTTTAACTCACCACGCATCGCTTGCGCACTCATAATCAATTTCAACCACGCGTCAACTGCCGGTACTTAATCCGATGCGGCTGATCGGCGGCCGTGCCGAGGCGCGCGCGGCGGTCGGCTTCGTACTCGGAATAGTTGCCTTCAAACCAGACGACGCGGCTGTCGCCTTCGAAGGCGAGGATGTGTGTGGCGATGCGGTCGAGAAACCAGCGGTCGTGGCTGATGACGACCGCGCAGCCGGCGAAATTTTCCAGCGCCGCTTCGAGCGCGCGCATCGTGTTGATGTCAAGATCGTTCGTCGGCTCGTCCAATAGCAGGACGTTCGCGCCTTCTTTCAGCATCTTCGCCAGATGCACGCGGTTGCGCTCGCCGCCGGAGAGCGCGCCGACCTTCTTCTGTTGATCTGACCCGGCGAAGTTGAAGCGCGCAACGTAAGCGCGCGAGTTCACTTGTTTCGTGCCCAGATTGATCAAGTCTGTGCCGCCCGTTATCTCTTCCCAGATCGTCTTCTGCGGATCGAGCGTGCGGCTTTGATCCACGTAGCCGAGCGTGACCGTCTCGCCGACGCGAATTGTGCCCGCGTCCGGTTGTTCCTGCTCTGTGATC
>JBJMGT010000020.1:0-44949 GCA_045807745.1 Pyrinomonadaceae bacterium
CGTGAGACGATGATCGCAGCCATGCCGCCCGCCACGTTCTCCGGCACGCTGGAGGACGGGGAGGTGAACGCGATGAAGCCTGCGCTACCGCCCTGCGCCGTCACGCACTGCGAGAACTCTGAAGTGTTGCCGCTGTCGTCGGTCGTAGTGGCGGTAATGATGTCGCCCGCATTGAGCGTCGCCGGATGGAATGTGAAGCTCACGTTGCCATCTGTGGCGGTCGTGTCGGTTGTGAGCGAGCCGATGTAAGTCTTCCCTTCACCGTTCCCAGAAACGTCGCACGCGTCGTTCTTGTAGAACTCAAGCGTGAAGGTCTGCCCCGGCGTAGAGTTGAGCGTACCCGTGATATTGCGCGTGCTGCCCGTCACGGTCGCGGCCGTGATGACGGGGAAGTTCTGTAGGTTGTTCGCGCCGGTGTCTGTGTCCTTGTCGTCGTTGGCGGTCACGCCGTCGCCCCCAAGGTCTATGCCCAGCCCTGTGTTAGCGAAGATTGAATTCTGATGGAGGGCGAGACTGTTGCCGGCATCAACAAACACGCCCATGACGGTCGAGCCGGTGACGGTCACGCCGCTCACAATGCTGTGGCTGTGATCGCTGGTGGTACCGAATTGCGGGTCGGTGCTCGTCGCATAGACGCCGTAGTTGTTGCCGGTCAGTGTGCCGCCGGTGACAGTGATGTCGGCTGTGGTCGCCAGATTCCAGAGCAGGATGCCGTAGACGTTGCCCGTGACGTTGTTGTTCGTCACTGTCGCGCCGACCGCGCTCTGAATCGAGGACAACTCGAGCCCGAAGTTCGTCGAGGAGGCCGGGAAGTCGCCCGATGTTTCGACGAAGATGTCGTTGTTGGAGAATGTGGCGTTGCTGGCAGCTTGATACTGCAAGTTGTGGAAGATGCCGCGATGGTACGTGTGAATCGTGTTGTGCGAGACGAGCGTCGCCGCGCCGGGCGACGCCAAGTTGTAGTCGTCATCCTGCCAGCCGACGTTGACGCGCGTGATGACGTTGAAGGTCGCGCTGCCGTAGAGGTTCTCTTCAAAGGCGATGGCGCGCCCGCGCCCGCCGCCGAAGTTGTTGCCCGAAGGCAGATTGTCGATCTTGTTGTGGCTGACGTCCGTGCCCGCAGCAGGCGTGCGCGCCGGGACGTTATCGGCCAAGACGCCGTAGCGTTCGAGATTCTGGATGATGTTGTTCTGCACGTCCATCGTGGCGTCGAACGCGTTCGGGTTGGCGTCGAACGAATCGATGCTGTTGACGATCCCTGCGCCGGTGTTGATCTCGACACCGTTGAGCGTGCGCCCGCCGGTCAAGGCAGAATTGTGCCCGTCAATCGTTAGGCCCTTAATCGTGACATTGACATGACCGGACGCTGTGCCCACGCGGAAGATCGTGCCCGACGTAGAGCCTTGCAGCGATGTTTCCGTCACTGCGGGCAAGACGTTGGCTTCCGGCACGCGTGTGCCGGTGTTCGGATCGATGTTGGCGTTGGGGCCGAGCAAGCTCAGAGACTTGTTGACCGTGACGTTCTCGGCATACGTGCCGGCTGCGACATTCACTGTGCCGCCGGGGGCGACACCGTTTACGCCGCCCTGAATCGTCGGGAAAGCATCGAAGCCGATCTCGGTTGCGGGGCCGCCAGCACCGTCCGGGTCTGTGCCCAGCGCGCCGGTGAAGTCGTCGTCCACATAGACGGTGTTGGGCTGTGTCGTGTCGTCGTTCTGGATTGTGCCTGTGCCGTCCGAATCGCCGATGGTCGCGTTCATCGCGTTCGACAAGTGAACAGTGAACGTCTCGTCCGACTCGATGATGTGGTCGCCGTGCACAAGCACTGTGATCGTCTGGACGGTCTGCGCGCTGGTGAAGCTGAGCGTGCCGCTGTTGGCTGTGTAGTCGTTGCCAGCGACGGTGGCTGAGCCGTCAACGTTGGTGAACTCAACGCTCGCTGCGCCTGCGCCCGTCTTGGTGATAGTGAAGACGAACATGGTCGTGCCCGAATTGCCTTCCATGTGCGTCACGTCGTCAATCGAGAACGAGGGCAGCGCCGCGTTCGTCAAATCAAACGAGGCAGGCATCGCGACGGCCGGACTTGTTTGGGCCGTGACGGTGTAGTTGCCCGGCATCGAGTTGGCGGTAAAGACCGGCGCGGTGGCGATGCCGCCCGCGTCGGTGATGACGGTTGCGCTCGTCATGCTGCCGGGGAACGTGCCGCTCGCGCCGCTGGCGGGTGCGGTGAACGTGACGGACACACCGCCAACGCCGTTGTTGCTTGCGTCTTTGACGGTCGCCTGCAACTGCGTGGCGAAAGTTGTCGAGACCGTCGCGCTTTGCGGTGTGCCGGCCGTAGCCGTGATGGATGCGGGCGCGGCTTGCGCCTCAAACGCGCCGATGTCAGTGCCATCGCCGACGTTCATGCTTGTTTGATCAACCGTGCGCGCGAAGCCGCGTTGATCTGTCATCAAGCTGAAACTGTGACCGGCATCGAGCGCGGGGCTGTTGCTTAAGAGCGCGTGCGTGAAGGTGGGGCCGCCGTTCGTTTGCAGCGCGCCGAGTTGCGGGTTGATCGGCGAGCTGGATGTGCCGATCTGATCGCCGGTCGTGCCCATGATAGTCCCGCCCAGGTTGTTGCCGATCAGGTTGTAGCCGCCGGACGTAAGCGTGCCGAAGATGTTCGGCGAAGGGTTGTTCGCCGTGTTGCCCGCGATGATGGTGTTCTTGATCGTGACGGGGCCGCCATTTGCGACGAATATGCCGCCGCCCGTGGTGGCGGTGTTGCCGGTGATCGTGCTGCTGGTAATGTTGCCTGTACCCTGACCGTTGAAGTTGCTGAACTGTAGACCACCGCCGACGCCGCTGGCGTGGTTGGTGGAGATGGTGGAGTTAGTGACGTTGACGGTGCCGCGGTCGTTAGAGATGCCGCCGCCGCTGCCGCTTGAGTTGTTGCTGATGGTGCTACGCGTGACGTTGATGGTGCCGGTGGTGGTGTTGAAGATGCCGCCGCCGCTGTTGGTGGCTGTGTTGCCGTCGATGGTGCTGTCGATGATGGTCACGCTGCCCGTGCCGCCGTTCTTGATTCCGCCGCCGACGTTGCCGGCCGTGTTGTTCTTGATCGTGCTGTTCATGACGACGAGCGTGCCGGGGCCGTTGTTGCCGTTGTTAATACCGCCCGCGTCGAACGTGGCCGAGTTGCCCGTGATGAGCGTGTTGTTGATGGTGACTGTGCCCGTGTTGTTGTTGTGGATGCACCCCAAGTTGGTGGCGGAGTTGCCGCTAAAGGTACTGCCCGTGATGTTGAGGTCGCCGGTGCCGTCCAGCCGGATCGCGCCGCCCTCGCCGCCGTTGGCGGAGTTGTTGCTGAACGTGCTGTTGGTGATATTGACTGTGCCCGTGCTGCCGGTGAAGAGGCCCGCGCCGCCGACTATACCGGAGTTGTTGCCGGTGACGACGCTGCCCGTGATGTTGAGCGTGCCCGTGCCGAAGTAGCGAATACCGTTTGTGTTGCTGGCGTTCGAGACGGTCAGGCCCGAGATCGTGATCGTGCCGGCGGAGTTCGGGAAGAAGACGCCGATGTTGCCCGCCGAGTTGTCGCGCCTAACGGTCAATACACTCGCGCCGGGGCCGTTGATGTTGATGTAGTTGCTCGACAGCGTGGGCAGGAACGTCAACAGATTGATCTGACCGGTCACGTTCGCCGCGAAATTGATCTGACCGGGCGCGGCGTTGGCCGCGTTGATGGCTTCGCGCAGGGAACAATGCGCGGCGTTGCACGCGCCGTCGTTGTTGTCGTCCGTGGTGTTGACGAGATAGATGGGCGCGGTGTCGTCGTCGGTAATAAAGAGTCGCGCGGTACTGGGCGAGCCAAGCGTTGCGCCGCCCGTCGGCGCGCTCAAGGTCAAGTTCAAGAACTCGTCGCCCTCGAAGGTTGTGTCGCCGTTGATAGTGACGGTAAATGCCTTGTCCGCACTGTCGCCGTCGGCCCAACTAAGATCGCCGGAGGTGGCGACGTAATCCGAACCGGCTGCGGCCGTGCCGTTCGAGGTCGCGTAATGGACGCCAATCGCGCCGCTCATGCTGCCGGTGCGCTGCACGTTGATCGTCGCGGTGTGCGTGCCGGAGTTGCCTTCCGCCGTGCTGTAAGACGTGGCGCTGAACTTAAGCGTGCCCGCCGTATCATCGTTCTGAATCGTGCCCGTGCCGTCCGCATCGCCGATGTTCGCGTTGACTGGATTCGACAGGTGGACGGTGAACGCTTCATCCGGCTCGAAGGTCGTGTCGCCGTTGACTAAGACGGTGACCTGCTTGGTCGTGTCGGCGGGTAGGAAGGTCAACGTCGTGGTCGTGATGGCCGTGTAGTCGGACGGCGCGATGGCCGTGCCGTCCACGGTCGCGTAGTCCACGGTCGCATTGAGCGAGGTCGTGCCCATCTTGGTGACGGTGAAGGTGTAAGCGGTCGTGCCGCCGTTGCCCTCTTGGTGTGTCACGTCGTCAATCGTGAACGTCGGCGCATTGACTGTGATTGGTGTGTTGACGTTCTGATTGTCCACGGCCGTCGTGGCGGTGGCGTTGCTCGCGTTCGTTGAAGTGAACATCGAACTGGCTGCGCCCGCCGTGAGCGGCGCGCTCGTCGGGTTCATCGTGCCGTTCGTGGCGCTGAAGCTGATGGGCATATTGGGCGGCGCTAACGAGGGGACAGCGCCGTCGGAGTTGTGCGTCATGTCTGCGGCGACGTTTGCCGTGCCGCCGGGCGCGATTGAATTCGGCGTAGCGAAAGCGGCAAGGACGAGCCAAGGATTGAAGTCCACTCCCGTGCCTGTGACCGCGCCGCAGCCGGTATTGCCGGGGCCGGCGTTGCAGCCCCACCAGTTGTTCTCCATGTCGGAGGTGTTGCTCTGCGGATTATCAATCGCGGTCGTTGTGGCGACGATGCGGTTGAAGTGCGCGGTCAGTTGCGGGAAGAAGCTGTCCGCGGGGAAGCCTGTCTGGTCAAGCAACTGGAGGCCGACGGTCGCGCCGGTGATGGTGTTGCCGGTGAGCGTGGCCGAAGAGTTCGAGGCGGTCTGGTTGTTGGGGTCGTTGACCGAGACGGCGGCGACGGCGACGTTACTGGCCCCGCTGAAGGTGTTGTTGCTAACGGTCAGATTGCCTTCGCTGTTGTTGATGCCGAAGTAGCGGTTGGCGTTGAAAGTATTGCCGCTGATGACGCTTGTGTCGCCGGGCGCAGCGACATAGTTGATGCCATAGTCGTTGTTCGAGATCGTATTGTTCGAGACCTGCGTGCCGTTGGCCGGCGCGGTCAGCGAGATGCCAACGGCGGCGGCTTGGTTGAACGTATCGGGGCCGCAGTTGACGGCGTCGCTACATTGCGCGCCGCTGATCTGGTTGCCGCTGATGTTGGCGCTCGCCCCTACCGCAACGAGAATTACCGTCTGAACGAAGGATGGTGATGTTGAGCCGGTCAACGTGTTGTTCGTGATCGTCGCGGCAGAGCCGGTTTTATCTACGGTGACGGCGCGGGCCTGGAAGCCCGTGATCGTGGTGTGGTCGAGCGTGAGCGTGCCCGTCTGGTTGGGCGCTACGACTGTGCTGCCCACGTCAACGGCAGTGCCGACTGTGCATCTGGTGTTCCCCGCAGGGTTGTTCTCGCGTATGTCCAGCACAGACGAGTCGTGCAGGTTCAGCGCCGCGCCGCCGCGCACATAGACGCCGTAGTAACGTCTGGACGCCGACGTAGTGCCCGGACAGCCGTTGAGATTGAGCGGGCCCTTGACGGTGATGCCGGAGGCTTCGACGACTGCGCCGCCGTTCACTTCGACGAGGATGAAGAAGTTGCCGAAGCGGGGCGCGAGTGTGTTGGGCGCGCTGATATTCGTCGTGCTTGCGCCTGCGCCGTGGAGCGTCAAGCTTTTGCCGATGACGGGTTGCTCCGCGTAGTTGCCAGCGGCGACGTTGACCGTGCCGTTCGCGGCGACGCCGTCTATGCCGCCTTGAATCATGGCGAAGGCGTCGAAGCCGATGCTCGTCGCCGGGCCTGCGCCGTCCGGGTCTGTGCCATTGGCCAAGCCGACCCAGTCATCGTCCACATAGACGGTATTCGGCAACGCCACATCGTCGTTCGTGATGGTCAGAACGGCTGCGCTTGGAGTGCCGAGCACAGCGCCACCGGTCGGGGCGCTCAGGGTTAGATTGACGGTCTCGTCCGGCTCTTGCGTCGCGTCGCCGGTGACGGAGACGTTAAAGGTCTTGCTTATATCGCCGTCGGCAAAGTTGAGATCGCCGGAGGTGGCTGTGTAGTCGTTGTTCGCGGTGGTCGCCGTGCCGTCGCTCGTCGCGTAGTGGACGGTGACTGCACCGCTTGTTGCGCCCGTGCGTGTGACGGTGATGGTGACGTTGTGCGTCGCGTTGGTCTCGTTGTCTGTATAAGTGGCGGAACTGAATTGGAGCGAGCCGAAGACGGAGGCGGGTTCGGCGAGTGTCCAGTCGGAGAATGAATTGACACTGTTGACGGTCGCGGTGTGCGTGCCGGCGGTGACCGTCTGATTGGGCGGCGTGCTGAACGTGCCGTTGTATTTGACGACCTGATAATTGCTCTCTGTGCCGACGACATCAGTGGCGAGATAATGGAAAGTTAGATCGGTTGTGATGCCTGCGCCGGTGAGCGTCCAGTAACGTGTGAGCGCGTTCGTGCCGGTGATGTTGGGTTGTTTGGTCTGCGTGGGCTTGACTGAGAGCGAACCTGCGCCGGTCGTGTTGTTGGCATTAACAGGCGAATAACCGTTGGCTGTGCCCACATCGAAAGTGAAGTTGCCGCCGCTGGTGAAAGTCTTCTGCTCTGTGCCGATAATGTAGCCGCTCGTGCGCGTGACAGTGCCTGTGCCCGCGATGGTCAGAGTGTTCGTGTCCGTCAGCAATTGACCTGTGGTGAGGCTGAGCATGCCGCCGACGGTCAGGTTAGAGCCGAGTATGACCGAGCCTGCGCCGCCCGTCCGGTTGACCGTCAGGTTCTGTAAGTTCTGGCTTCCGCTCACGAAGGTGAGTGTCCCCATAGAGCCGGCCGAGCCGCCGTCTTGCAGCGACATGCTGGCGGACGCATCGCCGATGAAGCCTGAGCCTGCCGGTGTGTTGCCGATGCTGCTGCCAAGCGTCAGCGTCCTGCCGTTGAGCGTCAAGGTGCTCGTCCCCCCGACGAAGTTGATGGAGGTACCGCCGCTGGGGGCGAGCGCGCTCAGGTCAGTGGCGTTCAAGCGCACAGTGCCGCCTGACTTGTTGACGACGATGTAAGGGATCGAGAGCGCGCCGCTGGCGTCGGTGAGGTTTTGCGTCGCGCTGCCCTCGAAGAAGACGGCGCGATTGTTGGGTGTGAACGTGCCGCCGGTCTGGTTCGTGAAAGCGCCTTGCAGTTTCAAGTCGCCGCCCGACGCGGTCGAGAGCACGAGCGTGCCGCCATTTGTGACGCTGCCGAGAACGGTGACGGTGGCGCTCATCGGCGTGGCGGCCATTGTGAAGGTCGAGCCGGAGTTCACGATCAGACTGCCGGCCATCTGGCGCACGACCGGCCCGCCGCCGTTCGCGCCCATGTCGAGCGTCGTGTTGTTGCTCAAGATGACGTTGTAAGGGTAGCCCGCGCCGGAGGTCGCGCTCCATTCAGTGCTGCGCCCGTAAGTGCCGCTGCTGACGTAGGAGAGTGTCGAGTTGGTGGCATAAGTCGGCGCGTTCGTGTTGACAAAGCCGCCGGTGCTGACCTGAAGCGCGCCGTTGATCGTCGTCAGCCCCGCGCCGAAGTTGACGCCGGCGATGAGATACACGTTGACCGCGCTGCTGAAACTGAGCGTGCCGCCCGCCGAGTTGGTGACGGTCTTCGCGCCGGTGAAGTTGAACGCGCCGGGGTTGAAGGACGAGACGACCGTGCGCGCGCCGCCCGACACGAGCAGGTTGCCGCCCGCGCCGGACATGTTGAGCGACTTGGAGCCGAGGTCGAGCGGGGCCGCGCCGCCCAAGAGTTGCAGCGCGTCGCCGCTCGTCGCATTGACGGTTACATCGGTTGTCAGTTGGACGCTGTTCGACGTTTTGTTGATGACGAGATAATTGAACGTCTCGCCGCCCGCGGCCGTGTGGCTGAGCGTCTGGACGAGGCCGCCCTCGAAGAAGACCGCGCGCCCGTTCGGGTTGAAAGTGCCGCCGACGTTCGTCCAGCCGCCTTGCAAGTGCAGATCACCGCCCGGAGCGGTCGAGAGGTTGAGCGTGCCGTTGATGGTGACGGCGTTGAGGACGGTGAGCGGCTGGGTCATCGCGGGCGAGCCGTTGAGATTCATCGTCGAGCCGCTGTCAATGGTGAGGTTGCTCGCCAACTGGAAGGCCGCGCCCGCAGAGCCGTTTGGGAGGTCGAGATTGGTGTTGTTACTTAGCTGCACGTTCGCGGGATAGCCCGCGCCGCTCGTCACATTGGGCAGCCATTCGCCGTTGCGACCGTATGACGCGTTGATGTTGTACTTGAGGAGCGAAGACGAGCCGTAGGTGGGCGAACCCGAAGTGAAGCCGCCCGCGTTGACCTGCGACGTGCCGTTGAGCGTCAGGTTGCCCATGTTGCTGACGCCCGCCGCATACTGGAACAAACCGCCGACGGTGCGCGCCACATTCATCGTGATGCCGCCCGCGCCCGCCACAGTCACATTCTGCGGGCCGTTCGATGTTGGCCAGTAGTTGTCGTTTCCGACGCCGAATGAGCCACTAGAATTGTTGAATATAAGTACGCCGGTTGATTGATCGTATGAATATGTGCCGGAGTTACCGGGGAATGCGCCTTGATTTATTTGGAAAGAGCCGTTGATGGTTGCCGTCTTGCCGGAAGCAACGAGCGTGGCGTTCTGAGAAGTAGCAAGCGTTTTGGTCGCGTTAACAGTAAAGCCGTTGTTAAAGGTTACACCACTTGCACCGGAGATAGTCGAATTACCATTGAAGGTAAAGATAACAGTGCTGTTGGTAGTAAGTGTGCCATTATTGGATATGTTTCCACTCAGGGTAACGGCGCTTGCTCCAAGGGTTAGAGTGCTGCCCGTCCCAGTGTTAAGTGCGCCACCTATTACTATGTTCCCCGTATATCCTGTCGTGTTATATGAGACAGTACCAGCACCGCTTGTTCCGATTGAAAAGTTACCGTTGACTGTCAACGCAGTTGAACCGGATGTGGTGGTGAGTGTTAATGCGCCAGATGTACTTTCAAGGCTGAGATTACCAAAAGTCCGACCTGCTACTGATATTGCGGGCGTAAGAGTTGAGCTACCACGAAAGATCATATTGCTCGCAGGATCGAATGTGGCAACTCCGAGTGGTGTTGCAGCGCTCGAAGCCGTGTTGTGAATGTAAGTTCCGTTAGCACCGACTGCCCAAGTTGCTCCAGTTACTGTCCATGTCCCTCCCGAATTCAACCATGTACCATTGATCGTCAAATCCGTACCTGTCCCGTTAGCTAAAGTGTGAGTTACAGCAGATGCGATTGTGACTTGTCCCCCTGCGTCAACCACGACCTGATCGTATGTGACGGTTGCTGTGATTGTAATTGTGTGCCCGGTCTGTATCTCAATCACACCATCAGCACTCGTCGGCGTATTCGGCGCGGGTGTTATCCAATTTGCTCCATCGAATCGCTCCCAACTATTAACGTCATTCCAATTCCCTGTTTGATGCGAACGGAAATCGCCAGCAGCAGCGGCCGGCGAGAGTGATGACACATCTTGCGTATGACGCGCAGTTTCAATTCTCTTAGCGACATAACTAAACGGCCCACGAATAACTCTTTGCGCTACGTCTGGACGTGCCCACGCTAATGAAGTTGCAAGCACCGCGACACAGACCATCGCCGCAAGGATGCTAACTCTTTTGAATGAACGGAATTTTTTAAGGGACGCGAAAGCGAAGGGGCTGTTCATGTGCTTACTCCAAACGGGTAGTGTTGGCCGCGAGGGGCGTCTGCTGATTCACTGCTGGTTCGGGGCACGACGAAGTGCTGTCGTGCGGTCGTGGTCGGGGTCACGCGCAGATGGAATGCTGTCTGTGCGGTTGGGCTGAGTCTTGACCGGGCGGGCGCGTCGGCCTTCGGGGGCGGGCGACGCCTACGGGGTGCGGCTCAGGGGGTTCAAGGGTCGTGCCGGCCTGCTCTGTCGAGCGGGCGCAGCGATAACTAGCAGCGTCTGTCGGAGTAAAGGCTTAAAGCAGGCCCGGCTCCGAGTAATACGCGCGAAGTTTTCTTCCTCATCGGATGTTGAAGCAGTAACGAACGGGGACTGGCTGTCGGCAACTAAACTTTAAGATGTAACTCGGTGCGCCCTTGCTGCTTTACGGTCTTATGGACGGGCGCGGCGCACCAAATCTAATGTTGCGGCAAGTTACGTTCTGCCCCGCTAAAAGTCAAGGCGCGGGTGCGAGCGGCGCAAGGGCCGCAAACCGTGTTGCCGATCAGGTTTGGATTTGCTATAACATTTGTCACCCAAGCCCCCTTATTCGCCCCCGCTCCCCTAATAACCTTCCTCCATATTTAACGAAGGAGACTGCTCGCTTTATGAGGCAGAATGGCACAGCTTTGCTAACAGTCCTCGTGGTAGATGATTTTGACGACGCGCGATTGACGCTCAGGCATATGTTGGAGCGCAGAGATTATCGTGTGCTGGAAGCGACCAACGGGCAGGAAGCGTTGGAGCTTGTACGCCAGAAATGTCCCGATCTGATCCTGCTCGATCTGAACATGCCCAAGATGGACGGGCTGGAGGCCGCCAAACAGATACGCGCCTGTCGCGACCTGTGCGCCACAGTGCCCATCGTCGCCCTGACCGCTTACGACACTTACGGCATGAAAGAGGCCGCCATCGAATCCGGCTGCGACGACTACCTCACGCGCCCCATCGATTTCGAGCAGTTAGATCGCGTCCTGCAAAAGTATCTGGGGGTCTGGTGAGCCGCGCGGTGTTTGCTATTTACATGCAAAGCAGATCGGTGATATAAAGGCCGCGCCTTACCACTCCTACTCCTCGACGCTCGCAGGTAAGACAATCAGCGCCGCACGAAAGCGAGCCGGGGTCGCCTCACGGGTACTCCTGATGAAGTATCCATGCCCTTGTAGTCCTTCGCTTCACTTAAGGAGACACACCATGCCAGAAATTCCACGCATCTTCGTCTTTACCACTGTTGACTTTGAAGACGGCGACTGGGATGGGCCGCATCGGGATGACGACATCCTGACCTACAAGTCGAAAAACGCAACCGCCTCCCTCAAGATCACACATAACGGGGCGACGGTCTTCGATAAAGACTTCCCCAAAAACAAGACGTTCACCGTCGTCGGTGATGTCATCCACATCCCTGAGGGTGCGCTGCCCGAAGTTTAGCAGCTAAGTTCTCACGGACATCGACAGGGCGAGAGCAGTAATGCTCTCGCCCTTTTGTTATGGCTTATTCAAACATGCGCGGGCGGGAAGCCGTTGGACTCGGTGTAGATGGCGACGCCGTAGCGCAGTTCTTCGTCGAGATAGAGGTTGAGCGAGCGCATGGCTGTGAAGTAGTCATCAAGCGGGATAACGTCCGGCGCGGTGTGAAGCTGTTGCTGGATGTGGCCGATCAGCATGTGCCGCAGCAGTGCCACTTCGCGGACGAGGTCGCGCGCGCGATAGCCCTGCCGGAAACGTGTGTAAGCGTGGACGCGCGCCTCGTGTGTGTTCTGCAACGTCGGCTGTTCGCCCGCGCGCAGCATGGCGCATACTTCGTCGAGCAGGACGGGCACGTGGTCGATCAGTCCGCCCTCGGACAGATCGGCGTCTGATTGGATCGACTGATCCGCGCGGACTGCATGTGCCCAAGTGTTAACCAGCTCGTCTCTGTGCGTCTCGATCAGGGAAGCAATCTTAACTTGTTCCATGGGGGAAGCCTGCAACTGCGCACTTAATCGGGTCCGAACCTGCGATACAGTCCTCGAACTCCCGTCCCTGCGTCCGCTTCACGTGCTCAAGGAAGCCGTAGATTTTGCTGATGTGCCCGGCGTCGAAACCGAGACTGGCGAGAAACGGGTCGCTCGCCCTAAACGTCAGCGGATACGGCACCACCTTGAAGTCGAGACGGGTCGTCTCGTGCAGCTTGTTGATCACTTCGTAGAGGTCTTTGAGGACGCCGAAGGAGGTGATCAGACAGTCGTAACTGCCGCTCGCAGCTCGACTCAGGAGGTAACGGAAATCTGTGTTGTAGCTCTCGACGAACTTATCGAAGTCCTCTTGACTGATCATCGATACCGCTCCCCTTGGTCTGTGGCGCAGTTATAGAGCAGACGGGGGAATGGGCCGACCAACTTGATGTGCGTGCAAAGTTCAGGGAGAAGCGCCTTGTTCATCAGGTCAAACGCTTAACACAGGCCGGCCACTATTAAGGGGAGTGTGTGCGCGAGGGCGGCCCCGTTAAGAACGGATTGTTTTTATGCTTTTCGCCTCGTGATGTCAACCACGATGCGCGTGCGTTTATTCCTGCCCCAGCCCGCCGACGGTGTTCGGGGCCGTGCCCACGCCGCCCGTCTGCCCCGTGTCGCCGCCCGCGCCCGCGTGCGTCGAGCTTGCGCCCGCGATGTCGCCGGTCTCGCGCGCGCTCGTCTGGCCGGACTCCGGGTTTTCACTATCGGCGAGGCCGCCGGGGCCGTACTTGTCCGTGCCGCCCGTGATGTCCGGCCCGCCCTCGCCGCGTTTGGCGACGACGTGCAGGCGGGCTTCATCGTCCGGGTTGGTTGGCTCGCGTACGGGCGGCGGCTCGAAGCTCACATCGAGCGGCGCAGCGGGCAGGTCCGGCTCGCGCGGGCGCACGGGCGTCCCTGCTTGATTCGCTTCCTCTTCACCAAACATGCCTTGCTGATCTTCGTTGAAGGTGCGCGCCGCTTTCTCATCGTCGCTCATATGCCTCCCTTTGCTTGTGATAGTGCGCGCCGCTTACTTAGCTGCCTTGGCCGGCGTGCGCGGGTGCGTAAAGAAATAGACGATATAGACCATGCCGATGCAGAGCGCGAGGAAGCCGCCCGTGATGGCCAGCAACAGCCCCAGCCCGAAGAACAACCCTTGCGCAAACTTCAGCCAAGTGGCCGCAGGGTTACTCATAAACCACCACAACGCCAGCAACACCGCGCCGATGCCGAAGCCAATCAACCCGACGAAAAACGGGGCCCGAACAGGTTCCATAAGCTGTACTCACATGCTGTTGAGTTAAACCACAAAGACAGCCGGTCTTTTACGCCGAATCCACAGACGAGTCAACCTTAAACTCAGCGCAGCAACATTCACACACGCATCAACGTCGCGGCCAAACCCGCCAACTCCGCCGGCAGCGGCGCTATAAACTCAAGCCAGCGCCCGCCCGTCGGATGATGAAACGCGAGCCGCGCCGCATGCAGACACAAACGCGCTACTTGTACGCCGGCGCTTGTGGCAACCGTGTCGCCATACCATTCGTCGCCTAAGATTGGATGACCTGCGTGGGCACAATGTATGCGCAACTGATTCGTGCGTCCCGTCACCGGTTCAAGCTCGACCAGAGTGAACGCGGCGCCGCGCGCCATCACGCGCAGCCGCGTCTGCGCCTCTCTGCCCGTCGCCAGCACACGCCATTGCGGGCGCAGCTCCGCAGCACGGCCAATCGGTGCTTCAATCTCAAACTCGTCAACCGCTACACATCCGTTGATGAGCGCGAGATAACGCTTCTCCACGCGCCGCTCGTGGAAATGGCGCGTGAGGATGCTGAGCGCGCGCTGCGTCTTCGCCACGACCAATAGCCCCGATGTCGCGCGGTCGAGCCGATGCACCAGACCGGGCCGGATGAAGAATTGCGGAATTCGGATTGCGGATTGCGGATTAGCAAGATCGGTAGCGAGATTTATTTCAGCTTCATGCCGCAATCTAAATTCCGCAATCCGCAATCGATTCACGTGGTAGACGAGTGCGTTGGCGAGCGTGCCGGTTTTGATCGCGCGCGTGGGATGGACGAGCAGACCGGCGGGCTTGTCCACGACCAGCAGTTCTTCGTCTTCATAAATGATCACGAGCGGCATCTGCTCCGGCGTCATCGCCGACGGCTCGTCCGTGCCGGGCGTCAACTCGACGACATCGCCGGCCTTCAGCTTCTGCCCCGCCGCGCCCAGCGCACCGTTGACCACACACGCGCCCGCTTCGACGAGCCGCGCGATCCGCATCCGACTCAGCCCCGCCATGTGTGCGGCGAGAAAAACATCGAGCCGCTGCCCCGCGCCCGCGGCGCCGCAATGAAACTTCAGGCTTTGCTCCATCGAGCAACATCTTAGCACTTGCCCCTTGCGCACATGCTCTCGCTAGGCCCTCTGTGTCTACGTGCCCTCTGGGTTAAATCTTAACGCGCCCAACACACAAGCATGGCTTGCTCTGACCGCCGAGCTAATTCTGTTGACTCAATTCCGCATTCAGTGTAGAAGCGTGAGCATTCCATAGCACTACGTTCGATAACCGGGAGGCGAGGATGGCGGAGCACGAGGCGGCGCAGGCGCTGTGGGTCAAAGTGATCGATCAGACGCGTTGTATCGGCTGCCACGCCTGCACGACGGCCTGTAAGTCCGAGAACGACGTGCCCGTCTCCGTCACGCGCACCTACGTCAAGCACGTGGATGTCGGCACCTACCCGCAGGCGCGGCGCGCGCATCAAGTGACGCGTTGCAATCAATGCCAACACGCGCCGTGCGTCGCGGCCTGCCCGACCGCCGCTATGTTTCAACGCGCCGACGGCATCGTCGATTTCGACAAGTCGATCTGCATCGGCTGCAAGGCGTGCATGGCCGCATGCCCCTACGACGCGATCTTCATCAACCCCGAAGACCACTCCGCCGAGAAATGTAACTTCTGCGCGCACCGCATAGACATGGGGCTTGAGCCGGCGTGCGTCGTCGTCTGCCCGGTCGAAGCGATCCTCGTCGGCGACCTGAACGATCCCAATGCTAAGGTTGCGCGCATAGTGCAACGCGAACCCGTCAACGTCCGCCGGCCTGAGAAAGAGACGCGGCCGAAACTCTTCTACAAGGGCGCGCATCAGGCGACGCTCGACCCGCTCGCGGCCCGTCGCCCGCCGGGCGGTCTCTTCATGTGGAGCGAACAACTGGAGACGCCCGCGCACGTCGTCGCCGGCAATCCAACTTATAACAACTCTTCAGCGGCGGCGCTCCTCGCTTACGACGTACCGCACGCGCTCCCTTGGGACTGGCGCGTGAGTCTCTACACGTGGACTAAGGGAATCGCGGCGGGCGCGTATCTCGTCCCTCTGCTGCTGGTGCTGTGCGGCTGGCTGCGCGTTGATAGCCATGTGTGGCTGTGGGTCGCACCCGTCACGGCCGGCGTCGCGCTGGCGGCGACCGGCGCATTGCTCATCTGGGATTTAGAACACCCGGCGCGCTTCTATCTAATCTTCACGCGCCCGCAATGGCGCAGTTGGCTGGTGCGCGGTGCATTCATCATCGCCGGCTATTCGCTCGTCCTCGCGCTGCATTTCCTGGCGAGCCTGCTTGGCAGCACGAAGTTGCAACGCTGGCTGATGATCGCCGGTCTGCCGCTCGCGCTGATGACTGCGGTCTACACAGCTTACTTGTTCGCACAGGCCAAGGCGCGCGACCTGTGGCAGAACCCTTTACTGCCGCCGCACCTGCTGGTGCAATCTCTGCTCGTCGGCGCAACAACCCTCTTGCCCTTCGTCTTCCAGCTTGAGCCGGACGCATTGGGGCCGCTGCTCTGGACGACGGCGGGCGCGACGCTTGTACATCTACTCCTCGTTGGCGGCGAAGTCACGCTCACACACCCGACCGCGCACGCGCGCGTCGCCATGTGGGAGTTGACGCGCGGCCGCTTTCAACCTTTTTATCTTGTCGGCCTCTTGCTGACGCTATCGGGCTGTGCCGCCCCTTGGCTCAGCCTCGCAGTTGTGCCATTGGTTTTGACGGGGCTGTTGCTTTACGAACATGCTTATGTGCAAGCGGGACAGGCTGTGCCACTCGCTTGAGGTGAGGTGCTGAGATGACTAAGACGACCACCAAACGTTTTCGCGTGCCATTGGATAAGCACGAAAGCAGCGAGGCCACTGGCATCAAGATTCCCTTCGACGTGCAAAAAGTCTTCGGCTCGCGCGCACGCGTACCCGTCTGCGGCACGATCAACGGCTTCCCTTTCCGTAGCTCCGTCTTCCCCATGGGCGGCGGCTGTCACTTCATGGCCGTCAACAAGGAGACCCGCGCGGGCGCAAAAGCCAAAGCTGGCGACACGATTACCGTCGTTATGCAACGCGATGAAGCGCCGCGCGTCATCACGCCCCCGCCCGACTTCGCCCGCGCGCTCAAAGCCAACAAAGACGCGCGCGCTGCTTGGGACAAGTTGAGCTACACGCACCGCAAAGAGATCGTCCAAGCCATCGAAGCCGCCAAGAAACCTGAGACGCGCCAACGCCGGATCGAAAAAGGCATCGCTGAATTAACAGCGCGTAAGCAGGCATAAGCTTGTAGGTGAAAGATGTATCGTTTGCGGGAATTGCAATAGCTACATGGTAAACTATCGATACATTTTAAACTTGAGTAGATGTTATGAAAACAATTGAACTATCGGTTGAAGAGTCCATGCTGCTGGAGGTTGATCGGGCGACGCAGGCGCTTGAGATGACGCGTGAGGACTTTGTCCGCAAGGCGTTGGAGCGGGCGCTGCAACAACAGGAGATCATCGCACTTGAGCAGAAACATGCGCGCGGTTACGAGCGCCTGCCGCAAGCACCTGAGGAGATTGGCGAGTGGGAAGCTGAGCAAGTATGGGGCGAGCCATGAATCAGGGCGACGTTTACTGGTATACCTTCCGCGCACCGGACAAACGCCGCCCGGTGCTCATCTTAACGCGCAATTCGGCCCTCACTTTCTTGACGGGCATCACCGTCGCGCCATTGACTACTACGATCCGCGGGATTCCTTCCGAAGTGATACTCACACCTGCTGAAGACGGAGTCGCCGCCGATTGTGTCGTCAATGCGGATCACCTTCAGACAATTCAGAAAGCTAACCTCGGCACATACATTACACACTTATCGCATGAACGTATGCGCGAAGTTCGCGCTGCGGTTGAGTTCGCGTTGGGTTTTACTGCGCTGCTCTGAGCATGACCTGAACCCATTATCATAACTTTGCAAATATGAGCCTGAATGAATTGAATGAACGCGTGAGCGCCGCGCGGCGCGAGACGGAGGCGCGGGGCGAGACGTTTTATCCGGGGCCGAGCCGGATACATCTGGCTGCGTTTCCGCCGAAGGAGCGTTGGGACGATTGGGTCGAGTTGGAGTCGAAGGCTTGGCCGCGGCACGAGGAGCGACGCTACATGCTCGTGCCGACAACCTGCTTCAACTGCGAGTCGGCCTGTGGGCTGCTGGCTTATGTAGACCGCGACAGCTTGCAAGTGCGCAAGTTCGAGGGCAACCCCGAACACCCCGGCTCGCGCGGGCGCAACTGCGCGAAGGGGCCCGCGACGCTTAATCAAATCACTGATCCGGATCGCATCCTCTATCCGCTCAAACGCACAGGCAAACGCGGCGCAGGTCAATGGGCGCGCGTCAGTTGGGACGAGGCGCTCGACGACATCGCCGCGCGCATCCGCACGGCGCTCATTGAAGAGCGCCAGAACGAGGTGATGTATCACGTCGGGCGACCGGGCGAGGATGGATTCACGGAGCGCGTGCTGGCGGCGTGGGGCGTGGACGGGCACAACTCGCACACGAATGTGTGCTCGTCGAACAGTCGCGCCGGTTATCAATACTGGATGGGGTTGGACAGACCGAGTCCCGATCACGCGAACGCGAAAGTTATCTTCCTCATCAGCTCGCATTTGGAGACCGGGCACTACTTCAATCCGCACGCACAACGCATCATCGAGGCCACGGCCACGGGCGCAAAACTGATCGTCTTCGACACACGCCTGTCGCATACAGCGACACACGCGGACTTTTGGGTCGCGCCCTATCCCGGCTCTGAGGCGGCCGTCGTCTTAGCGATTGCGAACTATTTGATCCAGCATGATCTTTATCATCGCGAGTTCGTGCGCCGCTGGTGGAACTGGGAAGAGTATCTGGCGGTCGAACGCCCGGAGCTTGAAACGACGTTTGCAAACTTCGAGACCGTGCTGAAGGAACTCTATCGCACCTACACTTTCGAGTTCGCTGCCAAAGAAGCAGGCATAGAGGCCGGCACGATTGAAGAGATCGCCAAAATCGTCGCCACAGCCGGGACACGCTTTTCCAGTCACAACTGGCGGAGCGCTGCGGCTGGTAACAGCGGCGGCTGGCAGGTCGCGCGCACGCTCTTCATGTTGAACGCTTTGCTCGGCGCGGTCGCCACCGAAGGCGGCGTCTTCCCGAACGCGTGGAACAAGTTTGTGCCGAAGCCGATCTACACGCCGCCGCACCCGCGCACTTGGAACGAGCTGACGTGGCCGCGCGAATACCCGCTCGCGATGAACGAGCTGTCGTTTTTGCTGCCGCACTTTTTACAAGAAGGGCGGGGCCGGCTGGAGGTTTATTTTACGCGCGTCTACAACCCGGTCTGGACGAACCCGGACGGCTTCTCTTGGGTCGAGATGCTGACGGACGAAAAACTGATCGGCTGCTACGTCGCGCTCACACCGACGTGGAACGAGACGGCCTACTTCGCCGACTACATACTGCCGATGGGGCACGGCTCGGAGCGCCACGACATACATTCTTACGAGACGCACGACGCACAGTGGCTCGGCTTCCGCCAGCCTGTGCTGCGTGCGGCGCGCGAGCGCATAGGCGAAGACGTAACCGACACGCGCGCGATCAATCCCGGCGAGGTCTGGGAGGAGAATGAGTTCTGGTTGGAGTTGACATGGCGCATCGACCCGGACGGCACACTCGGCATACGCCAGTTCGCCGAATCGCAACAGCGACCCGGCGAGCGGCTCAGTGTGGATGAGTATTACGGCTACATCTTCGAGCAGTCTGTGCCGGGCTTGCCTGAACGAGCGGCGCAGGAGGGCTTGACGCCGCTTGCGTTCATGCGGCGCTACGGCGCGTTCGAGATAAGGCAGAAGACCGGCGCGGTGTATGAAGCGCCTGTGCCAGCGGAAGAACTTGAAGACGTGCGCGTTGATCGTTTCAAACGCGTCTTCACGCGCACGGCCAAGCCGGCTTCGCCAAACATCGTGCCCATCCCGACGCTCGACGCGGACGAAGACGGGCGGCGCATGTGCGGCGTCGAAGTCGATGGCGCGACGTTGCGCGGCTTCCCTACGCCCAGCGGCCGGCTTGAATTTTATTCCCGCACCCTCGCCGATTGGGGCTGGCCTGAGTATGCGCTGCCCGTCTACATCAAGAGTCACATACACCCCGACCACCTCGCGGCCGATCAGACCGTGCTCATCTCAACCTTCCGCCTGCCCGTGCAGATACACACGCGCTCGGCCAATGCCAAGTGGCTCGACGAGATCGCGCACACCAACCCGCTCTGGCTGCATCCGTCGCACGCCGAGCGGCTTGGGCTTCAGACCGGCGAGTTGGTGCGCGTCGAAACGGAGATCGGATATTTTGTTGTGCGCGCGTGGGTGACGGAAGGGATCAAGCCCGGCATCGTCGCGTGCAGTCATCATATGGGACGTTGGAAGTTGACCGACGAAGGTCAACGTCAGTTGATGGCGACCGTCAAGCTCGAACACGAGGGCAATCAGTGGGGCTTAAAGCGCGAGCGCGGCGTTGCGCCCTACGAATCAAGCGACGCGGACACGCTGCGCATCTGGTGGACGGACGTGGGTGTGCATCAAAACTTAACGTTTCCCGTGCATCCCGATCCCGTCTCCGGGCAACACTGCTGGCATCAGGCCGTGCGCGTGACGAAAGCACAAGCCGGCGATGCTTATGGCGACATCTCAGTTGATGCCGAGAAGGCGCGCACCGTCTATCGCAAGTGGCTCGGCGAGACGCGCGCGGCCGAAACATTCTCGCCCGACGGCACGCGTCGCCCCTACTGGCTGTTGCGCCCCTTGAAACCTGCGCGCGAGTTCTATCGGCTGCCGGAACAGCCTGAACCGGTCATAGTTGACTGATGGAACTATTCCGCGCGCTGGCTGTCATTGCCGAACCGCCGACGACCGAAACTGAACAAGTCGCGGCCGCACTCGGTCTCGGCCCACCTTCTGATGCAAGTGCCTACACCGAACTTTTCCTCCTGCAACTCTACCCTTATGCTTCGGTCTATCTCGGCGCGGAAGGCATGCTCGGCGGCGAAGCGCGCGACCGTGTCGCAGGCTTCTGGCGCGCGCTCGGCGAGACGCCGCCACCCGAACCCGATCACCTCGCCGTGCTGCTTGCACTCTACGCCCATATTGCAGAGTTGGAAGTGCAAGAGCAAGATGGGCAACGTGCTGCGCTCTGGCAGCATGCGCGCCGTGCGCTACTGTGGGAGCATTTGCTAAGCTGGCTGCCGTGCTATTTGAGTAAGCTTGCGGAACTAGCGCCGCAGTTCTATCGCGCATGGGCGGAGCTATTGCGCGCTGCACTCAGCGCTGAAGCGGAACAGACGGGCGCGCAGGATACTATGCCGCTCCACTTGCGCAGCGCGTCGGGTCTCATCGATCCGCGCGCCGGCGCCTTCGCAGACTTCCTGCAAACGCTCCTGACGCCCATCCGCGCCGGCATGATTCTGACGCGCGCCGATCTACAACGCGGCGCGCGCCGGCTCGGCGTCGGCACACGTTTGGGCACACGTCAGTTCATGCTGCAAACCATGTTCGCGCAGGACGCGCCCGGCACGCTCGACTTTTTGGCTATGGAAGCGGCCGACTGGTCAGCGCGCCACCAACAACATTTCGCCGGGCTGGCTCAGCTCGGTGCAGACTGGATAGCCCGCGCCGACCAAAGCGCGCGGCTGCTCGCGGAGCTTAAACTTTCAATTAAGGATTTCGCGATCTGACATGCAACATAGCGCACAACTGACGACCGACAATGTCGCCTCCGTCACAGAGATCAGAGCGCACTTCCCCGCGCTCGCGCGCCGGCATAACGGCCACCCGGTCGCGTACTTCGACGGCCCCGGCGGCACGCAAGTCCCGCGGGCGGTGGCCGAAGCGATGAACGATTATCTGTTTCAGCACAACGCCAACACGCATTGGAACTATCCGACCAGCGCCGAGACGGACGCGCTCATCGAACAGGCGCGCCAGGTGCTCGCAGATTTTCTCAACGCATCGGCGCACGAGATCGCCTTCGGCGCGAACATGACGACGCTCACTTATCATCTCTCACGCGCTTTGGGCCGCCGGCTCAATGCGGGCGACGAGATCGTCGTCACCGAACTTGATCATCACGCCAATGTCGCCCCGTGGCGCGCGCTAGAGCAGGAGCGCGGTGTCGTTGTCCGCACGATCAAGCTCTTACCTGAGACGGGGCAACTCGACTGGGCCGATTTTGCGCAGAGCGTCAACGCGCGCACACGGCTCGTCGCCGTCGGCGCGGCCTCGAATGCGCTCGGCACGATCTCGGACGTGAATCGTGCGCGTGCACTGGCTCGTAGCGTCGGCGCATTCTTATTCATCGATGCCGTCCATTCCGCGCCGCACGTGTTGCCGGATGTGCGCGCGCTCGATTGCGATTTCCTCGCGTGCTCCGCTTACAAGTTTTACGGCCCGCACATCGGCGTGCTCTATGGGCGACGCGAGTTGCTCGAAGAGTTCGAATTCCCGAAACTCATCCCTGCGCCCGACTACGCGCCGGAGCGGGTCGAGACCGGCACGCAGAATCACGAAGGCATGATGGGCGCGGCCGCAGCCGTCGATTTTCTCGCCGCGCTCGCGCCCGGACAGTCGCGCCGTGAACGCTTGATAAATACTTTTTCCGGTCTGCACGCACGCAATGCGAAACTGTTGAGCCAACTCTGGACGGGTTTGGCTGAAATCGCGGGCGTCAAGCTGTACGGCCCGCCGTTGGAATCTCAGCGCACGCCGACCGTAGGGTTTACGGTGCACGGCGTTGCGTCCACAAAAGTCGCTGAACGTCTGGCAGCGCAAGGACTGTTCGCGTCGCATGGCGATTTCTACGCGGCGACGTTGATCGAACGCTTGGGTCTCGGCGCAGAGGGGTTGGTGCGCGCGGGCTGTGCGTGTTACACGACGGCGGAGGAGATCGCGCGACTGGTTAAAACGGTACGTGTGATTGCTGGCGAGACTTGAAACGGATTTTTAACACAGAGTTCGCAGAGACATAGAGGGCACAGAGATCAACTCTCTGTGCCCTCTATGTCTCTGCGAACTCTGTGTGGAGATACGCTCTCGGCCCGCTCAACTTAGCGCCAAGTTCGCACCCCACGCGCGAGTGGAAAGCTCGGCTCGATGTCCACCGGCACGTTGCCCAGCCGTTCGAGCGCGTGCTGCATGGGCGGACGTACGACGCCGTAATTGTCGAGCAGCGCCTTCGCTTTGTCGTAAGAGCCTTCCGCCTGAAGCGTCATGATGTCGTGCGTTAGATCGCGCACGGCGTCTTTGATGCGGGCCGGGTTGATGCTGAACGTGCCAGTGCGCTCGTCAAAGCGGATCGCGTCCTTGTCCATCAGGTAGTTGAACTGCACCGCGATGCCCTTGCCATGCGCCTCTGTGATGCCGAAGCGGACGGAGCGAAAGGTGCTTGCCAGATAGGTTGTGTAGAGCGAACGCTCCATCGTCTTTGGCAGCACACCTTTGTCGATCAAGTATTGCAACGCCCAAAGGCCCGAGATATCGGCCTTCGCCTCTTCGATGGCCGAGTAGTTCTCTTTGAGCTGCATGCGGACGGTCGTGGCACGTCCCTCCGCGTTGATGTTGTGCGGCCCCAGTCCGTGCATTAGCTCGTGCATGAGGATGTGCGTGAAGAAGGACTCGAAGGAGAGATCGGCTTGCTCATTTGGCGCGAGCACGACGCGCGCGATGGGGATAAGCGTCTGCCGAAACTTCTCTTGCTGCACGTTCTTCAGCATGATCCGCTTCGAGCCTTTCTCTTTCACGACGCGCTCGTCATTCGGCAGGTTGAAGGCTGCGGTCTGCACGCCGCGATTGCCGTCGCCGGACGCAAACACTTCGTTGACCACGCGAATGGGCGAAGCCGCGCCGAGTTTCGGATTGCGATAGCCGGTGTCAATCGGCAGATGATCTTCCAACTCTTGTAGGTATTGGCTGAAGCGCTTGAGCTTCTGGCTCTCGGCCTCATCGCGCAGCGTGACGAACGCCTCGAACGCGGCCTTATAGTTGAACAGCCCGTCCTCGTAGGTCTCGTATGGCCCGATGGTCACTTCAATTGGCGCGTCCAAATCCATCCACGCCACATCGCTGTCGTAATAATCATTCGACGCGAACGCGGCGGCGCGCTTGGTTAAGAAATTTTTCAATGTGCGATTTGTCGTCAACTGCGCCGCTTCGTTCAAGAGGCGCGCGGCCGGTGCGAGAAACTCCCGATACTCTTCACTGTAGGGCACGGTCTTTAGTTGACCGCCGTCGCGTTTGATGACGTAGAAGAAGCCGTTCGCGTGCTCGCGCTCTGGCTCAGATAAGCCCTGCACCCAATTGTTGAACTCTTCCTTGGTCATGTCTGCGGGGTAGAAAGCCGCTTGCAGCGGCTTGGGCGGCACGCCCGCGATGAACGGCTCTTCGCTGTCAAGCCGCGACCAGGGGCCGGCGTTGATGTTGAAGTAGTGCAGCCGCTCGCGCCCCTGCACTGTTGTGTCGCGTGCGAGTTGCGCTTTGAGCGCGGGGTTGCCGCGCCACACCTGCCGCAAGAATAGCGGGTCCATGTAAGCGGCGGCGGTGATGATCTTAGTGAGCGCCTGCCGGTCGCGCGGTGCGAGCCGCGCGGTGTCCGCCGTCACGACGGTGGGCGCGAAGCGGCGAATCTTGGCCGCCAGCGATTGATCATTAGCGGCCTTAGTTATCCGGCCTCTTCTTCTCTGCGCGCCGCCGGCCGGCACTAAGAGACACGCGATCAAGACGAGCCGCACTAGCTTAACGATTGATCTGCTGCTCATTATTCCCTCTCCGCTGCTTCAAACTATAAACTCGCGCTGTCGTCAATCACCTCGGCCCAGACTTCATCCGTCTCGGCCGCAGCACCGGCGGACTCTGCGCGGACCGCGCGGCGCAGCGCAATAACTTCGCGTTCCAACTCGGCGATACGCCGTTGCTGCTGGCGATTCGCCGCCTGCAAAAACATCAGATAGCAGAACTGGACCGCGGCAAAGCTCGTCACGGCCAGCGCCAGTATGAGGATGACGTAATCCATTGGGCCGATTATACCGATCCCGCACGCGCATTACACAAGGCGCGGCGGATGCAATGCAGCATAACGATTGCGGCGTTCGCGCGCCACGATAGTGCGCATGGGGCAAACCGCCAAGCATTTGTTAAAATGCGTCGTGCCAACGCACCAACAATAGCGCACAACAATATCAGATGACATTACCGCACAAACCAACGAAAGATGAGATCGCTGCGGCGGCCGGCAAGACCGTGCGCGATTTGATCGCGCCGAATTTGCGTGTGCTCTTTTGCGGCATCAACCCCGGTCTTTATTCCGGCGCGACCGGCTTTCACTTCGCGCGCCCCGGCAATCGCTTCTGGCCCGCCCTCTACGCCGGTGGCTTCAGCCCGCGCCTGCTCTATCCACACGAAGAACGCGAACTGCTTAATGGCGGCTATGGCATCACCAACTTTGTTGCGCGCGCCACAGCCACGGCCGACGAGTTAACGACAGCAGAGATCGTCGCCGGCGGTCGGCGACTGAGCGCGAAGGTGCGGCGCTATCGGCCGCGCTTCCTCGCCGTGCTCGGCATCGGCGCTTATCGCACAGCCTTCAACCGGCCGAAAGCGCAACTCGGTTTGCAAGCTGAAATGATCGGGCCGACCGCGCTTTGGGTGCTCCCGAATCCCAGCGGTCTCAACGCACACTATCGCGCCGAGGCGCTGGCGCAACTCTTTCGCGAGCTACACGCGGCGGTGACGGCGTAAGATTAGACTGGCGTCATCGTCCTGTTACTTACTTCCAGTTGCCGATGAGCGTGAACGGGGCCCAGAAGAAAGGGTGGGCGTAGTTTGATCTGCTTTGGCCCGCCTCGGCTTGTCTCTGACCAGCCTTCAAGCCGCGATTCAACTCGTCTGTGAGACCACGACTGCGATTGTCAGACGTGACTGTTGTGTTCGTTCCGTATAGGAGCGCGAGTTGAGCTTGCCGCAAAGCCTCGACTTTGAGCGTGCCTGCTTTGGCATCGCGAATTTCGTAGAACTTGCGCATCAATAGTTGTGTGCTCGCATCTGCGACGGGCCACAAGGTGGCGATGACGGCCTTCGCGCCCTGTCTCTGCGCCACCATGCCCAGCCCGTCGATCTCGCGCCCGTCCGCGCCCGCGCCGCCCGAGGCGGTGTCACACGCCGAGAGCGTTAACAACTCCACACCGCCGAAGAGGTTCGACTCGCCCTTGATCTGCGCGAGCGAGAGGTGCGAGCCGTCGCCGAGCAATAGGAACGACTCGGTCTCATTGCCCGGCCGGAAAGCGAAGTGGCTCGCGATGTGCACCAACGGATAACGCTGGCGCAAGGCCGTCCGCAGCGCATCAATCGTGAAAGCATCGTCCAGCATGATCTTACCGGGCAGCACGCCGGGCGTTGTTCCGGGCGCGCCCGTATCATCGCGGAAGATCGCGTGCAGTTCCTGCGGCACGGCGGGTAGCGCGTTAAAGCCCGTCTGCGCTTTCGACACGCCAAAGCCCAAGCCCTGCCATTTCGCCGCCGGTTGATCCTTCAGCCGCGCATGGCTCGCCGGGGTGAATATTTCATTGCGGTATTGCTCGACCAGATATTGTCGCCCGTCATGAAGTGTCGCCATCGGCACGTAGCGCAACACGCCGTCCAGCGACCACATCAAGGTCTGCGCTTTCGCGTCCACCAAATCCTTGGCCACGGGGCCGAGGATGATCTTGTAAAGCTCCTGCGCGAGCGGGCGCGGGTCGCTGTGCGGGTCTTGTAAGACTTCGCGGAAGGCCGCGACCTTGCGTGCCAAGTCCGCGCCTGTGATTGGATACTCGTAGGCGCGCTCAACATCGGGCGTGATGAGAATGATGCGATACTTGTCCGCGCCCACCAGTGTGTAGAGTGCGACCGCGCCCGCGCCCAACTCGCGCAAATCTTCCGCCAACCCTTCAGCCTCGCGCAGCGTCTTCACACGCGCCGCCTGTTTTGTCTCGCCCAACTCGTTCGCCATGCGATCCAGAAACTTCTCGAACGCTTGATGCGCAATCGTCAAATCGGCTTCGAGTTGGCTGAGTCGTTGCTCGTCGGCCGCCGTGCGCGCTGTCTTGTTGAGCAGGTCGCTGCGCTCGCGCCCGCGCCGCGTCACCTGCGCCGCGATCTCTTCGTAACGTTTCTGCCACTCGGTCTCTTCCGCCGTCATGGGTGCGGGATTGGTGCGGCCGCCAACGCCCGCGTCGCTGCCGCCGCGCAACAGTAGCTCGGAGTACTCCTCCTCTTTGAGCATGTCGAGCACTTGTTGGGCTTCGGGCAAGCGCCCCTCGGTGATCAACAGATCGGCGAGTGTGCGATAGGTCTCGGACTTGGCGTGGAGGAAAGTCTGTTGCGTGTCCTGCTCTAATGCTAAATCTTTAAAGCGCGTCCGCAAAGACTGGTAGACGTTGACCGCCTGCTTGCCGTAGAAGATGGCCGCTTCCGGGCGCTGCAAGTTCTTCCATGCGGTCATTAGGTTGCTGAGCGCGTCGCCCTCCGCGTAAGGGTTGCGCAGCTCGCGTTCAGTAGCGAGGGCGTTTGTGAAGTAAGGCAGCGCCAACCGCTGCTCATCGGCGGTCTTGCTCAGATCGTTATAGATCATGCCGATCATGTTGCCCGCGCGGGCCGCGCTCCCGCGCGCGCCCGATGCTTCATAAAGTTTGAGTGCGCGGTCGAGATAGTCGAGGGCTTGTAGCTTGTTGTGCGTCTCGTGGTAGTAAAGCCAGCCGATATTTTCGGCGACGCCCGCTTCTTGCTTGGTCGCGCCGAGCGTGTGCAGCAGATCGACTTCACCCTGATAGCTATTGATCGCGTAATGCCAATCGCCCAGCGCGCTATACGCCGCGCCGATATTGCCGAGCGTGCGCGCCACTTCTTTCGACTCGCCCGCTGCGCGCCAAGCCTTGTAGGCCGTTTCATACTCCGTGAGCGCACGGCGCAGCGCATCCGTCGTCCCCGCGCCGTACTGCAACTGTGCGCCCCGCGCGTTCGCGCCCGCCGCCACGATGCGATCCGGGTCCTGCGTCGTCGCCGCGCGCAACTCTTCAAGCTGTAACTCGTAGCGACCGGCGGGCGCGTCTTTCGCGCGCGCGCGCACGGTCAAACGGTAAACGCCCGCGCCAGCAGTGACGGCGGCGATCGGCTCAGGTACAAGCGTGTCGCTCTGGCGTGAGACTGCAAGCAATTGCCGGCCCATTGGATCGGATAGAGTCACGACTAGATCAATGCCCTGCTGTACGACGCGCACGCTCAAGTACTGCTTCGCGTCAGCCGTCAGTTGAAACTGGCGCTGCGCCCCACCCTTTAACTCGCCCGCAATTGTTTGGCCCGGCAACAACGTCGTGACATTGCCCTCCGCTTCAGTGCCCGTCTGTTGGCTTGTGTGCGTCTGTGGCCGGGCCGGTGCGGTCAATGAAAAGATGAGGCCGACAACGAGCGCGACCTTTAGTTGGAGTGATGTGTGAGCAAGAGGACAACGCATGGGGGAACTTCTTTCGGCGAACGATTAAAACTTACAACCGGGACGTAACACAGCGGCCTCATGACCATCAGATTGTACACCAACATCTGACGTGGCCGGATGTAATCTCAGACGGGCGTGAGTGCGTGGTCGCTGGTCACGCGATAGTCGTCGAGACCGAACTGCTCGACGCTTTTTTCTGCTGTCGCAGTACAGGTGAGCAATTGATGGAAGGCCGACACGCGGCTGCTGACCACCGTCTCATAGATGCGCCCTAATTGCGGCGCGGCGAACTCAACGCGCCAACTGTGCTCGGCGATGCGTGTGCGGCCGACGAGCCGCACGTCGTCGAGCTGCGTCAGCCCCGACTCCGCCCTGATGAAGTACTCAGCGGCCTGCACCGCATGGCCGTAGCAGGCGCGCCCGCGATACTTGTCGAGCACCATGCGCCGCTCACCATAGGCGCTGATGATCGTCAGCGCGTCCCGTTCGGTTACGTGCGCGTAGAAGAGGCCATGCGGGAAACAGATCAGGTTGGCGGCAAAGCGGTCGCCGCCCACGTGCGACGACTGCCAGACGTTTGCGCCCGCCGCGCGCAGCGTCTTGTAGAGCGGATAGCCGAATTTCGCGCAGCACTTGTCGCGCCGCCCGTGCGTGCAGATCAGATAGAGCGGCGCGGCGGTCATAGTGCCCGCGCGGCGGATACGGCCCGCCGCCGCGTGTTTTATGTCGAGTTGCAATAACTCCTCGTATGCTGCAAACGTGAACTGGGCCACGAACGGCGCGCGCTCGCGTGCGCGGACGACGAAGAATTTGAGTTGCGGCCGGCGCGGGCGCTCCTGTTTGATGACGAGCAGGCGCGCGCGCGGGATGTCTGCCAGCGCGGCGGTCAAATGCGCTTTAACCTCCATCGAGATGGCGCTATCGGCGAAAGCGTTTTTAGTCCACCAATACGGATATTCGATCAGCAGCCATACGTCGCCGACCGAAGCAGTGCCGTAAGGCGGCTCACCTCGTTGGTGTGATAACTCGGAACAGTAAAAAATTTTCTGACTCATACTTTAACGATCAAACTGTAACCACTGCGATCAGCCCGCACTCGATCAACTCCCTTAAGAAGGTGCGCACTGTGTGCTCATCCAGTCGCGCACGCGCGGCGGCGCACAACTCGGCCACCGTGCAGGCCCGTCCCGCTGCGAGCGGGCGCAGGACGAGCAGGGCGTCTTCCGCCAAGCGCCAACGTTTTTTATGGCAGACGAATTCACAGACGCCGCCCGCCGTTTTGAAGTCGAGCGGGCGCGGCGCAAGCAGCCGCACTCGCGTCTCATCCGCAAGCGGCGGCGCACCCGGCATAGCGCTCCACGGCAGCCCAAGCTGTGGGCGCGGCGCGGCCAACTCATCCTGTTCAGCGAAATAGCGGGCGAGCAATTCTTCATCGCATGCGGCCAGCAACTCGGCGCGCAGTCGTACGGCATGCGCGCGCTGGTCGCTCCGATCTGCGAAGCGTGGCAGGTCTTGCCGCACTGTCTCAGACGTGCGCAGACGTTCTGCGAGCCAGCGCAAGAGATCGAGACCGGTGCGATTGTGTATGCCGACGGTCAGGTGGAGCGTCGGCTCGTCGAGCGGGAGCGCGACGTGCCACCAGCCGCGCGGGATGTAGAGTAGGTCGCCGTCCGTGAGCGTGCCGGCCCACAGGGGTTCGTGCGTGGGCTTCTGCGCCGGCTCGACATCATCAACCAAAGGATAAGGGCGCGTCATGCCGTAGACGCGCCAGTTTTTGCGCCCGGCGACTTGCAGGATGAAAACGTCGTGGTCGTCCCAGTGCAGATCGAACCCGCGTGAGGTGCGCCAGCCGGCGTAAGCGTTGATCTGCACGCGTTCGTGAAAGAAGCGTTCTAAATTGACGGCCAACTCTTCGAGCGGCGCGCAGAGTTCGTCCACCGCATCGAGCACGAGCGTCGCACCCTGTTTAAGTTGTGCCGTCAACTCCGGCGCGAGCAGGCGCGGGATGGTGCTCCCCCGGCGGCCGCTGCGGACGTGGCGCAGATAAACGGACGCGGGCAGGTTGCTCCCGTCGCGGGCCAGACGCAGACGCGGGAAGTCCAGCCGGTGCTGGCGCAGGATCGTGTTCAACTGCGCCCACGGCAGCAGGTGTGCGAACCGGCCCGGCTGGCCTGCTATGTGCTGGTGCGCGCGCCCCCACGTTTGCGCGATGAACTCCTCGACCCGATGCGGCCCGACGAGTTGTGCGAGTTGATCGTGGCCCGCGTCCGCCATTGCGCCGCCCGCGTCCGTTAGTCGCGCCCGTCCGCGTCTTTGGTCGCGTCCGAGCCATCGGCATCAGCGCCCGCGTCCGTGCTGTCGGCATCGACGAGTTTGTCCGTGCCATCCGTATCGACCGCCGTGTCGGTGCCGTCGGCGTCGCTCGCATCTGTGCCGTCGCTATCGCCGCCATCGGTGGTATCGCTGTCGCCCGCGTCGCCGGTCGTGTCCGTGCCGTCCGTGTCGCTATCGATGTTGTCGCCCTCTTTGGCGCTGAGCGGTGTGTGTGTCTGCACGGGATCGATTGAAAGGATCAACCCGGAGTTGTGCGTCTCTGGCTCTTCGACGTGGCCTGAAGAGCGTACCTCTTCTGACATGCTTGTTCTCCTGTTTGTAAGTTTGTTGCTGCGCGGGGCAGCTTAGTACGAGTGCGCCTGTGGCAACAAGCCGGGAAGCGCGAACGGGCGGATATAAAGTTGGGCCGAAAGCTTCGCTGCTTATGCGAGCGGGTTCTCAGGCCACGCGTGGCGCGGATAGCGGCGCGCGAGTTCACGCCGCACCTGCGCGTAATGCCGCGCCCAGAATCCGGCGAGATCGGTTGTCACCTGTACAGGGCGCTGGCTCGGCGCGAGCAAGTGCAACACCAATGCGACGCGGCCACCGGCGATGCGCGGCCCTTCGCGCATGCGAAAGAAATCTTGCAGCCGCGAAGCGATCCACGGCGGCCGCTCGCGCTCGTAGTTGACGCGCACTTGCCGGCCGCCGGCCAGCGCCACACGTTCCGGCGCAGCACTGGCCAACAGCCGCGTCTGTTCATGACTCAGACGACGGCGCAACAGTTCAACCAACTCGCCGCGCCCTGCGGCGGCGCGCAACTCTTTGAAACTCCGCCGCCCGGCGGCGAGTTGCACGAGACTCGCGCTCACGTCCTCTTCCGTCAGCGTGGGCATGTCGGCTTCGGGAAACGTGCGCGCGATGAATTCGACACGCGCAAGGAAACGCTCGACGCTGTCCGGTTCGACGAACGTGCGCCAACCAACCGCGAGGGCCGCCGCAGACAACATTTCAGCGGCCTTGTCTTCATCTACCTTGACCGTGCGGCTCTCCGTCAGGACGAGTTGATCGTAGAGTAGGCGGCTGACGCCTTCCACGCGCTGGGCTTGTGCGTTCCACGTCAACTCGGTCTTCTCGGTCACGCTCTCAGGGAAAAGATCGAGCAACCAGTCAGGCTCAATCGCGCTCGCCAGTCGCACACGCGTCCTGCTGCCGCGCCCGCCCGCCCGGCCCGTTTCGCGCCGCTCTTCGGCTTCGACCGCGACAAGAAAGTCCGCTTGACGCACGACACTCTCAGGCGCGAGCACGGCCGAGCCACCACCCGCGAACAACAACTCCGCGCCGGTCGCTGCACTGCTTGCTGCACCGGCCCGCCGGCGCGCCACACGATCCGGATAGCCGGTCAGAATCGCGATCAGCAGCGCCGGTTCTTCATCATCCGTTAACGTTCTACGGCGCACATGATGCGCAGTTGCGCCGACCGCTCGCTGCTCTGCCCTGTTGACCGTTGCGACCACGCGTTGCAGTTGTCGCCAGACGCGCTCGACGGCGCGCACCGCGCCCGGTTCAAGCTCGAGCGCATGCAGCCGCGCGGGCGCGAAGTTTGCTTGCTCTGCTGCGACGAATAAGTCGTAGCGTTCGAGCAGATCGGATGCGCCATGCGTCGTCGCCTCTCTGGTGTTAGTGGCCCGAGTGTTGAAGAGTTGCGGGGCGCGTATGTCGCGCTCGCTGATGAGCGTCGCGATGAGGCAGCCGGCCACGCCGACGCCGCGCGCCTCCGCTTCGAGCACAAGCCGCGCGAGGCGCGGATGCAGTGGCAGCCGTAACATCGAGTGGCCGAGTTCGGAGATACGCCCCTCTGTTGTGAGCGCACCAAGTTGCGCGAGCAGCACGTCAGCCGCCGCGAGGGCCGGCGCGGGCGGCGCGGCAAACCAGTTGAAGTCGCCCAACTCATTGATACCAGCGGCGTGCAGTTCAAGCGCCGCGTCTGCGAGATCAAGCCGTTGGACTTCGGGCGCTTCGTGCTCTGGGCGCGCGGCGTAATCCTGCGCGGTGTAGAGCCGCAGACATCGACCGGGCTGCGTCCGGCCCGCGCGCCCCGCACGTTGTTTTGCGGCCGCCTGACTGATGCGCGCCACTTGTAACGTCGGCAAACCGGACCAGGGCGAATGGCCGGCGATGCGCGCCAACCCTGAATCGATCACCGCGACCACGCCGTCAATCGTCACAGAGCTTTCCGCGACGTTGGTGGACAGGATCAACTTTCGTCTGTCGGCAGGTTGCACCACGCGATCCTGTTCGGCGGCTGACAGTTCTCCGTGCAGTGGCAGCACCAACAGATCGTGTTGCGCGGCCAACTCCGCGCACGCCTCCTGCGCGCGCCTGATCTCAGCCGCGCCCGGCAGAAAGACGAGCACATCGCCCGCTAGTCCGTCGGTTAACAGCCGCTCCACAGCAGCAGTAACTTGAACCGCTAACGGCCGTTCGTCGGGGCATGTGAGATGCGCGATCTCAACGTCGAAGCGGCGACCTGCGGAACGCAGCATCGGACAGTCGTCGAGAAAGCGTGCGACCGGCGCGGCCTCAAGCGTCGCGGACATCACGATGAGTTTGAGATCGGGCCGCGTCTCGCGCTGCAATTTGCGGAGCAGCGCCAATGCGAGATCGGATTGCAGATGTCGCTCGTGAAACTCGTCGAGCACGACCGCGCCGACGCGCTTGAGTTGCGGCTCGGCCAACAGACGACGCGTGAAGACGCCTTCAGTTAAAAACCGCAGCCGCGTCCGCGCGCTGGAGACATCCTCGAAGCGCACTTGATAACCGACCGTCGCGCCGACCTGTTCACCACGTTCCTCGGCCACGCGCCGCGCGGCCATGCGCGTCGCCAAACGGCGCGGCTCAAGCACCCAAACCTCACCGTCGCCCGTGAGACCCGCGTCTAACAGGGCCGCCGGCACGCGCGTCGTCTTGCCCGCACCGGGCGGCGCTTCGATGACTAGATTCGGCGCGCCCCGTAGGGCCGCGACGATCTCCGCGAGCAGTGCATCAATCGGCAGCTTCGTCATGCTCGCTTATTAAACGCGCTTTCAAAATCAGTTACAATCGCCGCCACCATTCCGCCCGCACAGGTGAACAGATGAAACACATCTTCAGGCTTTGCATCCTCGCACTCGCGCTCGCTCTGCTGCCGCTTGCGGCCAGCGCGCAGACCGTGCCGCCGAGCGCCGCCGCGAGCTATCGAATTTACGATGCGACGGGCCAACCGGCCACGCTCGAACAGGTGCTCAATGCCGCTGTTGATAGCGAGGTTGTCTTCGTCGGTGAGATACACAACGATCCGGGGGCGCACCAGATCGAGTTGCAGTTATTGCAAGCCACGTTTGCGCGGCTCGCGCCGTCGGCGAACGCGCGCCCGCTCGTGCTCTCGATGGAGATGTTTGAGCGCGACGTCCAAACCGTGCTCGACGAATATCTGGCCGGGCTGATTCAAGAGCGCCACTTCCTCGCGGCCAGTCGCCCGTGGAACAATTATCAGACCGACTATCGCCCGCTCGTTGAGTTCGCCAACGCACACAAGCTGCCCGTGGTCGCAGCCAACGCGCCGGAGCGTTACGTGAATCGCGTCGGGCGGCTCGGCCGCGATGCGCTCAAAGTTTTATCGCCGCCCGCGCTAGCGTGGCTTGCGCCGCTGCCCTACGGTGCGCCCTCTACAGCTTACGCCGCGAAGTTCAAAGAGGTGATGACGGGCGGCATGCAGGGGCCAGGCGCGCACGGCAACCCGTTTCTACTCGACGCTCAAGCGCTTCGCGATGCGACCATGGCCCACTCGCTGGCCATGCAGTTGCACAAACAAAAGCATGCGCTCATCTTGCACGTTAACGGCAGCTTCCACAGCGCAAGTCGGCTCGGCACGCCCGAACAGTTGCGCGCCCTGCGCCCGCAGACGCGCATGCTCGTCATAACCATTGTGCCGGCCGAGGCCAACGAACAGCCGGACGTGAAGCAACTCGCGGGGCAAGGCGATTTCGTCTTTGTCACGGCAGCAGCAGCGACCGGGCGTTTCTGATCGAGCTAACAAGCGGGCCAAAGTATTACAGCGAGGGGGCGGGGCGGCGATACCTGATTGCGCTCAGTCCTGTTCATAGTGGAGACGGTTGACGGGATGGTTGCGTTGCAAAGATTATCTTCAAGGCCGAAATCGCAAAACGCTCTTTACATTACGGAGCTTGGGACATGGGTAAGGTAGGCGAAAAAGTCCCACCCTGAGCTTACTCGTCCTAATCGCCGGGCACGTGACCTTGCGCCAGACTTTGTTATTATTCGTCACACTCCCGCCCGGCACGGTCGCCCACGCGCTGCCCGTCCAGTACTGCGCGTCGAACGCGGTCACGCACTGCTGTGAGCAGGTCTGCGTCGCGGTCGGGTCGCACGTTCAGTTGTCAAAGTACGTGTGAGCGGGGGCAAGGGGCGCAAGTCGGTGGATACGGGCGTTCTATAATGCTCGTTATGTTCCGAGCGCCTTTCAGCGACAACATAACGCCGCACTATTGCTGACGACTCTCCGAACTTCTTCAATGCGACCGCCGACGCCCGCGCCGACTTCCTCCCCGAATGGTAAATAGCCGCGCCGCTGTCAATAGTAAATTTTCTTGCAAGGTTGCGTAAGAATTTATACTCGATTACTCGACTATAAACATTTTGCCCTGTCTGTGAAGAGTTCCATCCTCTCACTATAACGATCAGTTCGTCGGCTATGGTCTCAGCGCCGTCCTTGCGCGATCTTGACGGCTTCGGGCAAACGGCGCAGGCGCAGCATCGCGTAGATACCTAGGAACGGCCCCGGCGCGAGCGCGGCGAAGGCGTAGCGCCAGCCGATGTGGGCGACGAGTAGTGGGATGAGATTGATCGAGGCGATGGTCAAGAGAAAGCCGAGACAGGTTTGCAGCGTTAGGGCCGTGCCGATGTATTTCGGATCGCCCAACTCAGTTACGCAGCTTGAGAACTGCGCCGAATCGGCCACGACCGATGCGCCCCAAATGATCATGAGCGCGAGCAGCGCCGCCGGGTGTGATTGAAACAGGAAACCGACGAGCAGACAACATGTGCCGCTAATGCCCATAGCCCAACTCGTCTCGACCGTGCGCCCGATGCGATCCGCCAGCAGCCCGCCCACCACACAACCCAGTGCGCCCGCGCCGATCACGAGAAACGCCGCCACTTCAGCCAGTGCCGGGTTACGCCCTTGCAGACTCGCGCGCAGCATCACGGGCGTCCACGTCCACATCGCGTACAACTCCCACATGTGGCCGAAGTAGCCGAAGTTCGCGAGCCGCACGCCGCGATTGCGAAAGACGTTCTTGACTTGCGCAAAGTCGAATGGCGCGACCGGCTGCGCGTAGGGGCCGTCGCCCACAAACAGGAGCACGATCAAACCACCGACGACGGCCAGCGCGGAGACGAACAGTACGTTCACGCGCCAGTGCGCGCTGCCGACCGCGTTGACGAGATAGGGCGAAGCTTTGCCGAGCGTCAATGCGCCGACGAGCACGCCGAGCGCCATGCCGCGCCCGCGCCGAAACCACGTCGCCATCAGCTTCATGCCCGGCGGATAGACGCCCGCTAAGGCTGCGCCTGTCAGAAAGCGCAACACGAGGCCCGTCTGTAGATCGTGGGCGTAGAGACCGAAGAGCGCGTTCGTGATTGCGCCGACGAGGGCCGCGGCGGCGAATAGTCTCCGCGTGCTGATGATGTCCGGCAGATTGATGAGCGCGCTCGTGAGTGTGCCCGCAACAAAACCCAACTGCACTGCGAGCGTGAGCCAGCCGGCCCGCGTCGCGTCGAGTTGCCATTCATGTTGTAAGACGGGGACGACCGCCGCCGCGCTGAACCACAACGACATGCCCAGCAGTTCCGCGAGCGCCAGCAAGGCGAGCGCGCGCCAACGACCCGTGCTGTTTTCGTTATCGCTGTCTGTGCGCATTGGCCTAGGCGATCATCTGTAGGACAAAATAATAGCGGCCGTCGTGGGACGGCCGCTAACCTTGCCAGTTCTGCGCCAATTTATCAAAGCCCCGCCAGTGGCTTGCGCACGTTGGCGCTTATTTCTATGACCCCCTCGCCGATGATGAGCCGCGGCCCGCCGGACTGGCGCGCGATAGTCGCTTTCTTCTTGCCGTCGTTCGGCGCAGGCGAGCCGTCGGGCTTCACGCCCGCGATGCACTGCGCCGTGATGCAGCCATCGGCATAGCCGACGAGGATGCGTCCATCTCTGTCCACAGTCGCGTCGATGAAATCGAGCAGGTTGCGGTCGCCGGCACAGCCCAAGCCCCCGGAACAGATCGTGCCGCGCTGGACGGGATCGTTGGGCGTCGCGTTGACTGTCGTCCACGACTGCCCGCCGTCGTACGTCACCGCCACGTAGAGATACCACACGGCCGAAGGCTCGCCGCCCGGCACATTCGTGCCGAGGAAGGCGAACGCGGCGCGATTGCCATCGCCCGCAGTCACGGCCGGGAACGCCGTGTTGCGCACAAGCCCCGGCGCGACGGCTGTGTCATTGATCCAAGTCATGCCCTTGTCATGCGAGACGGCCACATGCGCTTCGCCGCCGGCCTTATAACCAAAATAGACCGTGCCATCGCTGGCGATGCCAACTGACGGGTCCCAATCGCTCGGCACGCTGTCGTTGAGACTTGAGGTCACATCGTTATCCACGACCTTACGCACAGCCCACGACACGCCGTTGTTTTCCGACACAGCCACGCCCTGATTTTCGCCGCAATTGTGGTTCGGCACATAGACCGTGCCGTCGGGCGCAACCTTCACGTGCCCGTGTATGCCGCCACACTCGTCCGTATAGAGCGGCACGGTCGGGCCGTAGGTCAAGCCGCCATCGGGACTCAGTGCGCAGAAGGCGGTGTAGAGTTGTTGCGAGCAGTAATAGACGGCGTGCGGGTATGCGTTTGTGCGCACCGTCAGTGGCGCGGCGAAGGGGCCGCCCCCGACCGTCTGATGATCGACGCCGGAAGTCATCCCGCCGCCCTCGTTCGGCGTCCACGTTGCGCCGTCGTCATCGGAATAGGACGAGAGGCTGGTCGTGCCGGAGAGTTGCGAGACGATGGTGCGCCCCGTCTCATGATCCGTAAACAGGATCGGGTCGAGCGACGTGACGGACGTGTTCGGGCTGACATTAACCCAAGTTGCAGTTGCGGGCGTGACCGTGTCATTGAAGGTCACGCGGAACGTCTCCAGCTCCGCATCGAATAACACGTTGCCCGTCCGCCAATTCGCGCCGATGGATGGCTCGCCCGATGAGTCGCCCAGCCCTGCGGGTGCGGCGTAGTTCTGGAAGGTCGGCGCAGGCCCTTGCCCGGCCGGGCGGGCCTGTGGTTTTGGTGCGACCCAGATTTTTACGTTCAGCGTGCTGCCATTCGGATTGAACGGCACGGAGCGGAGCACATAGCTCGCTTGCTTGGCCGGCAGCACGATGTATTCCGGCATCGAGGACGAGCCGGCTTGGCCGAAGATGCGGTTGTTCTTATAGACCACGATGTCGAAGTCCGCACCCGGACTTGTCCAACTGAAGCGCACGCGCACCTCGTGCGTGTCCACATAAGTGTCTGGGATGTTGACCGTCAGGAAATAATCATCGCAGGGCACTGTGGGGTTGCACTTTAAGCCGACCAGCCCGGTCGGGTTCGGGACGACGAACGGCCCCGCCGAATAGGTGACGGGATTCGTCTCCGTGTTGACGAGCGTGATGCTGCCGCTGGCCGGGTTCGCGCCCCGCGACGCGCGCGGGCCAATCAGGCAGACGACGAAAGCACAAAGCGCGGCGACGAGCAACACACGCAACGCAGTTCGATTAACATGCTGACTTCTCATGAGCCTGTCTCCTTTTCAAAGGCCGTTCCCGGCTTGACCCCTCCGCGCCGGACGGACGGGCCAACCCCCACGCCGCAAAATCCTTAATTGGGCACGGGTACAGGATAGACAGGCTGGTTGAGAAATTCTTGAGGCAGACTTGAGGCAGATTGCGGAATATGAATTTTGGATTGCGAATTAAAGACAGCTTCTCTAATCCGCAATCTGAAATTCATATTCCGCAATCGAACGGCGTTAGAAATGTTTCTTCAATAATTCCCGCGCTTCGGTCACGCACTCGTCGTGTTCGGGCAGGAAATAGGGGTGGGGCGTCATCGTCAGGATGAAGTTTAACTGTTTGCGCGCCTCATCCACGCGCTTGTTGGCGAGGTAGGCTTTGGCCAGTTCCAGGCGCAACAGCGAGTTCTGCGGCCCATATTGCAGCCCCTGTTCAAGCGTCGCTTGCGCCCGCTGACGGTCACCGCCCAGCCATTCGGGTAGTTCGAGGTCGAGCCGCCCCAACACCATATAGGTGCTGCCGCCTTGAAAGCCTGCGTCGAGTTTCTGCGCCGCCACCATCTCGTGGCGGAGTTTGTCGGCGTAGCTCAGACCGGCGAGCGCCCCTTGCGTCTCGGCGAAGCCGCCGTAGTTCGCGCCGAGCCAGAAGTGGCTTTCGGGTTTGGTCGGCGCGCCGCGCACGGCCACCTCGCCCGCCTCTATACCCTCGCGGAATGCCGCCTCGCGTTCCTTCTCGTCCTTCGACTGATCGCCCAACGTGTAATCAAGCCGGGCCATGCGCCACGCCGCATCGCCGTTGAACGGCGCAACGGCGCGTGCACGGCGCAGCAACGCGAGACCTGCGCGCACGCGTTCGAGGTCGGCGCGTTCTGTATAGTTTGTGTCAGCTTGTTGCAGCAGGGCGGGATCGGGCGTGACGGTCGGGGCCGGCGCAACGTTCGCGGACGGTGCGGACGAACAGGCACAGACCAGCAGACTGTAGACACAACCGAGCAGCCAGCGGCGTGGATGGGGGAGCGGGATTTTACTTTTCATGCGCGGAGGATTATAACGTGTCGTTAGGCAGACTTCATTTTTTTCTTGGGCCGTGCAAGCGCCGTCCTCATCAACCGGCCGCACGAGATGTGACCGAGTTCGCGTGCGCGGCACGTTAGTATTTAACCTGTAGGCCGAGACAGGGGGAAAGTTGTCCGACCGCCGCAGATACCCGCGTGTCCGTGTTTCGCTATACATCGATTGGGGGTTCAGCGCAGCTTGCCCGCTACAGGCGCGAGTGACGAGTGTCAGCGTCGGTGGTTGCTTCGTCCAGACGGATGAAGCAGTCGAGGCCGGGCAAACCGTCTACGTGCGCCTATCACTGCCGGAAGAGCGACTGCTGCAAGGCGAAGTCCGCTATCACATGCCCAGCGTCGGCTTCGGCCTCCAATTTCAAGACGTGACGATTGAAGATCAACTCATGCTGGAAACACTCGTCGCGCACTACGCCAAAGAAGGATGAAGGATGAATAGAACGGCTCAACGTTGAGAGCTTTCTTTCATCCTTCATCCTTCATCCTTTGCTGCTCACCAAATCTGACAACGCTTGTCGGCGGGGCGCACCATCGGGTCGCCCGCCTTGCACTGGAAGGCGGCGGCGAACTGCGGCATGTTCGACAGTGGCCCGTTCACGCGGAAGCGCGCGAGCGGGTGCGGATCGGTGACCACGAGTTGGCGCGCATACTCCGGTCGGATGCCGCCCGCCCAGACCTGCGCCCACGCGAGGAAGAAACGCTGCTCCGGCGTGAACCCGTCAATCGTCTTATCCGGCTTGTTCCCTTGCGCCTGTTTGAACGCCGCGTAGGCCACAGTCAACCCGCCCAGATCGGCCACGCTTTCACCCACCACGAGTTTGCCGTTCAGGTGCAAACCCGGCTCGGCCTCGAAGCTGTCGAACTGATGCACGACGCAATCCGTCCGCTCCTTAAAATTCTTGAAGTCGGCGGGCGTCCACCAATCGACCAAGTTGCCGGACGCATCGAAACGCGCGCCTTGATCGTCGAAGCCGTGCGTCATCTCGTGCCCGATCACCGCGCCCATGCCGCCATAGTTGATCGCATCGTCGGCGAGCGGATCGAAGAACGGCGGCTGCATGATGCCGGCGGGAAAGACGATCTCGTTCATCGACGGGTTATAGTAAGCGTTCACGGTCGGCGGCGTCATGCCCCACTCGGTGCGATCCACGGGCTTACCGATATGCCCTAGGTTGCGCTTGATCTCGAACTCGCTCGCCTTGCGCACGTTCTCGATGTAAGCGCCGCGACTGACATCCAGCGCTTCGTAGTTGCGCCACTTGTCCGGATAACCAATCTTGCGCAGATAGGCGTCGAGCTTGGCGATGGCGCGTTGGCGCGTCTCGTCGCTCATCCAGTTGATGGTCGAGAGGTCTTGGCGCAGTGCGGCGATTAAATTCCTGACCATCATTTGCGCCCGCGCTCTGGTCTGCGGTGTGAACGCCTTCTTCACGTAGAACTCGCCGAGCGCCTCGCCGAGCGCCTGATCAGTGCCCGCGACGCAACGCTTCCAACGCGGCAACATCTCTTTCGCGCCCGTCATGACGCGCCCGTTGAAGTTGAAATCCTCCTGCACGAACGCCGACGACAGCAGCGGCGCGCTAGAGTTGAGCAAGTGCCAGCGCAGATACACGCGCCAGTCTTCGAGCGGCACGCTCGTGAGCAACTTGTCTACTGCTTTGAGAAAGTCGGGCTGCGCGACGTTGATCTCCTGCACGCTGCCCAACCCGCGCTGGCTCAAGTACTGCGACCATTCGAAGTGCGGCGTTAAAGCGTTCAGCGCCGCAACCGACATTTTGTTGTAGTTCGCAGCCGGGTCGCGGCGCTCGGCCCGCGTCTTCGACGCGGCGGCGAGTTTCCGCTCGATCTCAAGGACGGTCTGCGCTTCATGGCCCGCCGCTTCGCCCGTGTCGCCCGCCAACTCGAACATCTTGGCCACGTGCTTGGCGTATTCGTCGCGAATCTGCTTAGAGCGGTCGTCGTCCTTCGTGTAGTAGTCGCGGTCGGGCAGCGAGATGCCGCCTTGCGCGACTTGCGCGATCACGGCTTGCGAGTTCTTAAAGTCCTGCGCCGAGCTAAAGCGAAACAGCGAGCCTAGCCCCAGACTGTGCATGCGCGCGATCTGATCCTGCAAGCCACGCACGTCCTTGATCGCCGCGACGCGTTGAAACTCAGGCTCAAGCGGTTTGACGCCCGCCGACTCGACCTGCGGCTCGTCCATGCAGGCCGCGTAGTAGTCGCCCACCTTCTGCTCCGTGCTGCCGCGCCGCACCTTCTTGTTGTGCGCAGCGGCCTCTAGGATGTCGTGGAGCACGTTCTGATTCTTCTCGCGCAACTCCTCAAACTTGCCCCAGCGCGCGAACGCCGGCGGCACAGGATGGCGCTCGATCCAGCCGCCGTTGGCGAATTGATTGAAGTCCTGACAAGCGCTGCCCTCCCGATCAAGATTGGCGGGATCGAACCCGTGTATATCAGCGACCGGCGTCGCCTTAACGACCGGCTGCGCCTGCTGCGCCCCAGCCTCTGGGTGCGCCGCACTGCCCTGACGCGTAGACACGAGCACCAGACACGACAGCAACAGCAAACAGGACGCAACGACGATTCTTACTCTTAACACACGCATGGCTATTTGCACCTCTCTCGACAAGATGTGACCGACGGGGACTACTCTTGAGGGATTATGTCCACATGATAACAGCCGCCGGCTGTTTTACGTAGCAACGCGGCCGGCATCGAGCCACGCAGCAAGTCGGTTATTTCGGAACAGAGTTAGCAGGCGCGTTGTCTAAACGGACAATCAGCTTGAGCGGCGCGCGTGTTCATTCATGGCTGCATGCACGCCGCGCTGACCCATCGTTGTGAGGTACTAGAGTTATGCGCTGTAAAAAATATCTGCCGCGCGCCGCCGCACTGTTGCTTTGCTTCGCCGCTGCCATCGCATTCCCGCCAGCGCGTATGCATCAGAGCGAGGTCAATCCGACAGTGGCAACGAATCAAACTCCACATGCGGCTATTGCCACGCAGAGTGCGCAGCCCGTCGAGACGTTCGCCGCCAATGGTTACGAATTGTCGAACGGCGGGACGGCCATTGCATACAATAATAGCGAAATGATTAAAAACATCGGCCCGGTGATGCTTACGGTCGTGTTTACGCTGCTGGTGATGGGCGCGACTGTGTGGATTATCGCCATTGAACGTGGACTGCGGCTCGCTGTTACGGGCCGTCGCACGCGCCGGATCGCAATGCCGCTCTTGCGCATGCTGCAAGCGGGCGACCTCGCCGCCGCTTCGGAACTCTGCCTGCGGCACGAAGGTGCGACGCTCGCGCCGGTCGTCCGCGCGGGTTTGCATTTAGCGCCAGCCGATCAGCGCGGCGAGGTCGCGTTGGCTGTCGACATAGACCGTGCACAACTTGCGTGGCAACGCACGCACACATCGCGGCGGGTCGAGTTAGGGCGCGGGTTGGGCGCGCTGGCGACTATCGGTTCGACCGCGCCATTCGTCGGTCTGTTCGGCACGGTGTTCGGCATCATCTCGGCATTCACCGGCATGAAGAACGCGGAGTGCGCAGGAGTCGGTGCAGTTTCAGGTGGGCTTGCCGAAGCACTCTTGACGACGGCGCTGGGCGTCGGTGTCGCTGTGCCGGCCGTCTGGGTCTACAACTATTTCAGCAACCGCGCCGCCGAGCACCTGCTCGAACTAGACAGCGCGGCGGCGCAAGCGCTCAATTGTTTGCAGCGACAGAAGCATGCGCGATAGCACCCACTCACTTGATGCCCATTAACTCGAGCTCGAAGATGAGCGTGGCATTGCCGGGGATGGATGGCGGTCGGCCCGCAGGGCCATAACCGAGGCTGGGGGGAATGATCAGTTTACGCTTGCCGCCTATTTTCATGCCGCGCACGCCCTCATCAAAGCCTTTGATCATGCTTCCACCACCGAGGACAAACTCAAGCGGCTGCTTGCCGGGGTCGCGCGAGCTGTCGAACTTCACGCCGCTCTCCAGTGTGCCCGTGTAATGGACAGACACGGTCTGCCCCGGCTGCGGACTGGGGCCTGTGCCTTCGACCTCATCGACGTAGCGCAGGCCCGATGCGGTCTTCACTTCGTTGCCGCCGCCCGTCGTATTGCCGCGCAGGAACAGGTAAGCAAGCCCGGCGAGACCGAGCGCGGCGATCAAGACAATGGCGCTGAGGCGTGAGCTGCGGTTCGCCCCCTTGCGGGCCGCCGGCTGTTGCGCGTACAGACCCCTGCGCCCTTTGCGCTTCCCCGTCTGGCGCTTGCGACTCTGCGGCAAGATGTTCGTCCTCCAATTTAGCGAATGGCTCAAACGTGTGGGCGGCTAATGTCGCACAACGCACGCGGGAAGAGCAAGGATGAAGGACAAGGATGATTGATGAACGCTGAACGATGAATTAATGCCATTGCTCTTCATTCATCGTTCAGCGTTCATCAATCATCCTTACTCTCGCCTATTGACATTCACTGCGATATGGCTTAGAAGCAGCGGCCAAAGCACAGTTCTATTTTTCCTGTTATTCGATCAATGCGCGCGGTGGGCGCGCGGGTGCACAGAGTTGATCCTTTCATGCAAGTGAGGTCTAGGCCAGATGAAGAGAGCCATCACGATTAACGTCAACGGCACTGAGCACAGACACGAGGTCGAGCCGCGCCTGCTGCTCGTACACTACCTGCGCGACGTGCTGAACTTGACCGGTACACACGTCGGCTGCGAGACATCGCTCTGTGGCGCGTGCACCGTCAACCTCGACGGGCAGGCCGTTAAATCCTGCACAATGTTCGCCGTGCAAGCCGATGGCGCAAACATCACGACCATTGAAGGGCTGGCACAGGACGGCAAACTCCACCCCGTCCAACAGGGCTTCTGGGAATGTCACGGTCTCCAATGCGGCTATTGCACGCCCGGTATGATCATGACCGCCGCACAATTGCTTGAACGCAACTCAAGTCCCTCGCGCGCAGAGATTCGTCACGGCCTCGAAGGCAATCTCTGCCGCTGCACTGGCTATCAGCACATCGTCGAAGCTGTCGAGTACGCTGCTAAGAAGTCGTGAGTCTAGAGAGTCCAGAGAGTCTGGAGAGTCATAAGGACTGAGCAACTCGCTTGCCTTTGACTCGCTAGACTCTCCAGACTCTCCGGACTCTCTAGACTGTTTTTCGGAGATTCTATGGCGCAAAAATACGTCGGGCAGAGAGTGAAGCGCACGGAAGACCCGCGCTTGATTAAAGGGCTGGCGCATTACGTGGACGACATCAGGTTGCCGGACACGCTGCACGTCGCGTTCGTGCGTTCGATCTACGCGCACGCGCGTTTGACGAATGTGGACACGAGCGCAGCTCTGCAAGCGCCGGGTGTGGTCGCGGTTTACACGGGGCGCGATGTGGCGCGGATTGGGCCTGTGCCGTGTGCCGGCAATCTGCCCGATCTGAAAGTGCCGGATCATCGCGTGCTGGCGCAGGATAAAGTCTATTTCGTCGGTCATCCAATTGTAGCCGTTGTGGCCACAGACCCTTACACCGCGCGCGATGCGCTCGACCTCGTCGCGGTCGATTATGACGAACTGCCCGCCGTCGTCGATGCGGTCGCGGCGGCGGCAGACGGCGGCGCGGTCATACACGAACAGTTCGGTAGCAACGTCGCTTATAAATTGACAGCCGGCGAAGGCGATATCGAGGCCGCGCTCGCCGGCTCGGATCATGTCATCAAGCAACGCATCATCAATCAGCGGCTCGCGCCCGTAGCAATGGAGCCGCGCGGTGTGCTGGCGCGTTACCTGCCGGGCGAAGAGGAACTGACCGTCTGGTCTTCGACGCAGATTCCGCATCTGCTCCGCACGCAGCTTGCGATTATGATCGGCATTCCCGAAAACAAGCTGCGCGTCATCACGCCTGAAGTCGGCGGCGGCTTCGGCTCGAAGCTGAACGTGTA
>JBJMGT010000021.1:0-145099 GCA_045807745.1 Pyrinomonadaceae bacterium
CCAACGGCGGCACGATCATTATCCGCGGGACGACGTTGGAGCAGCCGCCGAGTCAGCCGAACGGCGGCGGGTTCAACTCGACGTTGTCGGCGGGCACGGTCACACTGGCGACGCCCCTTGCGGCGGGCGCGTCAGTCAACCTGCGCTTCCTGTTGGGGGTGCAGCAGGCCGGGGCGTTTCGCTTCTTCATCAACGTCGAAGCGCAGACCAACCCACCGACGATCAACAGCAAATCAGGGAATAAACGTCCTGACTCACAATCAGGGCTAAAGCACCCCGACTCGCAAACAGAGGCGAAGCAACCGGACTTGCCATAGACGCTCAGCCAACGTCAGCCCATCAACCCGACCAGCCCCGAACGATCAGTGATCGTTCGGGGCTGGTCGGGTCTTAGTTTCAGTTAGCTTGAGAGCCTGCTGTTAGACGGCCGGCGAGCGCAGATAGAGCGCGAACTCGACGGCGCGGCGCGGCGCGACGACGCCCCAACCCTGCCGGTCGATCTCTATGCCGGGCAGCCGCTCCGCCGTGTCGATCAAAATGCGTTTGACCTGCTGCGGCGTTAAGTGCGGATTGGCTTCGAGCATGCAGGCGATGATCGACGAGACGATGGGCGCGGCGAACGACGTGCCGTCCACATACTTGTAGTGCTCCGTGATCACGTCGCCCTCGCGCAACTTGACGGTGATGAGATGGCGCAGAAGCGGGATGGGCATGTCGCGCGCATCTTTCAGATCGCGATCCGTCTTGGCGTGGCGTGCGATCAACTCGCGCAACTCGTTGTCGGGCGCGCGGTCGAGCGTGGCGTAGAGTTCGGCCTCTTTGGCCGTGGGCGTGTGCGGCAGGATCGGCGCGGGCACCCAGATGCCGGGCGCGATCAGTTCCGGTTTCTGCAAACCGTCAAAGGTCGGGCCGTAGGACGAGCGATACATCCCGCGCCGCGCGCGGTCGAGTGAGTTTTGATCATCCAACCCACCGACCGTGATGGCGGCGGGTGCGCTCGCGGGCGGCAAGACCGGATGTCCCGGTTCAAGGCCGGCGTTGCCGGCCGCGCACACGATGATCAAGCCTTCGCGCACCGCGCGCTCGACCGTCTTGCACAGCGCGTTGTCCAGATAAGACGACTCGTTGTCGCCGCCCGCCGAGATGTTGACGATGCGTATGTTGTACTCGGCACGATGTTGTAAGACCCACTCCAGCCCGCGTCTGATCTTTTGCTCGGAGATGCGCCCGCCCTTGGCGAGCTTGACGAGCACCACCTCGGCGTCAGGCGCGATGCTGCGATAGAAACCTTGCGACAGTATGCCGTTGCCGGCGGCGACGACCGAAGTCATCATGCCGTGCCAACTCGCGCCGGCCGGCGTGTCGAGCGTCGTCGCGTCATTTCGGATAATCGAGTGATAGGCGCGGATGCGATTGGTCGGTTGGGTGAGATCAGGATGCGCGTAGAAACCGGAATCGAGAAAGGCTATGGTCACGCCGCGCCCCGTAAAGCGTTCGTCCGCACCGAGCCTGAGCGGCGTCGGCAACACGCGCCCGTCCTGCGCAAAGACGGCCGCATCCTCGCGCAACTGCACGAGCGCGCGTTGAAACAATTCCACACAGCGCGGGCAGAGCGTCGAGACGAGCGCACCGCCCGGCGCATTCGCCGCCACCAGCCCACGCAATTCCTCCGCCAAGTCGTGGAACGAGACCAGCCCGTCCGCCGCTTCGCGCCCGCACACCGGGCAGACAGGCTTACCCGCCGGCATGTCCGTGTGTTGCGTGGTCGGCTCGATTGAGATCATTTCTGACACGGGTAAGTTTCTCCCTCGTCGACGTTGCACGTGGATGAGCGCCAAACGATAACATAACGACGTATGCTGAGCGCAACAGTGCGCGCCAGATAAGTTGAGATTTAAGTGGCGGGCGTGTAAGTTAAGCCAAACGATTTTCACGGCCGGGGCAAGACAATGGACGAGCGTGTGACGGTGCTGGCGCGCGTGCGTGCGCGGGCGGGCAAGGAGACGGAGGTGCGGCGGCTCTTGCTCGCGCTCGTTGCGCCGTCGCGCGCCGAGGCAGGTTGTCTCAATTACGATCTGCATCAGTCGGCCGTTGACCCGACCAAGTTCATGTTCTACGAAAATTGGACGAGCCGCGCGGCGCTCGACGCGCACGCCGCGATGCCCTACCTAGACGAGTTCGACGCGCTGAGCGAAGGCTTGCTCGCCGCGCCCGTCGAGATCAGTTTCTGGCGGATGACGAGTACACCTGCAACCGAGAGTGAGGCTAAGAGCGATGGCTGAACGAGAGCAACCGAGCGTGGCGGACATCTTCCGGCGCGCGCAAGCGATCAGGCGCGAGCGCCCCGAGTTGGCGTTGAAAGATTTGCGGGCGCAGCTTGTGCGCGAGTACAAGGGCGCGCCTTTTCCGGCGCTCGAACGGCTGGCGATCCCCGAACAGGACGCGCGCGCGCCCGAAGAGGATTGGTCGGCCGGTCTCTCGCTCGTGCGGCGCGGCATACAGACGGAAGATTGGGCCGAAGTCGCCGCCGGCATCGCGCTCAGTCTGGAGCAGACCGAGCGTTACGAAAGTGAGCGCGGCCCCATCGGCGCGACGGACAACGACTGGCACGACCGCTCGGTCGGCATCCGCGGCCAGACCGAGAAGGGCGTCGGCAAGTGGATGCCGGAAGAGTTGCTACGTCTGGCGGAGCGGGCGGGAAAGAAACAGTGACGAGTAACAAGTAACAAGTGACAAGCACACGTTTTTAACTTGTCGCTTGTCACTGTCTTTGGAGGTTATCCGGTTTGAGTTTCCTGAGCGGCTTGTTCAACGATCCTGATTATCAGAAGGAAGACCCGCGCCCGGCCGAAAGTTTGGCGGGTGGCGACGTGATCATCAGTCCGGACACGCGGCGCACGAACCGCGTGCCGCCCGGTCAGACGCGCACGCGCAAGTGGCCTGTCCTTGATGCACACGGCACGCCGGAGATCGATCTCGCCACATGGCGCTTTGCGGTTGACGGCTTGGTTGAAAAGCCGCAGGCGTGGTCGCTTGATGAGTTCATGCAGTTGCCGGCGGTGAAAGTCTATGCAGACTTTCATTGCGTGACGCGTTGGTCGCGGCTCGATAACGTGTGGGGCGGCATTGCGACGCGCGAGTTGGCACGCATCGTCGGCGTCAAACCGGAAGCGAAGTTCGTCGTCGCATCCGCTTACGATTACGGCTGGACGACGAATCTGCCCATCGAATATTTTCTCGCGGAAGATTCGCTCGTCGCGTGGGCGCATGATGGGCAACCTATCCCGCCCGAACACGGCGGCCCCGTCCGGCTCATCATCCCGCAGCTCTACGCCTGGAAATCCGCCAAGTGGCTCAAAGGTCTCAGCTTCCTCGCCGAAGACCGCGCCGGCTTCTGGGAAGAGGGCGGCTACCACATGCGCGGCAACCCGTGGCAAGGCGGCGATGGCGAACGCTTCCGTTGGCAGGAATAAAGCAGAGGTCAGAGGTCAGAGGTCAGACGATCAGTAAAAGAAGTTCGACTCTTACTGACCTCTGACCTCTGACCTCTGACCTCTAACCTCTGCTCTTAATGTTAAGCCACATCGCATTGGAGGACAGCCGTGATCGTCACAACTGAGTATGTGAACATCCCCGTAGCCGACGCGCCGCCAGCGCGGACGTTCATCGCGCAGCCGCATGCTGAAGGACGTTATCCGGGCATTCTGTTTTACTCGGACATCTTTCAGTTGACGGGGCCGATGCTGCGCGCCTCTGTCAGGCTCGCGGGCTACGGTTTCGTCGTCGCCGCGCCGGAGATTTATCACCGCATCGAGCCGGCGGGCACGGTCATTCCGTTCGACGACGACGGGCGCACGAGGGGCTTGAGCGGCGCATCTAACACAACGGTCGCAGAGTTTGACGAGACGGCGCGCGGGGTGCTCGATTACCTCGCGGCGCACTCGCACGTCGGAGTTGGTCAACTCGGCGTCGGGGGCTTCTGCATCGGTGGCCATCTGGCCTTCCGTGCGGCGTTCAACGAGGACGTGCAAGCGACCGTCTGCTGCTACGGCACGGGCATCCATAACGGCAAACTCGGCCGCGACGCGGACGCTGGCTCGCTCGCACGCGCCGCAGACATAAAGGGTGAACTGTTGCTCGTCTGGGGCGCGCGCGACCCGCACGTGCCTGAAGACGGGCGCGCGTTGATTGAGACTGAACTGCAACGCGCGGGCACGAAGTTTGCAGTCCGTTTGTACGACGCCGAGCACGCCTTCATGCGCGACGAAGGGGCGCGCTTTGACCCCAAAGCGACCGACGAGGCGTGGGGCGAAATGGTCAAGCTCTATCGCCGGGTGTGGCAATAATGAATTTGTCCGTTGTCAGTGGTCAGTTGTCCGTTGTTTTTGCTGCGTGAGTAAGCGGCTGGAACTGCGCTTGATAACTAACGTAACAAAAAACAATTGACGATGGACGACTGACCACTGACAGTTTTTACGAACAGAGGTGAGAAAGATGAATTACGAACTATCAACTAATCGTTTTCCCCGCCCGTTGCGGGACAGAAGCGCGCGGCTGGCACTGTTGCTGGTCGCGCTTGTGACCGTCATGGGTTGCAGCCGCGTGAGTTCGAGCGCGACCGATGTGACGAGCACGAACTCCGTGCTGCCGCCCGTCAACGCGACGAGTCTGCCGGCCGGCGCGGCGCAAAGTTCTTACGCCGACGTGGTGGCGCGCGTTGCGCCTGCGGTCGTGACCGTGCGCTCCGAGCGCCGCACACGCGCCGCGCAGCAGCATCCGTTCATGGACGATCCGTTCTTCCGGCAGTTCTTCGGCGACCGCATGCCGCAGCAACAGCAGCCGCAGATCGAACGCGGCTTAGGCTCCGGCGTCATCGTCACCGCCGATGGTTATATCCTGACGAATCATCACGTCGTTGACGGCGCGGAGAACATCAAAGTCGATCTGTCCGACCGGCGCACGCTTGATGCGAAAGTCGTCGGCTCTGATCCGCCGAGCGATCTGGCCGTCTTGAAGATCAACGCGACGAGTCTGCCGGTCTTGACGCTCGGCGATTCCGACCGCGCGCGCGTCGGCGATGTGGTCTTGGCTATCGGCAATCCGCTCGGTCTCGATCAGACCGTCACGGCCGGCATCGTCAGTGCCAAGGGGCGCGCGACCGGCGTCGGCGACGGCAACTTCGAGGACTTCATCCAAACGGACGCGCCGATCAATCAAGGCAACTCGGGCGGCGCGCTCGTCAACACGAACGGCGAGTTGGTCGGCATCAACTCGCAAATCCTTAGCCCGTCGGGCGGCTCAATCGGCATCGGCTTTGCCATCCCCTCGAACATGGCGCGCGGCGTGATGGATCAACTGATCAAGTCGGGCAAGGTGCGGCGCGGCCAATTGGGCGTCATCGTGCAGACCGTGACTTCGGACATCGCGCAGAGTCTCGACATGAAGGACGTGCGCGGCGTCATCGTCGGCTCAGTCCAGCCGGGCAGCGCGGGCGAGCGCGCCGGCCTTAAGCAAGGCGACGTGATCGTGGCGCTCAACGGTCAGCCCGTGAACGACAGCAACTCTCTGCGCAATCGCATTGCCAGCACCGCGCCCGATGCGGACGTAACCTTGACGGTCGTGCGCGACGGGCGCGAGCAACAGGTCACGGCCAGACTCGGCGAGTTCAAACCGCCGACCGAGCGCGGCGACGAGAACGCAGGCGACGGCAACAGTGGTGGCGGCACAAGCACCGGCAAACTCGGTGTCACCGTTGAACCGCTCACGGCGGACATCGCGCGGCAACTCAGTCTGCCGGCGGGCAAGCAGGGCGTGGTCGTCTCGGAGATCGATCCGGCCGGCCCCGCCGCCGAGGCAGGTCTCCAGCGCGGCGACGTGATTGAACAGATCAATCGTCAACCCGTGCGCTCGGCGACGGACGTAAGCGGCGCACTCGCACGCTCCGGCGCGCGCCCCGCGCTCCTGCTCGTCACGCGCGTCGCACGCGGTCAGGCCGCGACGATCTTCGTGACCGTGCGCCCGCGCGCGTAACGCGCGCGCTAAGTTGAAACAGAAACGAGGTGACAGGCCAAGCCTGTCACCTCGTTTTGCAGGTTAGTCCCGACTTTGTTACTGCTTAACCAGCGCCCGTCCCGCGCCGCCCGGCCAACGCCCCCACACCGATCAGGATCGAAATCACGCCGAGGATTCTGGTGACGAGCAGTCCGCAGGCGATGCACTCCACGATGACGCCGCCGTTATATGGGATAATCATCAGCGCACCGATGATGATCATCCACGCAGGGGCCAGAGCACCAAGGATTTTCATATGCTTAACTCCTCTCGTGGTCGCAAGGTGAAGAGAACCCCACAGCAGGAGCGACCAGACCAGTGGGGGTCAAGAGGCGAGGCTCAATCTCATTCGTCGTGCTACTCCGCCCGCGGGTCCGTTCTATTGCGCCGCGCAGTATAGCACGCTCGCTCAGCATATTCGCCCGCATAGTTCCGGCTCGCGCCGTCGGCCCGCCGTTAGTGTTATACTGCCTATACTCCCGAACGAGCACCGAAATCTTGCAGCACCACAACAGGTTTGCGCCGCGCCGCCCACACAAGAGCAGATGGTCTTAAAAGAAACCAACGCGCAGACGAAACCCGCTGCGCCGCGCCCGCTCGACGCCGTCCCAAAGGATGCGGCGGCCGTCATCCTCGTGCGCGCAACTGAAGCTGACGATAACGGCGCGGCCCAAGTGTACTGGGCGCGGCGCAGCGACCGCATGGCTTTTCTCGCTGGCTTCTACGCCTTTCCCGGCGGGCAGCGTGACGCGGAGGACGCGACGACGCGCGTTGCTAATTGCGCGGCCGCGGAAACGGCCGCGCTGATCAGTTGCGCCGCCCGCGAGTTGTTTGAAGAGACGGGCGTACTGGTCGCGCGCGGCGCTGAGTCATTGACGAAGGGACAACTGGAATCTCTGCTCGACGATCTGGTCTCCGGGCGCATGTCGTTCCCCGCGCTGCTCGCGCACTATGGGCTACATTTGGACGCGCGCGATTTCACCTTCGCCGGGCGCTGGGTCACGCCGCCTTTTAGTCCGCGCCGCTTCGACACGTGGTTCTTCCTAGTCCACTGTCCGCGCAAGCAAGAACCGCGCATCCGCACTGTTGAGTTCGCGCACGGCGAATGGACGGACGCGGGCGCAGCATATGCACGTTGGCTGCGCAGCGAACTGCTCGTCGCACCGCCCGTGCTGCACGCGGTCAAGACGCTCGCCGCCGGGCTGACTGATGATCTCGTCGCGCGCCTCCTCAACGTGCCGCAGGCGCACCGCGCGGCCGTGCGGCAGATAGAATTTCTGCCCGGCTTCATCTGCTTTCCTTTGCGCACGCCGACGAAGCCGCCCGCGACGCACACCAACGCTTACATCTTGGGCCAGCGCGAACTCGTCATCATCGATCCCGGCTCGCCTTACGAGGAAGAGCAAGCAGTGCTGGCCGCGTGCATTGCTGAGTTGCGCGCTGAAGGGCGCAGCGTGCGCGAGATCATCTTGACGCATCACCATCCGGATCACGTCGCCGGCACGAACGCACTGCGGGCGCAACTCGGCGTGCTTGTCGCCGCACATCGCTTGACGGCCGAGATGCTTGCCGACACGATTCAAGTTGATCGCTTCATTGCAGATGACGATATGATTGAATTGCCGGGTGAGCCGCCGTTATCTTTGCGCGCTATGCACACGCCGGGGCACACGCGCGGGCATCTCAGTTTTTATGAAGCACGCACGGGTGCGCTTCTGTGCGGCGATAACATTCTCGGTCTCGGCTCGGTCTTAATCGATCCACCGGAAGGCAACATGCGTGATTACCTCGCCACGCTCGCGCGTTACAAGACGCTGCTCTCGGACATCAAAGTTCTCTTCGGCGGCCACGGCCCGCCGGTCGGGAACGCCGCCGCGAAGATCGACGAGTACATCGCGCATCGCTTGGCCCGCGAAGCAAACATTCTGCGCGCCGTGCAGGCGGGCGCGGGCACGCCGGCCGAGATAGTCGCGCAGGTCTACACGGATGTCGCGCCGAAACTGCACGACTGGGCCGCGCGCGCCGTCTTGGCGCACTTGCAGAAGCTGATGGAAGATGGCCTCATCACGCACAGGCCCGACGGCAGTTATGTCAGCAACGACGCGAACGCCGCCGCGAGTTGAGCGCGCGCGAGCTAATTGAGAGTTGTTAGTTGAGCGCACTAATCCACAACAAGGATCGGGTTATAAGCAATGACACAAGCGAAGACACTGGGCGAGTTGAAACGAAGCGACTACCGCGGGCGGGCGGTCAAAGATGAACTGCGCGCGAATCTGATCACGAAACTGCGCGATGGCGCGCGCATCTTTCCCGGCATCGTCGGCTACGACGAGACGGTCGTGCCGCAGATCGTGAACGCCATTCTCGCGCGCCACAATCTGATCCTGTTGGGTCTGCGCGGGCAGGCCAAGAGCCGCATCATCCGGCAACTGACCAGCCTGCTCGACGAGCAAATCCCCGTCATCGCCGGCTCAGAGATCAACGACGATCCCTTCCGCCCCATCAGCGCGCATGGGCGGCAACTGATCGCTGAGATGAATGATGAGACGCCGATTGCGTGGGTCGGGCGCGACGCGCGCTTCGTCGAAAAACTGGCCACGCCCGACGTGACCGTCGCCGACATCATCGGCGACGTCGACCCGATCAAAGCGGCCAAGGGCGGGCATCTCTTAAGCGACGAGTTGACCATTCACTATGGCCTCCTGCCCCGTGCCAATCGTGGCATCTTCGCCATCAACGAACTGCCCGATCTCGCGGGCAAGATACAGGTCGGTCTCTTCAATATCATGCAAGAGGGCGACGTGCAGATCAAAGGCTATCCCGTGCGGCTGCCGCTAGATGTCATGCTCGTCTTCTCCGCCAACCCCGAAGACTACACGGCGCGCGGCAAGATCATCACGCCCTTGAAAGACCGCATCGGCGCTGAAGTCTCGACGCACTACCCGGCCGACGTGCAACTCGGCGTCGAGATCACGCAGCAGGAAGCTTGGACGAAACGCGACGGCATCGACGGGACTCTGCGCGTGCCGGATTTCTTGCGCGAGTTGGTCGAGCAGATCGCCTTTGAGGCGCGCGACGACAACCGCGTGGACAAGCGCTCGGGCGTCTCGCAGCGTTTGCCGATCACGGTCATGGAGTCGCTCGTCTCAAACGCCGAGCGCCGCGCGCTCCTGACCAATGAGACGGACATTGTGCCGCGTATCTCCGACGTATACGCCGCCGCGCCGTCGATGACGGGCAAGATGGAACTCGAATACGAGGGCGAACAGATCGGTGCGCCCAAGATCGCGCGCGACCTCATCAAACGCGCCGCCGGTGAAATCTTCGAAGGCTACTTCGTCGGCATAGACTTCGCCCGCACCGTCCGCTGGTTCGACGAAGGCAACACGCTGCGCCTCGCCGACACAGCCTCGGCCGCCGAGTGCGTCACGCTGCTTGAGGCCGTGCCGGAACTACTCGACACCGTCACCATCCCCTTCGACTTCAAACGCACGGACGAAGCACAACTCGTCGCGGCTTGCGAGTTTGTCCTCGAAGGTCTCTACGCCCAGAACAAGATCAGCCGCAACGAAGAAGGCGGCTACACCGCCGCCACCAAAGCCAAGAAAGATCGCCGCGGCATGATCTATGATGACCTGACGGAGACAGGGCGATACAGTTAGGAGGTGAGCTATGGATTTAACTCTGAATGCCGTTTACCTGAAAGTTCCCGAAGGCTATATTGCGTTTGTTGAAGAACTACCCGGCGCTAATACTCAGGGCACAACGTTGGAAGAGGCACGCAAAAACCTAACTGAGGCTGTGGGTCTTGTTTTGGAAGCAAATCGTGAGTTGGCTCAGGAGGCAATCAAGGGCGGTGAAGTCATTCGTGAGCGGCTCGCTATTTAAGTTCATAGAAGTCCCCCCCTTACAATTTCCGTGCCTGCACAGAAATTCAAGGAGGCTGTGGAAAACAATTCTTTTGCGTTCAACATTTAAGTAACTTTACCAAATTTCCACAAGCCCTACTTTTTATGATGTAGTAAAGTCGGGCTTGCTATGAAACGAATTGATCTGGTTAGACATCTGGAACAACACGGCTGCGAGTTCTTTCGTGAGGGTAGTAATCACTCGGTCTATGTGAACCGTGCGGCGCAAAGATCATCTACTGTGCCGAGGCATCGTGAAATTAATGAATTCCTCGCGCGCAAAATCTGCCGTGACCTACAAGTTCCAGAACCGACGGGGAAGAAGTAAATGAAGTTCATCCGCTATTCCAGATTCAAGGGCTTTGACGTGTCGGGCGTGAGCCTCGGCGATTTGATGGAGGCGTTGCAGGATTCGCTCCTACAGTCGGGCTATGACGACGATTACTACTGGACGCGGCAGCGGCGCGAACAGGACACGTCGCTCGATGCGTTGAGGCAGGCGCTCTTGCAAGCCTTGTTGGAGTTGGGCGAGTTGGACGAGCAGGACGTGCGCGAGATGTTGGCGGAGAACGAGGGGCGGTTTAAAGGGTCGCAACTCGAAGAGTTGTTGAATCAGTTGATCGAGCGCCTTGTCGAAGAGGGCTACTTGAATCTGCGCGAGGAGCAGCCGAGCGAGCAGCCGCGCCGGCAAGGGCAGCGTGGCGGGCGCGGCAAAGTGGACGAGCCGCTGCCGCGCAACGTCAAGTTTGAAGTGACAGAGAAGGGGTTGGATTTTCTCGGCTACAAGACGCTCAGGAACCTGCTCGGCAGTTTCGGCAAAAGTTCGGTCGGCCGCCACGATACGCCGCACTTGGCGACGGGTGTGGAAGCGGCGCAGGTCTCGAAGCCTTATGAGTTCGGTGATACGATCAATCTGGATGTGAATACGACGCTGCTATCGGCGATCAAGCGCGAAGGCTTAAGCGTGCCGCTCAACCTTGAGTACGGCGATCTGCACGTGCATCAGTGCGATTATCAATCGTCATGCGCGACCGTTGTCATGCTCGACTGCTCGCACTCGATGATCCTCTACGGCGAGGATCGCTTCACGCCCGCGAAAAAAGTGGCGCTGGCGCTCGCGCATCTGATCCGCACGCAGTATCCCGGCGACTCTCTGAAGATCGTGCTCTTCCACGACGACGCCGAAGAGTTGCCGTTGGCGAAACTTGCGACGACGCAGGTCGGCCCCTTTCATACGAACACAGCCGAGGGCCTCAGACTTGCGCGCCGGCTCTTGCAGGCGCAGCGCAAGGAAATGAAACAGATCGTGATGGTGACGGACGGCAAGCCGACCGCGTGCTTCATCGACGGTGCAAGCGCGGTCAGTGCCTTGCGCGGCGAGACGCGCCGGTCGGCGACGGCGACAACGGCCGCGCGGCGGCTCTACAAGAACTCGATGGGCAACGACCCGCTCGTGATGGCAGAGACATTCAAAGAGGTACAGGCGTGCCGCAAGGCCGGCGTGATGATCAATACGTTCATGCTCGCATCCGATTACTACCTCGTTGAGTTCGTCAAACAGATGACCCAGATGACAAGCGGCAAGGCCTACTTCGCCACGCCGGGCAACCTCACCCAGTTCGTGCTGATCGATTTTCTGAAGCGGAAGAAAAGTCGCGTTAAGTAGGATTGAGCCTTTGCGGTTTTCGCTAGAGTTGTTAATGGAAGCTAGAGGTGTACGAGACCATGCGCGGCAGCAAGCGGCTGCCGCTTCGGCGCGCTCTGCTGGGTAAGAATAAAAATTGGATCATCAGTCCCCTCGCCCACATGAAACGCTGCCCCACATGCCAACGCGCTTACGCCGACGAGACGCTGGGCTTCTGCCGGGCGGACGGCACACAACTCGTCCGTGACGCAGCTTCCGCCGAGGACTCGCCGACAAGGTTGATCGGTTCTGCCCCACACGGCGCCGGCATGCAAACGGAAATCCTGCATGATGCCGCATCCGCACAAACACCAAGGGCGAGAGACACTGCCGATCTGCGCCCGGAGACTCGCTATGCTAAAAGTGGGGACATCAACATCGCTTATCAGGTGTTGGGCGACGGGCCGGTCGATCTAGTCTATGTGCCGGGCTGGGTCACACACCTTGAGTACGGCTGGGAGGAGCCGTCGCTCGCACGTTTCTACCGGCGCTTGGCCTCTTTCTCTCGTTTGATTCTTTTCGACAAGCGCGGGACGGGTCTCTCAGATCAGACGACCGACCTGCCGACGCTGGAGCAGCGCATGGACGACGTGCGGGCGGTGATGGAGGCCGTCGGCTCGGAGCGCGCCGTGGTGTTCGGCATGTCCGAGGGCGGCAGCATGGCATTGCTGTTCGCTGCCACTTACCCGGAACGCACGGTCGCGCTGATTACGTTCGGCGTCTTCGCCAGTCGCGTCTGGTCGCCGGATTACCCGTGGGCCCCGACGCCGGACGAGCGGCAGAAGTTCTACGACGCCATCGAGCACGAGTGGGGCGGCCCCATCGGCGTCGAAGACCTCGCGCCGAGCATGGCACACGACGAACGCTTCCGCCAATGGTGGGCGAGTTATCAGCGGCGGAGCGCGAGTCCGCGCGCGGCACTGGCGCTCGCGCGGATGAATACGTTGATAGACGTGCGCCACGTCCTGCCTGCCATTCGCGTACCCACGCTCGTCCTCCACCGGACGGGCGATCTGGACTCGAAAGTCGAAGAAGGGCGCTACATCGCCGCGCACATCCTTGGCGCAAAATTCGTCGAACTGCCCGGCAAAGATCATCTCCTCTTCGTCGGCGATCAGGACGCAGTCATAGACGAAGTCGAGAACTTTATTCGGAGCACCCGTAACTTGCAGGACTCAGACAGCGTGCTGGCGACCGTGCTGGCCGCAGACATAGTTGGCCCAGCGCCGAGCGCAGCCGGAGAGGAGACAGGCCAGCGGCAAGAGTTGCTGAAGCGTTTTCACACGCTCGCCAAGAGAGAGGCCGAGTGGTTTAAGGGGCGCGCACATGATGCACGGGAGGGCGGCTTTGTGGCGACGTTCGACGGGCCAGTGCGTGCCATCCGCTGTGCCTGCGCTATCCGTGACGCCGCGCGGCGTCTAGGCGCGGAGGTTAAAGCCGGGTTGCATACAGGACTCTGTGACGTGCGGGGTGATGATGTCAGCGGCGCGGCGGTCGAGACAGCCAAGCGAGTGTCGGCCGAGGCGGCTGCCGGCGAGGTGCTCGCCTCAAACACGGTCAAAGACCTCGTATCTGGTGCGGGCATTGCGTTCGGCGACAGAGGTAGTGTGAGTTCGGAAGCGCACGGCGCATGGCGCTTATTCTCGGTTACCTAATTGTTTCCCCTGAAGAGAACGGTGCTAAGATAGACGGTCGGCAAGCATCATCTTGTTTCAGATTGCAATCTCAAGCCGGTAGTTTGCGCCGGTCGAGGATGGCGAAGATGTTGGACACTATATCGAGAGACGAGTTGAAGGCGAAGATCGACAGCAGCGAAGCCTTCACGCTCGTCGAGACGCTTCAGGAGGTCGCTTACCAGCACGCGCACCTGCCGGGCGCGCTCAACCTGCCGCCCGACCGCGTGAAAGAGTTGGCATCCCGGCTGCTGCCGGACAAGGGCGCGGAGATCATCGTCTATTGTGCGAGTCCCACGTGACACGCCTCCGAGAACGTCGCCCGTGAACTGGCGGCGCTTGGGTACACGAAGGTTAAAGATTACGCCGGCGGCAAGTCTGACTGGATCGAGGCGGGGCTGCCCACCGAGAGCGAACACAAACACTGAGGCGGATGAAGGCGTGCCGGGTCATGTGCCCGGCACGCCTTCGTCTTTCGGATAAATACCGGCCACACCGAGGGAGGTAGTTAATCATGGAGGCGACCAGAGTTACGGCGGAGGAAATTAAGGAACGGATGGCGCGGGGCGAGCAGTTCACCTTCGTGGACACGCGCAACCCGCAGGCGTGGGGCGAGGCCGACACTAAGCTGCCGGGGGCAGTCCGCGTGCCCGCTGACGAGGTGGACAAACACCTGTCGGAGATACCGCGCGACCGGGCCGTCATCACCTATTGCACCTGACCGCACGAGGCGTCGAGCGCCCGTGTGGCGCAGAACCTAATGGATCGCGGTTGGAAGAGTGTGCATCCGCTCTACGGCGGGTTCGACGCATGGCAGCAGGCGGGGCTGTCCGTAGAGCCTAAGTGAAGGTACTCACAGTCGCCTCGTATAGAAATGCAAAGTGACAGCATGCGCGAGTGGCGCGAATCCGCGTCCTACTGGGAGAAGCACGCCCGAACTATCCGCGTGATGTTCGCGCCCTTGACCCGCGCGCTCATCGAAGAGGCGGGCATCCGCGAGGGCCAAACCGTGCTCGACGTGGCGGGCGGCCCCGGCGAGCCTGCGCTCACGATAGCCGAGATCGTGGGGGCGTCGGGTTCGGTTATGTGCACCGATGCCGTCGGGGAAATGGTCAGAGCGGCGGAGGACGAGGCGCGTCGGCGCGGGCTGACGAGCGTGAAGTTTCGCCAGTGTGAGGCCGGACGGCTTCCGTTTGACGCCGACTCATTTGACGTTGCGGTGTGCCGGTTCGGCGCGATGTTCTTCCCCGACCCTTCGGACGCGCTACGCGACATGTTGCGCGTCACACGACCGGGCGGCGTATTGTCATTCGCGGTCTGGCACAGGAGCGCCCTCAACCCGTACTACTACGTCATCAACCGAGTCACTTCGCGTTTTCTCGAAACAGCTCCCGCCGAACCCGGCACGCCCGGCGCGTTCCGTTTCGCCGAGCCTGGCACGCTCGCCCACGTCCTCGAAGAGGCCGGGGCTGCGGATGTGCGCGAGCGTTTGCTCACATTCCGCATCGAAGCGCCGATCTCGCCCGCGGCGTTCTGGGCGATGCGCTCCGAGACTTCCGGCACGCTCAGGGAGAAGCTGGCGGGACTCTCGGCGGATGAAAGAGCTAGGGTTGCGCGAGAAGTGGAGGAGTCCGCACGCCCTTTCTTCCCGCACGACCGGATGAGCTTCCCCGCGCAAGTAATCATCGTGACGGGGAAGAAACCGAGTTAGGCGGTGACTGGATAGATAATGACGCCTATCCATACTCACGGACATTCTTGCATGACGTACAACAATGGGCGTTGTGGTCGCCCTCGTTAAGCAGATGACCCAGATGACAAGCGGCACGGCCTACTTCGCCACGCCGGGCAACCTCACGCAGTTTGTGCTGATCGATTTTCTGAAGCGGAAGCAGAGCCGCGTTAAGTAAGGCAGTTCTGTTGCCGGGCCGCACTTGCGCGCTCGTTGCCGGCTCCTTCAGACCTGCTCACGGCGTAAGGTTCATCCGCCGCAGTAAATCTTGATAACGCGGGTCAGAGCGGAGGCTATCAAAAATTGGATCAGCCTTGAGCAGCAGCAGGCCGCCGAAGCGTTCCTCGTAGGCCTGCCTGAGCCATGCGAGCGCCTGCTCCCGCTCGCCTAGGCCCACGTAGATGATGGCCAGATCGTAAGCTGAAACCTCCTTTTTCTTGTATCTCTCTCTCAAACCGTCAAGTACCCTCAGCGCCTCGGCTCTCTCGCCCGACACCGCATACAGGTGCCCGAGCATGACCACCGTTTCCGCGCTATCCACTTCGAGCGCCAACGCCCGCTGGTAGGCCGCGAGGGCTTCTTTATACATCCCCTTTTGCTCGTAAGCCCGGCCCAGAAACAGGTGCGCGCGAAAGAAATTAGGCTCCATCTCAATCGCCTTGTGCATCTGTTCAAGCGCCTGATCATATTGGCGCGCGTAAAGGTAGTGCCACCCCAAGTGCACGTTGAGCAGCGCGTCGAGCGGGTCAAGCTCCAAGGCCCGGCGGCTCTCGGCGAGCGACTGTTCGATCTGCCCCACGTAAATTAAATAGTGCGAATACATGTGGTGAGATTCCGTGTAATTCGGGTTCAACTCTATGGCGCGCTTGAGTTCCCTTTCAGCACCCTGCCAGTCCAGATCGTAAAACAGCAAGATGCGGGCCTGCGCCGTGTGAGCTTCGGCGAGCGTGTTGTCAAGCTCTAGCGCGCGCTTCGCGGCGGCCTTTGCTTCCGCCATCGTCTCCGTGGGCAGGAGCATAAAATCGCTCGGAGTATAAGCGTTGGCCAGACCGGCGTAGGCCAAGGCGTAGTTGGGGTCTTTTTTAATTGCCTCTTGGAAATACTCTTTGCTGCGCCTGAATCCTCCGACCGTTCTTTTGTCAAAGAAGTAGCGGCCCTTCAAATAGAGTTCATACGCTTCCGGGTTCTGCGTGTAATTTTTCGCCAACTGCTTCTGCTCTGCGCCCGTGAGCCGCAGCCGCAGCCGCTCGGAAATCTCCCGCGCGATCTCGCCTTGCAGGTCGAGGATGTCTGCCAGCTTGCGTTTGTACTGCTCGCCCCACAGGCGGCGGTTGTCGCGCACGTCCACTAGCTCGGTGCTGATCTCCAGACTGTCCCCGTGCTGCACCATCCGACCCAGCAAGACCGCACGGACGTTCAGCGCGCGGCCCACGGCCGCCGGGTCAGCCTGTTGCCCCTTATAACGTAAGACTGCGTTGAGCGAGATGACCCGCAAATTGGGTAGCCGCGAAAGACTATTGATGATGTTGTCGCTGATGCCGTCCGAGAGGTATTCGGCTTCGGGGTCGCTGCTCGCGTTGACGAATGGCAGGACGGCCACCGAATCAATCACCTCGCTACTGTTAGCGAAGTAGAGAAAGTAGGCGAGGGCGGCGACCACTAAGACTGCGACCGCCGCTACGACGATGCCCATCTTGTGCCGCTTGAACTCTGTGGCGCTGTGCTTGGCGCTCGATGACGTGTGCACCCGCACAATATCGGCAGTACTGGCCGCAGACTCCTGCGCGGTCTCGACTACCGCCCGCCCACCACCCGCCGTGTCCACGCCTATGCCGCCCGCGTCCGGCTGTAGCGTTCTCTTGAGCCGCGCCTCAACCTCCAACTCCTGCTTCAAGGTCTTCAGATCATGCGCCATTTCGCCGGCCCGTTGGTATCGCTCTGCCCTGTCCTTGCGTAGCGCCTTCGAGACGATCCGCGCCAGCTCCGCGGGCACTTCGGCGTAACGCGCGAGCGGCGGTGGTTCATCTTCCAACAGTGAGACGATGACGTGGCTGGGCGTCTTGCCCGCGAACGGGACGCGGCCCGCGAGCAACTCGTAGAGCATGATGCCCAGAGACCAGATGTCCGTGCGTACATCCACCTCTTCGCCGCGCGCCTGTTCGGGCGACATGTAAGTGACCGTGCCCAGCACCATGCCGGTCTGCGTCTTGACCTTCGCGCGCGGCGGCGCTTCCGGCTGCGCCGCCAGCTTCCGCTGCTCGACGAGTTTGGCGAGACCGAAGTCTAAGACTTTCACGTAGCCGTCGGGCCGGAGCATGATGTTATCGGGTTTGATGTCGCGGTGCACGACGCCCACCTCGTGCGCCGCGGCGAGCGCGGAAGCGACTTGCGTGGTTATGTCGAGCACTTCGCCGAGCGCCATCCGCGTCGAATCCATGCGGCGGCGCAAGGTCTCGCCGGCAATAAACTCGGTGGCGATGAAGCGCGCGGAGTCCGTCTGCCCGATCTCGTGGATGGTGACGATGTTCGGGTGGTTCAAGGCGGACGCAGCGCGCGCCTCCTGCTCGAAGCGGCGCACGCGGTCTTGCTCCGCCGTGAACTGCGCGGGCAGGAGCTTCAATGCGACGGGGCGGCCCAAACGCATGTCCTCGGCGAGGTACACTTCGCCCATGCCGCCCGCGCCCAGCAGACGCTTGATCTCGTAGTGGCCGATCCGCCGCCCCGCCGCTAACTTGGCTTGACCACCGGCCAACATCTCAGCCGCGACGTCCGCCGCCGACTCCTCGATGAAACTCTCGCCCAGCGCGTGAGACCTAAGCAGCGACTCGACTTCGCTGCGCAGGGCTTCGTCCCCGGCGCAGGCACGCGCGAGGAAGTCGGCGCGCTCGTCCGGCTTCCGCGCCAGCGCGGCGTGAAACAGCTCTTCGATCTGTTGCCAGTGCTCAGGAGTCATTTAAAAGCAGGGACAAGTGCCGAGTGACGAGTGACAAGCAAGCGCTTATTTTTAACTCGTCACTTGTCACTCGGCACTGTTCTTGAGAGTTCCCTCCGCAGCCAAGCCTTGGCGAGCGTCCAGTCGCGCATGACCGTGCCGGGCGAGACCTGCAAGACTTCGGCCGTCTCCTCAATGCTCAGGCCGCCGAAGAAGCGTAGCTCGACGAGTTGGCTTTTGCGCGCGTCAATCTCGGCTAGGCGCGCGAGCGCGTCGTCGAGCGCAACCACCTCGGCGGCCCGCTCCGCCGACACGATCATCGCTTCGTCAACGTCCACCCGCAGTGCGTCGTCGCCGCCGCGCTTCTGATAGCCGCGCCCGCGCGCGTAGTCAACGAGGATGCGCCGCATCATCTGCGCGGCGATGCCAAAGAAGTGTGCGCGATTCTGCCAGCGCACGTCCTTCTGGTCTACGAGCCGCAGGTAGGCTTCGTTGACCAGCGCCGAAGTTTGCAGCGTGTGATGGGGCCGCTCCCGGTTCATGTAGCGGTGCGCCAGCCGGCGCAGTTCCGCATAAACCAGCGGCAGCAACTTGTCGAGCGCCGCCCGGTCGCCATCGCCCCAGGCGACGAGCAGTCGGGTCACTTCATGGGCCGGGGTCTTCATGCGGTCGAACCGTTTGTTGGGGAATCCCGTACCGGGGTGGCGATTATACACCCTTGAGTTTTCCGCCGAACGCTGTTTTTCGGTAAAGGACTCCAGCGTCGTTAGAGGTTTCGGCAGAAGTTCTCGCGTTAGTTGATGAAACCGACTGAAGTGGCGAGCGTCGTTGGCTACTGCGCTCAACGCTCTCTCTAAACCTTTTCTTCAGGAACGGAGGTACTACCATGAACAGAAACATTAAAAGAAAGTCTGCCCTCAGCGTTGGGGGCGCACTTCTCGCGCTCGTCTTATGTGGTTCGGCCAGAGCCGACGTGGTTACGGAGTGGAACCAAAGGGCGCAGCAAGCGCTCCTGACGGCGAACACCTCAGCCCCTGCATCGTCACGCGCCTTAGCCATTGTGCAGGTGGCAGTCTTCGACGCCGTCAACGGCATCGAGCGCCGCTACACACCCATTCACGTTGACTTTGAAGCGCCGCCCGGAGCTTCGCGCCGCGCCGCCGCAGTTCAAGCCGCCTACGCCACCCTCGTCAAACTATTCCCCTCGCAGCAGGCCACCCTTGCCGCCGCGCGCGAGTCGTCCTTGGCCGCAATCGCTTCTGACGACGCGGCTGAGAATAGTCAATCAATCGCCCGCGGCGTCGAGTGGGGGCAACAGGTCGCCGACGACATCCTCCTGTGGCGCAGCACGGACGGCTTCACCCCTGCGCCGCCGCCCTTCTTCGGCGGCACGAACGTGGGCCAGTGGCGACCCACTCCGCCCGGCTTCCTGCCGGGGGCGGGGGTGCAGTTTGCGCACATGACGCCGTGGGCGCTCAACTCGCCGGCGCAGTTCCGCCCGTCGGGGCCGCCCGCTTTGACGAGCGACCAATACGCGGCGGACTTCGCCGAAGTCAAAATGATCGGCGACAAGTTCAGCTCGACGCGCAACGCCGACCAAACGGAGATCGCATTTTTTTGGACTAGTAACACCCCGGTCGCTTGGAACCGCATCGCCAATTCGGTGGCCGACGAGCGCCACACTACTCTGTCGGGGAACGCACGGCTGCTGGCGCTCCTGAACGTGGCGATGGCCGACGCCGTCATCTCGTGCTGGGAAGCCAAATACACCGACGTCTTCTGGCGGCCCATTACTGCTATCCGGCTGGCGAGCACGGACGGCAATCCCGCCACGGCGGAAGACGCGAACTGGACGCCGCTGCTCACCACGCCCAACTTCCCCGAATATCCGTCGGGTCACGCCACCGTCAGCCCCGCCGCCGCCACAGTACTGAGCACATACTTCGGCAACGACGCCGAGTTCACGCTCACATCGGAGACCCTGCCCGGTGTCGTGCGCGCCTACACCAGCTTCACGCAGGCGGTGGACGAGGCGTTCGACGCGCGCATCTACGGCGGCATTCACTTCCGCGCGGCCTGCCGCGACGGGCGGACGCTGGGCACTCAGGTGGGAAATTTCGTGACGGCGAACGTCGCGCGGTCTGTCCGGGGAAAGCGCAAAGGGCAGACGAGCCACGACCATCCACGGGGCGAAATCGGCGGCGACGGCGAGAGTCCCGGCGACAATCGGTGAACGGCACCGCCGCACGCTTGAGTACGCGAACGGCAGCCGTCGCCGGCATATTGCCCACGCGCGAACCTGCCTCGCGCAATGAAATGAGGTGCGCTGGAAACTTCCAGCGCACCTCACGTCCAGTAGATTCAATCGAGCAAGCAGTAGCGGCTATGTTCTATTAAGAGCAGTTCCTTAGCCGACCCTTCTCGCCTTAAAGTATTTCCTGCAACGCTACCTTGTTATGGCGAAACTACTTCACGGTTTGCGCGCGCTTCAGTTCGTCGTAACGCTTGCGGTCGATGTCGGCTAAAGCGCTTGCTGGTGCAGTCGGCACGTAAGGCGTCAGGTCTGCGTGTTCGGCGAAGATGCCGAACATCGGCACAGCCATGCGGTCGCCCAAGTTGAGCGGGTTGAGACCGAGCAACATTTCGATTGTCCGTAGCGCGCTCAACTGATCGTAGCGGTCATGCGCCACCACGCCTCGTCTGATATAAGGCCCGACGGCGAACGCCACCTCGCGCGTTGCGTCCACATGGTCGGGGCCGTTCTGCGCGTCGTCCTCTTCAATCAGCACAAGCGACTCGCGCCAGATGGGGCTGTGCGAGATCGTTTCGATGATCCGGCCGAGTGCGGCGTCGTTCTGCGCAACGAACTGGAAGGGCGTGCGAATCTTTGTGTCCGCGCCGTTGGTGTGATCGTTTGGCAGCCAGATGTAGTTGAACTGTGGCAGCCGACGGGCCTGCAACTGCCGCTCGAAGTCCGTGCGCCACGCCGTGAAGCGGTCGAGATCGGAATAGGTCAAATCCCACGAGCGATAGGCGAAGCCATAGCGCGCTAGATACTCGGCGAAGCGCCGACGCAAGTTCGCATTGGCGGTGAGCGCCCCAGCCAAACTCTCATCGCCGACGAGGAAACGCGAGAGCGCGCTGGTAAACTCGGGCCGGTCAAGCAGCCGCATTGCATCCGGCGGTGTGTCGCCTTGGCCATCATAAGCATGAGCGAAGTTATAAAACTCCTTGCCGCGATCAACTGCCGATGAGAGCCGCATCATCTGCGCATAAAATTTCTGTGCCATCTCGCTGCGCGCGCCGAAGGTCTCCGCGATGATCTGTTGGGCGCGCGTGTAGAGAAAATAGTTCTCGCCATAGATGCGATAGCTCACATGCGCCGCATCGAGCGCGTCCCACAGATAGGCCGGCGAGGTGACGGCGGGCACCATGCCGAACGGGTAGCCTTTGTAGCGACTGGAATAGCTGGCGTTGCCGAGCCATTCGAGGAAGGGACTGGCGTAACCGCTCGTGGTGAAGCTGTGCCCAAGCACGCTGATCTCGCCGTTGGCGTAGAAGTTGTCGAGCGTGACGAACTGCTCGGCAAGCGCGTGATGGTTCGGCGTAATGTCGCGCCCGAAGATTGTGAGCGCTGGGTCGCCGTCGCCGCGCCCCAGATCGCCGAGCACCTGATCGTAGGTGCGATTCTCTTTGATGATGTAGAAGACGTAACGGATCGGTAGCTTGAACCCGTGCCGTGCGTCGTAGAGCGGCGCGCCGGCCCATACTTGGCGCGTCCACGCACTGCGACTCGGTTCGAGTTGCGCGCGCGGCACGATTGACAGACTTCCTTGCAAGAGCGTCAACACGTACTGCGGCCCGCCTTTGCCTTCGACGGGCTGCGGCCCCTGCGGGTTCGGCCGGCGCGCGCGGATACCCTTCGCGTTCAAGACGAGCAGGCGCTCAGCATCAAGCAGCACTTTCGTCGGATACCAACCCGTCGGGATGAGGCCGAGTTGTCGCCCCGTGCGTTTATCGAGGACTGCGACGGCGTTCAGCCCCGCGAGCGTGACGTAGAGGCGGTCGCCCGCGACGGCGCAAGACGTGGGCGTGCTGCCGAAGCGACTGCCGAGCTTGCGCACGCTGATGTTTGCGCCGAGACTATCGCGCCGCGTGTCGAGCACGGATAGTTCATCAGAGTCTGTGTTGACGACGTAGAGATGCGCGCCGTCAACACACATCTCCTGCGGTCTGCGCCCCACGCCAAGCTCGCGCAAAGGGTTGAGCTGCGCGTCGAAGATGCGCAGCAGGTTCTCGCCCAAGCCCGTTACGTAGAGCTTGCCGCCCGTGTAGCGCACCGCGTAAGGGAAGTAGCCGGCGTCCACCTCGCGCTCGACACGGCCGTCCACCGTATTGAGGAGCGCGAGCCGGCCCGCAATGTAGTTGCCCTGCGCATCTTTCGCGGCGAGATAGAGCACGGCGATGTGCTGTGCATCGAGGGCGGCGAGGCCCGCCGCGTAGCCGTTGACGTTGTACTCGTGCGCGACGTTGAACTGTCGATCCAGCCGGTAAACTTTCTGATCGAAGCCGCCGCTCACATACAGAGAGTTGCCGTCTGCACTGACCTGCGCGCTGGGAAAGAGCGAGTTCAAGCGCACGGTCTTACTCACTTGCCCGGTCGCCGGATCAACGACCGAGAGTTCCTGCGGCTCTCTTGTGTAATAGCCTGTGTTGAGGACGACGAGGCGACCGGCGAAGGGCACGGCTTCGTAAGGCAAGCGCCCGACTCCAATCTGTTGGCCGGCGGGCGCGAGCCGCCAGCCGTTCGGCAGCACCGCCTCGGCGACGCGCGCCGCTTGCGTCCGTTGCTGGGCCGCAGCAACGTAGCGCGCGACTTCGGCGTAAGGCGTGGGCCGCGCGTACTCCCACAACTCGCGGTTTAAGTCCTCTTCATCCTCCGCCCTGTCAAAGTTGCGCGCTCGCTCCTCCGTCTGGTCTTGCGCGAGCACCGCGATGTTTGAGTAATGACAGACGCAGAGTAAAGCGATGACGACGAGCGACAGGCGACGTTTCATGGTTAGTGACGACAGGCTTAGTGAATGCAACTTTTGTGAATCTCTCTTTCGCTATTTGGTCGGAACAAAATGAATGCCGCGCCTTATATCACTCACAGCCCGCGCATGCAATCTTGACCTTAACTCCGTAGCTCATGATAGTCTCAGCTAGTACAATCCGGAGAGAGAGTCTTATGAAGATGACGCATCACCCGTCGCGGGGCCTGCTGCTTGCCCTACTGGCGCTGACGGTCTGCACGCAATCAGTAGTGCCGGCGCAGACACCGGCGCAGAGTCAGCCGGCGCTCCCGCCTGCCCATTACATTCCCAGCCGTGAGTACGATCAACGCGACATCAAACTCGACCTGCGCTTCGACTGGGAGCAAGAGCAGGCCATCGGCACGGAGACCATCACGCTCGCGCCGCTCGTCAAAGATTTGCGCCGTATTGAGTTGGACGCCGCGAACATGACCTTCGACTCGGTCAAGCTCGCCGCCGGCACGCCACTCAAATTCGAGACGGACACGACAGCCGAGAAGCTGCGCATTGACCTCGACCGCGCCTACCAGCCGACCGATGTGCTTACCTTCGTGCTTGACTACCACACCAACGGCATAACCACGCAGCGTGGCATCAGCGGCTTCGGGCGCGGGCTGACTTTTATCAAACCGCGCCCCGACGATCCCGCGCGCCCGCGCCAAATCTGGTCACAGGGCGAGACCGATTACAATCACTACTGGTTCGCCTGCTACGACCATCCGAACGATTTTGTCACGACCGAGATCGTCGCCACCGTCGAGCGCCCGCTCACAGTCGTCTCCAACGGCCGGCTCGTGAGCACCAGAGAGAACAAAGACAACACGCGCACCTTCGATTGGAAGATCGAGCAGCCGCACGCGACCTATCTCACCTCCATCGTGGTCGGCGACTACACGGCTGTCGCAGGCAGATACGCGGACATCCCCGTCATTTCCTACGTCTATCCGCAGGAAGCGGCCGAAGGAAAGTTGACGACTTCGCGGTTGCCGGAGATGGTCAAGTTCTTCTCCGAGATAACGGGCGTGAAATATCCTTACGCGAAATACGCGCAGACGATGGCGCGCGATTTCGGCGGCGGCATGGAGAACATCTCCGCAACCACGCAGACCGACAACATGATCCACGACGCGCGCGCCGAACTCGACGCGACGAGCGACAGCCTTGAGGCGCACGAACTCGCGCACCAATGGTTCGGCGACTACGTGACCTGCCGCTCTTGGGCCGACGTGTGGCTCAACGAGAGCTTCGCCACCTATTTTCAGGCGCTCTGGGACGAGCATAATCTGGGGCACGATGATTTTCTCTATCGCGATGTGAAGGACAATCAGGAGCAATACTACCGCGCGTGGGCGCGGGGCTTGCGCCGCCCCATCGTGACCAAGCATTACACTAACGCCGATGCCATCTTCGATACCTATGCCTACCCGCGCGGCGGTGCTGTCCTGCACATGCTGCACGTGGCGCTCGGCGATGCGCAGTGGTGGCACGCGATCAATCACTACCTGACGAAGTATGCACATCAGCCGGTCGAGACCGAACAGTTTCGCATCGCCGTCGAAGAGGCGACGGGGCAATCGATGGACTGGTTCTTCGACGAGTGGGTGTACAAGATGGGGCATCCCGTCTTTCGCGTCACGCAAGCTTACGACCCAGCCGCAAAGACGCTGACGCTCACCGTCCGGCAGGAGCAGAAGATCGATCCGGCGAACGCTTATCCGCAGGTCGCACTGTTTCGCACGCCCGTCGAAGTCGAGCTCGGCACAGCCCTAGGGACACGCGTCGAGCGCGCCATGATCGAGCCGCAGGCGGAACAGACGCTCACCTTCCGCACAGACACAGAGCCGCTCCTCGTCAACTTCGATTACGGCGACACGCTCATCAAGGAGTTGAAGTTCGACAAGCCGACCGATGCGCTCGTCTATCAACTCGCGCGCGATGCGGACGTGATGGGGCGCATATGGGCACTCGGTCAGCTCTCCGAGCGCATGAAGGCGCAGGCGACCGCCGACGCGGAGCGGCAACGCATCGTGGAGGCCGTGAGCACGGCCCTTACGGGCGATAAGTTCTGGGGCCTGCGCTTTGAATCGGCCGCCGCGCTGCAAGGCGCACCGGGCGCTGCCGCGCGCCGCGCGTTGCTCGCCGCGACGAAGGACGCGAACGCACGCGTGCGCACGCGCGCCACGACGGCCCTTGCGGCGACCAAAGACCCGACGCTGGCAGATGTTTACCTGCCCTTGCTCGGCGACCAAAGTTATGGCGTCGTCCGTGCCGCCGCGCAGGCGCTCGGCGCAACGAAGAGTCCCGCCGCCTATGATGCGCTCGTGAAGTTGCTCGCACAGCCATCTTGGCGCGACAGCACACGCGTCTCGGCCCTCATGGGTCTCACGGCCTTCGGCGACCGGCGCTCGCTTGACCTCGCATTACAATATGCAGCCACCGGCCATCCGCCGGCGGTGCGCGCGGCCGCTGTCACGCTCTTGGCCGCCGTTGGGAAAGACGATCCGCGCACCTTCCCGCTCGTCTCTGAAGTCTTGATGAAAGCAGTCACGCCGTTCAACTTTGCGCTGGCCGGCGCGGCGGGTCGCGCGCTGGTCGACCTCGGCGATCAGCGCGGGCTTGAGGTGTTCGAGCAGGCGCGCAAAGCTGCGACCGATCCGCGGGCGGGGTCGTTCCTGCAACAGATGGAGCAGCGGCTGCGGCAGCAGGGGCAGGCAACACCGCCCACGCCCCCGACGCCCTGAGCGCGCGCTTAGCGTTCAAGCAATCAAACTTACTCGGCGCGTTGCTCTGGCTTGCGCGCCGGCCTCTAGTTTCGTCACCAGCGGTAGCGTTCCCGTTGACGGCGACTGCTCGTTGTTCGGCGGCGTGTAGCGAATGCAGGGCTTATGGTCATAGTGCTGATGGGCGTCGCCGGTTCGGGCAAGACGACAATCGGGCGCAGGCTCGCCGCAGAGCTGGGCTGGCGGTTTTACGACGCCGATGATTATCACCCGCGCTCGAACGTCGAGAAGATGAGACAGGGCCGCCCTTTGACCGACGATGATCGGCGGCCTTGGTTGCAGACGCTGCACGACTTGATGGCCGCGAGCCTGGCGCGCGCTGAGCACGCTGTGCTCGCGTGTTCTGCGCTGAAGGAGAGCTATCGCGCGTACCTGTTGTTTGATGAGCGTGTAAAGTTAGTCTATCTCAAAGGCGATCATGAATTAATCGCGGCGCGCCTGAAGCAGCGCCACGACCATTTCATGAAACCGCAGATGCTCGACAGCCAGTTCGCCACGCTGGAAGAGCCGACGCAAGGTCTGCGCATAGATGTTTCTTTGTCGCCGGCGGAGATTATTCAGACGATCAGAGGCGGGTTAGGCGTGTAACAGCCAAGCTGCTTGTGTTGACTAAGCAAGGACGCCAAGAAGATCATTCAACCTCTTGGCGTCTTCCTTTGCAGCTTTGCGAATGACTTTTTAGTGCGTTGCCACTGACCGCCTGTGGTTAATCCGCGCGCGCCGTGTAGTGCGGCGCGTCGTCTTTTTAGTCGCGGGCGGCGTGGGCTTCTTTGGCTCAACCGGCGCGGGCGTCGGTGTGGGCGTGGGTGCAGGTGTTGGGGCCGGCGCGCCGGCCGCTGCGACTGGTTCGGTCGGGCCGCCATCGGAGACCCAAGCGTTCCAGCCGCCGAGGAGTGCGTGCACCTGCGTATAACCTTTGCTCATGAGTATCTGCGCCGCACCGGCGCTTGAGTGTTCGCTTGGTCAAGAACAGTAGGTGACGATGGGGCGGTCGCGCGGAATTTCATTCAGGCGCGCCTCGATCTCGCCGAGCGGGATGACGTGCGCGCCCTTGATCTTGGTCTCCACGCCGGCGCGCACATCTATGATGAACGGCGGACTGGGGCTGGCCAGGAGCGCCTTGAACTCCGCGAGTGTGATGCGCGGCACGCCGTCCGACTGCATGGCCCGCGCGGGCGCAAGCGGCACAAACGCGCCGAACACGGCGAGCAGACAGAGCGAAAAAAGTTTACATCTCATGTGTTACTCCTGAAGCGTGTGTTACGCGTGCATGATAGCGCGTTCCGGCGCGCCGGCAAATGCGAGCTAGACCGCCCCACGCGCAACTTAAAGTTGATCGAGCTTCGCGGCCAGGATGAAATCGCTCTCGCTTAAGCCCTCGATGGCGTGCGTGTAGATTTTGATCTCGGCGTAGCCCCAGCCAAACGAGATGTCCGGATGATGTCCTTCTGCTTCAGCAACCGCGCCGACGCGGTTGACGAACGCAAGGGCCGCAGCGAAGTTGTTGAACTTGTATGCGCGCGCCAGATGATGTTCATCTACCACCGACCAGTCCGGCACTTGCTGCGCATAAGACTCTAGCTCCGCGCCCCGCAGACGCGGCACGCCGCCATGACACGGCACGCAGGCGCGACTCGCCAACTCACTCATTCGCTCTCCTCCTCATCTGTCAATAATTCGTCCAACGCGGCGCGCGTCTCCGCGCGGGCAGCATAAAGCTCGGCGAGCGCGCCGGGCAGCGCGGTCGTCTCCGCCTGCGCCGGGTCGAAGCCGTGCGTGCACATCGCTTGCGCGAAGCGTTCATCCAACTCGCGCAAGATGGCTTCGAGTTCTGTGCGGCGCGCGGCCCTTTCGTGATCCATGTCCTATGCCGAGGGATGGTAGTCCGCGAGAGATCAGAACTGCAACTTCAGAGACATCTGGATGGTGCGCGGCCGGCCCGCTTGATAGAAGGAGTTCAAGCCGACGCTGCCGACATCGCTGCTCAGACTGCTGCCGAACATCGCGTTCGCGCGCCCGAACAGTCCGCTCGTGAGGTCGCCGACGGGCGCGGCAAAGTTCGGATGATTACGTAGGTTGAAGACGTCCATGCGGAATTGCAGGTTGATCTTTTCCGTCAGTGTGAAGCGGCGACGGAGGCTCAGGTCTAACTGGTGGGCGGCGAAACTGCGCAGTGTGTTGCGCCCCAACGTGCCTTGGCGCGCGGTCTCTGGGATTTGAAACGCGGCGCGGTTGATAGCGCGCCCGCCCGGAAACGACGGATCGTTGAGATAGAGCGGCACACCGGCCACGAGGTCAGGGCGAAAATCGAAAGCGCCGAAGCCGAGGTCGCGCCGGAAGAAGACGTTGACGGGGGCTGATGAATGCGCCGTGATGATGCCGTCCACAGACCAGTTGCGCAGCAAGCGATGCGCGAATGCGCCGAAGGGCGGCGTGGGGATGTCGTAAGTCATCGCCCCGGCGAAGGAGTGGCGCACGTCGAAATCAGATGAAGCGCGATCAAGGCGCGGGTCAACCAGCGCGGCGGGCGGGTTGGTTGCTGAGTCGCTCGATGCGTTGTCGAGCGAGTGCGCCCAAGTGTAGGCGATGTGCGATTGCAATTTGCGCGAGAGCCGGCGTTGGAATTGGAGTTGCAGCGCGTGGTAACTCGAAGTCGCGCCGTTCGTAGTCACGTAGGCTTGCGCGAAATCCGGGTTCGGGTTGTCCAACATCTCTAGCCGCAGCAGGCGGCGGCCCACAGCGCCGACGTAGGAGACCGACAGGCTGCGGTTGGCTTTGAGCGATTGCTCAAGCGTGACGTTCCACTGCATCGTCAGCGGCAGACGCAGGTGCGGGTCGGCGGCGTGTATGCGCCCGACCGGCGGCGCGAGACTCGGCGCGGGCGGCTCTAGCAGAGACGCATCCAAAGGATAAGCGACGCCTGCGAGCACGCGGCGGCGCAAATAAGGGAAAGAGACGGCGGCGTTGGCGAGCGAGCCTGTGCCGAGATCGTAGAAGATGCCGAAGCCGCCGCGCACGACGCGCTCCCAGCCCTGCCGTTCGGACAGTTGATAGGCCATGCCGACGCGCGGCGCGAAGTTCGTGTAGGTCGCACGATAGTACGGTGTGCCAGTTGGCGCGAGCGTGAGCGTCTGCGGATCATTTAAGCCTTGCACCGTGTAGAGTGGTTGCGCGTCTCTGCCTTTGACCGGCGGGTTGAACTCCCAACGCGAACCGTAGGTGAGCGTCAGCCGTGGCGAGAGTTTCCAAGTGTCCTGCGCGTAAGCCGAGAAGTTTGTGAAGACGAGACCGACCTCGTCCTGCGTCTGAATCGCGATGGACGAGGCGAGGCCTGTAAGCGCACCGGCGACGCCGTTGAACGAAGCGGCCTGTTTATATTTCCACTGTCCGTAGATGGGCGTCAGGCGGCGATAGTCAACGCCAAATTTTAGTTGGTGCGTGCTGTTGAAGATGGCGAAGTTGTCAACCAGATTGATTTGTCGTTGATAGTTGGTCGCGTCCTTGCCGAATGAGAACGCGGCGTTGCCGCCGAGGCTGAAAGTGTAGAGCGAGTTCTGCTCCGACGAGGACGACGGAAAGACGAGCGCGCCGTCGAGCGGCTCAGCCCCGCCGAGATCGTCCGTCTGAAAATACTTCCCGCCCTTGGTCACGCTGTAGTTGGCGCGAAATTCATGTGTGAGTTTCGGCGTGATGAGTTGCGTCGCGCCGATGGTTAGGCTCGCGGTGGTGAAGGCCATCTGAAGCGTCGTGTTCAAGCTGGTATTAGCTCCACCGCGCACCTCCATCTCCGAAGACTCGTAAGCCGCGCGCCCGAAGAGCGTGAGCCGCTCGCCGCGTTTCTGATCCAAGCGCCCGCTCAGGGCCTGCAAGCGGGCCTCGTCCGTGGCACTGGCCGAGAAGCGCGCAAAGCCGTTCGCGGTTTCCGCGCCGTTCGGGAGGGGAAAAGCATTCAGGAAGGGGCGCAGTTCGGCCGGCACGTTAGCGCGCGCGGCGAGCGAGGGCACGTCAACGGTTGCGACCTGCGGCACACGCAAGCGCAAGCCTTCATAAGAGAAGAAGAAGAATGTTTTACCTTTGACGAGGGGGCCGCCGAAGACGCCGCCGAAGTCGTGGTGGCTGAGTTGCGGCTTAGGTAAGTTATCGCGGTTAGCGAACCAGTCGTTGGCGCTTAAAGCGCCGCCGCGATAATACTCGAAGAGGCTGCCACGAAATTGATTGCTGCCGGCGCGCGTCTGCACGAGAATTTGCGCGCCGGGCGTGCGCCCGTACTCCGGCGCGTAAGTGCTCGCTAAGATTTGAAACTCTTGCAGCGCGTCAACCGAAAAGAGACTATGCGTGCTGCCGAGCGCGGAGAGGCCGGGCAGAGCGCCCGCGCCGGATTGGCCCAAGCCATCAGCGCCGGCGGCGATGCCAATGTTGGCCGAGACGCCGTCCACCATGAAGTAGTTGGCGCTGGCGCGTTGGCCGTTGACTGCGAACTGACCTTGCTCGCCGAACGTGGGGCGTGTGAGCGCGACGCCGGGCGTGAGCGTGATGACGGGTTGGAAGCTGCGCCCGTTCAAGGGCAGGTTCTCGACCAACTGCCGGTTGAGCGTCGTCGCCACGGCGGGCGAATGTTGGATGACGGAACTGTCCGCGTCAATGGTGACGGTCTCGCCGATGGGGCCGACCTTGAGGCGGATTTTAAGCGTGAGTTGATCGTTGACGCGGAGGGCGAGATCGTGAATCTCGGCCGTGGCAAAGCCTCGGTGCTGCACGGCGACCGTGTAGTGGCCGGGCGGCAACTCTGCGATCTGGAAGAGGCCGATGCCGCTGGTCGTCGCCTCTTTTCTTATCCCCTTGCTGCCCTCGACGACCTGCACGCTCGCCGCGGGCACGACGGCGTCGTTCTCGTCAACGACCGTGCCGCCCAAGCGCGCGGTCGCCGGCAGCGCGCGCCCCGGCGCGTGGCCGGCGAGCAGCGCCGTCTGTTGCCCAAGGCTAGTGTGTGTGCTTAGGAGGAGGACACAAAGAGACAAAAGGGGCCGTCTGATCTTAGAGTTACGAGAGGTCGTACGCACTGCTTTCCCGCCTTGTGCCTGGTTCGCTTTTGGTGAGCATTTTACTCCCATCTGGCTCACGTGCAAGTTTTTTGCGACAATAATTGCAACGCAGCCGGAGCATATCGAGCCTGCGAAGCAGGCGGCCAGCATAAAGCCCGGTGTGAAAGCCGCAGACTGCAACGCCGGGTTAAAGCGAGAAACGAATGACAAGCCCACGTGAGTGGGCGACAGCGGATACGATTTTGCCTGCCGATGTTATCAACTACGTGCTGCCGCCCGCTCACGCGGGCTTGGCCGCATTGAACGATGCACACCCAGCGTTCGCTGCGCTGCACGCTGGGCTTTATGCTGGCCGCCTGCTTCGCAGGCTAAAATTCCAGCGGCGCTTTGCTGCACTCACAATCCTCCTGCTCTGCGCCGCTTCAATCAATCTCGCTCACCCTCATGTGCAGGTTGCTCCGCCGCAAGACAACAACACGGCCGCACAGCAATCCTTCGCCGTAGGCCAACAACTGCTCGCCACAGGCACGGCCCAAGCCGAGCGGCAAGCCATTGAGAAGTTCAACGCCGCCGCCCAACTCTGGCACGCGGCCGGCGATAAGCGGCACGAAGCTATCGCGCTCAGCTTCGCCGGCAAGGTCTATGATCTCCTGGGCGAGAAGCAGCCGGCGCTTGACTACTACACGCGGACGCTCGCGCTCATGCACGAGGTCGGCGACCGTGCGAGCGAAGCCGCCACGCTCAATAACATCGGCCTCATCTACGACTCGCTGGGCGAGAAAGAGCAGGCGCTCGATTACTACAACCGCGCGCTGCCGCTCTTGCGCGCCGGCGGCGACACGCGCGTCGAAGCCATCACGCTCGTCAACATCGGCCTCGTCCACGACTCAATCGGCGAGTGGCAACAGGCGCTCTCGTTTTACCGGCAGGCGTTGCCCATCTTGCGCGCCGCACGTGATCGCGGCGGCGAAGCCGTTACGCTCAACAACATCGGTTACGTCTATGATTCCATCGGCGAGCGGCAACAAGCACTGACCTACTTCGGCCAAGCGCTGCCCATCCTGCAAGAGATCGGCGACCACCGCGTCGAAGCCATCACGCTCAACAACGTCGGCTATGTTTACGACGCGCTCGGCGAGCGGCAGAAAGCGCTCGACTATTACAACCGTGCGCTGCCCGTCCTGCGTGCCGTCGGCGACCGGCGCATGGAAGCCGTCACGCTCGACAACATCGGTCTCGTCCAAGCTTCCTTGGGCGACACGCGGCAGGCGCTAGACGTTCTCATACGCGCCTTGGAGTTGCGCCGCGCCGTCGGCGACCGCGCGGGCGAAGCCGTCACGCTCAGCGACATCGGCTCCGTCCACGCGCAACTCGGCGCAACGCAACAGGCGCGCTCGTTCTACCAACAATCGCTGCAACTCAGCCGCGCCGTCGCAGACAGGAGCACGGAGGCGGCGACGCTCCGCCGCCTCGCACTCGTCGAACGCGACCGCGGCCAACTCACAGAAGCGCGCACGCACATCGAAGCCGCGCTTGCCATCGTTGAGCATCTACGCACCAGACTCGCGGGCCAAGAACTGCGCGCCGCCTACTTCGCCTCCGTGCAAGAGTGCTTCGCCACATATATCACGCTGCTGATGCGTCTGCACCAACTCGATCCCAACAGCGGCTACGACGCGCTCGCGCTCCAAGCATCCGAACGCGCCCGCGCGCGCAGTCTGCTCGACAGTCTCACCGAAGCCCGCGCAGACATACGCCAAGGCGTCGCCGCGCCGCTCCTTGCGCGCGAGCGTGCGCTGCAACAAAAACTCGACGCCGCGGCCGAGCGACAAGCGCGGCTCGGCGGCGATCAGCACAACGTCGAACAGTCTGCCCGTTTGCAGCACGAGACCGAGACGCTGCTCACGCAGTATCAAGAGGTCGAAGCGGAGCTGAGGGCTGGCAGCCCGCGCTACGCGGCGCTGACGCAGCCTGTACCCTTGACACTCAAAGAGATGCAGCAGCAGGTAGTGGACGCCGACACGCTGCTTCTTGAATACGCGCTCGGCGCAGAGCACAGCTACCTCTGGGCCGTGACGCCCACGACCATCAAGAGCTTTGAGCTGCCGCCGCGCGCGGAGATTGAGACGGCGACGCGCCGCGTCTATGAACTACTGACGGCGCGCAACCGGCACATCAAGTTTGAGACGCCCGACGAGCGCCGCACACGCATCACGCGGGCCGACGCCGACTACACAACGGCCGCCAACGCCCTCAGCCAGATGCTGCTCGGCCCGGTCGCCCCGCAACTAGAGCGCAAGCGCCTGCTCATCGTCAGCGATGGCGCGCTTAATTATCTGCCCTTCGCAGCCTTGCCCGCGCCCGCTCAATTGCGGACTGCGGAATTCGGATTGCGGAATGAAAAACAACAGCCACTTCAATCCGCCATCCGCCATCTGCCATCCGCCATCCCGTTGATCGTCGAGCACGAGATCGTGAGCCTGCCGTCGGCTTCGACGCTCGCCGTGCTGCGGCGCGAGTTGGCGGGGCGCACGCCCGCGCCGAAGACGCTGGCGGTCGTGGCCGATCCGGTCTTTGCGAAAGACGACGAGCGTGTTCGTGGGCTTAAAGCTGGCCAGAGAAGAGTTGCGCGACCTGAGAGAGCAATCGAAGTGCGGGGTACGTCCGGCCGGTTGGAAGCTGAAGCGTTGCGGTCAACGCCACAAGCGGACGCGGATGAGACGACGCGGATCGAGCGTCTCCCTTTCACGCGCCGCGAGGCCGCAGAGATTCTCTCACTCGTGCCCGCCGCCGAACGCCTTGAGGCGCTCGACTTCGACGCGAGCCGCGCCATCGCAACTAGCCCCGCGCTCAGCCAGTATCGCTATGTGCATTTCGCCACGCACGGTTTCTTGAATGCGATGCACCCGGAGTTGTCCGGCATCGTGCTCTCGCTCGTGAATCGGCAGGGCGCGGAGCAGGACGGCTTCTTGTGGGCGCACGAAGTTTATAACCTACATCTGCCGGCGGAGTTGGTGGTACTGAGCGGTTGTCGCACGGGCCTCGGCAAGGAGATCAAGGGTGAAGGACTTGTAGGTCTCACGCGCGGTTTTATGTACGCCGGCTCGGCGCGCGTGCTCGTGAGCCTGTGGGACATCTCCGACGAAGCCTCGGCGGAGTTGATGGCCGGCTTCTATCAAGCCATGCTCAAAGACCACAAACAACCGGCGGCGGCACTCAGAGCGGCGCAACTCGCAATCCTCAATGAGCAGCGCTGGCAAGCGCCATATTATTGGGCGGCGTTCATACTGCAAGGCGAGCCGCGATAAAGCAGTGACAAGTGACAAGTGACGAGTGACAAGATAAAAACTTTGTCTTGCTCGGCACTTGTCACTTGTCACTGCTTTTCTGCCTGTCGCACGGCGGCGAGCAAATCTTTCACGATGTCAGCGCTCACAACGGCGGCCGGGCCTTGATACTTGCCGCCGAGGTTTGTGCGCGGCCAAATCACTGCACCGCGCGCGTTGATGAGTTGCACTAGGACGATGGGCGACTCAGAGGCAGCGGCCGTGCTTTTCATGATTGAGACTTTCAGTAGTGCATCAGCCTCTTCACGACTACCGGCCGGAGTGATGCGACCGCTGGCGCGCAGACGCTCGCCGAGCAACTGGCGCACGCTTTGGCCTAAGACCTCGTCGCCAATCGTCTCGACATAAACTTTCTTTACCGCCGAGAGCGGCACGACCGGCAGCGCGGCGGCCCCGCCTCTGGTGCTTGTCTCTGCCTCTGTTGCCGTGTCAGGCGCAGCCGGTAGCCCAGTCCTCTCTGGCGCGGGATGGCGGGCCGTGTCTTCGGGTGCGCGTTGCTGGCGCGCTCCGGCGACTTGTGGCGACGTCGTTGCGTTCGTCCTCTTATCCGGCGGCTTCTGGTCGGCTGCGTTGTTTGACGCGGTAGTTGTTGTTGGCGCGCTTGCGGTGGCTGTGTTGTTGTCTGTCGCTGTGCTCTGCGGGGCGCGATTGTTCACTTCCTTCGGCTGACCGGCTACTACCTGATGCTGTTCCGCCGCGCCGCCATCCCTCGGCCGCGCGAACTTGATTACGACGCCGACGCAGACGGCAATGAAGACGAAGGCGAGTGCGGGCACAAGCACCTTGCGCCCAAGTGCGATGCTTTGCGTTGAGCCGCCGTCGGTTGATTGCACCAAGCGACGTAGGGCGAGCGAGGCGGCGCGCAAGCGTGCGGTCTCGCGATAAGTGACATCAACCAGCGCGCCGGTCTCATGCGTTGCGGGCGAGACGGCAAGCGAAATCTTCTGACCGCCTTCCAGCGTGATTGAAGCATCGGCCGGTTGCACGCCCTGCCCAGCTCCCATGTGGGCGACGAGGTGCGCGGCCAGTAGCAACTCTGCCCCGGCCGTGTCGTGCGCGCGCACTTCGATCAGCTCGGCGTCTTCAGCCAGATTGAAACGTGTGCGGCGCGTCTCGTGCGGGTCAAAGCGGGCGCGCTCGATGCCGTCCACAACGACGCGCAGGAGACTGGGTTGCGCCGTCTTGCGGCGGGCGGCCCCCTCGTCCAGCGCGCCTTTGATCGTCGTTAACTCGGCCTCGTCCAGCGCGGCGGGGCGGCGGCGGTCGTTGCGGCGTGAGCCTGTGTCGTTCATATCGTTGGTATAGAAGAAGCGTGGCAGACCCAGACGTATGTCGGGCGCGGGAAAACGCAGGTCGCTGACGAGACGCTCAAAGCAATCCGGGTGGAGCACGGCGTGGATGCGGCGCACCTCGATCTTGTCCTCCGCTTCGTGGCCATGATAGGCGAGCGAAGGGATGCCGTCCGTGAGCGGATCAACCCCGGCGGGGACAAGACAGGGCGTGTGCCAGGGGGTGAAGAGACTCAGACACTCGCGGACGAGGGCGACGAACCGCGCTTGGTCGTCGTCGGTCTCGAAGCGCTCTTCGCCGCGCGGGCCGCGACAGATATTGAGCAGGTCGCCGAAGCGCTCCTTCAGTTCTTGCATGAGGACTCCTTTGCGTGAGCGGTAGTAGTAATCGTCCTTGACGCGCTCCGGGTCTTGGATCACGGCGTTATAGATGTCCATCGTCTCGGCGGTGGTGTAGCTGTAGAGCAGCCGGCCGAGGCCCAACGTGACGTAGAAAGAGTTGCGCTTGATGGTCGTGCGGACGAGATGCTTGATGAAGTGTATGACCAAGTCTTCTTCGCCCGCTGTTGCTGCGCCGTGCTCTTGCTTCTCTAGCGCGCGTTCGTAGGGTTCGGCTTCGATCAGGATGAGGCGTTGGAGCAAGTGTGGTTCGTTGAAGGAGACGTTGTTGCGGAAGCGATCTGAGGCCGCGCGGCGCAGCCAACCGCGGCCCGCCGGCCGGTAATAGAGTCGCTTGCGTTGCGCGGCGACTGCGACCTCCAACTTCGCCAGCGCATCCGCGACGATGCGCAGCGCGGCCTCACGGTCGCCCTGTATAAAGCAGGCGAGCCGGAAAGCCTTGTCCAGCAGACCGTCAATCGCGGCAAGGTTAATCACAACGGACTCTCAACTTAGGTCTGCGCCCCGCGCGCCCTTAAGACAAGCAGCAACAGCGGCCCCCGCGGGGCTTCCAACTGGCAGCATACTCCCCCTACCTTCAGTCGAAAGATACCTGTGGGGGCCGCTTTCTGTCTCCCCTAGCGCATCTTTTAGCGCGCCCGCGATGCGGCGAGCGTGTCATTTCCTGAATTCCAAGAATGCCACGCTCCGGGCCGGCGGAAAGGAATAGATTGGGCTGCAAAAATGGAAGTTTTGCAATGCGCTTGCGTGTCCTTACTTAACGTCTCTACCTAACCCCCCTGAAGGCAACGAACTGTTCAAACATGGGAGGTAGTCCGAATGTCTATGCACGCGCAACTGCTCCACGCGACACGCCGGAGCACTGCCGCCAAAGAGTTAATGTCCGCACGGCCTGCGCGCCGTCTGCCAGCGGCCGCCATCTCGTTCGTGCTTACGCTGGGCGCGCTATTTGGTCTCGCCACCAGCACGTCTGCGCAACACTATCAACAGACCAACCTCGTCTCGGACGTGCCCGGCATGGCCGCGACAACCGACCCGCATCTCGTCAACCCTTGGGGCATCGCACGCAGCCAGACCAGTCCTTGGTGGGTCGCAGACAACGGCACAGGGGTCTCGACACTTTATACCGGCACAGGGCAGATGCTCTCGCTCGTGGTTACTATTCCGCCGCCGCCCGGCGGGACGCCGCCTGCCAGTCCGACCGGCATCGTCTTCAACGGCAGCTCGGATTTCAACGTCGCGCCCGGCAAGCCGGCGCGCTTCATCTTCGTTACTGAAGACGGCACTATCGCCGGTTGGAATCAGATGGCCGACCCGACCAACGCCATCATCAAAGTGAACAACGCCGGCACGGCCATCTACAAGGGCGCGACCATCGCGCAGCGTGCGGGCGCGAACCTGCTCTACGTCGCTAACTTCTTCGGCGGCACGGTGGATGTCTTCGATACGAACTTTGCGCCCGTCATCTTGGGGGGCAGTGCGTTCATCGATCCAAACCTGCCCGCGGGCTTCGCGCCCTTCAACGTGCAGACAATCGGCGGGAAGATCTACGTCGCCTACGCCAAGCAGGACGAGGAGAAGGAGGACGAGGTGGCGGGGGCCGGCCTCGGCTTCGTGGACGCATTCGACGCGGACGGTACGCTGCAGATGAGGTTGCGGTCGGGGCCTTGGCTGAATGCGCCGTGGGGGATAGTGCTTGCGCCGGCCGACTTCGGTCTGTTCGGCAACCGGCTATTGGTGGGCCAGTTCGGCAGTGGCCAGATCGCATCCTTCGATCCGAAGAATGGCAACTTCCTCGGCCTCCTGCACGGCCCGCGCGGGCCCGTGGAGATCGAAGGACTCTGGGGACTGGAGTTCGGCAACGGCAGCGCGGCCGGCCCCTTGAACACACTATTCTTTGCCGCCGGCATTGACGACGAGCAGCACGGTCTGTTCGGCACGATCACGCCGATCGCAAAAGGCGCGAACAAGAAGTGACCAGCGGGGCTGCTTCTGTTCGAGTCTAGCGAGCGGTCGAGCACCGCCCGCTTGCGCGCAAAATATGGCTCACCGCGCGCAAGCGGACGGCGCTTAGCCCCCACTTAACAGGCTCTACCGTTGCGCGAAAAACTTGACGGCGCGCGGACGACTGCCGATAATCCGCGCAGGCCGTCAAACCCCTTAACCCGAAGCTACTCCCCCCTCGTTTCAGTGCCCGCAGCATGAGTTCGCCCGTTAGCGTCAGGTGTCGCTTGCTCGGCAAACGTCCGGCCTGTGCTTCCGACCTGTCGGTGCTGTAGCGACGATCTCTTAGGCCCGCTGCTGCGCCCCCGCGCGTGTTGTCTGAATCGAAGTGGCTGTCGCCATTCTCGTCCATCGTTGCGACTCCCCCATAGGTTCTTCGGCGGCCCACTGGGCCGTCGCGTCAGGACTCTCAGCGCACGAGAGTTTGCCGGGAGGAAGAACATGAGGCAGTTCGAGCATGGGCAAGGGCGTCTGTATGTGACGCTCTGTATCGCTGTCTTCAGCGCGCTCGTCATCACGGCGGCCACGTCGGCGCATAACCGCTGGCACACTACGGCGCGCACTGTCGGGCCAGCAACAGATGAGCGCGCCGCCGCGCAACATCGCGCCACAGCGACGATGGACGCGCCGCGCAACGTCGCGCAGCAGCCATTGTTGCGGCTCGCGCCACTCTCGCTGCCGCTCGCGCTCAATCAAGCCTTCGCCAATAATCAGACGAGCGCTACACCGGAGAGCATCGTCGGCCCGACCGTCACTTGGAGCCAGACCTTCTCGGCCAGCATCGATCCGTCCGTCAGTGCGCTCGCCTACGCGCCGGACGGGCAGACGGTGGCGACGGGTCACCGCAACCGCACGGTGAACATCTGGCGCGCCACCGACGGCACGCTCCTGCACTCCTTCCCGCGGCCCGCCGGCTACTCCTGCGGCGGCGCTGTGGCCGTGCTCAACTACACGCCCGACAGCCAACAACTCTTCGTCACGGACGGCTGCTCCACGCGCCTGACTAACGCCGCCGATGGCACGCTCGTGCGCCAGTTATCGGCCGTCGGCCAGACCGCTGTCTCGCCCGATGGTCAATACCTCGCCGCGAGTTCGGGGACGAGCTACCGCGCGCGCATCATCCAACTCTTTCGCGTCAGCGACGGCACACTGCTGTGGAGCGCCGTGGGCGGCGGCGGCCAAGTCGCCTTCGCGCCCGATGGCACGCTCGCCACCGTTAACCGCGACGGCATAGAGTTCTGGCGTCTGACAGACGGCGTGCGCACGCGCTTGATTCCGGGGCCGAAAGGGGCCATCGCCTTCTCGCCGGACAGTTCGCTCGTCGCTGCGGCGGGCGCGGCCGGCGGCGAGTATCCTTACGACTCCACGGTCGAATGGTACACGGTGGCCGACGGCGCGCTCGTGCGGCAAGTGACGCGCACGGGCAGCGTCGGCATGTTGCGCTTCACGCCCGACGGGCAGTACCTCTTGGCCGGCGGCTTCGAGGCGGACTTCAACAACGCCAACAGCTATGGCACGTCCACCAACGCGATCCGCATCTTCCGTCTGAGTGATGGGCTGACGTTCAAGACCTACGACCTCGGCACAGAGTCTCCGGGCGTCGGCGGCCTCAGTCTCGCGCCCGACGGCCAACACTTCGCTTACGGCGTCGCCGCCACCACCTATCTCGCGCAGTTCCCGCCGCAGACCGCTTGCACCTACAGCGTCACGCCGACCAACTCCTACTTCGAGCGCGCGGGCGGCGAGGGCACGGTCGTGGTCAACACCCAGCCCGGCTGCGCTTGGACAGCGCGGGCGCGCGTGGACTGGCTCTCGACCAATGCCAGCGGCACAGGGCCGGGGCCGGCCACCTTCAACGTTGCGCCCTACACCAACGCGGTTGCGCCGGGGCCCCCCTACTATCATCATGACGTGGTCATCGTCGCCGACCAGACCGTCGCCGTCCACCAGAACGTCGCGCCGTCCTGTCCCTGTTACTACGACATCACGGGCTACGTGCAGGACGCGTCGTGCCTGGACGCCATCAGCGGCGCGACGGTCACTCTAACGGGCGGCGCGACGGCGACCACACAGACGGACGCCAACGGCCAGTTCTCTTTCCCCAATGTGCCCGGCGGGCAAGCCTACACCGTCACAGTCACTAAGGACGGCTACGCCTTCGCGCCGCAGAACTGGACGACGAGCAACTTGTCGGCCAACGCCAATGCCTACTTCCAGACGACCGTCAACCCGAACCCGAACCCGTTCCTGCGCGGGCACATCAAGGACGCGAGCGGCGCGGGCCTCTACGGCATTGAACTACACCTCGACGGCGGCGCGTACCCGCGCACCGACTACAGCTACGACCACGGCGTCTATGCCTTCAACTGTCTTGAGCCGGGACATAACTACACGCTCACGCCGACGAGCGAGACCTACGCTTTCTCGCCCCCTAGCCGCACCTTCAACAACCTGACCGCCGGGCAACAGAATCTGGACTTCGTCGCATTGCCCAAGACGGTCACCATCAGTGGGCACGTAACGCTTGATGGCCAGCCGTTGAGCGACGTGCTGATGCGACTCTTCAACGACGGCAATCCCACCAGCACCACGACCGACGCGACCGGCTTCTACACGTTCAGCGTCTCCGCGCCCGGCTATCACGACCTCGTCCCGTCGAAGCCGGACTACCGCTTTACCCCGCAGGTCGTGAACCTCATCGATCCGGCGAGCAATCAGACGCTCGACTTCGCCGCGCGTCACGCGACGACCGCCATCGAGGGCTACGTCCGCACGAGCGACGACCACACGCTCTCCGGCGCGACCGTGCAACTCTCCGGCACGACGAGCGCAACGAAGCAGACGGACACGAGCGGCCACTTCCTCTTTGACAACCTCGCCGCCTTCGGCGACTACACGGTCACCATCACCAAGCCGAGCTGGACGTTCAGCCCCGCCAGCAAACGTTTCGACTTCTTCGAGGGCACGGTCGGCGGTATCTACTACGGCACGCAGGATGTCACGGACGGCCTGTGCGTTGACGCGCTCACACCCGCGAGCGCCGACTTACCGGCAGGCGGCGGCAATCTCTCGACGCAGATCAGCGCGCCCGCCGGCTGCACTTGGACGGCGCACGCCGACGCCGACTGGATCGTCATCACGCGCGGCTACACGAACGGCACGGGCAACCACCTCTTCGCCGCGCAGGTCTTTATTAACAACGCGAGCACGCCGCGCACAGGTCACGTCACAATCGGCGGGCGCACACTCACCGTAACGCAACGCGGTCTTGCTGAGCCGGACATCGCTTGGCTCTCAGGCGGACAGGCGGGCGGCAGCGGCAACGCCGACCTCTCGCCCGATCATCAACTGCTCGCTACTGCTTCAGACGGCACGGTCAAGCTCTGGCGCTTCGCCGACGGGCAACTCCTGCACACCATCGGCGCGGCCTTCACGGGTGTGAACGCCGTCAAGTTCTCGCCCGACGGGCAGTACCTTGCCGTCGGCACGCAATGGCTGCCGGGCGCGAGCGATTATGTCGGCACACTCAAGCTCTATCGTGTGAGTGATCGCGCGCTAGTGCGCCAGTTCAATGTCGGCTCGATCTTCGACGTGCGCGGCATCGCTTGGTCGCCCGACGGGCAGTTGCTCTACGCCGCGATGGCCAACGCGAGCGTCGAAGTCTGGCACGTCGCGGACGGCGCGTTCGTGCGCCGCTTAGGGCCTTTCTCTGTGCGCGCGCTGGCGCTCTCACCTGATGGCCAATTCGTCGCCGCCGCCGGCAACGAATACTGGAGCGACATGCCCGCAGTGCGCGTCTGGCGCACGAGTGATGGCGCAATCGTGCAGACGTTTAGTCCGCTCAACCTGATCTCCAATTCCGTCACCTTCTCGCCCGACGGGCAGACGCTCGCGGCGGGCGACTGGGGCGGCATCTACAGCGCGGGCGGCGCGGTCTATCTATGGCGCACGTCCGATTGGTCGCTCCTGCGCAAGCTGCAAGAGCCGCAAGATGCGTCCGTGAGCACACTCGCGTTCTCGCCGGATAGTCAACTGATCGCCTCGGCCGGCACGGACGCGTTCTGTTCCGTCTGCCCGAACAACGTCTACGTGTGGCACGTCGCGGACGGCGCGCTCGTCAACACTTTCCCGGCGCACCCCGGCACGGTCTTCCATATGAACTTCGTGGACAACACGACGCTCTTGACGCGCGGCGGCGAACAACTCGCGCGCCTATTCCACATCCCTGACGGCACGCTCCTGCGCACCATCGGCGCGGCACGCATCTTCGTTACCTCAGTTGCCTTCTCGGCCGACAATCAATACTTCGCCGCAAACGGCGCATACGACGGACAAGCGAGTCTCTTCGGTGCGGAACTCTTCCGCGCTGCGGACGGCACGCGCTTGCACACGCTGCTCGGGCACGAAGATATAGTCAACACGGTCGCCTTCGCACCCAACGGGCAGATGCTCGCGACCGCTTCCGGGTCTGAACCGCCCGACACGCGCGACACGCGCATCATCTTGTGGCAGCCGACTACGGGTGCGAACCTGCGCGCACTCGCCGGGCACGCGGGCGGCACGCTCTCCGTCACCTTCGCGCCCGACAGTCAGGTGCTTGCATCAGGCGGGCGGGACAACAAGATCAAAATCTGGAACGCGAGCGACGGCACGCTGCTTAAGACTTTGAGCGGGCACATCAACTATGTCCATCAAGTCGCTTTCGCACCAGATGGAGCATTGCTCGCCTCTGCGAGCGGCGACGCCTCGATCAAGCTGTGGCGCACGAGCGACTGGACACTCGTCCGCACTCTGAGCGGCAACGGTTTCCCCGTCAGCTCTGTCAGCTTCAGTCCTGACGGGCAACAACTCGCCGTCGGCTTCAACTCCTACGGCAACAACATCCAACTCTATCGCGTCGCCGACGGCGCGCTCTTGCGCACCATCGCGGGCGACACGTCCTCTTTCATGGGACAGGTCACGTTCGCGCACGACGGGCAGACGCTCCTTTCAACTTCGCGCAGCTATCCGCCCGCGATCTGGTTCTGGAGCGTCGCGGATGGACAGCTTGAGCGCGTCTATGAACAAGAGACCGGCTGGCGTTACGCGCCCGCCATCGCCGTCTCGCCCGACGGCACGATGCTCGGCATCGGGCGCTACGATCAGACAGTTGAAATCGCGCGCTATCCGAATACCGGTTCGACTTGCGCAATCGGCATGACACCGCAGAGTCAGAACGTCACGGCCGCGGGCGGTGCGTTCAATGTCAATATCACTGCGGCCCCTGCGTGTGCTTGGACGGCCGTCAGTAACGATCCGGCGTGGCTTAGCATCACGACCGGCGCGAGCAGCACGGGCAACGGTCAAGTGACTTATGCGGTCGTAGCGAACACGACGACCGCACAGCGCACCGGCTCGCTCAACATCGCGGGGCAGACTTTCACCGTCACCCAAGCGCCCGCGCCCGTCTTCAGTATCACCGGGCACGTGACCGACGCGCTCGGCAATGGTCTCGCCGGTGTGACTGTCACGCTCGGCGGCGCGGGGCAAGACGGTCGCACGACCGACGCGAACGGCGACTACTCATTCACCAATCTCGCGGGCGGCGCAAGCTACACGCTGAACGCCGCGCTCGTCGGCTACACGTTCACGCCCGCGACACAAACGGTCAACAACATGAGCGGCGACATGATTGAAGACTTCGCGGTCGCGCCCAACGCGCCGGGGCAAGTGCTCATCAGCGAGTTCCGCACGCGCGGCCCCGCAGGTGCGGCGGATGAATTTGTCGAGCTGGCCAACAACACCGACCAGCCGATTACAGTGGCGACGACCGACGGCTCCGCCGGATGGACGCTCGCCACGCTCGATCCAAACAGCAACGCGCCCGCGCTCGTCTGCACGATCTCTGCGGGCACTGTTATACCTGCGCGCGGTCATTACCTGATGGGCAACGAGAACGGTGCGGCGGCGGCCGGCGCGCTCTGGCCCGCATCAGCGTTCGATCAAACTTACGCGCCCGATCTGGCCGACGACGAAGGTCTCGCGCTCTTCCGCACCAGCGCGCCCACGCACATGACGCTCGCTTACCGGCTCGACGCCGTCGGCTTCAACAATCAGTCGAGCACCAGCGCGCCGCTCTTCACAGAAGGCGTGGGTCTCGCGCCGGTCAACGCAAACGTCGCTGCCGACGAGCAGTTCAGCTACGTGCGCAAGCTCACTTCGGGCATGCCGCAGGACACGGGCGACAACACGCAGGACTTTGTGCTCGTCTCCACTACGGGCACGGTCGCGGGCACACTCACGCAACTCGGCGCGCCGGGGCCGGAGAACTTAAGCAGCCCCGTCCAACGCAACGCCACCATCAAGGGCGCGCTCATTGAGCGGTTGCTGCCATCCACCGCCCCACCAAACCGCGTGCGCGACTTCAACGTCGTCCCGAACGGCGCGCTGGGGACGTTGACGCTCCGGCGCAAGTTCACCAACAAGACGGGGCAGCCGGTGACGGCCCTTAGGTTCCGCATCGTGGACATCACGACCTTGCACACGCCGAATGCGGGCGGCGCGCAAGCCGACCTGCGCGCGTTGGATTCAGCAGATGTTGTCGTGACGTTGAGCGGCGGCGTGCAGGTCACGGTCAAGGGCACGACGCTTGAGCAGCCGCCCACACAAGGGCAGGGTGGCGGCTTGAACTCAACCCTGACGGTGCAACTACCGGGTGGGGCGCTCGCGGCGGGCGCGACGGTCAACGTGCAGTTCACCTTGGGCGTCCAAGCGAGCGGCAACTTCCGCTTTCTCGTCAACGTCGAGGCGTTGACTGCCGCGCCGGCTAGCACGCAGAAGGTTAGAAGTAAGTAAGAGCAGCACTGCCGAACAGAATGGGGGGAAGTTATGAGCGTGCAAGGTCTGTGGTCTTTGGCGGCAATGGTGCGTGAACGTGCGTGGGCCGGGGTTTACTTCATAGGCGGGTTGTGCGGCGGGCGCAACGCGCCGCCGCGCTTGTTCTCAGGCTGGGCGCGTTGGGCTATCGCTTGCGCCAGCGCTGCGTTAGTCGTGTGTACCGGCGGCTCAGATCGCGTGCTGGCCAATGGCGGCATTGTGCGCGCACAGAATCCATCCGCGCCTCAAAGCGGCCCGAACATCATCTGGTCGCAGCAGGAGAGCGACGCGCAAACAAACACCGCCGCCGTGGCCTATTCGCCGGACGGGCAATTGGTCGCCACCGGCCGCGCAGACAGTAATGACGTCCAGCTTTGGAACGCAGCCAACGGCAGCCTGATCCGCACGCTCAACGGCGCAAATAACAACGCGAATGTCATTGCATTTTCGCCGGATGGACAATATCTGGCGACCGGCACGGGCCAGCCCGGCCAAAATTTAAGTCTCAATTTGTGGCGCGTGGCAGACGGCGTGCGCTTGGTCGGCCGCATTTCGGCGTTTAGTAACGGGACGATCAGCGTCGCATTTTCGCCGGATAGTCAATTGCTCGTGGCGAGCGGCTTTCATGCAACGGCATACAAAATCTATCACGTGCCCGACATGGCGCTGCTGGCCACGGTCGGCAATTTCGATCCCGATCTCGGCAACAACGTGCGCATCAACGCCGTGACTTTTTCACCTAATGGAGAATTGATCGGCGTGGGCGATAGCGTCGGAGTAAAACTGCGGCGCGCGAGCGACGGCTCGTTACTGCAAAGCATCAATACCAATCGCCCCTATTCGATGAAGACGTTGTCTGTCGCTTTTTCACCGGACGGATCATCTATCGCCGCCGGCGTGTCCGTCGTCGATTTGCAGTACGCAACCTGCATTGACTGCGCGGTAAAGCTGTTCCAAGTTTCTGATGGGCGTCTGCTCCGCACTTACGAGAACGGAAACAACATGGGCTTCCCGAAAGTCCACTTCGCGCCGCAGGGCGACCGTATCGCCGCCGCCTACTCATACCAGAGCGGTGCCGGCAACGCCGGCGCGGTGCAGTTCTGGGACTTTGCCAGCGCGCAGACGATCCAGTTGGACGCGCGCGCCCTGTGGCCTTGGGATTGCGCTTACGCGCCGTCTGGCGACCGGTACGCCTTCTTTGGCGCCGACGGTTTGATCGGAGTCGCGAAGGCACCTGAGGCGCCCGCGCCCACGCCAACACCAACCCCGACCCCGCCACCGACCTATAGCATCAGCGGGCGCATGACGGACGCACACGGCAACAGTCTCGCGGGTGCGACCGTGCAGTTGACCGGCGCGCAGACCAGCGGCACGATGACGGATGCCGCTGGTCATTACTCGTTCACGGGTCTCGCGGCCGGCAGTAGCTATACACTGACACCGACGTGCGCCGGCTTCGCCTTCAATCCGTTGAACCTAAGCGTCAACAACATGAGTGGCGACACGACGGCTGATTTCACCGTCACGCAAGCCGCACCCGCGCCGCTCCTCATCAGTGAGTTTCGTTTAGGCGGCTACGCTGGATCGAAAGACGAATACATCGAACTCTACAACAACACGGATCAGCCGCTCACGATCAGCACGACCGACGGCTCGCCGGGCTGGGCGCTCGCTACGCCGGACACGGCCGGCGCTAATGCCGTCGTGCTCTCTATCATCCCGACGGGCACGACCATCCCCGCGCGCGGACACTACCTCGTCGGCAATAGCGACGGCTACAGTCTGCCGGTCGCACTTGATCAAACTTATAGCGCCGATACAGGCGGCAGCGCAGGCATCGCACTCTTCAGCACCGCGCTGCCCCCGCACCTGACGCTCGCCTACCGGCTCGACGCCGTCGGCTTCACCGGCATGACGGGCGACGCGACGACGCTCTACTGGGAAGGCACGAGCCTGCCATCCGCGCCCGGCGCAGGCAGCACAAGCGCGCAGTACGCCTATGTGCGCAAACAGGCGACGGGCACGCCGCAAGACACGGGCGACAACGCACAGGACTTCGTGCTTGTCTCTACGTCCGGCGCGACGATCAACAGTATCCAATCGCAACTCGGCGCGCCGGGGCCCGAAAACTCAGCGAGTCCCAGCCAGCGGAACGCACAGTTGAAGGCGGCGCTCATCGATCCGCAACAGTCGTCCACGGCCGCGCCGAACCGTGCGCGCGATTTGAACGCAGTGCCAAACGGCAGCTTGGGCACGCTCACCATCCGTCGCCGCTTCACGAACAAGACGGGGCAGCCGGTCACGGCCTTGCGCTTCCGCATCGTGGACGTGACGACCTTAAACACGCCCAATCCGGGCGGCGCGCAAGCCGACCTGCGGGCCATAGGCTCCGTGGACGTGACCGTGGCAACAGGCGGCGGCAATGTGCTGGTGAAAGGCACGACACTAGAGCAACCAGCGCAGCCCAACGGCGGCGGCTTGAACTCGGCGCTTCTGGTACAGCTACCGGGCGGCGCGCTCGCGCCAAGCGCATCAGTGTCCGTGCAGTTCGTCTTAGGTGTCGAGCAGGGCGGCGCGTTCCGCTTCCTTGTGAACGTCGAAGCGTTGACGGGTACGACGGCGAGCGCGCGGAAGGTTGGTCGCAAATAACATGCAGGTCAAAACCGCCTGCGGTAGCGGGCGGGTGGTAGCGGCATAGAGACCCGCCCGCTACCGCAGGCGGTTCTGACCTAACGGCGCATGCAAAGCCTAAGCGGCGTCGCTTGTCATCGCACTGCATCGAGCAAGGGAGGTTGGGTCATGAGTAAGACGCAAAGCAGAAGCGAATCTGCGCAGCCTAATATACGTTGGCATGCCGGACACATTGCGCAGTCGAAATTGTTGCCGGTCTGGGTGCGGTGCGCTCTCGCTTGCGTCGTCGCCGCGCTGTTCGTGTCTGCCGGCGTGTCTCATCGCGTAATGGCCGACGGCGGTGCGCTCGATCCGACTTTTAATGGCACGGGCACAGTTACGGCAAACTTCGGCGGCGAGGATGAAGCATACGCGGTCGCTATTCAGCCGGACGGTCGTGTCGTAGTGGTCGGCACAACTCACACGAACAACCAGACAGATTACAAGATTGCGCTGGCGCGTTATAACCCTGACGGGACACTCGATCAACATTTCGGCAATGGCGGAAAAGTAATCGGCCCTGCGGGTGACGGATTTGCGGTCGCCATTCAGCCCGACGGCAAAATCTTAACCTCGGGCTTTGGTGCTGGCGACGTGACCCGCTTCAACAGCGATGGCAGTCTCGACACCAGTTTCGGCTCCGGTGGTCGGTCGGGGCATCTGGTCTATCCTTACACAATGATCTTGCAACCCGATGGCAAGATTCTCGTCGGCGGCTATCTCATCGTCAGCTATCACAATACCGATTACGCCGTCGGGCGCTTCAACAGCGACGGCACGGTGGATACCAGCTTTGGCAATGGCGGCAAAGTGACGACGGAGTTTTATCAAGGCCACGATGAGATACATGCTTTGGCGCTTGAGCCGGACGGTAAGATCGTCGCGGCCGGACAATCAACTTGGGGCGGCAGCAACTATTTTGCGACGCTCGCGCGCTACGATGGCAGTGGCAGTCTGGACACGAGTTTTGGCAATCAGGGCAAGGTCACGATCGACTTCAGCCCCAACCAAGGCAATAAATACCACCGCCTCTATGCCGTCGCGATCCAGCCGGACGATAAGATACTCGCGGCTGGCGCGACGCGGCACTATGATGACCGGGATTCATTCGCCATCGCACGTTTCAATAAGGATGGCAGTCCCGACGCAACCTTCGGCAGTGGTGGTCAAGTAACGACCAAGATTTTGGGCAATACGGCGGCCGGCAGCAGCCTCGCTCTGCAACCGGACGGAAAATTTTTCGTCGGCGGCTACGTGAGCGCAGGCGGTTACTTCACGCTCGATAAGTCCTTTGCGTTGGCGCGCTACAATGTAAACGGCAGCCTCGACACAAGCTTCGGCCTCAGCAACAGCGGGCAAGTCGTCACACACATTTACGGCCACCAAGACAGCATCTCTGGCATCGCTTTGCAGCCGGACGGCAAGGTGGTCGCGGCCGGCAATGCCGCCGGCACTGATGAAGGCAACGGCTTCTATGGCGACTTCGACTTCGCACTGGCGCGTTATCTCGTCACGGGTGCGAACCCGACGCCGACACCGACGCCGATACCGACGCCGACGCCAGCCTGCACTAACTTCAGCATCTCGCCCGCGAGTCGCTCCTTCGCCGCCGACGGCGGCAACGCCTTCATCAACGTGGATACAGAGTCTTACTGTACTTGGACGGCGCAGAGCAATGCCGCGTGGCTGACGGTGACATCGTTGGTGTTCGATCCTTACTACGGCGGCGGCACAGTCTATTACTCGGTTGCACCCTACACGGGCACAGCGCCGCGCACGGGCACGATCTCCATCGGCACGCAGACCTTCACGGTCTATCAAGGCGCTGAGGCGCTGCAAGGCGCGCCGGACATCGTGTGGATAGGGACGGGGCACACGGCGGGCGCAAACGCCGTCGCCTTCTCGCCCGACGGGCAGTTGCTCGCCTCCGCGAGCAATGATCACACGGTCAAGCTCTGGCGCGTGGCCGATGGGGCGCTGCTGACCACGCTGACCGGCTTCTTCGATCCGGCTACGTCCGTGGCCTTTTCGCATAACGGGCAGATGCTGGCGGCCGGCTCTATCAATAGCGGCGTAATCAAAGTGTGGCACGTCTCCGACTGGTCACTGCTTAGCACGCTCACTACGAGTTCGTACCTTAAGGCTGACGTTGCGTTCTCGCCGGATGATACGAGGCTGGCGGTGGCGAGCAACGGTCTTGAGTTGTGGAACACTTCGAGTTGGCAAAAAGCTGCAATTCTCGAAGGCGGGTTTACCGTCGTCTATTCGCCGGACGGGCAGTTTCTCGCTGCGGGTGTGGGCTACGAAGGGGCGAAATTATACCAACTCTCAAACGGGTTCACGCGCCTGCTTGATCACAGAGACCGTGTTAACTCTGTTGCGTTTACGTCCGACAGCCAGACGCTCGCAACCGGCAGCGATGATCAATCCGTCAGCCTTTGGCAAGTGGCTAATGGGTCGCAGGTCTTCAACCTCAACGGGCCGTCCGGCTTCGTCAAAGGCGTCGCCTTCTCACCGGACGGGCAGATAATTCTGGCCGGCGGGCAAGACCTGCTCGCGTCGCGCGGCACATTGCTCTTCTGGCGCGTCGCCGACGGCGCGCTCATGCGCACCTACATCGGGCAAACGTCAGCCGGGGTGCTCGCCGTGCAATACTCGCCCAACGGCGCGCTCTACGCCTACGCCCGCGCCGATGGCGTCGTGGTCGTCGCGCGCAACCCGTTCTCGCCGTGCGCGCAGGCCACTATCACGCCCACGAGTCAGACGTTCACGGCCAGCGGCGGCGACGGACAGATCAACATCAGTTCGGCGACAGGCTGCAACTGGACGGCCGTCGCGAGCGCAGACTGGATCACAATCAACATAGGCCTGAGCGGCAACGGCAACAGCACGCTCACCTACACGGTCGCCGCCAACACAGACGCCGCGCCACGTAGCGCCACACTCTCGGTCGCAGGTCAGACCTTCAACGTCACACAGGATGGGCTGACGACCCACAACATCACGGGGCGCGTGACCGACGCGCAGGGTAACCCGCTCGACGGCGCAACGTTGAACATGACCGGCACACGCGCCGCTGCGATCACGACGGACGGCAACGGCAACTACTCGTTCGCGTCTCTGCCCGCCGATGGCGGTTACACTTTGACGCCCGTCTATCCCGGCTTCGCCTTCAGCCCACAGAGCCGTAGCATCAACAACATGAGCGGCGACATGACGGCTGACTTCACCGTCACACAGGCAGCGCCCGCGCCGCTGCTGATCAGCGAATTTCGCTTGCGCGGCTCCGCCGGGTCGCAGGATGAATTTATTGAACTCTACAACAACACCAATCAGCCTTTGACCATCGCAACAAACGACGGCTCGGCGGGCTGGACGCTCGCCAAGCCCGACGCGATTGGCACTGGCGCAGCGGTGCTCTGTGTGATTCCTAACGGCACGACGATCCCCGCGCGCGGGCATTATCTTGTCGGCAACAACAGCGCCGGCGATGGCTACAGTCTGAGCGTCGCGCTCGATCAAACCTACAGCACAGATGTCGGCGACGCCGCTGGCATCGCGCTCTTCAGTACCGCTCTGCCCGCGCATCTGACGCTCGCCTACCGGCTCGACGCCGCCGGCTTCGCCGGGCAGACAGGCAGCGCGACGACGCTCTATTGGGAAGGCGCGGGGCTGCCCTCTGCATCCGGCGCGGCGCAGACGAGCGCGCAGTCCGCTTACGTGCGCCGGCAGACGACGGGCACGCCGCAGGACACGGGCGACAACGCGCAGGACTTCGTGCTCATCTCGACGACGGGCATGGTCGGCGGCGCACAGGCCGTGCTCGGCGCGCCCGGCCCCGAAAACGCCGCGAGTCCCAGCCAGCGGAACGCACAGTTGAAGGCTTCGCTCATCGATCCGCAAGCATCGTCCACCGCTGCGCCGAACCGCGTGCGCGACGTGACGCCGGTCACCAACGGCGCACAAGGCACGCTCACCGTCCGGCGCAAGTTCACCAACAAGACGGGCGCGCCGGTCACTGCTTTGCGCTTCCGCATCATCGACATCACGACTTTGAACACGCCGAACCCCGGCGGCGCACAAGCCGACCTGCGCGCGCTCGACGCGGTTGACGTACTGGTGCAGACGACAGGCGGCGCGGCGGTGCTCGTTAAGGGCACGACGCTCGCCGCGCCGGCACAACCTAACGGCGGCGGCTTGAACTCTGCGCTCGTCGTACAGCTACCGGGCGGCGCGCTCGCCAATGGCGCGAGCTTGAACGTGCAGTTCGTCTTGGGTGTTGAGCAGGGCGGTAGTTTCCGTTTCCTCGTCAACGTCGAGGCGCTGACGGGCGGCGCGGCCGCCAATCCGCAGAAGGTTAGAGGTAAATAGGCGCGACACTGCCGAACAGAGTAGGGAGAAGTTATGAACGTGCAAGCAATGGTCACTGCGGGCGGCAAAGATGAAGGCCGGGCCATGAGCAAGACGCAAAGCAGAAACGAATCTGCGCAGATTAATGTCGCGCGCCATGCCGGCCGCAGCGCGCAGGCGAAATCGTTTCCGGTCTGGGCACGGTACGTTATCGCCTGCGCCGTCGCGCTGTTTGTCTCTACCGCTGTATCTCATCGTGTGCTGGCTGACGGCGGCGCGCTCGATCCGACTTTTAATGGCACGGGCACAGTTACGGCAAACTTCGGCGGCGAGAATGAAGCGTACGCGGTGGCCATCCAACCAGACGGCAAGGTCTTGATCGTCGGCTCAACGCGCACGAACGAGCAGGTCTACGATTACAAGATCGCGCTGGCGCGTTACAACCCCGACGGGACGCCCGATCTAGGTTTCGGCAATAACGGCAGAGTAGTAAACCCGACCGTGTCGCGCGAGGCATTTGCGGTTGCCGTTCAACCCGACGGCAACATTCTCACGGCGGGCTTTGGCGGCTCAGACGTGACCCGCTTTAAGAGCGATGGCAATCTCGATACCTCTTTCGGCTCTGGCGGCGAGACGGGGCATCTGATCTATGCCTACACCATGACCCGGCAACCCGACGGCAAGATTCTCGTCGGCGGCTATCTCCATACAAATCGCCGGCAGGATTTCGCCATCGGGCGCTTCAACAGCGACGGCACGGTGGACATGAGCTTCGGCAGCGGCGGCAAAGTCACAACCGATTTTTTCGGCCGTGGGCAATACATCCTGGCGCTGGCGGTGCAGCCGGACGGCAAGATTGTCGCGGCCGGGCGCTCGTTCGCGAGTGATAGCGGCGACGTGTCGGCGCTCGCGCGCTACGACGCGAACGGCAATCTCGATCCGAGTTTCGGCAACAATGGGAAGGTCACGACCGACTTCGGCGGCACTTACCCTTATCAACCATTTTTCGCCGTCGCGCTACAGCCGGACGGCAAGATACTCGCGGCCGGCGTGCGCCGCACGAGCGGCGTCTCTTCGCTCACCGTCGCGCGCTACAACCCAGACGGCAGTCTCGATGCGACCTTCGGCGCGGGCGGGCGTGTGATGACATACATTGCCGGCTACCCGGCGGTCGCCAACAGTCTCGCCTTGCAACCGGACGGAAAGATTTTCGTCGGTGGCCACATCAACACCGCGGGCGTCTACTCTGAGGCGAGTTCCTTTGCGTTGGCGCGCCTCAATCCAAACGGCAGCTTTGACACAACCTTCGGCACAAACAACAGCGGCCAAGTGGTGACCCAAATCTACAGCCACAGGGACAGCATCGCGGCCATCGCTTTGCAGCCGGACGGCAAGCTGGTCGTGGCCGGCAACGCCGCCAAGACCGATCAAGGCGGCGGCTACTTCGGGGACGACGACTTCGTGCTGGCGCGTTACCTCGTCACGGGCGCAAACCCGACGCCCACGCCTACGCCGACCCCGACCCCGACGCCGCCCTGCCAGAACGTCAGCATCTCGCCCGCGAGTCGCTCCTTCACCGCCGACGGCGGCAACGCATACATCAACGTGGAGACGGAGGCCAACTGCGCTTGGTCGGCGCAGAGCAACGCCGCGTGGATTACTGTGACATCGGTGACAGTCAGCCCTAGCTACGGCGGCACAGTCTATTACTCGGTCGCGCCCTACGCGGGCACGACGCCGCGCACAGGCACGGTCTCCGTCGGTACGCAGACCTTCACGATCAATCAGGGCATTGAAGCCCTGCAAGGCGCGCCGGACATCTTGTGGACAGGCACGGGGCACACTGCGAGCGCCAACGCCGTCGCCTTCTCGCCCGACGGGCAGTTACTCGCTTCTGCGAGCGACGATCACACCGTTAAAGTTTGGCGCGTGGCCGACGGCGCGTTGTTGCAGACGCTCACGGGCTTCTTCGATCCGGTCATGGCGGTCACCTTCTCGCATAACGGGCAGATGCTTGCAGCCGGCAGTAGGGATGATCGCATCGTGAAGGTGTGGCAGGTTTCCGACTGGTCGCTTATCCGCAGCATGAGCACGGGAGATTTCAACCTCGGCGTTGCGTTCTCACCGGACGACACGCGGCTGGCAGTGGCCGGCGGCTATTCAGGGAATTGGATTCACATCTTTCGGACTTCCGACTGGCAGCAGCTCGCATTACTCGGCTATGGTCAGTCAGAAAATCGCGCCATCGCCTATTCGCCCGACGGGCAGTATCTGGCTTGGGCGATGCTCTATCCCGGCGTGCGTTTACAGAAGCTCGCGGACGGGTCATATAGCCTGCTCGAAGACTTCGATTATTACAACACTACCTCCGTCGCGTTCTCGCCTAACAGTCAACTGCTCGCCAGCGGGAGCGGCGATCAGGCCGTCAGCCTGTGGCAGGTCGCCAGCGGCGCGCAACTCTTCAGTCTCAACGGGCCGTCCGGCTTCGTCAAAGGCGTCGCCTTCGCGCCGGATGGGCAGACAGTGCTGGCCGGCGGGCAAGACTACGGCGCACAGCGCGGCACGCTGCTCTTCTGGCGCGTCGCCGACGGCGCGCTCATGCGCGCCTACGTCGGGCAGACATCAACCGCGGTGCTCTCCGTGCAATACTCGCCCAACGGCGCGCTCTACGCCTACGCGCGCGCCGATGGTGGCGTAGTCATCGCACGCAATCCGTTCGCGTCGGCCGCGGCCGCGCCGCTCCTCATCAGTGAGTTCCGCTTAAGCGGCTACGCTGGCGCACAGGACGAGTTCGTCGAACTCTACAACAACGCGGATCAGCCGGTCACCGTCGCGACCAACGACGGCTCGCCGGGCTGGGCATTAGCTACGCCCGACACGGGCGGCACAGGCGCACTCGTGCTCTGTGTCATTCCCAACGGCACGACGATCCCCGCGCGCGGGCATTATCTCGTCGGCAACAACAACGCCAATGGCTACAGCCTGCCCGTCACGCTCGATCAAACTTACAGCGCCGACGCGAGCGATAATGAAGGGATCGCGCTCTTCAGCACCGCACTGCCCGCGCACATGACGCTCGCCTACCGGCTCGACGCCGCCGGCTTCGCAAGCATGACGGGCGGCACGACCACGCTCTATCGTGAAGGCGCGGGGCTGCCCTCCGCTCCCGGCGCGGCCGGCGCTAGCGGGCAATACGCTTACGTGCGCCGACAGACGACGGGCACGCCGCAGGACACGGGCGACAATGCGCAGGACTTCGCGCTCGTCTCGACGACGGCCACGGTCGGCAGCGCGCAGGCGCAACTCGGCGCGCCGGGGCCCGAAAACTCCGCGAGTCCCAGCCAGCGCAACGCACAATTGAAGGCGAGCTTGATCGATCCGCAACAGTCTTCAACCTCCACACCCAATCGCGTGCGCGATCTCGCGCCCGTGCCGAACGGCAATCAGGGCACGCTCATCATCCGCCGCCGCTTCACCAACAAGACAGGGCAAACGATCACGGCCCTGCGCTTTCGCATCGTGGACATCACGACGCTCAACACGCCTGCGCCGGGCGCACAAGCCGATCTGCGCGCGCTTGATTCGGCCGACGTGATTGTAACAACGACGGGCGGCGCTAATGTGCTGGTGAAGGGCACTGCACTCGACAGTCCGGCGCAAGTTGCGGGCGGCGGCTTGAACTCCGCGCTCGTCGTCGCCCTGCCGGGGGGCGCGCTCGCCAACGGCGCGTCAGTCAACGTGCAGTTCGTCCTTGGCGTGCAGCAGGCGGGCAGCTTCCGCTTCCTCGTCAACGTCGAGGCGCTAACTGGTGCACCGACGGCAAGAGCGCAAAAGTTTGCGGTGACAAGAAAATAACTATGGCGCGGCGGCGTTGCAGCCGGCCACTGCGCGCCGGCGGAAGGAAAATTAAACAACAATGAGAATGAACGTTAAGCTTCATCTTTTGGTCGCGCGTGCGGGCCTCTGTGCTTTGTTGCTCGCCATAGCCGGCGGCCAGTCGGACGTGGGCCGTGGCGGCCCATCTGCGTCGGCAGTTGCTGCCGCCACTCGACCGCTTGCGGCGCGCTACCGGCTCGACGCGGCGCAGAGTCGTTTCATGATCCGCGCTTTCTCCGGCGGTCTGCTCTGGTTCAAAGGGCACGACCACTTCGTCGCGGCGCGCGACTTCACCGGCGAGGTCGAGTTGACGCCCACAGCGATCACGCCCGCATCGCTCACCTTAACCGTCCGCGCCGACTCGCTCGTGGAGACGCGCGCCGTGTTCACCGAGCAGCAGAAGCAGATCATCAATAAAGAACTGCGCGAGATCGTGCTTGAGCCGGCGAAGTACCCGGAGATCACTTTTCGCAGCACACAGGTCACGGTCAAACCAACCGCCAACGGTTTCGACGTGCGCCTCGGCGGCGACTTGACGCTCCACGGCGTCACCCGCCACATCACCATCCCCGCGCTCGTCACGTTAAGTGGTAACGACCTGCGCGCCCGTGGCGAGTTCGAGATCAGTCGCGGCGACTACAACGTCAAAGCCACCTCCGCCCTGCACGGCACGATCCGCGTCCGCGACAAACTCAACCTCAGCTTCGACATCGTCGCGCACGAAGAATAAGGATGGCAGGAAAATGCTGAACGCGGAACGATGAACGATGAATGAAAGATAGCTTGCCTTCAGTGCATCATTCATCATTCCGCGTTCAGCATTTCTGTTTCATCCTTCATCCCTTGCAAAGCGCCCCGTGTGCGGCTAGTCTTATCAGTCCAAAGCTCCGCCATTTATAGCCGCCGTTAGCGAGGTGCACGAGCAGTGGCCGTCATCTATCCGTTCCGCGCTCTGCGGCCGCCTGCCGCGAAGGTCGAGCAGGTGGCGAGCGTCCCTTACGATGTGGTGAACACCGAAGAGGCGCGCGCCCTCGCCGCCGATAATCCCTTGAGCCTGTTGCACGTCACGCGCCCGGAAATCGATCTGCCGGCCGCGACGGACATTTATAGCAACGCCGTCTATGAACAAGCGGCGGAGAATTTCCAACAGTTGATCGCGACATGTCCGCTTGAAGAAGAGACGGAGCCGAGTCTCTATCTGTATCGGCTCATCATGGGCGCGCACCAACAGATTGGCGTCGCGGCTTGTTGTTCAGTTGACGAGTACGACCGTGATCTCATTCGCAAGCACGAGCGCACACGCCCCGACAAAGAGGACGACCGCACGCGCCACATGCTCTCTGTGCGTGCGCAGACCGGCGTCGTCTTTCTCACCTATCGCGCCGACCGGCGGATCGATGCGCTCGTCGCGGGCGAGACCACGACCGCGCCACTCTACGATTTCACCGCGCCCGACGGTATCCGCCACACGCTCTGGCGCGCGCCCGCACCCGAACAGTTAGTGCGCGCGTTCAGTGCAGTGCCCTTGCTTTATATCGCCGACGGCCACCACCGTGCCGCGAGCGCCAGCCGCGCACGCGCCACCTTGCGCACGCAGAACGAGCAACACACCGGCGACGAAGAGTACAACCGCTTCCTCGCCGTCATCTTCCCGTCGGATCAGATGCAGATACTGCCCTACAACCGCGTCGTGAAGGACTTGAACGGTCTGCAACCCGACGCCTTCGTCGCGCGCGTCGCGGAGCGGTTCGACGTAGACGAGAACGGCACGCCGCAGCCGACCACGCCGGGCAGTTTCAGCATGTACCTCGGCGGCCGTTGGTACGGGCTGAAGTTCAATGGCGACGTGGCGAACACGCAAGCCGATCCGACCGCCACGCTCGATGTGAGCATCTTGCAAGCGCACTTGCTCGATCCGATTCTCGGCATCAAGGACGTGCGCACGGACAAGCGCATCGATTTCGTCGGCGGCATCCGCGGCCCCGAAGAACTCGAACGCCTCGTCGATGCGGGCCGCGCCGCAGTTGCATTCTCACTGAACGCGACGACGATAGACGATCTGCTGCGCGTCTCGGACGCCAACGGCATCATGCCGCCCAAATCCACTTGGTTCGAGCCGAAGCTGCGCGACGGCTTGTTGCTCCATCGGATTTAAAGTCAGGCCCTACCGCAGGCGGGACTGATCCGAATAGATATGCGACTTGAAACTGATCGCTTACTGCTGCGCCCTTTCACGGCCGATGATCTGCCGACGCTCATACGTTTACGCGCGGACGAAGAAGTCTCGCGCTACCTCGGCGGCGCGGCGATGCAGTCGCCGGAGATGATCACCCAGCGCGCGGGTTTCTATCTTGAGTGTCATAAGCGTAACGGCTATGGCATGGCGATGATTGGCAAAAAATCTGACGGCGAAGTGATCGGCTGGGGCGGGTTGCAGCCGCTGGAAGAGACGGGCGAGATCGAAGTCGGCTATGGTTTCGCCAAGCCGTTCTGGGGTCAAGGCTATGCGACCGAAGTGGCCGCCGCCTGTCTGCGTTACGGGTTCGAGCAGGCGGGGCTGGCGCGCATCGTCGCCGTGGCCGTGCCTGAGAACACGGCCTCGCGCCACGTGATGGAAAAGCTCGGCATGAAGTACGAGCGCGAGGCGCTGCACTACGGCCATAAGTGCGTCTTCTACGCGATCACGCGCGCCGAGTTTGTGCCGCGCGCAGGTCTATACCGCGTGCGCGACGCGGCCGAAGAGCGAGAGGTAGGGACAAGATGAAGGTGCTCATCGCTGACAAGTTCGAGCAGTCGGGGCGCGACGGATTGGAAGCGGCCGGTTACGATTATTCTTTTCAACCGGACGTAAAAGACGATGCGCTCAGTGAGGCGATCCGCGGCTATCAGCCGGACGTGCTGGTGGTGCGTGGGACGAAAGTGACCGAGCCGATGATGGACGCGGGCCCCTTGAAACTGATCGTGCGCGCGGGCGCGGGCTACAACACGATTGACGTGGCGGCGGCTTCGCGGCGCGGCATCTACGTCTCGAACTGTCCCGGTAAAAACTCCATCGCCGTCGCAGAACTCGCATTCGCTTTAATCCTCGCGCTCGACCGCCGCATCGCTGATAACGTCATCGCCCTGCGCGCCGGGCAATGGAATAAGAAAGAGTTTTCTAAAGCGCGTGGTCTCTACGGGCGCACGATTGGGCTGGTTGGCACTGGTCAGATCGGGCGGGAAGTGATCACGCGCGCGCAAGCCTTCGGTATGCCGGTCGTCGCGTGGAGTCGGCGTCTGACGCCTGAGCGCGCGGAAGAGTTGGGCGTTGAGCGTAAGGACAGTCCCCTTGATGTTGCACGCGCCGCCGACATCGTCAGCGTCCACGTCGCGTTGAACGCGGAGACGCGCAACTTTCTCGGCGCGGATTTTTTCAACGCGATGCGCGAAGGCGCGTACTTCATCAACACCGCGCGCGGCGACGTGGTTGATCAAACAGCGTTGGTCAACGCCATGCGTGAGCGCAAGCTTCGCGCAGGGTTGGACGTGTTCGCTAATGAGCCGACCTCTGCGACCGGCGAGTTTGCGAGCGAGATCGCGCACGAGCCGAACCTGTACGGCACGCACCACATCGGCGCTTCGACCGATCAGGCGCAGGAGGCCATCGCGGCCGAGACCGTCCGCATCGTGCGCACGTTCAAAGAGACGGGCAAAGTCCCCAACGTCGTCAACCTCGCCGCGCGCACGCCCGCCACACACTTGCTCGTCGTGCGCCACCGCGACCGCCCCGGCGTGCTCGCCGCCGTGCTCGGCGCGATCCGCGCGGCCGAAATCAACGTGCAGGAAATGGAGAACATCGTCTTCGAGGGCGCGGAAGCGGCCGTCGCCCGCATCAATCTAGAAGCTGCGCCGACGAGTGAGACGCTCGAACGCCTGCGCGCGGAGAACGCGGATATCATCGAACTTGATCTGTTGGAACTTAGAGGGTAGACGCCAACTCTGTTGCTGAAGTTGAACGGGCCAACGAAGATTGAAAGAAACAACGGCGTGAATGAAGTAAATGACAACGTGAGCCATGTAGCTGAGGCCGCAAGCGTGGAGCTAGATGTTCTGCTTGAATGGCAAGACTATCTGCGCGCCGTTTATTGGTCTCTTTTCAGGGCGCTGAATATGAAGATATGGCTCGCTTTCGGGCCGCTTCTTCTTCTACTTTATTTTTACGAGATGTTTCAAGGGCAGACCAGACAAGCAATGGTCTTGTTAATACCTCCCGGCTTGCTGCTGGTGTTAATTGTTAACACTTACATCACGGCGAAGCGAAATTTGGCGAGTCAAAGATCACTAAGCCAGACAATCCACTATTCGTTTTCTGATAATAGCATTGATATTAGTGCGCCTTCATCGTCAAGCCATATTGACTGGTCGAATATCTATAAAGTGCATGAGACAAAACATAACTTCTTGCTTTTCATCGCCCGCAACCAGATGTTGGTTATTCCGCGCAGATTTTTCCTGAACAACGAGCAGATCAGCCAATTCAAAGAATTGTTGCGTCTTAAACTTCCTTCTAAATTAAAATTGAAACGAACGAGTTACCCATAAACTTTGCAGCTAGCATCCATCACATTATGAAAGCAACGCTCATCACAGGCGCATCGAGCGGCATCGGCGCAGTGTTCGCGCGCAGGCTGGCAGCGCGGGGCGAGAACGTCGTGCTGGTGGCGCGCTCGGCCGAGCGTTTGAATGCGCTCTGCAATGAGTTGGGGCGGGCGCACGGGAACATACAGGCGCAGGCGGTCGCGTTGGATTTGAGCGAAGGGAATGCGCCGCAGCGTTTGTTGGCCGAGACGAATGAGCGCGGGTTGGAGATTGAGACGTTAATTAATAACGCGGGCTTCGGCTCGATGGGCGAGTTCGCGGCGCTCGATCTGCAACGCGAGTTGAGCATGATCGATCTCAACATTAAAGCGTTGGTCGCGTTGACGCAGCTTTATCTTGCACCAATGCGCGAACGCAAGCGGGGCGCGATCATCAATGTCGCTTCGACCGCCGCGTTCCAACCCGTGCCGTACATGGCGACGTATGCGGCGACGAAAGCGTTCGTGCTCTCGTTCTCGGAAGCGTTGTGGGAAGAGAATCGCGCGCGCGGCATCAAGATCATGGCGCTCTGTCCGGGTGTGACCGAGACCAATTTCTTTGATGCGGCGCAGATGACGCACCCGCCGATGCGCATCGCGCAGACGCCCGAAGCAGTCGTGGACACGGCCCTCAGCGCGCTGGAACGTGGGCGCAGCCACGTCATCTCCGGCTGGGTGAATTATCTGCAAACCGAAGCCGAGCGGCTGCTGCCCCGTTCTGTCATAACGCGCATCGCAGGCAGCGCTATTCGTTCGAGCATGAAGCCGACGGGCGCAAATGGTAAACATCTACCGCCCAGCAAATAAGTAAAACTGTCAATTATTATCGCTTACTGAAACGAGGGAAGAGATATGACTGAGCGAATCTTTAACTTCAGCGCCGGCCCGGCCGTGTTGCCCGTGTCGGTGCTAGAGCAGGCGCAGCGCGAGTTGTTGAGTCTGCCGGGCGTCGGCATGTCGGTGATGGAGATCAGCCATCGCTCGGAGACGTTCGACCAGATACACCAGAGCGCCAAACAGGGCTTGCGCGATCTGTTGGGCATCCCCGAAAACTATCAACTGCTTTTCTTGCAAGGCGGCGCGAGCTTGCAGTTCTCGATGATCCCTTTGAACCTGCTGCCTGCTGACGGCGGGAGCGCCGACTATGTCATCACCGGCAGTTGGGGCAAGAAGGCTCTGAAGGAGGCCAAAAAGCAAGGCGCGATAAACGTCGCCGCCGACATGGCCGACAGTCGTTACACGCGCGTGCCCGAACCGCACGAGTTGAAACTTGACCCGCAGGCGGCTTACGTCCACATCACGACGAACGAGACGATTGAAGGTGTCGAGTGGCAGACCGAGCCTGCGGTCGGCGACGTGCCGCTTATCGCCGACGCCTCGTCCGACATCTGCTCGCGCCCCATGGACGTGCAGCAGTACGCGCTAATCTACGCGGGCGCGCAGAAAAACTTAGGCCCCTCGGGTGTCACGCTCGTCATCATCCGCGACGATCTCTTACAACGCATCCCCGACGGCCTCCACACGATGCTCGACTATCGCACGCACGCCGAGAACGACTCGCTCTACAACACGCCGAACACGTGGGGCATCTACATCCTCGATCTCGTCTGCAAATGGATCAAAGAGCAGGGTGGACTTGCGGGCATGCACCAAGAGAACCAAGCGAAGGCGCAGTTGATCTACGACGCGATTGATGCAACCGACTTCTATCGCGGGCACGCCGACGGGGAAGCGCGCTCGCTGATGAACGTCACGTTCCGTCTGCCGTCTGAAGAGTTGGAGAAACGGTTTGCGAGGGAAGCGACCGCGCAAGGCTTGGACGGCTTGAAAGGCCACCGCTCGGTCGGCGGCATCCGCGCCTCGATCTACAACGCCTTCCCGCGCGCCGGCTGCGAAGCGCTCGTCGCCTTCATGCGCGAGTTCGAGCGAAAGAACGGATAAGAACGTTGTATGAGATAAGGCGGACAGAATGACGGAAACGATGTGGAAGTTGCCGTTTCCGTCTTCGGGAACGGATAGCCCGAAATTTCAAAAACTTCTGCGCCGCGAATGCATGTTACTTATCGCGGATGAGGATGCCCGCGCCGTCAAACTGCTGTTCGATGGTGTTGAGGCGTTTCGTTGCACCTACCATCACGCCTGCACGCTTGAAATGATTAAGGCTTACGACAAAGTGATAGATCGCGGCGAGACGGAATGGCTCAATTCGATCAAGCTGCGATTGGCAGAGTATAACGACAGCACAACCGAACTCCGCCACTTGATGATCTATTTCGATGATGGCCCTTGTTATGAATTTATCTGCCGATCATTTAGGGTCGAAGGCGTAGAGCTTTAAACCCTTCGCGCGCTTCGCTGTCTTTGCAACTTCTGCGTTAGAATAGCCCCCGACTCGATAATTCCCGGCGGCCACGGGGCCGCAACTGCCCGACACTCGTTCAGTCTCGACAGCATTTATGAAAAGAATCTTCCCCCTCTTTCTGTCGCTCATGGCCTTCGCACTGCTCGCCGTCGTCTGCGCGCAATCGCCCAAGCCTGAATCGTCTGCCATCGAGTTGCCGGCCGAGAAGCATCTGCGCAACGTGCGGCAGTTGACGTTTGGCGGCGAGAACGCCGAAGCCTATTTCAGCGGCGACGGGCGCGAGTTGATCTTTCAATCAAAGCGCGACCAGCTAGAGTGCGATCAGATTTTCGCGATGCGCACCGATGGCTCGCACGTGCGGATGATCTCGACCGGCGCTGGGCGCACCACCTGTTCGTACTTCTTTCCGAACGGCAAGCGCGTGCTCTACGCTTCGACGCACGGGGCGACGCGCGCGTGCCCGCCGCGCCCCGACTACTCGAAGGGTTACGTGTGGCCCGTCTATGCGGGCTACGACATCTACACGGCTGACCCCGACGGCTCCGACCTCAAACAGTTGACGGACGTTGATGGCTACGACGCTGAGGCGACCATCTCGACTAATGGTAAGAAGATCGTCTTCACCTCGATGCGGAGCGGTGACCTAGACATCTACACGATGGACGCCGACGGGCGGAACGTGAAGCGTCTGACGACCGAGCTTGGTTACGACGGCGGCCCGTTCTTCTCGCGCGACGGCCGGCGGATCATCTATCGCGCCTATCATCCGCAGACGCCCGAACAGATCGCGCGCTACAAACAGAAGCTCATGGAGGGCGTGATCGAGCCGACGACTTTTGAGTTGTGGATCATGGACGCCGACGGCGCGCACAAACAACAGGTGACGCATCTGAACGCCGCGAGCTTCGCGCCGTATCTCTTCCCCGACGGCCGGCGCATCATCTTCGCGTCGAACATGAACGATCCGAAGGGGCGCAACTTCGATCTCTACGCGATCAACGTGGACGGCACGGGGTTGGAACAGATCACTTACAACGATACCTTCGACGGCTTCCCGATGTTCTCGCCCGACGGCAAGCAACTGGTCTTTGCCTCGAACCGCAACGCCAAGACGCGCGGCGACACCAACGTCTTCATCGCCGACTGGGTGAATTAGAGCAAGCGGGCAACATTGCCGACACCCCTTGAGGAGGTTGCCATGACGAATGAGTACGAGCGCAAGCGTGTGAGTACCTTGCGGCTCATCGCCGGGCCGGTCTTGCTCAGCGTGGTTGTGACGCTGGTGCGACTGATAGGCGAGCTGCAACACTGGTCGCCGAGTTGGTTCAATGCGAAGTCGGGCGGCGTCCTGCCGTCGGGCGTCAGTTGGGTGATCGGCATCGTCTGGCTGCCGCTGCCGTTCGGCATCTACTTCGCGTTGCAGCTCGTGCGCATGGGGCGCGGGCCCCGCAACGCGGGGCGGGCCGTTGGCCTAGCGGTGTTGGCCATACTCCTGCTCGGCGTCTTCTTCAAGCTCATACTGCTGCACCTGTCGTTCCTCGGCGACCGCTCGTTTCTGCTGCTCATCTGGTTGGTGGGCGTCGGTGCGGGCGCGCTGCAATGGTTCGGCTGGCGCGATCTCTGCAAGACGCTCATCGCTTATGGTCTCGCTTCGCGCGCCGTCGTGGTCGTCGTGATGCTCTTGGCGCAGTTGGGCCATTGGGGCACGCACTATGATTACGGTCAGGACGCGGGCGCGGCTGAAGTGTCATTCGCTTTCAAGTTCTGGTGGCTCTCCTTCTTCCCGCAATTCGTCTTCTGGGTCGGCTTCACCGTCGCGCTCGGCGCGCTATCAGGGAGCATTACGTATGCGCTGGCGCGTCGGCGGCAAGTGGCAGAGCCGGCTGCGGCTGTCTCATAACAGTTTTTCGTCAGGTGAAATTCTCATGACCAACATAGTGCGACGCACAACTTCTTTCTGCCTGTTCTTAGTCCTTGTGACGCCGGGCGCGCTGGCGCAACAGCAACGCGCGGTAAACGACGAACCGAGCGCGGCCCGTTTGCGCGCGGACGTGACCTATCTTGCGTCCGACAAACTCGACGGCCGCCGCACCGGCACGCCGGGCGCGGAAAAGGCCGCGCGTTACATCGCCGACGAGTTCAAGCGGCTGGGGCTGAAGCCGGGCGCGAGCAGGCAATTTAACTTCGCTGCCGGCCAGAACAAGAGTGAAGAACAACAAGCGACCTATCTTCAGTCGTTCCCTTACGTCGCCAGCGTCGAGGCGGGCAAGGGCAACGCAATGGCGTTCACACGGAAACTCGGCGAGATGGTCGGCGGCACGTCCGCGCCTGCGCTCGACCTGCGCGTGGGCGAAGACTGGATGCCGCTTGCGTGGAGCGCGAACGGCCGTATTGAGCGCAGTGCGGTTGTCTACGTTGGCTACGGTATCACCGCGAATGATCTGAATCACGATGACTACGCGAACGTGGACGTGAAGGATAAGATCGCGCTCGCCTTCGTCGGCACACCCGATGGCGACAATCCGCATGGGGCTTTTGCGCGCTACAACGATCTGCGCTTCAAGGCGGCGGCCACGCGTGATCATGGCGCGCGTGCATTACTACTCATCACACGCGAAGAGAATTTCAAAGACGACAAGCTGGCGCACTTGCACTTGGACGACAACGTAGCGGGCGATGCCGGGCTGCCCGTCGCGCTCATCTCGCGACAGGTCGCGCGCAGTGCCATCGAAGCCTTCGAGGCGCATGAAGCGGCACTTAACGCGCAATCGGGGAGCGCGCCGCCGAATGGCGCGAGTCAGCAGAGCGCACAACCTGCGACTGGGGCAGCCGCCCCGGCCAAGAATTTCTCCATCGCGCTCAACAACATTGCGTTCAGTCTGACGACCGATCTCATGCGGCGTGAAGCGCCGGCCGCGAACGTCATCGGCGTGCTGCCGGGTAGCGACATGAAAGTGCAGGACGAGTTGATCATCATCGGCGCGCACTACGATCACTTGGGGCGCGGCGGGCAGGGCAGTCTCGCCGCGCGCGAGGGCGAGATTCATCACGGCGCGGACGATAACGCTTCGGGCACGGCCGCTTTGCTCGAACTCGCGCGCCTCTTCTCGGCCGTACGCCCGCGCCGCACGCTCGTCTTTATCGCGTTCAGCGGTGAAGAAGAAGGCTTGCTTGGCTCGGCCTATTACGTCAAACAGCCCGCGCGCCCGCTCGCGCAGACCGTCGCGATGATCAATATGGACATGGTCGGGCGCTTGCAGGACAATAAGTTAAACGTCGGCGGCGTGGGCACGGCCGCCGAGTGGCGTGAGTTGGTTGGGCGCACGAACAACGAACTCAAAGTGCATGTCACGGCGGGCGCGGCCGTCGCCGAGCGGGCGGCCGCGCCCGCCGAAGTGCCAATTGTGACGGCCGCCAACGGACAGGTGATCGCAACGGCCGCGCTGGGGCAACGGTTCACGCTGGCGCTCAGCGACGACGGTTACGGGCCGAGCGATCATTCGTCGTTCTACGCCCGGCAGATTCCCGTGCTCTTCTTCTGGACAGGCACGCACGAGGACTATCACAAACCTTCGGACACGGCCGATAAGATCAACTACGACGGCGAGGCGCGCATCGTCGCGCTGGTGCGCGACGTTGTGCGCGGCGTGGACGCAGACGATAAGCGTCCGACCTATACGCAGGCCAAGAGCGACAACACGCAAGGGCGCAGCATGGGTTTCCGCGTCTACCTCGGCACGATCCCGAACTACGCCGACAGCAACGACGGGTTGAAACTCGATGGCGTGCGCGACGACTCGCCGGCCGCTAAGGCCGGTCTGCAAGCTGGCGACCGCATCGTCAAACTCGCGGGGCGCGACATTCACAACGTCTACGACTACACCTATGCGCTGGGCGAGATGAAGGCTGGGCAAGAGTACGAAGTCGAAGTCGTGCGCGGCACTGAACGGCTGACGCTCAAGCTCACGCCGGCAGCGCGGAAATAGTTCAGAGAGTCTGGAGAGTCTGGAGAGTCCAGAGAGTCTGAAGTCAACAGACAAGCTGTTTTTGACTTCAGACTCTCTGGACTCTCTAAACTCTCTGGACTCCTTCGTTACAGCGATTCCAAAAAGACCACGATCTTGCGTTGCTCACTTGCGGGCCGGTTGAAGAAGTTCGTCTTGGCGAACAGTGCCTCGTGACCATGGCGCTTGATCGCCTGCTCAAACGTCAGCGATGCGCCGTCGTGCATCAGCCGCGTGTGCGTCCGCACGCCCCAGAGCGGCGCAGTCCGCACCAGCAGCCGGGTCGGCTGCCCGCCGTTCTGCACGATCCCGTCGCCGGTGTCGATGTCGTGGAGCAAAAAATCGCCAAAGGGGTGAATGATCTTGTTCCCCAAGGCGTTCGGCACGGTGAACGTGCCGAGGTTAATGACCGTGCCCGGCATGGCCGTCGTGATGGTATCCCGATGGCAGATGTTACAGCCGTCCTGCTTAAACATCTTCGCGCCATCCAGCGCATCCTGCGACGCGGCGATCACCGCGTCGCGCGGCGGAGCTTTCGTCGCGCGCATGAAGATGGTGAAAACGTCGATGTCGCGCTCCGCGTCTTCGCCGCAGAAAGTCCGTTGGCCCGGCGGGGTCACGGTGTCATCGCAGGGCAGGTTTGGGTCGTTCGGCACGAAGTCGAAGTTCGCGACTGACCGGCCCAGCGACGTGTTCTCCATCAGGAAGAAGCGGTTGGTGATGCCGATCTCGTTGAGATATGCGTCGCCTGAGAACGACAACAGGCTGGCGTGCTGATCCTTGTGCCCGAAGCGGCCGATGCGACAGCGATCGTTGCGATTCTCCTCGATGGGCACTCTGGTGGTCATGCCGTGCACGTTGGGATTCTCGTTCGTCTCTTTCGCGACGAGGTCGAGCAGCGTTTGATTGGAGATGGCCTCGACGAAGCCGTCGCCCAACAGATTAAGGGACGTGCGGGTAGTCGTGACATCGGCCGTGCGGTCGAGGATCGGTTGCGGGCCCGCCGCCGAGTGCAACGGCGGCACGCGCTCTTGAATGTTCGCTTGGATGATGGTGGGGTTAACCCGCCTGTCCACGGCGCGGTCGTTGATCAGCGAGCCGCCAGGCGGGTCTACAAACTGAAGGCAGTCAAAGCCCTGCGGGTCGCAGGGATTGTCGAGAAACCCGGCGCGCAACTCGTTGATCTGACTGACCGCACCGGACACGGGATTCTGGTGACACTCGGCGCACGACTGCGCGTTATAGACGGGGCCGAGACCGCCATCCTGTATGTCGTCGGGCAGAATCTGATCGCGGACTTCGAACGTGGCCCGATGCTTGTCGTGATCGGTCTGCGACACGAAGTTCGGATCGTTGGTCTGATCATCGAAGCCGGTCGGAGCTTCGGTTGGAGCCGGGCAAATTTGGCAGGCGGGCGTTTCGGTATCGATGGGACATGGCCTTTCGAGATCGGCGCTACTCAGCGCCACGTTGGCTTGCCCGGTGGGCGGGTCACCTTTTTTATCTTGACTATGAGCTACCCGGTTGTAAACCGTAGGCAGCAGCAGCACGAGCACAAACACCCCCAGAAGAGAGGTCTTCAGGCTTTTCATCGCTGTATCCTCCAGTGTGTACGAACGTAAGTGGGATGGTCAGTAATTGACCGTTAGTAGGGGAATGCGCGATGACCCTGTGAGATAGGGCAATGGGGTAGGGAATTTCAGAGTCGCGGGCAAATATATGCCCGCCGTAAAATTGCGTCAAGATAATTATTTGCTAGGTAGGCTTAAGCTTGGCTGCACAATTTGTTAACAGGCGGTCAGCCAGCTTGCGCGCGCTGACGTACTCCCATGCCCCATTTTGTGGCTTTCGGGCCGGCGGCGCACGATGGCGCGGCTGGTCGGCAGTACTGTTCCTCTTGAATTGCTTGCGTCTTTAGCGCAGAATACGCCGGTAGTTGAGCACTGTGTTTGATTGAAGTTGGGCCGGCGCGCGCGCTGTATTGGCTGCAAATGCCTTCCCTACCCTCCCCGACCAGAAGGGTTCACGCAAAATGATCGGGCAGACCATCTCCCATTACCGCATCATCAGCCAGCTTGGTGAGGGCGGCATGGGCGTCGTCTACGTGGCCGAAGACACGCTCTTAGGGCGGCGCGTCGCGGTCAAGATTCCGATGCACGCCGCAGGCGTGCACAACTACCACGCGCGTTTCCTACGCGAAGCACGCTCCGTCTCCGCGCTCAGCCATCCGCAGATCGCCACCGTCTTTGATTACGGCGAGACGCCCGACGGCCGGCCTTTCATCGTGATGGAGCTGGTCAACGGGCAAGACCTCGGCGCGTTGATGCGCGCGGGCGCGCTGACCATCGCGCGCGCCGTCGAGATCGTCGAGCACGTGGCGGCCGCACTTGGCGAAGCGCACCGGCACGGCATCATCCACCGCGACGTGAAGCCGTCGAACATTCTCGTCAACGAGCGCGGCGAGATTAAAGTGCTCGACTTCGGTCTCGCCAAGCTGCTCGAAGACCATCCGAGCCTCGCCGCCACCGACCCGGACGCGCGCACCTTGCAAGCCTTGAAGACGCGCAGCGACGTGATCGTCGGCACCCCTTTGTATCTCTCGCCCGAACAGGCGACAGGCATGCCGGTCGATGCGCGCAGCGATCTCTTCGCGCTCGGCGCGCTCCTGTACGAAGCGGTCGCGGGCCGGCCCGCCTTCAGCGGCGCGAACCTGATCGAGATCGCGGCGCAGGTCTTACACGTCGAGCCGCCGCCACCCTCGCAATTCAACCGGAACGTGCCGCCGGAACTGGATCGCATCACGCTCAAGGCGCTCGCCAAGAAGCCTGAAGACCGTTACCAGCAGGCCGAAGACATGATTCGCGATCTGCGCGCCTTCCGCATGGCCGACGCGCTCTCCGACAGCGCCAACATCGAGCGCATCTCGCGGCGCACCTACGCGCAAAATAATCGTAGTGCGCTCGTGACGATCACCGAGGGCTTGCGCCGCCCACGCCTGTCCATCGCGACGGCGCTCGCGGGCGTCGTGCTGCTCATCGCTGCCGGCTGGGGTCTCTGGATGCTGCTGCGCCCGCATCCGCACCTACCAACCCCCGGGGCGCTCGAAGCTTACAATAAGGGCACGGAATTACTGCGCGATAACGCCTATTTTCAGGCGAGCAAATGGTTCAAGGAAGCCACGGAGAAGGACGATCAATTCGCCCTCGCGCACGCACGCTACGCCGATGCGCTGACGGAACTCGACTACACGAACGACGCGCAGAACGAGATGCTGCGCGCCAGCGCCTTGGTGCGTGAGCAGGTGGCCTTGTCTGATCTCGACTCGCTCTACTTCGACGGCATCCAAGCCCTGCTCACGCATGACTTCCCCCGGGCCATCAACGCGTACCGGAAGATCACGCAGTTGCAGCCTAACGCGCCCGAAGCATGGTTCGATCTCGGCCGCGCCTACGAGAAGGCTGACGACACGACCAACGCCATCAATAGTTACACGACTGCGACTGACCGTAACTCGCACTATGCAATCGCCTATCTACACGTCGGCATGATCTACGCGCGGCTCTTGAAGCCGGCCGCCGCCAACGCTTGCTTCGATCAGGCCGAGGCGATATACAACAGCTTCGTCAGCGTCGAAGGACGCACCGAAGTGCTCTACCAGCGCGGTCTGTTATTGCGGGGGTTGGGCAAGCTCGCCGAGGCGCGCGCGGCGCTTGAACAGGCGCTCAAGCAGGCCGAGACGAGCGGCAATCAATATCAACGCGTCAATGCGCTGTTGCAGTTGAGCACGGTCGCCTTCGCCGAAAATAATAGCGAGCAGGCTGTGAGTTACGCGCGGCAGGCGGGCGAGTTGGCGCAGGCGAACGGCATGGATAGTCTGACAGCGCGGGCGCTCGTCGATCTCGGCAACGTCTACTATTACACCTCCGATTTTGCGTTGGCCGACAAGTACCTGATGCAAGGACTGGAACTGGCTCAGCGCTACAAGATACCGCGGCAGGAAGCGCGCGCGCGCATCAATCTGGGCGGGCTGCGACTGAAACAGGGGCAGCCTGATGAAGCAGTCGATTACGTTAAAAAGGCGCTGACTTTCTACCAACAAGGCAACTATCGCAAAGAGACCCTGCAAGGCTTCCTTATGATCGGGCGCGCCCAGCGGATGAAGGGCGACTATGATGCCGCGCTCCAGACCTTCAGCGCACAGTTGCAGCCGGCCGAGCAGATCGACGATAAGGCGCAACTGGCGCAAGCGCACGACGGCGTCGGCTCGGTGCTCGCCATTGAGGAGCGCTACCCGGAGGCGCTGACGCACTTCAGCCAACGTTACGCCCTGAGTAAAACGCTCGGGCAAAAACTCGGTATGGGCTACGGGCAGGTGCAAAGCGCCGGCGTGCTCTGGCCGCTCGGCCGCTACGACGATGCGCGGGCTGCGTTGGCTGAGGCCACAGAGATTGCGGAGAAGGCCGGCGGGGGCAGCAAGGAACTGGCGTCGTGGGTGCACGTCATCAACGCCGACATGGCGCTCAGCAACCTCAAGTGGGCCGCGGCGCGCACCGAAGCCAAGCAGGCGCTTGCGTTGGCCGGCACGCAGTATACAGAGAACATCATCCGCGCTAAGCGCACACTAGGTCTGGCGCAGGCGTTCTCCGGCGCGACCGCGCAGGGGCGTGCGACTTGTCAGGCGGCCCTCGATCTGGCTAAGGGCACGAGGCAGCCCGCGCTCATCGCCGACACAGAGTTGGCGCTGGCGCGCGCCGCCCTCGCCGCGGGCGACACAGGATTTGCCTTGACCGCCGCCCTACATGCGGAAGAGAATATGCACCGCGCCGGTAGCTTGGCCTCAGAGTGGAGCCTTTGGCTCGTGGCGGCGCAGTCGGCCGCGCGCGTTGGGCAGACAGAGCAAGCCAGTAATTACGCCGCGCGCGCGCGTACCACGCTCGACGACTTGCAGCAGAAATGGGGCGCGGAAGCCTTTAACAGTTATCTCACCAGGCCGGATGTGCAGCTAGCACAGACACAGCTCCGTTCACTTTAGCCGCACATCAGTTAACCTCATCACAGTTCGCAAAAGGAGAATCCAACATGCCAGATGAACCCATTGTCGTCACCGGCGGTTCCGTCTCAATTGATTTCGGCGACGCTTACCAGCCGGATCAAGGGCAGCCGGGCAAGAAGAAGTTCAAGAGTAACAACGTGAAGCTGGATAGCATCGAGGTCAACGGCCAGAAGGTGGTTGACCTGAAGCCGAACGACGTGGTCACAATTGTCTGCCGCTAAGACCAGGGTCAGGCCGAGTGCAACTGACAACACGGCGCGGGCGCACGTAGCTTGCGCCCGCCCGCACCGCGTTACCTCATCACAGTTCGCAAAAGGAGAATCCAACATGCCAGATGAACCCATCGTCGTCACCGGCGGTTCCGTCACGATCGACTTCAAGGACACCTTGCAACATCAACTAAACGCCCCGCAAGGCATGTACAGTTACAGTGGCGCGGGCACCTTGGTCAGGGTCCTGGTCAATGACAAGGAGGTGGCCGCGTTGGCAAAAGAGGACGTGGTCACGATCGTCTACAATACCGACTAGCCGGGCCGGGCGGTTGGCCGAGCACGCGGCGCGGACGATCACACATGATCGTCCGCGCCGTGCCCTTTTTTGTAGAGTGCAACGTAGCGGGCAAACTTGGCGGCGGGCGGTTCATCCGTCTCCGGGCGCGGTGCGGTTGCGGCGCGTGTGCGTCGTTCGCTGAAAGCGGCCTCGGCGGCGGCTGCCAACCACCAGAACGTGCCACGCGCACCGAGATGTTCGCGCACACGTTGAAAGATGCGCGGGTAGAGTTGCGCCGTGTGGCTCAGCAAACTCTTCAGCGCCTGAAACGAGAGTCGATCCTGAAACAACTCGCGCCGCACATGCTCGTCCAATTCTTGCAGCGCCGCCATGACCGCGTTCAACGTCTCGTTCACGGTCGCGGGCGCAGACTTCGGCGCGGGGCGCAGGAATTCCGCCAGCCGCGCCACCGGCGCAACGCGCGGCCCTTCAGCGCTCAACTCCGCGAGCGCGCGCGCATCGAGCAGGTCGGCGGCCAGTGCAAGCTCCGTTAAGTGCGTGAGCCGATGCAGATGGCGCAGGTGCGCGCCGGGGCCGCCCAGCGCGAGCGGGTTCGCCGCGCCGACCACGAGTACGCGGTCATCGCTCGTGCGCGCACGTTGTTTGCGCCCGTGCGGTTGGGCGCTTGGGACGTAACCGAAGAGCGGGCGCAAGACGCGCCAGTGCGCGCCCGCGCGCTTGTACGCAGGCAGCCGCTCGAAGTAGCGCTCGAAGAGCGCGAGCAGAGACTTGTCCGCGCGCGAATCAATCGCGTCATAGAAGAACAGGTAGGTCGTATACTCGTCGCGCGCCTGACTACCGGCGAAGCCCTCCCAGATCAACTGCCGGTGATCGCTTGCGTCCTCGGTGCTGACCAGAATCTCGCCGGTTTTGAAATCGACGTGGCCAGCGCCCGCGCCCTGCGCAAAGCCACGCGCCAGCGCGCCCGCGGTCGGGCACACGTGCGTGAGCGCGCGCCCTTCGTTCAACTGCCGCGCGACAAATGACGCCGGCCCCGTCGCGTCTACAAACAGGCGCGCCGTGTAAAGTGATTTGCGACCGCGCCCGTCTTCAAGCTCCACCGACACGCGCTGCGGCTCGACGTAAGCGCGCACGAAGCGACCACCATCGAGCAGCAGACAACCTTCAGGCCCCAGCTTGCGCAGCTTGTCGGCGGCGAGCGCGAGCAACTTATCGGCGTCCACCGCCACGTCGAGCACGTGCCGCAGCCAGAGCGGCGGCGCTTTCACGCGCGAGCCTCGGTCGTGAAACTTGACGAAGCTCGCCTCATAGCGATTAACGACGACTGACTCGATCTCTTCTTTCGTGAACAGCCCCGCGCGTTCCAGCCCCCGCAACTCGTCCGCTGAGACGTTCCAGTTGCGCCCCGCGCGCCCGACCACTTCGGGGTCGAACACGAGCACGCGCCGCTTGTAACAGCAAGCCGCCACGGCCGCGTGCAACAAGCCCAGCCCGCCGCCCGCGTAGATCGTCTCGAACTCGCCCGCGACTTCGAGCTTTGCGGGCGGCGCGCTGCGCACTATGGCCTCACGCGCGCCGTCGGCCGCGGCCGCCTGCTCCTCCTGCCAACGCGCACCCGCCGCCCAGATGTTTCTGAGCCACACCTCGCGCTCGCCGAGCGCGCCGAAGTTGGCGACCGTCAACGGATAGTGCCGGCGGAACTCCGCCAGATCGGGCGCAGCCGCCGGCGCGGGCCAGTTTTTGCGAGCGACAGTCATACGGCTAAAACCTGAACGATAACCGAAGCGGCGCGCGACCTTACCGCACGCGGTTTACGAAATCATCACCAAACGGCGCAGAAAGGATGAAGGATGAGGGATGAAGGATGAAAGAAAGACTGCTCAAGTTGAGTGATCTCTTATTCATCCTTCATCCTTCTCCTTCACGCTCGACTGCGCGCGATGAAACTAATGACCGCGACGAACAAAGCCGAGCCTAAGATCGACCAGATGATCGGAAAATTGGTGCCGCCGATGTGGATGCTGAACAATTCGGGCAGCCCCATGTTGCGCGCCACCCACACGCCGATGATCGCGCCGATGAAACCGAGCGCGATAGCCACCAGACACCCGCCCCGCGAGTAGCCCGCAATCGCCTGCCCGATTGACCCGCATACGCCCGCGATGAGCAGCAGGATCAGCAAATCAACTAAAGTCATCGTTGTCACCTCCGTCTCAATGTTAACGCCGCACGTCAGTGGTTAGTTCATCACGCACGACCGCGCCGCCTTTCATGACGAAGCGGACGCGCTCAAGCTCTGTGATGTCGGCGAGCGGGTCGCCAGTTGTGGCGATGATGTCGGCGTACTTGCCCGGTTCGATTGCGCCCATGTTGTTGGTCTGATCGAGTAACTCGGCCGCCTTCGTCGTCGCCGATTGAATGGCCTGCATCGGCGTCATGCCGTAGCGCACCATGTAGGCGAACTCTTTGGCCTCGTTCTCCGTCCACGCGAAGCCGCCCGCGTCCGTGCCGAACGCGATCTTCACGCCCTTCTTCAACGCGATGCCGAACGCCTGCTCTTCCAGCCCGCGCATCGTCAAGTAGATCGGATTGCCCGCGGCCGCGCGCCCTTCGGCGACGTAGATGTTGACGTAGATCGTCGGACACCACCAAGCGCCCTGTTTGATCATGCGCTCCAGCAAGCCTTCGTCCAGACCGTAACCGTGCTCGATTGAATCGACGCCTGCGCGCAGACTCGCGTCGATGCCCTCCCAGCCCATCGCGTGCGCGGCGACGCGGCGACCCAAGCGGTGCGCTTCCTTTACGAACGCCGCCATCTCTTCGTCCGTGAAGTTAACCCAACTGTGGAGCTTGCCGTCTTTCATGTAATAGCGACGGTCGGCGTAGAACTTGATCCAGTCCGCGCCGTACTTGACCTGCTCGCGCACGGCCTTCGTGATCTGATCCGCGCCGTCCACGACCTGCACGCCTTCGGGCATGCGCAACTCCCACGAATAACCGAGGAGCGGATACATGCCGGTCGCGGAGAACGCGCGCGTCGAGACGAACATGCGTGGGCCGGGAATGACACCGCGATTGATCGCGGTCTTCACGTCTACGTCGGCGTACATCGCGCCTTCGGTCTCAAGGTCGCGCATGGCCGTGAAGCCGTTCAAGAGGCCGGTCTTCGCCGCGACGGTCGCGCGGATCGTGCGGTAGGGAATCGACTCTTTCAACAACTGCACGTCGTAATCTTCCGCCGTAATGTCGCCTTGCAGGAGGATGTGCGTGTGACAGTCGGTCAAACCCGGCAGCACAGTCGCGCGGGAGAGATCGATTGTGCGCGTGCCGGCGGGCGCGTGCCCCGAGACGGTCGCAAAGGGGCCGACCTCCTTGATGCGTTCGCCTTCGACCAGAATGCCTTGATCTGCGACGACGCGGCCGGCGCGCGTGTCGATCATGCGCCCGGCTTTGATGAGCACGACCGGCGCGGGCACGTTCGGTTTAGGTTGGGCCGGGGCGCTATTCGGGCAAAGCGTGAGCGCGGCCAGCAGGCTGAGCATGGTGCGTTTCATCGGCAATTTCCCTGCAAACGGGGTTGATGGAAAATCTTCTTCCCAAACGTCGGGCCGAAACCATATAATCGAAAGCGAGGGTCACGGCCGCCCCCATCCGACTACAAACGGACTCCTCCCCCTCAATCATCTGACAAACGAAATTTAGGAGCGTAACACCAAGATGCGTAAATTATTCCTCGGCGCACTCATCATCGTCGCCATCACCTGCGGCGCGACAGCGCAGCAACCAACAACTACCAACACCACCGACATCCCGAACATGGGGCGCAAACCCGACGGGCCGAATGGTTTGGGCCGGCTCGACGCGCGCGTCTTCGACGAAGCGGGCCAGCCCTTCGCGGGCGCGCTCATCAAACTCGAATCGAGCCGCACGGACGGCTTCTTCTGCGAGTCTTGGAACTCTTCGGACGAGCGCGGCGTCGCGGTGCTGCCACCGATCCACATGGGCAGCCTGCGCGTGACGGTCAAAGCCAAAGGCTATGAGACACAGAAGCTCAACGTCGATCCCGCCACGCTCGGCGAGCCGGTGCGCATCACGTTGAAGAAGAACAGCTAAGGCGCGCGCGGCAAACCGAAAGATTATTTTGAGCAGTCGGTTGCAAGGGCGACCGACTGCTCGTTATTTTAGCTGCCGCTTGACGCCGTCATGCCGACCGCGCTCATAACTCGCCCGTGTTGCGCCGCTCGCTCCCCGCCCAAACTTCGTTTGCTTTCGTCTCCTCCGCCTGCTCTGTTAACAACGGGATGAGGCGCGTGAGCGCGAGTTGCAGTTCGCGAGCTTGCGCGCGCGTGAGCAAGAGCGTCGGCGCACGCTCGCCGTTCGCTTCAATCGTCAATGCCAGCAGGTCTGGGGTGAACGGCGACACGCGCACGTGCCCGTCCATCCGTCTGCGTCCCGTAGCGATCTCGACCCCGCGCTCCGCCTGTCCCATGATCTAACAACTCCTGCCATTAACTTGCGCCTCTGGTCTAGGGAGATTGTGTGCTGTGCCGCAGAGCATAGCACAAGCCTAGCGCACGCGGTTATGCCCCGGCAGCACGAGCTTTATCAAGCGCCGCCCTGTGCGGTAGAGTAAGGCACAGCAAAAGCTGATCGATTGTGACAACGAGCGCGACGTGAAAGTATTACGTTGACGGGCCGGTGCGCGCAAAAATATTTTGCGGTCTAAGCGGACGACGCGGCATAATATCTACGCCATGATCATCAGCGGTGCAATCGTGTTGGCTCTCATAGCGCTGTTCGGCCTGTTGGTGTCGGACAGCAGCGCCGAGTGCACGCGCCTGCTGGTCGGTTGGCGTAAGGTCTGCGCGGCGCTCATCGGCGGGGTGCTGGTGCAGGCGTTGCTGCTGCCTATGCTGCCCGGCTTCTTCATCGCACTATTTGTCGCTATGGTGCGGCCCGACGGCGACGAGAACGTCCCGCAACTCAACATGCTCATCTGCAACACGATCATCTACGGGCGCATCATCTACTACTACTTGGGCCGCACACACCGCCGCCGCCGCCAAGCCCGACTGAACTACAACCCTTTGCCCTGACGCCACGCGCGCACCACGTCCGCGACCGCGCGATGCCGGCCGTCAACTTCATAATTCAAGCGGCGCATCTCTTCGGTCGAGAGCGCATGGCCGAGGCGCTGTAAGACCGTTTGCAGTGTGGGCGTGCGTGTGAGCGCGGCGCGCCGCGCGAGATAGACCGCTTCGTAGGGTGGGAAGTAGTGGCGGTCGTCCGCGAGTTGTGTGAGATCGAGCGCGGCGATCAGTCCGTCAGTCGAGTTGCCGGCGATGATGTCCACTTCACCGGCGGCGAGCGCGCGATAGGTCAAAGACAGATCCATCTCGCGCGGGGGCGCGGCGAAGTGCAGATCATAGGCGCGCGCAAAACCCGGATAACCGTCGGCGCGCGACATGAAGTCCTGCCCGAAGCCTGCACGCCATGTGCGCGCGTGCGGCGCGGCGTCGGAGATCGTGTGCAGGTTCAAACGGCGTGCGTCCGCGCCGCGCACGAGGATCGCAAAGTCGTTGGCAAAGCCGAGCGGTGGGCCTACTTCAATCGCAAACTGCTCCGCGTATTCGCGTTTGACTTGATCGTAGACGGCGCGCGGGTCTGTGATCGGCGGATGCTTGAGGATCGCGGTGTAGGCCGTGCCGGTGTATTCGGGATAAACGTCAACCTTGCCCGCGACGAGCGCGTCGTGGCAGAGGTTGCCGCCGAGTTCAAACTTGCGCTCGACCGGCGTCCCTTGCGCCTCCAACGTCTGCGCCAACAGTTCCGCGAGCAGCACGCTCTCCGTAAAATCTTTCGAGCAGACGACGACCGGCGCGCCCGTCTGTGTCGTCACAGTCTGCTGCGCGCGCCCGCGCCACACAACGAGTGCGCCGACGGCGACAAGGGCCAGCGCGACTGATGCATAGACGATGCGGCGCAAGCGTGCGCGTTGTGTCCGTGCACGGCCTGTGTCCGCGCCGGTGCTTGCGCCGACCGATAGTTCAAGCCGACCGATGAGCCAATCGGCGGCGAGCGCCATGAGCGCGGCGGGCACAGCGCCGGCAAGGATGAGCGTGTTGTCGTTCTGCCGCAAGCCCCGAAAGATGTATGTGCCAAGACCCCCTGCGCCGATGGCGGCGGCGATGGTCGTCACGCCGATAGAGATGACGGTCGCCACGCGCACGCCTGCGAGGATGACGCTCGCCGCCAGCGGCAACTCCACCTGCCAGAGAATCTGCCGCGCCGTCATACCCATCGCCACGGCCGCCTCGCGCACGTTTTTGTCCACGCCTTCGATGCCCGTCACCGTGTTGCGCAGCACAGGCAAAAGCGCGTAGAGCACGAGCGCGATGACGGCCGAGCGCGCGCCGATGCCGCCGAACGGGAGCGGGATCAGGAAGCCGAAGAGCGCGAGGCTGGGCACGGTTTGAAAGACGCTGGCGAGACCAAGCACGGGGCGCTGCAAAAACTTGCGCCGCGTCAGCAGCACGCCCAACGGAATGCCGACAATGAGCGCGAGCGCCATCGCCTCCGCGACCAAGCGCAGGTGCTCGCCCACGAGCGTCAACAGGTCGCGCCAGTTGTGCGTGATGAACTCGAACAGGTTCATGACTAAAGAAACGTTCTTTAACTAAGCCGCACCGTTTCAAGGTAAGCGCGTGCGAGCGGATCGTCCGCGCGCACAAATTCGTCAGGCGTCGCCAGCAGACGCACGCGGCCAGCTTCCATCAACGCGATGCGTGTGCCGATGAGCAGCGCCTCGCGCACGTCGTGCGTGACGAAGACGCACGTCTTACCAAGCCGCGCCCGCAAACTTGCGAACTCGCGTTGCAGGCTGGCCCGCGTCAGCGGGTCGAGCGCGCCGAACGGCTCGTCCATTAACAGCAAAGGCGGATCGGCCGCGAGCGCGCGCGCCACGCCCACGCGCTGGCGTTGTCCGCCCGACAACTCGCGCGGATAACGCACAGCAAAGCGCGCCGGCTCAAGCCCCACGAGTTGCAATAACTCGTCAACGCGTGTTCGCACGCGGGTCTCGTCCCAGCCCTGCAACGCCGGCACTAACCCGACGTTGCGCGCGACCGTGAAGTGCGGAAATAGCCCCGCCTCTTGAATCACGTAGCCCGTCCGCCGGCGCAACTCGATCTCGTCCCAGACGGTTGTCGCCTTGCCTTCAACCAACACCGCGCCCGCCGTCGGCACGAGCAGGCGATTGATCAGCCGCAGCGTGGTCGTCTTGCCGCAGCCCGATTCACCAAGCAGCACCAGCGTCTCACCGCGCTCGATCTCCAGATTGAGATCAGTGATGATGGGCGCACTCGCGCCCGGCGGCGCGTATGTGACCGCATGAAACTCGACGACCGGCTGGGAAGTTGATAGTTGATTCATCTGCTATGCATGACAACGGCCGGCGAAAACAAGTAAGCGAGGATACGATGTAGCATGCTCAGCGCGACGGCGCTCAGCCGCTCCGACGTGCTGACAACTCAAGCGATGCGCAGGTATCTGACGACGCGATCCAGCGAACTATGCCATCTGCCATGCCAGTTGTTCAGCAAGATGTCTGAAGGGCAGATGCCTTCCGCGCACACCCGCTGCCGGAGCACGTCAAGGTACGAAACTTCATCCGGCGCGATTGTTTTTAAGCCCAGCACGGCCAGCCCGACGAGTTCTCGGCCCAATGCAAGGGCGTTTACGCCGGCATGCTCGGCGGCAAGGCCGTCGCGGGCTACCTCTTCACGCAAGGCAAGCGCGTCCGCATGATTTACGCGCGGCGCGAGGCGGAGCGCTTCATTGAGCGTGTTGGCATCGTAGAGCAGACCCTTCCAGAGAGCTTGCAGCGCGAGCGCCATCTCTAACGTGCCGCAGTCGGCCGAGCGCAACTCGATGTACTGCTTGAGGCGTGCGTCGGTGAAGAGTGTGGTCAGGTGGTCGGCCCAATCGCCGAAGAGCGGCTCGACGTGATCGCAACGACGGGCGAGGAAGTCGCCGAACTTCATGCCGATGGGGCCGTCCAAGTAGAGACCGTCGCGCTGGGCGAAGAGCATGGGCACGTCGAGCGCGTAGGCGACGAAACTTTCGGGCGTGAAGTCGTCGATGAGCGCAGGCGGGCTGATGCCGGTGCGGTCGGGGTCAGTCGCAAGCCACGCGGCGGTGCGCGTCGATTTGTAGCCTGACGGTCGCCCCTCTTGAAATGGCGAGTTGGCGAAGATGGCGGCGACGATGGGCGCGAGGCGATTGCCGGCGAGAAATTTTTTGCACAGGTCGTCTTCGTCGCCGTAGTCCAGATTGGTCTGCACGGCGCAGGTGCGCGTCATCATGTCCCACGCGCGCGCACCGCGTTTCGCTAAGTACGGTCGCATCACGTCGTAGCGCGATTTGGGAAACCATTGTTGGGCTGCAAGACTGTGGAGCGGGTCGAAACCGACGGCGAGAAAGACGAAGCCGTGCGTGTCGGCAATCTCGTGCAGCCGCGCGAGGTAGCGTCTGATCTCGCGCTCGACATCCGCGAGCTTACGCTGCGGCGCGCCGGAGAACTCGATCTGCCCGCCCGGCTCAACCGTCAGACGGTTCATCTGCCCCGCGTTGACTTCGATGAGCGTGCGCCCTTCATAGACAAGATCGTTCGATGACGGCGCAAAGCCGGCTAACACGCGTTGCACTTGCGCCGGTGTGAGCCGCGCGTAATCGCGCCGCATATCATAGCCGAATAGCTCGAACTCGACGCCGCACATCCATTCGCCCGCAGGCTTCGAGCCGCGCCGCAGATTCTCGGCAAAGAGCGGCACGGCCGCCGGCCCCACCGCGTCGGTCAACAGCGGAAAGCCTTCGCGCCCGGCACTCGCTCTGGTCACTTCATCGCGGGGCATATCACGACTCACTCTGCGGCGACGAACAGGTTGCTGCTGAACTGCCCGCCCTCGTCCAGCCAAGTCTGTGTGCGCGCAAAGCCCGTGCGCGCGGCCAGTTCGTCAAGCTCGGCCAGATCATATTTGTAAGAGTTCTCGGTGTGCAGCAACTCACCGGCGGCGAACTCGACGACGAGATCAAGCGCGGGCAAACGGACGACTTGCGCGCGGCGACTTTCGAGATAGAGTTCAATGCGCCCGTGCGCTTCGTCGTAGCGCGCGACATGGCGGAAGGCGCGCAGGTCGAAATCGGCCTCGAACTCGCGGTTGAGGCGCGCGAGCAGATTTAAGTTGAACGAGGCCGTGACGCCGAGCGCATCGTCGTAAGCCGCGCCGAGTCGCGCCGGGTCTTTCTTCAAGTCCGCGCCAAGCAACAACGCGTCGCCCGCGCGCAGCACGCCGCGCAAACGCCGCAGGAACTCGACGGCCTCAGCGCGGTCGAAGTTGCCGACGTTCGAGCCGAGAAAGAGCGCGAGCGTGTGCGTGCGTTCCGGTTCACGGGCCTGTGCGGCGGCGCTGGCGAGGTGTGCGAGCGCCGTGTCGTAGTCGCTGGCGTAAGCTTCGACGCTTAAGGCCGGATAGGATTGCAGCAACACGCGCGCGCTCGTCTCCAAAGCGGCCGCAGAGATGTCAATCGGGCGATAGCGCAGTTGCGTCTGCCGGTGTAGGAGCGCTTCGATGAGACGGCGCGTCTTCGTGGCGCTGCCGCTGCCGAGTTCGAGCAGTGTCAACTCGGCGTGCCCGGCCGCCGCCACGATCTCTGCGGCATGGCGCGTGAGGATTTCATCTTCGGCGCGCGTCAGATAGTACTCCGGCAACAGACAGATGGCGTCGAAGAGCAGCGAGCCGAGTTCATCGTAAAAGTATTTGGGGAATAATTTTTTGGGTTGCGCTTGCAGCCCGCGCGTTACGTCGGCGGCGAAAGCGGCGCGCGCATCTATGGTGGCGAGTTGGTGCAGGCGCAGGCGCGCGGCGGTGGCTTCGGGGGCGGTGTCCAGCATGTATCGTTTGTCTCTCAGGCAGCCAACTGCTCTGTCGTCGCAGACAGGGCGTGAGAACTTACAAACCGTCTCATCTGCCCGCGCCTTGCTCGCGTCCGCGTGCCTGCTATCATAGCCCAGAACTGTTCACGATCCACGCCCGCCCGCGCCCGCGTTTCGCTGAAGCGGCCGCGCGTTAGGGGAGCTAAGCACGATGGCCTATCCGCAGGCGGCCGAGATTGCCGCGCAACTCGCGGCGACGCGCGCCGACACGCTCCGCTTGTTCGACCTCGCACACGAGGCGGACTTGCACGCGAGTCCGGGCTTCGGCTTTCGCCCGGTCATCTGGCATCTGGCGCACATCGGCGTGTTTGAAGCCTACTGGCTGCTGCAAAAACTCGCGGGCGAGCCTGCGCCTGACGAGCGCTACGAGCGCATCTTCGATCCCATTTCGACGCCGCGCGAAGCGTCTCAGCATCTGCCCACGCGGTGTGCAATGGAAGCTTACTTAACGCGCGTGCGCGCATCCGTCCTGCGCCAGCTTGAGCGGTCGGACTTCAACCCGGACGAACTGCTCTTGCGCGATGCCTACATCTACAACCTCGTCCTCGAACACGAACAGCAGCATCAAGAGACGCTCGCCTACCTCTTGCACCTGCTCGACCCGGCGCAGAAACTGCGCCCGCAGTTAACAGACGCAAACGCGTTAACTATCGCAGCCCCGGCCCCGCCGCGCGACATGATCTCAGTCGCGGCAGGCACGTGCGTGCTCGGCGCGCCGTGGCCCACGTTTGTTTACGATAACGAACTGCCCGCGCACACCGTCCACGTGCCCGCGTTCAAAATTGATCGATTGTTGACGACGAACGGAGAGTTCGCTGAGTTCATCGCGTCGGGCGGATACGAACGCCGCGAATGGTGGAGCGCAGAGGGCTGGACGTGGCGCGAAAAGGAAGGTTGGACGTGTCCGCTCTACTGGACTCGTACAAACGCAACGGCTAACGGCCGTTGGCACGCGCGCACGATGTTCGACGAAGGCGTGCTCGCACTCGACCATCCGGTCGTCGGCATCAGTTGGTACGAGGCGGAAGCTTACGCGCAGTTCGTCGGCAAGCGCCTGCCGACCGAGGCCGAATGGGAAAAGGCCGCTGCGTGGGACGCGCACGCCGAGCGCAAGCGCCTGTTCGCATGGGGCGACGACGCGCCGGACGCCACACATTGCAACTTCGATTTCCGCTATTGGGGCACGACGCCCGTCGGCAGCTTCCCCGCAGGCGCGAGCGCAACGGGCTGTCTCGACATGAACGGCAACGTCTGGGAATGGACGAGCGACCCGTTCGCCGGCTTCCCCGGTTTTCGTGCTTATCCTTACCCCGAATACTCCGAAGTCTGGTTTGATGGCGACCACCGCGTCTTAAAGGGCGGCTCTTGGGCGACGCGCGCGCCACTGTTGCGCACCTCCTTCCGCAACTTCTTTCGTCGCCACTTCCGCATCGCCTTCGCGGGGATACGTTGTGCGGTTGACGCTTAATTAAATTTCAGTTGGTTGTTAGGTAAGTCCGATTCACCACAGAGACGCAAAGAGCGCAAAGACAGCGCAGAGAGTTGAACGTTTCTCTGCGCCCCCTCTGCGTGCTCTGCGCCTCTGCGGTGAACTGCCCGATGCCTTACATTCAATTGAATGAAGGCTGATCTAAATAACTCCTGCCTCTTTCAACTCCAATGTCTGCTCATCTGCATTCAATGTCGCCTGCACGCCTAGCGGGAGTGTGAGTTGATCTGAGGTGTGGCCGAAAGTTAAGCCGGTGAAGACGGGCCCGCGGGTCGCGCCGAGGATGTTGTCCAAGACTTCACCGAGCGATAAGTCCCACGCGAATGATGGTTGATAGTCGCGCGGGCCGCAGTCGCTGCACTCGCCGAAGACGATGGCGGCGGCTTGGTCGAGTTTACCGGCGAGACGCAGTTGCGTGAGCATGCGGTCGATGCGGTAAGGCTCTTCGCCTGTGTCTTCGAGGCAGAGGACGCGCCCGCGCGTCTCGATCTCGTAGGGCGTGCCGAGCAGTGAAGTGATGAGCGAGAGGTTGCCGCCCACGAGTGGGCCCGTGGCCGTGCCGGGCCGGATCGTGCGCAAGGGGTGCGCGGGGCGCAGTTGATTATGCTCCGGCGGATTGGTCAGTCTGCCGGCCGGTTTGGTGTCGAAGAGCGCTTGGCGAAAACTCTGCTGCGTGTAGTCGGTGAAGGACGAGAGCACAATGGGGCCGTGGAAGGTGACGAGCGCGGCGTGGCGTTGGATGGCGAGGTGCAGGGCCGTGATGTCGCTGTAGCCGAGAAAGATTTTCGGGTGGCTGCGGATGAGATCGTAGTCGATGCGGTCGAGCAGTTGCATCGCGCCATAGCCGCCGCGGATGCAGAAGACGGCTTGTACGCCGGGATCGCGGAACATCGCGTGCAGATCGTCGAGCCGTTCGTTAACGGGGCGGCTGAGATGACCTGAGCCTTGCCCGACGTAACGGCCCAGCTTCGTGCGCAGCCCGAAATACTTGAGCGTCGGCGCGACGAGCGCGAGCCGGTCGGGGTCGGGTACGGCCGTGCCCGGCGCGATGACGCCAACCGTGTCGCCCGCGCGCAATGCCTTCGGCTTGATCAGTTTTGGCACGGTCGCTTGCGCCAATAACTGCGGCGCGAGCGGCGACAATAATGTGGTCGCGCCCGCCGCGCGCAAAAAGTTTCTTCGCTGCATCACACGTCCCTTTCTCGCTACATTCCTTCAACTCATGCGGCTTGCAAGTCCATGCAGCACTCGGCGCAACGCATGGCTTTGAGCGGGATGGTCGAAAGACAATACGGGCAATCTTTCGTCGTCGGCCCTTCATCGGTCGCCTGTTTGCTCTTCATCCGATTGAACGCGCGGACGACGAGGAAGACGACGAAGGCGACGACGAGAAAGTTGAGCACATCGTTTAAGAATTGCCCGTAGGCGATGACGGGGATGCCCTTCGTCTTCGCGTCGGCGAGCGAAGCGGGCACACCCTTCGTCGTGTCGAGCGTGTAGAAGAGGCTGGCGAAATCCACGCGTCCCAGCAGCAATCCGATGGGCGGCATGATGATGCCGTCCACGAGCGTCGTGATGATCTTGCCGAACGCCGCGCCGATGATCACGGCGACGGCCAGATCGAGCACGTTCCCACGTTTGATGAACTCTTTGAACTCTTTGAACATTGGTCTCTCCGTCCTTCACGGCCCGCGCAAGATTGATAAGGCGCGGCAGTTCTATGCTAAAGAGCGCATGCGCGTCAATGATTTTGTGGGGCCGCCGCTGGTCGCCACTTATGATATAAGAAGCCAAACAGGCAACACCTAAGAGTGTGTAATGACTTTGGACGGCTCTTTCGCGGCTGGGCCGCCTGATGTGCGGAAAGCCTATGGCTTTCCATTGGTCCAACTTCTTATTTCAGGAGAGGCTGCGCCTCGACCGGGTGCGGATGCAGAGCCTCAAAGAGGTTAGAGAGGAGGCTGACCGGCAAGGCCTAGCCTTGCCGCACATCAGGGCGGCGAAGCCGCAAACCAGCGGCGGCGAAAGGGGGCTATGGACGTGGCAACAGAGGAGCAACACGGGGATAAGGCTAAGGTCGAAAGTCTTAAGCAGCAGGCGGACATCAAGCGCGCGCTCAAGCAGACGGCTGGGCACAAGGAGGAGTCGAAGCCCAAGGTCGCGCCGCGCCAGAAAGTCTTTCTCAGCACTTACGCCGTGCTGCTCGCCGGTCTCGGCGTCATCTACTACTTATTCGGCCTCGCTTACTTCAACCTGCACCCACAGGTGCGTACCTATCTGCAACGCTACACGCGCGGCGCGATCCTGATCGTGCTCGTCCTGCTCGCCGAACAACTCGTCAACGCTTATCTCATCAGCCGGCTCGACGACGTGGTCTCGCGCTACAACTTGGGGCGCGTCCTTAGGCTCTTAACCGCGCTCGTCATCGTGCTCATCTGCATCTCGGTCGTCTTCATCAACTGGTACACGGCCGTCGTCTCGTTAGGTTTAATCTCACTCATTCTCGGCTTCGCGTTGCAGACGCCGATCACGAGCTTTATCGGCTGGGTCTACATCCTCGTGCGCGCGCCGTACCGCGTCGGCGACCGCATCAAGATTGGTGATGCGACCGGCGACGTGATCGACGTGAGTTATCTCGACACGACGCTCTGGGAGTTTGGCGGGCCGTATCTCTCGACCGATCACCCGTCGGGGCGCATCATCAAGTTCCCCAACTCGGACGTGCTCTCGTCGGCCGTCTACAACTATTCGTGGCCGCTCTTCCCATACATCTGGAACGAGATCAAGTTCCACATCGCTTACGAGAGCGATCTGGATTTCGTCGCGCGGACGATGCAGGAGGTGGCGGAAGAGGAGATCGGCGAGGCCATGATGGAGCGCGTGAAGACGTTCCGCGACCTGCTAGCGCAGACGCCGGTGGACGAGTTGGAGGTGCGCGAGCGCCCGGCGGTCTTCTTCCGCGTCAGCGACAACACGTGGCTCGAAGCCATCCTACGCTTCGTCGTGCCGCCGCGCGGGGCGGGGCGCATCAAAAATAACATGATCAAAAAACTACTTGCGCGCTTGAACGCCGCACCCGACCGCGTGCTCTTCCCGAAGAGCAACGCGCGCTGAAGCCCAGACGACCGGCGCGCGTTACGTCCGCGTTAAGCGCGCGGGCGCTGTTTGGCGGCCCGCACGCCTATCCGTTAAACTCACGAGCACGATCTTAAACCCATAAACTTGACGGCAAGCGTGCTGATGAGCGAACTCAAAGAAGCCCGTTGGTCTGTGTTGAGCGAACGCGGCTGCGAGGCTTCACGCCTCGACTACGGCGCGGCGGCGCAACTCGTCGCTCGTCTGCGGAGCGAGCGCATCTTCGGTCTCTGCATCATCACCGACGAGGCTGCGCTGCGCCTCAATCACAAACCCGCCGCGCCACCCAAGCCGGCCACTGCCGCTCGCAAACGCGCCCCGCGTCGTAAGAAGCAGTAGGCAGTTAAAATAAAATTTCCTTCCCGGCCGGCCGCCTATTAAAAAATAACTCTTGACCTTGGAACACGTTCCACCCTCTATACTCCTTTTGTGAGCAACAATGACACGCACACAGGCACGCTGCTGGCGGGCGAGTTGGCCCGACTCGCGGGCGTGAGCACGGACACTCTGCGCCACTACGAGCGGAAAGGCGTGCTGCCCGCGCCCCACCGCGCGCCGAACGGTTATCGCCGCTACCCGCATGAGGCGCTCGCCCGTGTGCGCCTCGTGCGCCGCGCATTGGGCGTGGGATTTACGCTCGCGGAACTCGCGACGATCTTGCGCGCACGCGATCGCGGCCGCGCCCCGTGTCGCGAAGTGCGTGCGCTGGCGGCGCGCAAACTCGCACAAGTCGAAGCGCGGCTGGAAGAACTGCTCGCGTTGCGCGCAGAGTTGCGCCAGACGCTCAACGATTGGGACGCGCGGCTCACACACGTCGCCGACGGCGAGCGCGCTGGGCTGCTCGAAGCACTTACCGCGCGTAACGGTGCGGTGGCCGCGCCGCGTAAACGACTCTTCAGCACGAAAGGTAAGTAAGGAGACAAGAGATGAACAATAAACTTTATCCGTTGATCGCTTTTATCGCCATCGTCGCGCTCGTCGTTACGGCGCAGACGGGTGGACAACAGAAGCAGACACAGCCGCAGCCGCACGATATGAACGGCTGTCCCATGCACGACGAGCACACAGGTCAGAAAGATCACGCTGTGATGAACGCGCGCGGCGACGAACGGATGGGCTTCGCGCAGGCCCAGACCACGCATCACTTCCGTTTGACGAAGGACGGCGGGCAGATTGAGGTCGCGGCGAACGATGTGCAGGACACTGCGAGCCGCGATCAAATCCGCGCACATCTCAAACACATCGCCGCCGCATTCGCCGCTGGCGACTTTGCTATTCCGATGTTCGTCCATGACCAGACGCCGCCCGGTGTGCCCGCCATGCAACGGCTCAAAGCGGCAATCAGTTATACCTACGAAGACACGCCGCGCGGCGGCCGCGTGCGCATTACTTCAAGCAATGCAGACGCGACGACGGCCGTCCACGAGTTTCTGACTTTCCAGATCAAGGAGCACGAGACGGGCGACGCGTTGGAGGTCGTCAATCAGTAGCAGCTTGGGCAAACTTCGCGCGGATACGGACGCAGCGCTCCAGTCCGTCTGAGACTTCGAGCACCTTGAGGCGCAGGTCGCGGTCGAGTTGGGTCTGTTGCAAAAAGTCTTGCACCACGCCCGACGCTTGCGGGCTGCATTGGCCGCCGATGAAGGCGGCGAGCCAGTTGTTGACGAAGAAGATTTTGCGCGTGCGTTTGAGTTCGGGCAGCGCGCTGAGGGCGGGCGCAAGATAGGGCAGGGCTAACTCGGCCTGCGGCGCAGCGTTGAACGGCCCAATGCTCGCTTCGATCCAGCTTTCCGGTAGGTCGCGCTGTTGGAAGTAGGCCGCAAAATACTTGCGCCGCACGTCGGCGCTCGCTTCGGCTGCGGCGGCCGCGTAAGCATAGCGGCGCGCGTCGTCCGTCTGTTCTTGCGCGGCCAGTTTGACGAGGAGCGCTGGGGCGTCCGCGTCTTTGCGGATGAAAAGCGTGGCGACAAGATCGAAGCGGTCGCGCGTGCGCAAGGTCATGCCGGGCACTGTGAGTTCGCCCGCGAGCAGTTGTTTTAGTTTCGCCCGCGCCGCGTCGGTCGTGGCGATTGATTGAAAGGCGCGGAAGTAAGTGATGCGCAAGCCCACAGTCTCCGCGTTTATCATCCGCGTCGCAAACAACTCTTCGAGGCGCGGCGCGAGGGCGGCCGCTTGCGCCCGCGACAGGTAACGATTGAACGCGGTCTGCACGCGTCCCATGATGCTCTGCGCGAGCACCTCGTCGCGCTCGGCGGGGAGCAGGCGCAGCGCAAGCTCTATGTAATCGACGGGCGCAAACTCTGCGTTGCGCACGCTATCCCAGAGTGTGCCCCACAGGAGCGCGCGCAGGAAATCGTCTTGTATGTTGCCCAACTGTTGAATGACGCGCGCGCGACTCTGCGGGTCGAGCAAGAATTGCCCGTAGCCGTAATCCTCTGCATTGACGAAGACCCACGCGGGCGCGCGCTTGCCGACAGCCTCACGTACTTCGGTCGCAGGCGCGGCATTGAGTTTGACCGTCAACGTTTCGGGCGGCGCGTCGGCGTAAGCGAGTAAAACTTTCAAGCGCATCGGCCAATAGCCGCCTTCGTTCAGCACATCGCTCTGCTTGAGCGTGAAGGTGCGTATGCGCCCGCGCTCGTCTGTGCGCCACTCGACGCGCACGTCCGGCAGGCCGCGCCGCTTGACCCACGCGTCGGCCCACGCGTCCAGCTTCTCGCCGGACGTGCGCTCGAAGGCGTGGACGAGGTCGGCCCACTCGGCGTTACTGAACGCGTGCTCTTTGACGACGAGTTGGACGGCGCGCTGGAACTTGTCCGCGCCGAGATAGAACTCGGCCTGCCTGAGCATCGAAGGCGCTTTGCGATAGACGATGTTACCGTAGGCGGATTTTGCGGCCGACAGGTTTGGTATCTCCTGAAAGATCGGCGTCGTGCCTTTGGTCACGTCGGTCACATAAGCCGCCGGCTTTGTGCGTTGATAAAAAATCTTCCACGCATTCGTCTGCGGCGTGACGACTTCCATCGCCTTGTAGGCCATGAACGTGGCAAAGCCTTCTTTCAACCAGAGGTCATCGAACCAGCGCATCGTGATGAGATCGCCGAACCACTGATGCGCCGCTTCGTGCAGCATCAACTCGGCGCGCGCCGCGCGGTCATTCGCCGTCGGGTCGGATGGAAAGAGCACGCCGTCCTCGCGCAAAAACGTCGCGCCCGCATGCTCCATCCCGCCGTAAGCAAATTCAGGGATGAGCACAAGATCGTATTTGGGAAAAGGGAATTGACGATCAAAATAACGCCAGTAAAAGTTCAAGCCCTCACGATTCAGCCGAAACACTTCGCTTAACTCTTTGCGTGCCCGCTCGACCTGCGACTGCCGCACGTAGAGATGCGTCTTATATGGTGACGCATCATCTTTGAACTCCGCGAACTCGCCGGCCGCAAATGCGAACTGATAAGTGCTGATAGGATCAGTTAAGCGAAACTGTGTGCGCTGTAACGTAGGATAGGGGAGGGGGCGGTCAAGGATAGCAGCCGGATAACTTTCGGTATTGCTAATGAGTTTCCACCGATGCGGGGCGGTCAATGTCAGGCTGAAGTTCGCTTTTAAATCAGGCTGGTCGAAGCAGGGGAACGCGGTGCTCGCGTCCGACGGGACGAACAAAGTGTAGACGTACTCGCGCCCATCCGTGCCGTCGCGATAACGCGTGACGGCGCTGCCGGATGCGCTGATGGGCGACTCGAAGGAGAGCTTGACGACATTCTCACCCGCTATCAGGTAAGACTTAGGAATAACAATATGCTCGTGCGCGAAACTCGCGTCCGCGACGGCGCGCCCGTTGACCGAGAGATCGCGCACGCTCGCGGTCTGCGCCTGCGGGTTGACGACGCGCCAGTCGAGGATAAGATCGCCGGCTGCTTCGTCGAGTGTGACGCGAATCTCTTCCGTGCCGCGCAAGCGATCCGCACCGGGCGCAAGGTCTATGTTTAGCGCGTAGCGCACGTCGCGATAATGCGCCGCGCGCCAGCGTGCGAGTTCGCGCGGCACGCCCGGCGCGAGCGGGTCGGGCTGTGGTGCGGCGTGTAGCGACGAAGCCATGACGAGCAATAGCAGCGTGAGCAAAAGTATGCGTAACATTTGCGTGTCGATGCGGGCGGCAAAAATGCTTCACGGGAGCGCAAGGTACATTCTAACTGATCACAAAATAAAAAAGCGGCCGCGCTTTGGCCGTCAGCCTCTGTCTCTGCGCCGGGCCGCTGCTCACATCGGCTCGTCGGTCAAAGCCTTGTTGGCGGGTGCGGGCGCGGTTGCGTTGGCTTCGAGTTGCCCGCGCGCGCCGAAGTTGTCAGAGACATTCGTGGCCGGCACGGTCTCGAAGCTCAAAGTTAGACTCTGCTCGCCTTTAGTGAACTCACCCTTGGCGCGCAGGGGGCTTTCGATTGCGCCGGAGAGACCGAACGAGTCGAGACGCGGCAGACTGATCTCGCCAGCAGCGTTGACGCTGCCCGTAGCTGTGTCCACTAACCGGCCCGCGCGCTTGCCGCCCGTGCTGCGCACGTCGAACACAAACGTCGCCAGATCATTCAGCCGCATGATGCTCAACTGGCCCGCGAGGCTTGCGCGATCGCTGATCCCGGCGAAGCCGCCATAGACCGACAGTTCGCCGGCCGTCAGTTGATAAGGGCGCAAGCGTGCGCGCCACGTGGCATCGAGCGCGAGGCCGAGCGAGTTGTCTATGTCGAGCGGCAAGGCGACGACGCGGAAGGGCGCGGTCAGCGCCATCGTCGTCATCGCGCCCTTCGGCGGTGCGTGCTCATTGATGCCGAGTTGCCCCCGACCAGTCTGCTTGATCTCGACACCGTAGCCGCCCGAACGACGCTGGCCGAGAAAGGCCGCGACGACCACATGCGTCTGAAAAAAGTTGGCCGGCTGATCGGGCAGGTCTTGGACGAGCGGGCGCAGCGCTGCGTAGGTCTGCGCGTCGCGCGCCACGAGCACAAACGATTCATGGACGGAACTGTAAGCGCCCGTCGCGAGTTCATTGAGTTCACTTGTCGGCACAGGCATCTCCCCGGTCTGCGGCGTAGGCGTGGGCATAGTTTTCTTCGGTTGTTGCGCCGCGCTGTTGTCAGCGCCGCGCCCGGCTCTGCCGCAGCCGCCCGCGCTCCCCGCCGAGAGCGCCAATACCAACAACGCCGCGCTAAGTTTCTGCTCGATCATCTACCTGGTTACCTCGCCGCGCGAAATATATTGAGCATCAAGGGGTATGGGAGAGGATAGCACGCTTAAAAAAGAACGGGCGGCGCGCGTCTGCTTGCGCCTGCGCCATTATGATTCGGCGCGCTGCGCGATCTTTGCCTGCGGCGAAATTTAATGATAGGCAAAAAGCGACTCGGCCCGCTACAATCGTGACCCAACCGAACCGGAGCGAGGAGCGCGATGACCAACACACCAGAGCACACGCCGGTCGTATGCGAACGCTGCGACCGCGAAAGCCAACACCTGATCAAACTGCTCGCGCCGGATAACTCCGCCCACTACGTCTGCTGGGACTGTCTGCGCCGCGAAGAGAAACGCATCAACGTCAGTCGCCGCTTCAAACGTGACCGCCGCGCCTGATCAGCCAGCGGCTTGGCTGAACATAGTGGCTAACATGGTTGCGACCATTTTCTCTTCCGCGCCGTTGATGGCGAAGAGGTCGCCCGCACAGACGGTGATTGTGCGCCCGGCCCTGACCACGCGTGCGCGGGCGACGAACCGTTCACCCGCGGCCGGCGCGAGCAGATTAACTTTGAACTCGACCGACAACACTTCCGCGCCCGCAGGCATAAGAGTCAACGCGGCATAACCGCACGCCGAATCTATGACGGTCGTGATGATGCCGGCATGCAAGTAGCCGTGTTGCTGCGTCAGGTCGGCGCGGAACGGGAGTTCGATCTCCACCGCACCCGGCCGCACTTGGACGAGCTGCGCGCCGATAGTCGCCATCACCTGTTGGCGGGCGAAACTAGCAGTGACGCGGGCCGCGAAATTCGGATCGCGCGGTTGAAAATCAGTCATTGATGGATGTGCCTGCGGCAGACCTGCGCGCGTTGCCGGGTTGCCGTGTTTCGCTGATGAGTTCGTAAAGCTCCGGTCTGCGATCAGCTAGTCGGTCGATCTCATACGCGCCCGCGACGTTGATGATGTGATTGTTGTCCGCTTGCGGCAATTCAATTTCGACTGTCAGTATCTCCTCACGCTCGCCGCTCGCTTCGGCGATGGTGTCGCCGTTGCAGTCCACCACCTTGCTGCGCCCGATGAACGTCCAGCCGCGCTCCGTGCCCACGCGGTTGGCGGCCGCGAAATAGAGATGATTCTCCTGTGCACGCGTGTTGACGACGAACTCCGGCGTGCGCCAAGCGCCGGGCGGCCAGTTCGTCGGCAGGATGATGAGTTGCGCGCCGAGCAGTTTCAGCACGCGCGCTGCTTCGGGAAAACTCGCGTCGTAACAGATATTGATCCCGACGCGCCCTTGCGGCAGTTCATAGGTCTGAAAGGGCCGGTCGCCGGGCGTGAGAAAGCGATCAACGCCGAGGAACGGCAGATGCATCTTGCGATAACAGCCGACGGGGCCATCGGGGCCGATGAGCAGAGCCGCGTTATAGCATTGCGCGCCGGCACGTTCGATGAAGCCGACGACCGCGTGCGTGCCCGTCGCGCGGCAAGCTTCGGCGATGATCTGCGCGGACTCGCCGTCGGCCGGTTCGGCGAACTGCTCCGCCTCTGCCAGCGAGTCGAAGCAATAACCCGTGAGCGCGCACTCCGGAAAGATGACGATCTCGGCCGCGCGCCGGGCCGCCTCAGTGAGTTGCGCAACGATCCGCTCGCGATTCAACGCGACGTTGCCTAGCTCGCAGTCCATCTGCACGCACGCGATTGTTGTCTGCGCCATCTACGTTCGTCTCCTCCCGACCAAGCGCACATACTCTAGCGCAGTCGGCCGGGCGAGGCTAGAATGACCGGCGCACAAAGCGTGGGCGGCGCGGGCGGCGAGTCGGCGCGGGCGCGTCTGAGGAGTTAACGGAGAACTATATGGCCGGAGTGTTGGTGGCGCTGATACCTGAACCGCACGCGCAAGTCGAGGTGCGGGAAATTGCTGAGCCTGAGTTGGAAGCGGGCGCGGCCTTGCTGACGGTCGAGTTGAGCGAAGTCTGTGGGACGGACGTGCATCTGCAACAGGGGCGGCTGGCGGGCGTGCCTTATCCGCTGATTCCGGGGCACGTGTCGGTCGGTCGTTTAAGCAAAATCCGCGGCCGCCTGCACGACATCGAAGGACGGCCTTTCGCTGAAGGCGACCGTGTCACGTTCCTCGACGTACATCGCACCTGCAACGCCTGTTGGTACTGTCTGGTCGCGAAGGCGACGACGCGCTGTCCGCACCGCAAGGTTTACGGCATCACTTATGGTCTCGCCGATGGACTGTGCGGCGGCTGGGCTGAGCAGGTCTATCTCAAGCCGGACACGCGTTGTCTACGACTTGATGGTGTCGAGCCGGAGCGCTTCATGGCCGGCGGTTGCTCGCTGCCTACGGCCATACACGCGCTCGAACGCACTGAGGTTGCGCTCGGCGATACCGTGCTCGTGCTCGGCAGCGGGCCGGTTGGACTCTCGACTATTATCTTGGCCCTGATGCGCGGTGCGCTCCGCGTGCTGTGTATCGGCGCGCCAGAGCAAAGGCTGGAAGCTGCCAGACAAGTCGGCGCGGCGGCGACGCTCAACTTCGAGGCCCACTCGGAGCAAGAGCGTCTGCATTGGGTGTTAGCGCAGACCGCGGGGCGCGGCGCTGACGTGACCATCGAAGCAACGGGTGCGCCGGTCGCTGTCGCACAGGCGATGCGCTACACCAGAGATGCAGGTCGCGTGGTGGTGGTCGGGCAATACACGGATCACGGTGAAACATCATTCAACGCACACAGCGATCTGAATCGTAAGCACCTAGAGATGCGCGGCTGCTGGGGTTCGGACTTCTCGCACTTTTATCGCAGCGTACAGATCATGTCCGATCCCGTCCGCTCCGCCCCTTGGGCGCAACTAAGCGTCGGTCGTTACGGTCTCGACCAAGCTAACGCGGCCTTAAAAGATGTAGCGGCCGGCCGGAGCATCAAGGCCCTGATCGATCCCACCAGCGCACGAACCGCCCACGTGCTTTCTGTTCATGAATAGGACGACGAGGCAAATCGTTATCCGCCTGCGCGCAGCAAAAGCGCGTTAGTGATATGCGTCAGAGATGCCTTAACGGATTAGCACCTTATTGCTCTTTCGCGCTTTGCTGTTTTGATGAGTGGCACACAAGATTTCCTGGGTTCGATATTAAGTTCCGACTAAAACTTTGTCTAATACATCATCCATTTTATCAATCCAGAATTGCGGGTAGATTCCCGCGCCAACGACATTTCTATCTTTGGTAAAAAGAAACGCAAAAACTCTGACATTAAAATTGCCGAACTTAAAATTCTTCGGCTTGTCTCCGTCTGTGAATAATTCAATATATCCATCTATCTTATAGGCAAATCCGCCGGTGTTCTGTATTCCTTTCGGGTCAACTAAAACAATAGAGTAATCATTGCCGCGCTTGAGCCAGAAGATAAAATCAGGATTGAAATTCCGGTTAGTATTTTTGAGCTTATCAACATAAGGAATCACGACCGTATCAAGCGATTCATCCAGCTTACTGAAAGCCCAGTCGTCAAATTCGGTGAATTTGTTTGCTCTGCCTAAATAATCAGAAAGCCTTTCGAGGAAGATTCTTTCGCTTTCAACTTTGACGATATGTTTGATGAACGCCACCTTTTCAACCATCGAAATTATTGAAGGCACGTAATAATGCGAAGCAAAGCGTTTTATTTCGAGCTTTGCGCCGTCGTAAGTGTATTCGGCTGCTTCGTCGGCGCTTTTCGTAAGTTGCTTGAGCCTGGCTTTATATTCTTGTCGGCCTATCTTTCCTTGATCCAAAAGCTCATCAAGTTCAGATTCTTGAGTCTCTACGCTTCTGAAATTCTTAACCTTTTCAATCTGTTTTTTCAGTTCGTTAACGTCCGAAATATCTTTCATCGTGACAAGAATCTGTTTGTAGTGTGAGATTTCGTCTTCAAGCTCCTTGAAGCGATGAAACTCTTGCGGGATGAGATTGAAATATCCGATTAGATTTTGCCAGAGCAAGCTGATGTTGTTGAAAGCGCGAGCGTTTTGATCTTTCTCGTAATATTTCTCGTCGTCGGCGATAGTTTGTTGGAAACTCAAGAAGTCTTTCGGCTCGGTGCGATGACGCAAAAGCAGGACATTATCGGCGCTGACAAAATCCATATAGTTTTTTAAGACATCAATCTCGGCAGGCAAGACTTCAAATTTCTTCGGCGTTTTGTCCGCGATGATGGGATGGCTGGCAGCGCGATAAGTCGGAATCAATAGAGGCTTGAGTGTGATGTCCGTATTTTTATCAAGTTCGATAGTATAAGTCTTTTCCAGCTTCTCTTTTTTAAGTTCTTCGACGACTTTTTCGAGTGCGTCGCGGTTCGTGCCGAGGATGAAAAGCGATTCGAGCAGGGCGGCTGGCGTTTTCACAGCTTGGAAAATTGCCTGGTCAATATCTTTGGCATTTAGAAGCTGCGCGATGCGGCGGCGTTTATTCGGCAAAGGTTCGACGCGAACGCCGCGGCCGATTGACTGCAATACAAATTTCTTGGCCTCCGTTCCTGTGCCGATATTGACGAAGTTGATCACGTTAGGTCGGTTTGAATCCCAGCCTTCGTAGAACGTGCGCGAACCCATCAGGATTTTAATATCCGAAGCGTCTTTGTTTAGGTTTTCAAAATAACCTTCATCGTTAAAGGTTTCGATAATCTCATACCCTGCTAAATCAGTTTTCAGCCACTCGGAGATGTCGCCGATCTTAATTAGAGCGAATGGCCTTTCAGCATTTTGAATCTTGAAAGCGATCTCTTTACGGTCGGACGGTCGGCGGATAACTTCAATCGCACCCTTGACGTTGGTATTAAAGACCGACTGCCGGACATCTTCGATTTTGAGCGCGTCAAAATCGTTTTGGCTAAAGAGAAGGATTTCACCTTCAAACATCCATTCGAGGCCGTCTTTCAATTCTTCCCAAAGCTCATCTTTGGCTGATTGGAACAAGTCGGCTGAAACAATGTCTTTGGCGATGCGCTCAAGTTCGTGGAAAAATAATTTCAAATCAGCGTCTTCGGTATTCACCGAGTTGACCAGAGTAATCAGCAAAGGCTTGTGAAACAATTCGACATTGACGGCGCGCGCCTTTTCGCTTGCCCGCGTAATAATCGTCAGCATCAGAAGCGATTGCAAAACAATCTTCTGCTTTTCTTCGTCGCTGAAGTCTCCGCTTTTTTTGAACTCTAAAATTTGGCGCTTGAGAATCGAGATATGTTTGCCGTAACCGCGTGAGACGAATTCGGCGAGGTTGAAGTTTGCAACCGTTGTGTAAATATCTCGCGGGTCGGTGAAGGTTGCTGAGAAGTTGAATAAGAAGCCGTTGCGCGAAAGGATTGAATAGATATGCTGGCGTTTCGATTCTTCCTTGTCACCTTTGTGCGCCTCGTCAAGCAAGACATACCACTTGCCGCCGTTTTCATAGTTGCGAAAGTCTATGATTTTGTCTTTCTGTTCAAAGCCGATGTTGTCCGAGCGATATGTGAAGACGGTCAGTTCGTCGCCGTTGAAAAGCGATGGATTGCTTTGTTTGGCGTTTGAATACTCTTTCAGGTCGCGCAGGCGTATGTAAACGCCGAAGTTCGCCGCGTTGAATTCTCGGACGTGAACACGGAACTGTTCGAGCAGTTCTTCGCGGTGCGCTAAAACAAGGATGTCGTTTGCCGGAATTTCCTGGCGCGTGATGAGCGAGTAGAGCAGATGAATCAGTTTGACGATGACAAGCGTTTTGCCCGAACCCGTCGCCATCCAAAAACTCATTCGATTGATGAAGTTTTTGAAAGCAATCTTGTCATTATTGACCGTGAAATATTCGCTTAAAATCTTGGCGTTCTTTTTGTCGAGCTTGTAGTCAAGGCTTTCGCTTAAACCGTTGTCTTCGTAGCAAGACCAGAGCTTGCCTTTGCGAAACAGGTTGGCGTTCTTCGCAGCGTCGTCATAGTTGTCGGCTTCGTTCGGTTGATAATCGCGGTAATCTTCGTAATATTTCCAGAGAGCTTTCATCGCGCCTTGCAGCGCGTTCTGCTGGTAATCCCAAAGCCGCTTATGGCGCGAGAAGTTTGCAAAGTCGAACGTCGTCCAGTTGGGCGCGTCAACTTCAAAATCGGCGACAATTCTTTCGAGTAAAGGCTGCGCCATCGGCTTATTTGTCCCACCAAATCAGCGGCAAAACGTCGCGGTAGTCTAGCTCGTCAAACTTGACGGTTTCGCCGTCGGCGAAGGTGACACTTTCGGCGGTCAGGCTTTTGATGAATTTGCCTTTGACGCAGGAGAGCGTTTCAGCCAGATCAATGTCTTCGTAAAGTTTGGAGAAGTCCACGCTGATTTTATTGTTCGCGTAATCAACTGTGAGCGCGTCCGCCATCTTTTTATCGCGCAGGAAGACGTAAGAGGCGAACGGCGATTCGTAAGGATTATCGAAGAAGGCGGGCTGTTCGGTCTCGCTGTCGTTGAGATAAACGGCGCGGCGCAGAGTGTCTTCGTATTGTTCGAGCGCGAAGTATTTGCAGAAGTGCGACGCACCTTTGCCGTCTGCTTGGACTTTGCCGTCTTTCCACTTGTCCGAGAACACAATCTTTTTGACTCGCGGCAAAATAACCGCGTGGAAATAATCGTTGGCTTCAACCAGAATGTATTTGCGCCTCCCGCCGTCCTCACGATTCAAATTGATAACAGCGTGAGCCGTCGTTCCAGAACCGGCGAAGAAATCAATGATAAAATCATTTTCAGTTGTAGAAATTTGCGAACACTTTTTGATAAGTGCGACGGGTTTCGGATGATTGAAAGTTTGGCTCAAGCCAATGTCAGCCAGTTCCTTTGTTCCTTGTTCACTTATTACTTCGGTTTCGTCCCAGATAGATTTAACTTTATATGTTGTCTTTCTGTATTTCTCATAAATGTTCCATTTTCCTTCGCGTGTTTGCTTGGCAATTAAGTTTGTTGTTTGTAAATCAGATGTATTTTGCTTTTCAACTAATTGTTTCCCCCAGCGCCAGCAACTCTCTTTACCTTCACTATTGAAAGGCTCAACTTCGATTTTGAAATCTTTGCTTTTGGTCAGAGAAACCAAAGCAAATCCCTCATTCGTCAAATACTTTTCAGAAACATAGATAGGAAAAAATAAATTTGGACGATTAAACCTTCCAAACTTAGGATTTCTATTTCTCAACTCTCTAATATCAAATGAACCGATGCTGTCATTGAAGGTCAAACCGTTATCTACATCTTTTTCAAGTTCATATAATTCTGCATTTTCATCTTTAGCGTAACAAAGCAAATATTCGTGAGTTTTCGCAATCTCTTTGTAGGTCTGACCGCGTTTATTTGATTGAACAATTATTTGGGCGATTAAATTATCTTCATTCATTAAAAGGTCAAAAAGCGTTTTAAGTTGCGATTGCTCTCTGTCATCAATGCTTGCAAAAATGAATCCCTCTTCGTTCATAGTTAAACGCGCAAGGCTCAAACGATTTTCCATCATCGAAAGCCACGACGAATGACGATATTCATCTTTGTAAATAAATTCATCGCTTCCCGTATTATACGGCGGGTCAATGTAAATACATTTCACTCTTTCCCTAAACTTGTCTTTAAGCGTGTTGAGAGCCTGATAGTTTTCGCTGTGAATAAGTCGCCCGTCGAGTTCTTCGTCTAAGTTGTCGAACAGAGACAGAAGCTCAAGCTCCAGCGATTTGAAATGCTTCGTGTCAAAAGGTAGATAGCGATACTTGGCGGATAGCTCCGGCAGCGAATCAGCATCTTCAATCGCCTCACTTGCCAACGCGCCCGCGTCCGTCTCAAACGACAAAGTTTCCGCTTGTTTGACCCGTCTCTTTTTCGTCTTCGGCGCGGCTTCTTCGTCTTTGCGGAAAATGCTTTCAAGCGTAAATTGCTCGTCAATCATTCCAAGCTCGCGCCATTCGGCGATCTGCGCCTTGATGTTTTCGGGCGCGAGCAGCTTTCGCGCCAACTCTTCGCTCCGAGCAAACACACGGTCAAACGTGATGACGTAATTCGACGAGAGCGCAAACTTCGGCTTATTCCAGATGCGGACAAGCTCGTCTTCAAACTGCGAGATGAATTCGATAATGCTGCGCGCCACACGCTTTAGAGCTTGCATTTCCCTGATGCGCTTGTCCGTCCAATCCGACTCGCGCTTGAATAGATATTGATACATCCACAAATCGAACTGTTCATCGAGAAACGCTTTGGCGTTTTTGTTGATGAAGAAGTCAACCTCTGATTGCCGTTCAAACAGGCGAAAGGCGCGCGTCAATTGGTCTTCGTTGACCGCCACGCCATCCTTTTTGATGGCCTTCAAAATATCCTCGGTCTTCGTCTTCTTGCCGCCTTCCGTGTATTGCGCGGCAAACTTCAAAGTCTCGTCTTCGCCCTTGCCTTTGTACTCGAAAATCAGGTTGCGCTTTTCATTGTTCCGCTTGTTCTGCAAGCCGGAAGCGTCGAAGTTGAAAGACTGTCTTTTAACCGCCGTAGCGTCAAACGCGAATTTCTGATCAGGCGCACCATCAAGATTCAAGGTCATGCTGCGGAACAGCCTATCGGTCTTGACGTAATAAAGATTCTGCGTCTTCCAGAACAGCATCACGTCGCGGTCGTCCGTGTAGATGCGCTCGTAAATGTCTTGGTAATACGGCGTGTGCCGGAAATAGATCGAGCCGCTATCGCTGAAGTAGCGTTTGAAAAAGCTATACAGCTTGTCGAACATCTCTTCACGAAAGGCAGGGAACGGCTGCAACTCTTCGTCAATCTTCTCTTGTAGCTTTGGGAAGACGCCTTCCGTGTAGTAGCGCGACTTGATGCGCATCAAGTTGATATAACCGCTCTCGCCTTCGATCCGCGCGCCGACAAAGATGTCGCGTAAAGCGGCAAAGAATTTCTGCTCGTTGGCTCGTGAGTGTTTGCTCATATATCTATTTACGCTGTCAGCTTATCCCAACACAGGAAGGCTCGCCAGAAATTTTATTATTGAGTGAGAAGATATTGATGGAGCCGAGCGGGATCGAACCCCTGACCGCTTGCGTTACCAGAAATAATTCTCGGCGAGCAGACAGCCTTTAGTCTGTCCGTTCAGCGCAGGCTGCAAACGGATGTGTATGGCCGTCTTCCCGCAGAATACGTCTTGGGGGAAGAAACAGAGTCTATCCAGCGCAGGGAGATAAACAACGAGCGCATCAACTTCATCTTTTGTATAGCACCGGCCCGCGCCTTGCCCTGCTGTTGACCTCAGTCTGAGTTGCACCGCTCCTGAGGCATGAACTGCGCGACAGTCGCAATACTTGATCTGCACACGAAAGAGTTTCCCGCCCGCATCCAGAATGCAATCGTAGCGCGTCCCTTCAATGGCAGGTCTGCTGCATACGATGCCGAGTTCCAACGCGCGGCTTTCCACCTTCAGGCGGGCCAACTCAGCTTTTCGTTGCTGATCTGAGAGCATGATTAGTGAGGAAAATTTGGTGGAGCCAGGGAGGATCGAACTCCCGACCTTTTGACTGCCAGTCAAACGCTCTCCCAGCTGAGCTATGGCCCCACAGTGAAGTGCATTCCTCTAGTGGGAACAAGAGAGTAACGTAAGGCACAAAAGCGCGTCAAGCGTGCTTCAGGCGCGGCGGCGGGCAGCGTAGAAGGCGATGAGTATCCCTATGACTAAGAGGACGAGGCCGCCCGCGATCTGCCAGACGTTCTGCACCTCGTGCGCGCTCGATGTGGTGACGACGACGGCCGCGGGCGGCGCGATGAAGGCCGCGCGGTAGGCAAGGCTGCCGCCCACCGCGCCTAGAATGATGCCGAGGATGATGAGGACTGCGCGCACTGTCGCTGTCTCCTAACGACCCTTAAACTCCGGCTTGCGTTTTTCGAGAAACGCCGCGACGCCCTCGTCCTTGTCCGCACTCGAAAAGCAGAGGGCGAAGAGATCGATCTCGCGGCGCAAGCCCTCGTCGAGCGTCGCGCGCGCGGCCGTCTTGACGGCCTCTTTGGCGAGGCGCAAGGCGACGGGACTTTTCTCGGCAATGCGATTAGCGATCTCCAACGTTTTAGCCGCGAGTTCTTCATGCGGCACGACCATGTTGACCAGCCCGATTGAGTGCGCCACCTGCGCGTCGATGATCTCGCCGGTCAGGATCAACTCCATCGCTTTGCCTTCGCCGACCAGATGCGTCAGGCGCTGCGTGCCGCCACCGCCGGGGATGATGCCGAGGTTGATTTCGGGTTGGCCGAACGAAGCTCGCTCACTCGCGATGCGCAGGTCGCAGGCCATGGCCAACTCGCAGCCGCCGCCCAGACAGTAGCCGTTGATCATGGCGATGATGGGTTTCGGAAAAGTATCAATGGCGGTGAACAAGGAGCGCCCGGTCATCACGTCGCGTTGTGTGACGGCGGTGCGTCCGGCGAACTCGCCGATGTCCGCGCCGGCGATGAACGCCTTATCGCCCGCGCCCGTGATGATGACGACGCGCACGCCGTCGTCCGCGCGCAACTCGTCCAGCGCGGCCGCGCCTTCCTCGCGCGTCTTGATATTCAGCGCGTTGCGTTTGTCGGGCCGGTTGATCGTGATGATGGCGACGCGCTCGCGTTGTTCGACCAGCAGCGTCTCGTAAGTTTGCGGCATGGTGCTCCTCGAAAAGATAAAGTGACAGTTAACGGGCAACAGGATAAAGACAAGTTTTCATCTTGTCACCTATCACTTGGCACTTGGCACTGCTTTTACTGTTGTTCGGTTTCGGGTGCGGACTGTTCGTCGGCGACCCACGCGACGAAGAGCCGAAGCCAATTCTCGGTCGGCTCAAGGATGGCGACGCCGATGCGCGCCGTGCCGTAGATGGCGGAGGCGACGCGGACGACGCGCGCGGTCGCTTCGATGGGCGCGCCGTCGGGCTTGTGCGCGCGCAGGTAGAGTTGATCGCCGCGATTGATCTTCTGGTTGAGATGGAAGAGCGCGCCGGTGGTGGAGATGTCGTCTGTTTCGGTCGGCTCGCTCCACGCCGCACCGTCCTCCGCGCGCCCCGACACGACGATGGGCAAGCGTAGCGCCATGCGCAGCGCGAAGCGTCTCTCTTCATGGTTCGGCGTCGTCATGGGGATCAACTTATCACTCTTCCCAGCGATAGAAACCCTCGCCGCTTTTCTTACCTAATTTCCCTTCGGCGACCATGCGGCGCAAGATGTCCGGCGGGCAGAACGTCTCGGAGTCGAGCGCGCGGTGCAAGTATTCGGCGATTGCAAGGCGTATGTCTAGCCCGACGAGATCGGTCAGACGCAGCGGCCCCATCGGGTGATTGTAGCCCAACTCCATCGCGGTATCTATATCTTTCGCACTCGCCACGCCCTGTTCCAGCATCCGCATCGCTTCCAACCCCAGCGCCACGCCCAACCGGCTCGACGCAAATCCCGGCACATCACGCACCGTGATCGGCTCTTTGCGCAGCCGCACGCCAACCGCGCGCACCGCTTCGACTGTCGCCGCGCTCGTCCGTGCGCCGACGACGATCTCCAAGAGGCGCATGATGTGGACGGGGTTGAAGAAGTGCATGCCGACGACGCGCTCGGGCTGCTGGGCGGCGCGGGCGATCTCCGTGATCGAGAGCGATGAAGTGTTGGTCGCAAAGATAAAGGGGCGCACGGCCACCTCTTCCACCGCGCGCAAAGTCTCGTGCTTCAAGGCCAACTGTTCGGGTACGGCCTCGATGAAGAGGTCTGCGTCGCGCGCTTCACTCAAGTTAGTCGCGCCGCGTATGCGTTGCAGCGCCATGTCACGCTCGGCTTCAGTCAGCTTAGCGAGTTGGATACTTTTGGCGAGATTGCGCTCGATGGCAGCGATGCCGCGCGCCAGCAATTCGCGGGTCACATCGCGCAAGACGACGCGAAAGCCGGCGAGCGCCGCCACCTGCGCGATGCCGTGGCCCATCGTGCCCGCGCCGAGCACGGCGATAAATTCGATCTTGTCGGTGGTCTGCGTACCCGGTGTGCTCAACAGCTTACCCGCGCGGTGTGAGTGTAACAGGGACTTCGCATTGTGCCCGCGCGTCTCATCTGGTCTGCGGTTCGACTACCTTAGAGCGGCAGAGTTATACTACACACGCAAGCGAAAAGGCTACACGCGGGACGGACGAGTGCGAGCGCGCACGTGCGCCGCGTAGAGGGCCGCCCCCAAAGGAGTTTGAAGCGAAAGCGCAATGAGCAAAGCACAACTGCACAAGAGCGTCGTGATCATCGGCTCAGGGCCGGCCGGTTTGACCGCCGCCATCTACGCCGCGCGCGCCGATCTGAAGCCGCTCGTCATCGAAGGGCCGCAGCCCGGCGGGCAACTGACCATCACGACCGACGTGGAGAACTATCCAGGTTTCGCCGAAGGCATCCAAGGCCCGGAGTTGATGGAACAATTCCGCGCGCAGGCGGCGCGCTTCGGCACAGAATTTCTGACTGAGTGGATCGATAAAGTCGATCTGTCGCATCGCCCGTTCACGGTGCACACGGAAGATCATGAGGTTAAAGCGGAGACTTTGATCATCGCTTCGGGCGCTTCGGCGAAGTGGCTCGGCATACCCGGCGAAGCACCCGCGCCGCAGGGCTTAGGCGGTCTCGGTGTTAGTGCCTGCGCCACCTGTGACGGTTTCTTCTTCAAGGGCAAAAAACTGGTCGTCGTCGGCGGCGGCGACACCGCGATGGAAGAGGCGACGTTCCTCACCCGCTATGCTTCGAGCGTCACTGTCATACACCGCCGCGACCACCTGCGCGCGTCGAAGATCATGCAGGACAAGGCGTTCAAGAACGAGAAGATCGATTTCATCTGGAACACAGAGGTCAAGGAAATCTTAGGCACGCCGGAGACGGGCGTCACGGGCGTGCGGCTCTTCGATACGGTCACGAATGAAGAGCGCGTCTTCGCGTGCGAGGGCGTCTTCGTCGCCATCGGGCACAAGCCGAACACCGACATGTTCCGCGGCTGGCTGGAGATGGACGAGGTCGGCTATCTGAAAACGGCCGGGCGCTCGATGGCTACGAACATTCCCGGCGTCTTCGCCTGCGGCGACGCGCAGGACAACTTCTATCGCCAAGCGGTCACAGCCGCCGGCACGGGCTGCATGGCGGCGATTGATGTCGAGCGCTTCCTTGATCACCTGCCCGTGCCCACGCCGACCGGCGAAGAGATCACCATCGAGGGCGAACGCGTCTCGGCCGATCACGCACACGTCGTCATGCCCGACGGCGAAGTCGTGCAGAATAAAACCGAGAGCGAAGGCGCGGCGGCCGGCGACTAAGAACAACGATGAACGCGGAACGCAGAACGATGAATGAAAGGCTTTTGCTTTTCAGTTCATCGTTCTGCGTTCCGCGTTCATCGTTTCCTTTCATCCTTCATCCCTTGTTATTCGAGCCGCGCGAGATAACGCCCGGTCGCTTCCTGCTGGACGATCTCACAGACCCAGCCCGCGGCTTGCGCGTGCTCGGTGAGCGTGTTCGCATTGACGTAGAGCTGCGTGAACGGCGTGCCGCGCCGCCCCTTGTATTCCAACTGCAAGTCCGCCTCGCCGAAGTAGCGCCCTGCGCGCGTGGCCGCTTCGACCATCGCAGCCGATTGCGGGCGGCCCGTCCGACGCAGATCGACCGAATCGACGAGGAACTGCCCGCTCGGCTTGAGCAACCGGCGCAGAGAGGCGAGGAATGGTTGCAGCCCGTTCAAGTCGCGCACCAGCGCGAGGCCGTTCATCAGACTGAGCAGTGTGTCGAACGGCGCGGCCGCGAAGGTGTGTATGTCGGCTTGCACAGCTTCACGCACACCGCGTTCGCGCATCACGGCGACGCACTCCGGCAGAAAGTCTAGTGCCACGACTTCGAGGCCGCGCGCTTGCAGTGCGAGTGCGTGGCTGCCCGCGCCCGCGCCGATGTCGAGCACGCGCCCGCGACACAACTCAAGCGCCTTTTGCTCCAAGGGAAACATGTCCGGCGCGCGGAAGAAGAGGCCGACCGGCACGTCCGTCGTCAGCCCGCCCGCGCTGTGGACAGTGGTGAACGCGTCTGTGTCGCCGTGTTGATAATCGAGCAGCGACTGACCATGTGGGTTGTAGTGTTCCGTATCTGTCACTTGATTGTCTCCTGAAGTTTAGCTGAGCTAACGCGAAGACGCAGCACGCGCAAAGGGGCGCGCACCGAGCCGTGCTTGAGCGCGGCGAGCGCGTTTAGCTCCGGTTAATATTTAGAGTTTCGTTAGTCGTGTGAGAGTTGAGTCGGCCTGCGACGCGGCAGACACACAACAACCTGCGCTTGCATTGTGTGCGGGCGCTGATTGCCGTTCGCGTGCTTGCGCGTCAGGCGACTCGAAGTTAGGCGACAATCATAGGCGACTCTGACCGGCAAGATTGCGGGTCGGCGGCGATGATCTTAAATGCAGTGCGCCCTTGTCAAGCTACATCTGCGAACTGTTTCGACGTGTGCGCGCGCCAATCAACAACTGTAGCACTTCGTCCGGGGCCAGACTTCTTTGAGCGAGAGCTTGGGACGATGACAGAGAAAGATGGGCAGGTTGTTTTCGTAGGGCATGACGTAAGGATGCGTGAAGGTGGCGACCTGCTCGACCTGATCAAACGTTTTCTGCACGTCCTTTAATCTCTCGCCGACCGTGATGACGCACTCGCCCGTGTAGTCGCGCGGGCCCCAGAGCCAGTAGTTCTGATGTTTGCCGATTGACTTGGGCAGACCGTAGCGCGGGCCGAAAAAATCTATCGCGCCGGCCTCGCCGTAGTTGCGCGCGAAGATGGCGCAACGGCCCTGCTCACGGGGCGGCAAGCGGTGATAAACGTCTGCGACCGTCGCGGTCAACTCCGGCCAACCGAACATGTCTGCGAAGTGCTGCGGCAGCGCACCAAAGGCCAGCTTCTCCGTCTTCACGCCTTCGACGCCTAGCGTGCGCGCGTAAGCTCGGTACGTCTCGACGGGCAGCATGGGGAGCATGAGCGGCGCAGTGACAATGCCGCCGGCCAGCAGCAGTGCGACGGTGACAGGCTTGAGCCAAGGCCGGTGCAAATATGCTACCACCTGCTCCCACGCGACTGCGCCGCCGGCGAAGAGCCAGGGGTAGGCGGGCGCGAGATAATAAATTTTGCCTTTGAGCACAACGAACAGCACGAAGAGGATAACGTAAGCGAAGCCGAGCGCGCGGTACGGGCGACCAGCGCGCGCGAAGAGATAGTAATAGAGTCCGCCGAGCCAGACGGGCAGCGTAAGTGGATGCATGAGTTGCAACTGACCCGTGAAGAAACCGAAGGGCGAGAGCGGCAGGTTCTGATTAACGGCCGCGTTGCGCAAGACTTCCACCGTCGCCCAATCATGTCGCATCTCCCAGACGACGTTCGGCAGAAAGATGACGGCCGCGATCAACCCGCCGAGCACGAGCCATTTGCTAAATAGATATTTGCGCGCGGGCGTGAGCAGCAGGCTGAGCACGATGCTGAAGCCGAAGGTCAGCATCGAATGTTTATTAAGCAGCCCAAGACCTGCGACGAGACCGAACACGGGCCACAGGCGCGGGCGGTCGTACTTGATGATGAGCACGACGAGGTACGCGCAGAGCGTCCAGCAGAGTGGCTCGAAGGCGTTCATCGTGAGAACGGTGTGCAGGTACAGATAAACGGGCGCGATGATGATCGCGAGCGCTGCGACGACGAGGGCGAAGCGCCGCCCGCCGAGTTCGCGCACGATCAATCCCGCGACGAAGGCGAGCAGCGCGCCCACCAACGCCGCCGGCAGGCGGAGCGCAAAGAGCGAGTCGCCAAGCAAAGCGCGTGTGCCGCGCACGACGACCGCGATGAGCGGCGGTTGATCGGCGTAGCCCCACGCGAGATGTTCGCCGCAGGCGATGTAGTAAAGCTCGTCGCGAAAATAGCCGTAATGACTGTTGGTCAGCAGGTGTATGACCAACTTGGTGAGCGATAGATAGACGAGGACGGCCCGGTCGCTCGTCAACGATGCGCAGGTGAGTATGCGGCTCATGGAGTAATAAGACGTTTGAGCGAGCCGGCCCGTTTCAGAGCAGCACGATGGAATCGTCGCGCGTGCGCGCAGGCGTGTGGCGCGGCGGCGGCGGTGCGCGGTGCGGGCAGACGTCGCAGTAGTCGCCGAGTCGGGCCTTGCGGTCGGCGCACTCGTTACAGCCCAAGGTCTCGCCGAGTTCGCGGAGCAGATCGACTAGAGGCAGCAGGCGGCGGCCCCGCTCGGTCAACGCGTATTCGACGTGCGGCGGGCTGCCGCCCAAGTTGCGCCGCTCGATGAGCGCGTCCTGCTCCAACTCGCGCAGGCGCGCGACGAGTGTGCGACTGCTGATCGGGTGGAGCGCGGCGAGCAGTTCGGTCGTGCGGCGCGGCGCGCGCGCCAGATCGCGCACCATCAGGAGCGTCCACTTGTCGCCCACGATCTGCAACAAGCCCGCTACGGGGCAGCCGTCGCCTCTGCGTCGTCGCATTCCCTGATCGCCTCTCGTTTGATGATTGCTTTGGACACGTGCAGGCGCAGTGCAGTGCCTCTCTGCGCGCGCACGACCCTGCCGGTTCTTGGGCGCAAAGCTTAACACAAACCTATGCAACGCGTAGCGCAACAATGGGAGCTTGCGGCGCGCGCTCAAGTGATGGGCGTGTTGGTGTGGGCAGGGTAGTCGCCCGCGATGACAACGGTGAGTTGTTCGGGGCGGAAGTATTTGCGGATGGCGGCGTTCACTTCGTCAAGCGTCACGGCTTCGATCAGTTGCGGGTAACGAGCCACGTAATCCGTGCCGAGTTGATAGAACTCCGCGTTCCACAGCGCTTCGGCCAACCCCGCGTTGGTCGCGAGCGCGACCTTGAACGCGCCGATGGCGGCCGATTTCTCGTCCGCCAACTCATCTGCGCGGATGCCGTGCGCGACGTAATCGCGGAGCACCTTGAGCGCAGAGTCTATCGCTTGTTCGACGTTCTGCGGGTTGACTGAGACGGCGATGTACCAAGGCCCGGCCGCGAGGCTCGGCGCACGAAAACGCGAGCCGATGCCGTAGGTCAACCCCTCGCGGTCGCGCACCTGTAGGCCGAGCCGCGAAGAGATCGTGTTTTCGCCGAGCGCGCTGTTCGCCAACAGTGCCGCGTAGTAGTCTGCGGCGGCGCGCCTGAGCGGCGCGGTCGAGCCGAGCATGATATCCACGTTCGCCTTGTCCGCGAGCAACACAACCTCGCGCCGCGTCGTCTCGGCGTGCGCCGGATCAGACACCTCCACCGCCACGCTCGCCGGCCCCGCGAACGCATCAAACGCCTTGTGAAACTCGGCCTGCACCTCCGGCGCACGCACCGCGCCCGCGATGGCGACGATGAGCGAGCGCCCGCCGTAGCGCGCCTGATAGAAACCGCGCACATCTTCGACGGTGATCGCCTCGATGCTCGCGATGAGTTGTTCGCCCGCGTGCTGGTAGAAGGGATTGACGGGGTCGAAGATCAACTGCGTGAGTCGCTCGTAGGCGCGCGCGCGTGTATTGGCCTGTTGCTCACGGATCGCGGCAATGGTCTGCTGCTTCAGCTTCGCCAATTCGTCCGCCGGGAAGGACGGTGCGCGCAACTCTTCGGCGAGCGTGGCGACGACGAGCGGCATGTCTTGCGCGAGCGCGCGCCCGGCGATGTTGACTGTGAACACATCGGTCGCAAAATCAAGCTCCGCGCCCACCGCTTCCAAATCGCCCGCGAGTTGCAACTTCGTGCGCTGCGCCGTGCCGCGCGCCAACATGTCGGCGGTCAGGCGCGCAAGCCCCGGTCTATCGCGCGGCTCGAAGTAAGAGCCGGCGCGCAGAGAGGCGCGCAGGGCGAGCGTCGGCGTCGCGTGATTCTCTAACACGAGGAGCGTCGCGCCCGTATCGAGTTCCGTGCGGGCGACGCGCGCAGCGAAGTCAGAGCGCCCGACGCTCGCGCTCGTGTTGGCCTCGGCGGCCGCGGACGATTTCTCGCCCCGCTCTAGACCTGCGGCCTGCGCTTGTGGTGTCGTGCTCTCGCCGCTCGTGCTCATTGGTCGTTGGTCTGCTCCGATCCGTTGCCGTTGTTCGTCTGTCTGGGCACAAAGTAACCGACGGTGCGGTTGTCTTCGTGGAAGTAAGCGCGCGCGACGCGCTGCACGTCTGCCGGTGTAACGCGCGCGATGTTGGGCGCGTAGTCTTGGTAGAAGCGCCAGTCGGCGACCGCCTCGGCTTCGGACAACTGTATGGCGACGCTCGCCGTGCCGTCGCGATTGTAGGCAACCTGCGCGAGAATCTGTTGCTTCGCCTTGTCAACTTCTGCCGCCGTCAGTCCTTCATCCGCCACCGCGCGCAACTCACGCAAGACGACCTCTTCAATCGTGCGCGGCTCAACGCCCGGTTTCACCGTCACGTAGATGTTGAAGAGACCGGGGTCGCGAAATTGATCGCAGTTAGTCGTGACACTGACGGCCAACTGCTGTTCGACGAGCGCCTGATAGAGCAGGCTGGTCAAGCCATGCGCCAGCGCGGCTGAGAGTACGACGAGCGGATAGATGTCGTTCACACGGGGCGGCGCGGCGGCCCGCGCGCCCAACTCCGCGTTCGAGAGCACGCGCGTCTGGCCCAACACGGCCGGCGTGTGATAAGCGATCTGCACGTGCGCCAATTCGCCCGCGCGCCTGAGCAGGATGCGCCGCTCGCCCTCCTGCGGCGGCTCGTCCGTGTAGACTTCGGGGATGGGCGTGCCGGGCGTCGGGTGGCCGCCGAAATGTTGTGCGATCAAAGCGAGCGTCTCCGCCGGCTCGAAGTCGCCGACGACGATAGCGGTCGCATTGTTTGGATGATAGAAGGTGTCGTAGAACTCTTTGAGCCGCGCGGTCGGTACGTGCTCCACGTCTGCGCGCCAGCCGATGGTCGGATGATGATAAGGATGCTCGCGGAAGGCTGTGGCATAGACCGCTTCATCGAGCACCATCATCGGCTCGTTCTGCCCACGCTCTAGTTCGTTGCGCACGACGGTCATCTCGGCCTGTCGATCCGCGTCGGCGATAAAAGAGTTGCGCATGCGGTCAGCTTCGAGCCGGATGGCGAGTTCGAGTTGATCGCTGGGCACGGTCGCGAAGTAGTTGGTGCGGTCGTACCAAGTGGTCGCGTTAAAATCCGCGCCGATCTTCTGGAGCGTCGCCGCGATCTGCGTGTGCCGCTCCTTATTGAAGCTCGGCGTGCCTTTGAACATCATATGTTCCAACAGGTGGGTCGCACCCGTATGCCCGACCGCTTCATTGCGCGAGCCGACGCGGTAGAGCACGAGGAACGTCACAACCGGCGCGACGCGGTTGGCGGATAGCAAAATCTTTAAGCCATTCGCCAGCCGGTACTCGCCGATCCCCTCGTTCTCGGTCACGAACGCGACGCCGGCCGGTAGTTGCTCGATCTGCGTAGCTGCCAAAACACGCCTCCGAAATTCTGAGTTATGCACGCGCCGCAAGCCCCCGATGGCCGGTCTGGTGCGATAAACCTGCGCGCTGGCGAGGGGCCGGCACGAGTCAACCGGAGCATGGCTTAAAGGCTTGGGGGTTACGCGATTATGCTAACAGACAACCGGCGACGAGCGGAAATGTAAGGCAACGATGAAGGATGGACGCGGAACGATGAATGAGACCGCTTATTGCCGGGAGCGCGGGGCACCCTACAGCCCGCCATGAGCGCGCCAGCGCGAACAATTGGACTCGCCTCACGGCTCGTTGGCGGGCAAGGATGCCCGCGCTCCCGGCTGCCTGCAATTTGGCTGCCCGGCAGTAGTGCGCTATGTGGGCTTTACGTCATAAAGTACTTGACAGAATTACCGGGCCGGCGTATCGTGTGCTCATGGCTGTCGTGCCGCTCCGCCCACATCCGACTGAAGAGCCTGAGCCGCCCGCGCTGCATGCGCGGGCGATGGACAACCTGCGCTTCATTCGTGAGACGATGGAGAGCGCAGCGTCCTTTACGGCCGTCTCGGGCTGGGGGCAGTGCGCCATCGGCTTGACGGCGCTCGCGGCCGCCTACGCTGCTGCGCGGCAGAGCCAAGCAAATTATCTGGTCACAAGCGCGTGGATCAAAGTCTGGCTCGCGGCCGCTTTCGTCTCGCTCTTCATTTCCGGCGGGACGATGTGGCTGAAGGCGCGCGCGCGGCAGACACCGCTGATGGCCCGACCGGGCCGCAAACTCGTGCTCAACTTCGCGCCGCCCGCCGCGGTCGGTGCGCTCTTGACGCTGGCGCTCTATCGCGCCGGGTTGACGGAGCTAATCCCCGCGACGTGGCTGTTGCTCTACGGCGCGGGCGTTGTCACGGGCGGCGCGTTCTCCGTGCAGATCGTGCCCGTCATGGGTTTGTGTTTCATGCTGGCCGGCGCAGTCGCGCTCGTCGCCCCCGCCAGTTGGACGAACGCGCTGATGGCAGTTAGCTTTGGCGGTTTGCACGTCATCTTCGGCGTCTTGATCGCGAGGAGGCACGGTGGCTAAACAGAACGCTCTCAGACAAACCAACCAACAGAAAGGCGGCGCGCGCGCGGGGGCGTTGCGGGCCGTCGGGCGTGGGCAGACGGCCGCCGAGACGCACGCCGCGACCGCCGCGCTCGACCGGATCATTCACGAGCGCCTGCGGCTCGGCATCATTAGCGCGCTCGCCGCGAACCGCTCGCTCACGTTCAACGAGTTGAAGACTCTGCTCAAGACCTCGGACGGCAACTTGAGCGTGCACGCGCGCAAGTTGGAAGATGCCGAGTACATCACCTGTGAGAAGTCCTTCGAAGGGCGCACGCCGAAGACCGAGTACCGGCTGACGGCCGCCGGTCGCCGCGCGCTCGAACAATATCTCAACCACATGGAGGCGCTCATCCGGGCGACGCGTGAAGGCTGAAGGGCCGCGCGGCGCTAAAATTTTTTGCGTGTTTGCTTTATGCTGCAAAGGGCTTTATCGCAATCAAGGTCGGTGGGCTTGCATGTCGCCATCATCATGGACGGGCACGGCCGTTGGGCCACGGCGCGTGGTCTGGCCCGCACGGCCGGTCATCGCGCGGGCGCGCAGACAGTGCGCCGCGTCGTCGAAGCCGCACCAAACTCAGGCATAGATATCTTAACGCTCTACGCCTTCTCGGCCGACAACTGGCGGCGGCCCGCGCGCGAGGTGACGCTGCTCATGCGCCTGTTGCGTCGCTATCTCTTGACCGAGACCGAGCGGTGCGTGACGAACGGCGTGCGCGTCTCGTTCATCGGCCGGCGCGACCGTCTGCCCGCGCCCTTGCGTGCGACCATCGCCCAGACTGAACAAGCGACCGCGCACTGCACCGCGCTCCATCTGCGTCTCGCGGTCGATTACTCTGCGCGCGATAGCATTCTGTGCGCTGCTACCCAGCTATGCGGGCGTGCGCAAGCAACTGATGACGACGGCCCAAGACTTGTCGCCGCCACAACTACTGTATCCACGCTCACGCGCGCAACGTTCGCGCGCCAGCTTGGCGCGGCGCAGCATGAAGCAGAGCCTGCGCCCGACGTTGATCTTTTGATCCGCACCGGGGGTGAACAGCGTTTGAGCGATTTTCTGTTGTGGGAGTGCGCTTACGCAGAACTCTATTTCACGCGGCGGATGTGGCCGGAGTTCAGCGCACACGATCTGGCGGCGGCCGTCGCAGAGTTTCACGCGCGCGCGCGGCGCTTCGGCGGCGTGCCGGTCGCGGCCGTGGGTTGAGCGCGTTTGCGTCCGTGTGTCGGCGCGTGTGCGCCGCGACCGGGAGGAGGTTTTTCCGTTATGGCTCACGTCATCAGATTTGTGCACCGGCGCGTGCGTCTGTTCGCGTCGCTCGGGACGGCCTTGCTTGTGCCGCCGCTGGTCTGTTGGGTCGCAGTCGTACTTGTGGTCATAGCGAATCTGCGCGCGGCAGCGGCGTTGCTGCATGGCATAGAAGCGCACGGCGGCCCCGGCGTTGAAGTAGTGCTCCTACTCATCTGTCCGCTGCTTGCGGTGGCGGTGGGCTTTACCGCCATCAGGCGCGTGCCGCGTGGCCGCAGAGGGGCTGAGGTTTGGTGTTGGGCGATCATCGGCGTGGGGCTGGTGTGCGCCGTCTGTGCCGTGCTCGCTTCGTTGCGCCCCGCTTGAACATTTGCTCTGTGACACCGGAGGAGAAAGTTATGAACACGAACGTCAACCTTGAAGCGGCCATCGGCGTGCTCGGCTTGCTGGGCACTGGCTTACTGTTATTCGTCGCCACGCTCGTCGTGCTATTCCTGTTAGTGAAAGGGAGACGCGCGGCGGCCGGCAACGTTGTGCTCGTCGCGTTCGGTCTCGTCGTCGCTTACGCGGGGCTGCTCATCGTCTTCTCGCTCGCGAGCACGGAGCGTGTGCTGGCGCGCGGGGCGGAGAAACACTTCTGCGAGATCGATTGTCATCTCGCTTATTCGATCAAGGACGTGCGCCAGACAAAGACGCTCGGGCCGCCGGCGCAGACTGTCACGGCCAACGGGGTCTTCTACGTCGTGACCGTCAAGACGCGCTTCGACGAGCAGACGATCTCGCCGACGCGCGGCAACGGTTTGTTGACGCCGAACGGTCGCGTCGTCGTCGTGCTTGATGCGGACGGGCGCGAATATCCTATCGCACCCGCTGGGCAACGCGCGCTGGAGTTGACCGAAGGTGCGGGCCTACCGTTCACGACGCCCGTCCGGCCCGGCGAGTCTTACACGACCGAGTTGGTCTTTGATCTGCCGTCGGATGTGCGTGCGCCGCGCCTGCTCATTCGTGAAGGCGAGCCGGTCACGCACTTCATCATCGGGCACGAGAACAGCCCGCTGCACAAGCAGACCGCGTTTCAACTCGCCGCGGCCGCAGACGAGCGCGCGGGCCATTGAGGATGAAAATGAAACTCGGCGGCGCGGCGCGCGTGATGTTCGATTGAGGAGGGATATATGAACGAGCGGACGAGACAAGGGCTGCACGCGCTTGCGGCCGCGTTGCTGCTGGGCGTGTTGGGCGACGCGCTGCTGCGCGCGACGCCGTGGGGCTTGAACTTCTTTCTGTGGACGGGCGCGGGACTGGCCGCGTCGGTCGCGTTGCTTGAGCGTTGGCGGCGCACGGCGCTGAAAGGCGACGGCGGCTGGTTGCTGTTGCCGATCATTCTGTTCGCGGCCGCCTTTGCATGGCGCGACTCGCCGACGTTGAAGTGGCTTGATGGATTGACGGTCATCTGCTCGTTCGGCCTGTTAGCGTGGCGCGCTGGCGGCGCAAGTGTCAAACTCGCGGGGCTGGGCGCATACGCGCGCGGGCTGGCGACGGCGCTGGCGCAGACGCTCGGCGGTGTCGTGCCGCTCGTCTTTGCCGACGTACAGTGGCGCGAGATTCCGCGCAACGGTTGGTCGCGCCACGCGTTGGCGGCCGCGCGCGGTCTGCTCATCGCCGTGCCGCTCCTCGTCGTCTTCGGCGGGCTGTTCATGGCGGCGGACGCGATCTTCGCCGGTCTCATCAACCGCACCTTCAGCTTCGACCCTGAAGCGCTTATCTCACACGGGCTGCTCTTCAGCCTCTTCGTCTGGCTCACCGCCGGTTACTTCCGCGGCCTACTCTTCGGCACAGCAGCCACCGCGCCCAACGTCCCTGCGGCCATGACGCAGCCGCAAATTTTGAACTTAACAACCGCGCCGGTCACACCGCCCGTGTCGATCACCGCTGCGCCGACCGACCCACGCCACGCGGCAACTGAGACACGCGCGCGCCGCGTCGAGAGTTGGCGGCGCGATGATGCGCCGGCGCAAGAACGGCGCGACGACGCAGACAAGCAGACCGCACATGAGGCAACGGCTGACAACAAATCAGATAACGCTGCTTCTGCCAAGCCAGAGGCCGCTCCTTCGTCGCCGACCGTTGCCGTGCCCGCAACGCGTTTCGCGTTGGGTGCGGTCGAGGTCGGTGTGGTGCTGGGTTTATTGGACGCGCTCTTCCTCGGCTTCGTCTGCGTGCAGGTGCGTTACCTGTTCGGCGGCGCAGCGTGGGTGGCGACAACCAGCGGACTGACTTACGCTGAGTACGCACGGCGCGGCTTCTTCGAGTTGGCTTGGGCGACGGCGCTCGCGCTGCCGCTGTTGCTCGCGCTCCATTGGTTATTGCGGCCTGACGATAAGATCACGTTGCGCCTCTTTCGCGTGCTGGCGCTCGTGCAACTCGCGCTGCTGTTCGTCGTCATCGCCTCCGCGATCACGCGCATGCGGCTCTATCAACGCGAGTATGGGCTGACGGAGTTGCGCATCTACACGACGGCCTTCATGGGCTGGCTCGCGCTCGTCTTCATCTGGTTCGCGGCGACGGTCTTGCGCGGCGCGCGCGCCCGCTTCGCCTGCGGCGCATTAGTCGCCGCCTGCTTCGTGCTCGCCGCCTTACACTTCGTCAACCCCGACGCGGCCATCGTCCGCACCAACGTCGCACAGGCGCGGCAGGGTCGCCCCTTCGATGCCGCGTATGCGACCACGCTCAGTGCCGACGCCGTGCCCGCGCTTGTCCGCGCGCTGCCCGCGCTCACCGCAGACGAGCGCTGTCTAGCGGCCCGCGAACTATTGGCGCGCTGGTCAAGCCAACAAGACGCGGACTGGCGTTCGTGGAGCATGGCGCGCAGCAATGCTTGGCGCGCGGTTGCAACCGAGGAAGCGTCGCTGCACGAATGGGCCTGCGCACCGCCAGTCGAAACTGTGACGACCACGACCGAGCCAAACAATGCATTGTCTATCGCACCAGTTACGCCGCCCGCCGGTAACGGCCCGACGACAAATATAGTGAACAGCACACCGGCCAACAGAACGAGTAACACGCGGCCGGCAATCGTCTACGACACGCGGCCGCTGGTGAGGCGCAAGCAGGACAAGGGCCGGAAAGGGCGCGTGCGCCGTTGAGCAAACAGGCACAGTTCGATGTGGTCATCATTGGCGCTGGTCTCGGCGGCTTGCAGTGCGCGCGTCTGTTGGGGCGCGCGGGCATGCGCGTGCTGCTCGCGGATCGCAAGCGTGCGCTCGACGAGTCGGTACACACGACTGGCATCTTCGTGCGCCGCACGCTCGAAGATTTCGACTTGCCGGCGGACTGTCTCGGCCCAGCCGTGCGCGGCGTCACGCTCTACTCGCCCGCGCGCCGCACGCTTGCGCTCAATAGCCCGCACGAAGAGTTCCGCGTCGGGCGAATGGGGCGCATGTATCTGCGTTTCTTGGCCGACTGCGAGCGCGCGGGCGTCGTGTGGCAGCCGCAGGCGCGCTATGTGAAGTGTGAAATGACGGGGCGCGACCGTGTCATCGTGCAGCTTGAGGTCGGGGGGCGCGTGCTGAGAGTGCCCACGCGGTTTGTGGTCGGCGCGGACGGCGCGCAATCCCGTGTGGCACGCGACCTCGACCTCGACCGGAATCAAGCGTGGATCGTCGGCGTCGAAGATGTTTATACAGATGTGCCGCATGCGGGCGCGCCGCGTTTTCATTGCTTCCTCGATCCACGCCTCGCACCCGGCTATCTCGCGTGGGTCGTACACGACGGCGTGGAGACGCACGTCGGCGTCGGCGGTTATGCCGCGCGCTTCGAGCCGCTGGCGGCGCTCGCGGAATTTCAGCGCAGCTTGGCAGGGCTGTTCGACTTGACTAAAGGCCAACGAATCGAGCGGCGCGGCGGGCGCATCCCCGTGGGCGGCGTGCTCCGGCGGATCAAGTGCGCGCAGGGCTTACTCGTCGGCGACGCGGCCGGCGCGGTCTCGCCTCTGACCGCAGGCGGGCTTGATCCATGCATGCGTCTGTCGAGCCTCGCAGCGCACGTGATTGTTGACTACTTAACGAGTGGCGATGCGGCGGCGCTCGACGCTTATTCAGGTGAGCGCTTCCGCGCGCGCTTCGCCTCGCGCCTATGGCTACGCCGCTTGCACGCAAGCTTGCGCGATCCGTTACTGCTTGAACTCGCGTGTGCCGCCATGCGGCTGCCCGGCTTGCGCGGTTTCGCGCGCCACGTCTTCTTCGGGCGCGGCTCGTTCCCCGATGTCGGGCCGACGCAGACCGCGCAGATAATGGCGAACAAATTACCAGTGGTTTAAGATTGTAAGAGGAGACGAAGCGATGGGCGACTTCATCATCACACACGCCGGCCACGTTAGAAACTCTAATCTCGGTGGCCGTCCTTCATTCTGGCGGCGGCCATCTTTTTGGCGGCGACAGTTCGCGGATGAGGTAACGCTCGCGCAGTTGATCTTCGACGGCACGTTCGGCGTGATTGCACCGCTGCTGTGTCTGATGTTCGATCCACTTGTCTTCCGACGCGGCTTCCTCGGTGAGCCGCCGATGCTAGGTGGCTTGCGTGTCTTCGCCTACATGGTCATCTTTATTGAAATCACGGCTTTGCTCGTGTGGCTCGTAGGCGCGAGCACGCCCGCCCTTGCGCGCGTGCTCGGCGGCATTATGCTTGGCGGAGCGCTCTTCTCACTCGTGATCGGGTTGGTCATCTTGCCCATCAGTGTGATCGGCATTATGTTCTTCGGCATAGGTCTGTGCGGCTTCACGCCGCTGCTAACTGCGTTCCTTTATCTGCGTAATGGTCGCCGCGCGCTCCGCCATGCGCAAGCGCACGCACCCACGCCGGGCCGCGGCATCATGCCCGTACTGCTCAGTGCGGCACTGACTATCACACTGCCGGCCGCGGCGCAGTGGCAAGTGACGCACGTGATCGCGCGCGAGTTGCGCGTGCTGATTGAAGGTGATGCAGTGCAAGCGGCCGCCGCGACGAGCCGACTCAAATACATTCGCTGGCTTGCGCTCGGCGAGGACTATGACCAACTTGTGTGGACTTACGAGCGCGAGACCGGCGATGCGCAACGCAGAGCGCGGCTAGCCAACGCTTACAAGGAACTCACCGGCGAAGATATTACGGCTCGCTACAATTGGCTTAGTGACTAGACGCGCCGACAGCACACAAGCTAAAGCACACCCTCACGTGCGCGCTACACGCGCGTCTGCCGCCTGAAGCGCTTGGCGAGCTTTGCGGCCGCGCGTTGATCGTCTAAAATTCACGTCCAACCCCCACAATCCGAAATAGATAAACGGCTCGACGCATGGGCGCGTGGCCGGCGGGAGGATTTCTCGATGCAGGGAGTCGGGCGGACGAACCGGACGCGGCGCGTGCTGGTCTACTTAATAAGTGCCGCGTTGTTGGCGCAGTTGGCGTGCGGTGGCTTGGGCGGTGGCGGCTCGCAGCCGACGACGGGTGCGCAACCCGCGCCGCACTTCAAGCCGGGCTTTAATCTGTTCACGCCCGAACAGGATGTTGAAGTGGGTCGGCAGTCCGCGCAGCAGGTCGCACAGCAAGTCCCGCTCTTGAACGACGGCGCGGTTGTTAATTACGTGCGCAATCTCGGCGCGAAACTCGCGGCGAAAGCGCCCGGCTTCAAGTTCCCTTATCAATTCAACGTCGTCGCGACGAAAGACATTAATGCGTTCGCGCTGCCGGGCGGGTTTGTCTTTATCAACGCGGGCGCAATCGCCGCCGCGAAGAACGAGGGCGAGCTGGCCGGCGTGATGGCGCACGAGATCACGCACGTCGCGTTGCGGCATGGCACGAATCAGGCGTCGAAGGCTTACATCGCGCAAAAAGGTTTGGGGGCCATTAGCAAAATTTTCGGTGGGCGTGATTCCGATCTCGGTCAGGTCGTCGGCTCAATCGGAGGCTTGGGTGCGAACGTGGTCTTCCTGCGCTTCGGGCGCACGGCCGAGAGTCAGGCCGATCTGGAAGGCGCGCGCATCATGGCCGACGCGGGTTACGACCCGCGCGACATGGCCAATTTTTTCAAGTCGCTTGAGCAGCAGGGCGGGCCGCGCGTGCCGGAATTTTTGAGTGACCATCCAGACCCCGGCAATCGCATCGCCTCGATCAACGCGGAGTTGCCGTCGCTGAACGTGAGCAAGAACCCGGTGCACGACACGCCGGCTTTCGATCAGGTGAAGGCGCGCCTGACGGGCGGCGCGGCCGGTGCGTTGCGTTCATCGCAAGAGCCTGAGCGCAAGGGGCCGAGCGATCCGAACAATGTACCCGGCGAGGCGGGCGCGCGCCCTGCGCCACCGGCTAATGAAATGCGCGAGTATCAAGCGCGCGACGGCTCGTTTGCGTTTCAGTATCCGGCGAACTGGGATGGGTTGACCTCAGATGATGAGACGAATCTGATCTTCGCGCCCAAAGGCGCATACGGCGACCTCAACGGCTCGACGGTCGTCACGCACGGCCTCTTCGTCGGCGCGGTCGCGCCCGGCGCAAATGATCTCGCGCAGGCGACCGAAGCGTTCGTCCAACAGCAGATCGACGCCAACCCCGATTTCAAACTCGCGCGCCGGCCCGAGCGGATCAATTTCAACGGGCGCGAAGGTTACGTCACCGTCGTCGCCGGCCCCTCGCCCGTGACCAGCACCATCGAGATCGACGCTATCTACACGACCGCCACCGGCGATGGTCGTCTGTTCTACCTCATCGCCATCGCGCCCGAAGATGAATACAAGACCTATCAACCCTCATTCGACCACATCATCAGCAGCCTGCGGCTAAAGTGAAATGATGAAGGCGGAATGATGAATGATGAATAAAAGAGTTTGCCTCTAATTCATCCTTCATCCTTCATCCTTCATCCTTTTCCTCTTACGGTTGGCCTTTCGGCAGGCCGCGTTTGCGCAGCGCGGCCTTGGCTTTCTGAATGCCCTGTTGCAGTTCGTTAAGCTCGCGCGGGTGTGCGACTGCATCCTTCGACTGCGCGGCCATCTTCATCGTGAAGACCGCGCTCTTAAACTGCGCGATGTGCGCGATGAGGTGGTCGAGCGCGGCGGGCGGCGGTGCGGGGCGCGGTGTCTGGCGCGTGAGCAGACCGCCCAAGTGCTCGGCCGCGTTGACGCGTGCGCCCATGTCGGGCACTTGCCCGCCCGCTTGCCGGCAGAAGCGCGCGAGGATCGTCTTGATGATCGAAGTGTGATCAAAGACTGTGTGCGAGACCTGCCCGGCCTCGACCCAAGGCGAGACGATAAAAGTGGGCACGCGCGGGCCGTAGCGCCCGAAGGCCGGACTGTCGTCGTTGGCGGGCGGCGGCGCGACGTGATCGAAGAAGCCGCCGTGCTCGTCGTAGGTCACAATCAATAGCGTCGTCGGCCATTGCGGGCTGTTGATGAGCGCGTTGTAGACCTTCAGCACTAGCTCCTGCCCGTCGCGCACGTCTGATGGTGGATGATCATCGTTCGAGCCGGACGGGCCGATAAAATTTAAATCCACGAAGTTCGGATCGATCCAAGAGACGGGCGCGAGCTTGCCTGCCCGCGCATCTTCGAGAAAGCTGTTGCCGCCAAAGGTGCTGCGCTGATCGAAGTAGGCAACGTTCTTGCGCACAAAGCTGAGCGGCAGGCGGAACTGCAAGTCCACGGCGCGCAGCGTGGCGATGTCGTGCGCGTACCAACGCCACTTCACATTGCGCGCGTCCAGATGGCGCACGAACGAAGTCAGGTTGTAGAGCGGCGGCTGTCTGTTATCGCGACTGTCGGCGGCGCGCCCCGCAACCGCGTAGAGCCGGTTCGGCCACGTCGAGCCGGGCACGGGACAGAACCAGCGGTCGCAGATGAGAAAGTGGCGCGCCAGATGATCGTAGACCTTCAACATCGAGCCGCTGTAGTAACCCATCGCGAGATCGACTGCCGGGTCGTTCGGATGCGCGTTGTGATAGTTGCTGACAAAGCCGCCGTTGTTGTTGCTCAACTGCTCGTCCACGCAAGCGCCGCTGTGACAAGGGTCTTGCCCCTGATTGAACGCTGGCTTGGTGAGTTGGTGGACGGGAAAACTTTGGTTGCCGAGCGAGTTCGCCATGCCGGCTGTTAAGCCATCTACATCTGTGCGCCCGTTCTCCAGCGTCAGATAGCCGAGCATGTGATCGAACGAGCGGTTCTCCAACATCAACACGACGATGTGCTCGATCTTGTTCAGATTGTCGAGCGCCGTGTTGGCCGCCAGCGCGACGAGCTTGGGCGCTGCGGCAGCCAGCAGCTTCTTTGTGCCTTTAACCGCTGTCCGACTTGCGCTTGCTTTGCTGCGGCCCGCGCGGGTCGCTTTCTTGCGCACACGTTTCTTGCTCGTCGTGGCGCGCTGACTCTTTTTCGTTGGCATGTGTTCGCTTCGCTCCTTGTGAGAGTTGTCGGGTTGAGGTGCAAGGGGCGTTCGTGGTGCGACGCCCCGATCTGACTGCACGGATGAGCGCGCATTATACTCCGCGCCCGGCCTTTTACTACTTTCAGCCGCTTCAGTTTATAATTACTTTTACGCCAATTCATCCGTCATCGCAGACTGAAGGAGCATTCATGCCGGAGCAAACGCCCAAGCGCCCCGAACGGATCAAGTTCGCTGGTCGCGTTCTCTTCCTGACCGAAGATACTAGCCTAATCCGCCGCCAACTCGAAGGCGGCGCAGATTTGCCTGACGAACCTGAGCGGCCCTTGATGAACAACATCTCGACCGACGAGATCACGCCCGGCTGGGTCTGTTTCTACTACGACGAGACGCTGGGCGAGTACGTCTATGTCGGCATGCGCGAGGGCGCGGTCAAGAAGGACGAAGTTAAGCAAGGCGACTTTGCGGTTGTCGTGTCGGGGCTGTCGAAGGGCTGCGGCTCGTCGCGCGAGACCGCGCCTTATGCCGAACAAGCGGCGGGCATAAAACTCGTCATCGCTAAAACGATTGAGAAGATTTACGGCCAGAACGCGCAGAACATCGGCTTACTTACTTCCACCGACTTCGATCTGATCGAACGTATCCGGCGCGGCGAAGAGATTCCGCTCGCGGAGTTCACGCGCGGGCTTGATCCGATTTCACGTGACATCGTCGAGCACGGCGGCTTATTTAACTACAACAAGGCGCGGCTCGCGGGCCGAGTTGCGCCGCCCGCGCTTGAGACGGAGCGGCGGCCGATGAACATCGTCGAGAAGATCATCGCGCGCCACGCGTTCATCCGCGCAGGCGAGATCGGCGTCGCGGCCGTCAAGCCGGGCGATGCGCTCTTCGCCGTCGCGGACGTGCGCTTCTCGCACGAGTACGTGACGCCGATGGCCGAGTCTCTGTTCAAGCAAGCGTTGGGTAAGGACGCGCGCGTGACCGAAGCCGAGTCGGTCTATGCGTTCCGCGATCACCTGACTTTCTTAGGGCGCGTGATGTCGGAAGATAAACGCAAGCTGGGTCTGCTCGAACGCGCGAATGGATTAGCCACAACCCAAGAATCTTTCACCAACGAGCAGGGCATCAAGCTCTACAGCGGCACAGAGGAGCACGGCTCGGAGGCGATCTGTCACAACGCGGTGGTCGAAGACATCGCGCGCCCCGGTCAACTCGTCATCGGCACGGACTCGCACACTTGCATGGCGGGCGTGCTCGGCTGCTTCGCCTTTGGCGTCGGTTCGACCGACATGGCCAACGCTTGGTACACGAAAGACGTGCGCGTGAGAGTGCCCGAAGTCGTGCGCTTTGAATTGACGAATCGGAAGCGCGCCGACGTGTCCGCGAAAGACGTGATGCTCAAAATCCTCGCGACCGATTACATGAAAGAGGGCAAAGGCATCGGCCAAGTTTTAGAGTTCGCGGGCCACGGCATAAAGGACTGGCCGATTGATGAGCGTGCGACGTTGACCAACATGGCGGTCGAGGCGGGCGGCTTCACCGGCATCATCGAGCCGGACGAGGTCGTCGTCGAATATCTCACGCGCACGCGCAAGCTCAACGCGGAAGAGGTGCGTGCAGGCTTTCTGCAAAGCGACGCAGATGCCGAGTATGCGGCCCGATTTGAGATCGACTTGAGCGAGATTCGCCCGATGGTCGCCACGCCGGGCGACCCGCGCAACGGCATCAACATCAGCGACCTTGCGCATGAGATCAAGATCGACGCCGCTTACGGCGGCTCGTGCACCGGCGGCAAGATGGCGGACATGGACATGTACGCGGCCGTCTTGAAGCGCGCGGTCGAACGGGGCCAGCGCGTCGCGCCCGGCGTCCACCTCTATCTGCAATTCGGCTCGCAGAAGATCAAGGAGTATGCACGCCAGCGCGGCTACATCGAACTGTTCGAGCGCGCGGGCGCGGAGTTGATCGATCCGTCGTGCGGCGCGTGCATCAACGCGGGGCCGGGCGCATCGAAGTCGGCGGAGACCGTGACCGTGAGCGCGCAGAATCGCAACTTCCCCGGGCGCAGCGGCCCCGGTCAGGTCTATCTCGCCAGTCCTTACGTCGTCGCCGCGTCCGCCATCGCCGGACACATCGTCGAGCCGGCGGAGTTTCTCGCTGAACCCGAAGCGGAATTGGTTGGTGCTTGATGGCGCTTGCATATCTCGGCACGGCAGCGGATGTAAGCGGGCGGCGCATGAAGTACGCGCGCGTCGAGCGTGAGCGGCGCTTTCTCCTGCGCGAGTTCCCGCCCGGTCTTGAACGCAACGCCAAGCACACGCAAATCTTCGACAACTACATTACGAATACGCGCCTGCGCCTGCGCAAAATCCGCGAGCCTTACAGACGCGAGTGGACTTGGAAGCTCACGCAGAAGTTCGCGCCCGACCCGGCGGATTTCGCGCATACGATTATCACCAACATCTACTTGTCGCAGTTTGAGTACGAACAACTGGCCGTCTTCGAGGGCAACGAGATACGCAAGAATCGTTATCCTTACGAACACGAAGGCCGCACTTACTCGATTGACGTTTTCCTCGGCACACTCTGGGGCTTGATTCTCGCGGAGACCGAGTTTGCCACAGATGAAGAGATGTTGGTGCACACGCCGCTGCCCTTCGCCGTCCTTGAAGTAACTAATGATGAATTGTTCACGGGCGGCCGGCTCGTGCATCTGACGAGCGACGAGATTCGCGCCGAGTTGCAACGGCGGGGCGACATTAATGCACCGGCGCATGAGCCGCCGACCACAGATGCCTGACACGGCCCCGACCATCTACACCATCGGGCACGGTCGCCATCCGTGGGCGCACTTCCTCGCGCTGCTCCGACAACACGAGATTGAATTGGTCTGCGACGTGCGCAGCGTCGCCCGCTCGCGCTGGCCGCAATACAACGGACGCGTGCTGGAAGCTGCGTTGCACGCGGCGCGCATCGGTTACGAGTGGCTGCCCGAATGCGGCGGCAAAGTCGTCGCACCGCCCGCAGAGCTTGCGCGCGGGCTTGAGCGCATCATGGAACTCGCTGCCGACACGCGCGTCGCGCTGCTCTGCTCCGAGTCGCAACCCTTAACGAATCACACACAACCGCGCGCCCACTGTCATCGCGTCGGTCTGCTCGCCCCACCCTTGCGCGCACGCGGCGCACGCCTCATACACATCCTGCCCGACGGCGCAACACTTGAAATCGACGAAGTGTCGTTGCCTTCGATCTGGTAAGGAGAGGCTAAGCAATCGTCTGCTTGCCCTCGAAATAAGTCTTAATCTCTGGATCGTCCGTTACCATGTGATCGGTGATGTGAAACACGTCCTTGATCCAAGGATGGATGAGTGCCTCGTCCCTATCAAGCATTTTGCCTATAACTTTGGCATCGCACCATGGTGATTCATCGGCGTTAACAATCATCACTTGGTACTCTGATTCATTCTCACGAAGAACCAGACCGAAAGAGCGCCGTTGCTCAGGCGTGCCTTCATCGCCCCACTCACCAAGTCCGATGGCTGCTTTCACCTCTCGATCCGCATGCTTATCTGAGAATATTGCATAATAAACTGCGAAGGCATCGCCGTCCTGATAAACGAAGCGGGTGAGCCGCGTGGTTGTTCCTCCGCAGCAATCACAGACTTCTTTCTTCGGCGGTTCAAATTCTATTGTCAACATGCTCTTGTTAAGTTCGCTGCTTCAAATCCAGCAGTTGATTCAGTCACCTATCGCTTCGACTTGCGCACTATGGGCGTATTCGGCAGCATGCGCCTTGGCGAAGTAGGCGGCGAGGAGGAAGGCGAGGAACATGATGGCGGCGGCGGCCCAGAAGGTGTGGAAGAGCGAGGCGGCGCTCAGGTTGTGGAGCTTCTGATCGAAGCCGTAGGTGGCGACGGCGCTGAAGATGAGCCACGCGGAGATGGTCGGGCCGACTGTGCGCGCGAGGCTCGCGACCGATTGGGTGACGCCGAGTACGCCGCCCTGTTCGCCCGCGCCCGCGCTCTTCGAGGCGAGCGTTTGCAGCGAAGGCGTCGCCAGAGAGTTGCCGATGGCGAACGTGCCGGCGACTAAGAGCAACCACAGTAGTCCGCTCTGCGGCCCCAAGTAGGGAATGGCGAAGAGGCTCCCTGCAAAGAGGAGCGCGCCGAAGATGACGAGCGGCAGTTCGCCGAAGCGTTTGACGAGCCGCCCGATGAGGCCCCCTTGGATGACGACGCCTACGATGCCGACGAACATGAAGATGTAGCCGTTGTGCAGCGCATCGTAGCCGAAGCGGTACATCGTAAAGAGCGCGAACGAGGTCGTCATGATCGAGAAGGCGACGACGAACAGGAAATAGATCGCGAGCACGAAGGCGAGGCGCGTCTGTTTGAGCGCCGCCAAGAGTTGCGACCAGCGCCCCGTCGCCGCCGACACGCGCGCCGGATGATCGGGCGTCACGGTTTCAGGGAGCGTGAAATAGAGCAACACGGCGTTCGCCAGCGCCATCGCGCCCGCAAAGAAGAACGGCACGCTGATGCCCCACTTACTGAGGATGCCGCCGATAGCGGGGCCAAAGGTGAAGCCGAGACCGAAGGCCGCGCCGATGAGGCCCATGCCCTTCGCGCGTTCCTCTTTCGTCGTCACGTCGGCGATGTAGGCTTGCGCGGTCGAGATGTTGCCGCCCGTGATGCCATCGATGATGCGCCCGGCGAAGAGCATCCACAGCGTCCGCGCAAAACCCAGAATCAGGAAGCCGAGGCTCGTGCCGAGGAGACTCAAGAACAGCACGGGTCTGCGCCCGTAGCGATCAGACAAGCGGCCCAAGATCGGCGTAAAGATGAGCTGCATGATCGAGTAGGACGCGAACAGCAACCCGACCATGCTGGGGCTGGCGTGGAATTTCGTACCCTCGACGTAGTATGGCAGGACGGGGATGACGATCCCGAACCCGATCAGATCGATGAAGACCGTGACGAAGATGACGAGCAGCGGCGAGCGTTTCATAAGTACAGTGCTGAGTGCTGAGTGCTGAGTGCTGAGTGCAAGACAATTGCTTTTGTCTCAGCACTCAGCACTCAGCACTCAGCACTTCTTTTACCATCTGCGCCCGCGCGCACCCGCGATGGCGCTGTCGGCGGATAATTGCCCGCCGCCTGTGATGAGCAGCGCGAGACAGATACCGGAGAGCGCGACCGTGTACTCGATGCCGGCGGGCAGGAAGAACCCATTCTTCAAGTGAACACCAAGCAGCGCCGTTAGCATGACGCACAGGATCAGAAACGCACCGACGCGCGTCAGCAGTCCCGTGAGCACGAGTATGCCGCCGATCAGTTGCGAGAGTCCGGCCGCGCCCATCCAGAGCCACGCCGGACGCATGAAGGGAAACGGCGTTGGAAACGAAGTGAACTTAGCCAAGCCGGGGCCACTCCACATGCCGAACACTATTTGCAGGCCGTGTGCGCAGAAGATGAGGCCGAGCGCCAGCCGGAGCGGCACCGTCGTCCACGTGCGCGCAGTCGCAATCAATCGGCGGAACATATTTGGTCCGTCCTTTCCGTCAGACTTGTGGGGGAACTTGTGACGCGCACAGTTTTATCACAGCCGGCGGAAAGGCAAAAGGGAGCAGCGCGTAGGCATCAGGCAGTAGGCGATAAGCAGAAGAAAAAAAGAGCGCCAAGTCTCGTTGCAGACTTGGCGCTCTTTAGTCTATGGTCAGCGTCGTAACGCTTGGGTTGGCCGTTAAGCTAACGCCAACTCCGCTTCCGGCTCGGCCGCGCTCGCGTCCGCCGTCGGTGCGTAGGCGACCGAGTAGGTCACGACCGGCTCGGTGCGCCCCTTGACATGTATCTCGGCTTGCCGCTCCATCTGAAACGCGCCGCGCACAGCGTCGTGCGTGTACTCGCTGATGAGAATATCAACGGCCAGCTCTTTCGTGGCCGATTCAAGCCGCGACGCGAGGTTGACTGTGTCGCCGATGGCGGTGAACTCCAAACGCCGGTTCGAACCGATGTTGCCGACGATGGCGTGCCCCGAGTTGATGCCGATGCCGATGCGTATCTCTGCGCGCCCGGCGAGCGCCCACTTGCGGCTGAGGCGATGTACTTCCTGCTGCATCTCTATCGCCGCCTGCACAGCGTGTTCTTCTTGATCAGGATCGTCCACGGGCGCGCCGAAAATGACCATCAAGCCGTCGCCGATGAACTTGTCGAGCGTGCCGTGGTGGCGAAAGACTATGTCCACCATGCTCTCGAAGTATTCGTTGAGTAGTTCGACGACCGACTCGGGGCGCAGTTTCTCGGCGATGCCCGTGAACCCGCGTATGTCGGAGAAGAGCAGAGTGACGCGGCGGCGTGTGCCCGCCACGGCCGGCATCTGGCCGGAGCTAAGCACTGTGTCCAAGACCTGCCCCGACACGTAACGCGCGAACGCCGTCTTCACCATCTCGCGCTCGCGCAAGCCCTCCACCATCGTGTTCACCGCGCGCCCGACCGCGCCGAACTCGTCGTTGCCCACGACCTCGACGCGCGTCTCAAGATCGCCTTTGCCGATAGCCTCAACCGCGCGCTTGAGCGCCATGAGCGGGCGGCTGACGTGGCTCGCCTGTACGCCCGCGACGAGCATCCCCAAGAGCGCCCCGACGACGAGCGACAACAACAACCCGATGAACAACGGGCGCATCTTCAATGTGACACGTTGCGCGGAATAATCTACGCCGACCACACACACAACCTGCCCCGTGCTGTCTTTCACGGGCGCGTAAGCGCTCAGCCACGTGCCCCAAGCGTCTTCGTGCAGTTGCGATTCGGCGTATAGCTCGCCGTATCTGACTTGCGTGCCCGTGATGCGCCGGTACACATCGCCGATGTGCGACTTGTCGGCAAAGTTCTCCTCTGCGTCCACGCCAAAGACAAGCACGTTCGGGTTCTCGCGCGACGGCATGAGCGTGTAGACCCATTTGATATAAGTGTCGTCGCGGCGGTTCGCATCGCGCGCCCGCCGCAGAGCCGCTTCGAGTTGGTGAAAGGCGGGCGTGTCCTCGTCATCGCGCTTTTGCAATTGGCGGTGCAGGTCGCCGTCAATCAGCGCCGCGGTCGTGGCGGCGACGCTCAGCGCCTTGGCTCTGAGCGAGTCGAACATCGTGCGGCGGGCCAGTTCATACTGGACGGCGAGCGACAGACCGTTGATGCCGAGGATGAACAGCAGAAAGGTGACGAGCAGACGTGTGCGATAGCTCATGCGGACTCCTGACGGGCGAAATTGGACTTGCAGTAACGAGGCGCGTGAGGCTGTTGTTGGAAACTTGGATTTGCGGGCCGAGAACTTGGGGCGACGGGTGCATTTGCGCACCCACAAAATCATCTTAGAGAACGGCGGCAAAACTTGCAATAGCAAGTTTTCGGCCAGCCTTTACATTTCTGCCAACGGCGTGGCCTAACAATTCAACATCGCCGCATGATATTGCCCAACAACAAGCCTGCGCACCCAAGATATTGGGGTATCAAGCAAATTGTTGGGCCAAGCAACTCGCGGCTATTTTTCTGCGTGCGCAGTGAAATCCGCGACAGAGTAAGTTCCTGAAGGAGCGCCAACTCCGCCACAAGCCGCACGAACTTCCATCAGCGCCTTGCCTAACAGATTAGCCCCGCTACCATCATGAAGGTCGCTCCAACCGCCCGGGTCCTTTCTGCCTGGCACGTTGTGCTCCAGCAAATAGGCATCGCCGGTCAGCAGTAACGCCTGCTTCAGCACATGATCACTAAACTTCGCGGTTAGGACGGCCTTCATTGCTTCATATGAACCCAAACCGGCGTAGCTGTAATCCGGATTAGGGAGTCCGTTCTTGATGTTAAATGCTTCAGAGCCGGTGACATGAGGCCACACGGCTGCTTCGAACTTTTTTCGGTCGGAACTGTGCCACCACTTTGTCGCCTGAAAAGCCGCCTCTGAGTTATTAAACGTGGCGGTGCTGCCATCGATAGTAAGAGTAATACTACAAGGATAAAAGTTGGCTAGGAATTGGCCCTGAAATACAAGATCCCAAGGCATATCTTTGTCAGGGTAATAGAAGGCTACCAACTTGTAGGGCTGGCCATTGATGGTGACTGCTTTCGGTTTTGGCGCGAGCGGTTGAGGTAGTGTCATATCTGATGCCTCCGTGTAACTAGTTTTCTTTGCCTGACTACTAAGGTCGGACTTCTATCCCACTTCACTATCAATACATGGCCGTGAGGCTAACGCGAGTGTGTTAGCAAGCGCGGGGAAGATATGCGAGCAGCCTAGAGAAGTCAATGGTTAGGAAAAGCGGCGAGTACGGTCGCATACGCCCCGCCGCCCTCTGGCGCAACTTACGTCGCGAGGTTGCGCCGATAACTTCAGGGCAGCGCCCCGGCGTCGATGCAGAAGCGATACGCGCCCACTTGCTTGATGCCTAAGACCATACAAGGGCGGCACAGGTCTTGTCAGTCCCATCAATAAGTGCGAATCCCCTTCACGTAAGATCAACAACTTACGGAGCGGATTCACTCATTAAGTGAGAAAGTATTCCTGCATTAAGTGCGAACGTCTCTCACTTTTCGCGCATATCATGAGAACCCCTGAATATACTTTCAGTCATCCGATTTTTGACCACTAGGATAGCGAGACTGTCATAATGTGTATGCTTGAGCCATAAGGCGGCGTCTAGGGAAGACGTTCGCACCAGCCCTCCCAAGATATTCTAGCTAATCATTGACACCATCCCCCCACAAGACTACCTTATCTGCATCTCAGAGAGGGTCTCTTGGGCAAGGTTCTTCAACGTCCTTACGTCTTCCTTGTATCAACGGTAAAAGGTGGCCGGTGTATATTTCGGCTACCTATCGCGCTAATTTCCTGCGGGCTGTCTGCGTAGACCGCAGTCACCTCTGTGACATCGCTAGTTTCAGTCTTATTCGATTCAAGCCGATTAGCCTCACATGAAAGAGATGGACGCTGAATGAGTAAATCGGGGAGTGACATAATTCTAAAGACGCCTGAGATTCGCAGACAGGTGCGCCTCTTTATCGCAACTCCTTCGGACTGTAGCAAGGAAAGACAAATAATCAGGGATTTATCTGACGAGTTAAATGAAGTCTTCTGCCAATCTTTTCAGGTAGCCCTTGTACCTATAGGCTGGGAAAACGTGGCTCCCAGCTTGGGCGAACCTCAAATAGTTATAGACAGCGCCATCGGAGATTATGACATTCTAGTCGGAGTAATGTGGTTGCGATTCGGGACGCCAACGTCCAGCGGTGCTCAATCAGGCACCGAGCATGAATTCAACCACGCCTATGAGCTTTGGAAGGTGAAGGGGAAGCCGACAGTAATGTTCTACTTCAATGATCAGCCCCCTGAGAGTATGGACGCGCTCGACATAGAACAGTATCAGAAAGTAAGAAGCTTTAGGGAAAAGTTACAGGAGGTTGCGCTTACAAAGAGATATAAAGGTTCGGGTGAATTCGAAAAACTCATTCGGCTCGATCTGCAAAAGGTGATTCGCGACATTAGCATAAGGATAATAATCAGCACCCTTGTGTCGGAGCCAATTCCAAAAGTCAGAGCGAGACAAGCGACAGACGTTCTACCTCCGCTTTTCTTCCACTCCTGCCCGCTGCCACACCATTTTGTTCGGCGGCAAGAGATAATTGACCTAGTTAATATAGTCGAAAAGAAGGAGAAGGTAGAACTTACACCGTCGGTCATATCCGTGGTGGGGATTGCCGGCTCCGGGAAAACTGTATTGGTTCGCGCGGCGCTTCAAGAATTACTACAACGCCAAGTTAAGGTGAATGGCGTATTTTGGTACTCGTTCTACGAAGCTAAAGCTCAATCCGCAGAGGAATTTCTGTCTGAGGCATTAAACTATCTCTCCGAAGGTAAGTTGGACGTTCACTCCAACCCATCACCACACCAACGAAAAGTTCTGCTCTGGCAATACCTTCAGTCGTCCAGCTATGTTATCGTCCTTGACGGGCTTGAATACCTACAGCTTTACTCCCCTGCCGCTAAAAGTCACGGTCAACTTCAGGATAGAGTGATGCGAGACTTTCTACGCGGAGCATGTCAGTTAGAGACGAGCACGATTATCTTGACTTCTCGCATCTACCTCGCAGACCTCTACGGTTATCGAGGATATCGTAACATTTCTCTCGGCTCGTTCCGCAAAGAAGAAGCTCGGAGTTACATGCGTGACTCAGGAGTGAAAGGTTCAGATCAGTTGATCGATGACGCTTGCTCCATTTTCGGCTTCCACCCGCTTTCACTTCGAGTTCTCACCGACTACCTGGTCAGATTTTACAGCGGTCAGGCGACGGCAGTGGAGCGCTTCAAAAAATTGTCCGCTGGCTCACCGGTCGCCGAAAAGTTAGACGCACTGTTTGACAGTTATTGGAAACGATTAAATGAAGACCAGCAATTTTTCCTCAGTCGTTTGTCTGCGCTGAGAACTGGCGCGACAGAGAAAGATTTCGGCGTCCTTGTCCGACCTAAAACGATGGGCGGCAGCGGTGATTCGCAAGACCTCGGCTTTCGTGAATCGCTTGCGCATTTGCAGGAATCAGCTTTACTTGAAGTTCATGAAAGGGGCGGAGAAAAGTTCTACACTGCCCCCGCTCTCCTGCGAATGTTGGCCTATGATCGTATGTCTTTGCGGGATCGTGAGAAGGCGCATCTGGAATGGTTGCGATACACGGAAGGCATCCCGGTCCCGACTATTCCACAGAGCGCCGAGGGCCTGAACCCTGTTATTGAGATGATCTATCACTGCTTGAAAGCTGGTCTATACCTGCGGGCGTGGGAACTCTATAACAGAAAGGGGAAGTACCATCTGAGTCGTCAGTTGCTTGATTGGGGATCACATGAGATCGGAATTGAAATAGGGAGTGAGTTCTGGAGACTCAAAAATTCTGTTGCCAAAGCCGTCCAAAATCCCGAAGATTTCATGGACGAGTTAATCGGATTTTATTCCACGCATCTCGCCTTGAGTGGAAGACTCGCCACGGCGTTAAAGGTTATCTCGGAAGCGCCATCGGATGACTTTTCAATGCCGCTTTGTATCAGAATACGTTATCTTTTGTTAACCGGAGATTATTCAGGCGCAGTTAGCGCATACCAGAAGTCTAGGGCTTTCACCCATAGCCAGTATTCCGTGCTGTGGTCAAAGGCGCTGCTTAAATTTTATAGCTCCGACGATTCGGAGTGTCTACAGCAATTTAATAATGCCTTTCTTAAAGGTTTCATGATGATTCGCAGTTATCTAGGCCTGCTCTACTTTGACTATGTCATAGCATTAATCTCATTCGGCAGAATTCAGCAAGCGCTCTTAGAGATAATGCAGATGGGGGCAAACGTCGTCAGAATGGGGGGGGCATATGGACTCGAACCATATCTGACATTTCTCAAAGCTGAGGTTGATCGTGTGGAGAACCGTCTGGCTAAAGCTGACAAGCAGTATGAGCAAGCATTACATCGCTCTAAAGAACATGGAGATGTGTTTCTGGAATGTCTGATTATCCTAGGACAAGCACGACTTAAACTCGCCGAGAACCGGAGGAATCCTGACGCAGACTTTGTAGAAGCGGCTATTGCATTATGTCATAAAAGTCTCACTTTATGCCGTGAAGCGGGAGAAGGGGAATTAGATTACGGGTTTAAGATTCTCGCCGGCGAAGCATATGCCCTCCTGACGCGCAGTTATTTAGCCGCCGGTGATAGCCGCTCTGCGCAGGCGAACTTCGATGAGCTTGAACTCATCTGTGATAGCTCTCAGAACCATAGGCTTATATTAGAACGTCAAACCTTAAGAGCTGAATTTTCCAACACCGCCTAGTAACAACTGCCTCAACATGCGAACAGAAAATGTAACAGGCAGAGCGTCAGAAGACTCTAAAGGCAGCCCCGCATTATTCTTATGTCTGGTCGCGCATAAAGAAAGAAATTCTTTTACGAGTCTTCAATGACTTACAGACGCGATTCGCTCATAAGGCGAGAAAGTAGTCGTGCATAAAGCGCGAAAACTATTATCCTGCGCGTAAATAATGAGAATTACTTGGGATGAACAGGCTGGAAGTTTGTGTGTTTGTGTGGAGGCTACGGCTGGATGGCCAAAGAGAAGTTGCCTCATCTGACTGAGGCGCACATCCGCAAGTTGGCCAGTGGGTCGAGTTTCGAGCGCGGCGAAACCTACTACCGCGACGGGGCCATCCAAGAACCTGTCCGCCAGGCGATGGAACTGCGCGCCCAATGCGAAGGCTCGGACTATGAGCCGTATCAGGTCAGCGCGACGCTCGCCGCAGGTGGCATCGCAGAAACCTCCTGCACGTGCCCTTATGACTGGGGCGGTATCTGCAAGCACATCGTCGCTTTGTTGCTAACCTACGTCCACAAGCCGCAGGCGTTCCGTTCCATTCCGCCGCTCGCCACATTGCTCGCCGGGCGCAGTCAGGCAGAGTTGATCGCCCTCATCGGCGAGATGATCAAGCAAGAGCCTGAGTTGTTGTCGCTGGTCGAATTCTCCGTCGCAACTGAGCAAGCAACGCAAGGCAAGCCGTTGGATGTGGCGGCGTATCGCCGGCAAACGCGGCGGGCACTCCGACACGAGCGCGAGCACGTAGTAGAGAAAGAATTGCGTGCGCTGCGGGAACTGGCCGCCCGTTCGGCCAAGGCTGGCGACTGGTTGAATGCCGGCGCGATATATCACGCCGTTTTGGACGAGGCGGTTCGCGGCTACGACGACATGTTACGGGAAATAGACGAGGACGGCGGGATCGCCGTCGTAATAGATGAATTCGCGCTGGGGTTGAGTCAGTGTCTCAAGAAAAGTAAGGCCGACGCCGAGACCCGCCGGGCGTGGTTGGAGGCGCTCTTGGCGGCCGAACTAACCGACATTGAAATGGGCGGGATTGACCTCGCGCCAAGCGCCCGCGCGGCGGTTTTAGAGCAGGCTAATGATGGTGAGTGGGGATGGATTGAGGAACGTCTCAGCGCCGCCATATCGAAGAGCCGCGACTGGGGGCGAGAAGCGCTGACGAGGTTTTTAGCCGCAGGGCAAAAGCGGCGTGGGCGCGCAGGCGAAGGCAAAATAGCCCGAAAGAAATGATCAAGCAGGAAGCAAATCACACCATCGAAAGGACACGATAGGCAGACGTGAAATGGAACAGGCAGACCGACAGAAAACGCTAAAAGCAGTCCTCCATTATTTCTATCAAGACAACACAAGGTCTGGCTCGCATTGCCGCTATAGCTTGCAATATCACCTCGTCTGGATTCCGAAGTACCGCCGAAGCTTCTTAGTCAGTGAGATAGCCGAGAGACTGAAACAAATACTCAAAGAGATCGCCCGTGATTACCAGATTCGCATTATCGCTATGGAGGTGATGCCTGATCACGTCCACATGCTGGTGGAAGCGCCGCCCAAGTACGCGCCCGCAAAGATCGTCCAGATTTTCAAAGGTATTTCGTCGCGGAGGCTGAGGCAAGAGTTCCTCGATGTGATAAAGAAATACATCTGGAAAGAAGGAACGATGTGGGCCATCGGCTATTACGTTGGCAGCGTGAGCGATAAGGTCACGACAGAGTTTGTGAAGGAATATATCAGGAACCAAAAGTCGAAAGACGAGAAGCTAAAACAAAAGCCTCAGTATGTTCAGACAAGCTTCTTCGATTGAAGAGGGGCTAATCTGATTGTTCCGCTCGCCTTAAACAGGAAAATCAAGTTCTCTAGTTCTACTATTGCATGCCCCAATAAGGGACCAAAACTCGCAATAGCAAAGTTTCCGGCCTTGCTGAATGAATACTCATTCAGTATGATGCTCGGGCCTCGTTAGTCGGATTTCCGGTCGGAAAGGTCACAACAGTTTCTATGCTGCGATTTGAACAGGCGGCGGTCTTGGGCGCGGGCACGATGGGCGCGCAGATCGCCGCGCACCTGGCGAATGCGGGCTTGCCCGTCTTGCTGCTCGACATTCCCCCACGCGAGTTGACGCCTGAAGAGCAGGCGCGAGGGCTTACGCTTGAGACAAAAGCGGTGCGCAATCGCATCGCGCAAGCCGGTCTCGACGCCGCGCGCAAAGCCAAACCCGCCGCCTTCATGACGCCCGAACGCGCTGCGCTCGTCTCGGTCGGCAATTTCGATGACGACATGGCGCGGTTGAAAGACTGCGATCTGATCATCGAAGCGGTCGTCGAGAATCTGGAGATCAAACGCCAACTCTACGCGCGCGTGGACGAGGCGCGGCGACCCGGCTCGGTCGTCGCCTCGAACACGAGCGGTATTCCCATTCGCCAGATCGCTGAAGGGCGCTCGGAGGATTTTCGCGCGCACTTCCTCGGCATGCACTTCTTCAACCCGCCGCGTTATCTGCATCTGGTCGAACTGATCGGCACGGAATGGACGAAGCCGGAAGTCGCCTGCTCGGTCGCGGGCTTTCTGGATCAACGGCTCGGCAAGGGCGTCGTCGTGGCGAAAGACCGGCCGAACTTCATCGCCAACCGGATCGGCACATACGGCGCGCTCGTCACAATCAAGACGATGCTCGATGGCGGCTACAGCATCGAAGAGGTGGACAAGATGACGGGGCCGGCATTGGGTCGGCCGAAGTCTGCGACCTTTCGCACGTTCGACATCGTGGGCTTAGACGTGCTCATGCACGTCACCAAAAATCTCTACGACGCCGTGCCGGAAGACGAGGAGCGCGACGCATTTCTCGCGCCGGAATTTTTGCAGCAGATGACGGGGCGCGGCTTGCTCGGCGTAAAGACCGGCGGCGGTTTTTATCGCAAACAGAAGGGCGGCGAGAAGCCGGAAATCTGGACGCTCGATCATGCCTCGCTCGAATACCGGCCGGCACAGAAGGTGAAACTGCCCGCGCTCGACATGGCCAAAAACATAGAGGGCATAGGCGAGCGGATGAAAGCGCTCGTGTGGGGCAAGGATCGTGTCGGCGCGTTTCTGTGGCAGACCATCTCGAAGACGCTGCGCTACGCGGCGAACCGTATTCCGGAGATCGCGAACAACGTTGTGGACGTTGATCGCGCGATGCGTTGGGGCTTCGGCTGGGAGTTGGGCGTCTTTGAAACTTGGGATGCCATCGGCGTCGAGCAATCGGTCGCGCGCATGCGCGAAGAGGGCGCAGCCATCCCTGAGAACGTCGAGCGCATGCTGCAAGCGGGCGCAACCTCTTTCTACAAACATGAACAGGGCGCGCGGTCGTTTTTCGACTTCGAGACGCTTGCATACAAGCCGGTGAATGAAGTGCCCGGCACGATCATTTTGAAGTCGGTCAAAGAGCGCAACGCTGTCATCAAAAAGAATTCCGGCGCGTCGCTGATTGATCTGGGCGACGGCGTGGCGTGTCTTGAGTTTCACTCGAAGATGAACGCCATCGGCGGCGACACGATCCAGATGTTGAAGACGGCACTCGGCGAAGTGGAAAAGAATTTCGTTGGTCTCGTCGTCGGCAACCAGGGCGCGAACTTCTGCGTGGGCGCGAACCTGATGTTGATGCTGATGGAGGCGCAGGACGAGAACTGGGACGAACTTGATCTGATGGTGCGCGCCTTCCAACAGGCAACGATGAGTCTGCGCTATTCGCCGAAGCCGGTGGTGGTCGCGCCGTTTAATCTGACCATCGGCGGCGGCTGCGAGTTCGTCGTGCACGGGGATCGCGTGCGCGCGGCGGCCGAAGCCTACATTGGACTGGTCGAGGTTGGCGTTGGCATCATCCCGGCGGGCGGCGGCGCGAAGGAGATGACGGTGCGCGCGCTCGACGCGATCCCGAAAGGTATGGACGACGCCGACCCATTCCCGTTCATCAAACGCGCGTTCGAGACCATCGCGCTCGCCAAAGTCTCCACGTCGGCCATGGAGGCGCGCACGCTGCAATTCTTAACCGATGACGACCACATCTCGATGAACGCGGATCGTCTGATCGCCGATGCAAAGCAGGATGTGCTGGCGCTCGCACGCGCCGGCTACGTCGCGCCGCAGCCGCGTACGGACGTGCTCGCGCTCGGCAACCCTGCGCTCGCCACCTTGAAGCTCGGCATACATCAGATGAAGCGCGGCGGTTTCATCTCGGACTACGATGCGGTGATCGGCGAGAAGCTGGCGCGCATCCTGACCGGCGGCGATCTGAATCATCCGACGCGCGTCTCCGAACAACACCTGCTCGATCTTGAGCGCGAAGCTTTCCTCTCGCTCGCCGGGCAGCGGCAGACGCAGGAGCGCATGGCGCACACGCTCAAGACGGGCAAGCCGCTCAGGAATTAGTCGTGAGTCTGGAGAGTCTAGAGAGTCCAGAGAGTCGAACAACTCACTTGCCTTCGACTCTCTAGACTCAAGACTCGCAAGACTCCTAGACTTGAACAATGGATTATCCGGTCACACCGGCTGTACGGCTGTTGCGCGAGAAGCGGGTTGAGTTTGTGCCGCACCTTTACGCTTACGAGGAGCGCGGCGGGACGCGCCACTCGGCTGAGGCGTTGGGCGTGGACGAGCACGCGGTCGTGAAAACTTTGGTGTTGGAGACGGACGCGCGCAACCCGCTCCTCGTGCTGATGCACGGCGACCGTGAGGTCTCGACGAAGGGGTTGGCGCGCACGTTGAATGTGAAGAGCGTGCAGCCATGCGAGCCGGCGACAGCGCAGAAGCATACGGGTTACTTGGTCGGTGGCACGTCGCCGTTCGGCACGCGGGCGCAGTTGCCGGTTTACGTTGAGTGCACGATCTTCGCGTTGCCGAAAATCTACATCAACGGCGGCAAGCGCGGGTTTCTAATTGAGATTGAGCCGCGCGTGTTGCGCGAGTTGCTGCCGACGACAGAGGTCGAAGTGGCGATCTGAGATGGACATAGGGGCAGGGCTTGTCCCTCGCCCGTCTCTGTCGCAACTGTGCGGGCAAGACTACAGCGGGCAGGGACAAGCCCTGCCCCTACAGTACAGAGTTAAATCGTTTGAGGTATATATGAGAGACGCAGTCATCGTGTCGGCCGTGCGCACGGCCGTGGGGAAAGCGCCGAAGGGGACGCTCAGGCACACGCGACCGGATGAGACGGGCGCGGCCGTAATCAAAGAGGCCCTGAAGCGCGCCGAAGGTGTGCAAGCGGCAGACGTGGAAGACGTGATCATGGGCTGCGCGATGCCCGAAGCCGAGCAGGGCATGAACGTCGCGCGGGCGGCGGCCATCCGCGCGGGACTGCCGGTCGAGACGAGCGCGATGACGATCAACCGCTTCTGTTCGTCGGGCTTACAATCAATCGCTATTGCGGCGGATCGGATCAGGACGGGCAGCGCGGACGTGATCGTCGCCGGGGGCTTAGAGACGATGTCCATGATCCCGATGGGCGGGCACATCATCCGGCCGAATCCGTATCTGGTCGAGCACTACCCGGATTTTTATCTCAACATGGGGCTGGCGACCGAGAACGTCGCGCGCAAGTACGAAGTGACGCGCGCAGAGCAGGACGAGTTTGCGCTGCGCTCACACGAGCGGGCGGCCGCCGCGCAGGACGCGGGCAAGTTTGCCGACGAGATTGTGCCGCTCAACGTCACGCTTGAAGAGTTGGACGCCAAGGGGCGGAAGCAGAAGCGCGAGGTCACGTTCGACAAGGATGAAGGCGTGCGGCGCGACACGTCCGTTGCAGGTTTGGCGAAGTTGAAGCCCGCGTTTCATGTGCAAGGCACGATTACGGCGGGCAACGCGTCGCAGATGTCGGACGGCGCAGCGGCCGTAGTCATCATGTCGGCCGAGCGCGCGAAAGCATTGGGGCTAAAACCGTTGGCCCGCTTCGTCGCCTATGCGACGGCCGGTTGTCCGCCCGAAGAGATGGGCATTGGGCCGGTCTACGCGATCCCGAAGGCGCTCCGGCTCGCGGGGTTGACGCAAGATCAGATCGACGTGATCGAACTCAACGAAGCGTTCGCCGCGCAGTCGCTCGCGGTTATCAAGACGCTCGGTCTCGACGCGGACAAGGTGAACGTGAACGGCGGCGCGATTGCGCTCGGTCATCCGCTTGGGTGTACGGGCGCGAAGTTGACGGCGTCCGCGTTGCGCGAGTTAGCGCGCCGCGACGGTCGCTACGCGATGGTAACGATGTGCGTCGGCGGCGGCATGGGCGCAGCCGGCATTTTTGAACGCATAGCATAACAACCGAAACATTAACGAAAGGATCAAGTTTTATGTCAGCCGTAGCCGAAGAGAAACAGATCATCGCTGGCGGGAGTTTTCTGATCGAGGAGCGGACGACCGATGGAATCTTCACCCCCGAAGATTTCACGGACGAGCACCGCATGATTGCGGAGACGACGCGCGAGTTCTTAGATAACGAAGTGCGCCCTGCGACCGAAGAGTTGGAAAAACATAATTGGGACTTGGCGCGCGAACTGATCCGCAAGGGCGCGGAGTTAGGTCTCGTGAGCGTCAACATTCCGGAAGAGTACGGCGGGCTGGGGCTGGATCAGACGAGCGGCGCGATTATCGGTGAATACCTCGGCCGCTCCGCTTCGTTCGCCACAAGCTTGGGCGCGCAGTCGGGCATCGGCCTCACGCCAATCATCTACTTCGGCACGGAGGCGGCGAAGCAAAAGTATCTGCCGAAGATCGCGACCGGAGAAATGATCAGCGCGTATGCGTTGACCGAATCCGGTTCGGGGTCGGACGCGATGGCGGCAAAGGCGACGGCGCGCCTCAGCGCGGACGGCACGCACTACATCTTGAACGGCGAGAAGATGTGGATCACGAACGGCGGGTTCGCCGATGTGTTCATCGTCTTCGCCAAGGTTGACGGCGACAAGTTCAGCGGCTTCATCGTCGAGCGCCAGCCCGGTCTGACAAACGGGGCGGAAGAGCACAAGATGGGCATCAAGGGTTCGAGCACGACGGCGCTCGTCCTCTCCGATGTCACAACGCCGGTCGAGAATCTCTTGGGCGAAGTCGGCAAGGGCGCGAAGATCGCATTCAATATCTTGAACTTCGGGCGCTTCAAACTTGGCGCGATGTGCGTCGGCGGGATGAAGTTGATGATGCATGACGCCGTGCGTTACGCGAACGAGCGGCATCAGTTCGGCCGGCCCATCTCCAGTTTCGGCGCGATCAAGGCGAAGCTCGCCGAGATGGCCATCAGGGCGTGGGTCGGCGAGACGATGGTCTATCGCACGTTGGGTCTGATCGAGAACGCGATCAGCGACGCACCCGACGCGGGCGCGAAGTTGCGCGGCATCGAGGAGTACGCCGCCGAGTGCTCAATTGTTAAAGTGGCGCTCTCCGAGTACTGCAACTTCGTGGCGGACGAGATGGTGCAGATTTACGGCGGCTACGGCTATTCGGCCGACTATCCGGCCGAGCGCGCCTATCGCGACGCGCGCATCAATCGCATCTTCGAGGGCACGAACGAGATCAACCGCATGTTGATACCGGGGCGCATCATGAAGAGCGCGTTGAGCGGCAAGCTCGCATTGTTGCCCGCCGCGCAGCGTCTGATGGACGAAGTGTTGTCGCCATCGCTCGCGAGTCTCGATGAAGATGAAGGCGTGTTGGCGACGGAAGCGAAACTCGCACAGGCGGCGAAGAAGGTGGCGTTGATGACCTTGGGCACGGCCGCGCAGAAGTACATGGCGAAGCTGGCCGACCAGCAGGAGATACTGATGGGCGTCGCCGACATCATCACGGAAGCCTACGCGATGGAGTCGGCCGTTCTGCGCGCGCAGAAACTCGCCGCCGCGCAAGGCGCGGAAGCAGCCGCGCGCTATCTCGACATGACGCGCGTCTTCTGTCACGACGCGATTGATCGCATCGAGATGAGCGCCAAGCGCACACTTGCTGCGATGAGCGAAGGCGACGAGTTGCGCACCATGCTCGCAGCCTTGCGCCGCTTCACCAAGCGCACGCCCATCAACACCGTCGCCGCGCGCCAGACGATAGCCGACGTGCTGATCAAGGCGAACAAGTACGCGTACTGAAAAAAGTAGTCAGTAGCCAGTAGCCAGTAGCCAGACGCGGGCCGCGTATCTGCTGTGCTACTGGCTACTGACTACTGGCTACCGACTACTGCTTATCATGCGCATTATTCCCATCTCAATTCCTACGCCGTTCTACATCGGCCCCGTTAACGTTTATCTGATCGCGGAAGACCCGGTCACATTGATCGATACGGGGCCGAAGACAAAAGCGGCGCGCGAGGCTTTGCATGAGGGCCTCAGGCGCGCGCGGTTTCGCGTGGCGGACATCAGACGCATCGTGTTGACGCACGCGCATGAGGATCATTGCGGGCTTGCGAAGTCCGTGCGCGATGAGGCGAAGGATGCGGAGGTGTTTGTGCATGGGTGGGAGACGGGGCATCGCGCGGGGCGGCTGGAGTATGAAGAGCACCGGGCGCTCTTGGTGCGTGCGGGTGTGCCGAGTGAAGAGATCGCGGAGATGCGCCGCATGTACGAGGGCGTGCGTGAGTACGCAGACGCGCTCGCGGATGACGAGCACAAGGAGTTGCATGACGACGCGGAGTTGGAGTTTGCGACGGGTGTGCTGCGCGTGGTGCATACGCCGGGGCACACGCCCGGCTCTTGCTCGTTTGTGCGCGAAGCGGATCGCACCATCATCGCGGGCGATTGCGTGTTAAAGCGCGTGACGCCGAACCCTGTGCTCTCGCCGGATCCGATTGATCCGGCGCGGCGCTTTCCGTCGCTCGCCGAATATCTGGTCAGTCTTGCGCGCCTGCGCAGTTTCGCGCCGACGCTTGTGCACGGCGGGCACGGCGATGCGGTCACGGACTACGAAGAACTCTTCAACCGCTACCTGCGCGCGATCCGTGAGCGGCAGGCGCAAGTGATCAAACTGGTAACGAAAACAGGCGCGACTGCTTGGGACATTGCGCGCGCACTCTTTCCCGATGCGGACGACGTGCACCGCTTCCTCGCCGTCTCCGAAGCGGCCGCGCACCTCGATCTCGCGCACAGCGAACGAAAACTCGCCGTCGAACTTGGCGACGGGCGCGAGGTCTACCGGCAACCGTAACCGGCGTGGGTGCGGTTAGCGTAAGAAATAAAGATCGCCGCGAAGGCACAAAGGGCACAAAGAAATTTACTTTCTCTTTGGGCCTTTGGGCCTTCGTGGCGTTATTAAGTTCGTTTAATAGTCGAGGATGAGGGCGCGCGTTTTAAGCCGCCGCATTGTGTTGATAGTGCGCGCGTCGTTCGTCCACGGCGCGGATCAGTTCCGTCGGGTTGCGCGCCCACGTTGTGCTGAGTTCGGCGCTGAAGCCAAGTATCGTCCAAGGCGCGTAGTGGTTGAGCGCGCCGAGCAGTTGATCGGCCTGCTTCTCGCCGCGCCGCAACTGTATCTCCGTCCGCTTGCGTTGCCGGTCGTACACGATGACGGCGAATTTTTTGCTGACCGGGACGAAGTTGTAATAGACCTTCGTCACCTTCTTGTGCGCCCAGACCATGTCGCCGAGCGCGCATGTCTGCAAGTTGAAGAGACAGGCGTGGAGCAGCCAGTTCGGCGTGAGCCGGACGGGGCCCACCTCAGCCGCTTGCGGCGACGCGACTTCCGCATCGATGGCGGCGGCCACTTCGGCGGGCGGGCCGTAACGTGACAGCCGCGTCCAGACGGGGTGCATTTCGGGCGCGGCGCGGCGACGGCGCGCGAGGTGCAGACACCAGAGGCCGATGAGCAGGAGCGTCGCGCCGATGGGCAGCCCGATCAGACCGGGCGTGTGAAAATCTTCGGTCTTTAGCACGACGGGCAGGAACTTGCCGCGCAACTCCGGTTCGTGTTTATAGAGCGGTTGCAAAATCTGCTCGAACGTGTGCGCCGAAATGTTTTCGAGCGCGCCGGTGGCCCTGAAGGCGGGCGTGTGATTGTTCGCGCCGACTTCGACGAGCAGCAGATGGTCGCCGATGGCGAGCGCGTGATAAGTGGCGACCACTTGCCGGTTCGTCCGCTCGCCGTTACGCATCTCGTACTGCACCATCTCCATCCCTGTATCGTAAGCGTCGTCACCCTGCACCTCCACGTAGTTGCGTGCGAGCGTGCTGGCATCGGTGAGTTGCAACAACGAACTGTGCCCAATGGTCTGCGCGCCGCTGACGAAGTTGATCAGGTAGCGACTGTTGATGCAGGCCGCGCCGATGACCACGATGACGAGCACGCAGCCGAGCAGAAACAGGTTGCGCGTGCAGCGACGAATCTGTCGGCCCACGTAGCCCGTCGGCGAGACGTGCGCCGGCCCCGACGAGCGGGGCGTTGTTGTCGTTGCGCCGGCCCAGTTCGGCCCGCCGGTGGCCCCTGCGGGTGGCGGCTGTGTTTGTTGCCCCTCGTGCAGCGGCGCACCGCACCGCTTACAGTTAGCAGTTGACGACCAGTTGAGCAGGTTGCACTGCGGGCATCTGATGCTGCTCGGATTACGACTCATGGGGGTTGCTTCCTATCTGATTTAGTTAGACCGTTGCGGCCGGGCACGCTGCGCCGGAGACGGCGACCGGCAACGCGCACGGTTCTTCGGGTCAGGACTGATGGCTGATTCAAGCGCGGGGTGAGAGGCGCGCGTGAAAGTTAAACGGTCGGGGGCGGCAGCGGCTCGCTCATTGGGGCAACAAGACTGCGCCGATGCCTGCCACTTTGATAATACAAAGGGGCTAGAGTAGTTAAGCACTTTCGCCGAGGTGCTAAACTACTGAAATGGAACGACCGAACCCGTTTTATCGCCGTTCCCGAATTTCCGCCAAGAAATTCCGGCAACTCTTGCGCTTGTTCGCGCTCGATTTGACGGCCACCGATGTCGCACATTTAACCGGTCTGACGCGCAAGAGCGTCACCACGATCTTTCTCAAAATCAGAGCGCGCATCGCCGAAGCATGCGAGCGTGATTCACCGCTCTCCTCCGGC
>JBJMGT010000022.1:0-295560 GCA_045807745.1 Pyrinomonadaceae bacterium
GCGAGACGGAGACGCTCGAACTCGGCTTCTACCGCGACGCGGCCGGCAACGCGACCTGCTACGCCGTCGGCTCAAACGCGCCGGGCGATTTCTCTTACATCAGCGAGGTCGAGGGCGACAGCGAATGGTCGCTCTTAGGCTTCCGCGTCGCGCTCGTGCCGGAGTGAGCGGCAGGATTAGTTATAACTATGCGCAGATGAATGAGACCGCTCCCAGCAGCACGCAGCTATTAATTGACTTTGTTAGTGCTCCTGACCATTGACCGCGGCCAACGTGCGCTCATCTAGGACATAGACATCGGCGGCGGGCGTCGTGCCGACGGTGATGCGGAAAGCGGGCGTGGTTGTTTGACGCAGCGCGGAGAGGAGCGCGTCGTTACTGAAGTAGCGGCGGCCGCGCGCGGCAATGATGAAGTCGCCGGGGCGCAAGCCCGCGCGTTCAGCCGGGTCGGAGAGCGCGATGGAGACGAGATCGGGCCGGTGCGCCTGCTGGGCGTAGAAAGTGGCGAGGGCGGGCGTCTCAGTGGCCACGCGCGCGCCCGTCCGTGCGTGCCGGGCGATCTCGCTCAGCACGTCGCGCAGTTCGGCGTCGTAGAACTCGTCATGCGGAAAGTAGTAGCCGGCGCGGGTCTGTCCGCCGCCGAGCGTGTTTGTGTAAAGTCGATAGTGCGGCGCGGCGGTCGTCGCAGACCAGAGCGCGGCGAGCACGACGCACGCGGCTAACGCGTGCGTGGCGTAACGTTGTAAAGCTTCGTGCGCGAAAGAGGTTGCGCGCCACGCGGCAAGCTTGCGCCCGACGAACTGTATGCCGATGGCGGCCGTGATGAAGACGACCGGCAGCACGGGCGTGAGGTAGCGCATGAACTTGCCGCCGGCCGCGACGAACGGCAGGAAGCCGAGCGCGACCCAGAAGAGCAGGAAGTAGCGCCCGTCGCCGAGCCTACGGCGCAAGAGCAAGGGCAGCCCCGTGAGAAAAGCTGCGAGCGTGAGCGGCGGCGTCTTGACGATGATGAAGACAAAGTAGAGATACCACGGCACGCCCTTGAACCAGTTCATCAGCTTGTGTCCGTAGAGTCGGCCCATGAACTCGTAGCTGTCGTGCCCGATGCGTTGGTAGCTTGCGAAGCTCAGCGCCGCGCGCCACGTGCCGGGCAAGAGGATCGGCAGGTTCAAGAGCACGAAGGTCACGCCGATGATGGTGAAGAAGAGTAGGAAGCGCGGCCGGCCCAGCCGCCAGCGCGTCGCCGGGATGGCTTGAAAGATGTGATAGTAGGCGATGCTCGCGGCGAAGTAACCGGGCAGATATTTTGAGGCGAACATCGCGCCGTAGGCGACGGCCGTCGCCCAACAGTAGGGCATGAAATTGTCCTTGCCTGATTCCGCGCTGCGTTGCGCGCGCAGCCAGAAGACGTTCGCCAGCAGAAAGAAGAAGAGCATAAAGGTGTCTTCTTTCGCGATACGATTAAACCCGATGGCGCTTGGGTCGCACGCCCACAACGCGGCCGCGATGAGGGCCACTTCCCCGCCGAACAACTCCGCCGTTAACAGATAGAGCAGCAGTGCAGTGAACGCGCCGAAGAGCGCGGACGGCAGCCGCAGCGCCGTCTCGACAGGCACGAACAACTCAGGCCGGGCGGCGACGAATGGCGTGCTGTTCCAGTGCTCGGCCGCCACGACCGTCACGGTCTGCAACGCCTTCATCAGAAACGGGTGTTCGCCGTTGGCGGGCGTCAACCCGTGCGCGCGATAGTCGGCCACCGCTTCCAGCTTATTGAACTCATCTTCGCCGAGACCTTCGGCGCTCAAGCCCGCGGCGCGCAGACCGAACCCGCCGACGACGAGCACGGCGAGCGCGAGTTTAAGCCACGTGCGCTTGAGCGCGCGTGTGCTGCTTGGGGCGAACAGTTCCGGTCGCAAACCGGCCGTGACGGCCGGCGTCATCGTGGCGGACAAACTCTTTTAAGACCTCCGTTCAGGTGGCGGATTGTTTAAGGCACACGCGCGCGCCGGATCATGCGGGCGGGCCAGACGGTAAGACAGTTTGTGCGCAACAGCGCATGCATGCGGGCGGCGCGCCGACGGGGCGCAAGCTTAGCGTGAATCTCAGCCGGCGGGCAACTCGCTGTGCTCTTTGTCAGTGTGACAGTTAGCAGAGTGTCCCAAGTGGCAACCATGCGACCGGGTGCGCATGTCATACTTCCAACCAAGCTGGGCGCGCGACCGCGGCTGGCATGCGGCTAGCAGTTCAGACTCAATAACTTGAGCCAGTGCCACGCTGCACGAAATGACTTGCAATTCCCTGTGAAATCAGCCATCATTCGCGGCGTTTTTGACCTTCCACGCACCCTTCGGTTGTGTCGGGTCGAATTGTTCGATTCAGCTCAAACCTTCTTTATTCAGCATCTAGTCAGACAGTTTTGAAAGGAGTCCTGATGGCTACAGAAATTCGGCAACCTGAAGGGGCCGCGCCCCCGACCTCGTCGGCCCCCGCGTACCGCATTGACGAGAAGCTCCACCAGATTCTCTATACGCGCCCGGAGCGGCCCACGCTTGAGCCGCGCCCCGATGCGGAAGGGTTGCCCGAGCCGCCGTATCCGATTCACCCAGACCCACAGCCGATGTCGCGGAAGGAGTATCAAAAACTCAACGCCATCCGCACGTGGAAGACATGGGGTTCGCCCTACGTCAAGTCGCTCTATCATCGCGGCGAGTTGCGCCCGCTCATCCCTTACCTGTTCACCGAGTGGAAGTGCAACTACGATTGTCACTACTGCTGGTCGTACAACAACAAGGTCAAGGGCATGACCGAGGACGTAGCCCGGCGCTCGATTGACTGGCTGCACTCCATCGGCTCGCGCGTACTCGCCCTGATGGGCGGCGAACCGCTCCTGCGCCCCAACTTCATCCACAAGATCGTGCACTACAGTGCGCAGAAGGGCATCTTTGTTTATCTGCCGACCAACGGCCGTTTGATGAAGCCCGACGTGGTTGATCGCCTCGGCGACGCAGGCATCGCGACCGTCAATCTGGCGGTGGACTCCGTCAAGGATCGCAAGGCGCTCCCGAAAGCGCTTGAGCCGATCCGCTCTTACGTCGATTATCTCGTCAAACGCCAGCACCACTACGGCTATACAGTGATGTTCAATATCAACATCACGCGCATCAACATGGACGACGTGCGTGAGTTGACGCTCATCGCGCACGACATGGGCATCGCCACCGACTATCACATCAACGAGACGCCGATGATGGAGCAGACCCATTTCAAGCACCTCGATGAGAACAGCACATACCTGACGCCCGAAGATTTTCCGAAAGTTGACGAACTGCTCGACTGGCTCGACGCCAAACGCCATCAGGAAGGCTACAAGATGGTCAACCAGTCGAAGCACATGCAGGACATGAAACAGTTGATGCGCGGCGCAGTGCCACCTTGGGCCTGTCGCGCGGGCCAAAACTCGCTCATCGTCCGCACCGACGGCACGCTCGCGCCCTGCTTCCCGATGTACTCGGCCACGCACGACTGGGGCACGATTGAGAATCCGAAGTTCGAGGTCAAGCAACTCGACGAGATGAAGCAGGAATGCTCGAAGCACTGTCTCTCGACCTGCAACTACATCCTCGCCCACTGCTACAACACCAAGCGCATCCTGAAGTGGATCATGCTCAACGCCAAGAACGGCTTCCGCGGCTCGGTGGACACGATCCAGTAAACGGCAACGACAAAGCACGACAAAGAGAGCGGCCGGGGTTCGCCCCGGCCGCTCTTTCTTCGTTTGGGTTGAACGCTGCCGGGCGGCCCTGAGCATATTTTTGTCTCTCAGTTCCGCCCGCCGAAGATGCTAATATGTTTGCCCGACTGCCACTGTCGGCAATGGTCTAAACTGTGCTTGCTCGGCGGCACGACCGGCTTATCATTGCGCTAATGGAAACGAAGAAATCTTTACCGACCAGCCCGCTCGGCGAGCCGCAGGATGAGCATACGCACGCTCTCTCAACGCCGCGCGAGGTCGCCGTTGATAAAGAGACCAACGACCTGTCGCAACACGATTATCTGATTCTCGTCGTGGACGACATGGTTGACAACCTGGTCATCGTGAGTTTGAACCTGCAACAGCAGGGCTACCGCGTGGTCACGGCCGCCAACGGCGAAGAGGCGATCCGCGTTGCGGCTCTCTCCCGCCCCGATCTGATCCTGATGGACATCGGCATGCCGCAACTTGATGGCTTGGAAGCAACGCGCAAAATCCGTGAGACCGAGATACTACGAACTGTGCCCGTTATCGCCGTCACGGCCTTTAGCACCGACGGCTTTCGGCGTGCGGCCTACGATGTCGGCTTCGACGGCTATCTGGTCAAGCCGATTGATTTCGCGCGGCTCTACGAATTGATCCGCAACCTCCTCCCAACGAAATGAAGAAGGTGCTGGTGATCGGCTCAGGCGGGGCCGGCAAATCAACGTTAGCGCGGCGGCTGAGCAAGCGGCTCAACCTTGAACTCATCCACCTCGATCAGCTTTACTGGCGGCCCGGCTGGGTCGAGACGCCAGAACCTGAGTGGCAACAGACCATTGCCGAGTTGATCAAGCGCGACGCTTGGGTCATGGACGGCAACTATTCCGGCACCTTCGCCGCGCGCTTCGCGGCCTGCGACACAGTGATCTTTCTCGACCTGCCGCGCCGCGTCTGTCTCTGGCGCATCGTCAAGCGGCGCGCGCTTTATCACCGCCGCAACCGGCCCGACGTGGCCGCGGGTTGTCCCGAACAGCTCAGCTTGGAATTCATCCTCTGGGTCTGGCACTACGGGCGGCGCTCGCGCCCGAAGGTGCTAGCATTGTTTGATGAGCACGCGCACGCCAAACGCATGATCCGGCTGCGTTCGATGAGGGAGGTCGAGGCATTTCTGACCGCGGCCGAGCGGGGAGAGATAACGACGTGAGCGCAGCAGAGAGTAAAGCTATCGCGCGCCGGTTCATCGAGGAGTTGTGGAACGAGCGCCGACTTGAATTGGCAGATGAACTCTTCGCGCCCGACGCCGTCACGCATCAACTGCGTTCAGGCGCACCGGACGTGAGCGCGCCGCGCACGCCCGACATTATTAAGCGGCACATCAACGAGTGGCTGGCCGCCTTCCCCGATCTCCATTTCACCATTGAGCAGATGCTCGCCGAAGCCGATACGGTCGTCACGCGTTGCACAATGAGCGGCACGCATAGGGCCGCGTGGCTGGGCGTCGCACCGACGGGCCAACAAGTCTCCGTGCGGATGATCGTAACTCAACGCATCGCCGCCGGACGGATCGCGGAAGACTGGGTGCTGGTCGAATCGCTGGGGCTATTTCAGCAGTTGGGGCTTGTGCCGCCACGTGAAGAGTTGCTGCCGGCGGCGAAGTAAACTCATTCCTGCTCGGTCTGATCAATCACCTGTTGGACGAACAGGTGGACGCCGTCGAGCGTGATGTTGTGCTCCTGCTTAAGCCGGGCGAGGACGGCGGCTGATTCGCTATCGAGGAAACTGAGATCGGCGAGATCGAGCGTGATCTCTGTGGCGCGCTGCTCACGCAGAGCGGCGCAGATGCGCGCGATGAGTTCGGCATCCGCGCGTGTGAGCGAGCCGGCGACGCGCAAGGTCGTGTGCGCGCCCGTCGCATCGTCGATCTGTGTAATCTGCGTTGGCATATTCGCTTTCGGCGGCGACCATGCGCCATTTTCCCGGTGCGCGCCGCTTCGGAGGTTGTTGATACGCACCGGCGGAAATAATTGTTGCGCACACCGAGCGGGCGCGGGCCAAGATTATAACGAATAAAACGGCGGGCAGCTTTTCTACAGCAGTGTTACGGCAACACATCTTCATTTAAGGAGCGACCAAAACAATGGCGAAAGGCAGGGGCATGAATGGTGCGCGGTTAACGCGGCGAAAATTTTTACACAGTGGTGCACTGGCCGGCACGCTGGCCGTCGCCGCGCCCGCTTTGGAGCGCGCAGTCAACGAAGCCGCACCGGTTGCGCCGGCCGTGAAATCGTTCGAGCTGGAAGAGATAACGATTGCGGAGCTACAGGCGGGAATGCAAGCGGGCAAGTGGACGGCGCGCGAATTGGTGAGAAAATACCTGACGCGCATTGATGAAGTGGACAAGCACGGCCCGGCTGTCAACTCCGTCATCGAGTTGAATCCTGACGCCGAACAGATCGCCGACGCGCTCGACCGCGAGCGCAAAAGCGGGCATGTGCGTGGCCCCCTGCACGGCGTGCCCGTCCTCATCAAAGACAACATAGACACGCACGACCGCATGAAGACGACCGCCGGCTCGCTCGCGCTTCTTGACGCTGCACCCGTGCGCGATTCGTTCGTCGCCGAACGTCTGCGCGCGGCTGGCGCTGTGCTACTCGGCAAGACAAACCTGAGCGAGTGGGCGAACTTTCGTTCGACGCACGCGACGAGCGGTTGGAGCGGGCGCGGGCGGCAGACACACAATCCTTATGTGTTGGATCGCAACCCGTGCGGCTCAAGCTCCGGTTCGGGCGCGGCCACGGCCGCCAACCTCTGCGCCATCGCCGTCGGCACGGAGACAGATGGCTCTGTGGTCTGTCCTTCATCCGCTTGCTCACTCGTCGGTCTCAAGCCCACGCTCGGTCTCGTCAGCCGCGCCGGCATCATCCCCATCGCGCACAGTCAGGACACGGCCGGGCCGATGGCGCGCACCGTCGCCGATGCGGCCGTGCTGCTCTCAGCGCTCGCTGGCAGCGACCCGCGCGATCCCATCACACAAGCGAGTCGCGGCAAAGCGCAAGCCGACTACACACAGTTTCTTGACGCTAACGGCTTGCGCGGCGCGCGCATCGGGGTGGCGCGCAAACATTTCGGCTTCAGCGATGCGGTGGACGTGTTGATGAACGAAGCCATCGCGGAATTGAAACGGCAGGGCGCAATCATTATCGATCCGGCCGACATCGCCACGACGGGTAAGTTCGATGATACGGAGCTTGAAGTGCTGCTCTACGAGTTCAAGACCGATCTCAACAAGTATCTCGCCGGTCTCGGCCCCAACGCGCCCGTGCGCACGCTCGCAGACCTCATCGAATTTAATGACAAGCATCGCGCCGAAGAGATGCCTTACTTCGGTCAAGAACTGTTTATCCGCGCGCAGGCGAAGGGGCCTTTGACGAGCAAAGAGTATGTGCTCGCGCTCGCCAAGAATCGGCGCATGTCGCGCACTGAAGGCATCGACGCGACGCTCGCCAAGTTTCGGCTCGACGCGCTCATCGCGCCCACCGGCGGCCCGACTTGGCCGACCGATCTATTGAACGGTGATCACTTCACCGGTGGCTACTCGACCGCCTCGGCCGTCGCGGGTTACCCGCACATCACCGTACCCGCCGGCTACGTGCACGGTCTTCCCGTCGGTCTCTCCTTCTTTGCCGGCGCGTGGAGCGAGCCGAAGTTAATCAAATACGCCTACACCTTCGAGCAGGCGACGCACTTGCGGCAAGCGCCGAAGTTTTTACCCACAGTGGAATTAGAGGTGCTTAAGCAGAGCGCCTAGATAGAGGGAGGCGGGCATGAGCCAACACCTACACCAAGCGGCCAAAACGTTTCTGCGCAGAGAATGGGACAAGCTGAACGAGCGCGAGCGGTACGTGATCGAGCGACTCGTCGCACGCACGCACGTCAGCCGGAACACGAACCGCGAGTTCTACGACGAGCGCACCTACGGGCAACGGCTCGCCGACAAAATCGCCTCGTTCGGCGGCTCTTGGACGTTCATCATCATCTTCGCCGCCGTGCTCCTACTCTGGGTCGTGCTCAACTCTTACATCCTCGCGCGGCGCGGCAGCGCATTCGATCCTTACCCATACATCCTGCTCAACCTCTTCCTCTCGATGCTCGCCGCCTTGCAAGCGCCGGTCATCATGATGTCGCAGAACCGGCAGGCCGCCAAAGACCGGCTCGACGCCGCGCACGATTACGAAGTGAACCTCAAAGCTGAGCTTGAGATCGTCAGCCTGCACGACAAGCTCGACGAGTTGCGCGAGCAACGCTGGGGCGAGTTGGTTGCCATGCAACGAGAGCAGATTCGCTTGCTGGAAGAGTTGGCGCGCACACGCACTGCCCCGCAGACCTGAAGCGACGCGCGGCTAGCATCTAGCGCCGACCGCCGACGACCGCGCGCAGCGCACGCAGCCGCGCGTCCAACTCTTCGGGCGTGATGGCGGCATACTTGGCGGGGAGCAGCCGCCGGCTCGATGCTTCAAAGACGGCGAGCAGTTCCATGTATTCGAGCAGTTCCACGTCGCGGCTTGGGAAATAATCGGAGGCGGCGCGCTGCAAGTGCTCGGCCGTGACGGGCGCGGCCGTGCCGGCTTCGCGCGCCGCGTCGTCATTCGCCATGAGGATGACGGCTTCGATGTCCGCGTTGCTATAGCCGATGAGCTTCGCGGCAAAGCCGTCGCGAATAGCCGTGAGATCAACCTGCGTGTCGATTTTGTTCTTGCGTAAGAGCGCACGCGCGATCATCTCGACCTCTTCGGGCGTCTGCGCGTAGAGGAACGGAATCTTGCGGTCAAGCCGCCCGGCGCGTTTGAGGTCAACGTCGAGTTTGTCGGGGCGATTCGTCATCACTAAAAAGAGGATGCGCCCGCGATTTGACGTGTCGGACATGAACTCTTTGATGCGCGCGATGACGCGCGACGACGTGCCGCCGTCGCCCTCGCCGTCCGTGTTACCAAACGCGCGGTCGCCCTCATCGATGATGACGACGACCTGCCCGATGGCCTTGATGACGTTCAGAATCTTCTCCAGATTCCCCTCGGTCGCGCCGACCCACTTCGAGCGAAAATTCTTCAGCTTGATCGCCGTCAGTCCGCACTCTTTGGCGAACGCCTCGGCCACGAACGTCTTGCCTGTGCCCATCGGCCCCGTAAACAGTATGCCCATCGGCACGCGGCTCGCGCGCCCCTCGCGGATCGAGTCGGCGATGACGAGCAAATCTTTTTTCACCTCTTCCATCCCGCCCACGACCTCGAAGCCGTGCCCCGGCTCGACGAACTCGACCAGACCGAAACACTCGCGCTCCAGAATCTCGCGCTTGCGCGTGGCGATCAGACGATCCGTCTCTTTACGCGCGCGCTCAGCGGGCGTCGGAATTTTTTCATCGGGTGTTGGATCGGCCGCCGTCGGTGCAAGCAACTTTTTGATCTCGTCGCGCGACATGTCGGCGGTCAAAGCGGCCAACTTGTGCGCGCGCTGCGCCGCGTCCGCGCCGCCGCCGAGTAAGCCGACGATGAATCGCTCGCGCTCGGCTGACTCTTCTTCGGCGGGCGGCGGCGGCGTTAGGATTGATGAGATTTGGATCGCTTTGAGGCCAGCCGTGATGTCGGCATAACGCTCTGCATCGCGCTCGGTCAGGCGCGAATCGGCGAGTAGGGCCGCCGACTTGCGCGTCTCGCGATCCGGCATCGGTACTTCGACCACAGCGACCTTCGGATTGGAGACGAGCTTGGGTGAGAGGTCGGTTAAGTTCTCCGCGATGAGCAGCACCACATTATCGCCGCGCTCGATCTCCGGCAGCGCCGACCAGCGATGCAAGGTCACAATCGCCGCGCGATCCACGTCGCCCTGAAACGACGGGTCGCCCGCGGGCGCGACCGCCTCGGCGTACTCGATGATCACGGCCGTCTTCGTCGCGCCGATCAACAGTCTTTCCAGCGCGACGAACACCCGCGCCTTGTCGGGCGCGAGGATCAGGTCTTCGATGTTCGTTACATCTGCCGCGCGTTTGGCGAAGCGCACGCCGGTCGCCACGTTGTAGACCGCGACCGTGTCCTTAGACTCTTTCAACAGCACGTCGGTTAAGAATTCCGTCAACGACAAGATCAGCTTCTGCTGGATGACCACGTCGTAGACGTTTCCATGCAGCACAAACATCGACGCCTCGCCGCGCAGATAACGACGGCGCAAATCTTCAGCCCAGACGGGCAACATACGTGCTTCACTCATAAGCCTTAAAAATCTCTGATCCCCAACGGATTCAACAACCGCTCTGTATCGGCGGCCGTCTGTTTGATGGATTCGACGCCGTCGAGCAGTTCGTCCAACTGCCCGGACAACTCCTGCGGCGACTGCATTGTGACGATCTGATCGGCGATCAATTGGAAAGAGTTTTCGATTAAATCAAGCTGCCCGCGCGCCACCATCAGGTAGTGATGAATCTCCTTCACCTTGTCGAGCCGCTTCATGATGATCGCCAGATTCTTGCGTGCGATGTTGGTCTCCTCATCCGTCTCCGCGCCCTTCTTCGCCACGCGCTCCCAACGCTGCCGGTCGCGTTCCAACTCGGCCAGATCAACTGACTCCAAGTATTGCTCATAGCGCCCGCACGTCACCGCCATATCGATGAACGATTCCACGAGCCGGTCGGTCTTGCTCAACTCGGTGCGCAACAACTCGCCCGTAAACGATGGGTTCTGCGCCGCGAGCCGGTTGATCTCCTGCTGGCGCGCGAGCAAATCCATCACGCGCTCGCGGTCGTGCTCCGCCAACCCTTGCAGCCGCTTGGCGCGCGCCGCCTGCGCCTGCGCGAGTTTCTCTTTGTCGAACTGCGGGTCCCAAAGCGTCTGCTGCAACAGCTTCGAGCCGGGCGCGAACACGAGCCACAAGACTTCAAGGCAGATGACCATGACGGCGAGGAACGGGCTGAGCGTCAATCCCGACGCGACCATGCCGCCGAGGAACAGCGACAGGTTGTACGGATTAGCAAACGCGGCTTTGAGATAAGGCTTATCCGTCGCGTGCTTGATGTACGCCTTACTCGCCTCGAACGTATCCTCACGCAGCGCCTTCGTGTTGACCGGCGTGCGCTGTTGCTGCTGCGGCGTTGTCCGCGGCGGCGTCACCTGCTGCTTTCCGGTCGTTCCCATCTTCTACGTTTAACTAAGGGCGCTTAAGGTATAGACGTTGTCGCACTGCAATGGCAATCCGGCTGTCAAATTTATAAATCTTCTGGCTGAAGGCCTGTGTGCTTAGCCATGCGCGCTAGCATCTTCGGGCCGATCTCTGCTTGATCGTGGAAGGCAAACACTACATCAGGCCAGCCAGAGCGTGAAAGGACTTTGTGAGAGCTTGATTCGCGCTTGATACTCCAACCGATGCGGAGCAACGCGGCCAGTACGCGTCTAGCCTTTGTCGATGACCATTGGCTCATGCAGCGGCAAAAGAGATGCTCACAAATTCGTGGGCACTCTCTCCATGTTCAAGTCGATCTGCCAGCACACGCAACGCAAGGGCCTGCGCCTTCGCAATGGCCTCTTCGGATGTTTGCCCGTAGGCCAGCACACCCGGCAACTCAAGCACCTCTGCCAGCCAGCGCCCGTCCCCTTCCTGCTCGTACTCGACGGTGAAAGTCATATTCTTAGTCCTCAAAATAATGCTAACACATGCAGCGAGATCGAAGCAGGCCCACGCCTCGCTACTTCGGCGCGTAAATCAAATCAAGTAACTTCTTTTCGACGGCGCGGAATTCGGGCGCAGATTTGAGCGCCATGTCGTGGACGGGAAAGGCGGGCACGTCCACTTGATGCAGGATGCGGGCCGGGCGCGAAGAGAGGACGTAGATCGTGTCGCCCAAGTAAACGGCCTCGGACACGTCGTGCGTGACAAAGAGGATCGTGTTGTCGTTGGCGCGCGCTACGTCGAGCAATAAACTCTGCATGCCCCAGCGCGTCTGCGGGTCGAGCGCGCCGAACGGCTCGTCCATCAGGACGACGCGCGGGTTATTGACGAGCGTGCGCGCAATCGCCACGCGCTGTTTCATGCCGCCGGATAAATCTTTCGGATAACGATTGGCGAAGTCCGCCAAGCCCACCTGCTGCAAAATCTTATCCGAGATTTCGCGCCGTTTCGCTTTCGCCATGCCCTGCAAGCGCAGCCCGTACTCGACGTTCTCGCGCACCGTCAGCCAGCCGAACGACGTGTAGGCCTGAAAGACCATGCCGCGATCACGCCCGACATTATCAACCAGCACACCGTCCACCAACACCTCGCCTTCGGTCGGCGGCAACAACCCTGCGACCGCTTTCAAGATCGTGGACTTGCCGCAGCCCGACGGACCTAAGAAGACGACAACCTCGCCCGCGTCCGGTTTGTCATATACGTCGAACGATACGTCGCGCACGGCTTCCGTGCGATTGCCCTTGCGGTCGATGTACGTGACGCTCAGGTTCGACACGCGCAGCTTGGGCGGCGTACCCGTCTGATCAGGATGATAGGTGACGTGCTCTGTGCGCCGCTCGGCGGTGACGGCAAACGTGCCCGGCTCGCCCGCCTGCGGCTGTGGTGTGGGTGCTTCTTTGTCAACCATGTGCACTTAAAAGTTAAGAGGCTTCGCGCCAGCGGAACATTACGCTTGAGAGCGCGCGGATCAGAAAGTCTGTTAAGAGACCGATGCCGCCGATGACGATGAGACCGGCGAACGACCAAGACGCTTTCTGGTGCGTGCGCGCCAGCTCGACCATGTAGCCCAGCCCGTGTTCGGGGTTGACCGCTTCGGCCAAGATCACGTAAGTCCACGCGATGGCGTTCATCACGCGGAAGCTGTCGAAGATTTCCGGCAGCGCCGCGGGCAGGAGCACCGTGCGGATCACTTGAAACTTCGACGCGCCCAGCGTCAGCGCGGTCTGCACCAACTCTTCGGGCACGAGCCGGATCGACGAGACGACGACCGGCAGCAGGTAGACGAACACGCCGAGGAAGAGGAATGCGATCTTCTGCTTCTCGTAAATTCCGAACCATAAGATCAGTAGCGGAATGAACGCCGAGATCGGCATGTACCGGAGCGGGGCCATGATCGGCTCGAAGAAGCGATTGATGGGATCGAACGCGCCCATCAAGACGCCGAGCGGCAAGGCAAGGGCCGATGCGAGCAGAAACGCGAGCGCGATGCGGCGCGACGAGACGAGAATGGCCGTCGTCAGGTCGTACTGGATAAAGAGTTGTAGCGTGCCGCGCAAGACTTCGGTCGGCGTCGGCAAGAAATCCGGCTGCACGAGATGCCCGTAAGAGACCAGACACCACGCGCCCAAGACAAGCGCCGGCGCGACGAAGCCGAGCAGAAATGCCGTCCGCTTAGGGAGTGGCGAGCGGATCGCGAAGAGACCAGTTTTACGTCGAGGCATAGAAGAAAGATGCTAGATGCTAGATGCTGGATGTCAGTATTAGACTAGCATCTGACATCTAGCATCTTCTTGTTACTGTGTCGCCAAGATCACCTTGATGTCGGTGCGGCGGTTTTGTTGCCGGCCGGCTTCAGTGGTGTTTTCGGCGATGGGGTTTGACTGCCCGCGCCCGATGGTCTGGAAGCGGGTCGGGGGGATATTGGGGAAGTTTTTGACGATGTAGTTCTTGACCGAGAGCGCGCGCCGCTCCGAGAGCGTCATGTTGGAGGTGGGCGAACCCGTGTTGTCGGTGTTGCCCTCGACGCGCAAGATCGTGTTGCCGAACGAGGTCATCGTCTCGCCCAACTTGTCGAGCACGATGTAAGAGCCGGCCATGATCTCGTCCGAGCCGGGCGTGAACTGAATCTGTATCTGTTGATGCAGGATCGGAATGTCCTTCTCCGACGGCGCTTTCGCCACGACCGGCGCTTCCTCGACCCGCTGCCCCGGATAGCTCGCGGCGAGTGCTTGCAGGAAGCGCGTGTCGGCCCAATTCTTCGCATCCACAGAGCGATTGACCAGACCCTTCTTGCGCCAGATGACGAACGCCGTATCAAACAGCGTCTCGTAGTGCGCCTTCGCGCCGTTCAAGCCGTAGAACTGCGCGTTGTCGGCGTAGGGCGTGAGCTTCAGACCAGACAACATGCCAGAGACGGTGTCTGTGTCGAGCTTCAGAGCCTTGGCGACGATCTCGTTCGAGCCGTTCGGGTCGTTCTTGATCATCTCGATACCGTCGAGCCAGCCGTGCACAAAGTCGCGGACGGTCTCCGGCGCTTTGTCGATCAAGTCCTGCCGCGCGCAGAGCGTGTCGGCGATGATGTTGGTCGCGGCCTGCGTGGAGACGAGCACGTGTGCTTCGTCGCCGCGCGCCGTGACCGCCGCTGACAGGTCAGGCTCCCACGTGACGGCCGCATCCACCTGTTTGGCTTTGAAAGCGGCGGCGGCGGCGGGCGCGTCGGTCGTGAAGATGATGTTCTTCTCGACGGCGGCGCGGTCTTCGGGCGAGAGACCCGATTGCGCGAGCAGGTAGAGCAGCAGAAAGTGCGACGGCGTGAACTGCGTGCAGGCGATCTTGTGCCCCTTCAAATCTTCGACCGACTTGATCGACGCGAGCGAGGCGATGCCATCGCCGCCGCGCGACCAGTCCTGCATGATGATGGACTTCGCTTGCTGGTTATTCTCCGCGAGGATCGACGCCTCGCGCGCCCAGTTGTCCACCGTGTTCCACATGATGTCCACTTGGCCGCTGCGGAACGCCGCGAGCTTCGCCGCCGGGTCTTCCAGCAAGACGAACTTCACGTCCATGCCGAACTTACGCTTGTAGCTCGAACCGCCGTTCGGCTCCATGCCGTTGTTGAAGACAATACCCGGCGAGTGACCGGCCCACGTGTTGATGCCGACGACGAGCGGGCGGCTCAAGCGCCCACTGCCGACAGTCGTCGCGCTTACGCCGGTCGAACCGACGCCGCGCGCCGGATCGTCCGGGCTGCCCTTCAACTTGTCGAAGTCGCCCTTGTTATCGCCGCCTTCGGTCGTCTTCTCGCCGCCGGCCCACTGCTTGATCGCGTCGCCCTTGTAGTGCCACGTGGCAAAGCCCAGCACCGCAAGCACCACCACTGCGATGAAACCCTTCGCTAACGGAGTCAGTCTCATAAGAAGCCTCTCAGTCGAAGTGCTGAGTGCTGAGTCCTGAGTGCTGAGTGAAAGACAAAAGTTTTTAACTCAGCACTCAGGACTCAGCACTCAGCACTGTTTTTACATCGTCTTGTTGCCCTGTGCGTTCTGCTGCGCGGCCTTTTTGGCTTTGAGTTCGGCGAGTTGTTGGCGCGCGGTCACATCGCCGGTCTGATTGCGCAGCGCTGCGAGGCGCGAGTCGAGCGAGGACTCGGAGAGTTCTTTGCCGAGGTTCGCTTCCGCAATGGTCGTCTTGATGTGTTGACGCACGTTGTCGAGCGCCTTCACTTCGGCGTCAACAGACAGGCCATCGAGTTGCTCCTGCACCTTGATGCGCGCCTGCGCCGACTGCATCTTCGCGAGCATCGAGTCGCGCTCGCTCTGGAGTTTCCTGATCTCGGTCTGCACGCTCAACAGAGACGACTTGGCCGAGTCGGCGTCGCCGCGCGCCGCTTCCATCTCAGCCTTGAGATCGGTCACTTCCGCCGTCAACTGATTTTTCTTCTGAATCAAGATGACGGCCAGATCGTCCTGATTGGTCGAGACGGCCGTGTCGAGTTCCGCTTCGGTCTGTGCTAGTTCAGCCGCCGCGCGTTTGTAGCGGTCGTCTAATTCCTCGCGGCGGCGAATGATGGCGGCGGTCGCGGTCTTGAGCTTCGAGTATTTTTCCACCATCGAGTTGATGGCGTTCTCGTAGGCGATCTCCGGATGCTCTTTCTCGATGTCGGAGATCCAGAGCGAGAGGAAACCGCGCCAGAGGTTGGCCAGACGTTTGAACATATAGGTTTAATCCTTTCTTCAACTCGCCGCAGTGTCAGGCAGAAGCGGCCGGGTCGTGTAGCTTGGGCGAATCCTTCACCACCTGCGCGACCTTCGCCTGCCCGAAGAACTCAAGGACTTGCTGCACTTCGAGCTTCTTGTCGTTGCATGTCTTGATTACCGTCTGCAACTCTTCGACGCTCTGCTGCATGATGGCGCGAATATTTTTAATCTCGTCCTCGTACTGTTTGATCCGCGCGTCGGATTCCTGCATCAGCGTCGCGTTGTCCGTCGCGGCGTTGCGCGTATAGCCGTCGAGCGCCTGTATCTCTTCCACACCCGCTTCGATGATCTTTTCAATCGGCACGCCGAACGCTTTGAGCGATGCTTCGACGATCTGCTTCTTCACCGTCGCGTCCGTGCCCGCCGGCAGACTCTTCAACAACTCGACCGTGCGAGCCACACGCGCACGCTCTTCCGTATCCACGCCCGCCGCATCGAACACGGCCTCGAAATCTACTTGCCCGCCGGTCGGCGGTGGCGGCGCGGTTTGAAAGACGGTCTGCGTGGGCGACGGCGCAGTGTAAGGTTCAGCCGCGGTTGCCGCGTCGCCGCTCGCGGCGCGGATGATCGCTTCGGCTTCGTCCGCGCTCATCTCGGCGGGCGCGGTCGGCGCGCTCGCGTCCTCGTCGCGCTCAATGAACCAACCGGCGACCGTAGAACCCCAATTTTTCTTGTCCGTCATGAAACGCTTACTACTCCTTAACCTGCGCCAAGCGCGCGGCGTGAGGCTGCGCCGCCGACTTAACTGTGACTGCTTGTCCGGGAATAACGAGACCAGCGTCCGACTCTCCTCCGTGGCCGGCGACAGACTAGCACACGTTTCCGCCGCGTAAAAACATAAAATCGGGCCGCGCTGGCAAGAAAAACGGCTGCCCGGCCACGCCGTTGTTGTAAACTCCGCAACGCTCGACCAGCACACCTGACTGTTAAGACGAAATGCCACCCGAATCCGTTCAGACCAAAGAGGGCGCACATCTGCTTCGACGCTTCGGCCTGTTGCAGGCGACGGCGCTCAACATGTCGAACATGATCGGCATCGGGCCGTTCATCACGATCCCTTTGTTGATGACGGCGCTCGGCGGGCCGCAGGCGATGCTGGGTTGGATCGTCGGCGTGCTGATCGTCATTCCCGACGGTCTGATCTGGAGCGAGTTGGGCGCGTCACTGCCCGGTTCGGGCGGCACGTATCTGTACCTGCGCGAGGCTTACGGGCGCGAGACGTTTGGGCGGTTGATGGCGTTTCTCTTCATCTGGCAGTTCATCCTAAGCGGGCCGCTGGAGATTGCTTCCGGCTACATCGGCTTCGCGCGCTATGCCACCTACATCTGGCGCGGCATGACTGTGTGGCAGACGGCGCTCGTCGCCGCGGGCGTCGGTATTGTCAACATCGTGCTGCTCTATCGCCGCATCACGTCCATCGGCAAGATCACCGTCAGCCTGTGGGTCGGAACACTCATCACGACGCTCGCCGTCATCGTCACCGGCGCGCTCCACTTCAACCCGCAACTCGCCTTCGATTTTCCGCCCGGCGCGTTTCATCTTTCGCGCGGCTTTCTCTTCGGTCTCGGTCTCGCGTCGAGCATCGGCGTCTACGATTACTTAGGCTATTACGACGTGTGCTACATCGGCGACGAGGTGAAGAATCCGGGGCGTGTCATTCCGCGCTCGATCATCATCAGCGTGCTCGCGGTCGCGCTGCTCTACTTTGCGATCAATCTATCGCTCGTCGGCGTTGTGCCGTGGCGCGAGTTCGTGCCGGCGGATGCACACGCCGAAGCGAACTTCATCGTCTCGATCTTCATGGAGAAGATTTACGGCACACGCGTGGCGACCGTGTTCACCATCATGGTGTTGTGGACAGCGTTCGGCTCGGTCTTCGCGCTGCTCTTGGGCTACTCGCGCATCCCTTACGCGGCGGCGGTTGATGGCTACTTCTTCAAGGTCTTCGGCCGCCTGCACCCGCGCGGGCAGTTTCCTTATGTCTCGCTGCTCGTCATCGGCATAGTCTCGATCATCTGTTGTCGCTTCGCGCTCGACACAGTGATCGCCGCGCTGGTGGCGACGCGCATCCTCGTGCAGTTCATCGGGCAGATCGTCGCGGTCGAACTGCTCCGGCGGCGCAGACCTGATCTCCCGCGCCCGTTTCGCATCTGGTTTTATCCGCTGCCGAGTTTCATCGCCTTGTTGGGCTGGCTCTTCATCTTTGCCACGACCGACTGGCGCATCATCCTGTTCGGGCTGGGGCTGCTGGCGCTGGGCTTGCTGTTCTTCCTCGCGTGGTCTTGGCACGCGGCCCGCTGGCCGTTCGCGGCGGTTGAAGTTGCGGGCGATTGAGATGTCACTTGGTTGAGAGTTATGTGCGTTGTAGTTCACCGCAGAGACGCAGAGAGCGCCGAGGGGGCGCAGAGAGTTGACTGCTTTTCTCTGCGCTTCCTTTGCGTCCTCTGCGCCTCTGCGGTGAGTTGCCCTGCACCCAACGTTCAAGTCACGTTTGTTCTAATCTTCTCTCGACGGATGAGGCACATGCCATGAGACTGTTGCTTTGCGTAAGCTTGTTGCTGTTCATGACGGTCGGCGCGCTGGCACAGACGCGCGGGCCGCGAATGACGGACGAGCAGAGACTGTTGCCGCTCGCGCACGGCTGGACGATTCAATCGTCGGCACAGGTCAAGGCCACGGGCGACGCGATCTCACGCGCGGGCTTTCAAACGCAGGGCTGGTATCCGACCGCAGTGCCCGCGACCGTCGTGGCAGCGCTGGTCAACGCCAAGGTCTATCCCGATCCTTATTTCGGCATGAACATGCACAACTTGCCGGGCGCGGGTTATCCCATCGGCAAAATCTTCTCGAAGCTGCCGATGCCTGAAGATAGCCCGTTCCGCGTGCCTTGGTGGTATCGCACGGAGTTCGAGTTGCCCCGCGCGGCGACGGGGCAGACCGTCTGGCTGCACTTCGACGGCATCAACTATCGCGCGAACATCTGGCTCAACGGCAAACTCGTCGCCGACCGCCGACAGGTCGCGGGCGCGTTTCGCACCTACGAGTTCAACGTCACAGATTTCGTGCGCGCAGGCCAGACGAACGCGCTCGCAATTGAAATTTCCGCGCCCGTGCCGGATGAATTGGCTATCAACTGGGTGGACTGGAATCCCGCGCCGCCCGACAAAAACATGGGACTGTGGCGCGAGGTCTACGTCATGACGAGCGGCCCCGTCTCTGTGCGCTACCCGCAAGTCGTCACGCACTTTGATCAAGCGAATCTCGACACAGCACATCTGACTGTCAACGCCGAACTGCACAATGCGACCGACAAGCCTGTGCAGGGTGTCTTGCGCGGCCGCTTCGAGCGCATCGTGTTCCAGCAACCCATCACGCTCGCGCCGCGCGAAACAAAAGCCGTCGCGTTCACGCCTGCAAGCTTCCCGCAGTTGCATCTCAAAGCGCCGCGCCTGTGGTGGCCCGCCGGCATGGGCGCGCAGAATCTCTACGATCTGCACATGGAGTTCGCCGCAAACGGCGCGGTCTCGGACGCGCAAACCGTGAAGTTCGGCATCCGCGAGATGACTTCGGAGTTGGACGCGCGCAACCGCCGGTTCTTCAGCGTCAACGGCCGCCGCGTGCTCGTGCGCGGCGGTGGCTGGTCGCCCGACGCGCTCCTGCGCCACGACCCGGCGCGGACGGAAGACGAGCTTCGTTATGTCCGCGACATGGGTCTCAACGCGATCCGGCTGGAAGGCAAATTGGAATTTGAGAGCCTGTTCGATCTGGCCGACCGTTACGGCATCCTCGTCATCGCCGGCTGGTGCTGCTGCGATCAGTGGGAGCAGTGGGACAAGTGGGACGCAGAAGACACGCAAGTGGCGGCCGCCTCGCAACACGATCAGATCATGCGTCTGCGTAATCATCCGAGTCTGCTCGTCTGGCTCAACGGCAGCGACGGCCCGCCGCCCCCGGAGGTCGAGCAGCGTTACATCAGCGTGTTGCAGACGTGTCAGTGGCCGAACCCTTATATCTCGTCTGCGTCGGCCACGCCGACCAAAGTAACCGGCCCCTCCGGCGTGAAGATGACCGGCCCTTACGACTGGGTGCCGCCCGCCTACTGGTTCGTTGACACAGAGCACGGCGGCGCGCACGGCTTCAACACTGAGACGAGTCCAGGGCCCGCGATTCCGCCCGTAAGTAGTTTGCGCAAGATGTTGCCCGCCGATCATCTGTGGCCGATTGACGACGTGTGGCTCTACCACGCGGGTCTCGGCAAATTCGCGAACCTGAACATCTTCAACGACGCAATGACGACGCGCTACGGCAAAGCGACCTCGCTCGACGATTACGTCATGAAGTCGCAACTGATGACCTACGACGGCGAGCGCGCGATGTTTGAAGCCTACGCGCGCAACCGACAGCAGGCGAGCGGCGTCATTCAGTGGATGCTCAACAACGCTTGGCCCTCCATCATCTGGCATCTCTACGATTACTATCTGCTCCCGGCCGGCGGCTACTTCGGCACAAAGAAAGCGTGCGAGCCTGTCCACGTGCAGTACTCTTACGACGACCGCTCGGTCGTCATCGTCAACACGACCGCGCAGACGTTACGCGGTTTGCGCGTCACGGCGAGCGTGCGCAATCTTGATTTGAGCGAACGCTTCACGCGCACAGACCGGCTCGACGTAGCACCCGACACCAGCGCCGCCGTCTTTCTCATCCCCGCACTGCCGCGTCTGACCAGCACCTACTTCATCAAGCTCACGCTCTACGACGCCGCCGGCCAACTCTTGAGCGACAACCTCTACTGGCTCTCGACCAAACAGGACGCGTTCAACTGGCCCAAAACAACTTACTACTACACACCGCTCACCGCTCATGCCGACCTGACCGCGCTCAAAGACCTGCCGCCCGCGCAACTGCGCACGACCGCGCGCAGCGAGCGGCGCGGGGCGGACGAGATCGTCCACGTGCGTCTCTCGAATCCTTCGTCCGCCTTCGCCTTCTTCGTCCGCCTGCACCTCACGCGCGGTGCACAGGGCGACGACATCGTGCCCATCATTTGGCAAGACAACTACCTCTCACTCCTCCCCGGCGAAGCGCGCGAGTTGACAGCCACCTATCGTGTCAAAGACCTGCACGGCGCAAGCCCCGCGCTTACCGTCTCCGGCTGGAACGTCGCCCCGCAGACGCCCATGATTACAGCGCGGCATTAGCTATGCTAAATCAGCGCTCAGACTTTTCACGGCACGCGGTGAGAAGACAGGTACCTCTTAAGCCTGTGCTATTATTTTAAGCGGAGGCGATTTATGAAGCTGGCTGAGCGCATTACGATTGATCCTGATATTTGTCATGGCAAGCCTTGTATTCGTGGGTTGCGTTATCCGGTCGAGTTGATTCTGGAATTGCTTAGCTCCGGCATGACGAGTGAAGACATTCTGGCCGATTATGCAGACCTTGAGCAGGCAGACATTCTGGCGGCCTTGGCCTTTGCCGCACGGCTCAGCCAGATTAAACGCATTGAGCCTACTTTGGCATGAAGTTTCTTGTTGATGCGCATCTGCCTCGTCGTCTGGGTCAACGACTGCGCGAAGTCGGGCATGATGTTCTGCACACGCTTGATCTGCCGCTAGGTAATCGCACCAGCGATACGCTCATCAATGAGCTTTCGCTTCGCGAACAATACATCGTCATCACCAAAGATGCCGATTTCGTCAATTCATTTCTCTTGCAGCGCAAACCTTATAAACTGCTACTTGTCGCAACCGGCAATATCAAGAACACTGAATTAGAAACTCTGTTTCTGGCCAACCTCGACAAGATCGCAGATGGGTTTGCTGCGTTCGACTTCATCGAGCTAGACCGCAAGACAGTGATCTTTCACATCTAAGGTCATCAACAGTTCTCCTATTGATGCAATCAGATCATAAAACCGCAGGCGGCGCGGACGTTGAGTTACGTCCGCGCCGCCTGTTGGTGTCAGGCATGATGTGCCGAGTTAACTCGCGCGCGGCGTCATGCGCTTGATGAGCGGCGTGAGCACGGCCAGCACCACCGCCGCGATGATCGTGATGACGGCGACTGTGCCGAACAGTTTCACGAGCGCACTTGAGTTTTCAGTGAACTCGCCGCCCATTTTTCCAGCGACATAGTTGCCAATCGAGATTGATAGAAACCAGACGCCCATCATCAGCCCGACCAAGCGCGCGGGCGAAAGCTTCGTCACGGTGCTCAAGCCCACCGGACTCAGGCACAACTCGCCGAGCGTCTGGAGGAAATAGACAAGGACGAGCCACAGCGGCCCGACCTTCTGCGCTTCACTCAACTCCGGGCCGCCGGTCGCCGGGAGCAGGGTCGAGGCAAACGCGACCACGCCGAAGGCCAGCGCCGCGAAGAGGAGTCCGAACGAGAACTTCGCGGGGCTGGAAGGATTGCGCCGGCCGAGGCCCTGCCAGATCGCGGCAAACACGGGCGCGAGCAGCACGACGAAGATCGGCTGCACGGACAGAAACCAGCTTGAGGGTATCTTGAAGCCGAGCAGATTCAAGCGCGTCAAGCGGTCAGCGAACAGCGTCAGACTCGTCGAGGCTTGCTCGAACGACATCCAGAAGAGCACGGAGAAGATGAACAGGATGAAGATGACGCCGACGCGCGCCGCCTCGCTCCGATTCAAATGGCGCACCGTGCCGCCGATGTAGCCTAAGAAGAAGAACATCACGCCGGGGAAGAGGCCGCCGACCCAGCCAGCGCCGCCCCAATACAAGCCGCCCCAGAAGCCCGCCACGCCGCCAATGATCGCGAGCGCAGTCGTCACCATGTCAAACCCTTGCGCCTCCGTCTCGGCGCCGACTTTGCGCACCTGTGCGATGTCCGGTTGCTCTTTCTTGACCGGCCGCTCGCCGACGCCGCGCAGCCGGTCGCGCCCCATGACGTACTGAATCAAGCCCAATACCATGAAGACGCCCGCCGCGCCGAAGCCGTAATGCCATTCGACGCGCTGGGCCAAGTAGCCCACGATGATGGGCGCGAGCAGCGCGCCGAGGTTGATGCCCATGTAGAAGATCGAGAAGCCGGCATCGCGGCGGGCGTCGCCTTCCGTATAGAGGTCGCCGACCATCGTCGAGACGTTCGGCTTGAGGAAGCCCGTGCCAATGGCGATGAGTATGAGACCCGCGTAGAAGGTAGGCATCGAGTTAAATGCCATCGAGAAGTGACCGCAGGCGATGATGATGCCACCGATGAGCACGGCACGGCGCGCGCCTAAGTATTTGTCCGCCAGCCAACCGCCGATGAGCGGCGTCCAATAGACGCTCGACGCATACGTGCCCATGATCAGACCGGCGTAGGGCGTGTCGAACGCGAGTCCGCCCTTCGCCAGCGCGGCCGTCATGTACAGCATCAGGATGGCCTTCAGCCCGTAGAAGCTGAAGCGCTCCCACATCTCTGTGAAGAAGAGCGTCGTCAGCCCGCGCGGATGACCGCCAAGCCCGCTGGTATCTTGCGGCTCAACCCCACTCGCGCCCGTCTCGTCATGCGCCACACTCATGTTTAGCTACTCCTTAGCTGGGATAGACAAAAGCAGATCGCTCGCTGCCGAATAATGAGCGTATTAAGGGGGAGGACGCTACCCGCCCGGTTCAACCGTTTAGAGCGACCATGCGGATTAAAGGTTCGCCGGGCATACACAGGCTGCGGGCATTATTATCTTTTGTCGGCCGCCGCGTCCAGAGCAGGGGCGCGTTAACTACATGAGATGCGTCCCCGCTCGGCCGCGGGTACAAGCGGTCAGTGCAGGTTCTCGTTCAGGATGCGCGCGAGCCGTATGCCGGCGAGTTGCAGTTGTTTGTCCACTTCGGTGTGGTGATTGGTGTAGTAGGCTTGCGTCAGATGAAAGACGTGCTGCGCGTCGGGCTGACCCTTGTCGGCGTAGGCCCCGTTGGCAATCGTGTGCGCGTCGCGCGCCCAACCTTCGATGTCCGGTTGGCTCACCACGCCCGCGCCGGATGGATCGGCCGCCTGCTTCTGCTGTGCGCTCAACTGGTCGAAGAGCCTGTTGGCATAAGCGATGGCTTGCGTTTGATGGGCCAGACGCATGTTCTCCGCGAGGATCGCGTTGTCCCAGACCGAATGCAGATTCGAGGAGGTGTTATCGATCCAGACTACTTTCTTACCGTTGCCGCCGTGATCATGATCGTCCACGCAATGGAGCGGCTGGTGTATGTCGCCGGCGAAGTGGACGATGAATTTCAACGCCTCGTTCGGACTGTTCTGATAGTTACCCTGCCGCCGCCCGCTCAAGATTTCCTGAAACTCCACCAGCGCGGCGATGGCACAGTTACCGTTCGGTGTGTCGGCGCAGTCGCGGGCCGGGTCGTAGTTCTGATTGAGCGGGATGTCCACGAAATGCCAGAACGGCGTCTCCGGGCGGATGCCCGGTTGCGCAAACGAGCCGCGCAGAGAGTCGGCCCACGTCGCCACGTTTTCGAGCGTCGCGCCGCTACCGAGCAGCGCGTTGACACGCGTGCGCGTCGCTGGCTTGAGCAGCCGGCTGGCGATGTGGGCCACGATCATGTGCCCATCGTTGCCCCAAGCGTAGGCGGGCGCGGGGCAGATGGTGCAGAGCAGGAGCAGCGTGACGGAGAGGGCGAGGCAACGACGCAAGCGGCTGGGTTGTAACATGTGTTAGCTCCTTTCGGTTGAGGCCGGCGAGGGCAGCAGATGAGAGAATGTGCGCCGCAGGCGAGCACCTTATGCGGCTTTGGCGCACGCGTTTGACTGCCGGGCGCTTGATAGGCAGCGCACCGGCGCGGCTAAGAGCACGCGCACCTTATGCGAGCGGGTGCGCTGCTGTCAATAACTTTTGGCGCGCTCTTTGCATTTTAATCTCCGACCGGCGCGCACCTTTCCCTTCCCCAATCCGCCGACTCGGATTAACATGTAAGGCGCAGTAAGCATCTCTTTGCACATGGGGGAACCGGACGATGGCCGACAAGCGTAAAGGCACGAGCAGCAAGCAGAGTAAAGGCGGCGGCGGGATCATCTCTTCCGTCGTCGATCAGACGACGCGCATCGCAGGGGAGATGGTGGACAGCGCGACGAGCATGGCGAACACGGCGCGCGAGACGGGCGCAGACTGGGTCAAGGGTGTCAGTCCGACCGCGGCCGACGTGATCCGCCCCGGCGGCAAAAAGAAAGCTGCGGGCGGGCGCGCGTCGCGGCAACCGCGCAAGGGGACGGCCGCTGGCAAGGCCGCCGCCAGCGTCGCCAGCCAAGCCCGCAAGACCACTAAGAGCGTCGGCCGCGCGGCGACCGGCGCGACTAAAGCCGCCGGGCGCGCTGCCGCGAAGACCGCGCGCAGCGTGACCAAACAGGCCGCGCGCCCGGCGGCCAAGAAGGGCGGCGCGAAGAAGCGTTAGCATTTAGTCCGTTGTCCGTGGTCAGTTGTTTCGTTGCGCGAGTTGCACGCTGAAGTTGCAACAGGCAACTGACGGCACAAAGAACAACTGACCACGGACAACGGACAACGGACTAATAATGAACGCACTGGTGGTTGACGACGAGGCCCTGATCCGCGACAACGTGGCGGAGGTCTTGCGCGCCGACGACTGGACGGTCAGCGAGGCCGCGACGGCCGAAGAGGCGCTCGCCCTATTGGGCGCGACCGAGTGGGCGCTCGTCTTCTGCGACGTGCGACTCGGCGAAGGCCCAGCGGACGGCTTCGACGTGCTGCGCCGCTTCAACGAGGCGCAGCCCGACGCGCAGATCGTCTTGATGACCGGGCACGGCTCGGCCATCGGCGCGCTCGACGCCGTCTCCTCCGGCGCTTACGAATACCTGCTCAAGCCCTTCGACATCGACGACGTGCGCGCCATCGCCCAATCAGTCCGTGCGGGCCGCGAGCGCCGCGCCGCGCCGCGCACGACCGGCGAACTGCAACCGCTCTACACGCACAGCACCGATCTCGAATTAGTGGGCCGCAGCGGCGCGTTTGTCGAAGTGATGAAACTCGTCGGGCGCGTCGCGCCGAAGAATCTGCCGGTGCTCGTCACGGGCGAATCGGGCACGGGCAAGGAGTTGATCGCGCGCGCCATCCACCGGCGCAGCCCGCGCGCCGAACACCGCTTCGTCGCCGTCAACTGCGGCGCTATTCCTTCGGAGTTGATCGAATCGGAACTGTTCGGGCACGTCAAAGGCGCGTTCACGGGCGCGAGCGCGGACAGACGGGGCTTGTGGGAAGAGGCCGACGGCGGCACGATCTTTCTGGACGAGATCACCGAGACGACGCCCGCATTCCAAGTGAAACTCTTGCGCGCGCTGCAAGAGGGCGAGATCAGACGCGTCGGCGCGAATCTGACGACGCACGTGGACGCACGCGTGATCGCGGCGACCAACCGCGAGCCGGAAGATGAAGTGCAGGCGGGTCGTTTCCGGCAAGATTTGTTCTATCGTTTGAACGCGGTCACGCTCTACCTGCCACCTCTGCGCGAGCGCCGGGAAGACATCATGCCGCTCGCGCGCCACTTCGCGAAGCGGCTGGCCGAGCCGGACGCGCGGCAGGTCAGCTTCTCGCGCGAGGCCATCGAAATACTCGAAGCTTATCCATGGCCCGGCAACATACGCGAACTTGAGAACGCCATCGTGCGCGCCGCCGCGCTCTGCGATCAGATCGTGCGCCCCGAAGATTTGCCTGAGCGCATCCGCCGCACCACACCGCACGCACACACGCTCCCGCCGTTCACGCCCGCGCAGCCGGACGCGCCCCTACCCTCGCTCGCCGAACTCGAACGCCAACACGTCCTACACGTACTGGGGCGCACCAGCGGCAACAAACAGGCCGCCGCCCGCATCCTCGGCATCGACCGCACCACGCTGCAACGCATCATCAAACGCTACAACCTCGACGCAAGCAATGTGGCGGGTGGGCGACAAATGGATTCATTAAGTCACGAAGGCATAGCACCATCAACTGCCGACAGCGGGCAGCCTGGCACGGATGAAGGTTAGCGTGTTGTGAGATTCGGAGCTTTATGAGATCGCTTTTCAAGCGAGTGCTAAGCAGTCGAATTGGTTGCTTACTGCTTATTATCAACCTTTGCTTTGTCCAGTATTACTTTACGCATTTAAATATTTCCCCTGAGTTCGACGCAACAAAACACACCTTATCCGATATGGATTTGTCTGGAAGTTTTATCGCCGGGCGATTCCTCAATTTCCACTCCGGCTTACTTGAACCCCTCGCCTATCTAAATATGTTGCCGCTGTTGATATCCTTATTCTTCATAGACGTGCTCGCCCTCATCTGTCCTAACTTAGACGTGCATACCGCGTCATGGATTCATGCCGGCCTGATTCTCATGTTTACGTCTGCTCAGTGGTTACTTGTCGGTCACACATTCGAGAAGTGGATTGAATTGATCAAGGCTTAAGCTGCCGCGCTCGCCTTGATTGTGCTTATTGTCGTTGACTGCCGCAACAGTGCGGCGCGCGCGATCCCTGTGATCTGTTCGACCGTGAAGGGCTTTGCCACCACCCAATTGACGCCGGCCGCTGCCTGTTCGTGTGAGCCAACCGCCTCGCCCCAGCCGGTGACGACCGCGAGCGACAACTGCGGGTAGCGCTCGTGCAACGCCCGCGCCAATTCCCAACCGCTCATGCCGGGCAGACCCAAGTCCGTGAACACGCCCGCGAACTCCAACTCATTGCAACGCGCCAACGCCTCGTGCCCCGTCTGCGCGACGACGACCTCGTGCCCGTCCTTCGATAGTATGTCGCGCAGCAGTTCGCGCACGTGCTCTTCGTCGTCCACGACGAGGAAACGCGCGCGCTCTATGCGCGTGAGCGCAGCGGTCGGGACGGTTAACTCGGCCGTGGCGGGACGCGCCTTGCTGCCCGTGCGCGCGAGCGGCAGTTGCAGGCGAAACGTCGTGCCGCGGCCCGGCTGTGATTCGACTTCGACCGTCCCATCATGTCGCCGGATGATGCCATAGCTGACGGCGAGGCCAAGCCCCATGCCGGTCTTGCCCTTCGTGGTGAAGAACGGATTGAAGATGCGCGAGCGCACCTCTTCGCTCATCCCTGTGCCGGTGTCGCTGACGGAGATTTCGATCAGGCCGCCCACTTCGCGCGTCGCCAGGGTCAGCGTCCCGCCCTGCGGCATCGCGTCCACCGCGTTGAAGACCATGTTGACCAAGACTTCGCGCAACTCCGACTCGTCACCGAGCACAAGCCGGTTCGAGCGAATCTGCAATTCCAGACTGATGTGGACGTTGTTCGCCTCGGCCGCGTCCTTCCAACGCGGGCGCGTGATCTCGCTGACATCGAGCAGGAGTTGATCGACCGAGACGGGTTGAAAATCGTGCGCGCGGCGCTGGCGCGCGAAGTCCTGTATGCGCTTGATGGTCTTCGCACCGTCCTTCGCCGTCTTGATGATGATACGCAAGCCCGCTTCGAGCTTCTCCGGGTCTTTGGTCGTCAACAACAGTTGCGCGCGCCCGAGTATGCCGGCGAGCGTGTTGTTGAAATCGTGTGCGACCCCGGACGCGAGTTCGCCGAGCGCGGACATCTTCTCGATCTGCGAATACTGCTCGCGGATGCGCTCCTGTTCGGCGATGTAGTGCGACAACTCTTCGACGTGGCGGCGCGCCTGCTCGGTGGCTTCGGCGGCGGCTTCGGCGCGTGCGGCGGCTTCGGCCTCGGTCTTGGCGGCGAGGGCCGAGACTTCGATATTCTTCAAGTAAGTGCGATAGGTCAGATAGACGATGGCAATGATCGGCGCGACGGCGATGAGCGCGTAGAAGCCGATAGTGCCAATGAGCTTGGCGATAAAGCCAGCGGCGGACGCGCCCGCGAAGTATGTGACCGACGTGTAGATGCAGTATTGGCGATAGACCTGCGCGACGGATTGATCGGTCTTCCAAGCCCACGCGACCGCCGCCAAGACGGAGTTACCGATGTACTGCACAAGCGCCATGACCGAGAGCGCGATGACGAAGTGTGCGCCGAATGCACCGTGCGGAATCTGCACGACGGGGCCGAAACAGGCATGCAGGATCGCAACTGTGAGGAAGGTGGTAAACGCGACCAGCGCCGCGTTGTAAGCGAGCGTGAGCGGCTTGCGACTGATCAGGAGCGACGAGCAGAGACCATCGGCCGCGGCCAAGAGGATCGCCGCTTCGCCGCCGTAGAGCAACATCGTCAGAAAGATCAACGTCTCAGAGATCGTGATGCGCCCGTTCACGCCGGGCACGCGCACGGTGATGCGCGAGGTGAGCGCGACCGTCAGCGTGGCGAGCACGAGAAAGAGCGGATCAAGCTGCGCGAACGGCAGCCGATAGGCCGAGTAGAGGCACGCCGCCGCGCCGAGCGCGATGATCGTCACCATGAACGGGCGGGCTAATTGTTGTCGGGTCATTGATGCTCCAAGAGAAGTGACGAGTGACGAGTTAAAACTTGCTTACTCGTTACTTGTCACTGGTCACTCGTCACTGCCTAAAAAGATCGTGTCGTAGCAATCGCGCAGCTTGTAGCCCTGGCGGAAGAAGAAGCGTTGCGCGTCCTTGTTCTGTTCGTTGACAAGCAGGCAGAGCGTCTGCGTCTCTTTGAGCAACTCGCGCCCCAACTGCGACAGGCAACGTGAGCCGTAGCCTTTGCCGCGCTCGTCCGGATGCGCGTAGACGCCTTCGAGGTAAAAAGTCTCAGGCGTCTCGACCAACACGTCCGCCTTGAACATCAAACGCTCGCGCTCGCACCAGACCCAGACGCGCCCCTGCCCGATGCGCCGGGCAAGGCGCAGCCGAAAGCCTTCGGGGTCGCACTCCAACGGATTGACGCCGCTCTCGGCGAAGGCGAGGCGCGCGTTGACGGCCATGATGGCGGGCAGATCGTCGAGTGTGGCGCGGCGCAAGTCCGACACCGGCTCAAGCGCCGCGACGGGCCAGCGCAAATCTAAGAACAACTCGCGGCAGATGAGCCGCGCTGGCTGTCCGCCCGCGCCGTAATGCCACCAGAACTGCTCGACCTTGTCGGGCGGGCCGACGACGACGTGCGCGTGCGCATAACCTTGCGCGAGCTTGGCGAACGCGGCGAGCGCCGCTTCGCTGCGGGCTTCAAAGAGCGTGGCGTGCCCGATGAGTGCGACGCCGAGCAATTGCCCTTGCGCGTCGCGGGCGGCGTGAAATGTCCCACGATTAAACGGACTCTCCAGCCCGTTGTCGGCGATGAGACCGTTCATCACAATCGTGCCCACCGAGTCGCAACGCAAGAAGGCGCGCACCTCCGCCTCGTCCTCGTCTGTGAGCAGCGTGATGTTAGGGGCGGCGGGCCGTGGGGGCGGCCCGCCCGTGTCTGCGGTCATATTCGTGTACTTGATCGGCTGAGACATAAAACGCGCTCCTTTTATCCTTTCGCGTCGGGCGGACAGACGGACTGCGCGAGGGCCAAACTTTTAATAACCCATGTAATCGAGACCGGTGTCGGTTTCGACCTGCATCTGCGGCGCGGGGTCGCCGTTCGTGGTCGCGGACTGCGCCTGCGTGACGGCGTCGCCGCGCAAGCTGGCATCGCCGAAGATGATGCCGTCGCCAAAAATGATGCCATCGCCGAAGATGATGCCGTCACCAAAGATGATGCCATCGCCGACGAGCGCGCCGACCGAGGCGAAGGGCGTGCCCGTGCCGAGTTGGCCGCCATCGCTCGTCCAGATATTGTCGCCGAAGATGATGCCGTCGGAGATGAGCGTCACGTCGCCAAAGATGATGCCGTTCGCCTCGACGCTCGCATCGGCAAGTGTGTAGCCGAGGCCATAGACCCGTTGATACTTCGTGATGAGATTCGCGCCGGTGGCGTAGGTGCGATCAAGAATTAACCCTTGCGCCCAAGTGAAGCTTGTGCCCGCGATTGTGGTCTGCGGCGCGAGGCGTGTGGCTGTAGTCAACAAAGGCGCGCCGACGAACGTGTAGGCATTCAGATCGCGGCGCACTAACTTCGCCACCCGCACCGCGCCCTCGATATTCAACTCGCCCGCGCCCTGCTCGAACGCATTACTGCCCACGAGCGGTTGCGCCGTGTACATCAAGATCGCTTTGACCATGTTCGGCGTCAGACTTGGATTCGCTTGCAGCAACAATGCGGCCGCACCGGCCGCGGCGGGCGCGGCCATGGACGTGCCGCTCATAAACATCATCTTGCGGCCGTCCAAGTTGCTCACGCCCGCGTCCAACTCCGGATGCTGTGTGACGATGAGATTGCCTGTGGCTTCGGCGTCAACGATCTTGTTGCCGGGCGCGACGATGTCCGGCTTGAGCAGACTGTCGTAGTGGCGCACGCCAAGCAAGTCCGTCCAGAAGCCGCGCGTCGGCCCGCGCGAGCTATAAGAGGTGACGGTGTCATCCGCGCGCGCGTCTGTCCCGAACGTATTGGCCGCGCCGACCGTGAGCACCGCCGGCTCGTCGCCCGGCGAGTGAATCAGGCCATAGACCTTCTGTCCCGCGCTGTTCTTGCCGTTGTTGCCCGCGGCGGCGACGACGACGATCCCTGCGTTCACTAACCGCCGCACTGCACGGCAGACGGGATCGTTGCGGTAAGAATCGATGGCGGGTGCGCCGAGGCTCAGGTTGACGACGCGTATGTTGTAGCTGGCGCGATTCGTCAAGACCCAGTCGATGGCGGCGAGCAGATTCGAGGTCGCGCCTGCGCCCTGTGCGTTCAGCACACGCAGGTTGATGAGGTTCGCGTTCGGCGCGATGCCGATGTAGTCAGCGTGGGCGATGCGCCCGTTGCCGGCGGCGATGGAAGCGACGTGCGTGCCGTGCCCGTATGGATCATCTGTGCGATGCTCGCCGGTGAAATCTTTACTGTAAACAACACGCAAGTTGTTGTTGCGATCCAGAAACGATCTGTGATTGGTGTCGATGCCGGAGTCGAGGACGGCGATGCCGATGCCTGTGCCGTCAAGGCCGTTGGCGTTCGTGCTCAACGTGCGCACCGCATCAGCGCCGGTGGTGAACGAGATGTGCCCGAGAGGTATGTTCTTGCGGTCGAGCGAGATGAAGCGCACCTCTGTGCGCGCCGCGAGGGCTTCGACGGCGGCGGTCGGGAGTTCAACTACGCGCGCGTTCAATTGGTCGAGCCGCGCGGCGAGTTGCGCGCTGTAAGCGCCCAACTGAGTGTCGAGCGCGCCGGTCGTCGCTTCGTCTAATTGCACGATGACGCGCGTGCGCGCTGCCCGCGTGCGCGCATTGCGCGCCAACTCACGCAAGTCCGGTGAAATCTTATCGCGCGCCGGCCCGGTCCCGAAGAGCCGCCCCGGCGGGTTGAGTTGCACACCGACCTGCGCGTGTGCGCGCTCGTGCGCCGGCCCCGCGCAGAGCGCTGCCAACAGCGCCAAGAGCGCGAGCCACAACACGGGGGTATGCTGGTTGTATCTCACCTTGACTCCTCCATGCGACTACGCGCGTCGGGGGCCAAACGACGCGCAGACCACGAAGCCCTATGCTCGCCGAGAGCTTCCGCCCTGTCGTCTGAAAGGTCTGCCGTCGCCGAGCGATGGGCCGGCGACAACAACCCACAGGGCTGTCAGGGCGAGGTGCAAACTGCCAAAGAAGGGAGAGAGACGTTTGGGGGAGTCAATTAAAGGTACGCACATGATAAACCGGCGCTCACCCGGCGGGCAACCGGTTAATGCGGATCACCGTTTCAAGGGTCGCCGCGAAGCGCGGTGTCGCCGATGACGATCCCATCGCCGATCACTATGCCGTCGCCAATGACGATGCCATCACCGATGATGATCCCGTCGCCGATGGCGCTCCCGCCGCCGAGCAACATCGCTGTCTCCAGCAAGGGCACGCCAACGGCGAGCACCGTGCCGTCGCTCGTGCGAATCGCGCTGTCCAGGCTGACGCCGCCGGTCAGCAACGACGGCGCAATGGTCTGCGCCGCATCCGTTTCCAACACGCCATCGCCGAGCAGCCGACCCACGTTGTAAACACCCTGATACCTCGTGATCAAATCCATGCCAGTCACACAGGTGTGATTGAGCACCAGCCCTTGCGCCCAAGCGCAACTCTGCCCCGCGATCTCCGACTGCGGGAAGGGCGGCCCCGAAGTGAGCAGTGCCGTGCCGTTCGAGCGCAGCAACGCCGGTTCGTTGCGCACCAACTTCGCGAGTCTGACCGCGCCCTCGATATTCAACTCGCCCGCGCCCTGCTCAAACGCATTACTGCCCGCGAGCGGTTGCGCTGTGTACATCAAGATCGCCTTGACCATGTTCGGCGTGAGCGATGGATTGACTTGCAATAACAACGCGGCCGCGCCCGCGACGACCGGCGCGGACATGGACGTGCCGCTCAAGGTCATCATCCGGCGATTGGACTGCTGACCGACGCCCGCGTCCAATTCCGGGTGCTGCGTGACAAGCAGATTGTTCGCCGCCTCGGCCCAGACGACACGGTTGCCGGGCGCAACCAAGTCAGGTTTGATCAGATTGTCGTAGTGCTTGCCGCCGCTCTCGTCCGTCCAGAAGCCGCGCGTCGGCCCGCGCGAACTGTAGGTCGTGACCGTATCGTCGCTGCGCCAGTCCGTGCCGAACGTGTTGGCTGCGCCGACCGTGAGCGCCGCCGGCTCGTCGCCCGGCGAATGTATGCGCCCGTAGGTTTTCTGGCCCGCAGCATCCTTGCCGTTGTTGCCGGCCGCCGCGACGACGACTAGCCCTGCGTCCACCAACCGGCGCACCGCCTGACACACAGGATCGTTCTGATAAGAATCGACCGCCTGCATGCCCAGACTCATGTTGACGACGCGTATGTTGTAGAGCGTCTGATTCGTCAACACCCAGTCAAGCGCGGCCAGCACGTTCGAGGTCGTACCCGTGCCCTGCGCATTGAGCACGCGCAGGTTGATGATGTCCGCGCCGGGCGCGACGCCTTCGTAAGCACCGCCGTAAGTAGAGTCGCGCCCGGCGGCGGCCGAGGCGACGTGCGTGCCGTGCCCGTATGGATCATCCGTGCGGTTCTCGCCCGTGAAGTCGCGATTTAAGACAACGCGGCTCAAGCCCAGACTGTTGCGGAAGGCGACGTGGTTTGCGTCAACGCCCGAATCGAGCACGGCGATGCGTAGGTTTGCGCCGTCGAGCGTGGTGGTCATGGTGATGCCGAACAGACCCGTCGTCGTCTGCGTGCGGACGGAGTCCGTGCCGGTGGTCTCGGTGATGTGGCCAAGCGCGGCGGCCGGTCTGTCCGGCGCGATGTAGCTTACGTCCGTGCGCGCAGCGAGCGCGGCGATGGCGGCCGGCGGCAGCATGAGCACGCGCGCGTTCAGATGCGTGAAGCGGTGCAGGACGCTTGCGCCGGGCAGCGTTGCGAGCAGCGTATCAAGCTGGCGCGTCGGTGCGACATTGAACTGCACGACGACGGGCACGCGGCCTTGCGGCTCCGACGCGGCGAGCGTCGCACGCAGATCGGGCGCGAGCTTATCGCCGGCCGGCGCGGGCGCGGGTCTGTATGTGTTAGCGGCATGCAGGCCCGCGCCCATGCTCGGCGCTGCGACCAGCGTGAGTAATAGCAACCCGGCGAGATAGCGTCGATGCTTGCGGCTGAACACGTGCACGTTCCTCTTCGAGACGGCGACAGCAGTTTGGACGGGAAATAAAAACGCGAATTTCAAGAGCCGGGTGGTTAGCTGTCTACTTATTCGCGGCAAGCATCGTTCCACAGTTGCCACGCGCGCCGACTGTCAGCACTTTGCCTGTAAACTCAACAGCTTGATTTACTCGCGCCTAGACCATTGCGCTGCACAATGCAGCAAACACGCGCCGCCGCCGCAGTGATTTACCGCAGCCGTAGGTCGCCAGCCTATGACGTGTAGCGCCATAAACACGCAGGCTGAATTGCCCGATAGACTCAGGCCGACGTACCGCGTCTGACCGACACACGCGCGCCGAACGGCACGTGCAACAGCCGGTTAGCGCCCTTGAGTTCAAGTTAATTCATCAGCTCGGCGGCGACTGTGCGCGGCGCTAGCGCGCGGCGTGTCGCGCATAGGCTGGCACGTCGCTTGCCCGTTCGCCCGGTCAACCTCTCCCAACAGCCTCGGACGCAAAAAGTTTTCTGTGTCCAATCCGTTTGGCGTGGCGCTCTTCAGGTGCGCGGGCGACGTGCTGGCGCACTGTTTGTGATGGTGGTCGCATTGCGGGCCGCATTTGAGCCGAGCGAGGGTCGAAGATGGCAGACAGAGTAGAACCGTTGCGTGTGCTGATTGCCGATGACGATCAGGAGATCAGGGCTGTTCTGCACGAATGCTTGTGCGCGCGCTACGATTGCCGGGCCGTAGATTCGGCCGAGGCGGCGCTCTCGCTGCTCCGCCTTGAGCACTTCGATCTCATCATCAGCGACATTACTATGGGCGGCTTGAGCGGCCTGGAACTCGTGCCGCAAGCGCTCGCCATCGCGCCCGACACGGTCATCATCATGATCAGCGGTGGGCAGACCATCGAGCATGCCATCGCCGCCATGCGGGCAGGCGCGTTCGACTACCTGACGAAGCCGTTCGATCTCGCGCAGGTCGAGGCGGCTGTCGCGCGCGCACTCAGACATCGCGCGCTGCTCGTGACCAAGCGGCGCTATGAGCAACACCTGACGGAGTTGGTCGCGCAGCGCACGGCCGAGTTAAACCGGACACTCGCATCGCTTGAAGATTCTTACCGCGCCACGCTGCGTGCGCTCGTCGCCGCGCTGGAAACACGTGATCTTGAAACGCACGGGCACAGCGAGCGCGTCGTCAGTTTCAGCCTGCGCCTAGGGCGTGAGTTAAAGATAGCGGACGAGGCTTTGCGCGCGTTGGAGTTTGGCTCGCTCCTGCATGACATCGGCAAGATTGGGATTCCGGACGCGATCCTGCGCAAGCCCGCCGCGCTTGGCGAACACGAGTGGGAGTGTATGCGCCAACACCCCGCGTTGGGCGCACAGATTCTCCGCGGGATCGAATTCCTCGCGGGCGCGGCGCGCGTCGTCGCCGAGCATCATGAACGGTTCGACGGCACGGGCTATCCGCAGGGCTTGTGCGGCGCGGAGATCGATCTGAACGCGCGCATCTTCGCCGTCGCCGACGCCTTCGACGCGATCACGAGTGACCGCGTCTATCGCGCCGGCCGGTCTTACGATGCAGCGGTGCGTGAGCTAAAGCAGGAAGCCGGGCAGCAGTTCGATCCAGACGTGGTCGCGGCCTTTTTGCGCATCCCACCCGTCGAGTGGGATGAGTTGCGCGCACGCGCCGGCCGCGCTGTTAACAACTCGATTGGGCGGTGCGCGCAAGCGAGCGCAGCCCCCAGACCGGCGGCGCGCCTTGCGTTACTCGAAGCGGCCCTGCTGCTTCCGGTCTAGCCTACGCGAGGCACGCGGCCGGTTTAAATTCGCTCCAACTGCGCGACCGTCCGCTCGTCCGTAATGTTGCCCGTGTTGAGCGTCGAGGCCGGCTCGAACAGCAGCACGTGCGTCTCTTCCTCGGCCACAGGCCGATGCTCCACGCCGTGCGGCACGATGATGAACTCGCCTGCTTCGAGCCACACGTCGCGGTCGCGAAACTCCATCCGGAAGCGCCCCGAGACGACTAAGAACAACTCGTCCTCCAGCTCATGATGATGCCAGACAAACGGCCCTTGAAACTTCACCAGCTTGACCATCTGCCCATTCAACTCGCCGACGATCTTCGGCTGCCATTGCTCAGCAAAGAGTGCCAGCTTCTCTTTCAGATTAACTTTGTCCATCACAATCTCCGGCTAAGAGCGTCGAACAAGATTGTAGGGGCAGCTTGCCCCTGCCCGCATGTTTAAGCCACAGATCGGGCAGGGCTTCTTGCCCCTGCCCCTACATAATTGTCTCACGCTGCACACTTCGCCGCGCGTCGTTCAATGTCGCGACCAGCGCGCGCACGTCCCTGTCGTCCGTGCGATAGTTTGTCACGCAGGCGCGCAGCACGTGCCGCCCGTTGCCGAGGCGCGTGGTTGAAATCCACGCCCGGCCCGACGCAAGCACTTGAGCGAGAATCGCGTTGAGATGCGCAGGCACGTCGCCGCCCGCCGCACCGTCAACAAAGCAGATGACGGGCAACTCCGTCTCGTTAACGACGACCCAATCGTTGCTTATCAACTCGCGGTGCAGCAACGCGCCCATCGCGGTCTGCTGTCGGATGGCGGCGGCGTAGCCGTCCCAACCGGCGACTAAGAGCGACATAAAGACCTTCGCGCCCGTGAAGCGGCGCGACCATTGCATCGAATGCTCGTAAGGGCTGCTGATGTCGTGCTCCGCTTCGACGGCGCGCGGCATGTATGCGTTCGCCACGCGGAATGTGCGCGTCAGTATGTCCATGTGCCGCGTGAGATAGACACCAGCGCCCATCGGCACGGAGAGCCACTTGTGCGCGTCGAACGTGATCGAGTCGGCGCGCTCAATGCCTGTGAGCAGTGGGCGCAACTCAGGCACGAGCGCCGCCGCCCCGCCCCATGCCGCGTCTGCGTGCAGCCACAGATTATTTTGCGCGGCGATGTCGGCCAACTCCGCGGTTGGATCGAGCACGCCCGAGTTGGTCGTGCCGAGCGTGGTGACGATCATGAACGGCGCAAAGCCGGCGGCCCGGTCGCGCGCGATCTGCGTGACCAACGCGCCAACGTCCATCTTCAGCTTGTCGTCCACGGGAATCTCGCGCACCGCGTCCGTGCCGAGACCGCATAGGCGCGCGGACTTGATGATTGAGTGATGCCCTTCGGCCGAGATGTAGAGGACGGGCTGCGCCGGTAGCGCGCGCACACCGCCGTCGGCGAATGCTGGTTGCGTGTGCGTGAGCGCAGTGAGCACGCCCGTGTGGTTTGCTTCCATGCCGCCGGAACAGAACGTACCGTCGGTCTCGGCGTAGCCAAAGCGCGCGCCGAACGCGCGGACGAGATGCTGCTCGACTTCCGCCGCGAATGGGTTATGACTCCAAGCAGCCATCTGCGGGTTGAACGCGGCGACCAGCGCATCGGCCGCGATCCCCATCGTCGTCGGCGCGGGATTGAACAACCCGTAGTAGCGCGGGTGCGGCGTGTGCACCTGATACTCTTTGAGACATTCCACGACAAATGCGACCGCCTCTTGCGCCGGCATGGCGCGCGCGAAGTCGAGCGGCGCAAGGCGCGCACGTATCTCAGTTGGATCAGGCTCAATGCTAACCGGCAGTCGCTCAACCTCTGCGGCGTAAGCCTCTATCTCCGCCACCACGCGCTGCCAGAGTGCAACGCGCGCCGTCTCGTCCAGCATCAACATGATTGCTTGTGCTCCTGCTTGCGTCTCATGATCGGATAGAATGCCAGCATGTTAACCGATGCGCCGCACGCCGCGCGACTTGTGGACGTGAGCCACGAAGTTGCGGATGGACTTGTCACCTACCGGGGCTTGCCCGCGCCCGTCATCTGCGACTATTTAACGCGCGAAGCTTCGCGCGCCGTTTATGCCGAAGGGACAGAGTTTCACATCGGCAAGATTGAGATGGTCGCCAACACCGGCACTTACCTTGATGCGCCCTTCCATCGCTACGCCGACGGACAAGACGTGGCGCAACTTGATCTCGCTGCCATCGCCGACCTCGATGCAATTGTGCTTAGCGGCGCGGGCCGGCGCGCAATTGACGCAGACGTTTTTACACCGCACGAGTTGCGCGCCAAGGCCGTACTTGTGCACACGGGTTGGGCCGCGCACTGGAACACTGAGCAATATTTCACCGGTCATCCGTTTCTGACGCGCGCAGCGGCCGAGCATCTTGTCAACGCAGGCGCGCGCCTCGTCGGCATCGACTCGCTCAACATTGATGACACGGCCGATCTGACGCGGCCCGTTCATTCGATCCTGCTCCGCGCCGGGATTCCGATTGTCGAACACCTGTGCAACCTCGCGGCGCTCCCGGCACGCGGCTTCAAGTTCTTCGCCGTGCCCGTCAAGGTCAAAGGCATGGGCACGTTCCCCGTTAGAGCATTTGGTTTGATCGAGTAAGAAACTTTTAGTGAGGCTAAGAACGGGTCAGTACCGCCTGCTGCAAGCGGGCGGGTCGGAGTGACGTGAACACAACCCGCCCGCTTGCAGCAGGCGGTACTGACTTCAGGCCCACGCTATTGCAAAAGCTCTCCGGTTGTCGAAAATTTTTCGCTGGTCAACTATCCTTTCACCCCGCGTGTGTCTCTTTATCATTGAAGGCTGTTTGTGCATGGCGCATGACGAGAGTGTGGAGACGCCCGACGAGGTGTTGGTGGTCGCGGCGCTGATGGGCGATTTGAGCGCCTTCGACGAGTTGTGCGCGCGTTATCGCGCGGCGGTCGTGCGCACAGCGCAAGCGATAGTCGGCCGCGTGGATGCAGAGGACGTGGCGCAGGATGCGCTCTTACTCGCATTCAAGGCGCTGCCCACGCTCGAAGCGCCGTCGAAGTTTGCCGCGTGGCTCTCGGCTATCACGCGCCATCGCGCATTTCGGTTCACGCGGCAGGAGCGTGCACACAGGACGGGCCGCGTCGAGTTTGACGAGGCGCTGCTGGCCGAGCTTGCGACTTTAAGCAAGCCGCTCGTCGAGCAGGCGGACAAGGCAGAGTTGCGACAGGCGTTGGAGCGCGTGCCGGCCGATTACGCGCTCGTCCTGCGCCTGCACTATCTGGACGAGATGCCGCTGAAACGGATCGCGGCCTTCGTCGGCGCGCCGCTCTCGACTGTGAAGTGGCGCGTACATCAAGGGAAGAAGTTGCTGCGCGAGCAGCTTGAGTTAACCGGAACGAGAGGTTGAAAGATGGAACGAGATAAAGAACTGCTGAAACTGATCAACGTGCTGCGGCGCACGGGGCGCATGGCCATGCAGGCCGAGTGGACGGGCGCGAGCAAAGACCCGGCGACGGCCCAGTATTGCACCGGGCGCTACAACCGCGTGCTCGAACGCTTGAAAGAGATCGACGCGGGCGCGGGCACGGTCTTCGATCCGCTGCCGGCCGATAGCCCGCTCGCGGTCGTCGCAATGGCCTGTCGCCAACTTGTAGCTTACTACGAGGACGAGTTGCCGCCGGAGATGCGCCGTCATCGTCCGCACATGGGCGCGTTCGTCGTGGACGCACGCTCGACCTTCAAAGACTTCTGGCAGAAGTCTTCGCGCGACATCGAAGACCTCGGCGAGTTCATCCGCGAATCAATCGCCGAGTGGATGCGGCAGCGCAAAGGGCCGGAGGGCAAGTGCGAGCCGAACGCGCCGCACGCGAATGAACCGGCGAATGCCGCAGCGCCTGAGCCGCCGTCGCAAGCCTGACACCCACGCGAGATGACGCACGATGGACACGATGATCGCCGTCCACGACTTGCAGAAAACTTATCAGCCGAAGGGCAAGCGCTCGACCGGCGCGATTAGGGCCGTGGATGGCATCTCGTTCGAGATCGGGCGCGGCGAGTTCTTCGGTCTGCTCGGCCCGAACGGCGCGGGGAAGACGACGACCATCGGCATCCTGACCACACGCGTCGTGCCCACAGGCGGCACGGCGCTCGTGGACGGACTTGATGTGGCGCGCGACCCCGTCGCCGTCAAACGGCGTATTGGCGTCGTGCCGCAGGTCAACAATCTCGACCGCAGTCTGACGGGGCGTGAGAATCTGCTCTTTCACGCCGAGTATTTCGGCATCGCGAAACAGGTGCGCGAGCAGCGCGCAAATGATTTGCTCGCGCGCTTCCAACTCGCCGAGCGGGCTGAGGAAAAGATCAACGGCTATTCGGGCGGCATGGCGCAGCGTCTGAAGATCGCGCGGGCGCTGATGCACGACCCGGCGATTCTCTTCCTCGACGAGCCGACCACCGGGCTTGATCCGCAATCGCGCCGCGCGCTCTGGGACATGTTATTGGAGTTGAACGCGAAGGGGCAGACCATCTTTCTCACCACGCACTACATGGAAGAGGCCGATCAGCTCTGCCAACGCATCGCCATCATGGACAAGGGCAAGCTGCTCGCGCTCGACGCGCCGGGCAAACTTAAAGCGAGCGTGCCCGGCGGCTATCTGATCGAATTGCGCACGCGCGCCGTGAATGGTGACGGTGATAAGCTCGCGGCCAGTTTACGTACGCTGCCCGGCGTCGCCGAAGTCAGCACGCAGGAAGATGGCTTGATTCGTATGTACGCCGATAAAGCCGAGGGCTTGTTGGCCAACGCGATGCGCCTCGCAGGCGAGCAAGGCGTGTCGGTCACGGATGCGCACGTCGCCGAACCGAGCTTAGAGAATCTCTTTTTGCACCTGACCGGGCGCAGCTTGCGACCTTGAAGCTTAACTTTGCGCTCGGAGGTTCAGCTCACATCGTGTGGCTGTTGCACAGGCTTACGTGACGAGCTATCAACTGCTCAACCCTGCGGTATCCGCAGCCCAGACGATCAGTTTTATACGCGTCGCAAGACCGTCGCCTTGTGCCTGCACCTGTGTCGGGTCAGCAGGGGAAACGGGTTTGGGCACCGCCGTCGCACAGCGCAGGCTTTATTACAATCCCTGCGATCACGGCCGCCGCCAACGCGCCGCCGATAATGATCCACGAGCGCGTTGACAGCCCGCCGCCCGGTTTCTTAACTTGCGCTACGTCGGCGTAAGCTACTGTTTGCATTGCGCCTGTCTTCGTGTCCGTGACGGTGAAAGAGTTCTCATCCGCCGCGCTGACATAGCCTTTCAACTTGGTGTTGTCGCGCAGTTTGACTTCCACGCGGGCAGCGCGGCCTGTGCCCATTTTTTGCACCTTAGTGCGTGCTTTCATGGCCAACTGGGTATCCGCGCTCGTCTGCGCGCGCGCCGGTTGGATACTCAAGGCTGTTAGCGTGAAGATCGCGGTCAGCATCATTGCGAAAGTTCTTTTGAACAAAATCAAGCTCCTTGCAGCAAACTAAAATTTCAACGCAGTTCTATTCTGCAACCACTGTTCCACTAAACAGAGTTGATAAATATGCTGCACTATTATAGAGGTCAGACAGATACATTGAGCGGCGGGCGCGAGAGCCGGGCAGTGATATTCCGTCTCTCGATAAGTTTTTGCTGCATGCTGTAGCGCCGCCAGACGAGACTAAATGCCATGAACATGACCACGCTGCTCGCGCTCTTGCACCGCGACATGCGCGTGGCGCGGCGGGAGTTGAAGACTTTCTTCCTGCGCGTCGCGTTGCAACCGCTCCTCTACACGTTCGTCTTCGGCTATGTCATGCCGCGCCAGAACATCGTCGGCCAAGGCTACGGCAATCTGCTGCTGCCCGGCATACTCGCCTTGAGCATGACGATGTCGGGCATGCAGGCGGTAGCGCTGCCGCTAGTCATCGAGTTTGGTTGGACGAAGGAGATCGAGGATCGCCTGCTCGCGCCCATTAGCATTAACGGTGTGGCACTGGAAAAGATTCTGGTCGGGATTATTCAGTCGATCATCGCGGGGTTGTTTGTGTTGCCGCTCACGTGGCTGCTCATCGGGCGCAACGCGAGCCTGCAACTGGATCATCCGTTCCTACTGATCGCGGTGGCGCTCCTAACGAGCTGGCTGTTCGCCGCCTTCGGCATGTGCATCGGCACATTCGCCGAGCCGCAGCACGTCGGGCTGATCTTTCAAGTGCTCTTAGCGCCGATGATCTTCTTCGGCTGCACGTACTACCCTTGGGCGACCCTGCGCGTGATCCCCTGGTTTCAAAAGTTCGTGCTCATCAACCCGCTCGTCTACGCCAGCGAAGGTTTCCGCGCCGCCCTGACGGCGCAACTGCCGCATATGTCGGTCTGGCTCATCTTCGCCGGGCTGCTCGGCTTCAGCGTGTTGTTTACGTTTCTAGGCCTGCGGCAGTTCACGCGGCGGGCGCTCGACTAACTTGCGCTCACTCAGTCTTGCAACTTCAAACCAAAATGATGAGCCTCGATGAGCATGCGCTTAGTCAGATAGAATCTGTGCGCAGCGAAGCGTTGCACGCCTGAATCCAGATGAAACTGCTCGCAATGTTCTGTTCGAGCATAAGTGACCAACCAGTCGAACAGGGCGCCGCCGTAGCCTTTCGAGCGCTCGTCGCTTTTCGCGACGAGATCGTCCACGTAGAGAAACTTGCCCCACGCCAGACATTCGGAAATTCTAAACCCGGCCACCGCTTTTACGTCGCCGGCCAACAAATAAGCCACCTTGTAGTCTGCCAACTCAGCCTGTCTTTTGACGCGCGCCACGAACTCGTCAGGTTGTACGTGTGGGCGTAACTCAGCCATGACCGGGTAACAACTGCGGATCGCTTGTTCATCTTGCGCTAAAAATATTTCAACCCTCATCGTCACCTCGCATCTGTCAAGCCAACTCTTCTGTCACTGCCAGCTTCGCGCGGCGACGGACGTTCAAGCCGATGCCGGCCATGATCGCCAAGCCCCCGGCCAAGATGCGCCAAGTAATGTGCTCATCAAGCCACCACAGGCCGAGCAGCACAGCAATGCCCGGCGTGACCAACGAGATGAGCATCGTCTTCGTCACGTCCATGTGCCGCACCAGCCAGTAGTAGAGCAGGAAGGCCGCGCACGAGCCGACGAGCGTGAGATAGAGCAAAGAGATTAACGCCATCCGCGTCCAGTGAAACGTGAACGGACTACCCTCCAACCAACGACCCACGATGAGCAACGGCACAAGCCCGCACAACATCTGCCCCGCCGCCAACACGGCCGGGTCGAGATGCCCGCCGCGCGCTTTAACGAGCACGTTCGAGTAGGCGGCGCAGAACGCGCCGACGATGATGGCGGCGCTCCCCGCCAATGCCGCCGGCCCCTCGCCGTGCAATTGATCCGCAAAGATCAACGCCACGCCGGCCATTCCCAACAATACGCCGCCGAGTTTCGCCCAGGTGATCTGCTCCGCCGGCAGATGGTAATGCGCGATGACGAGACCGAAGATGGGAATGCTCGTTTGCAGAATCGCCGCCAGCCCCGAAGAGATGCGCTGCTCGCCCCAGAAGACCGTGCCGTAGTTGATGGCGAATGAGAGTAAGCCTGTTAAGAGAATGAGCAGCCAGTCGCGCCGTGTGCGCGGCAGCGGCACGCGTCTGACGGCAACGACGACGAGCAGCACGGCGGCGGCGAGGACGAAGCGTATGCCTGCGAAACTGATGGGCGGCAAATCTGTCAGCCCCAGCTTGATGAAGAGCCACGTCGAACCCCAGATCAGGCAGAGCAACAGCCAGACGAAGACGGGCGCGCTCATCTGTGTCCTTCAGTCTGCGCGGGCGCGCTTTGGTCTGTGCCGACAGATGACTGGCGGTCAAGCCCGCTCGCCCCCTGACGCGGATCGAATCGTTCCATCCAGAGGTCAGGCGTCGCCAGTTCATTAAAGCCGAAGCGCCGGTACAGTTCGTGCGCGTCGCGCGTCGCCAACAGCCAGCGGCGCAAGTCTTGTAACTCCGGATGCGCGATGATGACTTCGACAAGCCACTTCGCCAACCCCTGCCCGCGAAACTCTTCAAGCACGAACACGTCCGCCAGCCAAGCGAACGTAGCGTAGTCGGTCACAACGCGCGCAAAGCCGATCTGCCGTGCGCCTTGATAGAGACCAAAGGGAAGCGAATTATTGACCGCGCGTTCGACGACTGCGCGGCTGCGCCCTAAGCCCCAGTAAGATTGCCGGCTGATAAAATCGTGCAACACGTCGAAGTCGAGCCGCGCCCGGTCGGTGCTGATCTCAAAACGCCCGCGCCGCCAAACCTGTTCCATGCGATGGCCTCCAAGTAGCTTCGATTTTAGGCGGTGTGCGTCGAGACTGAAAGAGCCACTTCACATTGCGTCTGAAGGGCCACTTAATTGAGTTACGCTCGCGTTCAAATTTATTCGTGTTGGGTCGTGGCGCGCGGGCGGAAGCGCTCGACGTAATGACGATATGCGTCCACTTCTCGTTGCGCCCGCGCCCCGTTCCAACCGAGATACTTTTGCGCAATGCGCGCGGCCCCCGTGACGGCGTCGAGACCAACTGCGCGATTCAACCCGACCATCGTGCGCCGCAGCAGACAGTCCGCCAGCGTTCGGGCCCGTTCGACGCGAAACGCGAACACAACCTCTGCCCCAAGCGCGCCGCTCTCCGGGCTAAACGGCGCGCGCAACTCCGCCGTCTCGTCTGCCAGCCGCAGCACCTCGACGGCGCGCGTGCCGTAGACACGCAACAGGCGCTCGCTCGCGGCCATGGGCAACGCACTCTCGGCCTTGAAGCGCGCACTGAAGCTATGGAAGTCCGCGCACGCTGCGCCGGGGAGCGCACGCTCGACGGTCGTGCACGGCGGCGCGGGGCGGCGCAACTTTTGGTAGATGAGATTGACCGTCTGTTCGGCCAGCTCGCGATACGTCGTCAGCTTGCCGCCGATGATCGACACAAAGCCTGCGAGTTGCGGCGCATGATCGTGCACGAAGTGGCGGCGCGTGATGCCACCCGGCGTGCGCTCGGACTGATAGGCGAGCGGGCGCACACCCGCATAGGCGTAGAGCAGGTCAGCGCGCGTGAGTTGCGCGCGGGGCAGCACGCGGTTCGTTTCCGCGAGTAGATAATCGATCTCCGCGCCGTCCGGCGAGACGCGGTCGAGATCGCCCGTGTAGCGCAGATCGGTCGTGCCGATCAGATAAAGCTCGTTCCAAGGGATGATGAAGAATGGCCGGTGGTCAACTTTAGCTTCGACGTAGAGCGCGGGCGTCGGCGCACCCGGAAAGGGCGTGACGACGATGTGACTGCCCTTCGTCCCGCCGATCATCTGCTCAGGCGTGGGCCTAAGACTGGCTACCACCTCATCAACCCAAGGCCCCGCCGCGTTCAGCACCAGCGGCGCATGCGCGCGATACGTGCTGCCGCCCAATAGATCGTCGAACTCGACGCCGCGCACGCGTCTCTCGTCCGTCATGATGCGCGTCACGCGCGCGTAGGTCAGCAAAGCCGCGCCGTGCGCCGTCGCGTCGAGCGCATTCTCCAACGCGAGCCGCTCGGCGTATTCGACCTGCGCGTCGTAGTAGAGCGCCGCGCCGCGCAAGCCCTCCGTGGCGAGACCGGGCGCATGCGCCAGCGCCGCCGCACTGTTGAGCGTCTGATGCGACGCGAGTGATTTATCGAACGAGAGAAGGTCGTAGGCCCAGAGGCCGGCGCGGATCGTGAGCGGCGCGCGTGCACGGCCCGCGTAGAGCGGGATGAGCAGCGGCAGCGGGCGGACGAGATGCGGCGCAAGCCGGAGCAGACGCTCGCGCTCGCGCAGAGATTCGCGCACAAGACCCAGCTCGCCGTGTTCGAGGTAGCGCAAGCCCCCGTGTATCAGCCGCGTTGACCAACTGGTTGTGCCGCCCGCAATGTCGCCTTTGTCGAGCAGCAAGACGCGCAGCCCGCGCAAACTGGCATCGCGCGCGATGCCACAGCCGTTGATGCCTGCGCCGATAATGATCGCGTCGAACAGCTCGCGCTCGATGTTTGTTAGAAGCTTACGTAGCACAGTATTCGTATTCTCGTCCCGTAGGGACGGCTTGATAATAGCCCAGCCCTTCAGTGCTGGGTCAAAGTTGCAGCAAAAGACGAAGAGTCCCGTAGGGACGATTGAGATTCTGCCTCAGCCGTCCCTACGGGACTCAGGATGATTTTCTCTACGCGTGTCCCAGCACTGAAGTGCTGGGCTATTATCAAGCCGTCCCTAACGGGACGCCCTCAGGTTCTACCGCACAGCGTTCCACACAAATGTGAACGCTGGCTCGCTGCGGTCGGCGAGGAACGTCCAGCCGTGCCCGCCGGGGGCGAGGTGATATTCGTGTTTGACGCCCGCCTCCGTTAGCACCGTGTCCAGTTGTCGATTGCCCTTGTCGAACCCGTAGCGATCCTGCTCGCCCACGTCGAAATAGATTTTCAACGCCTTGATCTTATCGGCGTTCGCGCGTGCTAGATAGAGTGGATTGTTCGCCTGAAAATAGGCGGCGTCGGGCGGTGCGCCGAAAAGTTTGGTGGCGAGTTGGTAACGATAACCACCGTAGCGATCAGTCTGCGCGCTCGGCGGTTGCGGCAACTCGTCGAAGAGCGCGGCACTGTGCGCGGCGACGCCCGTGAACAACTCTGGATGTTTGAACGCGATCAGCAGCGCGCCGTAGCCGCCCATCGAGATGCCTTCGAGCAAACGATGGCGTGCGCCCGGCAGCGTGCGATATTTGCCTTCGATGAACGGCAGGAAGTCTTGCACGATGGCGTCTTCATAGCGCGTGCCGTCCTTGCCGTTGATGTAGAAGCTGTTCGCACCGTAAGGCATGGCGATGATCAGGTCGCCGACCTTGCCGGCGGCGCGCAAGGCGGCAAATTTCGCCTCCAGCCCCTCGCCTTCCCAACTGCGCTCGTCGTTGTTGAGACCGTGCAGGAAGATGACGAGCGGGTAGCGCTGCTTCGGCTTCTGATCATAAGCGGGCGGCAGCGAGACGGCGTAACGCACGTTGCGGCCCAGACTCGCCGACGGGAATTCTGCGTACTCGATGCGCCCGCCGTTTGTGTTCTGCGGCGTTGGAGTAGGCGTTGCGCTGCCCGTTTGCTGGTTGGTGGCGACGGCGAGTCCTTGCCACGTCGCCGCCGCCACCGCTGCCGCCAGCGCCAGCGCGCAGGTCACGCCCGCGCACAGCACAAACGGCAGCAACTTGGCCGGAGAGCGCGCAAGGGTGACCCGTTGCGCACGGGTGCGCTCGTCTGCTGGCGTGCGCGCGTCTGTCGCAAGGGCCGCGCGCCGTTGGTTGCGAAAATTCTTCATCAGCCCCCCTTGTTCACCCCTGCTGTTTCGTTGTAGACGGGAAGTGATTGAGACCGAGCCGCGCGGCGGTGCGGTCGCTCAGGTCGATCATGGCGGCGGCGTTGATGGCGGCGGCGATGCAGATCGCCTCGCTGATCTCCTCTTTGCTGACGCCTAACGCGAGCGCCTTCTTTATATGCCCGTCGAGGCAACCTTCACACTTGGCGACGAGCGACGCGGCGATGGAGATCAACTCCTGCACCTGCGGGTCGAGCACGCGCCGTTCGGGCGTGTAATACAACTCCTTGTAGTACGCACCGTAGACCTTCTTCATGCGCGGCTCAAGCATCGAGTAGGACGACGGTGGTTCGTCCGAAGCCATCGGGATCGTCCGTTCGGTCGAGACGTGCTCGGCCGCCGCGGCCGCATCGGCCGTGGCCGTGCCGGCCGCACCCGCGCCGTTCTTGTCATTCTCATCCATCGCGTAATTCTCCTGAATAAAAAGTGCCGAGTGCCGAGTGACAAGTGACGAGTTAAAAACTCTTTCTTACTCGTCACTTGTCACTCGGCACTGACTTTTACAGTGTCAGCTTCTCGGTCAGCGTGCGGTCGCCGTAGTGGAACTTGAGCCAGACGTTATGTCCGGTGCGGGCCGTTTCAATGACGAGATGATCGATTGCGGGCGCGCCCTTCGCGAACGTGATCGGCTTGGTGACGATGATGTTCGCGTCCTTCGGCGTATCGACGAACACATCGCCGGCCTTTAGGAACGTGCCGCCCTCGCCCGGTGTGAACGAGGCGAGCGACAGCAGCATGCCCTTATTCTCTTTCGGGTTCGCGGGCGTGATGACGATGGCGTAGTCGCCGGGCGCGAGCTTCTTGCCCGCCCAAGTGGCCGGCGCAGCGAGTTTCAGATGCGCGATGGGCCAAGTGCGCCCCGCGTAGTAGCCTTGATTGCGCGGATCGTTGCCGGTCTCAATGTAGCCGAACGTGGCCTCGCCGAACGGCAGGTTGAGGTAACGCACTTCAACTGCGCTCTTGGTTTGGCCCACGTCCACGGCGGACGCTTGCAAGGTGGTCAGCTTGCGCTTGTCCACGCGCGGCGTGCCCTGCATCGGAGTTTCCTGCGCTAATGCGGTCACGGCGCAGAACGTGACGACGAGAGCGGCGGTCAAAAGACGTGCGAGGAGTTTAGTGCGTGCTGTCATGATACTTCGGTTCCTTTCTCTGACGTATGGGTTGTGGCTTGACGCGCGTGTTTCGGAGACGCTGCTTGATACGTGCGCGCCACGCGTCGGGTTTCAGCACAGACGCGCAACAGTTTACCGAGCACTGCCTGCGGCTTGTTCGGCCGCTTGCAGGAAGTCTGTGACGGCCTTGATATAGCCCGCCGGGTCTGTGTCGTAAGCGTGCCCGTGCGTGGCGGTCTCGCCCGTGATAATGAGCTTGCGTTTCAGCGGATTACGGGCCGCGGCGTAGAGCGGCTCTAACACCGTCTCGTTCGGCATGCGCACGTCGCGGCTGCTGCCGATGAACAGAATCGGGCGCTGTATCTGCCCGACGGCACGCCGCAGGTCGAAATCGACGACGCGAAAGTTCATGCGCCAAGCGGTGAACTCTAGCAGCAGCGTGGCGAAAGGAAAAGCGGGCACGCCGATGCCGCGCGGCAAGTGTATGAGCGAAACGTGATGCCTGACCGTATCGGCGAACGAGAGAAAACTCGATTCGGCGACGACCGCGATGATGTCCTGCTCGTTCGCACTTTCAGCCGCCGCGAGCAGCGTCGCCGCCGCGCCCATTGAGACGCCCATCAAGACGATCTTCTGCCCCGGCGCGCGCGCCCGCACAAACTTCGTGGCCGCCTCTACGTCGTGCCTCTCCTCATAACCGATGGTCGAGAACTCCGCCGGGCTGTGTCCGTGCCGTCTGAGATCGTAGAGCAGCACGCCGTAGCCCGCGCGCCACAAGTCTAGGCCACGCTCCATCATTTCATAACGCGAGCGGAAGAGACCATGCGTCAAGATGACGTTGACGGCGTGCGTGCGCGCGGGCAGATACCAACCCGACAGTTGATTGCCGTCGGCTGAAGTGAACGAGACATCTTCGTAAGTCGCGCCCACAGCGGCCGGCGTGTCTCTGCGCTCACGCTCGCCGGGGCGCGTGCCCGCCTTCGTCACGGCGAAGCTCAACAGCAGCGGCAAGCCCACGACGATTAAGAGCGCCAGCGCGCAGACCACGTAAGCCAACTTGCGCAGCACGCGCCTGCGTCTTCGTTGCGCATCGGGCTGAGCATGTGGCTCGTAGAGTTTGCGCAGCGAGAGCCACGCGCCAAAGGTCAACACGGCGCACCACAGTGCCACGCCCATCAACCCGAAGCGCGGATACAGCCGCGCCCCCACCGCCACGGCGACCGCGATGCCGAGTTGCGACATGCCGTTCCGGAGCGCCACGTAAGTCGCGCGCTCGGCCGGCGCGACCAGTTCTGTGATCAAGGCTTGCAGCGGCGCGACGCGCAGCGCAGCGACGAAAGCCGTCACCCCGATCAAAGTCCAGAGCGTCGCACTGTGATTAAAGGTCGGCAGCAACAACAACAGCACGCCCATCGCAACGCTGCTGCCGATGGCCACGCGCCGCTTGCCGTAACGATCCGCGAGCATCCCGCCCGCCGCGCCGCCGCCGACCGCGCCCAGTCCTGCCACCGCATAGATCGCGCCGACCTCGCGCGGCCCCTCGTGGAACGCATCGAACAGCCACGCGCCTAAGTAAGTCGTCAACCCCACAAGGCCGCCGGAGATAAAGAACGCGCTTACGATCCCGCGCCGCGTCGCACTCGTGCGCCACGCCAGACGCCACAGCGCGCCCAGACTCGCCGTCTCCTTGGTCGCCCCGGCCGCGTTATCTGTCTGCTCCTTGTCTGCTACTCCGCGCAACGGGAACTGCCGCACGAGCAAGCCCGCAAGTCCGACCAGCACGGCCGTCGCGCCGAAGACCGCACGCCAGCCGTACTGCCCCGCGAGCCAAGTCCCCGCCGGCACGCCCAACACCGGCGCGAGGAAATAACTGATCGCCACGCCGCTCATCTGCCGCCCACGCCGCGCATAATCCGACGCGTTCGCCAAGGCCGCAATCGCCAGCGCCGACACTAATCCGCCCGCAAAGCCCGCCAGCGCCCGCGCCGCCCAGAAGACTGCCAGCTTTGGTGCAAACGCCGCCGCCAGATTAGCGACCACGAACAACACCGCCGCACGCGGCAACCAGACCGTGGCCTCGACGCGCGGCGCGAACCGCCCCAACAACAACGCGACCGTCGCCGCCGCGACCGCGTAGATCGTCACACTCGCGGCCACGAACGTCGGCGCGGTCTGTAGGCCCGCTGCCACCTGCGGCGTGATCGCGCCGATGACTTGCGAATCAATCAGCGCCGCCAGCATCAGCAGACAAGCCGACACGACGGCCGGGCGCAGAGACGTTTGCGTGTGCATTGGATCGGGGGTGGTGGTTGACATAGGTCGCAGCGTGCTCGCGCATCTTCGCTTGCGTGCCATTGCTTGTCAACAATAGATGCATGGGCGGCGCAGAGACCTGCGCGCTGCAAGCGCAACCAAGTTATAATCGCGCGCCGGGTAAGTTAATCTTTAGGCGCAACTGAAGAATGACGGGACGCGCGATGCGTGAAGGAGTGCGTTGGCGTTGGGGCGTGTTGGCGGCGTTGGCGATGACGCTGCTGGCGCTGTGGCCGCAGGTCTACCTGTGGGCCGAGCGCGGGCGCGCGTGGCAGGGTGCGCAGGCTTACTTTTACACGGACGAGCCGGCCTATGCGGCTTACGTCAACGCGTTGATTGACGGTCGCCCGCGCCGTTGTGATCCATACACGGGCGTGGACGATACGCCGGCCGCGCCTTTGCCTGAATCGCTCTTCTCGATCCAGTTCGTGCCCGCTTACATGCTGGCGTGGCCGGCGCGTGTGCTCGGTCTTTCGACGGCGACGATGTTCATCCTGCTCGCGCCGTTGGTCGCATTCACCACTGCGCTTGCGCTCTTCTGGTTGTTCACGCTGCTCGGCGTAGACGAGCGGGCGGCCGCCGCCTTTGTGCCGTGCGTGCTCTGCCTCGGCATACTGTTGTCGGGCAACGGCCTCGTGCGCGAGTTGTTCGACCAGCAGACCTCTTACGTCTATCTGCCGTTCCTGCGCCGCTACATCCCGGCCGCGCCGTTTCCCTGCTTCATGCTCTTCTTCCCGCTCGCGTGGTGTGCGCTTACGAGTGACACGCGCCGCCGCCGGATCTTCTGCGCATTCGGTGCGGGCGCGTGCTTCGCGGTCTGCGTCTACGGCTATTTTTATCTGTGGACGGCGGCCGCCGCGTGGCTGGCGCTGCTCGCGTTGTTATGGCTCACGCTCAAGCCGGCAGGTTGGCGGCAGAGTCTGGCAGGCTTTGCGTTGATCAGCGCAATGGCCGTCTTGGCGCTCGTACCTTACGCCGTGCTGCTCGCGCACCGTGCCGCATCGATGGACGTAGTGCAGGCGCTAGTGCGCACGCACGCACCCGATCTGCTGCGCTCGATAGAAGTGTGCGCGCTCATCGTCATCATTGCGTTGATTGTCAGTTTACAGCGCGGGCTGATCGATGTGCGTGCGCGGGGAGTGCTATGCGCGTTCGCGTTTGCGTTGTTGCCGTTCGTGCTGTTCAACCAGCAGATCATCACGGGGCGCTCGCTCCAGCCGATGCACTACGAGCAGTTCGTCGCGCCTTACACGACGCTCATCGCCGCCGCGCTCACCGTGTCGCTCATCTGGCGCGGCACGGGCGCGCACCGACGCTTACCGCTCCACTTCGTCTTGATCGTCGCTTACGCCTCTTACGCTTGGGGCGCGGGCGAGACGTGGCTGACGACGCGATGGTTTGCCACGGACAATGTGCAGCGCGACGAAGCCAGAGCGGCCGCGCTCCGCCTGCGCGAACTCGCGCGCCAAAGCTACGACGACGCGCCGGGTGCGCCCGTTGCTCCGCACGCGGTCGTCTTCGTCACGGACATCGGGCGCGCGGACAACCTGCCGACGGTCGCGCCGCAGGCCGTTTTGTGGGCCCCGCATATGTTCGTCTTCTCCGGCGTCACGGTGGCGGAGAACAAGGAGCGTTTCTTCCAGTACCTTTATTATTCGGGCGTGGACGCTGAAGAGTTTGCGCGCACCTACGCGCATCAGGGCTTCGTCTACTACGCCATCTTCGGCTGGGAGCGCGCCAACCCGAAGCTGACCGTCAACTACAAGCCCGTCACTGAAGCGGAACTACAAGCCGCCGCACGCGACTACGCCGACTACATCGCGCACTTCGACCGCACGCGCGCCACACGCCCCGTCCTCGCCTACCTGCTCCGCGCCGCCGACCAGCAAATTGATTTCGCCCACCTAGACCGCTGGTACGAACGCGACGCAGGCGAACGCACGGGCCCATATTTGCTCTACCGTCTGAAGCTGCGGCCGTGAGCTTCTTTATTGGCTATTACTGAGTTGGGTTGCCGAACCGCAGGCGGTACTCCTGCGAGTTCATAAACCCGTTAACCATCGTGCGGAAGTCGCCTGGGTGCGCCGTCAGGTAGTTGACCCACGCGTTGAAGCCCGGCGTGTCCGGCGTCCGCCGCAGGTAGCCATAGTACTGGGCCGCGACGAAGGCGTTGAGCGCCTCGCGGTTCAGCCCCACTTCGTCCGATTGCACGACGGCGCGCAAGACCTGCGCGCGCGTGAGCGCCTGCGCGGTTAGTTGATTAACGAGGTCGGCGCTCGTGAGCGTCACCTTCTGTGTGCCGTCGGGCTGCGCCGGATCAGGGGTCGTGATCTGCGTCAGGCTGTAGCGCCCCAAGAGCGCCGCTACGTAAGCCGAGTCTGACAGCCCACCATACATGCTCGCGAACTCCGGTCGCTGCGTGAACGAACTGGCGAACGCCGCCCGCTTGGCAAACGTCTCTGGCGGCGTCGCGCCCGTGACCGAGCGGAGGTCTTGGACGAACTCTGCATACTTCGGCAATCGATTCAGCGCCGCGCGGTAAAAGACGATGGTATAAACGCCCTTGTCCTTGAACTCCGGCGAGCCGAAGAACGCGCCCGACACCGTCAGCCGGTCGCACGCGGCCGACGCGCTGGCGGGATCGAGATTGTTCACGTCCGGGCAGCCGTTCAGCAGATTGAGATAAGCGTTGAAGCCGGGCGCGTCCGGCTCGCGGGCCAAGAAGTCGAGGTAATGCTGCCGGACGAAAAAGGCGCTCGTGAAGATGGGGTTCACACCCGCCACCGTGTCGTTATCCACGATAGTCACGGTGGCTGTCGCGGGCGTGCCTAAGCTCGCGCCCGTTGCGTTGCTCAAGCCGACTTGGAAGGTCTCGTTGCCTTCGACGTGGGCGTCATCAATGATAGGGACGTTGAATGTCTTCGAGGTCTGGCCCGGCGCGAACGTGAGCGTGTCGAGGCTGGTGGCGAAGTCGCAACGCCCGAAGGCCGTGCCTTGCGTGGCGGCGCAGTTGACCGTGAAGGTGTCGGTGTCCGTCGTCTTGTAATCGACGGTAGCCGGGCCGGAAGTATCGCCCGTGCGCGTGACGGTCACTTGGGCACGCACGTCCCCCTCGCCCACAGAGTAGGCGGCCGCCGAGAACTGCACGAACGGCGGTGCGACTAGCGTGGTCGTCGCCTCGGCCGCAGTCTTCACCTGTTCGACGTTGCCGGCCAGATCGGAGGCGACGCTGTAGAAGGAATAAGTTGCACCGAAGTTGCCGGTGAAAGTTGCCGAAGTCAGAGTCGTATTCGTCAAGAAGGGCGTGAAGGGGCCGCCGTTCTGCGAGACGTAGATGGTGTAAGCCGCGACGCTCGCGCCCACGTCCGTGCCTGACCAGTTGAGGGTGAAGCTCTGTGTATTCGTGCGCGCGGGAAGCGCTGCCACGTGGCTCACCGGCAGCGTGTTGTCAATCGTGTTGAGCCACTCAGCGGTGTCGATGAACGGGTTCACGTCGAAGACGATGCGGGCCTTGTTGCGCACCTCTGTGCCGGTGGCGAGGCCCGGCTTAGGTTTGACTGTGAACAGGATGCCGCCCTGTCCTTCGGGCGAATTTACGTTTGGCGGCAGGAAGCCGGCCTGCGGGTCGTCGGGCGGGCCGCCCGTCACGGGGTCGAGCGAGTTGAAGCGCCAGGTCAAGAGTCCTGTCGCGGTGTCGAGTTTGCCCGTGATGCGCAGGACGATCTGTTTCGCAGGACGCAAGTCAACCTGTGTGACGAACTGTGTCTGGCCCAAAGGCGGTGTCACATGCCGGTTGCCAAAGGAGATGGGGCCGAAGCTGAAGGTGCTGAGGTCAACGAGGTTCAGGTCGAGTTGGTCGGTGACGACCACGTCCTGCGCGGGCAGCGTGGCCGTGTCCTTGTTCTCGAAGTAGATGGCGTAGGGGAAGATATCCGCGCCGGTGATGAAGCCGGCGGGGCCGAAGCCCGCCGGGCCGTCCTTCTCGTTCGGATCATTGGGCGTGCGCGGGTCGGTATCGCCCGGAGGTGTATCCGGAAATGCCGGAGCTGGCGAAGGTGGGGCATCCAGCGGCAAGATTAAACTAACCGTGCCTGCTTCGGCGCGGGCAGCATCCTTTGCCGAATCCTTGGCGACGCCGGCCGCCGGCGCGGTGAAAGGCTGCCCGATTGAGGCGCGGGTTTGGAAGATATGGTGGAACTGGTTGGGATCGGTGACCTTGATCTTAACTGTGAAGAACTCAGCCAGCCGATCACTGCGGGCCCGAATCCTGGGTAGCGTGACGGTGACGAGGGTGCGATCCCCATCCGGCGCGACTTGGAAAGGTAGATTGGTATCAGGCGTGATGGTGACGAAGTTGGGCACGCTGACGTAGAGCGGGACGTTTATTGCGTCCGTGTTCCCACGGTTGCCGTACTGGATGTAGAACGGGTACTCGTTCCCGATTCTGATCACCGCGCGCGCAATGACCTTGCCAAAGAGTTGGACGGGTGTAGCAGGCTCGACCGCGAAGCCGTTGGCGAGCAGCCGGGATGTGCCGTCCGGGTTAGTCACGATCACGTCATAACCGCCTTGCGGCTTGCCTGTGAGATCAAAAACAGTAGTCACAGAGAAACCGTCGGTGGTAACAGTGGCTTGGCCGCCGGGAATGTCTGGCTGTCCGGTTCGTACAAGTTTCACCGTCGCACCCGGCAGAATCCCTTGTCCGAAGATAGTAGTCGTGATGCTCCCGGTGTCGCCCCCGCGATTGGGTTCGACGGACGAAAGGGCAAAGTCGTTGGAGGTGGTTTGCCCGCTCAGTGTGATGAGTGCCGAACTCGCTTGACCGTCGAGATCGTAAACGTCCGGGGTAGGCAGTATGGTGAGTGTGATATTTTTGCCGTCGCTCCCAGTGCTGCCCGTCGGATTGACGTTCACCGTCAGGCTCGTCTGTCCCGCCCCCATCATCAGGTTAAGTCCGAATAGCGTGCCGGCGTTGCCGTTCTCGATATCAACCGTCCGCCCGTCGCCCGGCCACCAGCCGACTAGACCCGCGGGCGGCGTCAAGCAGTTGGCCGCCGGCGCGGGCTTACACAGCCCGGCTGAGTCGGCCGCGAAGATGGATTGGATTTCCGCCGCTGAGAGAGCGCGGTTGAACATGTGTGCTTCGTCAATCAGCCCCTTGAAGAACCGGCCGCGGAAGAACAGACTCTCTCCGATCCCCAGCGGCTTCCCGTTCGCCTCGCGCGCCACTGTGATCGCCCGCGTGTTTTCGAGCACGCCGTTGACGTACATCTTCAGTTCCGTGTTCGCCTTATACGTGGCCGCGACGTGATACCAACGCCCCGACTGAATAACGGTCGTGGAGGCCACGTTCAGCCCCCCAGAGGCAACGTAGAAGTGGAACAGGTTATCCTGCTCCGCCTGAAGGTCGAGGTCTCTGCCGAAGTCGGACTTGGCGATGATGGACATGATGTGCCCCGCCGCCGAGGGCGTCTGGTTGAAGAAGACCCACGCGTCAACGGTCGCCTCGGCGGTCGGGTCTTGCGCGGGGTCATTCGGGAATAGTGCGTACCGACCCAAGCCGTCGAGACTGAAAGCCTGCGCTACCTTGCCGGGGGCGAAGGGCGAGTCGAGGCCGGCGGGGCCAGAGAGGGTGTAATCCAAGTCCCGCGTCGCGGTGCCGCCGATGTTGTAAGGGATGGTCAGTGCGCTGCTCGTGTTACCCGTGCGGGTGATAGTGAACACGCCCGGCTGGGGCCCGGCCGTCGGGGTCGTGGCGGTAATCGACAAGATTGGTTTGCCGCCCTGCGCCCCGGCGGGCGCGCCTGAAGGAGCGGAGGCCAGCAGCAGGGTCAACAAACCGAGCGTATAGAGTACCCGCAGGACGTGGCCGCCCGAGGACGATCCCGCATTGGCTTTCGGTCGGATGGATGGAAAGCGGGGGCGGCTTAAAGTCTGACGGTTTACCGGGTGGGTCGGGGGCAAAAGACGGAAACGCATGACGAACCTCTAATGGAGATACCTTAGGCAAGCACAAACAAAATGTCAGGTATGGCGAAGGGTGGCGGAATTGCCGACTTATTATGCAAAGGTCGGAAGCAGCCCAACCTTTATGCTTGTTGCGACCGTCAGAATATATGGCTCGACTTCTATCATGTCAATGTTTGCGTGTAAGTACATAGATAGGTAGGTTCGCGAATTACAGCTAATCCTAACGTAATAGAATGAACGGGACAGTAGAACTCATTTATCTTGTTCGCGGATTTACATGCCCACCGAAATCAGACACCTATGGTGATTACTGTCAGACTGGCAGTAATATCGACGCACCTCTCTCCGCTCAATTAAAATTGTAGAGCCTTCACTTCGAGGCGATGAAGGCGAGCGTCAGGTCTTGGTTGAGACCGGGGAGGGCGCGGGGGTTTTGGTGAAAGGCGGTTTCGATGCGGACGCGATCGTGGACGTAGTTGAAGAGTTCGCCGGCGGTGACGAAGCGGTCGGAGTTGGCGTCCGCCTCGCCGCGCAAGCCTTCGAGCAGCGCCCAACTGAAGATGCCGTGCCCGCCGCCCCAGCGCGGGCTTTCCTGCGATAGCTCGTTTACGTCTGAAGAGGTCAGCACTGCGCGCCCCGTCTCGGTGAAGAGGCGCGAGGCGTAGAGGTTGATCAGATTATTTTCCAAGCCCCGCGTCGTAACGATCTGCGCGCCGGAGAGACCGGCGCTGTGGCACGTGTCCACGAAGGTGACGACGCGTTCGGCGCGCACTTGATGATCCAAAACTTCCTGTAGCTCCGTCATCGGCAGCGCGGTGTTCTGCATGTCTGCGACCTTCGTGTCGTGCAGGATGAAGTAGAGGTTCTGCGGCGCGTAAGGGTCGGGCGCGCCGTGCCCGGCCAAGAAAATGAAGATCAGATCGTTTGCCCCGGCGCGCGGGAGGAAGCGATTGAGCGCGGCGCGCACGCCGTCCACTGTGGCCTGCTCGTTTTCGAGATAGACGATGTCGCCGGCCGCAAAGTTGCCGCCCTGCGCGCTGGCGAGGAAGTCGCGGACGGCGCGTGCGTCTGCGTCCGGATAGGTCAGATCGCGCAAGCCGCCGTCGTGATATTTGTAGCGCGACACGCCGACGATGAGCGCGTACTTGCGCCCCTTGAACTGCGCGGAGACGGCCGCCTCGCGCCGCCGGACGGGCACGCTCAAGCGCGTCACATTGCCCGCCGCATCCTTCGCTTCGATAACGAGCGACTCCGTCTGCGCCGTCACGTTGAGCGCGCGCTCGAACGACTGCGCGTTCGGCGGCGCACTGCTCGCGGGCGTGGCGGCCGGAGTCTGCGCTTGCGCCGTCAGTTCGACCATGAGACCGCGCGTCGCGGGCGCGGCCGCCGCGAGCGGGACGGGTTGGCCGTTGATCGTGACCGACTTGACCGCGCCGCTGTCGTCGCTGACGAAGCCCGCGATCTTGAACGTCCCTGTGTCGCCGACAAGCCGCAGTGCGCCGGTCGGCTGTTGCAAGAGGATGATGGGCGGCTGGCGATCCGCGCCCGTCTCGACCGGCACGGATTCAATCGTGGCGACGGCGGCGAGATTCTGTTCGCGCATCGGGCGGTTGTTGGTGATCAGGACGTAGGAAGCATAGTAGGAGCGATTGTCGCGGTCGGTCGCGCTGATCTCGATGACATTCTTGCCGGGCTGCAAACGGAAGCGCGGCTTGCTGTCGAGATCGAGCGCGACGATGTGCCCCGCACTGCTGGCGCGTATGCTCTGGATCGTGCCGGCCGACTCGCCGTTGACCTTGGTGTAAATTTTGCCGTAGTTGATCCCTTCGGCATAAGGATTTGCGATCCGCAGACGGAGTGTATGCAACTCGACCGTGGGGATCGTCGTCTCGGGTGCGGTGATGGGGCCGGAATTGAGGTCGGGCAGTTCCAACGCGAACGGCTTGCGTTGCCCGCCCTCGTCGGCCAACACGGGCGCGGCCGCAGAGGATTTAAGCGCTGGCAGGGCCAACGCAACGCCCGCGCACACAAACATCGCGACCAATAACCAACGACGCATCACAATCTCCGAAGGATGAAGGATGAATAAAAACATTCAATCCGAGCCAGCTTTCTTATTCATCCTTCATCCTTCATCCTTTTTTCCTACGGTCTGCGGGTCGGCGCGCTCACGGGCACGGGCGCGGGCGCGCTCGCCGCGCCACCTGAGCCGGCAACGTTGACCGGCTCGATGTTCTTGGTCGAGACGTTCATCGCGGGTGGCGCAGACCAATTTAGTTCGCCGGCCTCCTGCATGTAGTCATAGATGACCGACATGTTGGGCGGTAGCCCTCCGCCGTGCTCACGCTGATAGAGACTGACGTACTCTTTCAGACTGGCGACGATCTCGCCCATCTGCGCGCCATCCTTGTTGTCGGCGAGCGCGAGCGCGCGGTGCAGGCGCGCCTCGGGCAGCACGCGGCGCTTGTCCAGTTCGATGGCGCGCGCAAACTCGGCGAGCGCGCGCACCTTCTCGGCCGGTCTATGCGCCGTCAACTTCAGCACCTTGCCGTAATAGAAGTGCGCGTAAGGATCGTTGGAGCGAATCTGCAACGACTCTTCGAGGTTGGAGCGCGCCATCTGAAACATATCGTAGTAGTAGGCGCGGATACCGTTGTCGCGCTTCAACTCGGCCATCACGGACTCGAATTCGGCCGTCGAGCCGATCAATTCGCCCGCGTCAAGCTTGGCTCTGATCTCCTGCGCCAGTTTTGTGTTGATGGTCTTGTTGGCGGCGGCGGCGCGCTGGGCCGCGTCGCGTTGCGGATCGAGCGCCTTGCCCGGCTCGGTTGCCGAGGTGACTGGGTCGTATCGATTCGAGGCTTCGATCCGCTGCGCCGCCAAGTCAGCCGCGCCGACGATCAGGGCGCGATTGCCGAAGCCGCCCAAGCCTCCGGTGAGGAGGGTGTTGACTTGCACGATGCGCTCGGCGATCCGATCCGTATCGGCCATGAAACCTAAACCCACGCGCTTGTCGCGCCGGGTCGTGCGCTCCAGGCTCGCGTAGAACTTCGGCACTTCGCGCACATCGTAATTCCGCTCCAGCATGTATTGCAGCCCGAGTTGATCCGCCTCGTCTTCCTGTACCCGATCCCAAGAGTTGATCGCGTCCGAATAAGCGAGCTTCAGCAGCGACGGCGCGAGCGAGAAGGCGAGCGCCCCGAGCTGCAACGCGGTCTGCCCCGAACTGCCGGATGCGCCCGCAATACCGGCCGTCGCCGCGCCGATCATCGCACCCAAGAAGGCGCGCTTCTTCGCCTGCTTTTCGTTGTACGGGTCGATGCCTTGGGCGACGAGCACGTCGTCGTGCCAGTGATCTTTCTCGATGTGTCCGACCTCGTGGCCGAGCACGTAGGCAAGCTGCGCCTCGTTATCAACTTGGGAGAGCAGACCCGTCGAGATATAGACCGTCCCGGTCGAGAGCGAGCGCGCCTCCGGCACGGGGTTCAAGAGAATCTTGAAGGCATAGAGGCGTTGCGAATTGGTGGGCACGATGGATTGGCCGACGCGATTCACGTAGTCCTGCGCGAGCGGGTTGTCGTAGAGCGTGTCGTAGATTTTCAGCCGGTCGCCATTACGCATGACCTGCGTGTCGCCATAGTCGCGCGTGTTGAGATCGTAGGCGTACTCGCTGTGCTCGCGCATTTTCGCGCGGTAAGCATCCTCGACATCGTCGCGGAACTCCGGGTCTTTGTTGTAAAGCTCAAGCGAGAATTTTTTGATCTCTTGATACTTGCGCTCCTGTTTCGAGAGCTTCGGCTTTTCGTCCTTCTTCTCCTCTTTCTTATCGTCCTTCTTATCGTCCTTCTTCTGAACCGCAGGCGGTGCGGTGCGCCGCATTTTGGCGAAGCTGGCGAGCGGCGCGCCAAAGACTAGGCAGAAGGCGGCGCAGAGCGCCACGAGTGCGCGGGGGGCGTGCTTGTACATGGGGAATTCTCCTTATGCTTTGTGGTCAAGCGAGGCACTGAACGGACACTGGAATTAACGTGCGCGCCTGTAGTGCGGTCTCTACGGCTCTCTTGTGTGAACGGTGCGGCGTGAGCGCGCAGGTAGCGCGGGGCCTTCAACCGTGGGTCAATCGATGCGGCGCGCACACTAGCACAAGTTTATCAGGGTGAGCAAGGGTTAGGGCGCAAGCGGCCACCAGCGCCGGCCATCATCAACGCCCCCGCATTTGTCGCGCCTGCGACTCCTAAAAATTTAGTTGACAACTTCCGCTCGCCGGCCCTATAGTCCTAAAAAGTTAGGAGCAAGCCTAATGACTCGACCTAAAAATGCGCACCTGACCCGGCTGGAGCTGGAGATCATGCACGTCCTCTGGGAGACGGGAGCTGCTAACGTGCAGACCGTGCAGCAGCGGCTGGGGCGGGAGTTGGCCTACACGACCGTGCAGACCATGCTGAATATCCTGCACCGCAAGGGCAAGGTGAAGCGCAAGTTGAAAGACCGGGCTTATTTCTACGCCCCGACCGTGAGCCGTCGGCAGGTCGTCCGCCACACCGTCAGCGACATAGTTGATCGACTCTTCGGCGGCTCGGCCGAGAGTCTGGTCATGAGTCTAGTCGAGACCAAACACCTGACCCCACAGAAGCTCGCGAAGTTGCAAAAGCTGGTGGCCGCAGCGCAGGAGCAGAACGATGGAGAAGATTAGCCAACTGCTGCTGACCTTCGTGTTGAACGCCTGCTGGCAGGTCGTGCTGGTCGCGTCGGTCGCGCTCTTGTGCGCCCGCTTGCTGCGCGGCACGGCGGCGCGGCAGCAACATCTGCTGTGGGTCGCCGCCCTCTTGCTCTCGGTCTGCCTGCCGGTCTTCAGCACGCTCGCCAACCGCACGACGAATGACGCCGACGCGCTGCTACAACAGTTGCCGGTTAATCAGCGCGTAGGGTTGACGCCGCGCGCGCTGCCCGCGCAGCCGGCCGGTCAGTTCGAGTCGCCGGCTGCGACTGCCGACTCACAACTCAGACTAACGAAGCGACAGGCCGTTTTTCTCCTTGTCCCTTACTGCCTGTTCCTGCTCTATCGCACCGCGAAGTTGCTGAACGCTTGGCGCAAGACGCGTGCGTTGGTCGGCGGCGCGCAGCCCGCACACATCCCCGCGCATGTCCGCGCACTCATCGAGCAATACCGGCAGGCGCTCGCAGGCGGCAAGGTCGAGTTGCTCTGCTCGCAAGCCGTCGCCGTGCCCGTCACTGTGGGCGTGCGCCGCGCGCGCATCGTCGTGCCGGAGAGTCTGTTACAGGAGTCGGACGCGGAGGTCTGGGCCGCAGCCGTCGGGCATGAGTTGGCGCACATCAGACGGCGCGATTACGTCTGCAACCTCTTCTACGAACTGCTGCAACTGCCGCTGTCGTTTCACCCCGCACTGGTGCTGGTGCGCCGCCGCATCAGCGAGACACGGGAACTAGCCTGCGACGAACTTGTCACCGAACGTCTGCTCGGCGCGCACGCTTATGCGCGCTCACTTATGCACCTCGCCAGCGCGATCCCGGCTTTGAGCCGCCATCCGACCACGACCACGTTGGGCATCAACGGGGCCAACATACTGGAGGAACGAATCATGACTTTACTCGGCCGAAGACCGCAGTTGAGCCTGCGGCGGAAGAAACTGTTGTGCTTGACAGTCGCGACCACGCTCGTCGTCGCGTGCATCGCCGCGACGACCTTCGCCTTGGAGATCGGCTTTGACCGTTGGGACACTGCGGCGGCCAGTGTCGGACAGGAGCAGCGGTCGGAGGCTGCGCGCACGGAAGCGCAGGAGGTTGAAGTGCGCAAGAAGCGTGAGATGGAAGAGCGACAGATGAAACGGCGCAGCGGCGAAGAGCCGACGCTGTCGCCCGCCGAGCGCGAGGAGCGGGCCAAGAAAGAGGAAGTGGAGCGTGAGATGCGCGCCCGCACGGCGAAAGAGGTCAAGCTGTCGATGGCGCAGGCGATCCAGCTCGCGACCAACTATCAGGCCGGCACGGTAATCGAAAGCAATCTGATGCGCCTAAAGGATCAGCCCGCATATCGCGTCATGATCCTTAGCGGCGACTGGCCCGACACCACGATCACCCTCGTCGTCGTCAGCGCGGTTGACGGTCAGCTACTCAAAACAGAGACGGGCCGCGAACACAAGCAGCCATAACATCGGCGCAGGCTGTTACAAGCAAGCAGCTGCCGGGAGCGCGGGCAGGGATGCCCGCGCTCCCGGCTGTGTGCGGTCTTACTTACAGGCTTGGCCCCATTCTTGCGACCACATGTCAGTAGCTAACGTCCGGCGTATTAAACGCGGCCAGCTTTGTGCGCCGTGTCGCCGTGTCAGCAAACAACATGACGCCGCAGAACGACTTGGATGAGACACCTGTGCCGCCGCGTTTTGATGCGGTCGAGACCGAGACCGCACGCCCCGTCGAGCCGCTCACGGAAGTGCACATGGGCCGGCGCGCACGTCTGTCTGACTTTCTGCACACACAACGCCGCGCGTTCAGCCGCTCATGGCCGCTGGCGCTCGCGCTCTGCCTGTTGACGGCGGGTGTGGTCGTCGGCACGACCGCGCTCCTATATAGCCGCGCCGCACAGCCGGCCGCGCCGCAGCCAATGACTCAGCCGCCAAACAACAGCGCGCCAGCTCGTGCGCAGCAAGCTGTACCGAGCGCGCCTGCGCTGCGTGTGGCGCGGCCGGAAGCGCCGCGCCCTGCGATTGCATACGGCAGTACTGATGCAGCACGCGTACGCCGCGACGAGTTGGACGAACGCGACGCTGACAAGCATGAGCGCAAGCAAGCGCACAAGCACAAAGGGCACGACGGCGACGCGGACGAAGGCGGACTGTTAGTGCCGGGCGAGAAGAAGAAGGGTAAGAAGGGCGACGGCGCGCGCCTCGTCGATGTCATCATAGATCACTGAAGCCCCGCACTCGGCCCCACAACTTAAACGCGCACGCCCCCGGCATTAAGTTGACTCTGTCGGTTGATTGGCGTAGAAGCTGTGTGCTCTGCATACACTCTCTTGCGAACGTGAGTTGACGACATGAAAAAATTTCCCCTGCTCGTGGTGCTGGCCATCGCGGTGTCAGCCTGTAGTCTGATTGGCAAGAAAACGGACTCGGACGCCGGCTCAGGCGTCTCTGCCGGCGGCGCGAGTGCGATGCGGCCTGTGCCGACGGCGGCCCAAATTCAGGCGCTCGCCGGCGGGCAGACGGTCAAGTGGGAGCAACAGGACATCACTTGGACGCTGCCGAAGGGCTGGAACAAGATGACCGTCGAGACTAAAGACTTCAACTACGGCGCGCCGGGCAACGGGGCCTTTTTCAACGCCAGCATCTCGCCGATGGACGCGAGCTTCCCGACCGATATTAGCATCAAGGCGTTTTACGATGGCGCGGTCACGCGTCAGAAAAACGGCGAGGTTGATGAGTTGCGCTGGCTTGAGTTGGACGGCTTGAAGGGCGTGCAGTTTCGCGAGTCCAACCCGGAGCACGCGGACGGCATACGGCGGCTGCAATGGCTCGCCTATCGCAAATATAACGGCCAGACGCAGATGGTGAACCTCAACCTCTCGTCGAGCGGCAAAGACTTTCCTGCCCATCAGGACGAGCTTTACGCCATCCTCTACTCGACCAAGCTCGCTCACTGAGCAGACGTGCAACTTAATGCCGGGAGCGCAGGCATCCTGCCTGTCATGAGCGCGTGAGCGCGAATAGCGTTACTCGCCTTGCGGCTCGTTGGCGGGCTGTAGGATGCCCCGCGCTCCCGGCAGAACGGCCTACGCTTTTCGGCGGCGGGCGGGTCGTAGTAAGCTAGCGCCTCTTTTACTGCTCGGCTTAAACACCACAAGGAAGGTTGCGGAAAACTTAATGGCGCAGAATGTACCTATCACCGTCGCGTACGGCGACGGCATCGGCCCCGAAATCATGGACGCGACGCTCAGCATCCTCAAGGCGGCGGGCGCGCGGGTTGAGATCGAGACCATAGAGATCGGCGAGCAGGTCTACAAACGCGGCGTGGACACGGGCATCGAGCCGAGCGCGTGGGAATCTTTGCGCCGCACCAAAGTTTTTTTGAAAGCGCCGATCACCACACCGCAAGGCGGCGGCTACAAGAGTCTCAACGTGACCGTGCGCAAGACGCTCGGTCTCTATGCAAACGTTCGGCCCTGCGTCGCTTATCATCCGTTCGTCGCCACCAAGCACCCGCAGATGGACGTGGTCATCGTCCGCGAAAACGAAGAGGACACTTACGCCGGCATCGAACATCAACAGACCGCGCAGGTCGTGCAATGCTTGAAACTCATTTCGCGACCGGGCAGCGAAAAGATCGTGCGCTACGCGTTCGAGTACGCGCGGCGAAACAACCGCCGGAAGGTCACGTGCTTCACGAAAGACAACATCATGAAGCTGACCGACGGGCTGTTCCATAAAGTCTTCGACGAGATCGGCGCGGAGTACAAGGACATCGAGCAGGAGCACTGGATCGTGGACATTGGCGCGGCGAAGCTGGCCGACACGCCCGAAGCCTTTGATGTCATCGTGATGCCGAATCTCTACGGCGACATACTCTCGGATGTAGCCGCACAGATCGCCGGCTCGGTCGGCCTGGCCGGTTCGGCCAACATCGGCACTATCGCCGCGATGTTCGAAGCGATTCACGGCTCTGCGCCGCGCCGTGCGGGGCAGAACATGGCCAACCCTTCGGGGCTACTGCTCGGCGGCGTGATGATGCTCGTCCACATCGATCAGGCCGACATCGCCGAGCGCGTGCACAACGCTTGGCTGCGCACGATGGAGGACGGCGTTCACACTTACGACATCTACACAGAGGGCGTGAGCAAACAGAAGGTCGGCACGCGCGAGTTCGCGCAAGCAGTTGTCGAAAGATTAGGTCAGATGCCGCAGACGTTAAAGGCCGTGAAGTACAACGCGGGCGGCGGCGCAGCGACGAGCACGCACGGCGCGGGCACGTCCGCGCGCGCGCACAAAGAGACGGTTGGCGTCGATGTCTTTTTAGACTGGACGGCGAGCACGCCCGACGAGTTGGGCGCGCAGATGGAACAACTCGCGGGCGATCTGAAGTTGACCGTCATACACAATCGCGGCATCAAGGTCTGGCCCAGCGGTCTGCCCGAAACTTTCTGCTCTGACCACTGGCGCTGTCGCTTCACGGCGCAAGACGGCGCGGGCAAAGTCGAGCACGCGCAGATCGTCGCGCTCTTACAGCGCATGGCGGACGCCGGTCTCGACTTCATCAAGACCGAGCATCTGTGCAACTTCGACGGTAAGGCCGCTTACTCCGCCTAACATTTTTCAGCTAAAGAGTTTCAGCAACCCCCTCGCCGGAGAATATTTATGTCAGCGCAAACAGCCACCCGCCCCGAACAGTCGGAATACTTACCCTACTACCACAAATACGTCGCGCTCGTCCCCGCGGGCGACGTGCTCGAAACCTTGCAGCGCCAGAGCGCGGACACGCTCGCGCTGCTCGGCGGGCTGGACGAGGCGCAAGGCAACCACGCATACGAGCCGGGCAAGTGGAGCATTAAAGGCGTCGTCGGACACGTCATCGACACCGAGCGCATCTTCGCCTATCGCGCGCTGCGCTTTGCACGCAATGATCAGACACCGCTCCCCGGCTACGATCAGGACGACTACGGGCGCACCGCCAACTTCGACGCGCGCACACTCGCCTCGCTCGCCAAGGAATTCGCAAGCGTCCGCGCCGCAACTATCGCACTCTTCCGCTCGCTCGACGATGAAGCACTGCAACGACGCGGCAAGGCCAACAATGCGGAGGTCAGCGTCCGCGCGCTCGCGCACATCATCGCGGGCCACGAACTACATCACGTGGGCATCATCCGCGAGCGTTATCTATGAGCGATGCGCAAGCGCAAACGGGCGACAAAGAAAGCGCTGCGCAAGCCGCGCCGCTCGTCGCCGTCATCATGGGCAGCAAGTCCGACTGGGAGACGATGCGGCACGCGGCCCAACTGTTGACCGAGTTCGGCGTGCCGCATGAATGCCACGTCGTGTCGGCGCATCGGACGCCCGTCTGGATGGCGGAGTTTGCGGGCGCGGCGGAAGCGCGCGGTTTGAAAGTGATCATCGCAGGCGCGGGCGGCGCGGCGCATCTGCCCGGCATGGTCGCGGCGCAAACCTTGTTGCCCGTGCTCGGCGTCCCCGTCGAGAGCCGCGCGCTCAAAGGCATGGACTCGCTCCTCTCCATCGTGCAGATGCCTGCCGGCATTCCGGTCGGCACGCTCGCCATCGGCGCGGCCGGCGCAAAGAACGCGGCGCTGCTGGCCGTAGCGATCTTGGCCAACGAAGACGCTGCCTTGCGCGCACGCTTGCAGACATTCCGGCGTGAACAAGAACGCCAAGTGCGCGCGGCGACGCTCGAAGAGCAGGGATGAGGGATGAGGGATGAGAGATGAACAAGAGGCGATGAAGGATGAACGCGGAACGATAAGTGAAAAACTGTCTAACGTTCAGCCCTCATTTTTTTCTTCAGCCCTCAGCCCTCAGCCCTCAGCCCTACCTGCTATCCTTCCCGGTGCGACTATCGGCGTGCTCGGCAGCGGGCAGTTGGGCCGCATGTTCGCCATGGCCGCGCGCCGCATGGGCTACCTCGTCCACACCTTCTCGCCCGACAGCGACACGCCCACAGGTCAAGTCGCCGATGTTGAAGTCACCGCCGCCTATGACGACCTCGCTGCCGTGCGTGCGTTTGCGCAACGCGTGCAAGTCGTGACGTTCGAGTTTGAGAACGTGCCAGCGGCGACCGTCGCTACGGTCGAGGAGTTTGCACCCGTGCGCCCCTCCGGCGCGGTGCTACACACGGCGCAGCATCGTCTCCGCGAAAAAACTTTTCTCGCCCACGCCGGCTTCCCCGTCACGCCTTTCCGCCACGTCAGCACGCGCGCAGAGTTGCGCGCCGGCATCGACGCGCTCTCGCTGCCCTGCGTCCTCAAGACCGCCGGCTTCGGCTACGACGGCAAAGGGCAACAGCTCATTAAAACTGAGACTGAGATCGAAGCAGCCTTCGCCGCGCTCGATGGCCGCGAGGCGATCCTCGAAGCCTTTGTCGATTTCGTGTGCGAGGTCTCGGTCGTCTGCGCGCGCGGGAGCGATGGTGCGACCGTCCACTACGGCGTCGTCGAGAACCGGCACGAGCGCCACATACTCGATTGCACGATTGCGCCCGCTAACGTCGCGCCCGCCGTCGCGCGGGCTGCGACAGAGATCGCTGAGGAGTTGCTCGCACGCCTCGATGTCGTCGGCGTCCTCTGCGTCGAATTCTTTCTAACGTGCGCCGACAAATTATTCATTAACGAACTTGCGCCGCGCCCGCACAACTCCGGTCACTTCACGATTGATGCCTGCGTAACCAGCCAGTTCGAGCAACAGGTGCGCGCCGTCTGCGGCTTGCCGCTCGGCGTGCCGGATCAATTGCGACCCGCCGCGATGGCCAATCTGCTCGGCGATCTCTGGCAACAGGGCGAACCGGACTGGCGCGCAGCCTGTGCCGCGCCTAACGTCAAACTACACCTCTACGGCAAACACGAAGCCCGCACAGGGCGCAAGATGGGCCACCTCACCGCGCTGGCCGATACAACTGAGGAAGCCTTGCACATTGTGCGCGCCGCCCGCGCGGCACTCACCCAGAATAGATAAAATCCTACCTACTGCCGGGAGCGCGGGCATCCGTGCCCGCCAAAGCGTGCGCGAGCACGCTTCCAAGCACTCGTTAAATTGCAAGCTTGAAACTGCGCCTTCTTTATTCGCGCCCTCGGCGCTCATGGCGGGCTGTAGGGTGCTCCGCGCTCCCGGTAGTGCGGCCAAGGTCGGCTAAGAATTTGCTTGACGCTGAAACTTAAGTTGTACTATTGTCGTAGTACATTATGGCAATGATGGAAGCGTTCGACATCGATGCTCGCGACCCGACGCCGCTCTATGCGCAGTTGGCGCGGGCGATCCGGTTCGCCATCGCAACGGGGCGGCTGCGGATAGGCGATCAACTCCCGACCGTGCGCCAGTTGGCGGTGAACCTGCGGATCAACGCGAACACAGTGGCCAAGGTGTACGCGGAGTTGGAGCGCACCGGCGTGGTTGAGACGCGGCGCGGCGTGGGGACGTTTGTGCGTGCGCAGGGCGCGAAGTTGACGACGCAGCGGCGCACGGCGGCGCAGGAGCAACGCCTGCGCGTGCTGACGGAACGCTTTTTGGCCGAGGCATCGGCGCTCGGCTTTTCCCCTGCGGAGGTGTTGGACATCTTGCGCAGGCGAGTCCGTGAAGGAGAGTGAGAGGCAATGGCTAACGCTACAGATTTGATCACAGGGAGACGCAACCTGCCCGCACCGAATGTGCCGCGCACCAATATCGTCGCGGCCCTTTGTCTGCTCGCACCCATCGCGGCGGGCATCGCCTTTACGGTCGTGACGGCGAACCCGGCCGGCGCAATCGCCGGCGTCCTGTTGGGATTGTTGCTCGCGCAGTCGCCGAAGGTGGCGAAGCAGTGGGAGAAGGCAGTCGTGCTGCGGCTTGGGCGCTACGTGGGTCTGCGCGGCCCCGGTCTGTTCTGGATCGTGCCGTTCATCGACACGATCTCGGCGTGGATCGATCAGCGCATTATCACGACGAGCTTTGCCGCCGAGCAGACTTTAACGTCCGACACCGTGCCGGTGAACGTGGATGCGGTGCTCTTCTGGATGGTCTACGACCCGGAGAAGGCCGCGCTCGAAGTGCAGGACTATCCGCAGGCCGTCAGTTGGGCCGCGCAGACGGCCTTGCGCGACATCATCGGGCGCACGTCGCTGACGGAGCTATTGCGCGGGCGCGAGCGGATCGAGACGGAGTTGCAGCAGTTGATCGACGAGCGCTCGAACCCTTGGGGCGTGACGGTGCAGTCGGTCGAGATGCGCGACGTGATCATCCCGGACTCTTTGCAGGACGCGATGTCGCGCGAGGCACAGGCGTCGCGCGAGAAACAGGCGCGCATCATCTTGGGCGAGGCCGAAGTCGAGATCGCGCACATGTTCGAGCAGGCCGCGCGCTCTTACAAAGACAACCCGACCGCTTTGCACCTGCGCGCGATGAACATGCTCTACGAGGGCTTGAAGGAGAAGGGCGCGTTGATGCTCGTACCCAGCTCGGCCGTCGAGTCGATGGGCATGGGCGGCTTGCTCGGCGCGGCGGCCATGCGGCAACAGATGTTGACCGAGAACGAGCCGGGCGCTGAAGGCGAAGTGCGCTGAGTTTACAAACCTCGCAGGTCGAGTCAAACAAGGGATGAAGGATGAAGGATGAGGAATGAACAGGACAACTTCTTATTCATCCCTCATCCCTCATCCTTCATCCCTTAATCGCCCTGCCCGCTTGCGGCAGGCGGTTCTGACTTAGGAGGTGCGCCGTGAATCTGTTCAAAACTATAATCTTTATCTTCATCGCCCCCGCCACCGTTACGATCTATCTGCCCTATTGGCTGCTGGCCGGGCGCGCGGGCACACCGCAGATCGGCCCGGTGCGCTATGTGGGGCTGCTGCCGATCATCGTCGGCGCGTGCATCGAGTTGTGGTGCGCGTGGGATTTTGCGACCAAGGGTCGGGGCACGCCCGCGCCGTTTGATCCGCCGAAGGAGTTGGTGGCGCGCGGTCTCTACGCTTACGTGCGCAACCCGATGTACGTCGGCGTGATGTCAATCCTGCTCGGCGAGGCGTTGCTCTTCGCCGCGCGCACGCTGCTGTGGTACGCGGGCGTTGTCTTCGTCGGTTTCAACCTCTTTGTCTTGCTGTATGAAGAGCCGACGCTCAGGCACAAATTCGGTGCAGCTTACGAACGCTACTGCGCCGCCGTCCCACGCTGGTTGCCGCGCACACGCGCACACTAAACACCCGGCGGGCCGCCGCGCGCGGTTTGGCTTTACTTGCGGTTTGGCTTTACTTGCTCAGCCGTGCGCCCGCAAGCTTCTGCGGACTGTTGCCCGCGCCCGTCACGGCCTCGACATTGACGAGGAAGCGATAGCGCCCGTTCTGTTGGACACCTAAGACGAACTGCACTGACACTGATGCGTTCGGGGCGAGCGCGCCGCCGGACAACGCGACGACGAGCGACGAGTTGAGTCCGCCGCCCATGCTTTGCGTGGGTGGCTGCTCCACACTCGTGCCCTTAACCGTGACGCTGCCTCCGCCCGTGACGCTGACCGTCACGTCGCCCGAATTGAAGGCGCGCAGTTCGGCCTGCGCGCCGCCGGGATTGGGCGTGTGCAAGGTGGTGATGTCCACGATGCGGAAGCGCAAGGTTGAGATGGGCGCGCCGGTCTTGTTGGTGAACTTGCGGCGGAGGGTCAAAGTCCCTTGCGCGCAGGTGCTGGTGTTGCCGCAGACGTTCGGCGTTGTGTCGCGCTCGCGGTTGGGCGGCGCGGTCGAAAGCTGTTGCGGATCAATTAGCGCCGTTTTGACATCCGCATTGTGCTGGATGGGACTACTTAAGTTTTCCGGGCCGGGTGCGCCGACGATGGTGCTGACGCCACCGTGCCCGGCGAACACCCCGGCGGGCGAGACGATGACGAAGTCGTTGCTGTTGTTGTTGGTGTCCTGCGGCGTGCCGGTCGTCATCTGGCGTAGCCAACTGTACTGATCGCTGGCACCGTAGTCGCCATGGCATGAGATGCCCGTGCCTTCGACGAATAGCGACAGACGACTGACGTTATTGAAGTCGCTGCCGACGGCGTCAAGCCGCGTTGTGAGCGACCAGTTGCTCTGGTTGGCGCTGGTGAACAGAGCGATCCCGTCGAAGAAATCATCGCTGGAATCAATCCCGACGAAGAAGCCATCGCTTGCATCGCCCACGGCCTTGTCCGTCCCGCCATAGTTTTTCAGGCTGTAGCCTTTATAGATGCCGTCGTAGTCGGTGAGGGTGTTCGCCCACAGCCAATGGCCGCGCGCGGGGATGGTCGTGCCGTTGGGGACGATGACGTAGGTGAGGATGTGATCATTGTCCTCGGGCGGATCGTAGCCGCAGATGATACAGGTGTAAGCCAACCCGACCGCCCAGCCGGGCGAGCCGTCCGTTGTGCCGACCGTGATCGGATGATTCGTATTGTTGTATAACTCGATGAACTCGTCCGACTGAGCGCCGTTCGGGCCGTCCAAGCGGAACTCGCTGATGAGCACGTCGCCGGCACTGACGGGTGTGCCGGGCGGCGGCGGTGGCAGGGCGGTGAAGTTGATCGTCCGGTCGGACTGCGGGCGATAGACCACCGCCCTGACCGGCGTGAAGCTGAAGCCGGACTTTGCAGGTGTGATGTCGAATTCGCTATAAGAACTCGCGCCAAACGAGTAGTGACCGTTGGCGTCGGTCGTGATGCTGGTGGGGTAGTTGCCGAGCCACCCTTGCGTCATAGTCACGCCGGCGAGGGGCATGCCGTCCTGCGCGTTCGTCACTTGACCCGAGATGGTGTAGGGCGCAATGAATACGTTCAGGCCAGACGGCTGCCGCTGCTTGTCTTTCTGCGCCAGCGTGAGCGGGCAGATGCTAACCGATAGCAGCACGACCCAGATTATCTTCCGCATATTAGCCTCCTGCCTCAAACCTCGTTGACCCGACCGCATACGTGCGTTGTTGCGGCGCTACTGGCTGAACTTATGTACGCCCTTCTGCACACCACTGGCTGCGCCGTTCGCGGCTTCGACGTTGACGAGAAAGCGGAAGCGGCCGTTCGTCTGCACACCTAAGACGAACTGCACGTTGATGCTCGCGTTCGGCGCGAGCGCTCCGCCCGGAAGCTGAACCACGAACGACGAATTGAGACCACCGCCTGAAGTTTGCATCGGTGGCTGTTCAACCAACGTGCCTTTAACCAGCACCGTGCCCCCGCCGGTCGTCATCACTGTCATGTCTGATGAGTCGAGCGCGCGCAAGTCAGCTTGTGTACCGCCGGGATTCGGCGTGTTCAAAGTCGTCACGTCCACGATGCGGAAGCGCAAGGCGGTCACCGTCTGTCCTGTCTTGTTGGTGAACTTGCGGCGGATGATGAGCGTGCCCTGACTGCCGTTTGTGACGGGCGTGAAGTCGCGCTCGCGGTTAGGTAGCGCGGTCGAAAGCTGTTGCGGATCGATGAGCGCTGGCTTGACGCCAGCGTTGCGCTGCACAGGACTCGACAGGTTCTCCGGCCCCGGCGCACCGAGAATGGCGGGCATGACGCTGCCGAAGCCTTGATCAGTAGTGAACGTGCCGACGTTCGAGACGAGCACGAAGTCGTTGACGTTGTTGTTCGTGTCCTGTGGCACGCCCGTCTCCAGCCGGCGTACCCAACTGTATTGCACGTTACTGCCCGCGTTGTAATCGCCGTATTGTTGGACGCCCGCGCCTTCGATGAACAGCGGGTGGGTGTTGTAGGTGCTGTTGTAGACGCCGCCGACGGCGTCGAGCCGGTTGGCCACAGACCAGTTGTTTTTATTCGTGCTGGTAAAGAGGGCGAAGCCGTCGAACTCATCGTCGCTGGGGCCTTCGATGAATAAGTAGAAATTGTCATTCAAGTCGCCCACGGCCTTGTTCTGGCCGCCGTAGTCCTTCAACGAGTAGCCTTGATAGACGTTGTTGCTAGCCGTGTAGGTGTTCGTCCACAGCAGATGCCCGTGCGCGGGGATGACTGTGCCGTTCGGGATGACGAAGTAGAGCGAGATCGGATCATACGGCGGCGGCCCCTTCGGATCGCAGATGGAGCAGGTGCGCGCCAGCCCCACGGCCCAGCCGGCCGTGCCGTCCGTCGCGCCGACCGTGATCGGCTGGTTCGTGTTGTTATAAAGCTCGACGAACTCGTCCGGGAAGCCGTTGGGGCCGTCCAAACGGAATTCGCTAATGAGCACGTCGCCAGCGCTCACGGGCGTCGCCAGCGGCGGCGCTTGCTGGGTGGTGAAGTTGATCGTTTGATCGCTCGTCGGGTAGTTGACGTAGGTGCGATACGGGGCGAAGTTGAAACCGGGCTTCGCGGCTGTAATCACGTAATAAGCCCCGGCCGGGACGGTGAGCGCGTAGTCGCCGTTAGCGTCGGTCACGGCCGTGCGCTCGACGTTGTTGGCGCGACTCTCCGAGATCGTCACGCCGCTGACGGGCGTGCCGTCCACCGTGTTCGTGACGTGGCCGGAGATGTTGATGGAGAGGCTGCTGATCTGCCCGACCGGGACGTAGACGGCGTAGCCGCGCGGCGGCGCGCAGACCTGCACGCGCCCGTCTGTGAAGACCTGCGTGTCCGGCTCGTGCCCGATCAAGTCGTGCAGCTTTTGCGTCGCCCAGTCGGTGTAACCGGAGCCGGCGGGCGCGTTGTCCACGTAGAGACACTTGGTGTCGGTCTCGTGGTTGTTCAAGACCAGCAGCGCGCCGGGTTTCCCTGTCGCAGTGTTGCCGCGCCGCCGCGCGACATAGACGTTCGCGGCATCGCTCGCGGGAAACGGGTTACCCGTCTCGCTGTTGACGATCATATCGCCGTCGAGGAAAGTGCGGCGGTAGTTGATCAGATTCGTGATGTCGCTGCGCAGCGACGCGGGCGCGGTCGTCGTGAAGCCGCCGTCCGCCTGTTGCGTGACGTTGTAGAAGTGCGGATAAAAAACCGTCGGGCGGCCTTCGGCGAAGAGGATGTAGGCGTAAGGCAGTTGCCAATCCTTAAAGACCCACTGATTGTGATCCTTGCCCGTGTCGTGATTCTCGACGAACGTGTTCACGTCCAGCCCCGACAGACTGTTGCCCGTGTCATCGCGCACCATGCCGGCATGATTGAGCGTGCGCATGTCGAAGCTGGCAGACGTGCTGTTCGCTAAGCTGTTCAAGGTGAACTTCAGATTGAAGTCGAACACGTCCGCGTCCGCGCCGCGCGCCGCCAGCGCATTGACCCAAGACTTCAAACGAAACTTGTTGCTGCTGAAATACTCGCCCACAACATAGCGCTGCGCACCGCCCGACTTGCGCGGCATGTTGTTGATCCAATCGGCGATGAAATCTTCCTGATAGCCGCGCACGAAATCGAGCCGGTAGCCGTCGAAGCCGATGTTGTTAACAAGCCACTGCCCCCAGAGTTTCAGCCGCTGCTCGACACCGCCCTGCGCGAGCGTGCGCGCGTCGAACGTGTTGAAATCCTGCCCGAAAATTTTTGCGTTCGGCACGACGACATCGTCGCAACAGTCGGCTTGCAGATAGTCGGCCGCGTCCACGGGATGAAAGTGTGTGTAGTTCCAAGTCCAGTTCTGTTCGCCCGCGCCTGTGTGCGTGACGCCGTACTTCGCCTGGTAGTCGATGCCGGTGTAGGTCAACGTCTGCAAGGTCGTCTGGGCGAAGTCCGTGTTGCCGGGGCCGTAGGCGTGGATGATGCGGTAGCCGTTGTTGGGACTGGCGCCGTTCAAGGTCGAGCCGTAAGTGCCGCTCTTGGCGTCGAGAATGAGATTGATGTCGTGCGGTGCGGCGAGCGTAAGCTTGTATTCGTCCACGTCGCCGCAATTGTCCATGAAGCCCCAGATACGTAAGCCTGAGCCGGGAAAGTTGTTGTTCTGGCCCGCGCCGTCGTTCGGCTCGACCTCGAAATTATAGGGTGGCGTCTGCTGAATGTTCGGCTCGTAAGGGTAGGCCGGATCGGGATTCGTCCACGTCGCGTAGACTTCATAACCGCGTTGCGTCTGATCGCTGCAATTAAGATTGTAGCCTTTGAACTGTATGTAGTAATCGCCGGCGGGCGCGTTCGGAATCCGCCAGACGACTTCATTGATCGGATAGGCAAGGTTTGCGCCCGCATGCGCTTCGCCGTCGATGTAAGCTTTGACGGCTGGGTTGGGTTCAAGTTCGTGATAGTCGGTGAAGACGTGATTGAGCACTGTGTCAGTGTAGACCTCAAGCCCCTGCGCGTGCATGGCGGCGATCATCGCTTGCAACTCGGTGCGACTGCCGAAGCGCGTTTCGGTCGTGCCCTTCTGCGTGTAATTGCCGAGGTCGAAATGATCGAAGAGGCCGTAGCCCATGTCGTAGATGCCGAAGTTGCCTTTCGACGGCGGCGGCGTCCAGACAGCGGTGAAACCGGCGCGTTTGATCTCTGGCGCTCGGCCCGCGAGATTGTTCCACCAGTCGCCGTTTTTATTCACGTCGTCCGTGGGCACGTCCCAGTAGAACGCCTGCATCATCGTATCGTTCTGCGCGCGCACACGCACGGCGGCCGTGAGCAGCAGACAGAAGAATAGGCCGAGCGAGCAAGCTTGGCGCAGATTGAGGCGGGGCATTACGATTGAACTTCCTCTGATAGGACTATAGCGGGCAACTCGACAGCAGTGGCGGGCGCGCCCGCACTGTTAAGAGGCGTAGATGATAGCAGAAGTTTTTCCGGTCATACAGTCGCGTAGGGATGAAGGATGAGAGATAAGGGATGAAGGATGAATAAAAGCTATTTGCCTTCTTCATCCTTCATCCTTCATCCTTTTCTTTTATCCGCCGTTGGCGCGCGCGTTTTTGTCGAGCTTGAAGAAGTGGCGGATGCGCCCCAAGAGATCGTTGTGCAGGTGGCTCATGCGTTGGCGCTTGGCCTCGTCGGTGAGTTCGCCGACGATGGCATCGAGTTCGACACGGCGCAGGGCGAGGACGTGCGCGAGGTCTTGCGCCACTTCGGGGCGACGCTGCAAGACGGCGTGGAAATTTTCCTTGTCGAGCCGATAGCACTCCACGTCGGTCAGCGCGATGATCGTGGCCGTGCGCGGCTCGCCGGTCAGCAGACCCATCTCGCCGAAGAAGTCGCTCTCGTGCAGATTGGCGACGTGCTGACTCAGCCCTGTGTTGGGGACGGCCACCCGCACTTCGGCCTCGCCCTTGCGCATGATGTAGAGCCAGTGTGCGACCGCGCCCTGCTTTGTAATGACCTCGCCGCGGACGAAGGGTGCGACGTTCAGGTGCGTGGCCAGTTCCGCGCGTTCCTCGTCGGTCAGCGCGGCGAACAACTCGCAGCGGCGCAGCGCTTCACAGCGGCGCGTGCTCTCTTCATTGCGCTTGCGCGCGCGTCGCGTCTCGTCGTTCTCTTCGAGGAAGAGCATGTGCGCGGGGATCGACAGGGGCACGCCCGCGCGCTTGAGCGCGAAGTAGATGCGGTGGCGCACGACCGAGTCGGTTGGGTCGGTCGGCGCGAGATCGGTGATCCAGTAGCGCGCCGCGTAGTGCCCGTAGCTCTCGCGGAAATCGACGAGCAGACAGTGTGGCGCAGGCTCGCGCGCGACAAACTCGATTGGCTCGGCGCGCAGGGCCGTCTCCACAGCCGCGATCACCTCGCTCGGCGCGTAGCGAAAGTCCACGTTGAAATAGACCCAGCGCCGCTGCTGGCGCGGCTGCGCGGTGCGGTGGCCCATTAACGTCACCTGACTACGCATCAGGACGCTATTGGGGATCACAATCGTGTCCCAGTTACGCGTCTCAATCGAAGTCTGCCGCCAGCGTATCTCCGTCACACGCCCCTCGTCCGTGCCGATGCGCACCCAATCGCCGACCGTGATGGTGCGCTCCATCTGCAAGGCGAGACCGCCCATGACGTTGCCGAGCGTGTCCTGCAAAGAGAACGCGACCGCCGCAGTGATGACGGTCGAGGTGACGATGATACCGCTTAGGTTGACGCCGCTCTCGGTGAGCAGGGCGATGCCGGCAACGATGTAAGTGGCCGCGAGCAACAGGTCGCGCAAGATGCGCGGCGGGCGCAAGCGCGCAGCCGCCAACAACACTTCAAAGACGAGCACGCTCGCCACGTTGATGATCGCCACGGTCTCGACAAACCGCGCCGACCATTTGATCCACTTGTAAGCAGTTGATTCAGGGCCACCGCTGGGCGGCGCAAACGCCGCCGCGATAAAAAACCCGACGACGGCCAAGCCGAAGAGCACGATGGCGGTGCGCAGCCGCATGCGTTCGAGCGGCACGTAGATGTAGAGCAAAGCAGCGGCGACAAGAAAAAGGATGACGAGCCAGACAAGATAGTGGCTCTGCGTCATGCCTGCGGTCGTCTGGACGTTCTGCCAGAAGTTCATCGCAACGGGTGTCTCTGAAGCTAAAGCGCTGGCTCAAACTAGCCGGCGTGCTCGGCGGACTCGGGCCGCGCGCCGACGGGAAGTGGGCTGGCATCTTAACACGTCCGGCCACGCATGCAGCGACAAAATCATTAAACCCGATCAGAGAAACGGTCGGCGAGTTTTATAGCAACTCGCCGACCGTTTGTGGGGTGGGGATGTTTAGCAGGTCAGAAACTCTTAGTGCGTCGCCGCACTCAGTCGCGCGTGAGCCGGACGCTGCCGTTGACGCCGTTGACGGTGATCGCCGTGCCGCCCGCGCCGATGCGCCCGCTCCATGTCCCGTGGCCTTCCTGTCTGATCTTCACGTCCGACAGATCGTTCGAGACGTTACCGTTTAAGCCATGCACGTTCAGGTCTGCGTTCACGTCCTCGCCGAAGCGCAGTTCGACGCGCCCGTTGACGCCGCTCACGCGCAGACCGTCGCTGCCCAGATGTGTGATGCCGAGACCGACCGCGCCGTTGACGCCGTTTATGTCGGCCGCGCCCGTCGCCTGCGCAATCTCGACCTTACCGTTGACGCCGCTGATATGCACCGCGCCTTCCAGGTCGCCGACCATGACACGGCCGTTAATGCCGCGTGCGGTAAATTCAACCTGACGCGGCAACTTGAGCGTCACAGTCTGGCGCGCATTGTCGCCGCCGTAGAGCCAGCGCCAGAAGCGCCAGCCGTTCCGATTCTCGCCGCGCACGGAGAGACTCGACGTGCTCTGTTGGACGTTGATCTGGTGCGCTCTGAGCGCATCCTCATCGCGCGCAGTGATCTCGATGTGGACTTCGGCCGTGTCGCCGTCGGTCGTTGAAATCTCGACGGGGCCGTTGATGTTGGCGACCTCGACGCGCGCGCCCGGCGCGAGTTGATAGCTTTGATTCAACTCGTAGCGCCCCTCACCCTTCGTGCCGAAGCCGAGTTGCCGCCCCACGATCCACGCCGCCGCGACCAGCACGAGGACGATAAAGATTCTGCCTTTCATTTGTTGCTTCTCCCGTCTTCAACCGGATGCCGGAATAATGTCTGAAGTATACCGCCCGCCGAGCAGGTTGCCGAGTGATTCATGAGGGAGAACGAAGAAAGGCGACGGCCGGTTCGGATTATTTCACGATAAGCGAATGCGCCGCCAAACCCGTTAAAGCAACGGGCGACGGCGCGGCTATTAACGACGGCAACTCGTTCGTGCCGGCACAACTCAGTAACGCATGCGGCGGTCACGGTCTGCGCCCAACTGTTCGAGCGCGCGGTCGGCCTCCTGCGGGTCGAGTTTGCGCAGCAGGATGAGCGTGCTCAGGACGAGTTGATCGTTCCAGTACCTGCGCCCCTGCGCGAGAATGATCTCGCGGCTCTTATCGACAAGCTGCTGCTTGAGCGCCGGATCGTTTAAGCCGACCAGACCCTTGAGCGCGTAATACTGCATCGAGATCGACTCGTCATTGAGGTAGCCGACAAAGAGCGGGCGCAACTCAGGATGCGCGCCGAGGCGTGGCGCGAGTCCGTCGAGTGCACGCGCGCGTATACTCCGCTTGCGATCAGATTTGGCCGTCTCGACCAGCAGCGCGTAGATTTCGCCGTTGTCCGTGCGCTTCGCCAACGCGCCTGCCGCGCGCAGCCGCACAGAGTCGTTTGTGTCTGAGCGCAACGCTTCCATCAGCGCGCGCTGCACGTCCGCGTCGTCCAAGTTGTTCTTGGCGAGCGCGCTGATTGCGGTCTGGCGTACCTGATTGCTCTTGTCGGTGGCGAGCGCGCGCAGAAGCAGATCGCGCACGCTGCGGTCGCCCGCGTAGTTGCGCGCCAGCGCACGCATGATGGTCGCGCGCGTCGAGTCGTTGTGGCTCGCGTCCACCGCTTTGATGAAGACGGCGCGCACGTCCGGCTCGTTGGCGTAGTTAGCGAGGGCGCGCGAGGCGGTCATGTCGATATTGCTGTTCTCGCCCGCCTGCAATGTTTCGATAAGCGCGGCGCGCGCCTGTGGCTGCGAGACGTGCATGGCCAGATCGCGCACGGTGGCCGCGCGCACGGACGAGCGCTCAGTCCCCGCCTTCAGCGCCGTGAGCAACTCCGAGACGCTGCGCCCGCGCGCCAGCCGCACCGTGCCGGTCACGTCGGAGATTGTTAGGGCCGCACCGCCCGTGCCGATCTTCGCGCGGAAGTCCGCGTTCTTCATCTCGCCCTGCACGGCCACGTTCGGCACTTCCACATAGACCTTGCCCTTGATGTTCGCCGTCTGCAAGTCCGCGTTCAAATCTTCCAGAAAGCGCACGGAGACCGTGCCGCTCACGTCCTGCACGCGTATGCCCGCTGAGCCGACGCGCGCCATATTGACGACGACGCTGCCGCTCACGCGCGAAATGTCGGCCGAGCCAGCGGCCTGCGCGATGGAGACGCCGCCGCTCACGCCGTTCAAGCGCACGGGGCCGTCGAAGTCGCCGACGTGGACGGTGTCGCGCGCGTTGTTGACCGTCAACTCGACGCGGCGCGGCAGTTTCAACGTGACGCTGTGGCGCGTGTCGTCATAATCGCGCGCGTTCGCTTCAGGGCCACGGATGGTCAGGCTGTTGCCCGTGCTCTCGACGGCCAGCTTGCGCGCGGTCTCGCCCCACGCATAACTAAGTATGCGCACTTCGGCGCTCCCGTCGGTCGGCTCGATGCGGACGGGGCCGTCGATGTTCGACAACTCGACGCGCGCACCCGCAGAGAGCGAGTAGGTCTGCTTCAACTCTTCGCGCTCGGTCTGATCGTCGTCGAACCAGAAGCCGGGGCCGTCGAACTGTATGTCGGGGATGTCGATGTTAATGGGCGGAATGGGCGGGATGGTGATCTCTGGCATCTCGAAGCGAAAGGCCGGTACGATGTTGATGCCGGAGAGATCAACGCGCACATCAGGCGCGATGGTGATTGCGGGCCGCACGCTGACGACCGGATGCGGCTCCGGCGCGGGCGTCTGCGCAACGCTTACCGGGCCGATCATTAAGGCACAGATGAGGGCGGTGATAAGTTTGCGGGTCATGGTTTTTGCTTCCTCGCTCTTGGTGTTACTGGCAGACGGTGGTCGGCGTCGCGAGCTTGGTCAGACGCACGGGTTGGCTGAACGAGTCAAGCGTGATCTGCGCTTGGCCGTTGCCTTGCCGCGCCTCGACGCGATGGTTGTTGGGTTGTCCGGCCGGGTTCTGATTGCGGATCGCAAAGTCGGTCAGCACGTCGCCGTTGTAGGAAGAGATCATGGCCGTGAAGCCCGGCGAGCTATCAGGGATCGCCATTCGCACTTCACCCTCGACCGATTTCAGTCGGTAGCGCCCGTTGTCCTGGATCGGGCCGGTATAGACGATGTCGGAACTGGTCGTGGTCGCGTCCACATCGCCGCTGATGGCGGCGAGTTTGATCGCGCCGCGCGCGTTCGACACGTCCACGCGCCCGCGCACGCACTGTATGTCTATGTCGCCGTTAATCGAGACGGCGCGCACGTCGCCCTGCCCGCGCCGGACGGTGATGTTGCCGCTGCTGGCGGCGACGTAGGCGAGACCCGTCACGTCTTCAACCGTCACGCTGCCGCTGCGCGCATGTATTTCAACCGAGCCGACGCGGCTGACCTTGATGTCGCTGTTGCCGCTCGTGATATTGATGGGGCCGTCCACGTTCGAGATCGACAGATCGCCGGAGCGCACTTCGATGCCGCTCAACTCGGCGTAGCGCGGCACTTTCACATCGAGCGTGACGCCGGACTCAACGCCGCCACCAATCCCGCTGCCTGTGCCGCTGCCTACACCGCTGCCTGTGCCAACGCCGATACCTTTTGCGCCGGGCTGTATTGCGCGCGGCGCGGGGCGCGGCGTCGGCTGCGCAGGCTGTGCGGGTTGGGACGCGCTCGGCGGTGGCGTCTGCTCATCAGGGCGACGCTTCACGACGACGTTCGGCTCGATGACCACTTCGGGCATGGGCACGACGATCACGCCCGACTTGGTGGCCTCTTTGATCCGCTCCCTCATGTCCTGCGTCATCTTCTCTTTGGCGATGGGCGTGAGTTCGGACATAGGCATGGGCATGTAATAACCGGGGCCGGTGCGCTCGCGGTTGCGCCCAACGACGGCGAGCGAAAGGACGGAGCGCGCTTGCGGGTCGGCCGTCAGTTCGACCTGAATCGCTTGCGCGACACCTTTATCGTCCGTTGCGGACGCCTCGACCGTATCGCGATCCCAGCCGTTGATCGTGATGCGCCCGTAGCGATTGCTGATCGCGACCTTGCTGCCGCGGTCGAGTTTGACGGAGACGTGCCCCGCCGTGTTGTTAATCGAGACCGAGCCGGACTGCGCCGACCCGCCCTGCCCGCCCGCGAATGCGGCGAGCGGTTGCAGCACCAGCCCGCAGGCCAGCGCACAGATGAAGAGTAACGTTTTAAGAGTTCTAGTTTTCATGATGATGTAGTCCATTGTCTGTTGTCAGTGGTCAGTCGTTCTCTGTTGCGATCAGTCGTCGCCTATATCTTCACCGTGCAACCTGCACGCGAAGAACAACGGACAACTGACGACTGACCACGGACAGCTTGTTAGTTGCGGGCCATCTCGCGCATGACTTCGACCTTCTTCTCGTAGGCTGTGAGCATGTACTGGACGGCCACCGGATCGGAGTTCCCTGGCCCGAGCGCGGCGCGGCGTGTCTCGGCGATGGTGCGGTCGAGCACCTTCAATGTGTCGTCAAAGCGCGCGAGTGTTTCGGCGTCAAGCGCGGGCCGGCGTTTATTCACGTCGCGCGACAGAATCTGAATCGCCTTCTGATACTTCGCCTCGGCATCGCGCACAAGGTCTTCCGCCGTCGGCTCGCGCGGTGTCAGCGGTTGCTTTAATCCTACTTGCTGAATGCGCAGTCCCTCGTTCGTCGGCAGAGTCTTCTCGCGCTTCTCTTCATGCTTCGTCGGTGCAACACTCGGTTGCGGCCGGGGGCCAACATTATCAGCAGTCAATTGTGGCTCACGCTGCTCGTGCTCGTTAGCTGTGTTGTTCTGCGTGGGCGACTCGTTTGCATTTTTATTCGTCGTCGGGGCAGGCGTCGGTGTCTGCGTCGCAATGCCGGTTGTGCTGGCCCGCTTGTTCATCAATGTCATCGCGCCGACTGTCAACGCGACGGCGACGAGGACGAGCGCGGCGGTGAGCGCGGGGCTGAAGCGCGGGACGGTGAACGTGTTAGCTAACCAATCGCGCAAGCGCGTGCCGCGCGGTGCGGCGGCGACCTGTTGCAATTCTATCTTGTCGGCCGCGATGCGCGCGGCGACGCCTTGCCACAGTTGCGGTGTCACTTCCACGTCGCGTTCGTAGCGCATGAACAAGTCCTGTTCGCGCTGCAACGCGCCGTACATTTCAGCGCACTCGGCGCACGCACTGAGGTGCGCGGCGACCGTGCGGCTGTGACGTTCATCCAATTCGCCGTCGAAATAATCTGCGAGGACGGCTGCTACTTCCTGACACTTCATTCTTTCACCCCCAGATAGGGCCGGATGCGCCGGCGCAATTCAGTCCGCGCGCGGTGCAGATCGGTTTTCACTTTAGGAAGCGAGAACCCCGTAATCTCCACTATCTCTTCATAGCTGCGCTGCTGAAACACCTTGAGCGCGAACACGACCCGTTTGTCCTCTTCCAACCCCGCGAGCGCGCGCCGCACGACCTCGTTCAACTCCTTGTCGAGCAACACGCCGGCCGGCGAAGGCCCTTCGTCGCTCAATTCCAACACCGCGTCGTCGTCGAGACTGACTCGCTGGCTGCGACTGTGCGCCGAGCGCAGAGACTCGCGCGCCACGTTCTTGGCGATGCTGAAGAGCCACGTCGAAAACTTTGACTCTTCGCGCAGTGCGCCCAGATGGCGGTGGGCGCGGACAAAGGTCTCCTGCGTCAGTTCTTCAGCGTGCGCGCGGTCGCCGATCATGTCGTAGATAAAGCTGATGATGGGCCGGCTGTAACGCTCGAAGATTAGACGGAAAGAGTCCTCGTCGCCCTCGCGGGCGCGCGCGATCAGGTGCTCGACACTATTCATCGGGGGCTTCGCGTACAGGCCCGACCGGCTCGTTGTGCCCTCAACACCCTGCACCGCTTCAATGGCCAGTCGTTCCATCATTCCGCCTAGTTAGTGACAGGTAAACGTGAAAAGTTGCAGATTTTCTGCGGCCCGCCAAATAGCGCGGCAAATCATAAGTAGTTGGTCATTTTCACTGTTGAACAAATGGTCTATCTCGGCTTACGAATAGTTACTGCGCGATTATTCGCGGAAACTGTACGTCTCTAGTCTTGTGGTATTGCACTACGGTATCCGTGATACTTGCGACGACCAACAGATCACCGCCTTGTGGTCGGCTAATATTGAATCTTCGGGCTTCCAAGTAACAGCTTGGATGTGAAGGCCATTTTCCTCCCGAAACGCACAGGTGTATTCCAAGCGATAGGCGATGCCATTGATTTCGATCACGACATCATATTGACCATACGCAGATGTGTGCTGATGGCTTGCGAGGGCTTCTATAGAAATAATTCTTGTCATTCTTACTTGATTATGAACTTGGCGGGTCTGGCAGATCAACAACATCCTGTATGCTCCATAGCTAATGCTCTCTTCACTTGACAAGCAACGCGTGCAGACCAGAGAATCTAGCTCGCTCGCGAAGGGCGCGCGGAGATGTGGCCGAGTGGCTGAAGGCGGCGGTTTGCTAAACCGTTATAGGTCAAAAGCCTATCGCAGGTTCGAATCCTGCCATCTCCGCCAGTAATCATCTGCCACCGAAGGTTACTTGAACCGGCGTTCGAGTAACCTTATTTTATTGCCGGCGGAAAACTCAGGCCGGCTTGCTGTTTGCCAAACGCCCGCGGAGGTGACCGCAAGATGTCTGCCCTGCTGCCCCCTTGGCTCTGGGATCAAGCGCTCTGGGCCAACATGCTCCGGCTGCACGCGCCGGACACGCTCATGTCGGTCGCGGAGAAAGTTATCCGCACTAGTGTCGTCTATGTCGCGCTCGTCTCGCTCTTGCGCATCTTCGGCAAGCGCGAGTTGGCGCAGTTGAACCCGTTCGATCTGGTCGTACTGCTGCTGCTGTCGAACTCGGTGCAGAACGCGGTCATCGGCCCCGACAACACGCTCGTCGGCGGTCTCGTCGGTGCGATGACGCTGCTCGTCTTAAACTATTTGGTTGTCCGCTTCCTGTTCCGGCACAAGCGGCTCGATCAGATACTCGAAGGCACGCCGAGCCTATTGATCGAAGGCGGGCAACTGTGCCGCGAGGCGCTAGCGAGAGAACTGTTGACCGAATCCGAGTTGCAGGCGGTTGCGCACCGGCAGGGCTTCGCTAGCTTAAGCGAAGTGGAGAGTTGCACGCTCGAACCCGGCGGCGTCTTCTTCCTGCAAGGCAAGACGCCGTCCACTGACCAGAGCCGCCATCAACACCTCCTCGCCCGGCTCGACGCGTTGAGCCAGCAGATTGAAGAACTGAAAAGGAGTGACAAGTGACAAGCGACGAGTGACGAGCAAGCGACAAGTCCTTAACTTGTCACTCGTCACTTGTCACTCGTCACTGCTTGATCATGTCTGTTCGCGTTCGTTTCGCGCCATCGCCGACCGGCTACCTGCACATCGGTGCAGCGCGCACAGGTTTGTACAACTGGCTCTACGCGCGCAAACTCGGCGGCAAGTTTCTGCTCCGCATCGAAGACACCGACTTGCAGCGCTCGACCGACGAGTCGCTGCAATCGATCCTCGACGGTCTCGCGTGGCTCGGCATCGGCGACTATGATGAAGAGATCGTTGTCCAATCCGCCAACGCCGACAAGCACCGCGCGGCGGCGCTGCAACTACTCGACGCGGGCCGCGCCTACCGCGACTTCACGCCGAAAGAGACGCGCGATGATAAGCACGTTAAAGAACAGCGGCGCGAACGCGCACGCGCACGGGCCGAGGAGGGAATCGATCTGCGCGCCAATCCATATCGCGATCTGTCGCCTGACGAATCGAATGCGCGCGCAACGGCCGGCGAACCGTTCGCGGTGCGTCTTAAAGTGCCGCGCGAAGGTAAATCGCATTTCGCCGATGCCGTGTACGGGCCGCAGGAGCGCGCCTACGCGGAGATCGAAGACCTCGTCCTCTTGCGCTCTGGCGATCTGTCGCCGCTCTACAATCTGTCGGTCGTCTGCGACGACATCGAGATGGGCATCACGGATATCATACGCGGCCAAGATCACCTGACGAACACGCACAAGCAGGTGCTCATCTACGAAGCACTCGGCGCAAGCGTCCCGCGCTTCGCACACATGCCGCTCATCCTTGCGCCGAACAAGATAAAACTCTCCAAACGTAAACACGGCGAGGTCGTCTCGCTGACGACCTATCGTGATCGCGGTTTCATCCCCGCCGCGTTTCGCAACTTCCTCGCGCTCTTGGGCTGGTCGCCGGAGCACAGCGAGCAGGAGATCATGACGCTCGAAGAGATGGTCGCGCAGTTCTCGCTCGCCGGCATACATCGCGCGCCCGCCGTCTTCAACTTCAACGAGCACGACCCGCGCCAGTGGACGGATCAGAAGGCGCTCTGGATGAACGCCGAGTACATCCGCACGCTGCCACTTGCTGAGTTAATACCGTTCGTCCGCGCCGAGTTAGAGGCCAGCGGACTCTGGCAAACGGAATTTGAAACCGACCAGCTCGCATGGTTCGAGCAGACAGTCGAAGCGATCCGCCATCGCTTCTTCACGCTCAAAGATTTTTCCGGGCAGGGGCGCGCCTACTTCGCAGACGAGTTTGCTTACGACGACGCAGCGGTCGCCAAGAACTTGAAGAAAGAGCCGCGCCTGCGCGAGTTGCTGCCCGCGCTCGCTGACAAACTCACACAGGTCGAGCCGTTCAACGCCGAGACGAGTGAGGCGGCGCTCAGGGCCTGCGCCGACGAGCACGGAGTCAAAGCGGGCTTGTTCATCAACGCCGCGCGTACCGCGCTCACGGGTCAAGCCGTCGGCCCGTCGATGTTCGAGGTCTTCGCGCTCATCGGCCGCGAGCGCAGCGTCCGCCGATTGCGCGCGGCCGCGTTGCTCGTCTAAAAATTATGCTCACGTCACACGCGGCGCTGGCTTGCATTCCAACGGCTTGCGCCGCAAAATTTTTACGAGGTAATTATCATGCTTAAGAAATCATTCAGCACCAGCGCGCTTGTGCTCGCACTCGCCGCCGCCGGGCTGGCGCAGAACGCGAACAGCAGCACGACCACAACGCAGACAACTCCGCGCCGGCCCGTGACGACGCGGAAGCAGACAACCACGACCACGCCTGCGCCGCCCGCGCCGACCACGACCGAGCCGGCCGCGCCCGCCACGCGCCCACGTCGCCCGACCAGTCCGACGCGTGCGGCCGCATCGGCCGCCGAGCAAGAGGTGCGCGCCACGTTTGACGCACTGCTGCGCGCGGTCGAGAAGCGGGATGTAGACGCGGTGATGAACTTCTATTGGAACTCGCCGCAGCTCATCATCTTCAACAATAACGGCACGGTCACGCGCGGCTGGGCGCAGATGAAGGCGAACTACACCAGTCTCTATCCCGACCTTAAAGACGTGAAGATCGAAGCGCGCGATGTGAAGGCGCAGATGTTTGGCGCGGACGGGGCAGCCATCACCTGTCTGTGGACGCAGACGCAGGAATACAAGGACACGCCCGAAACCTCTTCGGGTCGCATGACGCTCGTGTTCCGCCGCGTTGGCATGGCGTGGAAGATCGTGCATCGGCACACGTCGCCCGAAGTGCCCGACCCTTCGCGCCTGCCGGCCTCGGAACAGGCTCCGCCGCCGACAACGGCCACACCCGTTAGACCACCTGTCAGACTGTAACGCGCGGCCCGAATCGTTTCGCGTTTGCCCCGAGGTGGCGTTAACAGCCTGTTAACGCCACCTCGGGATTATTCATGCCAAGTTAACGCTGCGTTCAGATCGAGTTAACACACGCCACCTATCCTGTCGCCTCGCAAAGTCAGTCCAGACGAGGAGAGGCGATCAAATGTTCCCCAAGTTTAGGCCGGCCCGCACTGGCGCAGCACTGTTGGCCGTCGCAGTACTGGCGTTGACTGCGGCTTGTAGCGGCGCGCGTACCGGCGACAGCACAAGTGCGGGCAATGGCGGCGGGGCGATTCTGCTGAAGGGCGCGGGCGCGACGTTTCCGAACCCGCTGTATCAGAAGTGGCTGAGCGAATACGACAAAGTCAATCCAAACGTCAAGATCGATTATCAATCCATCGGTTCGGGTGGCGGCATCCAACAGATACAGGCGCAGACCGTGGACTTCGGCGCGTCCGATGCGCCGATGAGCGACGACGATCTGAAGAAAGCACCTGCCCCGATCCTGCATATCCCCACGGTGCTCGGCGCGGTCGTCGTTACTTATAATCTGCCCGGCGTCACCGGGGCCTTACGCTTCGCGCCCGACGTTCTCGCCGACATCTTCTTAGGCAAGATCAAACGTTGGGACGACGCGCGCATCAAGGCCGACAACCCCGGCGTGACTTTGCCCAACACGGACATCGCGGTCGTGCATCGCGCCGAGGCAAGCGGCACGACCGCTGTCTTCACGGATTATCTGGCGAAGGTCAGCCCCGCGTGGAAAGAGAAGCCGGGCGCGGGCAAGTCCATTGACTGGCCCGTCGGGCAAGGCGGCAAAGGTAATGAAGGCGTCTCCGGCCAAATCAAGCAGCAGCCGAACACCATCGGTTATGTCGAGTTGGCCTATGCCGCGCCGAACAAGCTGCCCGTCGCATTGATCAAGAACAAGTCAGGCAACTTCGTCACGCCGGCGCTCGATGCGGTGACGGCCGCAGCGGCCGAGTCGGTCGCCACGACGCCCGCCGATCTGCGCGTTTCGATCACCGACGCGGCCGGCGCACAGGCTTATCCGATTGCGAGCTACACCTACATTCTCATCTATCAGGAGCAGCAAGACGCCGCGAAGGGTAAGGCCCTTGTGGACTTTCTCTGGTGGGGCATACACGACGGCGAACAGTTCGCCAGAGACTTGCAGTACGCACCGCTCCCGCCGCAGATCGCACAGCAGGCCGAACAGAAGCTCAACTCGATCACGGCGGGCGGGAAACCGCTGCGCTAGATTGCGGATTGCGGATTGCGGATTAAAGAAACTCTCTCTTTGAATCCGCAATCCGCAATCCGCAATTGAGTATTGCCCACCGATGAGGAGAGCTAACAGCTAATAGCTTCTTATGTCTTCCACCATGACTGCGCCTAGCCCCAGCCCGCCCCAAGTCGCGCCCGAACGTGCCGCCGAGCGCGCGCCCGCGCCGCCGCCTGCGCCCGCGCCTGTGAAGGTCTGCGTGCGCGAGTTAAATTTTTTCTACGGCAACGCGCAGGCGCTCTACCAGATCGCGCTCGACATTCCGGCGCGGATCGTGATGGCGTTGATCGGGCCGTCGGGCTGCGGCAAGTCCACGTTCCTGCGCACGCTCAACCGGATGAACGACACGATTCCGGGCGCGCGCGCCGCAGGGCAAGTGTGCGTCGATGGGCAGGACGTCTACGCACCGGGCACGGACGTGGTCGCGCTCCGGCGCAAGGTCGGCATGGTCTTTCAGAAGTCGAACCCGTTTCCAAAGTCGATCTTCGATAACGTCGCGTATGGCTTGCGCATTAACCGGCTGACCAGTAATAAGTCCGAGTTGCAGGCCCGCATCGAAGAGGCGTTGCGCGATGCGGCGCTGTGGGCAGAGGTGAAGGATCGTTTAAAGTCTTCGGCACTCGGTCTCTCCGGCGGGCAACAGCAGCGGCTGTGCATCGCGCGCGCCTTGGCCGTCCGCCCCGAAGTGCTGTTGATGGATGAACCGGCCTCGGCGCTTGACCCGATGGCTACACAGAAGATTGAGGAGTTGATCGCAGAGTTGAAAGAGCGCTACACCATCGTGATCGTGACGCACAACATGCAGCAGGCAGCGCGCGTCTCCGACCGCACCGCTTTCTTCTGGTTGGGCAAGCTGGTCGAAGTCAACCCGACCGAGAAGGTGTTCACCGCGCCGGATGAGAAGCTGACTGAAGATTACATCACGGGGCGCTTCGGGTGAGAGGACAGTTTTCAGTTTTGAGTTTTCAGTTTCCAGCAGCAGCGACCGCGGCCGTTATTGAAAACTAATACGCAAGAACTGAAACTCAAAACTGAAAACTCAAAACTGAAAACTGTTTTTATGGAACTGCACAGAGCACTCGACGATGATCTCGAATCTTTGCGCAACCGTGTGCTGCTCTTAGGCGGCGAGACAGAGGCGGCGCTGGCGCGCGCAACCTACGCGCTCGTCGCGCGCGACTCGGCGACCGCACACGAGGTCTTGCGCAACGACGACACAATCGATCAACTCGAAGTCGAGATCGACCGCTTGTGCATCGATGTGCTGGCGCGCCGCCAACCAGCGGCGCGCGACCTGCGCTTCGTCGTCGCCGTCGCCAAGATCACGCCGATCTTAGAGCGCATCGCCGACCACGCCTGCAACATCGCCCGAGCCGCGCTCGATCTGAACGACGAGCCGCAACTGCCGCAGACTTACATCGAACTGCCGCGCATGGCCGAGCACGCCGCCGGCATGCTGCGTGCGGCACTCGATGCTTTCACGTCCGGCGATGCCACGACTGCGCGCGCGCTCATCTCCAGCGATGACGAGATCGATGTGCTCTACGACCGGCTCTTCCATGAGTTGATCCGGCTGATGACGCGCGCGCCCGACACCACGCCGCGCGCCGCGCGCCTGCTCTTCGTCGCCAAACACATCGAGCGCATCGGCGACTACGTCACAGACATCTGCGAACTGACCGTGTACATGGCCGAAGCGGAGTTTATTAAACACAGCAACTGAGAAAGTGCTGAGTGCTGAGTGCTGAGTACTAAGTTAAGTTATCACTTAGCACTCAGCACTCAGCACTCAGCACTCAGCACTTATTATGTCGAAGCTTGTGCTCATCGTCGAAGACGACCCGGACATCGCGGAGGGGCTGCGGTTTAATCTGGCGCGCGAGGGCTTGGAGGCCGTCGTCGTACCGACGGGCGAGGCCGGGTTGAAGGCGGCGCTCGACGCGCGCCACCCGCCCGCGCTCATCATTCTCGACTTGATGCTGCCGGGCATGAGCGGCACGGAGTTGTGTCGCCGCTTGCGGCGCGAGCCGCAGACAAAGCGCACGCCGATCATCATGTTGACGGCGCGCACCTCGGAGACGGATCGCGTCGCCGGGCTAGACCTCGGCGCGGACGATTACATCACGAAGCCTTTCTCCGTGCGCGAACTGCTGGCGCGCGTGCGCGCTGTGCTGCGCCGCGCCGATGAAGGCACGGTGCCGAGCTACGCGGACAGTCGTCTAACCATCGACTTCGCAGACATGCGCGTCCGTTGCGACGGCGCGAGCGTGAAGCTCACGCGCAAAGAGTTCGCGCTGCTCGAAATGCTCGCCAAAGCGGGCGCGCGCGTCGCGACGCGGCAACAAATTCTCGACAGCGTCTGGGGCTATCAATACTACGGCGATTCGCGCACGCTCGATGTACACATCCGCCGCCTGCGCCAGAAACTCGGCGCGTGCGGCGACTGCATCGAGACGGTCGTCGGTGTCGGCTATCGTTTCGTCGGCAACTCGCAGGCAGTGATAAGTGACGAGTGACAAGTAACGAGTTAGAATCGCGGTCTTAACTTGTCACTTGTCACTCGTCACTTGTCACTGCTTTTATGCGTCTGGCCCTATCGTTAATTTTGTGCGGCGTGGCGTTGCTGGCCGCGTGCGCACTTTTTTTGCGGCAACCGTGGGCGGCGGGTGTAGCGTTGGGCTGTGCGCTCGCGGGCGCGGGGGCGGCGTGGCTGTGGCGCGATGCGCGGACGCAAGCGCAGCCTGTCGCCGCCGGTGCGTTGAGTGGCGAGGGGGACGCGAAACAGATGTCGCGGGTGGTGGCGACGAGTCTCAACGCGGCGCTGCCCGCCCATGAGTTGCTCGAAGCGATGCTGCATAGCATGCGCGAGGGGCTGGTGGTGGTGGACGCGGACATGCGCGTGCTGCTCTCGAACCGCGCGGCGGGCGACATCTTTGGCGCCGGGGGCGGCGCGCCCTTGAACGCGCGCCGGTTGACTGAGCTGACGCGCAACCCGGCCGTCTTGAACGCCTTCAGCGCGGCGCTGTTGCGTGGCGAGCGCGTCGAGGCCAAGTTCGAGACGACGGAAGCGGACAGGCGCGCGTTCGATCTGCGCGTCGCACCGTTCGAGCCGGACGGGTCGGGCAACGGCACTGTGCGCGGCGCAATCGGCGTCTTCTTCGACATCACGCGGCTCGAACGCTTGGAGCACGTGCGGCAGGAATTTCTCTCGAACGTCTCGCATGAACTGCGCACACCTTTGACCGCGATTCGCACCTTCGTCGAGACGCTCGACGCGGGCGCGCTCGACGACGATGCACACAATCGCCGCTTCCTCTCGATCATTGATCGCAACGCCGCGCGCATGCACACGCTGATCGACGACATCCTTGAGTTGTCGGCCATCGAAGCGGGCATGGTGCAGGTCGAGCGCGCGGCTGTACACCTGCGCGGACTCGTGCAGGATGTGTTGACCGCACTCGCCGCGCGCGCCGCCGAACGCGAAGTTGTACTGCATAACGAGATCGACGCGGGCGTCGTGGTGCAGGCGGATGCACGCCGGCTGGAACAGATGTTGACGAACCTGACCGACAATGCGATCAAGTTCAACCGGCCGGGCGGCCGGGTGGTCGTCGCGCATGAGCTGACGAACGCGCGCGACCGCATCACCGTCACGGACACCGGCGACGGTATTGCGCCCGAACACAGCAAGCGTATCTTCGAGCGCTTCTATCGCGTTGACCGCGCCCGCTCGCGCGCGCTGGGTGGCACAGGGCTGGGTCTCGCCATCGTCAAACACCTCGCCCGCGCACACGGCGGCGAGGTAACCGTGCAATCAACGCCCGGCACAGGCTCGATCTTCACCATTGACCTACCACATGAAGAAACAGCGAGCGCTGCTTGATGCCTGCTAAAGCTACCCCTACGCCGCGCGCCGGGCGGTAAACTCCACCACCTCGCCGCCGGTGGCCTCTCGCGTGCGCGTGAATTTGATCTCGTTGCCGGCAACCTTGCCCGCGTAGTGCCAACCGACCTTCCGGCCCGCGGCCTTCGTGACCACAACGAAGGAAAGTTCATCGCCGTTGATTTGACCTTCGATGATAGGGATGTCTGTCCCCGACACACTGCCCGTCAGCTTTGTGCCTCCGACCTTGAAGTTAAAGATAATCGTGCGCTGGCTGTGCCCTCGACCCGGCAACTGTGCGATCCACTTGCCGGTTACGTCGGCGGCGCGCGCCGGTTGGACGACAAGGAGCACAAGCGCTATCGCAAATACCGCTACTCTGCTTTTCATTGGAACACTCCTTTCGGTCGAGGTGCTACAGCAGAAAACTTTTCGGCCGGCGCAGCCGAGTTGCGTTACTCGTACCGCAACGCCACCATCGGATCGACCTTCGTCGCCCGGTGCGCCGGTAAGTAGCCGGCCACTAAAGCCACCGTCAACATCGTCAGGACGGCGAGCGTGATCGTTACGGGATCGGTCGGCCGCACGCCGAAGAGCAGACGCGCGATCAGGCGTGTGGTCAAGAGGGCCACAGGGATGCCGACGACAATGCCCAGCGCGACTAAGGCCAGTGTCTCGCGCAGCACCAACCAGAGGATGGCGTGCCTTTGCGCGCCGAGCGTCATGCGGATGCCGAACTCTTTTGTCCGCCGCCCCACCGCATAGGCCATCGTCCCGTACAGGCCAATCGCCGCGAGCATGAGCGCGAGCGCGCCGAAGAAACTTAAGAGTGTCGCCAAAGCTCGCTCGCCGCCGACGAACCCTTGCAGTTCTTCGCCCTGCGTCTGGATGTTGTGTAAGACCAAGTCCGGCTCAACGGCTGCGACTTCGCGCCTGAGCACCGGCACGATGCTCGCCGGCGCGCCCACGGTGCGGACGAAGAGTTTGACTTGACCCAGTGCGCCCGGCGGCACTTGCATGTAAGGGACGTAAACATCCGCGCCCCAAGTCTGTTGCCGCAACCGATTTCTGATGTCGCTGACGACGCCGATGATCTCTGTGTCTGTGCCGGCGGTGTTAAATTCATCGGGCAGTAACTGCCCGACCGGATTCTCATTTGGGAAGATGCTGCGGGCCATGCTCTCGCTGATGATGGCGACTCTGGGCGCGGCCTCGGTATCGTTAGCATTGAAGTCCCGCCCCCTGAGCAGTCTGATCCCCAGCGTCTCGAAGAAGCGTGGGCCGACGACGTTGCCGCCTTTCCCCAGCGTCAGCGAGTAACGAGACAGGCTGACTGCTTGCACGCCGGGCAGCGCGTTTATCTTCGTGAGCAATTCTTGATAGAGCCGCATCTCCCGCGCGTGGTCGTATCTGAGCAGCGCGGGGAAAATCCACATCGTCAGCACGCGTTCACGCTCGAAGCCGGTGTCAACCTCATAAAGTTGGCGCAGACTGCCGAGCAATAGCCCCGCGCCGATCAGCAGCGTCAACGACAGCGCCACTTGCAGGACGACCAGCGACTTTGCCAACCGGCGGCGACGGGGACGTGTCTCCGTGCCGCCTTCGTTGCCTTTGAGCAGCGTGTTCAGCTCAACTCGCGTCGCCGCCAAGGCGGGCGCAAGCCCGAAGACGATTCCCGTCAACAGCGACACAGCGCTAGTGAAGACCAAGACTTTCGCGTCTGGTTTGAGGGTGAATGTTAGGGGCGTGTCGTAAGAGAGCGCGGCTAGCAGACTGCCCACGCCCCACGCCGCAAAGAGCAGGCCCAGCACTCCGCCCAGCAACGCTAGCAAGATGCTTTCCGTCAGCATCTGGCGCACCAACCGGCCGCGATTCGCGCCCAGAGAAAGTCGCACGGCGATCTCTTTCCGCCGCGCTGTGGCCCGCGCCAGCAGCAGGTGTGCGACGTTAACGCAGGCAATGAGCAGCACGATGCCAACGACCGCCAATAGAATCCGCAGCTCCGTCGCAAAACTATCGTTTGCGCTGGCCGTGCCTCTCAGCCCCGGTTGTAGTTCGATCCGTTGCGCCCGCAGCGCCTGCGCTACTTGCGGTGACAGCTGTGCGCCCGCCGCCGCCAGCAATGCTTGCTGATAAATGACGTCCAGATCGGCGCGGGCCTGCTCAGTACTGATGCCGGGCTTCAGCCGGGCCATGATCTGCATCGTGTCATGATCTCTGAGCGCAAGCTGACGCTGCATGAACATGGGCAGGACGAGATCAGCCGAATGCCCGGCCACATTCCGCCCGAAGAAGCCGGGCGGCGTGACACCGATCACACTGAACGGCAACTTGCCTACATAGATCGTCTGCCCGATCACCTTTGGGTCGCGCGCAAAGCGGCGCTCCCAATAGTTGTAGCTAATGACAGCCGTGGCCTCTCGGCCGGGTTGGTCGTCCGCCGCAGTGAAAGTCCGCCCCAGCAACGCGCTCACGCCCAGCACGTCGAAATAACTACCCGATACGAAATCGCCGCTGACCATTTCGGGCCGGCCGTCAATCGTGACACTGACGGGCGCATCGTCGTATGCGAATAGGCCGACACATGACTGATTCAGGGCGCGCAATTGTTCATAGATGGCAGCGGGAAAGCTGCCCGTCGTGCCGCCGCGCGGCCGTGTCGCGCGCACGAAGACAAGCTGCTGCGGGTCTTTCACCGGGAGCAGTCTTAACAGAAAGGCGTCGGTGAGACTGAAGACGGCCGTGTTCGCGCCGATGCTGAGCGCGAGCGTTAAGACAGCGACGAGCGTGAAGGCGGGTTGCCGGCGCAACATGCGCCAGCCGTAGCGTACATCCTGCCAGAGATCGGCCAACAGGTTGCGCCGGCCTGCCGCGCCCAACACAAGCGGCTCCTGCACCGCCGCCTGTTCGACCCGCCGCAGTTCCTGCGCCAGCAGTTCGTTGTCGCTCAACTCGGCGAGCGCGGCGCGGTATGCTTCCTCGTCAGTCGCGCCGCCAACGCGCAACTCTTCGTAACGATCATCGAGGTGCTGAGCTAGCTCTTCGATGATCTCCGCCTCGCGCGTCGGCGCAAGCTGTAAGCCAGCCAGTTGTTGGCGAAGCGCCTGCTGCCATTCAGGCATGTTCGGCCTCCGTGATGCGTCTGATGGCCTCGACGAAGGACTGCCATGTGTTGCGTTGCGCCGCCAGCACTTTCTTACCTTCGGGCATCAGTTTGTAATAGCGCCGCCGACGCTGCCCCGCCTTCTCCACCCAGCGCCCCTGAATCCAGCCGCGTTTTTCTAGCCGGTACAACAGCGGATACAGCGAAGCGACCTTGAAGCGCAGTACGCCATCGGAGCGCGCTTCGATCAGCTTGCTGATCTCATAGCCATGGCGCGCCCGGGCCTCAACCAACGAGAGAACCAACAACTCGGCGCTGCCTTTTTTCAACTCGCGATCCAATATCTGTACATGTATATGCTGCATAGCGATATATTATCTAAAAGCACATATATGTCAAGATGTTTTCCGTGTCGGGCGGCAGTCCAAAGAGCTATACGCGCCGCTCTGCCATGCGCCCTTTGCAAGGCTGCTGGCTGGCTATTCGTCTTCAACCGCCGAGTTGAGCAGTTGATATTAAAGTTGAACAACGGACAACGGATGCCTGACCACTGACAGCTTTTAGTTCAGCCCGCCCACCCGCCTCGTTCATCATGACTCTTGACGTTACACGAAGGGGCGCGTTACACTTTCGTGACGATTCAAGTCAATCCCCGACGCGCCCTGCGTCAACTGAAGAGCCAAGGGTTCAGCCTGCAAATTAAACTGCGCGGTGCGGCGTGCCTTATCATGTGTAAAGTTAATTAGGAGGTGTGGAGTGGGCTTTAAGGTCGGACAGAAAGTCGTGTACCCAAATCACGGCATCGGTATCATCGAACAGATCGAGCAGAAACAGATCGGCGCTAGTTCCCTGCCCTTCTACACGCTCCGGCTTGCTGCCACCAATTCGGTCGTGCTCGTGCCCGTCGCCAACGCGGGCGAAGTGGGCTTGCGCTCGCCCATCTCTTCGGGCGCGTGCGAGCTGCTGCTAAAGACTTTGGGCGACGACTTCACGCCCGCCCCCAACGATTGGAAGGATCGCTTCAAAGAGTTCTCCGAACGTATGCGCACCGGCGACATCTTCGAGGTCGCGGGGGTCTTGAAGCACTTGACCTACCTGAGCCACCTTAAACCACTCTCGTTCCGTGAACAACGCATGTTGGAGCGCGCGCGCTATCTGGTGATCTCAGAGTTGGCGGCCGTCTGTCGCCAGCCTGAGTGCAACGTCGCGCCGCGCGTCGAGCAGGCCCTTGCCCGCGCCTGTGCCAAGCACGAGCGTCGCCCCGCCGCAGCCGCACGCGTCCGCGCCGTCAGTGCCGCCGCCGGACATTAAAAGCAAGTAAGCAGTCAGCAGTAGGCAGTGAGCTGGAAACATGGCTCACTGCTTTTTTGCTATCCTTGCTTGCGCCTGAATTGCCTCTTGCCTCCGCCTACTCCCTTTGCCTTCCTCTTGTGTCGCGCTACAATCGTCGTGGCCAACTCAAACAGACAACAAGGGGGCATGATGCAGGACAAGCCACAGCACTTGCCGGCGACGCAGCCGGACGGGAAACCTTTGAAGCCGCTCACGGAGGTCGTCTTGGAGCGGCGCGCGACGAATCAATTTCTACCGGACGAAGTACCCGAAGAATACTTGAACGCGATCCTGCGCGTCGCGGCGCAAGCGCCTTCGGGTTACAACCTGCAACCGTGGCGCTTCATCGTCGTGCGCGATGAAGCGAACCGTAAGCGGCTGATGGGAGCCGCTTTCAATCAGCCGAAGGTCGGGCAAGCGCCGGTCGTTGTCATCGCGCTGGGCATGAAACAGGAATGGAAGAGGACGGCCGACGAAGTTTTCCAAGAGGGCGCAGCGCGCGGCGCGGGCAAAGTCGATAGCTGGCAGCAGGCACGCGACGGCGCGTTTCAGTTTCTTGACAACATGCAGTCGATGCCCGTCTGGGTCACCCGCCACACGATGATCGCGTTCACGACGATGATGCTGGCGGCCGAAGCCTACGGTTTCGACACCGCGCCGATGGAAGGCTTCGACGCCGCAGCAGTCAAGCGCGAGTTCGACGTGCCCGAAGAGGCGGAGGTCGTTGCGCTGCTCGGCATCGGGCGCGCGCAAGCACCGGACAAAGCCTATCCTGGTCGCTTCGCGCTCGACCGCATCGTGTTCAGCGAGCGTTACGGCGCAGCGTGGCCAGAGTGAGGACAAGGGCGGCGACATGAAAGGAGCGGCTTAAAGTTCATGTTCTTTCTCCTACATGCCGCAAGCTTAGTCCATCATTTTGTGAGGTTTATTATGTACTTGGAGGCGAAACAGACGGAGCAGTCAGAGTTGCGTTTCGGCGGCGTGGTGGATCACGTTGCGCTGCCATCGGCAGACTTGGCGGGCGACGTGCGCGAGTACGAGCGGATCGGCTTTCGCGTGGAGACGCTCTATCACGACTGGGCGATGCTCAGGGACGCGCGCGGCTTTGGCGTAGCGCTCTTAGGCCCCGGCTCGAAGCATCCGCCGCACATGGGTCTGCGCGTCGAGACACGCGCGGCTTTGGAAGAAGCGGCGCAACGCGAGCAACGCCCTTTGAAAGAACACCGCGACCGCACCGTCTCGTTCTACACGAAGGGCGTGGGCGGACAGATCGTCGAGGTCATCTATTATCCGCCGGATTACGGCATAGAAAAATAGTCTGGAGTCTGGAGTCTAAAGTCTTGTGGGCTGACTCCAGACTCCAGACTCCAGACTCCAGACTATTCTAATGGCACTACTTTTTCTTGAATCAGTCGGCACAACCGAGTTGCTGGTCATCCTCGTCGTGGCGCTCATCGTATTCGGGCCGCGCAAGTTGCCAGAGTTGGCGCGCTCGCTGGGCAAGAGCTTGAATGAGTTCAAACGCGCCTCGGATGATTTCAAGCGGACGTGGGAGCGCGAGGTCGAGGTGGATCGCGTCACGCAGCAGGAGCAGGTCGAGCGGGCCATGATCGATGCGCCCGACCCAGCGACGCAGATGCCCGAACACACCATCACGCCGAGCACGACCTTGCCGCCACGTGATGGGGCCCAGATCGCGCGCGGCGCGGACACGGACGTTGCGCCTGTAATTGCGCCCGCGCCGGAATCGACGGGCAAGAGCGACTGGCTGTAGGCGCCGGCGCTTCAGGCGGCAACCCGCATGGCTTCCACACTTTTGGACAGAGGCGAGGACACAGACCGCGAGGCGCAGCTCGGCGGGCAGATGTCGTTTCTCGACCATCTGGACGAGTTGCGCCGCCGCCTCATCCGCTCAATCGTCTTCGTCTTCATCGCCTTCACGGCCTGCTGGTTCGTCTCCGCCTATATCTACAACTTCCTCGCGCGCCCCGTCCGCACTGCGCTCGCCGAAGCGCAACGCCGCCAGATACAGTTCACCGGGCTGACAGGCCAAGAGGCTATCACTTCGCTCGCGGCGCTTAACGAGAATGACACCGGGCGCTACGTCTTTCCGGAAACAACGAAGCTCGGGCAGAGCGTGATCCCGCCCGGCACGTCCGTCGAGGCGCGCGTGGCGCGCGACGCACAGGGCATGCGCGGGCTGTTCACCGACGAGCCGCTTATCACGGGCAACATCGTCATCCCGAAAGGCGTGCGCCTGCCCGTGGACGAGACGGCGAAGCCGGACGCGTTGCCCGGCATCGACGACAAACTGATCGTGACGACGGCGCTCGAACCGTTTTCGCTCTACGTCAAGGTCTCGCTCTACGCGGCGGTCTGTCTCTCTGTGCCGTTCCTGCTCTGGCAAATTTGGGCCTTCGTCGCGCCCGGTCTCTATCCGCACGAACGCGGCTATGCGATACCGTTTATCGGTCTGTCCACCATCTCCTTCGTGCTCGGCGCGGCCTTCGCTTACTACGTCATCTTTCCGCCCGCCGCCCGCTATCTGCTCGGTCTTGGGCAAGACTTCCGCCTGCTGTTGAAGGCGGACGACTATTTCGACTTCATCATCCTCGTCATGCTTGGCATGGGCGCGATCTTCCAGATGCCCGCGATCACCTACGTGCTGGCGCGCATCGGCATCGTCAACGCGCGTCTCCTGTTGCGCATCTGGAAGACATCGCTCATCGTGATCCTCATCGCGGCGGCGGTGCTCTCGCCGACCAACGATGTGCCCAACATGATGTTGTTCGCCGCGCCGATGCTCGTGCTCTACGTCGTCTCGATCTTCATCGCGTGGCTGTTCGGCCGGCCGCGCACGACGAGTTGAGCAGCCGAAAAAGCGAACCTTCGGGCGACAGAATTGCACAGGCGAGCCATCCGTTAACGCTTTCCAAAAATAGTTTTCGCTTTTATCGAAATACCGCTTGACAGGTCACACACGCGCGCGTATATTGCCCGTCCACGTCGCGGTTCTCACGGGGATCGTGACCGGCGCTAGGATCGGTGGACGATGCGGCGACGCATCGTTTGAGGGTGAACGGGGAAGCGGTTTCCGGTTCGCTAATGACGCCCGGTGCTGCGGCCGAAAGGCCGGCTAAGGCGAGTCGGCAGACATGCCTGAGCGCCCGGATAAAAACGGGTGGCACTCGAAGGAAATGATCAGCCTTTGAGCAGCAAGGTCGTGCAGCTTCGGTTGCACCTCGTTGTCCGGAACGTAACCGGAGGTGGAGGAATAAGCCACCACAACAAAAACCAAACGGCATCGCGCCCGCGAGGGCGAACGTAAACGGGAAACCTAAAGCGGATGCCGACCGGCGCGCACGTCGAAACCGCAAATGGCGGCGCAATCGGGATACAAATCAGGCGATCCATTGGTGTGTACATGTCGGGGTCGCCGCTCCCCTAAATCGCTTCGGCGGTTTTCAGGAGTTCGCGGGGTTGCGCTGCTGTCAGCAATGGCAGCAGCGCAATTCTGCTTTTAAGATAGAGGTTAGAGGTTAGAGGTCAGTTAGACCAAATCGTTTACTGATCTCTGCCTTCTGACCTCTAACCTCTGCTCTTCAGGCAACTTGCCCGCCCCGCGCCGCATCTTGACCATGTACCGCTGAGGCACTAAAATCCACCTTGATTGCAAGGGGTTCGTCGGCTGATAACAAGCTCTGCGGCGCGGCGTCTCGCGCTGGAACCGTTAACCGTTAAATTGCACAGGAGTTTTACTATGATGGCTCGTTCCACCCGGCTGCGTGCTCTCCCGCTCGTACTGCTCGCGCTGACGCTCGTCGTCCCGCCAGCCGCGCTCGCGCAGAAGAAGGCCAAGGATAAAGACCAACCGCCCTCTCAGGATGTGATGTCGAACCCGCGCAACAAGAAACCTGAGATCAAGAAGGTCTACAAAGATTGGCTGAACGAAGACGTAAACTACATCATCACGGACAGAGAGCGCGAAATTTTCAAGAAGCTCGTATCCGATGATGAGCGCGAATCGTTCATCGAGGATTTCTGGCGGCGGCGCGACCCTGACCCGGACACCGAAGAGAACGAGTACAAAGAGGAGTACTACGAGCGCATCGCCTATGCCAACGAGCACTTCGCCTCGGGCATCCCCGGCTGGAAGACTGACCGCGGTCGCATCTACATCATGTACGGCCCGCCGAACGAAAAAGAGTCGCACCCGGCGGGCGGCCCCTACGAGCGCGAGAGCTACGAGGGCGGCGGGCAGACTTCGACCTATCCGTTCGAGCGTTGGTTCTATCGCTACCTCGAAGGCGTCGGCTCCGGCATCGAGATCGAGTTCGTCGATCCGACCGGCTCGGGCGAGTATCGCATCGCCCGCTCGCCGGACGAGAAGGACGCGCTGCTGAACATCCCCGGCGCTGGTCTGACCTGGCGCGAGCAACTGGGCTTGGAGAGCAAGACCGACCGCATCGTGAACGGCCCGAACTACTATCGCGCACAGGACAGCCCGTTCGAGCGCCTGTCACAGCTCGCCAACTTGAACCGCCCGCCGGCCATCAAGAACACAGAACTGGCGAACCAACTCACGACCAACTCGGGGCTTATCGAAGACAGCCCGCTCGACTTCGATCTGCGCATTGACTATTACAGGCAGTCGGACGACCGCGTGATGACCGCCTTCACCATCCAGACCGAGAACAAGGATTTGACCTTCACGGACGTGGGCGGCATTCAACGCGCGCAGATGAACATCTTCGGCCGCATCATGTCGGTCAACGGTCGCCGCGTCGGCATCTTCGAGGACTCGGTCACAACCGACGCCACGCCCGAAGAGCTGCTCAACGCCAAGGAGCGCAAGTCGGCCTACGGCAAACAGGTACCGCTGCCGCCGGGCGTTTACAAGGTGGATGTGATCGTGCGCGACGTTAAGTCGGGCGCGACGCGCATCCGGCAACAGGGCTTCACCGTGCCGAAGTACGACGCGAAACAGCTCTCGACCTCGACGCTGCTCTTGGCCGCGAAGCTGCAAACGCTGGGCGATCAGATTCCGGTCGGCATGTTCACCATCGGGCAGTACAAGGTGATCCCGAACGTGTCCGGCGTCTTCCATCGCGGCGATCCCATTGGCGTCTATATGCAGGTCTACAACGCCGGCGTCGATCAGACGACGCTTAGGCCTGCGGTCGATGCCGACTACGTGCTCTCAAAGGACGGCAAAGAGATCGGCAAGCTAACGGAGGACTGGCGCGGCATGAGCGACGCCGGTCAGCGCTTGACGCTTGCGCGCATGATCGAATCGGCCAAGCTCACGCCCGGCGACTACCAACTCACGCTCCACATACGTGATCAGGTCTCCGGTCAATCGCTAGCACAAGCTGCGAAGTTCACGATTGTGCAGTAAACAAGCACAACAGATAACAAACGACGGGTGACAAGGTTCAAGGCTTGTCACCCGTCTTTTTTTTTCGCGTAAGCGGTCTGTCATGTAACGTATGATTTACCACAGAGCGCATAGAGGGAGCACGGAGGCTTGAGCGCTATGCAAGTCTCTGTGCCCCCTCTGTGTTCTCTGTGTCTCTGTGGTGAAAATCCGGCCACATGACAATCAATCAAACAGAGACCTTGTTTCCTCACGCGCGCCGCGCCGGAGCGCATTGACGAGGTGATGCGCACGGCGCGTCGGCTCAGGCTGGCGATAGCCGCCATCGCAGGCGAGCGTCAACTCAAGCGCGCCGGCCAGATCAATCAAGTGACCCGGTGAGACGAAGATCGGCTGCACCTTTGTCTTCGTTCTAAGCGCCGCGCCGACCGTCTCTTGCGTTTTCGGATCAACGAGCGGCGTCCAACTCCCGCGCTCAACATCCGGCTCTTCATATTTCCCGACGAGCACGGACTTGGCGCAGCCAAACGTTGGTCTGTTAATCAACAGCCCGACGTGCGAAGCGATGCCGACGCGGCGCGGGTGCGCGATGCCCTGCCCGTCGAACATGACCGCGTCCGGCTCGGTCTTCAACTTTGCCCAAGCCTCCAAGACCGACGGCGTCTCGCGAAACGACAGCAGCCCCGGCACGTAAGGAAAACGCGTCTCACTCACCACGCTGACCTCTTCCACGATTTCCAACGTCGGCAAACGCAACACGACTAGCCCCGCGTACACCGTCGGCTCAAACTTATTGAACGAGATGTCCGCGCCCGCGACCGTCTCGATCTTGCGCTTGAGCGGCTTGATCTGCACGCGCGCACGTAACTGCTTCTGCAACTCGACCGCCTCGCGCGGTGTCAGATTCCAATCGTGTAGTTGTTCGAAGTGAGCCATAGATTTATAGGGGCAGGGACAAGTCCTCTGCCCTCGTATTCATAATTACGGAAGCGGGCAGAGGACTTGTCCCTGCCCTACGGTTTATTTGTGTGCCGTCACTTGCTCGACGAAATCGATTCTTTCGCTCGCCGTGATGCCAGTGTTCTTCTGCGTAATCGAATGAACGCGCCAGCGCGCGTCGTCGCGTGCGGGGAAATCAAGCCGGTAGTGTGCGCCGCGCGACTCTTCGCGCCAGAGCGCGGCACGGGCGATGAGCGTGGCGACGATGAGAAAGTTGCGCGACGGCGGACGCAGACGCGCGTGCGCGATCTGCTCGAACTCCGCGAGCGCACGCGTGAGGGCCGCGCGTGTACGCAAAATGCCGACACGCTCCCACATCAAACGCCGCACGCGCTTTTGCACCGCGAGCACGACCGCGCCGCCGCGCCAAGTGTCAGCCGCTTCAGTCGGCGGCGGTTGCTCGTCTTTCCGTGTTGTGTCGACAGACGCGTGCGCGCCATCGGTGACGGCCGCTGCGCCGGCGCGCGCGCCGAAGACGAGACCTTCGAGCAGCGAGTTGGACGCGAGCCGGTTCGCGCCATGCACACCCGTGCAGGCCACTTCGCCCGCGGCGTAGAGACCTGTGATGGTTGTGCGCCCGTGCAAGTCTGTGCGCACGCCGCCCATCGAGTAGTGCGCGGCAGGCGAGACGGGGACGGGTTCGCGCGTGAGGTCGAGACCATAGCGCAGACAGGTTGCGTAGATTTTCGGGAAACGTTCACGCACAAAGCGCGCGTCCAAGTCTGTCATGTCCAGATAGACCGTGCGCGTCGCGGTGCGGCGCATCTCTGCGACGATGGAGCGGCTCACCACGTCGCGTGGCGCGAGTTCCGCGCGCTCGTGATAACGCGGCATGAAGCGCCGCCCCTCTTCGTTGCGCAATACGCCGCCCTCGCCGCGCAGCGCTTCGGACAAGAGAAAACGTGGCGCACCTATTACATTCAAGGCCGTCGGATGAAACTGCACGAACTCCATGTCGGCCAGTTCAGCGCCCGCCGCATAAGCCATCGCCATTCCGTCGCCCGTCGCGCCCGCCGGGTTGGTCGTGTGCAGATAGACCTGCCCCGCGCCACCCGACGCCAGCACAACCGCGCGCGCCCGCAAAGTGAGCGCGGCCCGCACGCGCGGTGCGAGATAGCGCACGCCCGTGCAACGCCCGCTTGCTACGAGCAACTCTTCGACGCCCGCATGCGGCAGCAATTCAATCAGCGGCTCGGTGCGCGTGCGGGCGACGAGCGCGCGGACTATTTCGCTCCCCGTCGCGTCGCCGTGCGCGTGCAGTATGCGGCGGCGCGAGTGCGCGGCTTCCTGCGTGAAGAGCAGTTGCCCGTCGGCGCGGTCGAACTCCGCGCCCCACGCGATCAACTCGCGCATGTAGCGTCGCCCTTCACTGACGAGCACGCCCACGGCTTCAGCGTCGCACACGCCTGCGCCCGCCGCCATCGTGTCCGCTTCGTGCAACTCGATCTCGTCGTCTTCGGCGAGCGCGACCGCGACGCCGCCCTGCGCATACTCCGTATTCGACTCGCCCGTGCGCTCCTTCGTCAACACGGCGACGTGCGCACCGCTGGCGGCGATCTCCAAAGCGGCGCGCAGACCGGCGATGCCGCTGCCGACGACGATGAAATCGATCTCTTGCCCCATCTGCTGTTTTGCTTTCGTGTTAAGCGAGATACTAACAACGACCGGCGCGCACTGCAAAGTGCGCGGCCGCGCACATCACCGTTGACATTCGCGCGCCGCGTCTGTAATTTTAATTTATAGTCTCGGTCAGGACGGGACGCCCCACTTTAACCTCAACAACAAAAGTTTTTTGTCAACGACTTTGCGCTGCCGCCCGCGCACGCATTCGAGCGCGGGCCGGCGCGCGGCGTTGCTTAACGAAAGGAGCCGCGCGGGATGCGGCGAAGGCTTGATCGATTTGTGCTGTGGCCTGTGCGTTGGTTGTGGCGCGGGCTGGTGCGTGTGGCGCTTAGTTGGTTGCTCTTTCTTGTCTGTCTTGGCATGGCGCTGCGCTACTTGGGCTTCCCCGTGCCGAGTCTGGCGGACGTGCTGCGTCGGTTAGAGGGTGTGCCAAGGTTGGCCGACGTACTATCTTGAAGGGTTAACGGACATGCTGGATGATTTACAGCGTTGCTATGAAGTGCTGGGCGTTGCGCCACAGGCATCGGCGCAGGAACTGAAGGCGGCCTATCGCGATCTGGCGAAGGTCTGGCATCCGGATCGCTTCACGCACGACCCGCGCCTGCAACAGAAGGCGCAGGAGAAGTTGAAGGAGATCAACGAAGCCTATGCGCAGTTGACCTCCGGCGCGACCATGCGCCGCGCACGCGCACCGCACACATCGTCCGCACCGCCGCAGTCTGCCGCGCCCGCGTCCGCACCAACCACTTCGCACGACCATCTGGATGTGCGCCGCACACAACGACAACCGATTTTGCTGCCCGCACTTGTCTTCCTCATTGTCCTCTGCGCCGGCACGACCGCGCTGTGGATGAGACACAAAGCAAACCTGCCGATGGCAGATAAGCCCACGCCCGCGCAAACTCAGGTCGGCACAGATGAGCAGGCAACGGCAGTTGACGAGGCGGGCACAGCGAGCACTGTGCGGCAGCCTAAGAAGCGACCGGCGCAAGCGTCACAGACCGCAAGCGCACCCGCGCCGCCAAGCGACCCCGCCGCCCGTGCACGCAACACGGAGGCGTTGCGGCCTATGCCGACCGTGACACTATTAATCGATCCGACCACGAACATGATCGCGACGGCCGCGTGCCCGCATAAGTTGCGCATGACCTACGCGAGCGGCACGGAGCCGCAACAACTCTGCACCGCGCATCAGTCGGCGGGCGCGCCGCCGCCCGCCAAAGATTCGCGCTTGAAATCTTTGGCCCATCGGCTCGCCGCACCCGCTCAATGGCTGCGCGGCAAAGATAAGGCGGATGGCATACCGCCCGCCGCGCCGCAGAATTGAGTGTTGGGCGCTTCGGCTTACACCTGCCGCATAACCTGGCGCGGTAAGCCTTTGGCCAAACTTCCGGCTCGTATTTCATCGCTTGCTTCTCTCGCTTGACTGGGATTAAAAACCGAACGGCTAGCGGACAAACGTTACCGACACGGTTTTTTGTCACGACAGTTTTCGCTCCGACAACTGCTGCCGCCCTGTTGCGGTCGGTGGCGCGGCGCGATAGAATGCGCGCATTCGTTCCATAGTTTCCCGGTTTCATTTGTCGCATTTACAAGCCGAAAGCACGCGCCTGAACAACACCCGGCGTGTGTGCGGAGGCTGTCACCCACCTGCTGCTTGAGGAGGAGTATCAACATGAGAAGCAAACGTTTGCTCGCGCTGGCGCTCGTTGCCGCCCTGCTCGCGCCCATAGCCACGCTCGCGCAAAAGAGTAAGCCCAAGTCGGGTCGGGGCGCCGCTAGTGCGCCGGCCGCGGCGGGCGGCGTGCTGCCGCCGATTAAGTTCACCGAATACAGACTAGCGAACGGTCTGCGCGTGATCCTGCATGAAGATCACTCGACGCCCATCGTTGGTGTCAATCTCTGGTATCACGTCGGCTCGAAGAACGAGACGCCGGGCAAGACCGGCTACGCGCACCTGTTCGAGCACATGATGTTTCAAGGCTCGAAGGACTACGACGACGATTACTTCAAGCCGGTGCAAGAGGCCGGCGGCACGCTGAACGGTTCGACCAATCAAGACCGGACGAACTATTGGGAGGTCGTGCCATCGAACTTTCTTGAGCTGGCGCTCTTCATGGAAGCGGATCGCATGGGCGGACTGCTCGACGTGCTGAACGAGGCGAAGCTCTCGAACCAGCGCGATGTGGTGAAGAACGAGAAGCGGCAGAATTACGACAATCGCCCCTATGGTCTCATCGGCGCGAAGATCAACGAGACGCTCTACCCGAAGGATCATCCTTATCACTGGCTGACCATCGGCTCGCTCGACGATCTGACTAAAGCTTCGCGCGAAGACATCAGCGACTTCTTCCGCCACTACTACACGCCGAACAACGCGAGCCTGTGCATCGCGGGCGATTTCAACCCGGTGCAGGCGCGCCAGTGGGTCGAGAAATACTTCGGCCCCATACAGCGCGGGCCGGAACTCCCGCCGCTCAATCCGCCGCAGCCGGTCATCTCGCAGATGAAGCGCGTCGAGTTGGAAGATCGCGTTGCGCTGCCGCGCATCTATCTGGTCTGGACATCGCAGCCGCAATACAGTGGCGACGAAGCGTCGACCGATACTCTCTCGTCGATCTTGGGCGGCGGCAAATCGTCGCGGCTCTACAAGACGCTCGTCTACGAGCGCCAGATCGCGCAGGACGTGTTTGCCTTCAACAACACGGGCGAGTTGGCCGGGCAGTTTCAGATCGTTGCCACCGCCAAGCCCGGCAAGACGCTCGCCGAGTTGGAGGGCGCGATCAACGAAGAGATCGAGAAGATCAAACAAGAGCCGCCCACGGCCGAAGAGATCGAGCGCACTTATAACGCGCGCGAGTCCGGCTTCATCTACAGCCTGCAAACGGTCGGCGGCTTCGGCGGCAAAAACGATCAACTCAATCAGTACGCCACATTCCTCAATCGCCCCGATTACTTCCAACCCGACCTCGCGCGTTATCGCTCGGTCGCGCCCAAAGACGTGCAGCGCATGGCTGAGCAATATCTGACGGACAAGCGGCTCGTCTTCACCGTCACGCCGCGCGCGAAGGGCAAGACGGCCGCGAACGAACCCGCGCCCGAAGCGCCAGCGAAGGCAGTTGCTGCCGCGCAGCAACCTGCGGGCGGGGCCGCGGCCAGCGGTGACAAGCCTGCGGGCGCGCAGACTGTGACTAAGACCGAAGCGCGCGCCACGACGCCCGCCGGTTCTGCGCCGCCGCAGACGGCCGCGCCCGGTGGCGGCGAGAAGAAGCGTGGCGCAGCCGCAAAGGAAATGAGTCAGGCGAACCTACCGAAGCCGCAGGCTGATCCGATGCTGCACATGCCTTTGCTCGAACGGCGCAAGCTCTCGAACGGTCTCGAAGTCTTGATCGTCCAGCATCACGAGTTGCCGGTCGTCAACATGAACCTCGTCATCAAGTCGGGCGGGGCGACCGATCCGGTCGGGTCGGCGGGTCTAGCCAGCATCACGGCCGATCTGTTGGACGAGGGCACGAAGACGCGCAGCGCGCTGGAAATCTCCGATGCGCTGACCTCCATCGGTTCACGCGTGAGCACGCGCGCAGATTGGGACGCATCAACCGCCGAGTTGCTCACGCTGACGCGCCATCTTGATCGCGCGCTCGACATCTACGCAGACATAGTGACCAACCCGGCCTTTGATGCGACCGAGTTCGGCCGCGTGCGTGCGCGCCGGCTCGCCTCGCTGCAACAGCAGCGCGACGACGCCAACGCCATCGCCAACGTCGTCTACGCCTCGCTCCTCTACGGGCGCGAGCATCCTTACGGCCACCCGCTCGGCGGCAACGAGCAGACGCTCACTGCTCTCTCCGAAGTGGACGTGCGGCGCTTCTATGAGACCTACTACCGGCCGAACAACGCCGCGCTCGTCGTCGTCGGCGACGTGACACCGGCGACCATCCTGCCGAAACTCGAACGCGCGTTTGCCGGTTGGAAGCGCGGCGATGTGCCGGCGGCCGTGGACGTGAACGCGCAAGCGCCCGCGCGCGATCACTCCACGCTCTACATCGTGGACAAGCCCGGCGCGGCACAGTCCGTCATACAGATCGGGCAGGTCGGCGTTGCGCGCTCGACGCCCGACTACTTCCCGCTGATCGTGATGAACTCGATGCTCGGCGGCGCGTTCGTCTCGCGCATTAATCTGAATCTGCGCGAGGACAAAGGCTACACCTACGGCGCGCGTTCTTCGTTCGACTACCGGCGCGGCGCGGGGCCGTTCACGGCGAGCGCGGGCGTCTTCACGAACGTGACGAAAGAGTCGGTCGCAGAATTCATGAAAGAGCTGCGCGGCATACGCGGCGAGATTCCGGTGACGGACAAGGAATTGACCTACTTCAAGCAGTCGCTCGTGCGCGGCTTCCCGCGCGGCTTCGAGACGCCGGAACAGATCGCGGCGCGCCTCAGCGACGTGGTGCTCTACGGCTTGCCTGACGATTACTTCAACCACTACACCGCGCGCATCAGCGCCGTCACGCGCGCGGACATCGAGCGCGTTGCCACTCGCTACCTCGATCCCGGTCGCATGGCGATCCTCGTCGTCGGCGACCGCAAAGTGATCGAGCCGGGTCTGCGCTCGCTGACGGATGTAGGCACGACCATCACGCTGCTTGATCCGGAAGGTCGGCCTTCAGGCGGCGGCAGCGGCGCACCGGGCAGCAACGACCGGCCGTAACGAAGCACGAAGCATTAACCCCAAAGACACAAAGGGCACAAAGAATAATTAACTCTTCTTTGTGCCCTTTGTGTCTTTGGGGTTAATACTTTTAGCCGCTATCTCTTCCTGCCGGCGACGAGGTTGATCGTGCCGCGACAATCGGGCAAGCCGCAGCGACAGCCGTAGTCGTCCGGGTGATAAGAGTTGACGTAGTCCATCGTGATCTCTTCGCCGGGCGCGATGTCGCGCAAGGCGAAGAAGAGGATGTGCCCGTACAGGATTTTGACGAAGCAGTTGGGGCGGCACGAGTGGTTGATGAACTGCGAGCCGTTGCCGCCGCGACTGCCGTCGATGCCCCAGTAAGAATCTATCGCGCAGATGTGCAGCCGCTGTTGCCCGCGCATGCGCCGCGCCGCCTCGACGCGCGAGACGCGCTCGCCCACCAGTTCCGCAATCTTCTGCCCCTTGCGAAACGGCGCGGTCGCAAAACAGCCGCGCCCATCGATCTTCGATTTGCCAACCCTGATGCCCGGCGCAGCCTGCGCCCCCGCTTGTCCATTCCCTGCCTTCACAATTTTGCGCCCTTTTTCTTTGCGTCTTTGCGCCTTCAGCGTGAGGTAAATGCAGACAAAAGAGAAACCTCACGCTGGAGGCGCAAAGACGCAAAGGAGATTATTCAAATTGCTTTTTGAATTCGGTGAATTGTTGTCGTAGCTCGGCTAATTCTTGTTTGAGCGTTGCCACTTCACTTTCAAGCTGCGCGAGTCTGTCATCACCAGCACTCATCGCTTCGCGCCGCGCCGGGCGCGACGATTGCTCTGTGATCTCGACGGGGCCGGACAAGAGGTGTGCGTAGCGCGCCTCTTTCTGTCCCGCCAGCCGTGGCAGGCGCACGACCAGCGGCGCGTCCGCCCGCTCGCTCAACGCTTGCAACGTCCCTTCGACGTAAGCGAGATCGGAGAACGAGTAGAGCCGCTCGGTGCGCCCGCGCAATTCGCCGACGGTCTGCGGCCCGCGCAACAACAACACGCACAACACGGCCAGCTCCGCTGCTTTCAACTCGAACGCCTCGTTCAAGACGTGCCGGTGTTTCGGCACACGCCCGTCGGCCGTCTGCACCACGCGCGCCAATTTCTTCGCACGCAGCCGCTCCAACGCATCCGTCACCGTCCGCTCGTCATAGGCGACGACGGGGTCACGGTTCGAGCTTTGATTGCACGCATGGACGAGCGCGTTCAACGTCAACGGATAGTATTCCGGCGTCGTCACCTGCTTCTCGATGAGCGCGCCGAGCACGCGCACTTCCACCTCGTCCAATCTGATCTCTGCGCTCAAGCTTGCGGTCGGGCCTCCTGCACCCTAGCTACTGCGCGCGCTTGCAGTGCTGCGCTCAACGCTTGCAACTCCGCGCGATGCCCCTCGTCGTGTGCGCGCATCAACTCCAGCAAGCGCGCGATTGTGATCTGCCCGACGCCCGCCAACGTACCCGCGCGTGCCAATTGTGCAGGCGCGAGCGTGTTGACCAGCGCGACGTTCGCGCGCCGCGCGTCGGCAAACGCCGCGCGGGCTGTGTTGAAATCCTGACTTTGATAATCGCGTTCGCGCGCCAACTGGCCGCCGTCTATATCGGGCAGCATCGGCTCATCTTCTGCGAGCAGACGACGCAGGCGCACCGTGTAGCCTTCGCGCTCGATGTCGCGCAGGTGGCAAACTTGTGCGAGCGCGGAGAACTCAGCGGGCGCAGGCTGCCAGCGTTGCTCAGCCACGCTGAGATCAGTTGTCAACCGTTGCACGACCGCCGGCGTCTCGGCGAGAAACGCGATCAAAGTTTGCAGTTCTGCTTGCATTATCTACCAGCTCAGCTTTCAGCCGCCACTCATCAATGAAGTCTCAATCCAGTCGCTCGCGCCCGCACGTGCCGCAGCGATAGGGCCGACCGAGCAACAAGTTCTGCACCGGATTCAGATCGTTCAGCTTGCCGACCACGCGCGAGACCAAGCGCATTGGCAGCGGCTCGCCGCGATTCACGCGCGCCAGACTCCCCGCGTGACTGATCGAGATGTGATCAGTAATGCGGCCGCAACGCTCGCAGAAAAAGTCCCGATGCTGCCCGCTCAGGTTCAGCGCGCGGTCAACAAACTGCTTCTCCAAAATCGTCGTTACACTGCCCCAGAAACTCATGACAGTGACCTATCGAAGGCCGGCGCGCCTTCAGTTCTGATAGTGCGCCTTGACCGGATTGACGCTCGGCCCGGCTTTGAACGGCACGATGGTGTAATCAGCCGGCACGACGAAGAGCACGGCGTCCGGCTCGACGCGCTTGATCTCGGTCAGCCGGTATGTCGCCGTGCCGATGCGCGGGTCGGAACATTTGATCAGCACGTTGCGTCGTAATTCCTGCGCATACCAACGCTCATAGACGACCTTATCCGCGTATCCATCGAATTGAATTGCGGAGGTGACCCGCACGCCTTCGGCCGTGACTCCATCGAGCACCTGTGTGCCCAACGACTCGACCGTGTCGCCCACCACCTGCTTGATGTCTTCCGGCGGACTCTGCGGTGTGATGACGTTGCCTTGTCGCGCCGCGCCGGCCGACAGTTGGAGCGCGGTGTGCCGGCTCGGACTGAGCATGTAGACCGCGCCCATCGGCGCATCGTAGATCATCGGCACGCCGGCCGCAGGACCTTGCGGGCCGCCGCGCACTGTTTCAGTCCGCGTGCGCCCCGCGCTGTCGCGATAGACGCGCGCGGTCAGGCGGCGCACCACCTGCGTCCCGTCGCTTAACGTTTGCGTCGTCTCCTTAACCGCCACGGCCGAGAAGGGCGCGCCCTCGACGACCAAGCGCCCGTCGAAGGCGAACTCGCCCGCAGCAAAGCTGGAATGAAAGTTGTCGCCCGCGTGTCTTTCAGACGCGGTTGTGTTCGTGACCACGACGCGCGCCTGCGTCGGCGCTTGCGCCCGCACGAACTGCGTCACGCAGAGCAGAATCAGCGCCGACAGTGCTACTTGACATAATCGTCTGACTTTTCGCTCCATCGTTTTAACTCCTTTCAAACGCTTCGGCCACTTGGACGGGTCTTAAGGTCTGGGGGTTAGGTGGATTATAGCCGACAAACGCGCGCTGCAACCATAGTATCGGCGCGGCGACTGTCCTGCGCTGGGGCGGCGATGTTAAAATTGTGTGCAATGACGAAGCCGGTCGCAGCACAGCGTTTACATCTCACGGGGTTGTCGCCGGCCGAGTTGCAGGCGTTCGTGCTGACACTTGGCGAGCCGGACTATCGCGCGCGCCAGTTGTTCGCGGCGCTCCACCGGCGGCGCTTGCGCTCGTTTGCCGAGATGACCGAATTGGCGAAGGATTTGCGCGCGCGTCTGCAAGAGCGCGCGACGGCGGCGACGCTCACGGTCGAGTCGCGTTACCTCTCTGAAGACGGCACGCGCCGTTATTTAATGAAGACGCATGACGGGCTGCCGGTCGAGACGGTCTTCATCCCGGAAGAGCGGCGCGACACGATCTGTTTTTCGTCGCAATCGGGCTGCCCGTTGCAATGCAGTTTCTGTCTGACCGCGAAGCTGGGACTCCTGCGCACATTAACGGCCGGCGAGATCGTCGAGCAGATCATCATCGCTTTGAACGACGCTTACGGCGTAAGTGTTAAGACGCCGCGCGGCACGAACCTCGTGGCCATGGGCGCGGGCGAGCCGTTCCTCGCCTTCGAGCCGCTGATGAAAGCGCTCAGCATCATGGCCGCGCCCGAAGGTCTGCACATTGTGCCGAACCGCGTTACCGTCTCGACCGCCGGCATCGTGCCGCGCATACGCGAGTTGGCTACGCTTCCTGCGCGCCCGCACCTAGCCATCTCGTTGGCCGCTCCGACCGATGAGTTGCGCGACGAGTTGATGCCGATCAACAAGAAGTGGCCGCTTGACGAGTTGTTGGCCGCGTGCAAAGAGTTCGAGCAGTCTCTGCGACCGGGCGAGCGCTTCACATTCGAGTACGTCATGCTCGACGGCATAAACGACACGGACGAACACGCACGCCAACTTGCGAACCTGCTCAATCGTTATCAACTGCGCGCGAAGGTCAATTTGATCCCGCACAATCCGGCCGACCCTCTGCCCTATCGCCCTTCGCCGCCGGCGCGCGTCGAGCGGTTCAAACAAATTCTGGCCGCGAAAGGCGTCCACGCCTTCGTGCGTCGCCCGCGCGGGCGCGACATCTATGCCGCCTGCGGTCAACTCGCCGCGCGGCAGGGTATGAACAACTTGAGCGCGCCTGCGCTACATCAAATTAGCTGATCCATGGATAGCTCAACTCGATAGGTGCACAACACTGATATGATCCAACGCACATTGATCCGTCGCATCGCCCCGTTCATCTGCACACTGTCTCTACTCATCGGCGCGCCTGTCCGCGCCGCCGCGCCGCTGCCCATGCCGCAGGCCAACATCGGCGTCAACGGCGTCTTCGCCACCGACAAGGCGCAGCAGGGGCGTGCCGTGCAGGCGGCCGTCGTGCTCGACATCCCCGGCGGCTTTCACGTCAATGCCAATCGCCTGACCAACAAATTTCTGATCCCGACCGAGTTGAAGATCGACGCGCCGAAGGGTTGGCGCGTGAGTGCCGTCGCTTACCCGCGCGCTATCGTCCGCAAGCTGAGCTTTAGCAAAGACCCTGTGCAGCTCTATGAAGGGCGCGCCGTCATGCGCTTCACCGTCACCGTGCCCGCAAACTTTGATAAAGGCCAGACCGAATTGCGCGCCCGCGTCAAGTATCAAAGCTGCAACAACGAAGTCTGCTATCCGCCCACCGCGCGCGACATTACACTGCCCATCACGGTCGTCGGCGCAAACGACTCGGTCAAGCGGATCAACGGCGAGTATTTCGGCGGCAGGAGAAGATAAGAGGTCAGAGGTTAGAGGTCAGAGATCAGTAAGAGCCGAGTCGTTTTCACTGACCTCTGACCTCTAACCTCTGACCTCTTCCTATCACGGCGAGCAGCCGGCCCGTGCGGCCGTAGAGTTTTTTCTCGCGGCGGTAGGAGAAGAAGAGATCGGGGCGACAGATGGTGCAGAGCGGCGCGGTGTGAATCTGCGCGGCGGGCACACCGGCGTTGATCAGTTGTTGGCGATTGGCTGTATGCAGATCGATGCGCGCGTGGTCGGGGCGGGTGGGGATCAACAATTCGTCGGCGGCGGGAAAGTTGGCGCGGAAAGTTTCGATGACTTCGCGGCCGATCTCATAGCAGCATTGTAAAGCGGCCGGGCCGATAGCAACATGGACATCTTCAGGCTGCGTCCCGTATTCGGCGCGCATGCGCTCTAACGCGTGCCCGACGATTGTCTGCGCTGTGCCGCGCCAGCCCGCGTGCACGGCGGCTGAGGCGCGGTGGCGCGCATCGCCCAACAGGATGGGAATGCAGTCCGCCGTCTTGACGCCGACGAGGATGGCGGGCGCGTTTGTGGTCAGCGCATCGCAGTGTTGCTGTTCACTACGCCGTGCGTCTTCTGTGTCACGCACGACGCAAGTATCCGCGCCGTGCACTTGCCACGCGGCGGCGAGCGTCCACGCGCCGGGCAGTAATTGGAAAAAACGGCGACGGTTTTCGTGGATGTTTGCGGCCGTGTCTTCGCTGAAGCCAGCGAGGTTGAGCGCGTCGGCGGGGAAAGGGCTGACGCCGCCCACACGCGTCGAGAAGGCATTGACGAAACCAACTTGTTCGAGCGGCGCGCAGACGAGTGCGCGTACACCATCACGCGTGCGCCAGTAGAAGCCCGCGCGCGCGAGTGTCTGATCTGCTGTGATCGTTTCCATTGGCATTGACATGATCGAAGTTAGGCGCGTGCGCGTTATCATCGAGCGCACGTCGCGCTTTGTCGCGCGTGTGTTCACCCCCGGCGAGCGCGCGTACTGCGAGGGGCACGGCGCGGCCGCCGCACAACATTATGCCGCGCGCTTCGCTGCGAAAGAAGCGGCGCTGAAGGCGCTCGGCACGGGCTGGCGCGGGGGCCTCAAGTGGCAGGACGTCGAAGTTGTCTCAAACGAGGCGGGCGCGCCCGCGCTCGTCTTCCATAATCAAGCGCGCACACTCTTGCAACAGACCGGCGCTGACACCGCGCACCTCACTATCTCACACACCAACGAACACGCCGTCGCGCAGGTCATCCTCGAACGACGCGGCTAGAGATCAATGCTTTGCATCGCTTTGCGCCTTTGCGTGAGAATTATGCACGCAAAGGAATAACCTCACGCAAGGGCGCAAAGACGCAAAGCAGGACGCAAAGATTTTTAGTTTAACGCGGCCGGGCTTGGGGCGGATTGTTGACGTGTAGATCGTTTGCCAGACGTGCGCGCCCGTCACGGTCGATCTCAACCTGTGTGGTAGAGCGTAATGGCGGCGGCGGTTCGTCTATCGTAGCCAACTCAGCGGGGGTGCGCTTGACTACAGGTCGCTGCGCTAAATCATCGACGTTATTCGCCGTATCATCGAGCGCAATTAGCTCAAGCGGCGGTTGGTGCATAAAGCACACGTCGGCGGGTGCGAGCGCGGGCGTGACGGCGATGCGCTGTTGGTGCGGGCAGTCGGGGGAAGCGAGAAGACCTGTGTCAGAATCGATCTCGACGGTCGTGATGCCGTCAGGGCGGAGAAAAGCATCGCCGCCGAGTTCGGGGCGGAGCGTGACCGCTTGCTGCACGAACTCCTGCCAGACGGGCAGCGCGCTCGCCGCACCTGTGAGACCTAACTCTTTGTTGTCGTCAAAGCCGACCCACACGACACAGACCAGATTCGGTGTGTAGCCCGCGAACCAGCCATCGCGTGACGTGCCGGTCTTGCCCGCCGCAATTGTCTGCTGCAACAGACCGCGCGCCGCGTGCGCCGTGCCTTCGTCGAGCACGTCGGTCAGCGCGTCGGTGATCATGTAGGCGGTCGAAGGACGAATAACTTGTTGCGGCGCGGGCGCGAGTTCGGTCAATAGGCTCTTGCCGTCGCCGTCGATGGCGTGTGTGATGGCGGCGGCCGGCGCGCGCGTGCCGCCATTGGCGAACGCGGTGTAGGCACTGGCTATTTCAAGCGGCGTCGCCTCAGTCGTGCCAAGCGCGAGCGCTGGGTAAGCGGCGGGACGCGGCAGACCGAACCGGTCGGCGAGCGTCGCGACGCGCTGCAAGCCTGTGCGCATGGCGAGGTCGACCGTGACGACGTTGAGCGAATGCACCAACCCGTAACGCATCATCACTTCGCGCATTGAATAGCCGCCGCCGTAGTTTGCGGGCCGATAGACGGCGCGCCCGTCGTATGTGAACGTGCGCGGCGCATCGAGGATCATCGTGGCGGGCGAGATGCCGCTCTCAAGGGCCGTCGCATAGACGAACGGTTTGAAGACCGAGCCGGGCTGCCGGCGCGCATCGGTCGTGCGGTTCAGTTGTGTCGCGGCGTAATCGTCGCCGCCGACCATCGCCAACACCTGCCCGCTGCTAGGGTCGAGCGCGACGAGCGCAACTTGCGGCGCAGTCTTACCCTTGTAAATTTTGGCGAGCCGTGCGAGTTGCCGTTGGACGGTCTCTTCGGCGATCTGTTGCAGATCGAGATCGAGCGTCGTGTAGACGCGCAGCGCACGCTCGTCCGTGTGCGCGTCCGTTTGCAGACGCGCATCGACGAGCCGGTTGACGTAGTCGATGAAGTAAGGCGCTGTCGTGTGTGCGTCGGGCGCGAGCGGAGCGATTGAGATTGACTCTTGACCGGCCGCGCTGGCTTGCTCGGCCGCGATCGCGCCGGCGCGCAGCATCCCCGCGAGCACGATGTTGCGGCGCGCCCGTGCTTCCGTCGGGTGTCGGTCGGGCGCGTAACGCGCGGGACTCTGGATCATGCCAGCGATGGTCGCGGCCTCGGCGAGCGTCAAATCTTTGAGGTCTTTATTGAAATAGACGTGCGCCGCTGCGGCGACGCCGCGCACGGCGACTGCGCCGCGCTGCCCCAGATAAATCTCGTTGCAGTAGAGCGCGAAGATGTCCTGTTTCGAGAGGCGGCGTTCGAGCGCGGTGGCTAAGAGCGCCTCGTTGAACTTGCGTTGGAGCGTGCGCTCGGGCGTGAGATAAGTGTTCTTGACGAGTTGCTGCGTGATGGTCGAGCCGCCCTGTCGTTGCAACTCATCTTCGGGGTTGAGCTTTGTCCAACTCAGGAGCGCGCGCCCCACGCCAGCGAGATCGACGCCGCCGTGCTCGAAGAAGCGTCGGTCTTCGATGGCGAGGATCGCATGCATGAGTACGGGCGGGATGTCGTTGAACGTGAGTGCCGCGCGCGGCCCCGTCTTCATCGCGCCATCATTCGTCAGCGTCTCTGGCTCAAGCGCGAACGCGTCGAGCGTTATGCCGTCGCCCGTCAGTTCGCTGATGCGCCCGCGTCGGTCGAACGCAACATGGACAACTTCGGGCGTGGTCACGTCGGCGCGACGCGGCATGATCTCTAGGCGGTCGTCCTTGAGTGCAAACGCGCCGTTCCACACGTCGCCCGTCCCATTCTCGGCGTAACCGGCACGCCGCAGAGTTTCAATCAGCCGCGCGCGCGAAATGTTCTGCCCGGCGCGCAAGACGCGGGGCGCGGCGTAGATGCCTGCGCGGCTCGTCAGGTAGCCGTGCGCGATGCGCGTGTCAACAACCTGCGCGGCGGCTTGATAACAGTAGATGAGTATGGCGACGCCAGCCGCAGTGGCGACAAGTGGGACGATGAGGCACGCACGCAAAATTAAGGTGCGCCGGTGTGCGCGCTCGATCCCGGCCCGTATTTCGCGGCTGCGCCGGAAGCGCATGCGGTGGCGCTTGTGTTCTGCGCTTGTGATCTCAATCGTCATAAATTAACGCCCGGCGGATACACGACGACGCACACGAGGGCGTGGCCTCGTCCGAGCATGCTGTGCAAACTGTTGTGCGTTTAGTAAACGACCAATCGATCGCGGATTCTCTTTTCGCGTCCGGTTAGCGTGCGGCGCGAGCTACATCCAGCGTCTGTGCGGACGAGACAGGCGCGAGTTGTTCACGCTGCAATGGTTCATCCGCATTCGCCCACAGGGCGAGCGCCGTCGTCCAGACGGCGAGCGTGATCAAGATCACGATGATAGCCACCAGCCGCGCGAGTCCGTCCGTCAACTCTCTCATGCCCTTCTTGCCCCCTGCTCACTTTTCGCTCGCAGAGATGTTGGGCAATGGTTGTGCCAAGCGCGCATAGCGGGTCAATGATTAGGCGGAGCGTGTGGCTATGCTGCGGTCAGACGCAGGTTTACGGCCTGATGTGCGTTGCGACGCCGGGCGACCACACTGCTGCTTGTCGCGCCGGCACGTTTAATTTTGGTACAGGTGAGCGCGGTTGAGACGGAGAGCGAGAGACTGCTTTTCGTGCATGTCTGATTGTTAGCATGGAGAATAGATGAGAAGTTTAGGCGCGGTGCGTCTGCGCGGGCCGGCGCAGGAGGCGTTGCAGCCAAGTCGGTTCTGCTGCAAGCGTGGGCGGCGGGGCGAGTAAAGCTCTGATCTGATCGAGCGCTTCTAAGGCAGCCTGTTCGCCGGCCGAGATCAACTCATCGGCGCGCGTCATCTCGTCCCAGCGTATGTGCCCGACCTTCGGTACGATGACCACGTCGGCCGCGCGCCATTCGCTCGCTGTCGCCGTGCGCTGCACGACCAGAAAAGATTGCAACAGCACGCCGATGGCCGATAGCGGTGGCCCCAAAAACTTCGCGCCCTCCGCGTTCACGTCCACTGCGATGACAATGTCTGCGCCAAGCTCGCGTGCGGCCGTCGCCGGCACGTTTGCGACCAGTCCGCCGTCCACCAATTGCCGCCCGTGCTCGTCCGTCACCGGCACATACCAACCGGGGATCGCGCAACTCGCGCGGATGGCGAAGGCCACGTCGCCTTCGTCGCGCATGACGACGGCCGCACCGGTGCGCAGGTCTGTGGCGACGGCGGCGAACGGGACGGGCATCTGCTCGAAGCGCGTCACGGGGAAGCGCGCGCGCACGTACTCTTCCATGCGCGCGTTCGACTGCACGCCGAGCCGTGAGAGTGTCAGCTTGCCGAAATCGCGCCAGCGCATCGTGCGCCCGAACTCTGCGATCTCAGCGAGCGGCACGCCGGCCGCGAACGCGCCGCCGACGAGCGCGCCCGCAGATGTGCCCGCTATGCAATCGATGGGAACGGCGTGCTCGACGAAGACCTTGAGCACCCCGACGTGCGCCGCGCCCCGCGCCGCGCCGCCGGAGAGCGCCAGCCCGACGCGCGGGCGTTGCCATTTAGACATCTCTGTGCGCCGCATACTCGTGTGATGTGAAAAACGCGCGCCACGTTGACGAGGAACAGCAAGCCGGCTCGCGCTTTTGTGCTTTTGCCGGCGGCCGTGGGCGCGCCAGCGTTACGTCTGTCAGTCGAAGACGAGATGGACGCCGGCTTGCTTGACGGGGACGAATGTCGGCTCCACCCCGAACACATCCCGAATGCGTTCGGCTGTAAGCACCTCGACGGCCGGGCCGGTTGCGACGACACGGCCATGGTTCAGCAACACGATCTGGTCGGCAAAGCGGGCGGCGAGATTCAGATCGTGCACCACGCCCACCGTGACCACGTCAGGCGCGTCAGTAAAGCCGCGCACCTTTTTCATGAATGCGATTTGGTGATGAATGTCAAGAAAAGTCAAGGGTTCGTCTAGGAATAGGTACCGGCAAGAAGAGCGCGGTGCGGGCGCATCGGAAACAAGGAGTGAGCCGGAGTCAATGCGCCATAGTTGCGCCAGCACACGTGCGAAGTTGACGCGTTGGCGTTCGCCGCCGCTGAGAGTCTGGTAGTTGCGGGCGCTGAATTCCGTCACGTCAAATAATTCCATGAGTTCATCGACAATTTTCTCGTCCACGGGGCCGGGCCGGCCGCCGAAGTGCGGATAGCGACCTATCATGACGACCTCGCGCACGGTCAGCGGGAATGCAACTTCGATGGCCTGTGAGAGCACCGCGCGCCGCTTCGCGAGGTCGGCTTCGCTCGCATGTTGTACGTCAGCCCCTTCGTATTCAACCTTGCCGGTATTGGGGCGCAGCAGCCGCGCCAGTACCTTAATGAGCGTTGACTTGCCCGCGCCGTTCGGGCCGATTATCAAGTGCAGCCGGCCGGGCGCAAACGAGACCGACACCTCGGAGATGAGCGCCTTGTGACCGACGCGAAAAGTGATATTGCTGGCTGCCAGCATAATGAGTTGAATAACGATGCCCGGTAGAACTCGACGCTGCTACGATATAGGTTTTCAGAACACGTACTGACGCCGCCGCAGCAGTAACAGAAATACAGGCACACCCACCGCTGAAGTGACAATACCGATTGGCAACTCCGCAGGCCGCAGCGAGAGGCGGGCGATCAGATCGGCCAAGCTCAGGAGCGTTGCGCCCGTGAGCGCGCTGCCGACGATGAGAAACCGGTTATCAGCCCCGTGCAGCATGCGCAGAATGTGCGGCACGACCAGCCCCACAAAGCTGATGACGCCGGTGAACGCCGTCGCGACGGCGACGATGACGACGTTGATGGAGAGAACGATCCACTTCAAACGGTTCACGTTTACCCCGAGGTACGTCGCCTCCTCCTCGCCGATCATTAAGGCGTTCAACTGCTTCGCGTAGCGGAGCGCGCCGACCGTGCCGCCTATCGTTGAGATGGCGACGATCTGGACGGCGCGCCAGTTCGCACCCGACAGCGTGCCCAGACTCCAGAACGTGATCGAGCGGGCTTGCGGGTCGCGCGCGAGGTAGGACAGAAATCCGATGGCGCTCATGCAGAGGGCGTTTATCGCCAGTCCAGTGAGCAGGAGCATCACGACCGAGGCTCGTCCGTCTTCGCGCGAGCGCGCGAGAAGGAAGACGAGGTATGTGGAAATGACGCCGCCCGTGCACGCGGCGAGGGGCAGACTCCAAAGACTCGCGCCGAGGTGTAGGACGCCGCCCAAGACGAAGAAGAGGGCCGAACCGAAGGCCGCGCCGCTCGATGTCCCGACGAGTCCCGGCTCAACGATTGGATTGCGAAACAACGCTTGCATCAGCGTGCCGCCGACGCCGAGACTCGCGCCGACCAGCAGGCAGAGAACGGCGCGCGGCAAGCGCAACTCAAGGAAGATGCGTTGATCCAGAGTGGGTGCAGGTTGGCCGGGCAGGAGCGAGACCAGCGCCCGGCCGATGTCAGGAAGCGAAAAATCAATGGCCCCGTAGCGGATAGACGCGGCCAGCACGAGGAGCATGGCACAGGTCAAGGCAAAGAGAAGCGCGCGCCGGGTCTCACGTTGTGTTGTCACTTTTGATGAATGAGCATGGCCACTTTCTCTATATTCTCGCCGGAGCGCGGGCCGAAGTACATCAACTGGTGCTCTTCGATGCGGTAGATGCGACCCGTTTTGGCCGCGTTTGAAGTGGCGACGCCCGGCAACTCCTTGATCTGATCCACAGAGCCGCCGAGGCGGTCGTAGCCGAAATCGGTGACGAGGATCACGTCCGGATTCGCCTGAGCCACGATCTCCGGCGACGCCATGCGCTGCATTCCCTTCGCGTCAATCGCCATCTGTCCGCCCGCCCATTCTATCATCTGGCTGGCCGCACCGCCGTCCCCACCGCCGCCACGACCTACGACGAGATAAACATTGGACGCGCGTCCGAAGTGGATGACCGCGACGCGCGGATGATCTGTGTACTGCTTGGCCCGTTCGACCGAAGCCGCCATTTGGGTGTCGAGCGTGCGGCACAACTCTTCCGCGCGAGCTTCCTTATGAAAATACGCACCCATTTCGCGAATGAGGGCTTTCGTGCCTTCGACCGAGTCATTCTTCGCGGTGAAGGTCTTCATCGGGATGTTCAAGCCCTGTAGTTGTTGCACGACTTGCGGCGGGCCGATGTTGTTGTCATGGATGATGGCCGTTGGGTGCAGCGAAAGGATGCCTTCGGCGCTCAGCGCCCGATGATACCCAACTGTCTGCACATTCTTTACTGCGGGCGGATATGTGCTTGAGAGATCAACGCCGACGACATGGTCTTGCGCACCAAGCGCCCAGATGATTTCGTTGTAGAGCTGCGAGATGACCACCAAGCGCTCGGCCTGCGCGTCGTTGGCTCGGTTGGCGAAGCGGCTACAGCTAATCGTCGAGACGAGCACGGTGGGAAGCAACGCAGCAAGTAGGATTCGTTTCATCATGAATGAAATATCTGCCTGCGAATTGTTCTACGACCACAGGGCAACTGCTGTGGACGTCAGCCTGAGAATAAAGGGAGAGCGCCGAAGCCTCCAGCGCTCTCCCTGCTCGAACCTCGGCCGCTTACGCTCAGAAGATGAAGCGCGCTTGCAGTTGGAACATCCGCGGCGGGTCGACGTTGGCGAACGCCGGGAGCGCGTTCGTGGCCGTGCCGACGGCCACGAGTTGGCCGAACGTTGGGCTGGGCGCGGCCGTGTCGCCGTAGATCGTCTGGCCGCGACCGAGGTAGTTCCCGTGATTGAAGAGATTAAAGCCCTCCAACCTGAGCAGGAGGCTCGTGCGCTCCGATGTCTTGATGCGATCCTCGACGAAGATAGCCACGTCGGAGGTCGGCGTGCTGCGGAACGCCGACTTGCGGATGACCGCGCCGTTGATGACGGGGCGGTCGTTGTTCGCGCCGTCGCCGTTGTTGTCAACGCCAGTGGTGGCGCTGAACGGCCGTGCCGACGCGAGTTGGGTCAACGTGCCGGCCGTGATGTTCCACGGGAAGCGGTAGGTGAACGTGAGGACAGCACGATGCCGCTGATCGACCACGCTTGGGCCCCGTTCCTCCTCGCCGAGCCGCGAGATGATTGGCTGATTCGGCGCGATGCCATTGCCGTCCGGCTCGAAGGTGTTGGTCGCCTTCGACAGCGTGTAGCTGACGGCAGCATAGATGCGCCGGTGGCCGCGATAGCTGAAATTCGTCTGCAACCCGTTGTAATCGGCGACGCCGAGGTTCATCAACACGTTGACCTGACGCACGCCGCCGTTGACCGGCAGGATGGGCCGGGTCTTATTGGCCTCGGCCACGTTGGCCGCGTTCGTGGTCAACGTGCAATCGGTGAGCCGGCACTGATTCACTCGTGTGCGATCCAAGGGCGACGGGGCGTTCAAATCAACCGTGCGGTCGAGGTCGTTCACATGCTGATGCACGTAGTCGCCGCCGACGAAAAATCCCTTTAGCACCTCGCGCTCCGCGCCGATGGACAGCACTTGGCTGCGTGGGTTCACCAACTTGTCTGGGTAGTTCGGCAGCAGATTGAAGTTCAGCCCGTAGCGCGCGAACTGAGCCTGGTAGAAGTCGCGCCGGCCCGCTCTGATCGTGATGTCGCGCGCGGGCAATTGATTAGCCGGAATCGTCTTCGGATCAACATTCACCGGGAGGCATGCGCCCGTCAGGCAGGTCGGGAAGCCGGTTTGCGTGGGAGTCGCGGTGTAGGTCGTCAACCCGTCCAGTCCGTTCACCAAGTAGCTGGCGACCTGATTGGAGCGAATCTGCGTGTAATACATGCCGTAGCCGCCGCGAATCGACCAGCGCGCATCGCCACCGGGATGCCAGCCGAAGCCGATGCGCGGCGCGAAGTTGTTCTTATCGTCGGTCAAGGTCTGCCGGTCGTAGCGCAGGCCGAGATTCAATGTGAGATCTGGGCGCGCTTTCCAATCGTCCTGCACGAACCCACTCAAGAGCCACTGCGGCAGATTGTAGCTGCTGATGCCGAAGTTGATCGGCTGCGTGTAGTTCTGCACGTCGTTGAGTGTCAATTGATCGAAGGGCGCGGTCGTCGTGTTCTTGAACGTGAACGTGCCGAGGATCGCGGTGCCCGGCTCGCTGCCCGTGCCACCTGAGGTGTGGCGAAGCACGGCACCGCCGAAACGGAGGTAGTGTTTGCCCAGCGACCACGACAGCGTATCCGAGAACTGCCACTGGTGACTAAAGATGTCGGAGGCGCGCGACTGGCCGATGGTGAACGGCACATTCCCGGCGCGCGTGTAGGTCGTCGAGAGATTCTGAGCTTCCCAGTTCGTGACCGGGTCGCCATGCAGATAGGCAAAGCGCGCCTCGTTGAGCAGACCCGCGTTGATGACCGACGTGTGATTGACCTGCGCCGTCCACGACCGCCGCGAGTACCTGCGCGCGACGCTCGGCGCGTTCGTGCCGCCCACGGCGTCCTGCGGGTTGTCGTCGAAGAACCGATCGACATTGAAGCGCACCATCAGGTTCTGGTTCGACGTAAGCTTGTGGTCGAGCCGGCCGTCGAAGAGGAACTGGCGGTAGTGCCCTGTGTAGTCGAGGCGACCGTTCGCCGGCAACAGGAAAGCGGGCAGCGAGGTCGAGAGGAACGTCGTGCGATTCTGCCGCGTGTAGTCGGCCGTGGCGAAGAAGAAGGTCTTGTCCTTGACGATGGGGCCGCCGACCGAGCCGGAGACTTGGCTGAGTTGGTCGGGGATGTCCACCGGGTTGATCGCTTGGAGCGTAGTGGGCGTCGTGCAACTCGGCACGGACGATGGGCAGAAGCCCTTGGTCGAGAACGTCTTCGCCTGCCAGCTACCACCGGGCCGGAGCATGAACAGGCCTTCGCCGTGCACTTGGTTCGTGCCGGACTTGGTGACGATGTTCAGAGCGGGGCCGGACGTCCAGCCGAACTCGGAAGAGAACGCGTTCGAGAGCACGTTGATCTCTTGGATCGCGCCGAGCGGCACGGTGGCGATGGCCGTCTGACGACCCCACCCCTCGTCGTTGTTCGCGCCGTCGAGCGTGAACGTGGTGGCCCGGCGTGAGCCGACGCCGGTGATGAAGTAGGTCGTGTTGACGAAGAGGTCGCCTGTGCCCTTCCCCTGCCGGAACGCCGAATTGAGCAGCGGCAGCGTCGTCGCTTTGCGGCCGAGGATCGGCGTCTCGTCGATCTGTGGGCTGTCGAGCGGGAGACCGATCTGCGGGTTCGCGCGCACGCCTTCGACCGTGCCATAGACGGTCACTTCGGCCTCCGCCGCAGTGCCGACGAGGAGCTTCACCTTCAGGGTCGCGGTCTCGCCCGAGCGCAGCGTGATCTCCTTGCGCTCTTCGTTGGCGAAGCCCTGCTTGGCCACGGTGACCGTGTAAGCGCCCGTCAGCGACAGCGCCGGAATGGTGGCGCTGCCGTCGTCGCCCGAAACGGCCGCGCGCGCGGCCCCGGTCGCGTTGTTCACCACCGAAACTTGGGCACCCGGCACGACAGCACCGTTCTGATCAACCACGACGACGATCATCGACGCCGTGTTAGGCGACTGCGCGAAGCCGCGCGTCGTCGGCCACGCCGCGCAGGCGATGACCAGCGCACACAGCGCCAACGTCCACCGCAATTGTGGAATATAGAGATGCGCCCGCGCGGGCAGATTGATCCTTGTCATAGCTTACCTTCCAGTTCAGGTTTAGAACGGCGCGCCGGTCTGCATATTGAATATGCAAAGTTAACGGCGATCAGTAACTACTACCAGCCGCCGTAGTTCGCGGCCGGAGGCGGAACTTGCCCGGCGCGCGGTTGAGAATTTCGCCGACGCGGATTAAACTGTGCGCGGCTCACCCGACGACAGGCGCTCGACAACCGCGAGCCACCTGCCGACGGTCAAATTTTCCCAGTCACAAAGGGTATCGAAGATAGGTCAGAACCGCCTGCCGCAAGCGGGCGGTTCTTGATTGCGCTAAGAGTACCCGCCCGCTTGCGGCAGGCGGATTTGACAGGAAGGCCTGTTCACATGCTACGCACTATGTTTGGAGGTAGTAAAGTGTTCCGCATCGTTCGCTATAAACCCGCGCTGCTCATGACGGCCGTGCTCGTCACACTCCTGACTTTCTCGGCCCGCACGTGGGCGCAAGCGCCGCCGGGGCGCGACATGCAGAAGGAGGCGCAACTGTGGGCGGAGTTGAGCGCGTTTGCGCCCGACCAAGTTGATAATTTCAAACAGGCGACAGAGGCTCTGGACAAGGGCGACAACGAGACGGCCGCGCGGCTCTATCGTGCAGTCGTCAAACGCGCGCCGGAGTGGGACGCGGTCGAGCGCCGGCTCGGCTACGCGTTAGTAGCGACCGGGCACAAGGACGAAGGGCTGAACATGCTGCGCAACGCCGTCGCGTTGAAGCATTCGCCGGACAATCTGCTCGGTCTCGCCAAGACACTCGCTTATCCGACCGACAACGCACAGGGCAGCCTCGCCGAAAAGCAGGAAGCGTTCGCGTTGGCGAAAGAGGCCGAAGCGCTCAACACGGACAAGACCGATCCGGACTTTACAGCCTTCGTCGCCCAACTTGCGGTCGAACAGGACAACATGGAGGAGTTTCGCGCCGCCACGCAGAGGCTCGTCGCACATCATCCGAACTACATGGGGACGCACTACTTCAACGCGATCCTCGCGGCGTCGGACGAAGACTGGCTCACGGCCGAGCGCGAGATCAAGCGGGCCGGGCAGTTAGGTCTGTCGGCCGATGTCGTGCAGCAGTTTCTCGATTCAGGTGTTCACACGCACGCCCTCGCTTGGCGCAGTCTCTACTACGTGCTCGGCGCGGTGGCCTTGTGGGTCGCCGGGATCGTGTTTATGTTCGGGTTTGGCAAGTACCTGTCGAAGCGCACGCTGCGCCAGTTGGAGACGGCCGATCCGAACGTGCCGACGGGCCCGCGCGAGCATCGGCTGCGCGGTCTCTATCGCACGGTGATCAACCTCGCCGGGTTGTACTACTACATCTCTTTGCCGGTCGTCGCGCTGCTCGTGCTCGGTTTAGCGGCGGCCGTTATCTACGCCTGTCTGTTGCTCGGTCGCATCCCCATCAAGCTGGTGCTCATCCTTGTGCTCGGCGCGCTCATGACCGTCTATCAGATGATCCGCTCTCTGTTCGTGCGTTATAAACCGGAAGACCCCGGCCGTGCGTTGGGGCGTGCGGAAGCGCCGGGCCTGTGGGCGCTCGCACTGGAAGTGGCGGCGACGGTGGGCACGCGCCCCGTCACGGAGATACGCGTGACGCCGGGCACGGAGGTCGCGGTCTATGAACGCGGCAGCTTTCGCGCGCGCATGAAGGACGAAGCGGAGCGTGTGCTCTTGGTCGGCGTGGGCGTGCTGAACGGGTTCAAGCAGAACGCCTTCCGCGCCGTGCTGGCGCACGAGTACGGCCACTTCGCGGGGCGCGACACGGCGGGCGGCGACATCGCCCTGCGCGTCAAAAACGACATGCTCAACTTCGCGCGCGGCATCATCGCCAGTGGGCAGAACACCTACTGGAATCTCGGCTTCCACTTCCTGCGCCTCTACTTCAAAGTCTTCACCAACATCAGTCACGGCGCGAGCCGCTTGCAGGAAGTCTTAGCCGACCGCGTGGCCGTGCATCACTACGGCGCGGCCGCTTTCAAGGATGGACTGACGCACGTCATCCGCCGCGACATCAGCTTCGAGCACGCGGTCAATCAAGAGGTGCGGGCCGCACAAGGCGCGCGCCGCGCGCTCGCTAACCTCTATGAGTTGCCCGACCCCGATGCGGTCGAACAGAAGCGCACCATCGACGAGGCGTTCGATCAAGCGATGAGCCGCGCGACCGCCGAGACGGACACACATCCCAGCCCGACCGAGCGCTTCCGCCTCATCAGCCGCATCAACGCGCGCAACGTGCCCGCCGCCCCCGGCGATGTCTGGGAACTCTTCGCCGACCGCCCCGCCCTCACCACCGAGATGAGCGACGCCGTCGCGCTAAGACTTAGAAGATAGTAGGCAGGAAGCAATAGGTAATAGGCAGTAAAAAGGCGAGTCGTTGAGAGAGGTGTACCGCATGTCATGTCTCTCAACAGCTCGCCTTTTAGTTTGTCTTAACTGCCTGCTACCAACTGTTCCTTACACCGGATTGAGGATGATGATCTCGGCGCGGGCGCGGGCGTCTTCGAGAAAGGCGTCGGTGTCGGATTCGATCTTGCTTTCGGTCAGGGTCTGCTCAAGCTGCTTGCGGGCCTCGTCTAACGTGGGCACGATGCGACCGGGCGTCTGGCGTCGCCAGCGCGGGACATAGGTGTTGTTGTAATAGTCCTCGATCTCTTTCGGGCTGATGACGACGAAGGAGCGGAAGCGGAAGTTGAGATAGTTCTCGATCTCGACGCGCTGGCGGACGATCTCTGTGAACTGTTCGTTTGTCAGCCCGACGCGCTGCAAGCGCGCGCGAAATTCGTCCAGCGAGGGAAAGTGTTTGGCCAGTTCGTTCTTCGCCTTCTCCACATCCTCATCCTTCGCCGCGATGGCGGGCAGTTTGCCGGCCTCTTCCGCGATCAGACGTTGATCGATCAGCAGGTTGAGGACACGCTGTAAATCTTCGCTGCGCGGATTATCGAGCGGCGTGTTCGGTTGCAGCGCCAACTGCCACAGCAGATCGGTATAAGTGATCAACTCGCGCCCGTTGATCGACACGACCATCTTGTCCACGACTTCCTGCGCGGGCGTGGAAAGGCAAAAGGCAACCTGCAAAAGGCAAAAGGCAAAAATTGAACGCAGCGTCCGCGCGATTAAGCGGCGCGATCTGTCTTGCTGCCGTTGCCCGTTCTCTCTCTCGATTCCGTCTTTCACTTTTGCCCTTTGCCTTTTGCAGGTTGCCTTCGCCGTAGGCGCTTGCCCTTTGCCTTTTACTCAGAACGACTGCCCGAAGCGGAAGTGTATCTGCGTGCGTTTGAGCCGCAGGATCGCGGGGGGCCCTGCGAACTGCGGTATCTCGAAGGTCGGCGGATCAAGCAGATAGGCGTAATCGACCGCGAGCGGCCCGAACGGCGTGCGCAGGCGCAAGCCCAAGCCGACCGTATGCGTCCACTGTGCGCGCAGGTTGCGCTGGTCGAGCGTGTCGCTGGGCTGCAATTTGTTCTTCTTGAAGATGTCACCGATCTGCCGAAAGACGTTGCCGCCGTCGTAGAACGGCACGATCTGAAAGATGCGCGTCAGCGGCACGCGCGCTTCCAAATTGAGCACGGCGAGCGCATTGCCGCCGACCGGCACGGTGAACGGATTGAGTCTGACCGGATTGCCCTTCAGGTCGCGGAAGATGCTCGGCATGCAATTGTCGCCGACCCGCGTGCCAGGGCAGATGACGCGGCGCGGGCCGGCTTCTTCAAAGCTGAAGCCACGCAACGTTGTCGAACCGCCGGAGAAGAAACGCTCGCTGATCGGCAGCGTCCGGTCTACATCGCTGATGCCCGGCACGCCGTCGCGGTCGCGCGGGTTGAAGACGTTGGCCGCGCCGAGCGTGAAGCCGAGGGCGAAGACCGTGCCCTTGATGCCGTTCGGCTCGTTCTTGCGCTCGAAGAGTACGGGCGTCTGCGTGCGCGTCTTATCACTCGAGCCGCCTAGCCGATAGTACCGGTAGTAGGTCAACAGCAGCTTGCCGAACGAGAGGTTGCCGCCTAGTTGGCGGAGGGCGAGCGCGTAGTCGGTCGTTAGGAACTCGCCGCGCGTCGGGTCGAACTGCCGGTCGCGCGTATCGCGCGTGATGGTTGCGCCGAAGCGCGACAGCCGCACGGCCTTATCGGGTTGCAGGATCGGTTCGACTAAGAGACTCCCGATCTTAAAGAGCCGCACGTCTTCGTAGTTGTAACGCACGAACAGAATGGTGCGCGCGCGCGCGTTCAGGACGCGCTGCGACTCGATGTTGAAGGTGAAGCGGTTGATCGTCGGCTCGCCCGTCCTGTTGCCGAAGATGTCAATCGGGTTGCCCTTCTCGTCAAGGCGCTGGACGATGCCGAAGCTGCCGCGATCAATCGTCGAGCGGAAGAAGCGCGTCACGCTCACGTCGCGCGAGTATTGGAGCGACGCAGCGAGCGGCGAGAATTTAGACTTGCTGTAAGAGCGGAAGCGCGGGTCGAAGAACTCGAAGCGGAGCAGTTGGTGCGGCCGATTGGCGCGAAAACGGATCGCGCCCTGCTGCAACAGCCCGCGCAGGTTGTTGTGCTGCAACTCGTAGCCGCCGAGCGGGCCGCCATCGGTCGAGAACCCGAAGATGTAATCCTGCCGGCGCGGCTTCAACTCTTCCAGATCAATGATGACATCGCGCGTGCGGAAGCCTGCTGCGGTCTCGGTCGCGGGCTGCGTGCGGATGATGACTTGGCGGAAGGCGTTCGTCTCGTAGAGCACGCGCTCGCTCTCGGCCAGATCGTCTGCGCGCAGGACTGCGCCGGGCTTGAGCGGGATGGCTTCGAGGATCGCTTCGCACTTCGTGCGCAGGTTACAGGTGTTATGTGACTTAACGTTGGGGGCCGCGGTCTCGTTGCCGTTGATGATGATGTGGTTGATGAAGACCTTGCCGCCTTCGGTCACGTTGTAGACGAGCCGCACCTGCTCGTCGCCGCTCTCGTTCTTCGGTAGTTCGACCACGTCCACGCGCACGTCTGCGTCGGCGTAACCGTTGCGCGCGTAGAGATTGCGCAGGCGATCCGCGTCGTTGCGCGCGAGCGTGCGCGCGTAGGGCGCGCCGATGATGGTGCAGCCTTCGCCGCGCAAACCAGCGGCCTTGCACGGCTCATCTTGCAGTTGCTTGGCCGTATAAATTTGATTGCCGCGCACGTCCACGCCCGCGACGCGCGTGAGCGGCCCCTCGTGGACGGCGAAGGTGATGATCAGATCGTCGCTATTGAGCGAGACGCCCTGCCGGACATCCGCGTGCGCGCGCCGGTAACCGAGGTCTTTGTAGCGCGCCTCGACCGTGTGCTGGTCTTGTACGAGTATGTCGCGACTCGTATAGCCCCGGCCCGCTTTGCCGATGAATGGCAAGACGCTCAACAACCCGGAAGTCTCGGAGCGCAGGTCGTCGGCCAAATCGTCGTAAGAGAGTTTGGCCGGCCCGTTCGTGTCTGCGTTGATGATGCGTATGTCGGTCAGGCGGAAGCGCCGCCCGCGCTCGACCGTGTAGTTGATGTCCACCGTGCGCCCGCTCAACTGTTCCGGGTCGAGCAACTCGCACGTGTCCGGCTCGGTGTTCAGCAGGTTCGAGATGTTCTGCAACGCGGCCGCGCTCGCACTTGTGCTGGCATCAATGGGCGCGTTGGCGGCCGGCGGCATAGCGCCGCTTGTCGTCGTTGTCGTCGTTGTCGTCGTCGTTGCGCCGGAGGTGTTTGCTGTCGGTGCGCTCGCGCTCGGCGGCGCGGGCGTTGAAGTGACGGTCGAGCCGGGCGCGCCCGGCGTAGTAGCGCCCGGCGAAACCGAACAAGCGTGCGTCACGTCGGCGAAGAAGAAGCCTTCCTCTTGCAGACGATTGCGCAGCCGGCGCTGGCCCTCGACGATGGCGGAGAGATCGATGCTGCCCTCGCGCTTGACGGGCAACAACTCGCGCGCGGTCTTGTCGCCCACGTCGTAGCCCGCGATGTTCACGTTGACGCGCGGGCCGACGCTGACCTTCAGATCAATCGTGATCGCATTTTTGTCGGGGTCGCGGACGATCTTAGGCTCGCCCAACTGCGGGGCGAGGAAGCCTTTGGCGATGATCGCCTGCCGGATGCTCGTGATGTCTTCGCCGAGCGCGGTGCGCGTAAACGGCGCGCCCGGTTGCAGTTTCAACGCCGAGCGCACGCGCGCCTCGTCCGCCGGGTCGAAGCCCGTGATCCGCAGGGTGAAAGTGTCCACGTGCGCCTGCGGCCCCAACGCGACGTTGTAGGTGACGGTCGCGCGCGTGCCGCTCGCGTCGAGCGTCTGCGCGTAGGTCACGTCCGACTGATAGAAGCCGTGATCACGCAGATAGCTCTGAAGCAGATCGGCGTTGTTCCTAAGCGCCTGTTCGGAGACGCGCGCGCCCGGCTCCATCAAATTCAAGCGCGCGCGTAGCTCATCGGTCGAGACTGTGCCGCCGCCGGGCGGTGCGCCTGTCAAGTTCAACACCACGTCGCCGACACGCACGGCCGGGCGCACGACAAAGCGCAGCCGTAGACCTGCGCCTTCCTCAACCGCTTCCACCCGTGCGTTCGCTACGCGCCCCGAATCAAAGAGCGCCTGCAAAGACTCGCGCACGCGCGTAGCGGCAAACTTTGTGTTCGGCGCTATAGTCAACAGCGCCGCGAGTTCGCTTTCAGTGCGTGCGTCGCGTGGCACGCCTTCGAGCACGACCGCTGTGGCCGCAATCGTCCGTCCCTCGTAACGACTCAAGTCGGGCACACCGGCCGCGCGCGCGACACTCGTCACGAGCAAAAGAACCAAGCCAACAATGCAGACCCTTTGCCGATTCACGAACGACCCACCAATCTACTGACTACTTGGCTACTACCTTCAAAATCTCTTCCGAAAGCGAATCTCAAAACTGAAATTGTTGTTCTGCGTCCGCAGCGTATTGAGCGCGCCCTGCTGGTATTGCGCGACGAACGAGAGCCGGTCGGAGACGCGGTATTCGAGCGCGAGCACCTGATTCTGATCGGTCGTCACGTTGGTCGAGTACGTGAGTGACAGGTTGCGATTGATCTGTCGCCCCACCGTCAGCCGCGCCGTGGGACTTGAGCCGCCGCGGCCCGCGATCAGCGGATCGATCTCGAAGCGATTCAGACCGAACAACTTGTCGGTCGCGCGCTGGACGGGCGCGTTGATGATCGCATCGGTCAACAGACTCGTCGCCGTGCCGAGACCCGTCTGCGCCAGAGTGGCCGTGCCCGACTCGCCGCCGGACAGATTGCCGCTCGTGATAAGGGCCACCACATCCGCCTGCGGCAGCGCCGGATCGGAGCGCACCGTGGCGTTCGGCTGCGACAGCGGCCCCGACAGATTGACGATGACGCGATAGCCTTTGATCTCCGACTCGGCCTGAATATTCAGAATCGGATCAGCGTCGCGGCGCGCGGGTAGATCGATGAAGGCGCGCGTCAACTCGTAACGGTCGTTGCGGAAGTTGAGCGTGCCGCTCGTCGCGGTGATGCGCCCACCGATGATGGGATCGTCGAGCGTGCCGCGAATCTGGATCGCGACCGACCCGACCATGTCCGCGATATTGTTGCGCACGACGAGCGAGTCGCGCCCTTCAACCGTCAGATCAAGTAAAGTGTTTGCGCCGATCATTGTGTCGCCGCTGCCTTCGGTGATGGTCGGCTCAGGCCGGCGGTTGATGAGATTGGCTAACTCTATGTCTTTGGTGTATTCGGCGCGGCGCAGGTTCACCGTGCCGCGAATCAGTTGCTCGCGCAAAGAACCTTGCACGACGAGGTCTGCGTCCGCTGTCGAGTTGAAGTCTTGCGGGAACGGCACAGTGATCTGATCGCCGCGCACGTTCAGCCGAAACTTATCGAGCGTGTAGCCCGCGAGCGATGCGCCGCCCGTGACCGCGATTGTGCCGCCGCCCAAGCGCCCCGTCAGCGCGTCGATCTGTGCGCGGTCAGCCGTGAAGCGCACGTCGCCATTGATCTGCGAGACGCGCAGACGCTGGTCCTGTAGGAGCAGCGAGAAAGTCGCGTTCGCCACCGACGCCGTGCCGGTGATATTTGGTTGCGCGAACGTGCCCGCGACGCGCACACCGACCTTCGCCGCGCCATCGAGAAAGATATTGCGCGAGAGACTGTTCAAGACGCGCAGGTTCAGATCGCCGTCCACAGAGAAATTCTGGCGGCCCGTTTCGCCGAGCGCGGCCGTGCCGCCAAAGATGACATTCGTGCCGGGGCCGACGAACTGTGTCTTGTCGAAAGTGATCTCGTTCGGCGTGAACGTGACGAGCAAAGGATCGACTGCTGATAGTTGCACGTCCGCGATCTGCACCTGCAACTGACTAAACTGCGCCGTGCCGCGCAGCGCGCCGAGCGTGAAGCCCTCGTCGCCATAAATGTTGCCCACTGCATGCAAAGTGCCTGTCGCGCGCCCCGTCACACGCACGTCCGAGTTCGGCATGAGCGTGGCGAAGAGTTGCGTCAGGTCGGCGTTCGTCAGTGTTGTCTCAATCGTCGTCGGCAACTCTTCCTTACTGAGATCGACGGTCGCGGCAATAACTTGTGGCTGACCGAGTATGCCGGTCGTCAGTTGCAGGTTGAACTTGTCGTTTTCCGTGCGCCCGACAATCGTGAGCACGCCGGCCGCTTGCCCGTTGATCGTCACGTCGTGTCCCGTGCCGTTCAGATCGATCCGGTAGCTGCGCGGCTCGTCGGCGTTGCCCTTCGCGGTGGCGGTGAAATCGGCCGTGCCCGCGATGTTCGGCACGCCGGCCGCGCCCGTCAGCCCCGCGAGCACGTCGAGCTTGACGCCCGTGCCTTGCGCGCTCAGATCGAAATTCTTGCTCTCGATGTCATAAGTGCCTTTGGCGGTGAGCGTGCCGGCGCGGAAACGCGCGTTCAAGTTTTCGAGGTTGACGGTCTTGCCGCTGAACGTGGCCTTCAACGCGATCTCATCAAACGGCTCGTTGCTGATCTGACCGGGGCCGGCGCGTAAGTCCGCGCTCCCGTTCATCTCACCCGGAAGGCCCGTGACGTGCACGCGCCCTGAGGTCGGCCCGGCCGCCGCCAACTGTGAGGTGACGTTATTCTGTTGCGTGGTCGGGAGCGCCGCAAGCAGATTGCCGATGTCAACGCGGTCAAGCGTAGCGTCAAGCGTGACGTTGTCTGTACCAACACGCGGGACGTTGAGCGCAAACTGCGCGTTGCCGCCGTCGGCTTGCGTGAGCTTGCCGTCGGGGATGCGCAGGCCCGTCTGGTCGGATTCGATTGAGGCGGTCAGTGCGCCGAGGTCGCGCCCGTTGACGCGCAGAGAGCCGAGCGATGCGCGCCCGTTGACCAACGGGTCGTCGAGCCGGCCGCGCACTGTGCCGTCGAACGCGGCGTTGCCGGCCAAGTCTATGCCGTAGTCCGAGAGCTTCTCTTCGAGACCGGGAATGAGACCGGAGGTGACGAGCACGCGCTGCAACTCGCTCGCGTCCGTCGAAGCGAGATGCACCTGCAAGTTCGAGTCACTCTCAAACGAGAACTGCCCCGACGCGTTTAGCTGCGTCGCGCCGGCCTGCACGTCGGCGCGTGTGAGTTGGAAGTTGCCGCGGTCGGCCGTTAAGGTCAACGCGCCGGTGATGGGCGTGCGCCCGCCGTTCGCGTCCGTGCCAGTCTCGCCGGTCAGTTGCGCGTTCAAGCTGCCGCTCGCAAGTTTGACCTCCGTGCCCGGAAAACGCAGATCGACCGTGCCCGTCGTCGCGCCCGTCACAGGCACAGCGCGCCCCGTCAGGACGGCGAGCAAGCCGCCGATGTCTAAACCTTCAAACGCCGCGTTGACGTGCGACGTGCCGCGCCCCTTGCTGATGACGGCGTTGCCGCGCGCGCGCCCGCCGAGTGCCTCCGCAGTAAGATTATTCAACTGCACTTCGCTCTCGGTGGCGACGACTGCGGCGCGCGCCGCCCCTAATTGGAAGTCGCCGAGCACGCCGCCGCCTAAAGAGAGATCGGCCGTGACGCGATAACGATCATTGGCTTCAAGCACGAAGACGGGTCGCGCGAGTTTCACGTTCTCAACTTTGCTGGGCATGCCGCCCTTGCCTGTGCGACTCGTGTTGAAGGCGACCGTGCCGACGTTCACATCGTTCGTCCGGCCTTCGACGCGCCCGCCATCGTAGATCGCCAAACGCACGCCCGCGATGTTGATGCTGCCTACTTGCGCGCCCGCGAACGTGCCGCCCGCGACGCGCACATCGTCCGTCGCCACATCGGTCACAGGCCCGCGCCCCGTCGCCGTGACGCCCCGCGCGGTCAGCCCGTTCAGCCGCGTGTCTTCGTTCGTGATGACGCCCGTGTTGAGGCTTGAGACCGTCGCGTTGAAATGATCCTTGTCGGTCGCGCTAAAGCGGATGCCGCTGGCGCGCAGGTTGGTCGCGCGCGTGTCGCCGAGGTTGATCGTGTTGCCGGTCGCCGTGCCAGCCGTGCCTGTGACCTGCCCGTCGCGCACTTCGGCGACCGCATCAGCGAGCATCAAGCTCGCGATGCTTGTCTCTTTGCGGTGGAGCGCTGCCGCGCGCAATTCGCCAATGAAGCGGAAGTCTGCGCCCGTGCCCATCACGCCGCCGCGTATCTGCACGAGGTTGAGGTTGAAGCTGCCGGCGGTCAGCAAGTCCATGACGGCGCGCCCCTGCGCGTCGTACTGCTTCGCGCCGTCGCCCGTCGCGGTGGCCGTGACTTGCAAGCCCTTCAAACGTATATCGCCCGCCGCGATGCCGTCGGCCTTTACGTCGCCTTCGATTTTGTAATGCGTGCCCTCGCCCGTCACCGTGCCGACGAATTCACCCGCGCCGCGCAAAGGCGTCTGCGGTTTGAACGTGTCCGAGATTTGCGTGAGATCGACGGTCGAGCGCACTTGCAGTTGATAACGACCTGCGCGCCAGTCGTCGAGCGTGCCCGACAGGTGCGACTCGGCGACGGGCGAGCGCAGAGTGAGATCGCTGATCTCGGCGCGCGTCTGATTCACGCGCGCGTGTGCTTCGATATTGATCGGTTCGACGCGGTTGCCGTCTAACGTGAAGGTTGAATCCGTCATCGCTAGATCGACGCGGTTCATCCAACTCTCGGCGGGCGCGTTCGGATCGTCCGGTTGAATCTCGGCGTGCAGGTTACGCGCTTCGCCGGAGAAGACGTGGTGCGTCTCGATGCCGGTGTGCTCGTCCTTCGAGCCGTTGCGGACTTCGTAGTGAATGAGCGCGTTGTTAACTTTGACGTGCGCGGTCGAATAGGAGAAGAGAATGCGCTTGTTTGGTTCGGGCGGCGGCAGATGCAGGTTGCTGAAGTTCGAGCGTCCCTGTTCGTCAAATGAGACCCATGTTTCGACGCCGTCGATGTCGAGCGCTTCGAGGTTGACGTCGCGGCTGAGCTTTAAGGCGTAGAGGTCTTCAATGCGGACGGTCGCGATGATCGTGTCGATGCGCCCCAGATGTGTGCCCGACTGTGCGTCGTACAACTCCAGCCCTTTGATCTCGGCCGTGCGTGGGCCGAGTGCAGTGTGAAACTCTTTAATCTCGGCGCGGATGCCGTACTGTGCGAGCGTGCTGATGATCTGATTCGAGATGAGCGCGTCCACGCGCCCCGTGCGATAGAGAAAGACACCGAGCAGCACCAGCGCGAACGCGCCGACTACCGCGACGAGCGCGACATACAGCGCGTTACGCCGTGTGATGTAACGCTGCCGCCAACTCCGGCGCACAGACGCAGGCTCGCCGGCCGGCGCGGGCGCGCTGTCCGTGGGCTCCGGTGTTGTTCCCTCTGTCCGTTCGTTCCTGTCGTCAGCAGGCATAAAACAAAAGTCCTGAGTCCTGAGTCCTGAGTCCTGAGTCTTGGGCCGGAGTCTTAACTCAACACTCAGGACTCAGCACTCAGCACTTCTTTGGCCGGCGCGCCGAGCGGCACGTTGCCGACCACTTCCAACTCAAAGCCTTCGAGCGCCGCGACCTTCGGGGGGTGATTGGTCAGGAGCAGGATGCGGCGCAAGCCAAGATCGTGCAGGATTTGTGCGCCGACGCCGTAGTCGCGATTTGCGCCATAGCCTGTCGCGACGCTCGCCTCTGCAAACGTCAATCCTTGCGCGCGCATCGCGGCGTAGGTGCGCAACTGGTGGATCAGATCAAGCCCGTGCTCGCGCTGTTTGAGGTAGAGTACGACGCCGCGCCCCGCGCCCGCGATCTTCTCAAGCGCCGTCTGCAACTGAAAACTCGCGTCGTCGAGCAAAGAGCCGAACACGTCGCCTGTCACGTTCTCCGTGTGCACGCGTACGAGCACAGGCTCAGGCCCGCCCACGTCGCCCATGACCATTGCCAAGTGTACTTCGCCGTTGACGACGTTTTCGTACGCGACCGCACGGAACTGACCATAGATGGTCGGCACGTCCGTTTCGACCGTCCGCCGCACGAGCGCTTCCTTGTGCATGCGATAGCGCACGAGGTCTGCGACCGAGATGATCTTCAAATTATGTGCGTGCGCAAACTCGATGAGTTGCGGCAGCCGCGCCATCGTGCCGTCCGGGTTCATGATCTCGCAGATGACGCCCGCCGGATAAAGCCCCGCGATGCGCGCGAGATCGACAATGGCCTCGGTCTGACCGGGGCGGACGAGCACGCCGCCCTTGCGTGCGCGCAAGGGGAAGACATGACCGGGGCGCGCGAGGTCTTGGGGCCTGGTCTTGGAATCGACGGCCGTCAGAATCGTCGTCGCGCGGTCGGCCGCAGAAATGCCGGTCGTCACACCTTTGCGCGCTTCGATGGAGACGGTAAAGGCCGTGCCGAGAAAAGAGGTGTTGTCGGCGACCTGCATGGTCAAGTGCAGCTCGTCGCAACGCTCCTCCGTCAAGGGCATGCAGATGAGACCGCGCGCGTGCGTGGCCATGAAGTTGATCAGCTCAGGCGTGATGAGTTCGGCCGCGCAGGCGAGGTCGCCCTCGTTCTCGCGATCCTCGTCGTCAACGATGATGACTAGGCGACCGGCACGTATATCCGCGGCCGCCTCTTCGATAGCAGCAAAAGGCATGTCCGGTTACTCTCGACAGGGTCGGGGGAGAATGGTTGTACCGGGCGGTATGTTACCCGAAGACGCAGGATTTTGCGACCGGCAATTTCAGAACCGAATTTGCAGCCCGAAGCTGGTTTGCATGGTGTGGCTCGTACCGCGCACCTCGTTTGGCGCGCCGGGGCGGACAATGTCTTGCCCGAGCGGCACGATCAGGTCGCCCACGTCCACGCGCAGGGCGGCGTGGTCTGACATGTAAAGCTCGAAGACGCCGCCCACGTCGAAGGCGGGTTTAGTCCGGCCGGCGAAGCCGCTGTTGAGCGCGATGTTGGTGAGGAAGCCGGGCCGGGCTTTGGCAAAGACGCCGACGCGTTTGTACCGCACGCCGGCCTTTAACCCGAACAGACCTTCCGTACCGACGTGCTGCGCTTCGTCGTTGAGTAAAGAATTCAACTCGGTGTCGGCCGCCAGATACTTGTTGAAGTTGTAAGTGAAGCGCCCGCCCACGCCGAATCCGCTCCCCAAGGTATCCCCGCCCACACCGAAGACGTGCCCGCCCACTTCATAGTGGCGCAACTGCTGCTCGTCGTCCGTCTGCGCGTGCGCGGTGTGATTGAGCGCTAACAGACTCGCACAGGCGGCGAGCACTAACAGAAAATTTTTCATGCGTATTGGTCTCCAACAAACAATGATGGAATAACGACCACACGCAATGGCAAGCCTGATGCCGCAAGATAAAATGCGCGCTATCAAGCAGAAGAGCTAACCGAGGTAAGAGTTAAGTGCAGTAACGCAGTATCAATTGATGAAGTATTACGGCAGGCACACGACCTATAGCAGGTGTAGATGAATGAGAGCGCTCATTGCCGGGAGCGCGGGCATCTTGCCCGCCATGAGCGCTGCAAGCACGAACAGTTGGACGCGCCGCGCGGCTCGTTGGCGGGCAAGATGCCTGCGCTCCCGGCTGCACGTAACCGTTAATCGCTCCAGACAACTTAGACACTGAGCGTGTGTGGCGACGCAGTGCCTATAAATCACTTGTAGCCTAACTCGGCCAAGCGCTCGACGGTCAGCGGTGCAGACTGCGCCGCGTCAGCACTCTGACCGTAAGCCAACATGCGCTCGACGTACTTGGCGATGATGTCAACTTCAAGATTGACGGCGGCGCCCGCACGCAAGGTGGACAGGTTCGTCACCGTCCACGTCTTCGGGATGATCGCGATCTCGAAATACTCGTCCGTCAGTCCGGCGATGGTCAGGCTAATGCCTTCGACCGCGACCGAGCCTTTGAAGACGAAGTAGCGCGCCAGCTCCGGCGGGTACGCAACACGTACCGTCCAAGAGCCGCCATGCTCTTCCGCACTGAGAAAACGGCCGCGCCCGTCCACATGCCCCTGCACGATGTGCCCGCCGAGCCGCGTCTGTGGCGTCACCGCGCGCTCAAGATTGACCGGCGAGCCGGCGCGCAAACTACCGAGCGTCGAGCGCTGCAAAGTCTCGCGCGAGCCATCCGCCGCGAACGAATCAGCATGGACTTCAAGCGCCGTCAGACACACGCCGTTGACGGCGATGGAATCGCCCTCGCGCGTCCCCGTCGTGACGATGCGCGCCGCCACGCGCAGTCGCACGCCCTCGCCGCGCTGCTCAAGACTACGTACGCTGCCTAACTCTTCGATGATGCCGGTGAACATGAGAGCAGTTTACAGTTTTGAGTTTTCAGTTTTCAGCATTGACGGCGACCTGCTGTTCCCGCACGGCCGCCAGCATGGCAGCGAAGACTTCATCAACCGAGCGGTCGGTCGTGTCGATGACGTGGGCGTCGGGCGCGATGGCGAGTGGCGAGTCGGCGCGGGTCGAGTCGCGTTCGTCGCGCGTGTTGATGTCGGCGAGCGTCTCGGCGAAGGTGAGCGCGGGTTCTTTGCGCTTGTCCTCTTCATAGCGGCGTTGCGCGCGCGCTTCGGGCACGGCCGTTAAGAAGTACTTCACGTCGGCGTTCGGGAAGACGACCGTGCCGATGTCGCGCCCGTCGAGCACGACGCCGCCCCCGCGCGTGCCCAACTCGCGTTGCCGCCGCACTAGATCGCGGCGCACGGCCGGGATGGCTGAGACGACGGATGATAGCCGCGTGATCTGTTCGCTGCGAATCGCCTCCGTCACGTCGCGCCCGTCGAGCAACACGCGCAAGTGATCAGGGTCGCCGACAAGTTCGATCTGCGCGCGCTCGGCGACGTGCGCCACCGCCACGTCGTCGTTCGCGTCCGTGCCTGCCGTGACGACCGCCAGCGCTACTGCGCGATACATCGCGCCCGTGTCGATGTAGAGCAAGCCCAACTCGCGCGCGAGCATTTTCCCCAACGTCGATTTACCCGCACCCGATGGGCCGTCGATGGCGATGATCAGTGGTTTAGTCATTCGTTATTGAGCACCGCGCGCAGAGCAGCGAGCGCAGTCTCGATGTCGGCGCGCGTGACATCGTAGTGCGTGACCATGCGGATCGCCGCGCCGAAGCCGGAGGCGCGGACGCCGCGCTCGGCAAGGCGCGCGCAGATTTCGTCGGCCGCACGATGCGTGCCCGCCACGTCGAAGATGACGATGTTGGTGACGACCTGTTCCGGATCGATCTTGATCCCTTGCAACTCCGCCACGCCTTCGGCGAGCCGCCGCGCGTTGGCGTGATCTTCCGGTAGCTGCCGCGGCGACTCTTCAAGCGCGATGAGACCCGCCGCGGCGAGCACGCCCGCTTGCCGCATGCCGCCGCCGAGGAGTTTGCGCCAGCGCCGCGCTTCGGCAATGAAGTCTCGTGTGCCCAAGAGCATCGAGCCGACCGGCGCGCCCAGCGCCTTCGACAGACAGAACATCACCGAGTCGGCGGGGCGCGCGAGCGCGGCGACCGTTTCACCGAGCGCGGTCGCAGCATTGAAGATGCGCGCGCCGTCTAAGTGGACGGGCAGATCGAGTTCGTGCGCGTGCGTGCAAAGCTCTTCTGTGCGCGCGCGCGTGAGGAGCGTGCCGCCCGCTAGGTTGTGCGAATTTTCAAGTGCGATGAGACCGGTCGGCGCGACGTAGTAAGCGCTTTTGCTTTTGACGTGCAAGACGGCGGCGATCTCCTCCCATGTGAGTATGCCGCTGCCGTCCTGACTCTTGACGGGGCGCGCGAGTGTGCCGGAGACGGCCGCCATCGTCGCCATCTCGAAGTTGAAGATGTGCCCGCGCTCTTCGATGACAACTTCCGTGCCCGGTCGCGTGTGCAGTTTGACGGCGATCTGATTGCCCATCGAGCCGGTCGGGACGAACAGGGCCGCTTCCTTCTCGAAGATTTCGGCCGCGCGCTCTTGCAGATGATTAACGGTCGGGTCTTCGCCGTACACATCGTCGCCCACTTCCGCGTCCGCCATCGCGCGCCGCATCGCGGGCGTCGGCTTGGTAACAGTGTCGCTGCGTAGATCAATCATAAGAAGACAGTGACAAGTGACGAGTGGCTAGCGACGAGCGCAAGCATTCTAACTTGTCACTAGCCACTCGTCACTTGTCACTGCATTTAGACAAACGCGGCAAAGACCTCGTTGGACAACAGCACACCGGCGGATGTGAGCCGCAGCCAATCGTCGTCCAACTGAATCAAGCCGCCAGCGCTGAAGCGCGCAAGCTCAGCGGCGTATTGTGCGCGTACGTCAGTGCCAAAGTGCGCACGGTAGTCTGCGAGATTAACTCCGCGCATCAGACGCAAGCCGAGGAAGAGTGCTTCGGCGCTCATGTCGCGCTCGTCAAGTTCCACTGTTTCGACGATGGCACTCTGGCCCGCTTCGATCAGTTCGACGTAGCGCGCGGTGTCGCGTTCGTTCGCCCAGCGCTGACGTGCGCCGTCGTAGGAATGCGCGGAGCAGCCGAAGCCGTAGTAGGGTGCGCCTGTCCAGTATTTTAGGTTGTGGCGCGACTCTTGACCCGTTAGGCAGAAGTTGGAGATTTCGTAATGCTCGTAGCCGGCGGTGGCAGTGCGTGCGAGCAGCAGCCGGTACATCTCTGCGGCCGTATCCGGGTCGGGCTGCGGCCAACGCGCTGCCGCCAATTGATCCGCGAGCGGTGTGCCTTCGTGGACTTCGAGCAGGTAGAGCGACAGGTGTTCGGGCCGGAGCGCAAGCGCCTCGTCCATGTTGTGCGCCCACTGTTCGACGGTCTGGCCGGGCAAGCCCGCGATGAGATCGAAGCTGATGTTGGTGAAGCCGGCGGCGCGCAAGTCTGCGAAGGTGCGGCGCGCGTCGTCGGCCGTGTGCGTGCGGCCGAGGCGGCGCAGTTGTTCGTCGTCGAAAGTTTGCAGCCCGAAGCTGGCGCGGTTGATGCCGAGTGCGCGGAAGGCTTTGATGCTGTCTGGCGTGACCGTGCCGGGGTTCATCTCCATGGTTATTTCAACGTCGGGCGCAACGCGGAAACGCGCATGCACGGCGCGCAGGATCGACTCAAGCTGCGCGGGGCTGAGCAGAGAAGGCGTGCCGCCGCCGAAGTAGATCGTGTCGACAACGTGCGCGTCCGTTCGGTCGTAGCGCTCAAGCTCTGTGCGCAACGCGCGCACGTAGCGTTCGGCCAAAGGCGCTTGATAGATGCCGGTGGCGAAGTCGCAATAGGAACAGCGCGCGCGACAGAAAGGAATATGAAGATAGAGACCTGCTGGCTGCATGGAGAGGAAAATTATAGCACGCGCACCATGTACACATTGATCGCGCAGGGTACGGCAACGGACACAAATTTGTTGTTAAGTAGTTGAGCGTGTACGCTTTTTAATTTGTCATGTACCACTTTGATCTGTCGCGCTGTGTCGCTCACGCTTCGAGCACAACTGCGCGCGCGGTTGCACGCCTATAAATTTCAGTGATTGCATCATAAATCATTCGGGAGTTGGTACGCGGCACGCGGGTTGATGAATAGTCGAGATTTTTTTAGCAAGCGCGGTTTGTCCTGCCCGATCTCAGACGGTAAGTTGGCCGCGCTTGCGCCTGACGCAAACCTTCGAGAATACAGGGGAGGATTCTTGCGATGAACGAAGATAGAGAAGGAACTGGAGCCGGCGGTGGTGGTTCGACCGGCGGTGGCGGCACAAGCGGCGGCGGTGGCAGCACCGGCGGTGGTGGTGCTGGCGGCGGCTCGACCGGTGGCGGTGGTGGTACGGGCGGCGGCAGTCGCGAAGGCAGCGGTGGAGGCGGCGCTGGCGGTGGTGGCGGTTCTACCGGCGGCGGTGGTTCGTCGGGTGGCGGTGGCGGCTCGACCGGCGGGGGCACGGGCGGCAGCGGCGGCTCAGGCGGCCCCGGCCGTGAAGGCAGCGGCGGCTCATCTGGCGGCGGCGGCTCATCCGGTGGCGGGCAGTAAGCGCGCACTAGATGACGCGTCGGCCTATAGCAACTGACTGAAGAAGTTTTCTGTCCTCGCCTATAGCAAAGCGCATGGAGTTGCTCACTACGATCACTCCATGCGCTTTCTTTTTGTGTGCGGGCTACGGCGTGTGACTGTTAACGCACAGCGCCCGGCATACGTTTCAGACTGCCGTCGCCGCTCGTGCGCGTACCGCGCGCGACGCGCTCGACCTCGCTCATCACGCGCAGAAAATTCTCGCCCAGAACTTTGCGCACGTCCGCGTCGCTGTAGCCGCGCTTCAACAGTTCATAAGTGATGTTCGGCAGGTGCGCGATGTCCTCCATGCCTTCGGGCAGGTCGGGCACGCCGTCGAAGTCCGAGCCGATGCCGACGTGATCTATGCCAGCCACTTTCGCCACGTGGTCGATGTGATCGATCAAGACAGAGAGCGGTACCTTCGGGATCGGGTTCGCATCGTTCAACTTCTTCAGCTCATCTTCCAGCCGTTTCGGATCGTCCTTGTACTGCGCCCGCAAGGCGTCCGCCTGCGGCTTGAGGCGTTCGGTGCGCGCGTTCTCTGCGTCGTTGTACGCATCGCTCAGAAACGCAGGATAGAAGTTGACCATCACGACACCACCGTTCTTGCCGATGCGCCGGAGCAACTCGTCCGGAATGTTGCGCGGGCGATTGGCGAGCGCGCGCGCAGATGAGTGCGACGCGATGATCGGCGCGGTCGAGATGTCGAGCACGTCACTCATCGTCTTATCGGAGACGTGCGACACATCCACGAGCATGCCGATGCGGTTCATCTCGTGCACGACCTCTCTGCCGAAATCGGTCAAGCCGTTGTGCTTCGGTTGGTCGCGCGAAGAGTCCGCCCAGTCGTTCGTGTTGTTGTGCGTCAGGGTCATGTAACGCACGCCGAGACGGTAGAAGTCGCGCAGGGCGAACAAGGAATTTTCAATCGCGTGCCCGCCTTCGATGCCCATCAGTGCCGCAACCTTCCCTTCCTTCTTCGCGCGCCGTATGTCCGCCGCCGACGTGGCGAACAACAACTGCTGCGGGTAGCGCTCGACGGAACGATAGACCCAGTCGATCTGATCCATCGCGCGGCGGGCCGAGCCGCCCTGCTCCGCGTATTTTTTGTCCACATAGATTGAGAAGAACTCGGCCGTCAAGCCCCCTTCCTTCATGCGCGCAAGGTCTGTGTGGTACTTGCCGACGGACGATTGGCCGATGTCGTAGTCCTCGTCCTCCATCATCGTCGTGATGTCGTTGTGCGTGTCCACGACAATCGCACTGCGGTGCAGCTTCAACGCCCGCTGCCACAGCTTCTCGTCGCGCGCGCCCGCGAGCGGCGACACGGTGCGCTCTTTGATGGGCGTAGCAGGTGACGTTCCTTGCGCTATTCGAGTCGAACCCGTTTGCGTGAAGGCTGTCGCAGCAAGCAAGAGAATAAGAGGTAAAGAGAAATAAAGAGGAACGGTTTGTTTGTTCACCATACTTATGCTTTAGCTCCTGAATATCTAGGCTGCTTTTGATTTTCTGTAATTACCATCCCTGATTAGCAGGGCCTTACCCGGATCACGGTTATAGACATACATCCAGCTTTCGATTTCACGCCCGTCTAATAGGCGCACAGGTGATTTTATTCGAATGAAAAGACTGTTTGTCGGATCAGCAAGATCATAGCCCTCATATGAATCAAGGGCGGACAAGACTGAAGGATCAGTTGACAGTTCAAAAACCTCTCCTTCAATCTTTGTCTCAGCAGCAGCGTCAAGAATTGCACCGGGGTACTCACCGAGATCGTACAGTCGCCCGTGGACATAAGCCGGCCCTAACCGGTGTAGCTGTTGCACGATATTAGCCACATCAGCTACCGCTTCGCCGGGCAACAACGTTCCATAAATAAATAAGAAATCGCTCATTCATTTACCTTTTGGAATTTGTGGAATCTCGTGCTCAGGCAAACTGCCTGCGGCGCTTGAGCTTGGGCGTGATCCTAAATACTTACTGAGTTTTTCATAGCCCTTCTCATCTTCATTAATATAGCTTCTCACCTTTTCCAGTTTATCCAAACAACTAAGGTAATAACCAAAAGAATCTTCCACATCTTTCTTATTTAGCTGGCCTGACTCCGTAAAGATTACAACGTGCTCGAAGAAATTAAGGTAGTCGGTAAACTTGGAGGATTCACTATCGACTAAACGGTTGACCTCGGTCAAATCAGTCGGACAATCGAGTAGGTCTCGCACTTCTTTATACCGATCTGTTTCATAAAATTTCTCGTAGAAGGTCGAAGCCCAGCGCGCTTGCTCAAGGCGCGAGTTCTTTCGATAAGTCAAATATGCGCCAATTACGGCCACGCTAGCCAAGAGGTAATAAACCGCTTCTAGAATGCTTTTCAACAAGTCCCAAGACATAGCTCTTCTCCCGTGGGATGCTCGGGTTCTGCGGCTTAAACGATATAGTGCAGACAAGTCGTTTTCACGTCAAGCGGTTCTGTGATAGACAACGCGGTGGTTCAACGTATAATGCGGGCCGGTCGTCCGTTCCCCAACCACTGTTCACGCCGGAGGAGAGTTCAAGCACAAGCGTTTATGTCTACGTCCACGACGAACATTGAATCGAGCCTGCACGAAGAGCGCGTCTTCGCCGCGCCGCCGGAATTCTCCGCGCAGGCGCACATCAAATCGCGCGCCGAGTACGAAGCGTTGTACGCCGAAGCCGAGCGCGACCCCGAAGCGTACTGGGCGCGTATGGCGGAAGAGTTGAGTTGGTTCAAGCGCTGGGACACGGTGCTGAAGTGGGAACCGCCGCACGCGGAGTGGTTTGGCGGCGGCGAGTTGAACATCTCTTACAACTGTCTCGACCGGCATCTCACATCTTGGCGGCGCAACAAAGCCGCGATCATCTGGGAGGGCGAGCCGGGCGAGCAGCGCACGCTCACTTATCAACAGTTGCACCGCGAGGTCTGTCGCTGCGCGAACGTCTTGAAGCGCGCGGGCGTGGTGCGCGGCGACCGTGTCGCGCTCTATCTGCCGCTCATCCCTGAACTCGCCATTGCGATGCTCGCCTGCGCGCGCATCGGCGCGACGCACTCGGTCGTCTTCGGCGGCTTCTCGGCCGACGCTTTGAAGGAGCGCATCAACGACGCGGGCTGCAAGGTTGTCATCACGGCCGATGGCGGCTTCAGGCGCGGCGCGGAGGTGAAGTTGAAACCGGCCGTGGACGAGGCTCTGAAGCAGACGCCGACCATTGAGACGTGCATCGTTGTCCGGCGCACCGGTTCAGATGTTCGTATGCAGTTGGGCCGCGACCACTGGTGGCACGAGTGGATGGAGGCGGCATCGGGCGATTGCCCGGCGGAAGAGTTGCCGAGCGAGCACCCGCTGTTCATCCTCTACACATCGGGCACGACCGGCAAACCGAAAGGTATCCTGCACACGACCGCCGGTTATCTGCTCTACGCGCACCTCACGACGAAGTGGGTCTTCGATCTGAAAGAGGAAGACACTTACTGGTGCACGGCCGACATCGGCTGGGTGACGGGGCACAGTTACGTCGTCTATGGGCCGCTCTCGAACGGCGCGACGACTTTGATGTATGAAGGCGCGCCGAACTACCCTGAGCCGGATCGCTTCTGGCAGATGATCGAGCGTCACCGCGTCAACATCTTCTACACCGCGCCAACCGCCATCCGCGCCTTCATCAAGTGGGGCGAACAGTGGCCGCGCAGACACGATCTCACATCTTTACGTCTGCTCGGCACGGTCGGCGAGCCAATCAACCCGGAAGCGTGGATGTGGTATCGCGATGCAATCGGCGGCGGGCGCTGCCCCATCGTCGATACGTGGTGGCAGACAGAGACCGGCGGCATCATGATCTCGCCCTTGCCCGGCGCGACGCCGACTAAACCCGGTTCGGCCACAAAACCTCTGCCCGGCATCGCCGCCGATATCATGACCAAGACGGGCGAGCCGGTCGCCGACAAAATGGGCGGCTATCTCGTCATCAAGCGCCCTTGGCCCGGCATGCTCCGCACCATCTGGAATGATGACGAGCGTTACCGGCAGACTTACTGGTCAGAGATCGAGGGCGTCTATTTCGCGGGCGACGGCGCGCGCCGCGACACGGACGGTTATTACTGGATAATGGGGCGCGTTGATGATGTCATTAATGTAAGCGGTCATCGGCTGGGCACAATGGAGATCGAGAGCGCGCTCGTCTCGCACGAGGCGGTCGCGGAGGCCGCGGTCGTCGGTCGCCCCGACGAGTTGAAGGGGCAAGCGGTTGTCGCCTTCGTTACCTTGGAAGGCAGCAGGCAATCGTCGGAAGAGTTGAAAGCGGCCTTGCGCCAACACGTCGCCAAAGAGATCGGCGCATTAGCTAAGCCCGATGACATACGCTTCACCGACGCGCTGCCAAAGACGCGCTCCGGCAAGATCATGCGCCGTCTGTTGCGCGAACTGGCCGCCAGTGGCGCGGTCGCTGGCGACACGACCACGCTCGAAGACTTCTCCGTGCTCGAACGCTTACGCACGCAGGAGGAAGAATGAGAAAGGAAGTGCTGAGTGCTGAGTGCTGAGTGCTGAGTCAGAAGGCGCATGCTTTCGCTCAGCACTCAGCACTCAGCACTCAGCACTAATGCTTTTATGGCTTTGAACTATTCGAGTGAGCAGCGGTCGGGGCCGCGCTATGTGGTGAGTCTGCCGGTGCGGGCGGAGTGGGACGACGCGGGGTCGGGCGAGCACATCGTGGTTGAGGGTGAGACGGAGAACGTCGGCCCTGCGGGCGCGCTCGTCCATCTGCATCATTTGCCGGACGTGGGCAGCCGCGTGCAACTCGCCGTGCTCGATAAGGAGGAGGGCGGCACGAAGATGCAAGCGGTGACCGAAGTCCTGCGCGTCGAGCGCAACCCGGCGCAGCCCTTGGCGGCGTTGCAACTGATGAACGCGAGTGACGAGTGGCGCGGGCTGGTCTGGGAGCACGCCGCCTATCTCGACTCGCTGCCGGACGAAAGCTACGAGGACGACTTCTGAGCGTGGCAACAACAACCGTGGACGAGACTGAGAAGGACGCGGCCGCGCAAGAGGTCAAGGTGGCCGCCACCGCCGCCGCCGTTGCGGCCGAGGCGACGTGGCCGCAGACGCGCGCCATCCTGCGCCTGATCATGATCGTCCTCGTCGTCGCCGGCTTTATCTGGGCGCTCTACCGGCTGACGGGCGTGCTGCTCCTCTTAGTGCTCTCGATCTTCTTCGCCTACCTGATCGCGCCGCTCGTCGAGTTAGTCCATCGCCCCATCCGCTTTCGCGGGCGTGAGCGGCTGATGCCGCGCCCCGTGGCCATCGGCATCGTCTATCTCATCATCTTCGGTTCGCTCGCCGTCACCATCCTGCTGCTGTTGCCCGTCGTCAGTGACCAACTAACGCAACTTGCGCAGGCCGCGCCCGATTACTTTCGCGGCGCGCAGGAACGCGTGCGCGGCTGGCAGGTCTTCTATCAGAACTCGCGCCTGCCCGTGAGCGTGCGCGCTGCGCTCAGCAACACGACGACGCAGGCCATTGAGGGCTTGCGCGATTATCTAAGTGCCACACTGCTGCGCGCCGCCGGCTTGCTCGCCTACGTGCCATGGTTCGTCTTGGTCCCGATCCTCGCGTTCTTTTTATTGAAGGATGCGGACGTGTTTCGCCGGTCGGCGTTGCAGATGTTGCCGCGCGGGCGGCTGCGCTGGCGTGGCGACGAGTTGTTCCAAGACGTGAACTCGACGCTGGCCGCTTACATTCGCGCGCAGTTGATCGCGTGTCTCTTGATCGGCACGCTCTGCACCGTTGGCTTTCTCATCATCGGCGTGCCGTATGCGCTGGTGCTCGGCATCATCGCGGGGCTGTTTGAGTTTATCCCCTTGGCTGGCCCGCTCACGGTCGCAGTGCTGGCCGTGCTGCTCGCCAGCTTCCATTCATCGGGGCAAGCGCTCGCGGTCTTTCTCTTCCTCGCCGTGCTGCGCATCATCCACGACTACGTGACCTACCCGCGCATCATCGGGCAGGGCATACATCTGCATCCGCTCGCGGTCATCCTCGCCATTCTCTGCGGCGCAGAACTCGCGGGCATCGCCGGCATCTTCCTTGCCATCCCCGTCACCGCCATCATCTCCGTCACCTACCGCCACTGGATGGAACACCGCGGCGCGGACAAAGGCATCGTCGCCACCTTGCTTGAGACGGACGACCAAAGCGCGCCTGCGCCATCAACCCCAGACGGACATGATTAGCACATCAAGATTAAGAATTTAGACGGATAGGTGTGACGATCCACGTGCGCAGCGCGAGCCGCTCTTCAAGGGTGACTTTCACTCCCAGCAGGCGGCGTCTGCCCCAGCAGGCGCAGCATCTCCGGCTTGTCCTTGACCAGCAGATAGACCACACTGCGCAGCCGACTCATCTCCGCTTCAATTTGACTGAGCCGCGCGGTGAGAGCACGCTCAATAGAATCAAGCCGCAAATGTACCTGCTCAATGTCGCCGCGAGCGGCCGTAATCTGAACTTCCAAGCGCGCGATGTCGCTCTTGGTCGCCATCTGGTCGCGCATTGTCTCGATCTGCCCGCCCATGTAGTCAACCTGATCGCGAAGAACTGCAAAGTCTTCCTTAGTTGCCATACGATCACGCATGGTTTCGACTTGACCGCCTAGATAACTGACCTGTTCATGTAACGACTCAAGATCGCCCTTAGTGGCCATACCCTCAAGATCGCCCTTAGTGGCCATGTCTTCAAGATCATTCTTAGTGGCCATACCCTCAAGATCATTCTTAGTGGCCATGTCTTCAAGATCATTTTTGGTGGCCATGTCTTCAAGATCATTTTTGGTGGCCATGTCTTCAAGATCATTTTTGGTGGCCATGCCCTCAAGATCGCTCTTGGTGGCCATCTGCTCGCGCATCGCTTCGACGGTTGAAGCGATGGATCGTAGAAGGCTGTTATTTGGCGTCTGGTCGCTCATGGTCGCACATATCGTAGCACACAACTCAGACGCCGCTTAATTACTGTTGCGCTGCGCCATCAAGTCGATGAAGCGTGTGAAATGGTGTTCGGCGTCGTGCGGCCCCGGCGCGGCTTCGGGGTGGTATTGGACGGAGAAGATGGGCAACTGTTTGTGGCGCATGCCTTCGACGCAGTTGTCGTTGAGGTTGATGTGCGTGACTTCGACTTCCGCGGGCAGACTGTCGGCGGCGACGGCGAAGCCGTGATTGTGCGAGGTGATCTCGACCGTGCCGGCAGCGCGTTCGAGCACGGGCTGGTTGCCGCCGCGATGACCGAAGCGCAGCTTGTAAGTCGTGCCGCCGAAGGCGCGCCCCAAGAGTTGATGCCCGAAGCAGATGCCGAACGTGGGCACGCCCGACTGGGTGACGCGTTTGATCTCTGCGACCACCTCGTTCATCGCGGCCGGGTCGCCGGGGCCGTTCGAGAGAAAGATGCCGTCGGGTCGGAGGGCCAGCACTTCCGCCGCCGGCGTCGACGCGGGCACGACCGTCAGGCGACAACCGAGCGCGGCAAACTCGCGTAAAGAATTGAGCTTCACGCCAAAGTCGTAGCAAACGACATGGAAACGTTCTGCGCCGACGGCCGGTACTTCGTAAGGCTGCTCGGTCGTGACAACGCTCGCCAGTTCCCTGTTCTTCATCGGCGCGGACGTGCGCGCTTTCTCAATTACACTTTCAACATTCAGATCGATGGTCGAGAGACAAGCGCGCATCGCCCCGCGGTCGCGTATGTGGCGCACGAGGGCGCGCGTGTCAACATGATCGATGGCGACGAGGTTCCATCTTTTTAAATAACCGTCGAGCGTCTCTTCCGCGCGCCAACTCGACGCCATGCGGCTCGCCTCGCGCACGACGAAGCCCTCGACCCACGGGCGCGTAGATTCCGCGTCCGCCGCGTTCACGCCGTAGTTGCCGATGAGCGGGTAGGTCATGCAGACGATCTGCCCGGCGTAGGACGGATCGGTTAAGACCTCTTGGTAGCCGGTCATCGAAGTATTGAAAACCATCTCGCCGCAGCGCTCGCCCTCCGCGCCCCACGCGCGCCCGCGAAACGTGCGTCCATCTTCCAAGGCCAGCAGCGCCGGCTTCGTCTCATTCATAGTTTGATAACGATAACAGATCGTGTAAAGCAGTGACGAGTGGCGAGTGACAAGTGATGAGTTAAGACAAAGTTTTTACTTGTCACTCGGCACTTGTCACTCGTCACTGCTGTTAGCGATTCACGCCGCGCCGCCCCTGTTGCCAGTCGGCCCATTGATCGAAGGCGCGCATCTGTTCGTCCAAGTGCGTCGCTTTGATCAGTTGTTCGACCTCGGCGCGCGACTGGCGCGCGGCGGGCCGCTGTGGCGCATCGGCCAAACTCCAGACGAGCGCGGCGGCGACGGCCGCGTTGCGCTGCGCCTCTTTCGCATCGACCATGTCGAACACGTCCGACTCGGCGTGATAGTCAGGCAGGTAGGGCAGCGCGTCCTGATTCGCCACAAGGTTCGGCACGCCGGAGAGCAGGAAGTCGTAGTTGTCCGTGCCGTCAATCGCGTCGGGTGGATTAGCAGAGACAGTGAGCCAACTGATCGCACGCAGGGCCGATGCTACAGGCTGGCGCAGTTCCTCGCGCCCGTTTAGGTAGAAGCCGGTTGTGCGCCCCGAACCGATGTCGAAGATCACGACTGCGACGTGTTTGTCGAGTTCGGCGGCGTGGCGTCGGACGTAGCCGGCCGAGCCGAACATGCCCTGCTCTTCGCCGGTGAAGAGGGCGAAGCGGATCGTGCGGCGCGGGTGCAGGCCGAGTTGCTTGATGCCGCGCGCTACGTCAATGACGAGCGCGGCGTTCACACCGTTATCGTTTGCGCCTGTGCCTAAGTCCCAAGAGTCGAGGTGCGCGCCGAGCAATACAACTTCGTCGGGTCGTTCGCGCCCGCGTATTTCGGCGATGACGTTGTGCGCCTCGTAAGCGCCGCCGGTCTTGTTCGCAAGGTTGAGCCGCAGACGCACGTCGCCATGTTCGGCGAGCCGCGCGAGTCGCGCCGCGTGCTCGCGCGCGACGATGGCGACGGGCATCCCGACCGGCGCGGCCACGAATGAGATCGGATGCCGGTAGAGCAGACCGCGCGGGCGCGTCGATTGGAGCAGGAGGGCCGCGACCTGCGCCTTGCGTGCGGCGGCGACGAGCGGGCCGTTGCGAAAGTATTCGGCGAAGAGATCGTCGAGCGTCTTCATCTCGGTCGAGGTGACGAGGGCAATCGCGCCGCGCGCCTTCGGGCCGAGTCTGGCGAACGCTGCGTCGCTACCGTCGCCCGCAAGCACGAGCGGCGCGACGAGCGCACGCCCGCGCGGCGTCGAAGGCGAGTAAGGCGCGGCCGCCAGACGCACCGGAAAGTGTTCGGGCGCGACACATTCTGCTTCGGCCGTCTGCCCCAGCCACAGATTCGGCACGGCGAACGGCTCGACCGAGACGTTGTCCACACCAGCGGCGCGGAATTTGGCCGCGCCCCAAGCGACCGCGCGCTCGCAGGCCGGCGAGCCGGTCGGGCGGCCGCCGATCTGATCGCATAGCTCACGCAAGTCAGACAGCATAGGCGTCTGCCCGGTGGCACGCGCCGACAGCCGTTGCGCGGTCGAGGTCGCACCCTGACCGGCCGATTGGACGACAGACTGAGTTGGGGCGAGCAGACAGACGAAGGTTAAGCACGCAAGTGCGAGGGCGAGCAGTTTGCGCATGTGTTTCTCCTGAGACAGAAGCTGGGCGGAGCTAACGGGTCAAGCCTGTGTGCGTAAGAATTGCTGCGCCTCGTTGAGCCAGCGTTTGTCGGCGCGATATTTGTACGCGGGCGCGGTCTGGACGGACTCGATGCAGGCACGCATGGCCTCGGCCGCTTCGCGTTGGCGGCCCAAACCGGCGAGGGCGCGCCCCTTCAAGTACAAGCCTTCGGGATCGGACGTGCGCTGATCTAGAAAACGCTGGAGCGCGTCGAGCGCGTCCTTATGCTGTCCGGCGGCCAAATAGGTTGCGCCGATCTCGCGCCAGATTTCGTGTTGCGCGTGCTGCGGCGCGCGTGTGACGACCTGCTCGAAGTGTTGGATCGCTTCGGGCAAGTTACCTTCCATGCGACTGATGCGACCCAATTGATAATGCGCGTCCGTCTCGTCCGCGTCGATCTCGATGGCGCGGCGAAAGCGCGTGCGCGCCTCCGCGAGTTCTTTGCGTTGCAGATGAATAAGACCGAGGTTGTAGTGCGCTGAAGCATCGGCCGGGTTGAGCGTCGCGGCTTCAAGATTCTGCCGGAAGGAGGCGCGGGCGCGTTGCGTGCGTCTGATGTCGCCGAGGTAGCCCCACAGGAAAAAGCCGACGAGCAGGAGCAGGAACGGCGACGCGAGCAAGCCGCCGACGAAACCGAGAATCGGCGATGCGATGAAGAGCGCCACGCCGCTCCCGACGACGACCGCCAGCGCGCGCAGGCCAGAGACGCGAAAGATCACGCGCGCGGCCACGAGCACCCACAACGCAAAGAACGGCACGACCAGCGTAAAGGCGAAGTTCGCCGTCAACAGTTGCGGCTCAGTCCAGTTCGCCAGCACCTCGCGCGGCACGTTCTGTTGCGTGGCTATCGTCTCCAACATCTGCCGCGTCTGCGCGATGACCTGCGCCTCCAAGCCGCCGCGCCGGGCCAGCCAGACCAAGGGCAGCGCGGCCAGATTCGCGCCCGCCCACGCGTAGAAAATTGCGGCCGCCAAGGGTGCATATTCCTGCTGCAAGACGAGCCGGAAACTGCCGCGCCGCTCGAACCAGTTGGCGAACAGTACGAGCGCGGGCACAAAGGCCAGTGCGAGCAGAAACAACGTGCCGGCCGCATCACGCCCCAAGCCGAACGCCACCAGCGCGCCCGCGCGCGCAAAGGCTCTGAGGAACGGCCACAGCGCGTAGAGCGATAATCCGACCTGCGCCAGTAGCGCCAGCAACGCCGCCACGCCCAAGGGCACACGATCCCGTACCACGCCAAAAGCTCGCGCGGGCGCGTAGAACAACAGCAATAGCGGCTTCAACCAATCCATAAGACAGAGGTCAGAGGTCAGAGGTCAGTGAAATCAGTTTATAACTGACCTCTGACCTCTGACCTCCGTTCTTCACGGTGCAACATCTTCCTCATCGGGCGTCGGTGTCGGGTTGAGACCGGGCGCGGTCAGCGCGTAGTCGGTCTCGTGGCGCAGCACGCTCGCCTGCGCGAGCGGCCAGTAGCGAAAGAGCGCTTTGCCGTAGATATATTTTTCGGGCACGAGGCCCCAGTAGCGCGAATCGCTTGAATGATCGCGGTTGTCGCCCATGACGAAATAGTAGTGCTGTTTGACGACCGTGGGCGGCTGGCTCATGTGCGAGACGTTGAGCTGCGGATCGAGGTAAGGTTCGTTCAACTCCTGATTATTAATGCGGATGCGCCCGTCGCGGACTTCGACCATCTCGCCGGGCAGCGCAATCACGCGCTTGATGTAGCTCTTGTCCGGGTCGTCGGGAAACCAGAAGACGATGATGTCGCCGCGCTGAATCGGCGGCAGATGATAATAGATCAACTTGTTGACGAAGATGCGCTCGCCGTCGTGCAGGCGCGGCAGCATCGACGTGCCCTCGACCTTGACCGGCTGCACAACGAAGACGACGAACAGGATCATCAGCATCACCGCGAAGATCAAATCGCGAATGAGCAGCCGCGCCTCGCCCCAGAAGTGCTTGCGCGCTTCCAACTCGAAGCTCTGCACTTCGATGTCGCGGTCGTCCGCCGCATGTATGTCGCCGAAGCGATGGCTCTTATGTTTGCGTTTGAAGAGGGTCATAAAAAAAACTTGTCCGTTGGCCGTCGTCAGTTGTCCGTTTTATCTCTTTCGTTAATTGTTTGTGCCAACTTCAGCGTGCAACTTCTCGGCACGAGCACAACGGACAACGGACAACTGACGACGGACAGTTTTCGAGGTTAGCCGCCCGCGCGCGCCGTTGTCAACGAGCGCTTGGGCAGCGTCTCCTTGACAGCCCCGCGCGCGCGTCTCTATTATCGCTAAGTCAAGCGCTGTCACACACTAATCAGAACCAGCCAGCAGTCGTCCGAGAGACCTGACGGAGGCCAACAAGAGCGTGATCAAACTCGACATCGTGAACCGCGTCGCCGACCGCACGGGCGTGCCCAAGATGAAGGCCGAGCAGGCCGTGGACGCGCTCTTTCATTCGATGAAGGAGGCGCTGGCGCGCGGCGAGCGCATCGAACTGCGCGGCTTCGGTGTCTTCGTCGTCAAACCGCGCAAGCGCGGCGTGGGCCGCAACCCGCGCACTGGCGAAGAGGTGGCCATCCCGCAAGGCAAGACCATCCGCTTCAAGCCCGGCAAAGAACTCCAAGCCCACGGCTTCTCCGCTGAAGGGGGCGAAGACATACACGACACGGAAGTACCGCACGACGCTAGTCACGAGTCCGGAGTCTAGAGAGTCCAGAGAGTCAAAGGCATTTGTCTTCTGACTCGCAAGACTCTCCGGACTCGCTAGACTCTCGACTCATTTCTCATGTCTGTCCAGAGCATCCCGCCGGTCTTTCCGCCAGAGACATTTTACGTGCCGCGTGTCGCAGCACGACCGACGGTGCGTGAGTGGGCGCGCCACGCCGCGCTGTTTCTGTTGACGGCACTGACGGCGACGTGCGCGGGTGTGACCCTAGCGGTCAACCAAGCGGATGTCGCCGCGCCGAATCTGGCCGCGCCCGCGTACTGGTTCGACTACGCGTACTACGTGCCCGCTTACTACGCGCTCACGGTCGCGGGTCTCTGCCAGCACGCGCTCGCGCACCCGCCGCTCTTGGCGCAGGGCGCGATGTTCGCGGGTGCACTGCTCGGTATCCTGCTCGCACACGAGTTCGGGCACTATCTTGCGTGCCGGCGCTACGGCGTCGAGGCGACGCTACCTTATTTTCTGCCCGCACCGCCGCTCTTTCTGGCCGGCACGTTCGGCGCATTCATCAAGATCAAGTCGCCCATCCCGACGCGCCGCGCGCTCTTCGACATCGGCGTGGCGGGGCCGCTCGCGGGCTTCGTCGTCATCATTCCCGTTGCTATTGCAGCCGTGCTGACGGTCAGGCCTGAGGCCCTGCCGACAGTCGTTCCTGATGGCGGCATATTAATCACCTTCAATAATCCGCTCTTGCTGCGTGCGTTCGCACACCTGCGCGGTGTGCAACTAGACGAGATTGCCTTCAATCCTTTTTACTATGCCGCATGGATCGGGCTGCTGGTGACGAGTCTGAATCTGTTGCCGGTGGGCCAACTCGATGGCGGGCACGCGGTCTTCGCGGTGGCGGGCGCGCGCGTGCATCGTTTGATCGGGCGCGGCGCGTTCGTGTCGATGTGCGTGCTGGCTTTCTTGGGCTGGCGTTGGCACGGCGCGCCGAGCGGGTTTGTCTATGCGGTACTGCTCTTCATCATGCTGCGCGTGCGCCACCCGCAGGCGGAGGACGAACGCGCACCGCTCGGGCGTGCGCGGCTCGTCGTCGCACTCATCACGCTCATCGTCTTCCTACTCTGCTTTGAACTCTTTCCGTTGACGATCACCTGACACAATAAATGATGAACGCGGAACGCTGAATGATGAACTGAAGATAGGTTGTCTTTCATTCATCATTCAGCGTTCCGCGTTCATCGTTTACCTTCGTCTCGGCTCAGCGCGGCCGCACACGTGGCGGCGGAGGCGGAGGCGGCGGTTCGGGTGGCGGCGGCACGTCCAGCCGCCACTCGAATGCTGGCTGCATGGTGGCTGCATCATGGCCGCATGGGCCGTGCACGTGCGGGGTGGCGACGAATTCGCGTTTGCCGAGCACGTATTGCGCGGGCTGGCTCACGCGCGGCGACGGTCGTAGGTAGTTGAACAGTAGTGTGCTGGAAATCCCGATCACGAAGGCGATCAAGGCGACGGCGAGGCGCACGACAAGACGCGGCTGGTGCATAAATTTTCCCTCCTGTATTCACTAGAGATGCCCGCGCGGGCGGGCTTGGTTGGCTGCCTCAGGGGGTTAATACGGCGCGGCAGCCGCACTTGTTTCCCAGCGCGGTCAACGAGTGAAGCAGTCTTGCTGTTCGACGAAGCTCGCGTCAGAGACCACGACGTTGTGCCGCACCTCCGTCAGTTTGATCACGCCGCTCGGGCTGCGCACGGTGAAAGGATACATGAGTCCGTCCACTTCTCTGTAGTCCTCAAAATAGACTTCATCTTGACGTAATAGCAGTCCCGTCTTCGTGTCGAAATAGAGTAGCGTGGAATCCCCGCCTTGCGCCGGCGTCGCTTCGACGACATAAGCGTTTGCAGCGCCGAGTTGCACCTGCCCCTGCAATTTCATCTGTGGGTAAAGCTGTCTGAGTTGGATGCTCCAATGAAGCGTGGCCGTGCGGCGCATGCTGGCCAGCTCCATCCCCTTCAACTCTCTGAAGCCGAACAGCGGAATCTGCTCGTAGCCATACGCGCCGGTGAAAGCGCGCCGCATGATGCCGACGCTCGGAAGAGTGATCAAACTGATCGACTTGTCCGGTGCTTTCTCGATGATCTCAACCGCACCGACGATCGTCGCGCCGGAGAACGAGCCGCTGAACGTGCCCTTAGACACGCGACTTGAAATGCGCTCGACCACCGCCGGCCCGCCGATGGCTTGTACGTAGCGGTCTATGATCTGCTCGACGAGCGGATCGTTGGGCGCGGGCGTCGGCGTCGGCACGGCGCTGGGTGGCGCGGCGGTCTCGTCCGGCGCGCTCTCGTCAGCCGGCACGAACGCGGGCGTCGGCACGCGCGGCTGTATGACGTTGACGGCCGCTTCAAGTTGCGGGTCGCGCCCTGCGAGCAATGTGCGGCGGTCGAGTTTGACGGCGATGTCGGGCTGGACGCCGCGTCCTTCGATCAGATTCCCGCGCGGCGTGTGAAAGTCTGCGAAGGCGTATTGCAAGATCGCGCCCGTCGGCAACTCTTTGGCGATGGACGGCAAGGTTGCGCCCGCGCTCCGCTCGCCGACGACAACTGCCCGCGCCGTCTCCTGCAAACCGCTCGCCAACATCTCGCCCGCCGACTGTGTGCTGTCGTCGATGAGCACCACGAGTTGTCCCGTGTACACGTGCTTCTGCGGGATGACGACGAAGGGCAGAGCGCCATCGCGCGTCCGCATCGAGCCGAGCGAGACGGCACGTGTCTCCAACAACCCGCCCATGCCGTAGAGCACGCCCAACACGCCGCCGCGATTGCCGCGCAGATCGATGATCACGCCCGGCGCGTCCGCCATCGTGCGCAACGCTGTACAGAACTTGTCCAGCACCGGCACGGCGAACAGATTGAAGCGAATGTAACCGATGCCTTGTCGCAAGCGCCGCGCTTCAAACTCGACGAAGAGCGGTGGCAGCGACTGGATGGGCGGCGACATCTCGCCCTTCAGTCGTTCGCGCGGCACGCTCACGCGGTGCGGACGGTTTAGCGCGTCGAGGTAACTGATGCGCGCATACGTGCCCGGCGGGCCGTTGAAGAGACCGACGACGAGTTCGGTTGGGAGTTGATGGCGCACCACAGGTTGATAGATGGACGCGCGCTTCATCTGCCATAGGGCAGTGCTCAACAGGCGACCGTCAACACTACGCACGATGAAGCCGGGGCGCAGACCTGCGCGGGCCGCAGACGATTGTGGTTCGACGCGCGTGATGACCGCCGCACCATTGAGGATGCGCAAGTCTATGCCGATGCCGTTGGTCAGACGCTCTGTGACGTTGAGACCTTGCTGCGAGCGTGGCGACACTGGCTTGTCCGGTTCGTCCGCGTCCGACTCTTCCGGCGCAACGGCGGGGATGCTCTCCGGCGGGATGATGACGAAGTGCGAGCGCCCCAGCCGATTCAGCATCTCCTGCAACAGGAGGTGCAGTTCACGGTCGCTCATAGTTCGCGCCACGCGCGGCGCAAACTCCGCGTGAACGGCGTCCCAGTCCACACCGCCGTAAGTCGGATCGAAGTGATAATCCTTGACCGCGCGCCAGACGATCTCAAATGCGTCCCTGCGCCGTGCAGCCGCATCCGACTCGGTCGGCGTGGGCGACGCTGGCGCAACGGCGTTCGGGCGCACAGGCGTCTGCCCACCCCAAGCGTTGACACCGAGCGCAAAGCTCACGAGCACGACGGCGCTAAACATTCGGCCGGCAGCAAAACAGCCGCCCGCGTTTGCTCGCAGGCGGCTGACCGGTGCACGTTGAGAAATTAGCAAGACGTGGCGCATGGCTCACCGGCACTGATTTTATCATCCTTCTCAGACATTAGCTGACTTAATGCGCGCGATTAAAACAATTGCGGCCGCCTATGACGATTTTGACACATCGCTGAGCGTAGGATAATTAGGCCGGGGCAAATGAGTGCCGCCGGCCTGAACCGCCTGTCAGAGGCGTAGCAATGGAGGTTTAGTATGCCCATCTCATTTAGGTTAGAGCACGTGATTGAGGAAGTCCTGTCGGCCCAACCGCGCAGTCAGCAGCGCGCTTTGCGGAAGTTAGCTGGCGTGAAGTTGTCCACGTATGCGGCCGCAGACGTATGGCCGCAGGTACTGGAACACAAGTGGTACTTGAGCGAGCGCTTAGGTCGGGATGTGGGATTGCGCGTGGCGGCGGTCGATTACTTCGAGAACATTCAGCCGCCGCACCTGTTCGCATCAGTCCGCGCAGAGAGGGAGACGCTCCCGCCCCGTCTGCCGATGATGATGCCCTTCGGCCAACGGGCTTAGGCTATGTCCTGAGTTGAATTACTTTGGCAAGCAAACTCACCGCAGAGACACAGAGAACACAGAGGGGCACAGAGAATTGCAAGTCTCCGTGCAGCCTCTGTGCCTCTGTGGTGAACCGCCCGTGCCTGACCTACAACTGAATAGCGATCTAAGGCGTGACCAAGCCCCGCTTGATGTTTTTCTGCCACGCTTCATAGTTCCGCACGCGGCGCTTGGCCTGCTTACGAGTCAGGCCCATCTTTTCCGCCACGTAGCTAATGCGTGCGGTGCGGTCGTTCTTCTTATCGTAGCGGTCGCCTGTCGCCTCCTGATAAAGTTCGTAGGCGCGCGTCCATTCAGCTTTAACTTCGGGCGTGGCGATACTGCCCCGCAACTTCGGCATCTCTTAGTTGGCCTCTCTTACTCTTAGTCGTTGTCAACTTGGCGGGTTAAAGCAGCCCGGTGGGTGACAGAGTAGAACGCAATTATTGTTGGGCGGGACTCGGCGGTTAGAACTCTGTCGCTCGTGGTCAGAGTGGGCTGCTCCCGGACTCGCCCCGCGCCCCAAAGGGCGGACTCTAACAAGATTCTCGCGCTCTGTCCATGTAAGCTTTTACGCAATTATTCCCAAGAGCCGGAAAAGCCATTCTCAGGCGCAACCCTACTGCGGCAACCAAAGCTTGGCCGCCATGACGATTTCGACTCCCGTCGGCAGCAACAGCGGCTCAGCCGATTTGGTGAAAAACGCAAACCCTTTGTAGCTGACCAGATATTGATAGTTAGTTGAGAAGAAGCCGCCTTCGGCATAGATGACCAACGGGCGCTCGACTTTGCGCAGGATGGTCTGGAAAGCGGCGGGGTCAACCCGCACCACCACGCCACTAGCTTTGATCGCGTTAGCGATTGCGGCCGCGGCCGCCGCGGCTGCGCCTGCTGCTGCCATTAATTAAGCCTCCTTCAATTCGTCGGCTTCAACTTTGACTCAACTCAATCCGGGCCGTCTCGGCCTCGAAGTAAAAATGGTCGGACGGGCGACCTTCGGGCAAAGCCTCTGCCGGGGGCGTTGGAGAATGTGCAAAGCGCAGCGTCCCCGTCACGCGCACGTCTTTACCTTCCATCTGTGCGTAAGGCTCGCCCCACGTAAACGCCCCCGTCGGCACGAGGTAAACGGGCCGCCCGCCGACGAGGATGAACGGCCCGACCTTCCCACGCAATGAGAACCGCCCGCGCATCTGGACGCGCTCGCCTAGGTGCTGCTGCAACTCACTGTCGGATGCGCCGGTCAGATCCAAGGGTATCGCCGTAGGCTGCGCATCTGGCGGCGGCGCAGTCGGCTGCTTGATGCGCGTGAAGTGTGCCGCGACCACTTGCCAACGTCCGACACGTTTCAGATAAGTGTTGGTAAAATAGACGCGGTCGTTGATCTTGTTGCCTTTGTATGTGTAGTTCTCAATGATGTACCCGGTCGAGATCGCAGCGTTGTCAAACACGCGCACTTGCGTGCTCTCGTCCGCGATTTTGAAGATGGCAGCGGGCGATGGCTCTGTGTAATCGGCCACGACGTTGGCGCGTTTCTGGGCCTTGTTCAAAATTTGGCCGTTGCTGCCCGTGATCAAAAAATCTTCGGCCACGATGCGGTCAAAATCTTGTAAATCTTTGCTGCTGTAAGCTTCAATAATCCACTGTCGATCCAGGCGCTTAATTTCTTCAACGATGTTACCAGCGCGCGGCGCTTGCTTATCATTCGTCTGCGCGCACACTACCGACAAGGCGGCCACGGCCAACACGATGCTTGCTAAGCTGCGCTTCATAGCTGCCACTCCTTTGTCAGCTCATCATAGCAAGCGCGTTCACATCAAGGAAGGGGCTTACGCTCGAACTACCTCCACGCCGAATGACAGCGTCAAACTACAACGTTAGGAAACACCGTGAAAGATGGTGTCCGGATTGCGCTGTCGGAGACGCGGCGGCAGCGTAATCGGCGATGAGCGTGGCCTCCGTCGGCTGCCAGATGAAGGTCAGTGCGGCTCACACCTCGGTGCTTAAGTTCGGCAAGTGTATGCGTTATTATTCTTGCTCGCATAACGTAGTTTCGCCTTGGGAGGGTTAAAACTTGCAGCACTGCGCACGTCATCTGTTGCTCCTCGTTGCCCTGAGTCTCGGCTCGGTCAGCCTCGCACAGAATTTCCAACAGAGAGAATCGCCTGCGCCGTCTGCTACGAGGCCGAATGAGTTGCAGCAGGTGTTCATGACGACCGAAGGCGGCTTCACCATCGCCCTACCCGACCCGCCAACCCGCGACGAGCCGCGCCCCGGCGGGTCGGAGAAGGCGGGCACGGCCGGGCGCACATACAGTTGGTTTACCAACGCGGGCGCTTATTACGTCAACTACTACGACTCATTCCCCGGCCCGGTCGGGCCAATCGACAGTGGCCAAGTCTTAGACGGTCTGCAAGAGATGATACTGAAGACGGTCGGCGGGAAACTGCTGGCGCAGACGGCAATGGTGTTGGACTGGTACGCCGGTCGAGAATTGCGCGTCGAGAATGACAAAGGGTTCTACATCTTCAGACTCTTCCCGGTCAGACAGCGCCTCTATCAACTCACGGCCTTTTTCCCCAAGAGTATGAACGTGACGGAGGCGCAGCAAGCGGCGGCAGCGCGGACGCTCGACTCCTTCAGGCTGCTGCCCGGTAAAGCCGAAGCGGCGGGCGAAGTCGAGCGGCTGTTGCAGGCATGGCAGGGGCAGGTGCTCGTGCTCGGTCGCTGTCTGGACTGTAAGCCTGAGAAGAAGACTACAGTAATTTATCCGGGCATACGGGGTGAAGTCACGGAGGGCAAGGCGGTCTCCAAGCCTCAGCCGGAGTACCCGCCTATCGCCAAAGCCGCCCACGCTTCGGGCACCGTCTTGGTGCAGATAATCGTTGACGAGGCGGGGAAGGTCGTGGCGGCGCAGGCCATCACCGGCCATCCACTATTGAAACCGGCGGCGGTCAGTGCGGCGCGGCAGGCGCGCTTCACGCCGACGCTCTTAGACGGCAAGCCCGTGAAGGTGGCCGGTCTCATCACCTATAACTTCGTTCTTATCTAACGAAGAGCAGGGCGATGCTTTTTCATTTGGAACCGGCGCGGCTTAATGATTAGTCTGGGGCTTAGGTGACTTATTAACCTGTACTGTCTCCCACATTGTTCCATCAGTGAATCGAACATTATGTATCTGTACGTCTATACGAGTAGCGTTATCCAAACAGTCCTGAATTGACTGCGGTCTTACTGGGTCTTCCTCGCCCGCCTCGAATTCACGTTTTTCGCCAGGTAGGAAAGGTTTATCCGGCAAAAATCCCATCCCGCCGCCGGCTGGTATTGCGTCCGTGCTGCATCTTTTGTAGGAGGTGTAGCCAAAGTCTGAAATCGGCTTGCTGCCGACGTTCATTACCTCGACCTCGAATACCCGCGCCGTCTTTTTGGTGATTGACACAATCGAGATAGGTGACTGCGGTTGAATCACCGCCGCCGTAACTGGGACGACAGGGCGCGCGTGCTCAATAGCTTCTCGGGCGGCCCTCTCTTTATTCGCCACTTTCTCTTTATGGGCTTTCCACAATAAGGTAGTGCCTATGCCGCAGGAGAGGGATAAGAAGCTCACCAATAGATGAAGGGCGATACGTTTCATGTCTTTACTCCCTCGGTTAATCTTGGTTGGGCGCACGGATTATAACAGTTCTCAACGTGGCCGATTGAAGGTTTTATCGAGCGAGAAAGGGCAGCATAAAAAGTTTAGGGCCGTTTATGGAACTGCATCGCCGCGCGAGCGTCTTAACAGAGACGAGCCAGCAGACGCACCTGTGGAGACGAGCCATGCGGGATGTACTGAGACGCATCAACGCGAGACATCACGAAGCACTGAGCCGACTCTTCGTCGTGCAGGTTGCCTTAGTGGCCGCCTGCTTCCTTACAATGGTGGATGGCCCAAGCCCCGCCAGCCCTTTCTTGTTCATCCTCAGTCTCTTCGTGTGGCCGCTGGTGGCGGCATGGCCAGCGCGGAATGGCCGGCTGCTGCGGGGTGCGATGACAAATGCGCTCGCCATCCTATTCTGGTTAGCGTGCATCATCTACTCCGACGGTTGGTTCGTCACGTTGCGTGACTGGCGGATATTACTGACTATCCTCGCCTTCGGCATCGTGAGCGGCATGGCGGCCGGCGGGCTGGTCGAAAGGTGGCGCACCAGCAGACTGTGCAAGACTGATCAGAGGCTAGGCGCAGTCGCGGCCCTGCCGCTGCATCCCGCCAGTGCCTCCTGTGTCTTCCCCGCCACTACCGGGTTGCCCATCGTCAGCACCTGCTGCCACACGGCCCGCGCGTCATCAATTCGCCCCATCCGACAGAACACCCCGCCTATGTTGAAGTAGCCCATCGCAAAGCCTGGCGCGAGCCGCACCGCTTCACGGAGTTCCGCGAGCGCCTCCTCGTGCTGCCCTAAGCGGGAGAGCACATTGCCCAAGTTGTTGTGCGCGTACACATCGTCCGGGGCGAGGCGCACGGCCTCACGGTCAACCTTCAGCGCCTCATCCAGCCGCGCTCTCTCCGCCAACACCATGCCGAGGTTGATATAAGGATGGGCATAATCCGGCTTTAGCTTGATAGCCTCACGATACGCCTGTTCCGCCGCAGCTAAGTCACCGCTGTCTTGGAGATACTTCCCCATGTTGAAGTAGTAGCGCGCCGGCTCTTCCGACGTTTTGGCCCCCTGCTGTAAGACGGCGACAGCATCTCCGACCCTATTCATCCGCACGTAAGTCTCGGCCAAGCTGTCATAAGCTAAGTCGTACTTTGGGTTAATGCGAATGGCTTCCTTAAACTCTGAGATGGCGCGTTCCACCTGCCCCTGCCCGCGCAGAACCTTGCCGAGCACGTAATGAGCCTTGTCAAAGTTCGGGGCGAGGCGGATAGCTTCTTGTGCGGGGGCTAGGGCTTCGTCATACCGGCCCAGTTCATTGAGGGCCAGCGCCAGATTCTTCTGTGCCTCAGCGAAGTTGGGCGCGAGTCGGACTGCTTCGCGGCACTTCGATAATGCCGCCTCATAGTTGTCATGATGAATGAGTTCGTAGGCGGCGTCGTTAAGCGCCTTCGCTTCGGGCGGCACGTCCTTTGTCTGGGCGGCGGTTATGCGTGTAGAGCAGGCGCTTGAGACCAGCAGCCCGGCGACGATGAAGAACATAAAGAGACCGGTTACGAGGCCCGGCAGGATGCGATTCAATTGTTGTTTGCTCACGAGGTCTTGTCCTTCGGTCTGAGGGTGATGATGGTGTGAGCGGGGCGCGCCTGATTTAACTCAGGGCAATATTCAAGATAACGCGGCGTCAACACACAGTCAACGGCTATTTACGTCGAGGGTTCAGGTGCCTCGGCTTGCTCGGCAGTTTCGCCGGCAGGTCTAAGTCGTCATCAATTAATACATCTGTCGAAATTCCAGCACACCGCGCGTAGGCCAGTAGAAGCGGCAGCGGCGGCTCACGCACACCCAGTTCATGGTGCGAAATTTTTGTGTATGAGATTGCCTCTTCCGCACCGAGTCGTCGCAACATCTCGCTCTGGGATAGACCCAACAAGCGAATCTGCCTGAGTTTCTCAGCCAACCGCTCTGGCTTCTGTCGTACACCTTTGCTCATTCAGGATTACCCCCTGAATGAGCGAAAGCTGATTGAGCGAGCCTGCTTCTATATCCAACCGGATATAGACTGTGACTGCGCTTTCGTGTCGCCGCGAGCATCTCCCGATACCCAGCGGCGACCCTCATCTCTCCCGATGTGAGATAGTGTCAAGCACTGCTGGCGTATTCCGTTGTCAAAAATTTACACGGTAGCGTGTTCGCGTTGTGTCTTTGGCGAGAGTGACGACAACGGCTGGTTGATGCCGGTCGTCAATCCATTCCAGCACGTTAAATGGCGAATCAGCGGCATCGGGTGTCAGTTTCTCAGTCTTTACCATGCAACTTATTCTGCCGTGTTAGGTCTGGCACATCCAATTAGAGCGCAGCATGTACTGAAAAAGCGGAAGGACCACGCTTTTCTGGCGCGGCCCTTCGTGTGAAGATTCTGTATCTGTCCCGTACTATTAGTTGACCATCTATTATGCGGTCAACATTCTTGCGCACCAGTTGCGCACCATAGCCAGAAACTTTTCCCTCACTGGCCCTCGATTCATCTTCAAGCTATAGCCGCCGCCGGGAGCAAGCCCTTTATTTCCCGCACAATTCTGTGCACATCCTGTTGGTCTTTTAAGGCTATCATGAAAAACTTGTAGCCCTGCTGGAAGCAGATGACGCCGTTGCCAAAGAGCCAGATGCCGCTCAAGAACGGGTTGCCGCCGATGAGCCAATCAATCGGTGCGCCGACGACTGTGCCGGGTTGGAAAATCTGCGCCCACATCATCATGCCGGCGGCGCAACTGAACGCGCCTAAGAGCGGCGCGCCGACGTAGCGTAACGCGCTCAACAACTTGCCGTTACTGACTGCGTTCCACTTCATTCGTTACTGCTCCAAGTCTCTCGCCCATGATTGTGAATGGAAGCCAGATAACTGTGCGCTCTCGGAAGCGCATGATGCCATGATTATCAGCGCATTGTTCGTGTTAATGGACGACGTAGAACATCACCATTATAGCCCTTTGTGTACCTCTTGTGTACCTCTACTAAGACGGCGCGCTCGAACTCTCTTCGCAAAGAATCGGGCCTGCGACGGCTTGCGTGTCAGTGCTCATCGTGCTTCCGAAAATCGCTTCGTGGATGATGTCCGTCGCTTCTACTTGGAGCGACGGCATGACGTGCGAATAGGTGTCCAGCGTTACCTTCACGGTGCTGTGCCCAAGCCGCTCTTGAACGACCTTCGGGTTGACATTGCGCGCCAGTAAGAGCGTCGCCATCGTGTGGCGCATCGAGTAGAGACTATAGGGGACTGGATCAAGGCCCATCTCTTGGACGATGCTCTTAAAGACCTTCCGCAGCCGGTAATCGTAGAGCGGCTCGCCCAGAGTGTTCGGGAACACCAGCCCGTGCTCCGTCCACCGCGCCCCGGCCTGCCGCCGCATGAGTGCAACGTTCGGGCGATGTTCGGCCAGCGCGTCGGCGAGGGCCTGCGAGATGGTGATGGTGCGGCGCGACTTCGCCGTCTTGGGTTCGTCGAAGTGCCAGCCCTTGAGCCGCACGTTCCGCACCGCGACCTGCCGGATGTAGCCGCAGGCGGGAACTGTGTACCCCTTGACGGCGGTCGGCTGTAGGCTCACGTCTGACCAGCGTAGACCCATTAACTCTTCCGGCCGCACGCCGGTCTCAAAGCCGAAGTGCCAGAGGGGCCCCAAGCTATGTTTGGCGAAGTGGCGGCATGTTTCGACTTGATACCGCTCCCAGACGGCGAGAAACTCGGCGACCTGTTCGGCCGTGAAGTAATGAATCTCGCCGTGCTCCACCCGTCCCGGCGACGCGCCGATGACCGGGTTCTTGGACAGCACGCCCCGCTTCACGGCGTCCTCAAAGATGCACTTGAGCCAGACGTGAATCTTGCGGATGGAGCAGTTCGATAAGGGCCTGCCCGTGCCCGCGCCATCCTCGCGCAGCCGGTTATAGAGCACGTCTAAATCTGAACTGCGCAGGTCTTTGACCCGCCGATGGCCGATGTGCGGCACGACGTAACTGTTAAGGAAGACCTTTGTGGTGGCGTGCGACTGCGGTCTGACGCTCGGCGCGTGAACTTCTTTCAGATACCACTCGATGAGGTTGTCGAGACGTTGCGCCGTGTTGAAGATGACCTGCCCGCGATTCCGCTCAGTAACCTTCTCCGCCAGATGCTTATCGGCCTCTTTCAGTGTCTGGAAGGTCTTCGTATATCGGACGGGCTTGCCCTGCCCGTCCCTATGTGAATAAAGCCAGACTAAAAATTGCTTGGGCCCGCGCTCGATAATCTGACCGACCGGGCGCTTGTGCTTGATTGGATATTTCTTCGCCTTTGCAGGCTCTGCGCCTGCGCTGTTACCATTCGCGCGCATCATGTTCCTTTCGTGACTGGAAGGGGTTGGTGTAGAGGGCTAGGAAGCGTGGACAAGACGCTTTCCTAGCCCGTTTGCTTTACGCTGCGCGCCGCATATTGCAGACGCCGATATGGACCGCCGCCGCGCCCGCCATGTGGTAACAGACAAGCCCACGTTCACCGGCTTTGCAGTTGCACTCGCCAAGTCTGCGCTTGCCATCTTTGTAAAAGTGAATTGTGTAGATGTTCTCGCCGTTGCTTGACTTGACCTCGTACCACCGGAAACCGCGAACGCGCACAAAAGGCTTTAGTTGCTGCGCCCGTTTAATTGCCCGCCGCATCTGTGCTACTGACCTAAGTTCTATCATCCTTACGCTCCTAGTTTTGAATTGTGCTGATTTTCAGCAGCGAGAAAACTATACAATATGGTGAATAGTATTGCAATATAAATCTTCAATTTGACGAATAGTTTTCTTCAGGCTATAAGTGGTACGTGAAGCTGCTGACAACAAAAAAAGTTGCGGAGAGGCTACAGGTGAGTATCAGGCGCGTCCATGCTCTAATCCAAGCTGGACGTTTGCCAGCACAAAAATACGGACGTGATTATTTAATTGATGAGAAGGATTTAAAGCTAGTAGCAGTGCGTAAACCGGGGAGACCGAAGAAGCAAAAATAATAAGAGTGCAATACACGATACTTGAATCAGAATTCAAATTCACGGAATACCGAAATAGACTACATCGCCAACACCTTCTGTTGAAGTAATCCGCACAATATTTCCAGCTTTAATATTGCCGATTGATAACTCAAATTCCGCACTTCTTTCTAATCCACTCAAATGGGCAATTGAAATAAGTTCCTGTTCCTGACCGTCTGAATCAGTTAATGTGGCTCTTAAATTAGTGAGCTGAGTACGCGCCCTGTTAATTACGGTAAACTTAACCCCCTGCGTTGTGCGTTCGGCAAGCAATTTCATCGCGTTTATTCTGGCCTGCCCGCCCCATTTCAAGATTATTAACTGTGTCGGGGCCAAGCTAGAGACAAAGTTATTTATGTGAGGCGCAGCTACTATCAACGTCGCTCCTGCTCTGGCAGCTTGCTTTCTTAGCCCCTTCGCGACGACTGCGGCTGTGTATGGGTCGAGTGTTGAAGCAAATTCATCAGCTATCCAAACAGGTTTGCGGGCGTAGCAAAGTCTGGCAATAGAGAATCTATATCGCTGGCCCTCTGAAATCTGTTTAGGCGTTTTGAGATATAGATGGGCCTCAGCTAGGCCCACGGAATTTAAAATTGCAATACTCTCTTCAAGGCTACCTCCTATTTGATTAACAAGTGGCAGTCTGCTGCTCCAATCCGATGATAGTACTCCAATCTCTTTTTGTGATGGACGATGGACTATGCCGCTAATTTTCGTAATTCCGGACAATCTACTATCACTTAATGTCAGAAGCTTGAGTAAAGTACTTTTACCGCTTCCACTAGCTCCGGTCGTAAGAACAACGTCTCCTGGTTGTATAGAAAGTGTAAACTTATTAAGTACTGGGGAACTCATTTGAGTTCCATCCACGCCGAAAACTTTTTTAACCTCCGCTGCTCTTAAAGTTCTTCGACTATGAGTTATATAGCTGACCGAAACGTTCTTAAATTTAATCGGTTCTGTTAGTAGTGGTGTAGTATTTAATATATTCGGCGGCTCAATATTCATGGGCCGTTTGTTTGCTATGAGTCTCTTAACTTTATTATTCAGTGGGTAAATTAGATATGGTTTTGGTCCCAGTGGACTAGAAAACTTGTAATTATCAACGTTAGGCCTATCCTCCCATCCTTTGCTGCCATAAATTGGTTTAAATACAGTAGCCTTTCCCTCCGTAAACCCATAACAAATAAAGCCAGCCATCTCAAAAAATTTATGATACTGGGTCATTGAAGCTATCACTTCAACCATAATTGGTTGGTAACCTTTGATGTCCCAGTGTTCAGAAGCATACAGCACTAAGTGTTTGGCTAAACGACTCCCAAGTCCGAGTCCTCTGAACTCTGGGTGAACCACGACTCGTGGAATACGAACGATTTGATTTATCAATTTAGAACGCATTAGCTCCGCAAGACTTACTTCAAATAATTCAAAGCGAGGTCTAGCGGCCAAAACTGTAGCTGAAATCACACCATAGCCAATCACTCCAATTCCATCCGCTTCAGCAAGCAGTACTGTTCTTCTCCCTACTAATCTATTAAGACCCTTTCCTCTGTAGTGGAATTGTTCAAGTAGCCTAATGGCCTTCAAGTCGTTGGGTGTTTGACGTTCACGAAATTTGATGTTCAAGACATGCGGTGAAAGAACCACCGTCTCGCATTTTTCATACAGCGGAAAGAGTTTTATATATTGATACTCTCCTCCCCCATTTGTTACTTCCTTTTCTACCGAGATAACTTGCTCGTTCAGTTTCTTAAGCTTAATAGTGTCCCCAGAATTAATGTAGATGTAGGGAGACAAAGAGATACTTCCTCCCTCCTTTAGGTGCAAGATTGTTTCGCGCTTTTTTTTGATTACTGATGTAACTCTAACAGTAGAGAAGGAAGGTAGGCGAGATTGCAGTTGGGCTATGTTATCTATTTGGACAGCCATTAATTTTTAAGGCCCAACCCTTCAACTGAGATTGGAAACAACTAAGGTCCTAAAAGCGGAAGAACTGCGAACCTGTTTAAATCATGATTGACTCGACGGCACAACCTAGACGGCAAAAACAAGCAGCCACGGCAAGCATCTTCGCACTGCACTTGGTGGCATTCGGCCAATTCTCTCATAATTTGTAGCCATCGGTCCAGTCGTCTGCTTACTAATAGCTGACAGCCTCCGGAACCTCCAAAAACGTTGTCGTAAATTACGATTTCTCCCCTCTCATAATTAACATCTGACCCGAATTCATCTTGAATCAATCCTGTGACGGCGGGGGCTGCATTTAGCAATGCATGTTCGAGTGAGTGGAGAGTAATCTCATCCAGTCCACCTTGCCGGTTCCCTGAAATGATTATTGCGTCAGTGTCAATTCTAGAAACCATGCCTATATAGCTGCCAGTGTTAGGATTAATAAACGGTTCTTTTATTGATAGTTCAGTACCTCGAAAATATGCTTCAGAGTTAGCTATAGGGATTCTAGCGATTGTTACATCTATAACAGCCGCCTTAGACGGCATGAACCTTAAAGTCCCCCTTTGATTAGGTTCCGAACTGCTTAGTGCCTCCGGTGTAACCATAGACCAAACTTCTGGATGATAAACTCTCCCTCCAACCGGCTTTAAAACCATTCGGGCCTGGTCTCGTAAACAATTTTTGCCTACGAAAAGTTCAAAATGTGGGTGACGAGTACATCTCCACCTATACTCAAGTCTACGTCCACCACTTCCGGATAAAACTACTGACCGCTTGTCTTTACATTCAGGGCAGTTGACGCTTTGAACCGGCTCAATAGCATGACATGTCGGGCACATGAAAATTGAGGCAAACTGTACTAATGTTCTCTGATTACAAATTGGACAACGGCCAGAAACAATACCAACTGAACGTAAACTACCGTAAAATAACTTGTGGCACTCCGGATTAGTACACCACCAAGAGTACGGGCTAACATTACTTGTAATACTTACCGGTTCTACAAGTTCTAAATTATCTTCATTGATGCCGCGAAACTGATTCCACTCTGGATTGCCTCTAGATTGCCTTTGAAGCCAAGGGAGTAACTCCCGCATTACTTGGTTGTATAGACTGTGACGAAGCGGGGCTACGCGTACTCCATTATCTGGCACTTGCAGGGCCAGATTTCGATGAACAAAGTAGTTACCAGGAAATAAAGTAGTGGTGGATTTCCTCCGACCACGTGTGGCTAGTTTCATTCCTCTAGTGTCTCCTCGTCATCAGATGGCCCATCAAAGTCTTCATCGGATAACTCACCCGCTAATGAAATACCTGCGTGCTGCTCGAAATCATCGGAGAAAATAGTTATATCAACATCTGTTGAACGAATAGACAACTGAATATGTTGTTTGAGTAATTCAGATGTGAACTCACCCGAATTTACACTGGCTCTTAAATGGGCTTGAACTTTTCTAATACCCGTCTCTATGGCGCTTTCAATTAAATCTGGTTCTAATGCAAAAGGAGGTAAGAAGACGCCTCTGAGGTAAGCTCTAAGATTCTCACCTTGGTCTGTGAGAACATTAACTGCGTCTCGAATAAACCACATGAGTTTTGCGCCTTCTTCAAGACCAATCAAGAAGTCTTGTATAGCCGCGGGCACATGTTTTTCGATAATAAATGGATTATCACTGCGTAATGGAACATCATCTAATGTGTCATCGGAAAAGTTGACGAGTTCGCGACAGTGTTCATAGTAGTAGTAATCTAATGGAATCTGTGGCCGCAAAATACAAATAACAAGGGCAGGGTATCCTTTGCGACCTGCGCGTCCAACGCGCTGAATATAGTCGTTGTATGAATAAGTGGCTCCGGTTTGTAGCTCAAGCGGAAGGTTCTCAAAATCAACGCCTACTTCCAGTGTTTGTGTGGCTAGCAGCACACGTATCTCGCCGCGGTCAAATGCCAATTCTACACTTCGACGTTGCACTGCACTCAAATCGCCTGTATGAGAACGAGTGGTAGCAAATAATCCCTCAACAAATAGACTTGCCTCAGTGGCATAAAATTCTGGCAATGTGGCTTGGAGTTGATAAACCGTTCGTTTTGCATCACTAAAAACGAGTATGCGATTTACTTCGTCATTATCACTATCTGCCACGAAACAACCTGACAAGGTATGTCCTACGGCGTTTAAAACGCTGACCTCTACTGGCATAAAGAATAAATGATACCTGGTAGGTAAAGTATCGCTTTCTTCCTCGCGACCTCTAATAATTCTCACTTCACCGCCAAATAACTGAAGACCAAATTCTTCAGGACTAGCGATAGTAGCACTCGCTCCTATCATTACTGGATTGTGTCCCTTTTCCTGTGCAATTCTTCTAATGCGTGAAATAAGAATGGATACCTGACTCCCAAACATCCCTTTAAGCATATGTGCTTCATCAAAAATAATCGTTGACGGACACAGAGATACCGGTGCTTGGAAAGCTTCATTACAAGTGCATTGCCGCCTACCCGAAAGAGACTTAGTTGTAGCAGCTGTATATGTGCCACACTTTGGGCATACGTGAACACTGCGCCCCAACATTGCCTGTCCTTGCCATGCAAACTTGTTACTTAGAAGACTATGCAGAGTATCAGGAGTAATCAACAGAAGAGTGGGGAAGTGCTCCTTTATCTGTGTTTGGTAGAAACGAAGCCAATTAAACTCGCTGCCGCAATTTCTACATCGCGGAGGGGCATATAAGTCTTTTCCTTGTTCGTCAATCGAGAACATCAAAGTCCCGCCACAACCTGGAACTGGGCATTGTGAAAAGGGGGACCGAAATTCCCCCCGTCTCTCTAGTTGTGAGACCTCATCAATTTTCCATGGAACGTCACCATTCAGAATTCCGATGGATAGTGGATACTTCCGACCCTCATTAAAGCGCCACAAGTACTCGAAAAAACGACGGGCTTGGTCTGTTTGAAGTGCTTTGGTTGGGTAAACAAATACTCCCTTCACTCCAAGGTGCTGTGTATCTTCAGCCAAGGTATCCAATAGTGGCATCAAGAACGCTTCAGTTTTTCCAGCAGCCGTACCTACCGTAAGTAGAATTGCTGCGGCTTGCGGGCCATTATTTAACCAAGACTTTATTTCAGTGATGCTTTCAGCTTGGAACTCATATAAATGGCTATAGCCACGATGTTCGAAAAGTGCAGCTGTAGATGGTGACAATAACTGCCCTTCTTGCGCTTCATCTATAGTTTGACCTTGAACAGGACGGCGAACCGGTTCTGCTAGTAACGCATGTGGGGAGAACTCAAGACGCCTATTAGCCTCATCTAAGAAGCCGACTAAACCGCTTGCTCGGTATAAAATGTCTTCGGCTATTCCACGAGGGCGTATAGGATATAATTCGGGCAGATTCTCTTGTATAACTCGAATAGCATGAATAATGCCACTGCGCTGTCTTAAATTCTCTATGACAATATCTCTGATATTCAAATCACCTTCAGGTCTATCCCCGATTGAAATCCCAACTCGGAATCTATGAGGTTCGTCAAGCCTGAGATTCAGCGTTAGCAGCCCTCCACCAGGAATAATAATCTTTACATCTTCCCAGTCATCACCCCAATCAATAGAAGGTGTAATCGTTATTCTGTAGTTAGCTTCAGTTCGGTCTATAGCCTCACGTCGCTCAAGAACTCGTACCTTGAATTGGATGGTTGTATTTGCAGAACTATCTCCGACCCACGTGTATCTTATTATGGCGCGGCGAGGAACAAACCGGTCGTTTCCACCTGACCCACTATCCGGTAATAGAGCGCCGACGATACCACGTCGCTCTAGGTGGTTCATGATAATTCGCGCCCAAGTTTGAGGTTCTATCATGGGTAGGATTTCACCATATTCCGACTAATATCAATTAAGTCCCAAGGTATCCCCCTACTTGTTCGAAACATTTGCTTTTCACCATGCTTGCACGTCATTACTAAACTATTAGCTGTAGGGGGACGCACGATAACGTATTCTTTTGCTGCCACCCTTCGTGGTTCAGTATTATAAGAAAGTAAAGCAAGTGAGTATTTGCAAGTTCTAGCAGCAGAGTGCCTGCTTGCACATCGCCTCTCAAAGCCATAGGTTCTCTTAGCAAATTCGCGGAATGTCCATTCAGTACATTCAGCCCCATTCGAAGGGCACGGTCCGATATGCTGCAAGCCGGGGAAATATTGGGCTAAAGAGCATAATTGCTCTGAAGGTTGTTTAGAAGCAGGTTCAATTATAATTATATCTTTCACGCCGTTGATATGCTGTAGCATATCCGTTAGGGCAGTAGCACAATTAAGATTTCCCTCTCCTTCATTCAAAACATTGGCCACAATTAACATATCGGCTTCTAATTCTCGCATATTATCTGTTCGTATCACTTCAAAAGAGGTAATGAGTGTAGCTGCTGCGGAATCCCTTACGTATGAACAGAAAGTCTCCCCTACCTCAAGCATAAAAGGGGCACGGTCAACTGCTATGTACCTCAACTCCAAAGTCTCTTTAGTGAACTCACTTATCAACGACCATAAGTCGATTAATGCTGCATAGCCAGGACAGGGACCAGCCCCATAATCTAGGATAGTTATCCTTTTAGGAAGGTCTTTTTTAAGTAACAATAGCGCGAACACAGCCTCTTGATACTTAAGAATCGAACGCGCTCCATACGCTCCAAGATAGGCGGCGGCAGCTTCTAAACTATTGTAATTTGCTTGTGCAGCACCCATATACCAATCATCAACAATAGAAGCAGAATTATTTCCTTCGTGAACGTTAAGTGTTTTTTCAATTGCTGAAAGTACATTTCCACCTAACTCTCTCGGTTGATTAAATAAAGTGCCGCGTACTCTAGCAGCTACATCGCTAAAAATTATGGGTGTGTTATCTATAGGGTCAGCCATATTATGGTAAGTACAATCCTCGCGTACGGTCGAATGTAAATGGCTGCGTGAGAGGTAGAAAATCTACCTATATATTGGTCGGGAGCTTCGACAAAATAGCACTCTACAATCCTTAAATCAATCCTTACATAAGCCCAGAACTGACTGTAACGCGATGAATTGGTCTTCCGTGATTTCCTTCGGATTCTGTGTTCCCGGAATCTTCCCGAAGATGTCGCGCAACTTCTCACCCGTAAGAATTGGCGGCGTGTGAAGTTCTAAAAACTCTGCTCTGCAAGCAAGGAAGATACCGCATAGTCTCATTCGCCTTTTATACTCTAAGTCCCACTTTCTAAGACGTTCTATCGTCTCCGGTATGTGCATTAAATCTCTCGATGCGCCTCCGGTCATTTCGTAGGGCAGGCAATCATTTTCGGCGACCAGACAGTTTGAAGGTAACGGCAACCCTTGTGCTTGATACCAAGCGGCTGCGTCCCTGTGAGACTCAAAGCGATGCAAGACTTTTAGAATCGCGGTTAGTCGCCAATGTGGTGTTCGTTCCGGCTTGTACGCGCCTTTGACTGTCATGTAAACGACGGAATCGCCCACGTGCAGACGAGGTACGAATTTCTCTCTGCGACCTTATCCGGCAGAGAAGATGATGGCTCATCCGTTGGCTCACTGGTCAACGATGTGCGCAACGACGAACCAAGCTGTATTCAGCCTGAGGCATAAAATAATGGCAGCGCGTGCCTAACTCACGCGCCGCCCGTCTCTCACAACTTTAGGGTTGTGAGGTCGCGCCGGGAATAGGAAACCGGCGCGGCGCATCGAGTGTCCTCAACCCACCCGACGCGCGAGCAGGCACTTTCAGCACCCGCTCAGTTGGCCGCGCATTATACGCCCGGCGAACCTGCCGAACACCAAGCGACTCATCGGCGTCGAGACCATGACCTTTCGGATCAGGGGCGTGGTCTTGAAGTACAAGCTCGAAGACGACAGAGACTTCCACGTCGTCATCGCCCAGTCGAACAACCACAGCCGGACGATGATTGTCGAGTTCCCGAACGAGGAATGTTCAGACGTGTGCAGTTCCGGGCACTTAACGGAGATTCAACAGGTCCGTGCCGACTTCATCGCCAAGTTCGGCGAGCCGACCACATCATTCACGACGCTTGATCATCCCGTGTCGGTGGAGGTCGTCGGCGTGGGGTTCTTCGACCGGATGCACGGGCAGACGGGGCGGGCCTTGCCGAGCGGGATTGAACTGCATCCCGTCATCAGTTTCCGCGTCCTTGAGTGATTACGTGCTGGTTGGTATTGAGGGCCTCAGGATGGAAATTTTGGCCCGAGGCCCTTACCACCGCCGGCATCTATGCCGCGCATACTGCCGAAAGCGCGCACATCTCCACTGTGGGGCATGAGCCGCTCGGCCCTGTGCCCCGACCCCGACACTCACTACTATCCGTGCCGCCGCGCTTACACCAGGGCGCTGAGAACCGAGGCCGCCTGATGCAGCAGCACCATCGTGCTGTGGCAGACCCAAGCCACCAGCGCGGAGAGGGTGCGCAGGTTCACCAACACGCCCGCGCCTAAAACGAATAGGGCGACGGACAGCATGTTCACGTCAGTCCATGAATGCATCGCCTTCTGATTTCCTTTGCTTGGAGTAGCGAGGCAGGGACTTCCCTGGGGGGCGTATCCAATGTGCCCGGCCGCAGCGCAGCGATGGTTGCAGGAGAGTTAAGATTTGGTTGCGGAGTACGGCGGAAAAGCGAACAGGCGCGGCAGGCTTTGGGGCCTTCGCGCCCGTGCTCACCTTTGACAAGGGCCTTCATCGGGCGTAGAGTCGCCGCACTGAACAATCCGTTCATCCGACCGAGCGGCGGCCAGCCGTCTCGCCCGCAGCTTTCCATCCGAGCCAGCTAGCTACTCGTTTGTCGAGCCTTCCGCCCGAACCCAAGAAAGAAAACAGAACGATGAAACATCTGACCCGGATGCTGCTGCTCGCAGCCCTGCTAATGACAATCTCAGCCCTCGCGCTCGCAAAGCCGAGCGGTAACAAGCTCAGCGATGAGCAAGCCTTGATAGCGTTAGACAAGCAATGGACGGCGGCCGAGTTGCGGCTCAACGACGACGACCGCAAGACCATTGACCGCATCGTGGCGGCCGACTACGCGGGCACGACGCCCTTCGGGCAAATCCAGAATAAAACGCAGTACATGGCGAACCTCAAGCACATGGAGGACACGGACGTGGCGGACGAGTACGTGGTGCATTTCTTCGACGGCGGCAGGCTCGCAGTCATGTCGCACCGGGGGACGGTCAACGCGAAGCCGGCCTACCGCAGCACGCACGTCTGGGCGAAGCGCGGCAATAGCTGGCAACTCATCCAGAATCACGTTAGCAACATCGGTGAGCCGCCGCCGACGCCGTAAGCCATGCTCGTAGGCGGGCGTGCAAAGCGAACAGGCGCGGCAGCTTTGGGAGCTTCGCGCCTTTCCTATATCCGGTTGATGTCCCAGCTACGGCCCGTCAAGTAGCGCCGCTACCAGCGGTCGGACTACCTGACCTATTATGATAGACATGATGAACGACGAGTTGCGGCAACGGCTGCTGGCCATGGCCGAAGAAGACCAACGCATCCGCAGCGAGTTGGCGGCGACGGGTGAGTTGTTCAAGGGCTACCACCCGCGCATGGAAGAAGTCCACCGCCGCAACGCGCAGGCTCTAACAGACGTGATAGCGGAGCATGGCTGGCCCGGCAAGTCGCTGGTCGGTGCGGACGGCGCGCATGCCGCTTGGCTCGTCCTGCAACACGCCATCGGCAACCCGGCGCTTCAGCGCGGCTGCCTGCCCCTCTTGCAAGAGGCAGTGACGCGCGGCGAGATGGAGCCGGCGCACGCCGCCTACCTCGAAGACCGCATCCGCTCCTTCGAGGGCCGCCCGCAACGATATGGGACGCAGTTAGACTGGGACGAAGAGGGGCGGATGTGTCCGTTGCCACTTGAAGACCCGGACAGGGTGGACGAGTACCGGCGGGCGGTGGGCTTGGGGCCGCTGGCGGAGCGGGTGGCGCAGTCTCGCGCGGGGATGATGAACGAGCCGCGGCCCACGCCGGCCGAGTTGCAGAGGCGACGTGCAGAGATGGAGGCATGGGCTAGGTCTGTCGGCTGGCGCTGAACCATCAACCCGCTCCCGCGCCGGGGCCCTCTCAACTGCTAACATCTGCCGCGCGTGTCTACCATGAAAGCGCACATCTCCATGATGGAGACAGGTGGCCGCATGGCCCTTTGTGTTAGCATCTACCGACGATAGGGACGAAGGAACATGCATCGCACCATCCTATTTCTCATCATATTCATTGCCTGCGCGACCTGTCTCGGCAACCACCCGGTAGTCGCACAAGAGCGGGCGAGTAGTGCCGCCGGGCTGCTGCCTATTATGCAAGGTTGGAAGTGGGGTTATATCGACAGGGCCGGGACAGTCGTCATCAAGCCGCAGTTCGACATGGCCGGCGAGTTCTCCGAAGGGTTGGCGATGGTGAGCTACGGGCGGAACCTGCCGACTGAGATGGATGACGCGCCGAGTGTCTTGTTCGGTGGCACGACGACGCTCCGCCCAGTCCCGGTGGACAGCGTTAAATGGGCCTTTATTGATCCGACCGGGAAGATTGTGATTCAGGCCCCGCCGGGCATGGACTTCATGGGCAGTGGATTCTCCGGGGGGCTGGCCAAGGTGTCCACTTACGTGCCGGGCAAGGGTACTCTTTGGGGCTACATCGACAAGACGGGGAAGGTCGTCATTGAACCCAAGTTCTCCTACGCCTACTGGTTCACAGAAGGGCTGGCCGCCGTGTGCAACGGGCACCAGAAGTGCGGCTTCATCGACAAGTCCGGGCGGTACGTCGTCCCGCCCAAGTACATGCAGACGTTCCCTTTCGTGGGCGACTATGGCTTCGTCGCCACCGCGCCCGATACGGTCGGGTTCATCAACCGCGCGGGCGAGATGGTCATCCAACCGCAGTTCGGGGCCCGCGTCGGACTCGGCTTCAGTGAGGGGCTGTCGGTCATCGCCTATGCGAACACATCTAAGTACGGTTACATAGATGAGCAGGGCACGTTGGTTATCAACCCGGACTTCGACATGGCCGGGGGCTTCAGCGAAGGGCTGGCTAACGTCCAGATAGATGGTAAGTGGGGCTACATCAATAAGGACGGGAAGATGGTCATCCCGCCTCAGTTCATTGACGCGACGAGCTTTTCGGAAGGGCTGGCCAGCGTGCGCACAGACAAGGGGTGCGGGTACATCGATAAGGCCGGCAAGTTCGTGATTGAGCCGCAGTATGACGGCGGCGCATTCCCCTTCTCCGGCGGCGTAGCGGTTGTTATGACCGCCGCCGGCAGAGGCTATATCGATAAGACCGGCAAGTTCATCTGGCCGCCGACTAAGTAAATGGCGGGACGTTCATGACCGGCGTGTGCTCATGCTATAGCACCTAAGGCCGGAGTTTGTGGAACAGCCTCGTCAGGACATTCATTGCGCCAACCCTCCAACCTTGGAACGATAGTGTCCATCCGTCCACTCACCTTCCATCCGCTACTTACTCTCGCCTTGTCTTTAGCTGGCGCGAGCCTGTACGCCATTTATGCCACGCTGCACTTCTCAGGCGATAAGTTAGCTAATCAATATCTCTACGTCGTGCCGATTGTCGTCCCGTTCGTGGCGTTCCTCTGCGACCGGGCCGCACGCTTCCGTCAGCTAACGGCCGTACAGTTGGCGATTGACGCGCTAGTGGTCGGCACGGCGATGTGGCGCGTGTTTGGGAACGTGCCTTACATCTCCGGGCACGCACTGTTCTTGACCTATGCGTTGCTGAGCACGAATAGACGGGTGGCGCAAATCACCGCCGCTCTAGTGCTGCTTGAAACTATTTACCTGAAACTTTTCGTCTGGCATGATGTGGTCACGCCGCTCAGCGGGATAATTCTAGGCACGCTGGTGGCCCTGATTGCGCGGCGGTATCATGGCACGAATCCTATCAATCTACATTGACCCGAACACTTGCACTTGCTCGCAAGCTTGCGTAGTCGAATGTCCAGAGGTCTTGGACGGCGACACGGCAGACGGCGTGCCGCGCATCCGTGAAGGTGCGGTGCAATACTTTGAGACTCACGTTGAGCAAATCAAGATGGCGGCTTACGTCTGTCCGGTCGAAGCCGTGTCGTTAGAAGTAGAAGATGAATAATCAACCGTAAGTTAACCTATGAATAAGAATAAAGTGCGGGGTTGGAAGCGACAAATTAGAAAGCTGACTAAGTGGAAACAGCAGAATCTCAATCTCGAACTTAATCGCTATGATTATGACTACGTGAAGATATGGCTCGACCCTTGGTATCGCTTAGAAAAACGTAACCCGCCAATTTGGTTCAGGCGACTAATCGTTGCCGCCCTGCTTGGGATTTACGAAAGCTGGCACAAGCAGTTACGTGCGCGCGGCGACAAGTTCTATTTGAAGGTTTGGCTATTTGACCCGCATTTTATGGACTCGCAAGTTGTTGCCGCCGTAGGCGAGCGCATCCATTATTACGAAGAATTATTTGTTAGGAGCATTGAGAGCCGAAAGTTTCCATATCAGAAGTATCTTCATGGTAGTTATAATTTGCACGATTACGATTGGGCATTGCACGTTGATGAAGATGTTTCTTTTGAAAGAGTCAATGAATTAGCAGCAGAGGATGTTGAATTGTTGAAGAGTATGGCCGCCAGAATTGCAAAGTTGCCAGACGGCGATACGATGTATGCAGTAAAGAGAGGCGACCTCTGGCTTGGGATACACAAATTAACGCAATAATCTTATGAAGCATATTGTTTTACTTGGCGACTCTATTTTCGATAATGCCACTTACGTCAAAGGCGGACTGGACGTTATCACCCACCTGCGCCAACAGATTTCGTCTGAGTGGAAAGCTACTTTGCGCGCCGTTGACGGCAGCCTAGTCGAAGACGTGCGCAGGCAGACCTTGAACTTGCCCGATGATGCCACGCACTTAGTCGTTAGTGTGGGCGGCAACAACGCCATTCTGAATGCCGATATTTTGCAGCAACCGGCTCGGTCAAGTGCGGAAGTGCTGAACACGTTGGCCGACGTAGCCAGCGCGTTCGAAGCTCAGTACCACGAAATGCTGCACACTGTTTTGAGCTTGCAGAAACCTACGGCGGTCTGCACGATTTATTACCCGCGTATGCCAGAGCCATTGGTGCAAAAGATTGCCGTCGCTGCACTGACAATCTTCAACGACGTGATAATCAGACAGGCGCTTCTGGCTGGTGTTCCGTTAATCGACTTACGGCTGGTGTGCAACGAAGACGCTGACTACGCCAATGAGATAGAGCCATCGGAAACGGGCGGTGGAAAGATTGCCAAGGCAGTCGTGCGCCTTGTGAGCGAGCATGAATTTGCGAGCCGCAGAACACAGGCGTTCTTTTAATGCTGATTGATATGATACGAATACTAAAATCTGGGCCTCATAACAAGTAGCGGAACAGACCAGATTTCGACGGCTATGCAACTGGCTTGACTATCTTATGAAGGAGAGAATCCAATATTACTTCACAGTCGCCTGTGTGATTGTGCTCTTTGACGTTATCGCTTCATTCGTGTCAAGGGCGTTAGCGTTTAATTACACGAAGCTGGCATGGGCGTCTTGGAGTTTGTATGCCTTGGCTGGCTATGTAGGTTGTTGGCGGTTCGGTTTTCTAAGCGGCATAGTCGCCGGGTTAATAGCGGGACTTTCAGATTCGACCGTTGGTTGGAGCTTATCGTCCGCGATAGGCCCTTACATACCGTTTACTCAGCCGCGACACACTCTGCTGCTCGTTTCGGTCGTGATAGTAATCGTCTCGCTGACCGGCGCATTCTTCGGTTTCATTGGCTCATCGGCCGGTCATATTATTAAAAGGCGTGTCAATTAACTGCCATTAGCGATAGTGCGCGGGCAGCGGCAACAGCTATGTGCGCCAAGTAATGCTAGACTGATTATATGAATCTTGGTAGTCGTAGGCTCGTTCTCAAACGCACCGTCACCGGCTTAGGCTTATTCACCTTACAACCCATCCGTGCCGACAAGCGCGTTATCCAATACCTCGGCCCTATCATCACGACTGAGCAAGTACGCCAGAGCCGGAGTAAGTATCTCTTCAAGCTCGATGAGCAGTGTGCTATTGACGGCCGCTCTCGGAGCAACAAGGCCCGGTATATCAATCACTCTTGCCAGCCTAATGCCGAAGCATTTATTTACGGGCGGCGGATTTGGATATGCTCCAAACGCGCTATTCCGGTCGAAGAGCAAATCACCATTAACTACGGCGCAGAGTATTTGCACGCCCACATGCAGCAGGGCTGCAAATGTGCGGTCTGTGGGGCAGCTTAACTCAGAGCTTTCTTTCGCTGCGATGACTTCTGACGGCGGTGTAACTTGCATCCGTCTAGTGATAATCCCGCTCCGTAAATATCTGAACCCCACGCGCTGCTAATAACGCCTTCGCTTCTTCTGTCAGATTATGAGCAAAGGCCAATAATATTAGGTCAGTGTCCGTTAATGTTTGCAGCGCCGCTTGAACCTGTGGCGAGCGGACGACTCTCTCGCCGTTGAAGATGATTATGGTGCAGACACCATTGGCTAGGCGCGGCCGGACTAAGCCTTGAAATCGTTTAGGCAGCTTGCGCGTAAGCTCTGTACACGCAACGCTCTTTTGTATGCTAAAGCTCGCCATACTGTTCTTCTCAACTGCTAGGGACTGGCAAAGCGTCTAATGCGCAACTTTGCGGAACTGGCACGCCCTTGCTGCGTCTAATATACAACCGAGGCAGCAGAGACGTACCTGTTTGGAGACACCCTATGCGAGACGAACTGAGAAGGTTCTACGCAAGACATTATGAGACGTTGAGCCTAATCTTTATCGTTGAAGTCGCCTTCGTCGCTGCTTTCTTTCTTGAGGCAGTGGCACACACCCAAGGACTGGCCAGACCATATATCTTCCTGCTCAGTCTCTTCGTGTGCCCGCTAGTCGTAGCGTGGCCAGCGCGGACTGCTCGGATGCTACGGGGCGCGGCGACTAACGCGCTCTTCGTGCTGTTCTTGTTCGCGTACTCTGTGTATCTGCGGGGCTAGCCGGTCAACAAGTATCTCATACGAGAGTTCCTGACCGTGTTCGCCTTCGGCATGGTGAGCGGCATGGCGGCGGGCGGGCGGGTCGAACGATGGCGCAATAAGCGGGCCGGGCTTAATCCGCCCCCGACCACTACCACTGCTAACTGCGCCGGTAAGCTCGCTGACGGATGATTACTTTTCTTCTGCGTCGGTATCAAGCTACAGAGTTTAGAGACGCCCAATGAAGACGCCTATCCTTCCCTACTAGGGCCGGCGTTTCTTCGCTTACACTTATTTCGCTGTCGCTTATGGCTTAGCCCACAGTTAATGAGCACTACCGCTTCATTCGGCGGGCGTGACCTGTACGCTGACTATTTGCCAGCGCCCGTCTCGCCGCTCAAAGCTGCGGATAAACAGGTAGGGACGACTATCATATTCCTCTCCACCGAACCGCATCACTAATACACCGCGCCCACTGACTGCACCAGTGTTCTCGCTCGCCATCACATGCACGTCACTGCTATTCATCGATACGAACGCCACGTTAGGGTTGGCAACCAACGCCAGCCGCCGCGCCTTGTCCGTGCCGCGCCCATAGCCATTGACAGTGAACTCGTCAGCCAGCAGGTCATTGAGTGCGGCCACGTCCCGGCTGAGATGGGCATTTATGTATGCCTCGTTAGCCGTTAACACTTCGCGCTCATAACGATTGTTCGGCGCGGTGTTCAGATGCAGGAAAGAAGGTACAGTCGAAACGGCGAGACTAAACAGGAACGTAACTAACGAGACACCTAAGCGCAGAGTATGGCGTTTCATGTTCATTACTCCTTGAGACATAACATCTGTAGCCGGAAACAATTGTTAGCGGGAGACTGAGGGAAGCCTATGGCCGAGTGGAATTGTTGTCAAACAAAAAGAATCAAAGGCGGGACGTTATTAGCGGCGGCAGATACACCCGTGCGCTGATAGATAGGGATTGTGCGAATCAAGTTTTGATGGCACTAATTAACGAAGGTCGCCTGCACGCGCTTCGACACCAAGAAGTAAGGAATCCAGACGTGCATCCAGAAGAAACTAATCAGGAGCGACGTGCCGATGCTGGCGTGATTGCTGGTCGCTGCAAGTGAGGGGATTTGAGCTGCAACCAGGTGGTCGCCTAGGGTGAAGAGAAAGCTGACGGGGATGAACGCCACCAGCAACTTCGGCGTAATCCGTTTCTTCTGGAAGAAGCAGACGGCAATGACGGCCATTACAAGTAGGAAGATGGTGTTGCCGATAAGCTCATAAGCCAATAGTGGTTGCCACAATAGGTGATACAATCGCGCGCCGGGTACGGTTAGCAACTGTCGCTTAGGGCTGAGATAGAACCTTAGCGTTGTGCCGAGGTAGCTCAGCACGCGCAACAGGCCGAGCACCAGCCCGATAGCCGGTAAGATTAACCAGCCGCCAATTTTTGGCTGGCTGGCTTGTGTTGTGGTGGCATCTGCGGGGAACGGCGCGGGTGGCACTTCGACAGGCTGCGCTGGCGCTACCTCAGCACTAGGACTACTGGTGACAACCGATTCTTGAGAAGGTTTGGCAGGTAGGTCTGCGCCACAACGTTCACACGTAACATCCGTCTGCCAGTTTACAAGACCGCACTGCTGACACTTGTTAATAACAGCTTCATTCATGCCCGCTCGCCAAGTTAAATTGAACCCAAGTCAATGGGTAAATTTGTATAGCAGAAAGCCCGTCACTTTTTCCGGCTTGCCTTGCACAGTAGTCGGCAGGAAAGTAGTGCGCCGGGCGGCGGCCACAGCCGCAGCCCGTAAAGGCTCTGGCCCACTGACTGCTTGCGCCCACATCACTTTGCCCGATTCATCTATTACGACTTTGACTCTGACCTCGCCTTGAACGTTTCTCGCCTCTAGTGGATAGACGGGCACGGGCTTATTGATGGCTTTACCGTTGAGGATACCGCCCATCACTCGCGCGTTCGGCGCTTGGTCTGCTTCAGGCGTAGCCACAACCGGCGCAGTGTTCGGCCCGATGGAATTGTAAAGCTGTCGCTCCTTATCGCCCATGAAGGGAAACCACGCGCGCAGGTCGGGATTTCGGGCCAGTAATCTTTCCGCCCTTTCTTTATAGAAAGCGGCTAACGAATGCTCGCCTATAGTTTCGCTCAGCACGGCAGCCGTCACGCTCAGTTCTACGGTGCTGCCGAGGCTGTCCTCATCTTGTTTGTCGCTTAGCAGCGACAGGGCCTTATCCTTTATGACCAGCGCGAGCTTAGGGAGTGGCTTGTTGCCGTGTAAGTAGTCAGGCACAGTGAGAAAGAGGGAAACCCAATAGTGCTTTTCTACGTCTATGCCGATGTACTTCAACAGTTCCTTTTCAAACTCATCACCGAGCCGCTTACGCTCTGCGTTGAAGAGCGTGGCTAGAGGCTGTTTTGAGCCTGCCCAGCCGCCTTCCTGCGTCTTCACTTGCTTGTCAAGTTCAGCGAACGGGGCAGGCGTTCTGTTTTGCGCGAAAGCGGGTGAGCAGAGGCAGAGGGCTACAGCCACAAGACAGATTACAGTAGTTCTCATTTCACCCCTTCCCCATAATAAGTAATCATGCGGTAATCCACCCAAGCTGGTTGATAAGAAGCTTGCCCGCCCTTCGTCACCCACTTCGACGTAGTCCGCTTTATCCAATTGCCCTGCGCGTCGAACTCATAGGCGTAAGAGTATTTGTCGCGGATTGAACCATCCTTAGCCTCGTAAGCCGTCTCTTCAATCTCATGCCCTTTGTCGTCCAGCGTGTACATGTACCTCTGATTGAGCGAGCCGTCTTCTGAATACACCAATTCTTCTCTCTTGTTGCCATCGTACTTATAGACGTAGCGCAGCCACAGCTTGCCGCTGTTGCCATACCAATCCTGTTCCAGCAAGTGCCCCTTATCGTCATACTTGAATTTGAACTTGTAGGTATAGCGCGGGTCGTACTTAGGCTTTGGCTCGCCGGGAGCGGAATCTATCACCATCGCGGGCGGGTCGTATTCGTAGCGGATGCTCTCGCGGTCAGATGCTCGGTCGCCGTCTAGGTAGCCGTAAACCGTTATGTCCATCGGGTTGCCCCGATAGTCGTATGACTCATGCTTGGTCAGATTCCCCCGCTCATTGTAATACTTCATTGACGAAGGCTTACGCTTGCTCACAGACCACGTGCCGGACAGGTCTTCGTCCTCTGTGAAGATAGTCTGCACCCGGCCCTTTAGCCCTTCATCTTCCGCGTCAGATTTGGGTCGCTTGGCGACGGGTTCTTGCGGCAAAGGGCTAGGCGTGGCGGCGGCCACTTTCCTCTTTAACTCAGCTTGTACGTCGTCCTGTGTCAGTAGCTTGAAGGAGTCCAGGATTTTGACGGCCGTAGGCTCTTGCGCCTTTTTAGCCGTAGACAGCGAGGCGATGGCTTGATAGATGCGATTGCCGACGGCGTACAGACGAAGGACACCAAAGCCATCCGGGAACTCTATCCTTAACTCACGGCCGGGGTGCCCTTGTAAGGTAATGTCCTTTTCACTCGTGAGCGTCCCCTTACCGCCGTTGGTTGAGAGCACGGTATTGCGTATCGTGTCGAAGGCGGCTTTGCTCGTGGCCTCCACCACCCTCGGGCCGTCGATGTAGCCGACCATAAAGACGCCCGCCTCGGTGCGCCAGTCGTACAAGACGCCCTCGACCCGACCGTTCGGCGTGTTACCTGACTGAGGCTTAAACCCGGCAACCTGCGCCGGTAAAGAGATAGTGAACCGACCTTCTAAAGACGTGAAAGTATCAGCCCCTAACGGCGTGGGCGGTGAATTTCCTTCCACCCTGAAGCCTTGCGCGGATGTAAGGGCCGAGCCAACGACGAGAATAATGAACAGCAGAGCGGAGCGCACGAGGTATAGCATCTTTCAAGTTCCTTGTTACTGAAGTACAAAGTTATAAGTAATCACGCCCGACACGTTGACCGGCTTGCCGTCGAGCAAAGTAGGTGAACACAAAACTGCTCGCGCAGCTTTGAGCGCAGCGGCCTGCAAGAGAGGGTGACCGCTGAGAACTTGAGCGGCGATTACTTTGCCTTCTTTATTAACAATCACCTGTACAGCTACCGCACTCATCGCCCGCGCGGCCTTAGCGATGGGTGGATACGCGGGTTGCGGCTTGTTGCTAATTTGCCCGTCGGTCACTGTGCCCTTTGCCACCTGTCCGTCAAGCACTTGACCGTTGATGGGCTGGCATTGGCTACCTTCGAGACAGCGGCCGAGCACGCCCTCGCCCTTCTCTTTCAGTTCCCGTAGCAGCCTGTCAACCTCGCCCTCCGCGGCCGTCGGCTCGTACCCTTTCGGGTCGCCGTAAGGTAGGCGCTTCTCGTCGGCCGCACCAGTGATGAGCTTGAATGAGTCGAGGAACTTCGCCGCCGTCTCTTCGTGAAAGCGCACAATCGCGGCGGGCGCATCCTTGTCCCGCATGGTGATGCCCAGTTGGTAGAGGCGGTTCTGCACGACGAAGAACTTGATCCGCATGACGGAGCCATCGCCCACCTGCACCTTGAGGTAGCGGCCGGGGTGGCCGTCGAGCGCGACCGCCTTCTCTTCGCGCAGCGTCCCCTTGACGCCTTTCACGCCCCCGTCGCGCACGCCCGCGAGGAAATCATCTATCCGGCCGCCGTCCTCGATGGACTTGGGATACTCGATGTAGGTCACGCCGTACTGGGCGAAGGTGCGCAGCATGAACGTGTGTATGTCGAGTTGGCCGATAGGCGAGTCAGCGGAAGTGACGGACTCGGTAGGCGTGCCGGGCAGCAAGACGGCAAAGCGTCCCGCGGCCGAGGTGAACTCATGCCATGCCTTCGGGTCGTACTCTGCGGCTGGCGCGGGCGGTTCGTCTTGAGCGAAGCAGGGTAACGCTAAAACGATGAGGACGATTAACAGCCGCGAGGCTTGGGCGAACTTCAACATCGGTTAGTTCCTTCTTTTGTGACAGCGAAGCGCCGGGAAGCCGAAGATACCATGCGCCTGCTTGGCCGTAAAAGCGCGTCATGCGCACCTCAAAGTGCCCAGCAAAGCGAACAGGCGCGGCAGCTTTTGGGAGCTTCGCGCCTGTTCTATATCCGGTTAACGTCCTCACCCCATCAACCGGGGAGACGAAGGATTCACCAACGCCTCGGATGCCGGGCATAGTAACCGAAAGATTGTCTATCTGGCAACCAGAGATAATAAATGGGGAGCGAGTGTAAAGTCCTCGCCTCCCCGCACGTTTTTTGATGGAGTGGTGAGTTGCATTGTAGACGCGCGCACGTGCGTGGCGCAACTCCTAATCCTACGCGGCGAGCCGCAGGCCCTCTTTCGCCCTTGCCTCAACCGGCGGACTTAGCTCATCGAGCGCCTGCCGCAACTGCTGCACCTGCTCGTCCGTTAAGACCACCGTGACCGCGCATTCGCCCTTGTAGCTGACGCTCAAAGTCAGCAACTGCGGCAGGAACGCCGACAGTCGCACCGTGCCCCGCTGCGTGCCCCTACCGACCTTAAGCTGAACCTCTTTGTCCCTTATCATTGCCTGCCTACTTTCTCGTGCCCGACCGCGCTCTTGGCAGTACGCGCACACATCATTAAAGGATGGCAACGGACATGCCACAAGCTAAATTGCTGCCCCATAGATTTATGCGGGAGTTTTCCACTACTATAGTGAAGACTGGTTGGAGGGAGCCGCCCGACCACACCACAACGTCGAGCGCGGACGCCATGTCAGACGTTCTGGGGTCACGGTTCGGGCGGAAGGCGCACAACTCCACAGTGGGGACGGAGAGGCTCAGACCGGCTACCCTTGCACTGCTTGATCAATGCCGTCTTCCATTCACTGGCCGGCTCAACAGCCCCGCCTGCAACTAATAGCGGCTCAAGCGACGCAGAGCAGTTCGTTCCAGTTGGTCGTATAGTTGGGTGAACGCTTCTCGAACTTCGTCTTCCATGACTGGGCCCTGTACGTCACGCCGAGTTTGATGGTGTCGCGCCCCATGCTCGCGTTGATTTGATCCATCGCCCGCATCACGCGCCGGGCCCGCTCCCACTTATCGTCGCCATACATCCGCGCCGTTATCGGGCTGGCCGGCACAAGCCCGGTGAGTAGCACGCCCGCCTTCTTGAACTTGCAACCTGTACGGTACAGGCCCTCTGCACAGGCGCGCGCTCGCTCAAGCAGTTCGGGCGTCGTGTCTGTCGGATATGCCATCTCGACCGTCGCCGAGTTCTCGTAGTACGTCTCACCTTTGGCGAATCTGTTGGTCGCCACGAAGACCGTGATAGCGCTAGCCGCAAGCCCGTTCTTCCGCAACCGCTCGGCCACCCTCACGGTGAACAGGGCCACCGCCTCGCGCAACTCGGCCCTTGTCTCGACCACACGACCGAACGAGCGCGAGCAGGTCAGACTCTTCTTCGACTGCGGACAGGATTCGAGGGCCAGGCAACTGTTGCCGCGCAACTCTTCGACGATGCGGGCCACGACCACGCTCATAGCCCGGTGGGCCCAGCGAACATCAACGTCCCGCAGTTGCCGCGCCGTCGTGATGCCGTAACTGCGGAGCCGCTTCGCGTGCTGCCGCCCGATGCCCCAGACGTTCTCGACCGGCGTGCGCTCAAGCGCCCGCTCCTGATCCGCCGCGCAGGTCAGGTCTAACACGCCGCCCGCGTCGGCGGTCTTCTTCGCCAGTTGATTGGCGAGTTTGGCCAGCGTCTTGGTCGGGGCCAGCCCGACCGACAAAGAGATGCCAGTCTGTTTGTATACCGTCGTCCGAATCTGCCGCGCAAAGTCTGTCGGTGCGCCGCGCTTCGGTTCATCCATGCGCAAGAATGCTTCGTCTATCGAATAGACTTCGACCTCTGGCGTGAAGTCGCCCAACACTGTCATCACGCGCTGGCTCATGTCACCGTAGAGTGCGTAGTTGGATGAAAGCACCCGCACGCCGTAGGCATCTACGATGTCCTGCACCTGAAAGAGCGGCACGCCCATCGTCAAGCCGGAGATGGCGCGGGCCTCATTCGAGCGGGCCACGATACAACCGTCGTTGTTCGACAGAACAACGACGGGACGCCCAACGAGCTTGGCATTAAAGACTCGCTCGCAAGAGACGTAGAAGTTGTTGGCGTCGCACAATGCGAACACTTCAGTCATGGCTCGTCAGTGCGCTCGGAAAGACCAGATGACCTTGCCCCAGATTTCAAAGTCCGCTCCTTCAGTCACTTCTATCGGCGCATAAGCGTCGTTACTTGCTACGAGTTGAATCTTGCCGCCTTGCAGACTCAACTTTTTCACCGTGAAGTCGTTGCAAATTCTGACGACCACAATGTCGCCGTCTTCGACTTCGCAGGCCCGGTCAACCACAAGAATGTCGCCCTCGCGGATGTCGCCACTCATCGAATCACCGATGACTCGCAAATAGAAAGTGGCGGCCGGGTGTTTGATCAAATGGCGATTCAGGTCAAGGCGGCCCTCGACCCAATCTTCTGCGGGCGACGGGAAGCCCGCCGAGATGCGCGCGACGAAGAGCGGACGCAGCAAGCGGATGCCCTGTCTGTGACCCCAGATTATGGCGACACTCATTCTTGCAACATTCTCCTGTGCGTGAAACAAGCTGGACGGATTCTACCGATGGGGTTTAAGCGACGCAAGGTTTTTCTTCTGAGGGCTACCTCTTGCGCCTGTTGACAGGGCCTCGTGGGGTAGTTTTGTGTGTGAGTTTGACTGGCAGTTTCGCCGGCAAGTTCTGCTCGTCGTCAACGAGCCAGTCTAAACAGACGCCCGCCACACGCGCGTACTGTAACAGAATTGGTAGCGGCGGTTCGCGCTCGCCCGACTCGTATCCCGAAATGCTGCTCTGATAAATCACATCTTTGAGTCCCATCCTCTTGATCAACTCATTCTGGGACAGACCGAGAGACCTACGAACGTGGAGCAGTTTCTCAGCAAGACGGTTGACCCTTAGCCGTGCGGCTCTACCCATCGGTGTATACCCCCGATGGTTGAGCCTGCCCGCGCTTGCCGGCAATCCTATTTTGGATTAGATTGTCTTCGCGCCTGTTTGTCGCCGCGAGCATCTCCCGATACTCGGCGTCGGCTCTCATTTCTCCCGATGTGAGATAGCGTCAAGCACTGCCGGCGTATTCCGTTGTCAAAAAATTACAGGGCCTCAAAGATACCAGAGTGCAGCAACTGCCGCCACGTCATCGTAGTCGCTGCATTCGGGGAGCCGGACATGACAAAGAGTAAATCGATAACGAATAGAAAGAAGACTGAAGGCCCTCGGTTCCGGTTCTGCGTTTCGTGGAAGGATGAGCACGGTGACGAGCACGAGTTCTTCCCGCATGAAGTACCGGAGTCGGAGTGGCCGCCCGACGCCGCCGCAGCTATGGAGCGCCTTTACTGTAAGGGTGCGGGGATTACGACGGACGCATTCTTCAAGTGGTTGGACGAATGCTTGGAGGCGAGCACCGCCATGTTCAACGCGCTGCCTGACGCGCAGCGGCAGGGGCTATTCGACCTTTGGGTGGAATACGTGTGGCTCAAGACACCTACCCCGGCACAGATTGAAGAGTTTGAGCAGAAACTCGTGGCCCTGTTCACCTCTGGCGTGGGCAGCGAGGCGCAACTATCGGTTGCAGAGTAACCTCACCGGGCGAGCGAGGTCGAGAGAGCAACGCGCATGAATGAAGACCGAGACGAAATCAAGCGGAAGGATCAGCTCTTCACCCGCCTTTTCACCTACGGCCCGATGTGTGTCTTCGCGCTCGTCATCGTCTTGGGTCTGTGGGATGGGCGCGACGACGCTGTAGTCTACGCGGTCGTCGGCTTCTTCATCTGGCTTCCTTGCTGGCGTAGCAAATCGTGATGAAGGCTGAACCGTCTCACCAGATATTTTATGCCCCGCCGCTACATGTCACTCCCTGAGCACGTTGACGATTTGGTTGATTACCTCGTCGCGCAGGCCGAGCAGCAGGACTCCAAGACGCTGCGCCAAATCCTCTTACGCGAGTTGAAGACTTTAGCGGAGCACGCGCGCGACGGCGGGAACGGGTGCGCCAGATTCCTCATCGAAGAAGATGAGGCGGAAGTAGTCGCCACGAACCACGAAAAGACAAAAGCGCCGCTCTTGACTTACGAAGAGCGGGCGGATGCAATCATCAAGTTCATCGTGATGAAGCGATGGAACGAGTCCCCCTATTACCAGTTGGTCGGATTAGTTCAACAGGAGATAGTGCGCCACTTCCGAGACTCAGAGCGCGCAATCATGCGAGAGCTTGGACTTGGATGTTCAGAAGAGGGTGGCGAAGAGCCGTTCATCGTCACCATTGAAGACCGGATTGAGGATGTCATCCAACTCATTCAGGTCAGCACGCCGGACTGTCTCGGGCCCGACTTGGCAGAGGCGGTGCGCGAGCGGCTATCAGACCACTTCGCCGAATTCCACGAGCAGGTGCGCCGGGGCGACATCCGCACGGTTGACGAGCTTGAGGCCGAGGGCATCAAGGCGCAACGCATCCTGATCAAAGACGACCGAGAGATGTAAAAGGGCCCCGCAGGTATACCCGCTCAGAATAACGTTTTACCGCCTCTAGCGCAGGCACCGAGGGCCGCTGGCGCGCGTGGAAGGCGAGCAGAAGCGCGTCGTTAAAAGCGGACATAAAGTCCCTCGCTTCAGTAATTACAGGGAAATCACCCGACAGGAATTCGCCACTGCCCCATCCCGCACGACAGCCCAAGTGAGCAGACCAAAGAAATCACGCCTATCGGCGTGCTTTGAAGCCCGATTGATCCACCTGATAGACGCCGGAGGCTGATTGCAGGTGTGAGGGCCTCAGAGAAAAATCCGCAAATAATTTTTTGAAATCCATGAGTCCCGGCTAAAACACGAAGGGGCCCCGTATAAACGCAAGCTCTTTCCGGGCCCTGCCCCCATCCGTCCTGTATTGCCAGTCTGCGACCGGGGGATAGAGTCTCCCGGCCCCCTACCCAGTGCCCCATGCCGGCAATTAGTTGACCACCATGAGCGGTGCGTCGTACTCTGCTCGGCGTGCCTGCCGGTCACACGGACTTGCACTCATCCTCGGCAACCTCATTCGGTTTTATTTTTCGCATGAGTTCACAACAACCGCACTTCTCAATGTCGTCAGTGCTTCAACTTCGCGCCATAGCTTTGCTGGTCTTGCTGGCCCTTATGCCCGGCTCGCCGCTGCTCGCCCAGAGCGTTGAACCGATGAGCAAATCCGTTCTGCGGCTTGAGACAGAGATGCACACGGCCGCCATCAAGCGAGTCAGCGTTGACCGAAGCGGCCGGTTTCTGGTGACCGCTTCCGATGACAAGACGGCGCGGGTGTGGGAGTTGGCCACGGGCACGTTGCTGCGCGTACTGCGTGTGCCGGTGGGTGAAGGCAACGTGGGTCGGCTTTTTGCTGTGGCCATTTCGCCGGATGGCAATACAGTTGCTGTGGGCGGATGGATCAGGTTTCGGATTGGAGAGGGCCACAGCGTCTACATCTTCGACCGCGAGAGCGGTCGGGTCTTACGTCGCCTAACCGGACTGCCAAACGTCATCAACCACCTAACCTTCTCACCGGACGGCTCGTTGCTCGCCGCGACGACGCACGGCGTCCACGTGTGGCGCACAACAGATTGGGCGCAGGTCTGGTATGACGAGACGTATACAGACGCAAGCTACGGAGCGGACTTCGACGGCGAGCGGCGCTTAGTCACGAGTTGCTACGATGGGGTTATCCGGCTCTACGACCGCGCTCTACGTCTGCGCCAGAAGACAACCGCACCCGGCGGTAAACTTCCATACACTGTGCGCTTCTCGCCTGATGGACGGAAGATTGCCCTCGGCTATATCGACAACACGAAGGTGGACGTGCTGGCCGATGACACGCTCGCACGCCTCTACAGCCCGGACACTTCAGGCATCGGCGAAATTGACATGAGCAAAGTCGCTTGGTCACCCGACGGCACGATGCTCTACGCGGCGGGGCGACACGAGGGCGCGGGCACGTCGCCATTGCGTCGTTGGGCGGATGGTGGGCGCGGGGCTTACGTGGACACGCCGATGGGCAGCGATACCATCATGGACATCGCCGCACTGCCAACGGGCGGCGTTGTCTACGGCGCTTTTGAGACGGCATGGGGCGTGATTGACGCAAATCAAAAACTTACGCAGTTGCATATCGCACAACACATCGCACCACAGAACACGGCCGGCAGTTTATTGGTCAGTGCGGACGCCGGCATTGTCAGGTTTAATTACAAGCGCGATGGCACGTCAACCGGCGTGTTCCAACTCGACACCCGAACGCTCCGTGTTGATGTGCCGGCCGACGAGAGACTGCGCCCGGCGCGCACAAGTGCGCCCGGACTTTCCATTACCGATTGGGCAGACTCGCACGCCCCGCAACTCGACGGTAAGCCGCTGAAACTCGAAAAGTATGAGGCTTCGTTTAGTCTCGCTATTGCGCCGGACAACGAACGCTTTCTGCTCGGTGGCGAATACTACGTGCGTCTCTTCAATCGCGCCGGTCAGGAGTTGTGGCGTGTGCCCGCGCCGGATATGCCCTGGGGCGTGAATATCGGTGGGGACGGCCGGTTCGCCGTGGTCGGCTACGGCGACGGGACGATTCGCTGGTATCAGATAGCCGACGGCAAAGAGCTACTCGCTCTCTTCCCACACGCGGACAAGAAGCGCTGGGTAGCGTGGACGCCGGCTGTCTACTACGACGCCTCTGCTGGCGGCGATGATTTGGTGGGCTGGCAGGTCAACCACGGCCCCGACAAAGAGGCCACCTTCTCACCGTTCGGTCTGTTCCGCAGCACGCGCTTCCGCCCAGACATTATTGCGAAAGCCCTGTCAGCAGGTGCGACTGACCGTTGAAGTAGTCTCGATAGGGTCGCCAGTTCAAATTCGCAATGTGTGTATGTGAGGGCCTCCGAAGAAAATCCGCAAGCGCAAATTTTTGAAATCCATGAGTCCCCGCTGAGATGCGAAATGGGGCCCGTAGGCTCTTTGCGGGCCCCGTCCCCCTTCCGTCCTGTCTGGCCAGTCTGCGACCGGGGGGATGAGCCTCTCGGCCCGATGCCCCTGTCGGCCCCTCCAATTCAGCGCGTGGCGCGTGGCGCGCGGCGCAGGCCCTCATTCCGGCTTGAGCACGAGACGGAGCGGGGCAGGCTTGCCGCCGAGCGGCACCTTCACCTGCTCACTCTCCCCGCGCTTCTCGCCGAAGACTTCGGCTTTAAGCTCGTACTTGAAGTCCCCGTAGATAGTCAGGCGGAAGCGCCCCTGCGTGTCCGCCGTAACACTACGAATGTAGCGGTCGGCTGCGCCGTCGTAGAGTGCAACGCGGGACTCTGGTACGGGTCTACCGTCTGGCCACACTACGCGCCCGGACACGACGCGCTCCTTCATGGGCCCGCGCACCCGGAAGTAGATGTCCGCCAGCTTCACCCCTTCGGAGATGACGAGCGGTGTGGCCTGCTTCGCGTCCGTTACGCCGGGGAAGAAGGTGCGTGGGTGCGGCGCATCTGACTCGTCGGGTGCTCTGTCGTCAGGGTTGATAGCGAGGTAGAAACTGCCGACGGCCACGCCCTCGAACTTGAAGCTGCCGTCATCGCTTATCTTCGTGTCGTCCCGCTCGGCATCCTTGCCCTCTTTCGGCGCGGTCTCGATGAGATAGACGTAGCCGCGTGTGACGGGTCGGCCCATCACGTCAACCACCCGCCCGCTGACCTCGGCCGTCGCGTGCAGGTCAACCTTGTGGATTTGGATTTCGCTATAGGTGCATTCGCCCGCCGACAGGTTGACGCCGTACTCGATGATGGTCTGTTCGTCGGTGGAGTCAGTCTTGATCTGCGTCGAGTAACTCCCCGCCTCGGCGCTGAAGGGGATATAAGCGCGCACCGTGTACGCGCCAACCTTGGGGACTGTTAGAGCGTAACGCCCCTCGCCGTCGCTGGTGGTCTCGTAGGTCTGCCCGTCGCCTTCTGCGGTGACCTTGAGGCCCGCCATGAGGTTCGCCAGTGCGTAGTTCTTGAGAAGTCCGGCGATGGACGGCGCGGGCGGCTTCTGCCGCAAGCTGCGGGCGTAGTCTAAGTCCTCGCTGGCATCCTTGTAGAGCCTATCACGGTCACAGAAGCCCGTGCCGAGTTGGCCGGTCGCCGTATCCCGGCCGGCGTAGATCAGCCACTTCTGGCCCTGCTTGAACTTAATGTCACACATCGTGCCCGATATGGTGGCCACGTCAACCTCTGGCGCGCTCACACCTCGGTAACCATCCTCGACGATGAAGTGGACGAGGGCCACGGGCATGGCCTGCGGCGACTCTTCGGGCAGCTTCTTGATGTCGGTGACGACGCCAACGAACACGGCGTCTGCGCGCCAGAAGGCGGCGCACGCCGGCACACCGTACTCGACGCAGGAGCAGGCACGGCCCTCTTGGACAAGGAATGCCGACACCGTGAGTGTGAGCGCAAGGAGAAGGAGTCTTCGTCTCATCTACGCCTCCTGCGAGGGTGAGCAATAGAAGTCGTCAGTTCTACCGCGAGACCATAGCATATAAGGATTATAGGGCCGCATAGGATTTCAGCGCGGTTCACAATCCGTCACAGCCCTTTATTAAATTCTGACAGTCTGGTATAAGCCGTCAATGGCAGTTATCCACAACCCTCGCATCTGAGAAACACTCTATGCGCTTCCCTCCCGTCGAAGATATTCCTGATATAGACACAACTTCTATCAACATAAACAAGCTTGACCGCCAAATGAATGAGCTTATACAAGACGTGCGGTTTGCTGTAACACATGACCATAACTTAAGGAGGCGATGCAGAGAGTTATCCAGTTCGCTTGATGATTTATTAGTTCAGCATCTACATACACATGAGAGTATGCGTATATTGCTTAGACGTGCGTATAGACAAGCTGATTACCCAATAGTCTCTGACACCGCCTCTTTAGCAAGAGAGCAGGTAGAGAAACTGTACCAAGCGGTTATTCTCTTGCAAGGCCCCTACAAATGGATTCGCCAAGCATTACGGAACGCTTGGCAGAAAGACTATGAACGATACTTATTGGAGCTTGATGAATATGGCAAAATTGAGCGGTATAAGGAATTTATTTACGAACGATACCCGGAATTCTTTGAAAGACAAAAGAAACTTAAACTACGTCCCAGTGACTCCATACTTGTATCCGACTTTGCCATAAAAGTAATTGAGTATGATTGGCACAACAGGAAGATGGGGAAACCTACTCCGAAACCAACTTGGTTTACGCGCAGGGGTTCTATCGGTAATTACCTCAAAACATATTTCTACTTCCCCACACCTTGGGATGTGATGACCAAGACCAGAAACAAAGCATTGTTTGCATTCCTAGACAGATGGTATAGGGAGTACAAAATGCTTTCTGCGTATTCCCATGTACTAATAGAAAAGGTAGTTGCTCAAAGGGCAGGCCGAGACAAGGGGATGGCCGCAGTTGAGAAAGCTCAGGTGTACGGCAGGAAAAAGGCAGAGACATTTATCATCATCAGTAATGTCGCAGCGGCGAGTTTATGTGCCATCATCATTCCGCACTTAGGCAATACATATGGTAGTAAAGTAACCACAAGAGAATATTGGGAGCAACTATATACCAGAGGCTATTTTCCCAAGGCTCTGTGGAAGCTATATGCGGAGAAGGCATTGCGCTAATTCTCATCTCCTCCTCATATCAACTTGTTAAGGTTCCAGCGTAACCGCGAACTTGTCAGGCGGGCTATACAAATTGTGAGGGTTCTACAGTTCTCAGAGGAAGCTTTAAGTAGGCGGATTAGACTTCCGAATGGGTGCCGGAGTATTTTTCGTTCTGTAATCTTCATTAAGAAACCGCTTCTTGTTATTGCATTTAGCACAAAGTAATTGCAGATTATCGAGCACTGAGTAACCGCCAAACAGCACGGACTTAATATGGTCTAATTCTAATTTCTCAGTTGTATGGCACTTTGCACAGAACCCTCCATCTCTCGCAACTACCGCAGCATAAAACTTCTTTCGCTGTCGATTCATAATTGCCCGCTGCAAAGCCATATGCTCACGAGTTTTCTCCCACTGGAAAGCAAACGTCTCGTACTCCCGAAATACATCCATAACGGCTAAACAAATGGGAGAAGCGGCGCGCGATTCTATGTCAGCCCTTACTGCCAACGCTGCCTTTAAGTGATTTTTAAAGCCAGTACATTGGAAGAAATTTCTAACTGCGCTGCTTATAGAACGCGCTCGGTAATAAAATCCAAGAAAATCTAAAGCTACAACCATGAATCGATAATCATTCGAGCGGCGATATAATCTTTCTTCAGCAGAATCAAGCTTATCTAAAACTGTTTTGATTCTTCGTAGGAACTTCTTATTTCGCGGAGCGCCGAAAGTATAGAAATCCAGTTCTATCATAAAAAACTTGCCTCAATGCATTTTCAGATTATCACACCTCGACTACAGGTAGATTATAGGCATGATGGTAATAGGCACACTCAACTCCTTTACTCTGCTCCCAGCATAGCTGCCAGAATATTTGCAATCCTTTCCGGGCCCGCCCCCAATGCGTCCTGTCTGCCAGTGTGCGACATGGGGGATAGAGTCTCCCGGCCCCCGTGCCCGGTGGGCCGGGGCCTCGCCTTTGCGGACATGCGCCTGCTGGTCTGGCTCATGTGCTTAAATTGAGCACATGAACTGTTCGATGGCAGGGACAGTATTCGCCAGAAGTCCGCCAGCATAAAATCAGCTTTTGTCGCTGTCTATAACATCTGTCGCACCAACGCTTAGCAAGTCCGCCAATTCGTCACTCTATAGGTAAATGTGAATCTGTCATACAGTGAACACAACCCAACGTACTAAGGGGCGGGCTTACGGCCCCGCCCCTTTAGTAGCTTGGACTTGGATCAGTGTTCGCCTCTTTCCATTCCGTCACATAGGCTCTTCATCTGCGCGAAGCTGCTTAGTTGACGAGACGACGCTCGTCAACATCTACAGTGTGTAGTAAGTGCTCCGCTCCGTACTGGCTCACTGCTTGGTATTTGGCCCGCTGGTTCTTGCGCCAGATAAGACCTAACTCCACGGCGTCGTTGATCCTGCGCTCGATTGTCCTATCGGACACACCGAACTGCATGAAGTGAGCCTTTATCTCCGACACTGATGCTTCGCCGCGAGCGAGAACTAACTCGTGGATGGCCTCGGACGTGACCTCTATCCGCTGCGCGGCGGAAATCTGCTCGAACCAGAGCGTGGCGAAATCGAGCCGCATCGTCACTGGCTCAGGCAGAGGGCCGCACTTGTTCTTCGTGTTGTGCATGACGACGTAGCCCTGGCCCAAGTCCTCGGCCAGTACCAGCCCGTAAATGGAGCGCGATAGATTCGCATAGTTGCTCGCCCCGCGCCCCATCATTGCATCCACTGTGCTCTTGCTGCCTTCGCCTGCTTTGCCGGTGTGATGAACGAAGATGGTGGCCGCGTTCGTCCTCTTGGCGAAGTTCTTAAGCGGCAGCATTACCTTGCTCGCCACCTCCGAGTTCCCGCTATCGTTATCCAGCTCGAACCCTGACGAAGCATTGTCCATTACCACCAACTCGGCCCCAAACTCTTGCGCCTTGCGCTGCACGAATTCAAGGTGTTCGGGCCGACTCAGACTGAGTGGGATGTCGTCAATCTCAGTGTCCACCAAGAGTATAAAGTTCTCGCGCACGTGCCTCTGGACTTCGGGCCGGTTGTAGGGGTCTCTGGACAGCATTTTGGCGATGCCCTGTTTCATCTTAGAGCAGCCGGTCTCGAAGTCCACGTACATGACCCGCCTCGGTCGTCCTGCCTCTGGAACTAAGGGCAGGAACTGCTGCCCCGCCGCCAGCGCAAGGCCGGCGTTCAGGAGTAATGTTGTCTTGCCGGCGCTCGTCGTCGCACAGAACTGGGAGAGCGTGCCCCGCTCGACGCGGCTCAAGACCTCTTCGACGGGCGGAAAGTCTGTGTCCAAGAACTCGCCCAGATTGCCCCAGACGTTGGTAACGGCCGCAGGAGCGGTGGGACTATCGAGGCCCGCAGATCGGCGCTCGGTCTGACCTTCGTAGCCATGGCCGGCGAGGGCCTTCGCGGCTGCGCTGAAGTCCCCGCCGTGTTCGAGTAATGCGTAGGCGACAAACGGAGTGTAGGCCCGCTCAGAATCAAATGGCGCGGCATTAGAACTGAACACATAGAGCAGGTTACCCCCGCCAAAGTTGACCGTGGCGCTAATGCCGGGGCCGACCTTGCCGGGCCGCTGCCAGTATTCGACTCCCTCGCGCACGTCAACCAAGCTCCAGCCGTGGCGCTCTAACAACTCGCCCCAGTTTGCGAGGGTGAATTGTGAGTTGAAGAGGTCGCCGGGCCTGCCTTGACCTGACCAGCGCGCATCACATTTAACCACATGCCCCTTGCTGACGTACTGATTGAACGACCGAGCACACTCAAGTAATGACTCCCGCTCGTGCCGTTCGATTACAGGTATGTTGGTCAAGTCGCCCCGTAGTAGCTCGTAAGGTTTACGCGCTGGATGACATTCGGCAGGAGAGGGTGGAGCGATGACGTATCCGCCCTCGCCGCGCGTCTCTATCAGAACATTGGGCCGCCCATTCTCGCCAGCGCGCTGAGCGAGTTTAAGGTTACCATCCACTTCTACAGTGTTGCGGTAATACAGATGGAAGCCGCCGCTAGGCGTCAGCACTAGGGGCAGGCGGTCAATGAGGCCCGGACTAAACCTCTCGACCAGCACGCACCACGGCTCGAAGACCTCTGGTTCATCAAAGTCTAAGATTTCAAGGTTGCCGGAGACCTTGCCGCCCACGATAGCGATGCCGCATTCGGTGCGGAACCACTGATCCACTTCAGACTCATCCGCGATTCTGGACTGGTAGCCCTTCCACGCAACTATCGGCGCTTTACTGCCGTCCGTCCGAACTGGAAAGATTGAAAGAGTGGCGGCAACGTAACGGTCAGCCGCATCCTTCACAGCAGATTTCGCTATCTCCAATTCCTGTTTTACTGCTACTGTGCAACTCATTCTTGTCTTGCTCTCTCCTAAGCTGTTGATGCCTTACGGTTGACAGTGCTCCGCCCACGCAGGAGCACACTTGCTCCCGCCCCGAACTGTTTCTTTCACTTGTGGAGTTAATGGACTCCCGCGTGGACGTGACGGATTAACGGACTAGGCAGTGACTATGTGTCCAAGAAGTCCCACTCGCTGCCCATTACCCAGCGCAGGGCGGAGAGTTTGCCGTTCATCATGCCCAGTTCGAAGTCCGTCCAAGGGCCGAGGGCTGCAGCGCCGTACTTTTCCCTGACCTGCTTGGCCCCCTCATAGTTGATCCATGATGTCCCCATGAAGTTCTTCCCGTTATTAACCCAGTCCACGTAGTTCCGGTAGTACCAGACTTTATCGAACATCTCCTTCTCCGCCGCCTGAATCTGTTCCATGCTCCGGGGGGCGCTCTCGTTCGCGTACCGCACCGCGAACAAGATTTCGTCGCGCTCTTCTGCCGATATGACAGGTATGTTGGTCAAATCACCGCGAGAGAGTCTGAACGGGGTTTCCTCGCCATGACAAGCCGGGCGCGATGGCGGAACAATGGCGAAGTTATCCGCGCCTAGCACGTCAATCGCTGGTTGAAGTGTCGTGGCTATTTGGCCTGCTTCATGAAGTACCTGTCCTTCTTTCCATTGTTCGTACCGGTAGAACAGGAGCAAATCGCCATTGGAGGCCCTCACCAATGGCATTTTGTTCAATGTGCCGCTGTCTACATATTCACCGGGTTCCACGAACTTCTTCCAGTTTGAGAACTCATCCGGCTTCTTGAATCGTAAGATTTCTAGATTACCGGACACTTTACCAGCCATGACGGCCAGTCTGTTTGTTCCGTTTGTGCCGTTGAACCATAGCCTTAGTTCGGCCTTTGTCGGCAGTCTGGAAGCGTAATCCTTCCACTTGTTAATGTCCGGCGCGTTAGTGCAATCCAGCCGAATCGGTATGACGGACAGCCCGGCCTCGACGTAGCGTATGGCGGCCTTTAGCACGTCCTCTTGCTCGGATTCGGCGATGCTAAGCACTAGCTTCCCATCGCAGGTTTCCTGCATCAGAACCTTATCCCTCTTGCGTCTTTGGCTCTTCTTTTTGTTTATTTCCGTATGCGTTACTGACATCTGTTCCTTCGCACCTGCCCAAGCAGGTTCCATGTAGTAATAACCGGGCCTCGCTACGACTTGACACTATGCCCGAAAGCATCAAGTCCATTCGCAATCCCTCCCGAACGAATTGCATGATACAAAGCAAAGGACCCTCCCGCATTCGACTTTTAAATTATTTCTTATTGTCCTCCGCTTCGCTTGCGTTTCGATGGACATAATCTTGCGCCCCTAATGTCCCCTCGGGCGACGATGTTTCCTTTCTGGCCCGACGGAGCCGCGACAATAGGTGTTTTTTAAAATAGTTTGGTGCCACGTTGAATTCCTCTGCTACGTGCATGCGCGCAACCTCTCCCGCCGAGTGCTTGTCCGCATTAGCAAAGATACTTATCCACTTGGCTGGCAAGTCTGGGTACATCATCTGGCCAAGCTGTCGCCATGCAGGTAGCCATGCATCTCGGACAGATTTATTTCGGCTAGGGCGAAATTGTTTGTAGGTCGCGTCGTGTGTTTTCTTCACATCCTTATAAATTGAAAGTAACTCCTCATAGCGTTCGAGGAGTTCTTTGCTTCTGTCCGCTGTGAGATTAGATTTCTTTCCCCGCGCAACCTGAAGCAAAGACCTAACGTCATTCAGGGCCTTGATAAAATTAACCGCAGAAGCAGGCTGCTTTGCCAACCTACCCACTGACAGCAGAAGAAGCTGACTAACGGCCCCAAGCATCCAGCGTTGGAGAAGACCCTCAAATTCCTGTTTGACCTGTGGAAGAAGCCGAGAGCTTACTCTAAGGACGGGAAGGATTTCCGGTAGGGATTCCGGAGAATAAGAGATTGTTAGTAAGGTCTTCCCTTGTATGTTAATCGTGAACTGTGTCACTGGCCCATCAGTTTCAATCGTGCATTCCTGTTCCATAAACTGAGCCTCCTGTTCTGTACTACTAAGACCTCGTATATTTTGCGAAGCAATAAACAAAGAGGCGCAATAGCACTGAAGCTATCACGCCCATTGATACGGCAGATTTTGTCAGCACTGGGTGTGCTGACTCTCAACTGCCATGTTTTCTATAAATTAGTGGTCAGGTCATTTTTGCCTATTACTCAGTTTTTCCTGTTTATTGTTTGTATTTTACTCCATTATCAACTAATGCCAAGACTGGCGACTGACATCTGTTCGCGGAGTCTTTGCTGGCCCGCCCAACCTATTTAACCCTTAATGCAAGTTCGGCTAAATCTCACCTCTAGGAAACTAGCGACAGGCCCTGATTGTTATTCACAACGCAGGCGAAAATCTTGTGTACCTCTTGTGTACCACAGACGCGCTCTGCGACCATTATGCGCGCCTATTTTGCCCCTGCGTTTCTTCAAGCTGTTGCTGCCGCAGGCAGTAAACCCTTGATTTCGCGCACAATTCTGTGCACGTCCTGCTGGTCACGCAAGGCAATCATGAAAAACTTATACCCCTGCTGGAAGCAGATGACGCCGTTGCCAAAGAGCCAGATGCCGCTCAAGAACGGGTTGCCGCCGATGAGCCAATCAATCGGTGCGCCGACGACTGTGCCGGGTTGGAAAATCTGCGCCCACATCATCATGCCGGCGGCGCAACTGAACGCGCCTAAGAGCGGCGCGCCGACGTAGCGCACGATCTCGCGCTCGAACTCAACACGCTTGCGCTCCGCTTCGGTCAATTCACCTTGCGCGAGCAACTCCTCGCGCGTGTGCAGGTAGCTGTCGAATTTCGCACCCGCCTTGCGCAAGGCCCAGACGGGCAGCGCCGAGTGTGTCAGCCAGTGCGGATGCGCGCCCAGTAGCACGGCGTCAAGACCCGGAAAGGCCGCGCCCGCGCCCAAGCCCGCCGCGAGTGAGAACGAGACCACGACAGCGTGTTTCGGATTGGTGCGCGCCCAGTCGTAAGCCTTGAAGAGACCGGCGGTGGTTGCGGTCGTCAGCCGCGCCATACGCGCGCCCTTGTCTACGACGTTTGCCGCGCGCCCGTATTGCTTCTTCGCTTCGCCAAAGACCTCGCCCGCTTTTTCGCCGGCGGCGCGCCCCGCGTTCTTGATCGTCTCGCCCGCCGCACGCGCCGCGCGCCCGGCATCTTCCGCCGCGCGTTGGGCGTGCTCGCGCACGTCGCTCGTGCGTTCGCCCAACTCAAACTCTTGGCCCAACCGCTCGGCTTCAGCCCGCGCACGCTCCGCCTCGCTGGCGACGCGCGCTGCCCCTTTGCGCGCCGCATCCTGCGCCGCCCGCGCACCCTCTTCGACGCGATCTTTGATCTTATACTTCTCGTCCAACTCCTGCGCCTTACGTCGCGCCGCCTCGCGCCACTCGTCCAACTTGTCTCGATAGTCTGCCATGCAACCTCCAAGAATTGCGGAATGCGGATTGCGGATTTAAAGACTGAAAGAAAACTGCATCGTTACTTGTTTCGCAATCCGCATTCCGCAATCCGCAATCGTCAATCCTTATGATACGCCCAGCGCGGGCGCAGGGTTCGCCTCCGTTGGCTCAGGGGCGCAATGGACGCGGTCGCGCCCAGCGCGTTTCGCCTCGTAGAGTGCGGCGTCGGCGATGCTGAACAACTCGCGCACGTCACTGAGAGCGACTGTGCATTCGGCCAGACCGATGCTGACTGTAACGTGCCCTGCGCCGGGAATCTCTGTTGCTTTGACCTCTTCGCGCAGGCGCTCGGCCACTTCGAGGCCGCGCTGGCTGTCGGTCTCGGTCAGAATGATCGCAAACTCTTCGCCACCGATGCGCGCCGCGATATCTATGCCGCGCGTGCCAGCCTGTAGGGTGTTGCCTAGTCGCCGCAGGGCTTCATCGCCCGTCTCGTGCCCGTGCGTGTCGTTGACGCGCTTGAAGTGATCTATATCGAGCATCAGCAGGCAGAACGGGCGCTCGTAGCGGCGCGTGCGCGCGACTTCGCGCTCTAGCTGGCGCTCGAAGCGGCGGCGATTGGCGAGACCAGTCAGGTGATCTGTAAAGGCCGCCTCTTCGCACGAGTCGAGATAATTTTTGAAATCGAGCAGTGTGCGGGCGCGCGCGAGCAGCAGCCCCAAATCGGTCGGGTCTGTGATGTAGCCGAGCGCGCCAACCTCTGCGCCGCGCCGTGCGTCTTCGGCGGCGGCACGCGCGGACGTTTGAATGATGATCGGGATGAAACGCGTGGCGGGGTTGGCGCGCACGCGGCGCGCCATCTCATAGCCGTCCATCTTGGGCATCATCACGTCGGTGATGATCAGATCGGGCGTCAGCGCCTCGACCGCGGCGAGACCTTCGACGCCATCCGTTGCTGCGTGCACGTTGTAGCCGGCCGCCTCCAGCGCGACCGTCAACAACTGTCGCTTGTCTGGATTATCGTCCACCAGTAGAACTTTGAACTTAGTCAACATAAGAAAAGCAGTGACAAGTGACGAGTGACAAGCAGGAAGTCTTTATCTTGTCACTTGTCACTTTTTTGCCTCCAAGGGTCTTGCGCCCCGCGCCGGCCCGTGCTAGAGTGCGTTTTACCAAGGACGGTTACCGTTCGCTCGCGTTCGGCAACAGCACGCCTGAATCCTTTCGAACGTGTTCGGATAATCAAGCTAAAAAGCAGTCTTAAATCAGGTCTGTGTCGGTTTCCTCGCACGCTGATTCATTTTAGCAAACTCGCTTTGGCCGCCACGCAGTCGGACGCTCTCTCCGCCCGTCGTGCGCCACCGGAACAGCTAGCTCGCTGGCCCCGACATTCTGAAGCTCCGAGGAGCAAAATCCCATGTCGCAACGACGCGCCTGCGATCTGACCCCCCAAGATCGCGCCAACATTATACGCCACTCCGAGATCGGGCTGCGGCTCGCCGAGCCGCTGCTCCAACGGCTCGCGATGGCCGCCACCGCGCTCGACATACGCCGCCGCCGCTTCGTCTACCGCGCAGGCGACACGCCCGATGCGCTCTACTTAATCGCGCGCGGGCGCGTCAAGCTTTGCTATCTCGAAGCGGACACCGAACGCGAAGCCGTCATCGACATCCTGCCGGTGGGCGTGCTCTTTGGCGAGTTCGCGCTCTACGGTTCGGGCGCGCGCCAGATGTGCGCCGTCGCCTACGAGCAGTTGCGGCTGCTGCGTATCCCGGTCGATGAATTCAGATGTGCGATGGGGGAAAGTCGCGAGCTTTATGATTACACCTTCCGGCTGGTCGGTCAACGACTTTCCCGGACCGAGCGGCGCGTCGCCAACTTCGCGCTCGATCCGATCCCGGCGCGGTTGGAGAAGTTGCTCGTCGAACTGTCGGAACGCTACGGCCGGCGCGAACCCGAAGGCGTGTTGATCGACCTCACCTTACCGCACCGCGAGATCGCGTCTATCGTCGGCTCGACGCGCGAGAGCGTAACTGTGCGCTTGAACGACATGCGCCGCGCCGGTATGATCGAGTTCGTTGATCGAAAAATTCTGCTCAAGCACCCGCCCGGACTCGCCGCAGTCTGACGGGCCAGCGCCAAGGAGGGCGAAACGACCAAAGGCAAAAGTGACGACGCGCGTTGCTTTTGCCTTTTCGTTTTGATTGAGATCATGAAGACGTGTCCAACATGCAAGAAGCCCGTTGACTGGACTAATAACCTGCATCGTCCGTTCTGCTCCGAACGCTGCAAGCTGCTCGACTTCGGCCACTGGGCCGATGAAGACTACCGCGTGCCGTCACACGAAGAGCGCCCGTCGGCGGAAGAGACAGGCCAGCAAAGGGGCGGGCTGGACGAAGGTGACTAACCTGCTGCGCACAACAGCGCGCGATTCTTTCATCCCTCATCCCTCATCCACGCTGCTTTGTTGTAGAATGCGCTCATCTTTCCCGCACAGGAGTTTGTGCATATGAACTCATGCATGCCGCATCCGCATAGACGGCGGTTTGTGCCGACCGTACTGCTAGGCACGTGCTTGTTGGCGCTCATTGCCTGCACCAACAGTAACAACTCGCCGCCTGTGGACTCGGCGCAGACCAACACGCCGCGCGGCGCGCAACCGCCGCGTACATCGCTGCCGATGCCGCCGGTCTCGGCCGCGCACGGGCCGGGCGGCGCGCCGGCGGCTGGTTCGACGAGCGCGCAGAGCTGGACGATGCTGGACGGCCGGCGTGCGCGCGCGACGGAGTACAAGGGTAAGGTCTTGGTGCTCGACTTCTGGGCCACCTACTGCCCGCCGTGTCGCGAGGAAGTGCCGCATCTGATCGCGCTGCAAAAGCGTTACGGCGCGCAAGGCTTGAACGTGGTGGGTCTAAACGTCGGCGGCGCGGATGACCGGCCGAAAGTGCCCGGCTTCGTGCAGGAGTTTAAGATCAGTTACCCGCTCGGCTATCCGGACGACGAGTTGGCGAACGCCGTCTTCGCCGACACGGACGCGATCCCGCAGACTTACGTCTTCGACCGCAACGGACGGCTCGTCAAACGCTTCGTCGGCTACGACGGCACGGCCGCCAGCGCGCTCGAAAACGCGGTCCAGACCGCACTGGCTACGAACTAACAAGAGAGGTCAGAGGTTAGAGATCAGAGGTCAGTGTAAGAAAAGTTCTTACTAACCTCTAACCTCTAACCTCTGACCTCTGGGGGGTCATTGTGAGAAAAGCAAAGATACTGGCCACGCTCGGGCCGGCGTCGCGCGAGCCGGCGACGATTGAAGCGTTGCTGGCCGCCGGCACGAACGCCGTCCGCATCAACATGTCGCACGGCATGCAGGAGGAGCACGCCGAGACGATCCGCCGCGCCCGCGCCGCCGCCGAACGCATGAAGCGCCCGCTTGCCGTGCTCGTCGATCTCTCAGGCCCGAAGATCAGGACGGGCGTGCTCGCGGGCGGCCAACCCGTAACGCTCGAAGAGAACGCGCTCTTCACGCTCACCACGCGTTCGGTCGCTGGTGATGCTAAAGAGGTCTCGACCAACTACGCCGGCCTCGCGCGCGACGTGCGCCCCGGCGCGCGGATACTTTTGGACGACGGCGCGATTGAGTTGCACGTCGAGCGCACGACCGATACGGATGTAGTCTGTCGCGTCATCAACGGCGGCGTCTTAAACGAGCGTAAGGGCATCAACCTGCCGGGCGTTGCGCTGCCGATCCCTTCGATGACCGACAAGGATCGGCGTGACCTGCAATGGGCCGTGCGGCAGGGCGTGGACTACATCGCGCTCTCGTTTGTGCGCCGCGCGGAAGACTGCGTGGAAGCGAAGGCAGCGATCAAGGCGACTGGTGGTAAACAACCGCTCGTGGCGAAGATCGAAAAGGCTGAAGCGATTGATAACCTCGACGAGATCATTGCGGCGACGGATGGCGTGATGGTCGCGCGCGGCGATCTCGGCGTCGAGACGAGCGTAGAACTCGTGCCCGTCTATCAGAAGCGCATCATCGAAGAGGCGAACCACGCGGATAGGTTCGTCATCACGGCGACGCAGATGCTCCAATCAATGATCAGCGAGCCGCGCCCGACGCGCGCCGAAGCGTCGGACGTGGCGAACGCCGTCTGGGACGGGACAGACGCGGTGATGTTGTCGGCCGAAACCGCATCGGGTCAATATCCGGTCGCGGCGGTCGCGACGATGGCGCGCATCATCGAGTCGGCGGAGACAGGGCGGCCGACCGGGTCGAGCGCGATCACCAAGTGGATCGGTAAACAGACGGGCCGGGTCAGTCGCGCGCTCTGCGAGGCGGCGGCGTTCGCGGCGGATGAGATGGACACGAGCGTGATCGCAGTCTTCACCGAATCGGGCTTGATGGCGCGTCGGCTCTCCGCGCTCCGCCCCGCGCCGCGTATCATCGCGATGACCAACGCGCGCGCGACGCAGAACGAGTTGGCGCTCATCTGGGCGGTCGAGCCGCTGGTGTGCGCGCGCGCCGAGACGACCGAAGCGATGATCCGCGCGGGCGACCGCACGCTTCTCGAAGCGGGCATCACGCAACCGGGCGACATGATCGTGTTGATGGCGGGGCGCATGTCCGGTCTCGGCCTCTCAAGCTCGATGACGCTCCACCGCGTCGGCTCGGACACGACGCGTCAGACGTAAACAGCCTTGCCGCCTGAGCCGTGCGCTTCCACTCGTCCATCTCCGTCGGTCAGTTGTTCGACGTGCTGCTGCCGGCCGCGGTCGCGGTCGCCATCGCTTGCTCGGCGTGGGTGCTGGCGGATGCGCGTCGCCGTGGCCTAAAGCATTACGTGCTTGGCGCGTGGACGCTCTCGACGCTCTTGCTGCCTTTCACCTTTTTGCCGCTCTACTTACTCACGCGCATGCGGCGCCGCACAGGTATAGATCAGCCGCGTCCTTTTCGATCACGGCTTGCGCTGCCAATTGTTTACGCCGCTGTGTTGACGACGCTCGCCGCGCTCTACTTCTGGCACGACTACCACAGCCTCGACGCGCAACTCGCCCGCGCCAGTGGGGCGAAACTGCACGAACAACACGAGCGCGCCGCCAACGCATACCGCGCCGCCCTTGGCCACACCGACGATCCGCACACACGCAAACTGCTCGGTCTCGAACTCGCCACCATGCGGCAATGGCCGGAGGCGCTCACAGAGTTGCGCGCGGCTGAGCAGGGCGGCGAACCGGATGCGGCACTGCCCTATCACATCGCTATCGTGCTTGACGCGCTCGATCAGCACGATGCGGCGGTCAGTGAGTACCACAGATTTTTAGCTGGTGAGTTGTGTGTGCAAGCTGCGCCGGACGTGCGCTGCGACACGGCGCGCGCGCGCGTAATGCAGCCGGGCGCAGCCCTACCCACAAAATGAAAGCAGCGCCCGTTATAACGGGCGCTGCTTAAACGACAAGGCGACGATGGCCCTTAAATTTTCGCGGCGCTGTTATTCCGCGCTTAAGACCTGTGGTACAGCCTCGGGCTGTTTGACCGGCGGTGCATGCTCGGGCGCAGGCGTGGACACGGGGGCGGCAGACGGCGTCGGTCGCTCAGGCGCGCGCCCCGTGATGAATTGCCGGAGCGAGTCGCCGTAGAGCCGACCGAGGTTGCGCCAGTCGTCTAAGAGTGCGGTCTTCTGTGCGCAGGCAACGGTGCAATAGGGCGCGCAGTGTTTCTCTGTGTAGTATTCACGGTCTATGTCGGCCTGCGTGTAGTCGGCGAGCGGCGTGCCGGGATTGCCGCGCTGCTGCGAACAATAATGAACGAGACCGTCTTCGCAGATGTAGAGGTAGCGTGCGCCAGCGCGACAACTCCAGTTGTTAGGTTTCCCTTGCGCGAGATTCTCTTGAAACCAGTCGAGGCGCGCGTACTCCTGGCGACCAAGTTTTTTGAAGTCGCGATAGACGCGCTGCTCGCGTTCGCTCAAGGGCTTGAGTTCGCCCTGTCCGTCGTGGATGACGCCGACTGTGGCTGAGAAGCCGAGGTCGAGCGCACGTTGCCCGATGACGAGCGCGTCTTCTGGATGCTTGATCCCGCCGCCGACGACCGAATTGATGTTGATGTGAAAGTCCGCGTGCTCGGCCAACCACTGCAAACGCTTGTCGAGCAGCCGCAGACTCTTCTTCGACACCTCGTCCGGCTCAACGTTGTCGATGCTGATCTGCAAGTATTCAAGCCCGGCGGCGTTAAACTTCTTGATCTTTTCCGGCGTGAGATAAAAGCCGTTGGTGATGACGCCAGCGATCACGCCGCGCTTGCGTATGTGCGCAACCAACTCGTAAATCTGCGGGTGCATCATCGGCTCGCCACCGGAGATGGTGATGATGGACGTGCCGAGGTCGGCCAGTTTGTCGAGCCGCCGCCGCATCTCAGCAAACGGCACGGGCGCGGAGAAGTTGTCGTACTCGTTGCAGTAGGCGCACGCGAGATTGCAGCGCCGCATGGGGATGACGTGCGCCAAGACGGGATGCTTCGCCGAGACGAGACCACGCGCGATGAACTTGGTCTCGCGCAGTTTGAGTTTAAGAAAGCTGCTCCGCTTCATCTGACCTTGTTTGACGTTTGACTGCCGGTCTCTTACACCAAGAGACGCGGCGTGGGCGGTAACGACCGTTGGCAAAAACCTTCGGGTGCGAACTAGCCCGAAGAAGATACGCAAAATGCACGCCCGAAGCAAGCGAGGCCGTTCGCCTTTCGCGACTATGCCGTAAAGACTTCGCCAGCCCTACAAATGGCGAAAGGGTTCCGGTCGCCTGCGGGGCCCGAAACCCTTTCACCTGTCGTAATTTTATTGCGCCCGATTTAGCCGCGCACGATCTTGATGTCCGAACCGAGATCGAGTTTGAAATCGTTCTTCTGGATCGCGACGTTGCGCTGCACGTCCATCAAGCGCACGGTCGTCGCGTCGCCGTTCTTCTCGACCACCTTGGTTTGAATCGGCATGCCGGAGCCGTCCACCCAGACTTCCGCGTAGCTGTAACCCGCTTTGCCCTTCGGCACGAGCTTCAGGTGCGAGGTCTGGACGCCGCCCCAGAGCGCCTCTTCGCCGAGATACTGCGAGTCGAACGAGGACTTCAATTGCGCCTGCGAGACGTTCAAGCCGAAACCGAGCATGCTGTTGACCTTGCCCGCCTTGGCCGAACTGGCATTGCCCTGATAGGCCACCTTGATGCGTTTTTGCAGCAGTGTATACTGCCCGTCCATCACGGCGAGCGTCTCCTGCGGGCTGCGCCAATCGACGCGCACAGCCTGATTCGTGCCCGCGCCCGGAATGTAGAGCAGCGTGCCGACGCGCTTGTCCGTGTCCTTAATCTGCGCGTCGTACTTCTCCATGCTGATGCCGGCGCGTAAGGATTTCAGATCGCGCCGGTTGCGCTCCATGCGATTGATGATTGAACTGACCAGACCGGCGCTCTGCGCGCTGGCCGCCGAGGGGACGGCGGCGGTCGTCACGAGGGTGATGATAACAGCGAGGCCAAGCGTCAAGAACTTCTTCATGCAAACTCCTTTAAGAAATGGGGAAACTCCACTCGCGCCCGGTCACGTGCAAAAACTTCGGGCGATTATAATGAACGGCTATTCAATGTCAACCTGATATGCAATCACCGTGCCTGCCTCGTCCCTGACGGGACGCAACTCCCGCACCCGCGCACCCTCACGGCCCGCTAATTGTCGTGCGCGCCGTTCGATCTCCTGCGTGTCGGGGGGGGCGGCCGACTCTCGCGCCGGCCAAGTCAGCAGCAGAGTGTTTGCCGCAGGAACATTTTGATGCCCCGCAGGGCTTGGCAGTTCGCTCGTGAAACGCGACTTCGGCGAGAGAAAAATGAAGGCCAGAATGAGCGCGCAGAGCACATCGTATTGCCACGTGCTGCGCCCGTAAGTCCAGAAAACAATGCGTTTGAAGATATCTGCCATCGCTCGCGCCGTGCGCCTTAAGTCGGCCTAAAAAGGCTGGCCGTAAAAGCAACAGGTGGCAAAGACAAAAGCCCTAGGCTTTCGCCCGTGTCCACCTGTACGCCGTTTGGGATTATAGCTGTATGCCGCTGTCCGGCGCAATGATTTGGCCGTCGCGCATCTGGATGATGCGGCGGCACATGGCGGCCGCCTCTGGGTTGTGCGTGATCATGATGATGGTCTGACTGAAGCGATAATTCATCTCCTGAAACATATTCAGGACGATGGCGGAGTTTTCGGAATCGAGATTCCCGGTCGGCTCATCGGCGAGGACAAGCGCGGGATTATTAACAACCGCGCGGGCCAGTGCGACGCGCTGTTGCTCGCCGCCCGATAGCTCCGAAGGCTTGTGCCGGAGCTTGCCTTCGAGTTGCAACAGACGCAGGACTTCGCGCCGGCGTTCGGGCGCGTCCTTGCTGTTGCCGCCGCCCGCGTGTATGCGCTCGGCGAGGCGCAGATTGCCCTCGGCGGTCAAGGTCGGGAAGAGGTTGAAGCGTTGAAAGACGAAGCCGATCTTGCGCCGCCGCATGTCCGTGCGCTTGGCGTCGGAGGCGACAGTTATATCTTCGCCGTCGATCTCGATGCGCCCGCGCGTCGGCGTCAGCAGCCCGCCCAGCAGGTGCAGGAATGTAGACTTGCCGCAGCCCGACGGTCCCATGATGGCCAGAAACTCGCCCTCCTCCACGTCGAGCGACACGCCTCTGAGCGCCGGCACGTCCACGCTGCCCACGCGATAAATCTTCTCTAAATTTTCAGCCTTTAGAATCGTCTTCATATAAGAAAGGAGTCTAGAGAGTGCGGAGTCTGGAGAGTCCAGAGAGTCAAAGGACAGCTGCTTTTGACTCTCCGAACTCTCTGGACTCTTGACTCATTCATACGATAACGCACTGACCGGATCAAGATTCGCGGCCCGCATGGCGGGATAGAGCGCGCCGAGCACGCCGCCGCCGACGCCGATGAGCGCCGCCGTCAGGCCCCACTGCCAACCGTATTCAAATATGAGGCCATAGATGCGATGGATCAGCAGCCCCGCGGCAAAAGAGACGACAAAGCCGACGACGAGACCGAGCAGGCTGATGAGCAACGCTTCCTTCTCGATGACAGAGACGATGTAGCCGCGCGACGCGCCCATGGCCTTGAGCATGCCGATCTCGCGCGTCCGCTCAGTGATAGTCGTGTACATTGCGAGCATGACGACAAGCGCACTGACAATCGCCGCCAGCACGACGAGCGCGCGCAGGAAGACGCCAAGATATGGAATCTGCTTCTCGATGTTCGTCATCAAGTCGCGCGTCATCTGAATCTTGTTGCCGGGCAGTTTCTCGTCGATCCGGCGGGCCACGGCGAGCGGGTCTTCGCCGTCACGCACCTTAACTAAGATGTACGAGCACTTGCCCGGCGCTTCGAGCGCGTCCTGCATCGAGGCGAGCGTCGTCTTGACGCGCGCCTCCGCCTCCGGCGTGTAGACGCCCACGACGCGGTAAGGCTGACCGCCGAACAGGCTCATCGCGTCGCCGACCTTGTACTTGCTGCCGCCGCCCGCCTTCGTCTCATCAATAATCACTTCGTCGTGCGCGGCGGGCGCGCGCCCTTCGATAATTTGTAGCCCGTTCATCCGCGCGTAAGGCAACCAGTCCACGCCTTCGACCTGCTCGAAGCCAACGCCACTCCCGCTTTGAAAGACGTAGCGAATCGCTGGCACGGCCGCCGCCACGCCATCAACTTTCAACAACTCGTCCGCATATTTTGTGCTCAGGTTCGTCGTCGAGGCAGCCAAATCCATCCCGCCTGGGCGCGTGAAAATGATCTCGGCGCGCACGTTCGACGCGCGCCGCTGCACATCGCGCGACATGCCCCGCGACAGCCCCGTGAACAGCATCACCAGACACACGCCTAGCGCCACGCCCACCACACTCACCAGCGCCCGCAAAGGCCGCTGCCGGATGTTATTTGTTACAAGACTCTCCATTTGAAAGGCAGTGACGAGTGACAAGTGGCGAGTGACAAGTTTTAAAAACTGCTTGCTCATCACTTGTTACTTGTCACTCGTCACTTTTTTTGTCCAAGTCCACTTCGGTCAGGTTCGATTTATTTACGAGCACGAAGATGTCTGCGTCGTAGGGTTGATCGACCTTGACCTCTTCGGGCGCTTGATAGCTGATGCGGATCGCGTAGCGATCCTGCGGACGCGTCAACTCGATGTCGGCCGGCAGCGTGTACTTGGCGTCCGCCCCGAACGGGCGCGGGTTCTTGTAGACCACATCGGTGATCAACTGCCCGCCCTCGTCGTAAGTCTGCACGCGCGCGAGCCGCAACTGCTCGGAACGGTCGAACCAGAAGCGGCGCAAGAGCCGTGCACGGTTCGCACCGGCGGGCATGATTTCGTCGAGCGTGTAATAGCTGCGCACGACGCGCGCACCCTTCTTCGCGTTCGCGCGCTCGTCCGGCCCTTCGGCGAACGCCTCGCTGCGCGCATAGATCAACTCAGACTGCGCGCCGTCAATCGGCGCGACGAGGAGCGCGCCCGTCAAGTGTTGCGGTCTGAGACTCGACAGCGCCCCGACCGCGCGCTGTTGCATGGCCGAGTTCTTTGTCTGCCCGCCGCCACCGCAGTCCACGTCGCTCGCATCGCCGCCCAGTCGCCGGTACGTCGCACTGTTTGTGCCGCGCACGAAGCGTTGATATTTCTCGTCGCCCTTGAACACGGCCACTTGAAAGTGCGTGCCGTCCGAGGCCATCTCCGCCACCTTGATGCCGAACGGCGCGTTGATCGAGAGATAGACTTGTCCCTCGCGTTGCAGGATCAAGTTCCCTTCCGACGTGCGGTACTTCTCGACGATGCCGCACTTCGCGAACGAGTTATCAAGGAACTGCAAGTCAACCTTGCCGCGCAAAGAGCGCACTTGCGCGAGGCGATTGACCTCGGCAATCAACTGCGACGTGTCTGCCTCAACTTTCGGCGGCAGAAACGGCGCAACGCTCACTTTGTTCTTGATAAAGTGGCTACACCCACTCGCAGCCAGCGCCCACAGCGCGACGACCAGCAGGACTGTGAGACGTTGACCCGACACTTGACGCGGCACGCGCAGCTTGATCATCACAAGTTCATAAGCGCCGGTTATCTCGGCAGCCACCTCGAACCGAACCTAACCTAAACTCCGGCGCAGATTTATCAATGGAAGCTAACAAACAGGTGCGGCCTTGTCAAAAGGAAATGCGGACTGCGGATTGCGGACTGCGGATTAGTAAAGACAATCGTCCCAGCCAATTCCGCAATCCGCAATCCGCAATTTTCCTACTCCAGTTCGAGCGGCGGCTTGTGGAAGCGGGTGCGGATGCGGTTGATGGTGCGGAGCACTCTGGGGCGGCTGATGATCTTGCGTTCGGCTTTGTGCTTGCCCGGAATGTCCATCAGTATGATGCCGAGCAGGATGGTCAATATCCCCTGCCCCGGCACGCCCGGCAGCGACATGATGACGCCGAGCACGAAGAGCACACCACCGAGCAGGTTCTTACCGATGAGACCGGCGATGCGCACGGCCGGCGCGCGGCCGGCGAAGAACTCGAACTTGTGCGACGCGCTGAAATAGTTGGCCGGCAGCTTAACCAGAATCCACGCGGTCACGGCGAGACTCAAAGAGAAAGTGAGCAGGAACAGACCGACGCCCCACACCACGCCGCGCCAAGACAGATGTGAAGTCAGCGCCTCAAGCCACCCGCCGCTCAATGCGAGCGCATGCGTCCGCACAAGAAAATTTATCAACTCTGCTCCTGTCCCCGCTCGTGCAACTGCGCCCGCGCCGCGACGAGCGCCGCCGTCACCTCGCTGACAACCTGTGCGGCCACACCCTCCAAGCCGAAGTCGCGCGCCTCAGCCCCGGCCCAGAACTCGCCCAACTCACGTGCGCCCGCGCGCTCGAACACAAACGCCTGCGCCAACAGATCGATCACGTCCGCCGCTTTTACTAAACGCGCTTCGACAGTCGCGCGCGTCTCATACTCTTCATGCCACGCGCTGTACGCGTGGCTTAAGCTCGCGTCCAACCCGGCGACCATGCCATCGAACGCCGCGCGCTCGGCCGTCCGCCGCGCCGCCGCGCCAAAATACTCCGACGCCGTGCGCGGCAGATCGCCCACGCGCGCCTCTGCCCAATCATGCACCAACGCCAACCGCAGCACGCGCTCGACATCAAGCTCACCGCCGCGCGCCCGCACCTCATCCGCCAACAACATCGCCGTAAGCGCCACGCCATAAGTGTGTGCGCCCACCGACTCCGCGCCCGGCGCGAGTCCACGCAAGACCCAACCCGTGCGGTCGAGCCGTTTCAACCTTTGCAGTTCAAGGAGGAGAGGCAGCATCAGATAAACATTTTGCCGGGGTTCAAAATTCCATTCGGATCGAGCGCCTGCTTAATGCGCTTCATCGCTGCGACAGTCGCGCTGTCCAAAGCCATCTCGATGTAAGGCGCTTTGACGTAGCCGATGCCGTGCTCGCCGCTGATCGTGCCGCCAAGTTCGACGGCGACGGCGAAGGTCGCGCGGACGGCTGCGCGCGCGCGTTTCATCGCTTCCGCATCGTCGCGGTCGCACATGAAGTTGACGTGGATGTTGCCGTCGCCCGCGTGCCCGAAGTTGACGACGAAGGTCTGAAAACGTTGCCCGATCTCTTCGACCTGTGCGATCAACTCAGGCACGCGCGAGCGCGGCACGACCACGTCCTCGTTGAACTTCATCGTGCCGAATTTCTTGATCGCGGGCGAGAGAGCGCGGCGCACGTCCCAGAGTTTTTCTTCATCCTCGCGCGTCGCGGCGGCGAGTATGTCGTAGCCGCCGCCATCGTGCATTACTTGTTCGACGATGAGGGCTGCGCGCGCGACCTCTTCCGTCTGCCCGTCAACCGCGACGAGCAAGAGCGCGCCTGCGTCTTTATCCAAGCCGAATGCGAACTCCGATTCGACGGCGCGAATGGCGTTCCGGTCTAAAACTTCAATCGCCACAGGCACGACGCGCGCGCGGTTGAAGCGCGGCACGCAGGCACACGCCGCAGCCATCGTTTTGAACGTGGCGCGCACGGTGCGCGTCGCGGCGGGCAGCGGCAACAGTCTGAGCGTCGCCTCGGTGATGATGCCGAGCATGCCTTCAGAGCCGCAGATGAGACCCGTCAGATCAAAGCCGACGACGTTCTTGCTCGTGCGCCCGCCGGTGCGGATGATCTCGCCCGTCGGCGTGACCACTTCGAGACCGAGCACGTAGTGCTTCGTCACGCCGTACTTCGCCGAGCGTATGCCGCCCGCGTTCTCGGCGATGTTGCCGCCGATGAAAGAGTTTTTGTAAGACGCAGGATCGGGCGGGTAGAAGAGGCCTTCGGCTTCGACCGCCTGTTGCAACGTGTAGGTCGTCACGCCCGGCTCGGTCACGGCGTAGAGATCGTCCGCGTTGACCTCTCTAATTCGGTTCATGCGATCCGTGCCGATGACGATGCCGCCATCGACGGGCACTGCGCCGCCCGTGTAGCCGACGCCGCCGCCGCGCGCCGTCACCGGAAACCTGTGCTCGTTCGCCAGCCGCATGATCGCGGCCACGTCCGCAGCCGTCTGCGGCAGCACAACCGCTTCGGGCGGAAACTTCTCCTTCACCGCGTCCTGCGCGTAAGGCTCGACCTTATCCGCATCGATGAGCACATTGTCTGCACCGACAATGGCGCGCAAGGCGGCGAGCATCGCAGGGTCGGACGCAGCCGTTATCGCGCGTCCGGTACGCATCGGTTGATCGTGATGACGGCTCATGAGTTTCGCATTAACAGTCGCGCCTTACTTTAGCGCGCGCGTCGGCAAATCATCAACACGCTGGTCTATGGACGGAAGCATGACGGCTGAAGCTTATGCCATTCTCCTTGCGGCACAGCCACAAACAAAAACGCAGGCGCAGACGTGAGTACGTACTCACGTCTGCGCCTGCGCGCGGGCTTTCCGCCCGACTTGCCGTGCCGGTTAGTTGTTGTCGTGCCCGACGTTTGCCGACTCGTTGAGCGTGAGGTTGAACGTGGTGTTCTTCTCCAAACGCAGATTGCCGCCCGTGAGCGCGAGCGTCGAGCCGCCCCCGGCCGAAGCGCTGCCCGACTGCGAAATGCGCAAGCCCCGCACGGTGCGCCCGACGCCTTTCGTCGTGCTGCCGACCGCGTTGGTTGTGCCCGATACGACTTGACCGGTCGCCTGCGTCGTCGTGTCAACCACGCCGCCCACTGTGTTCGTCACGCCACCGACCGTGCTGCCGACACCGCCGAGCAAGCTGCCACTGCCCGAACCCGCGCTGCTGCGTGTTGTCGTCGTGCTCGAAGCACTTGAGTCGGTCATCAGGTCGTCATTCGCGACGCTCGTGTTGATCGTCGCCTGCGTGATTGATGTGATCGTGGCCGAGATGGGCGTCGAGAGCGCGCCACTCTCAAGTCGATCAAAGAGCAGCCCGATGCGCGACTCTGCGTTGCTGCTGGCGCGCTGCTGCACTTCGGTCACGTGCCCGATGAGACGCGCGCCTTTCTGCACGACGGTCTGGCCGTTCTGCTTAACGGCCTGCGTCGTCTTCAGTACGACCTCATCGCCGACGTGCGCCTTACGCGCGTCAAGCGTCTGCTGCAACTGCGCGGCGAGGTGCGTGCCGGAAGCGAGTTCGACGGCGCGCGCGCCTTGCCGGGCGGAGGCGCTCGTGTCGCTGTCGGCCGTGGCCGAGGTGTGACTCTTGTGCGTCTGCGCCGAGACGGCCGCGCCGCAGACGAGTGCGAGTGTGATCGTCAGCAATGTTCTCTTCATCTGAATTCCCCCAACAATCTATGCGCCGCCGAGGGCGCGAGGTGAAAATCGCTTGCGCGCTTTCCCGGCCAACTCAAACCGGGTCTGGGTCGAACGAGTTTCATGGATTGGCCGGCGCAAGTCTCTGGCGCTTTGATGTGCGCAATGATAACGACAGTTGCGCCCCGCCCTATGTTGTAATTTGATGATGATTTAGCGGCGTAGTGGAATGAGCGTCTGCCGCAAGAGTTGGTGCGGCGTGTAGCGAGTCGAGCAGGAACGTGTCAGTTTCATAGAACTGAACGAAGTGCTCAGCCTCGCCCAACTCGCGCCAGTCGGAGGGCGGCGCGAGTTCCTGCACGGTGCTGACGTCGGTATGGCTCGGCTCATCAATGGACACGCTGATATTTTTCGCTTCGAGCAAGCAAGCCTCCAGATCGAATATCAATGTGCTGGCGTGGTGCTTTCAAACACGACGCGGGGCCACTGTTGGAAATTATTTCGGGGAAGTTGTTGACTGAATTGAGCCAGATGTATTGCGCTTGAGCACAATTACTATCATGCCGTGTCTGCCCAGATAACCTTACAGGCCAAACCAGTCAGTTATTGCGTTAAGAGGGAATTAACACGGGCATTCTATTTCTTTTGGCGGGCGAAAGCCAGCCCTTGCGGAGTCGAGTAGTGGTTTATAAAGATAATGATTAGCCGCCCGGCCGCTGGAAGCGTATATTATGTCTTCAGCAAAGAAATTATCGTGCCTATGAATCAGCAGCTACGTGCCTCACTCTCTTATTATATTTTCGCTGTCCTGAGCGTGATTCTGGCGCTCCTGTTGACGCAACAATTGGAGGCGCTGACAGACCACACGCTCTTCGGTTTCTTCTTCGCCGCAGTTGCGATCAGCACATGGTACGGCGGGCGTTGGGCCGGGCTGCTGGCCATCTTGTTAGCCACGCTGGGGACGAGTTATGTGCTCGCGCCGGCGGGCCACTTTGTGCCGCTCAAGGGCGATGCCCTCTGGCAGTTGGGCACGTTTGCCGGTGTCGCGCTGCTCATCAACTGGCTCATGGTGTCGCGCCAGCGCACGAGCGCAGCACTCGGCGAGAGCGAGATGCGGCTGCGCCTCGGCTTGGACGCCGCCAAGCTGGGCACGTGGGATTATCACCTCGACACGGGCCAAGTCGTGTGGGACGAACGCGGCGCGCGCAACTACGGCGCGGCAACGCCGCCGCCGACCTACGAGGCCGCCATTGCGCGCATACACACGGAAGACCGGGCGACGGTTAACGAAGCAGTGCGGCGCGCGGTCGAGGGGCAGAACGAGGGCGTGTATCGACAGGAGTTTCGCGTCGTCTGGCCGGACGGCTCCGAGCATTGGCTCGCGGCGCACGGGCAGGTCTATTTCAAGGATGAAGGTAACAAGCGGCGGGCCGAGCGCTTCATCGGCGTCAACATGGATATCACCGAGCGCAAGCAAGCGGAGGAGCGGCTGCGCGCCGCTGACCGCCGGGCCGTCGAAGAGTACGAGCGTCTGCTCGACCGGCTAGCAGGTCTCGCGCTGACATTTGGCACGGCCCGCGAGTTATTGACGATCTACCGGGGCTTGCGCGATTTCAGCATTGCCCTGACGCCCAGCTTTGCCCTCGCCATCTGCCTCTACGACGAGGTGCGCGCCATGCGCGATGGTGTCTACTTCTATCTCAACGGCACAGAGGTCGAAGCGCCGGAAGTGCCGCCCGTCCCGGTGCGTTCGGGCCCCGCCGGGCAAGCCATCAAGACCGGCATGGCCGTTATTAGTAGTGACTATGTCAAAGACTTGGGCGGGCGCGCGCCGGTGCACGTCGGCTTCGCCACCGATAACAAAGAACCTCGCTCGGCACTGATCGCACCGATGACGATGATGGGGCGCACCGTCGGCACCATCGAAGTCCAGAGCTACGACCTCGCCGCCTACACACACGAACACGCCACCGCCATGCAGATGGCCGCCAACCTCGCCGCTAACGCCATCGAGAACGTGCGTCTCCTGCAACTGGAACGCGAGCAGGAGGAACAACTCCGCCAGTCGCAGAAGATGGAAGCGGTCGGACAGTTGGCGGGCGGCGTCGCACACGACTTCAACAATCTGCTAACGGCCATTACCGGCTATAGTGATTTGACGATCAGAAGGTTGGCTGAGACCGACCCACTGCGGCGCAACGTGGAAGAGATCAAAAAGGCCGGCGAGCGCGCGGCCGCTTTGACCAGACAACTCCTCGCCTTCAGTCGCAAGCAGATTCTTCAGCCCAAGATCATAGACCTGAACGTGCTCGTCACGGACGTGAGCCGTATGCTGCGGCGTTTGATCGGCGAGGACGTGGAGCTGGTCACGGTGCTCAGACCGGACGTAGGGCGCATCGAAGCCGACCCCGGTCAGATCGAGCAAGTCATCATGAACCTCGTCGTCAACGCGCGCGATGCGATGCCGAAGGGCGGGCGGCTGACCATTGAGACGGCGAACGTCGAGTTGGACGAAGCCTTCGCCGGGCTGCACGTTGCCGTCCGGCCCGGCCCCTATGTGCTCTTGGCCGTCTCGGACACCGGCACGGGGATGGCCGCCGAGACCAGAGCGCGCATCTTCGAGCCGTTCTTTACGACGAAGGAGGTGGGTAAAGGCACGGGGTTGGGATTGGCGACGGTCTACGGCATCGTCAAACAATCGGGCGGCAATATCTGGGTCTACAGCGAGCCGGGTCAAGGCACGACTTTTAAAATCTACCTGCCGCGCGTCACGCAGACGGAAGCGCCCGTCGTCGAGACGCGCACCGCTGCGCCGCGCGGCACGGAGACGATTCTCTTAGTCGAAGACGAAGCGATGGTCAGCGAGTTGGCGCAGGCCATTCTGCAAGAGAGCGGCTACGAAGTCTTGGCGGCGACCGACGGCGAGGCCGCGCTGCGCCTGCTCGCTGCTTACGAACGCCCCGTCCACCTGCTGCTCACGGATGTGGTGATGCCGTTTATGAGCGGGAAGGAACTGGCCACGCGCGTGCTGGCCGTGCGCCCGGAAATGAAAGTACTCTACATGTCCGGCTACACGGACGAGGCCATCGTGCACCACGGCGTCCTAGAGCCGGGCGTAGCCCTCTTGGAGAAACCATTCACGCCCGTCGCCCTCGCACAGAAGGTGCGCGCGATACTGGACGAGACCGAATGAGCGCGGTCACGTACTACCAACAAGCGTTTATTTCTATGCTATGCTCGCACGACTCCGAAACGATATAGACAGCATATTTCACGTGGGAGAGTGACAATGTCAGCTAAGTTGAAACTCAGAATCGGCATCATCGCATTGACAATGGTGGGCGCAGTTCTGTTACAAGGCTGCGCGCAGCCAGAGAGTCCGGCCAACACAGCCGCGCCGGCCGCGCCTGCGCTGCCGCCGGCGGCAGTTGTGAACAGCACGCCGCTCCCCGACAGCAGTTTCAAGATGGCGCTTTCAGTCGCAGCCCCGCCGAAGGAGTTGAAGGCGGGCGAGAAACTCACGCTGCAAGTTAAGGTCAAGAACACCAGTGCTGCTTCATGGCCGGCGCTGGAACGTGCGGCCGGCGGCTATCAGGTGCACGTCGGCAATCACTGGCTCGACGCCGGCAACAAAACGCTGCAACTCGACGACGCGCGCGGCACGCTCGCCGAAGACCTCAAGCCCGGTGGCGAAGTGACCATCCCGCTTGAGATCACCGCGCCCGCCAAGCCCGGCAGCTATGTGCTGGAATTAGATATGGTGCAAGAGGGCGTGAGCTGGTTTCGCGACAAGGGTGCGCAGACGCTCCGCTTGCCTGTGCAGGTTAAATAGTCAACTCGCTAATCTGTGCCGTGGGCACAAACTTTCGGCCGGGCGCGCATTATTTGAGCAGCGCGGCGAGGCGGCGCGCCAGTGCGGTGTCTAGTTTAGTCAGGCGTTGCTGTTCGGCGCGCGCTTCGTCTTTGTGCCCCTGCCGCAAGTAGATGACGCCAAGATTGTAATACGCTTCAGCGTAATCAGGCTTGAGTTGGGTCGCTTCTTTGAACTGCGCGACGGCCTGCGTATCCTGCTTGAGACCGAGATAGGCCAGCCCCATGTTGTAGTGCGGCGTCGGCTGTTCAGGCGCGAGTTGCGTTGTCTGTTGGAAGGCCGCGAGGGCTTTGTCGTATTGGCCCAAATCCAGTTGGGCGTTCCCTTGATTGTAGGTCGCCAGCAGCCGTATGTGTTCGTCCGGGTTGGCATCGAGCGCGCGCTGAAACTCCGCGACTGCCTCTGCCCAACGATCCAATTCATTCAAGACGATAGCCAGACTGTAGTGCGCCTCGGCCCAACCGGGCGCGAGTTTGACGGCCTGTGTGAACGCGGCCGCAGCCCTCGTTAGAGCATGCGCCTTGTACTGGCGCATGCCTTCGTCGAACTCGCCCTGCGCAGTGTTGATTGGATTGATGGGGCCGCGCGTGGCCGCACCCGTCACCAGTTTATCCGAAGCGTCGCGCCCGGCATATTGCTCAAAGCCCTTTGCGCCCGGTGGTAGTTTCTTCTTCGGCGTGGGCTGCGGCGTAGGTGTCGGGGTCGGCTTCGGATGCGTCGCACGCCTTTGCGCCCGCGCACCGACCGACGCGCACGCAAATAACGCGAGCAAGACGATCACAATAACGCTAGGGGGTTGCAGGTAGCGTCTCATGTTCTGCATAACTCCTCGTGAATAAGTGGGCACGCCGCAAGACGCTGCGTTTGTCACTCGTTGAGCGCTCTGCCGCAGCGTCTTGCGGCGCGGCCCTTATGCCGATCTGAGTTTAACGACAGCCACTGTGTTCGCAGCCGCAGCCAATCTCAGTGACGCCGGTCTTGTGGGCGTCCTTGCAGTACTCGCTGCAATAGTCTTCGTCGCCCGCGACCGTACAGTTGCAAGTGTTGTGCTTACACTTATGCGCTCTATCCTCATCTGCCATAATGCTCTCCCCTTCCTTGTGAGCGGTCATTCCTTTGTTCATCGGGGGCCTGTGCGTCTGCAAGCTTAACGCAGACAGGGCATAGGAGCTACAGCGTATCGTTTAGGGCACGGGCTGGACGACGATCAGCACGCGCTCTTTGCCGACCACTATGTCAATCGGGTTGCCGAGTTGCAACGGCAGCGTCTTGCCGTTGATGTTGATCTCAAGGCGTTGCGGCGCAAGCAGCGCTGGCGTGGCCGGCGATGCAGACATCGGTGCTTCGGCGGGCGCGGGCGGTGTCGCTGCGGACGCCGGCTCGGCCGGTTTGGCCACGTCGGTCGTGCGCGTGAGCAGGTTCAGGGCCGACAGACGCCAACTCGCCGGCGTACACGTCAGGCGCAAGCCCGGCGTGTCCACGGCCGCCTGCTCGCCGGGCGCGAGCGCGTCGGCCTTCCACAGCCCTTCGCCGCACCGCACGCCGTCGCCGCCGTAGAACGTGGCGTAACCGGAGACATAGTTGTAGAAGAGGCCGCTCCGATTCTCAATTACGACCGAGACGTTACGCACAGGCGCGTCCTCCGTGCCCACGAGTTGCTGTGTGCGCAAGCGTCCGCCGAGCGCGACGCGCCCCAACACGTCGTAAGCGGTCGTCTGCTCCGCTAACCCCACGCGCGGCTCATTCGTCACGCCCGCCGTGTTCGCCGTCGGCTGCTGCGCGCGCATGCTCCCAGCACATGCGCAGGCGATTGCGATCAACCACAACAGTCTGCTCTTCACGTTCGTTCTCCTCTTCACCGTTAATCAACCTCGCTGCACGATCGCGATGATGTGCGTGCCACCGTCGAGTGCGCCCGGCTCGCGGCAGAACTCGCGCTCCCAACGCAGGAACGTCGCCCACAAGACCGGATCGTTCAGCACTTCACCGAGCGCCTCGTCTTGATTGACCGACAGGCAGTTCGCGGCCGAAGCGGCGACGAGTGTGCACGGGTGGCGTTTGAGCAACGCCGCAAGCTCCGCCCAACGGTACATGTGGCAATGATGCAGGCGCGCGATGTCGCCCGTCTGATCGCCCGTGCGAATGACGCGCTCGACTTCCGCGAGACTGTGCTCGCGCGCCCACTTGATGACCGACGCGCTGAACTTGCGCGTCGCGCCGACGAGCGACATCACGCTCAGGAGCACGTAGCCGCCGCGCTTGGTCACGCGCAACAACTCTGCGAGCGCCTCGTCCGCGCGCTCCATCACGTAGCTCAAGGGGCCGCCGTAAGCGACGACCGCATCGAACCGCTCCGAGGTTAAGTCCGACAGGTCAACGATGTCCAGCATTTTACGCGCAACGACCGCCGCTTCGCAGCCCGCCTCAAGCACACGCGCCCGGTTCAACTCCAACTGCACGCGCGACACGTCGCCCACAGTGATACGCGCGCCAAGGGCCGCCAACTCAAGTGTGAATCGGCCCGGCCCCGCACCGACCTCAAGCACCTCCGCGCCCGCCGCGATGAACTCGCGCAGGTACGAGCGGTGCAGATGAAAGCTAACGCGCCCCTCCGCGTTCGCTTCGAGCCGTGCCCACTCCTCTCCGGCCAGCGCGTCGAAGTAACCGCGTATGATCTCTCGGTCGTAAGTCTCGCTCATCACGTCAGGTTAGTTCAGACCGTGTTCGTGGTGCGCATTATGCCACGCCGGCCGCACGCGCCAAGAATTTCTTACAACCACCTTGGCGTAAGGATTTATATTTTCACGCCGCCCCTCGTGCAACCCGAACGCGCGTTGTTGGTTTCTAAGTAGCCGGCTAACAAGCCATCGTCCACGCCCACCTTGCGTGCTGCTTCGTCTTCGGCCGCGCGTTGAAAGTCGGTCGGCCGTCCGTTCAATTTAAGGAGGAGACTTATGCCACGCCGTCTCGTGCTCACCCTCGTAAGTCTGTTGTTCGTCGCAACGCTCAGTCTGTTCGTCGCCCACGCCGCACGCCAAGAACCGGCCGCTCAAGCGCCGGAAGCGACTGCACCCGATCCGTCGGGTGCGCTCGTCGTGCTCGACAAAGACGGGCGACCGCAGAAACTCGCCTGCCCGCTCAAACACACGGACGTGCAGGCGGAAGTCACAGGCTTCCTCGCGCGCGTGCGCGTCACACAAGAGTTTGAGAATCCATTCAAGGATAAGATCGAAGCGGTCTACACCTTTCCACTGCCACAAGCGGCGGCCGTGGACGACATGACCATGCAGGTCGGCGAGCGCACGGTGCGCGGGAAGATTCTGCGGCGCGAAGAGGCGCAGGCGGTCTACGCCGCGGCGCGCAACGCCGGGCAAGTGGCCAGCCTGTTGGATCAGGAACGGCCGAACATCTTCACACAGTCGGTCGCCAACATCATGCCGGGCGAACGCGTCACGGTCACACTCAGCTACGTCGAGACGTTGAAGTATGAGGCGGGTACTTATGAGTTCGTCTTTCCGATGACGGTCGCGCCGCGCTACGTGCCGGGCACAGCGACCGGCCAACAAGCGGGCGGCTTCGCGCCCGACACAACACGCGTGCCCGATGCTTCGCGCATCACGCCGCGCGTTGCACCCGAAGGCATGCGCGCCGGGCACGACATCTCGCTCGCGGTTAAATTAGACGCGGGCGTGCCGCTCGACGGCGTCACGTCTTCATCGCACGCGATTGAACTAGCGCGCACGGACGAGCGGCGCGCGGTGGTGCGCCTGAAGGACAGCGCGACGATCCCCAACAAAGATTTTATCCTGCGCTACGATGTGGCGGGCAAACGCATCAACGATGCGCTGCTCACACATCGCGCCGGGCGCGGCGGCTTCTTCACGCTCATCCTGCAACCGCCCGAACAGGTCGAGCCGGATGAGATCACTGCGCGCGAGATCGTCTTCGTGCTCGACACTTCCGGCTCGATGAGCGGCTTCCCCATCGAGAAGGCGAAGCAGACGATGCAGCTTGCGCTCACACATCTCAACCCGCAGGACACGTTCAACCTGATCACTTTCGCGGGCGACACGCACATACTCTTTCCGCAGCCCGTCCCGCCGACCGCCGAGAACATGAAGCGCGCGCAAAGCTTCCTCGCCTCGCGCTCCGGCAGCGGCGGCACGGAGATGATGAAAGCCATTCGCGCCGCGCTTGATCCTAGTGATGCGCAGGCGCACGTCCGCGTCGTCTGTTTCATGACCGACGGCGAGGTCGGCAACGACATGGAGATCATCGGCGAGGTGCAGAAGCATCCGAACGCGCGTGTCTTCTCGTTCGGCATCGGGCAGTCGGTCAATCGCTTTCTGCTCGACAAGATCGCCGAGTACGGGCGCGGCGAGGCCGAATACGTCACACTCGAAGCGGACGGCGACGCGGCGGCCAAGCGTTTCCATGAGCGCGTGCGTGCGCCGCTCTTGACGGACATTACGATTGAATGGAACGGTCTGCCCATCGCGGACGTGTACCCGCAACGCCTACCTGATCTGTTCAGCGCCAAGCCGGTCATCGTCACGGGGCGCTACACGGCCGGCGGGCGCGGTACGATCAAGCTGCAAGGCAAGGTGCGCGGGCGCGACTACGTGCGCGAAATCCCCGTCGTGTTGCCTGAGACGGAAGAGCAGCATGATGTGCTCGCCACGCTCTGGGCACGGCGGCGCGTGGACGACCTGATGGGCCAAGACATGAACGGCATGCAGCAGAACAACCCGCGTGCCGACCTGCGCGAGACGATCACGCAACTCGGACTTGAGTTTCGTTTGATGACACAGTTCACCTCCTTCGTCGCCGTCGAAGAGATGACCTACACCGACGGCGGCACGCCGCGCCGCGTCGATGTGCCGATTGAGTTACCGGAAGGCGTGAACAGCGAGGCAGTGTTCGGCAGTCATCCAACCGGGCCAACAGGGCTTTTTAGTGCTAACTTGGGCTATATTAGCAATAGCAACTCCAACGGCACCGCGTTCCAACTCTTTGCCGGCAAGAGACAAGTTACATATAGTGGCGGCGGCTCCGGCGTTAACGCGCCGATAGAGATGCCTAACAGCCCGCCGACCGTCACTGTGCAGGCCACCGTCGCGCCGACTAAGCCAACGACAGCTTCAGCCCCGCCTGCGCCGCAACCTACCCCACCGCCAGCAAGCGGCACAATGAATGAATTGGTAACTGTCACGGATGCGGAACGGACGCTGTCAAAAGAGGAGCAGAAACAGCAGGAGCTTTATGCGAAGCTGCACCCGGCGCTGCAAGCTGTCGTCGAGCGCTTAAAGAAGAAAGAGTCGCAGCCCACAGCCGACGAGGTGCAGTTCGTGCGCGACGGCAAGGCAGAACTGCGCGTGTGGCTGACAGACACGTCGCCCGAAGTGCTGGCGCAGCTCAAACAACTCGGGTTTGAGATCGTGCTTGCGCCGAAGACGGCGAAGCTGCTGATCGGCCGGCTGTCCATCGACAAGCTCTCGGCGCTCGCCGAACTCAAAGCGGTGCGCTACATCGCGCCGCAGCCAAGCTAAGGATGAAGGATAAGGGATGAAGGCGGAAGGATGAAGGATGAAAGGGATCGTTCAACGCTGAACGATCCCTTTCATCCTTCATCCTTCCGCCTTCATCCTTTCTGTTATTGGCATGTAACGCGCGCCGAGCGGCATGATGTAGCCGAGCGCTTGTGTGTCTATGCGCGCGAGCGCTTCATCAATTGTGCGCGCCGGCTGCAAGCGCATACGGCGCACGTCTTCGTCGAGCAGACTTGAGATGAGTTGTACGTTGAAGCGCTCGGCTTTCGTCAAGAGTGTCCAAGCGGTCTGCCCGTTGACGGCGTAATTATTGAGCAGGCGCGCGGCGAGTTCCTGTGAGTTGGCGGCGGCGAACCAAGAGAGAAAATCCGCGCGCCCTGTGCCTTCGGGACACTCGGCCAAGAGGATGATCGCGCCACCTTCTGTGCACGCATACGTCGCCATGTCGAGCGCCTTGTGCGCCTGAATCAGATTGATGTCGTAAGGCAGACCGCCGCAACTGACGATGACGACTGGGCGTTGCTCCGCGATCTGGATCGTGTGCTCGGCCGCATACTCGGCGCACGCGAGCCGGTGCGCCGCGCGCCAGTCGCCCGCATACAGCCGCACTGCGCGCCCGCGTTCGTCCACCACCGTGTTTAAGAGAAACGACGGCGCGATTTCAGCCGCGACACGCTCGCACTCTTCGTGCACGGCGTTGCCGTCGAGCCGGCCCGTGCCGACACCTGCGCGGCGGCCGCCGGCCGCCGGGTCTAGCGTCTGCAAGTGCGTCGCGGCGATGGTGCGCGCGGAGGCGAGACCGGGGCAGATGCTCTTGCGCCCGCCCGTGAAGCCCGCGAAGTAGTGAAAGCCGACCGCGCCCGTGAGGATGACGTGATCATGCTCGACGAGCGCGCGATTGACTTCGATGGGCGTACCGCGCTCGGTCGTGCCCAAATTGACGTGTTGCGTTGGATCGTTTGGATCATGATCCAAGGTGCGCAGCCGTTGGGTGATGAACGGCGTGAGCAGCGCATCTTTTTCCTGCGCGGTCACAGGACGATGAATGCCGGTCGCAAAGATGACGCGCAAAGCTGACGGCGCGACACCGAGTTGGATCAGACGACGCGCGAGCAGGTTGACGACCTGTGCGCTCGCGGTCGCGCGTGTCGCGTCCGAGACGACGACGAGCACGCTCTCATTAGGCGAGATGATCTCTTCGAGCGACTGAGAATCAAACGGAGCATCGATCAACGCACCCAACTCCGCATCCGACAGCGGGCGGGCGCGCTCGTCCGTCGGCGGCGCGAGCACTTGGAAGCGCTTCTCGTCATACTCAAACGAGCCGCGCCCGCCACCATAACCAAGCTCGATCTCAGCCATGCCTCGTCTCTCACTCACACGCCGAAGCGCGCGAGCGCCTGCTCGATCACGTCGAAGGCGGCGAAGTCCGCGCCGCCCGCCGCGCGCGCCTCGACCAGCCAGAGGCGCAAACGCCGCGCCTCCGCCAGCGTCGCGATGCGACACGCGCCGGTGAGCGCCAGCGTGACCAGATGATCCGGCGCGCCATGCGTCACCAGCGCGGCTTGCAGCGCCGCCTGCTCGCGCAAGTCAAGCGTGAGTAGCAGGTTGATTTCCATAATGGCAGAGGTCAGAGGTCAGAGGTTAGTAAGAAACAGTCTTTCACTGATCTCTAACCTCTGACCTCTGACCTCTATTGAAACAGTCCGTGCCCGGTGGGCAGAGTTGAAACGCTTCGGGTTCGGGCGCGCCCGTCTCCATCTGAATCGTGAGATGATCGACGCCGAAGCGGTCGTGTAACTTGATGCGCAGCGCACTCAGCAGCGCGGGCTGCGCGACCGAAGCGGCGTGGACGACGTGTGCGCTCAAGGCTTCGCGCCCCGATGCGATAGACCAGACGTGCAGGTCGTGTACGCCCTCGACGCCGTCGGTCAACAGGATCGCCTCTTCGACCGCCGCGAGGTTGATGTGCGCGGGCGTGCCCTCCAACAAGATGTTTGTCGCCTCGCGGATGAGATGCCACGAACTCCAGATGATTAGGCAACTGATCGCGACGCTGATGAGCGGGTCGGCGACGTACCAACCCTTGAGCGCAATTAAAGCGCCAGCGACGAGCGCGCCGACCGAGCCGAGCGCATCGCCCAGCACGTGCAGCCAAGCGCCGTGCACGTTCAGATCATCCTTGTGCGCGCCGTGCAGCAGCCACGCGCAGGCGAGATTGACCGCAAGACCGCCCGCCGCGACCAAGATCAGCAAATGACTTTCCACCGCCGCCGGTGCGAGCCAGCGCTGATAAGCTTCGTAAAAAATAACGAGCGAGATAAGCACCAGCACGACGCCGTTCACGAACGCGGCCAGAATTTCGAGCCGGTAATAGCCGAATGTCTTGGCGGCGGTGGCGGGGCGCGCGCTGAACCAGACGGCGAAGAGTGCGAGCGCGAGCGCCGCCACGTCCGCCAACATGTGCCCGGCATCGGCCAACAAGGCCAACGAGTTCGCCAGCCAACCACCGACCGCTTCGGCCACCATGTAGAACGAGGTCAGCGCGAGCACAAGCGCCAGTCGCCGCCGACTGCGCTCCGCACGATGGTGCTGGTGCGCGTGCGCATGCACGTGTTTGGCTTGGATTGTGTCGCTGGCCGCCATCCGCTTGCCGCTCCAACGTTCGCGAGGATACAAGCGCTGTCCGGCAGCGTCAATAAAAGGGATGAGGGATGAGGAATGAGGGATGAATAAAACGATGGCTTTTATTCATCCCTCATTCCTCATCCCTCATCCCCTAATTTTAGATTCCTTGCAGTTGCAGCGCTTGATTGTAGTTGCGGTATAGTTCGTTGAAGTCGCGGATGGCGCGGTCGAGCAGACGCGGCATGTCTTCGACATCGGCCGGGTTGAGGACGAAGTTGGCGCTGCGGATGAGGGCGGCGTGCGCGTCGCCCGTGCGCACGTCGGGCATTAGGTGGACGAAGAAGGTGCGGCGGCGCACGGCCGGGCGCAGGGCGCTGATCTCGCGGGTGATGAAAGACGGCCCCTGCTCCTGCGGATCGAAGTCGGGCGCGAGCAGGATCACGTCCATTTGATCTTCACGCATGCGCTCGATGGCCTGCGTGGTGTCTTCAGCGACGAAGGCTTCGAAGCCGTTCTCGACCAGCACGCGCGCGACGGCATAGCGATGCTCCGGCGAAGCGCAGACGAGCGCGCGCCGGTGGTTGCCCCAACCTTGCCGCCCGGCGGTCTGTGACGCCTCGGTCGCGGCAGTCGTCATCGCCTGTTGTAACAGAGACGACAACAGCCGCGTCACCTCATTCTTATTCGACACGAGCGGATCATCGGCGGGCGCGTCCGGCGCATCAGTCTCCGGCCGGAAGGCAGGCGCGGGCATCGGGCGGCCGAAGCGCGACTGACCGGGCTGCGTCACGTCGCCGACGCCCAGCGCGCTGTAGTCGGGCGCGGACGCGGGCGGCTGCGCATTGATGATCTGCTGACACTTTGGACAGCGAACGGTGAACGAGCGCGACGGCACTTTGGCGTCGTCGAGCTGCAAGCGCGCGGAACATTGCTGGCAGATGATAACCATAGAATTAAGTGCTGAGTGCTGAGTGCTGAGTGCTGAGTGCTGAGGGAAAGGCAGGTTTCCATCTCAGCACTCAGCACTCAGCACTCAGCACTTTCTTTACGGTGTGATCATGTCGAGCATCTGAGGAGTAGCGCGCAGGGCGCGCGTCGTTGTGTGCGCAGGCGTGCTGGCGTTGACTTCGGCGCGCAGGAAGTCGTCCTGCGCGGTGACGCCTTTGAGCACGAGTTGCAGGTTGTTCTGGTTCGTGGCGAAGGTCAACCCGTCTTCGAGCGTGACGATCTTGCGCTGGATGAAATCTTTGATGACCGAGTCGAAATCCTGCATGCCGTCGAGCTTACTGTCGCGCATCGCGTCGAGCAGGGTCTTGCCGTCGGACTCGCCGTTCTGCAAATACTCGCGCGTGCGCGGCGTGGCCTTCAGGACTTCGACGGCGGCGATGCGCCCTTGTCCATCGGCGCGCGGAATGAGCCGCTGCGAGAGGATGTAGCGGAACGTCTGCGCGAGGCGCGTGCGGATAACCGCCTCTTCGTTCTTCGGATAGAGACCGATGATGCGATCCACGGTCTTCGACGCGTCAATCGTGTGCAAGGTCGAGAGTACGAGGTGGCCGGTCTCGGCCGCTTCCAAAGCGATCTCGGTTGTCTCGTAGTCGCGCATCTCGCCGACGAGGATCACCTTGGGCGCTTGGCGCAGGGCGGCGCGCAGGGCGGACGGAAAGTCTTTCGCGTCCATGCCGATCTCGCGTTGATTGATCGTGGCGCGGCGGTGCTGATGCAGGAATTCAATCGGGTCTTCGAGCGTGATGATGTGGTACTGGTGCTCGCTGTTGATGCGGTCGATGAGCGCGGCGAGCGTCGAAGTCTTGCCAGCGCCGGTCGGCCCCGTGACGAGCACGATGCCGTTGCGCAAAGCGGCGATCTCTTCGAGGTACGCGGGCAGTTGCAATGATTCGAGCGTCGGCACTTCGGTCGGGATGACGCGCATCACGATGGAGTAAGAGCCGCGCTGCTGAAAGATGTTGACGCGGAAACGTACGTGCGTGGGGAGCGAATAGCTGAGGTCGGCCGAGCCTGTGTGGACGAGGCGCGTGGTGGCGTCGGGGTTGCCTTCCAGCAAGGTCATGGCGATGACCTCGGTCTGGTAAGGCGTCAGCTTTTGCAGGCCCAAAGGCTGCACGCTGGTCAGCTTGCCGTTCACTTCGACCTGCGGCGGCTGCCCGACGGAGAAGTTCAGATCGCTGATCCTGTCCGAGACGAGCAGCATGCGCTCGATGATTGGCGGCAAATCGAGAAAGCTCATGCCGTGCGTTGCTCCACATTGACTAAGAATTTAAGCTGGGACTGGTGCGAGCGGCGGGTTCTTGTTGGACTTGTCAGGCGGAAAATAAGAGACCGCCTGCTCCGTTAAGCATTGTCGCTAATCGAACGGCTAAACGCAAGCGAAAAATGTTAACCGACGTTTTACAAATCTTAATTTGCCAAGCTTTGCAGGAATTTGGCGGTGCGTTGGGCGATCAGACGGGGCGCGGCGAGCAGCGCGCCGACGACTGCGACGGCGTCTGCGCCCGATTCGAGGACGGCGCGGGCGTTTGCGCCGTCGATGCCACCGATGGCGACTAGTGGGAGCTTTGCGCCGATGGCGGCGCGGACTTGGGCGACGCCCGCGAGATCGACAATCGGATCAGGCTTCGCTTTTGTCGTAGTGGTAAAGACCGGGCCGATGGCGATGTAGTCAACGGGCAAACGGGCGGCAGCGCACGCCTGTGCGACATTGTGTGTCGAGTAGCCGATGATCGCTTGTGGGCCGAGCAGGCGGCGCGCGGCCGTCGGGTCGAGATCATCTTGACCGAGATGCACGCCGTCAGCTTTGAGGGCAAGCGCGATGTCGGCGCGGTCGTTGATGATAAGGCGCGCATGGTGCGCGCGCGCGACTTTGAGCGCCGCTTCGGCCGCTGCGTAAAACTCGCGCGGGCTGGCGTGCTTATCGCGCAGTTGGATGAAGCGCGCGCCGCCCGCGCAGAGTTGCGCGACCTGTTCGGCATGTGTGAGTCCGGTCAGCCGTGCGTCCGTGATCGGATAGAGTTTAGGTAAACCGAGCGAGTCTATCTGCACGACGACGAGTATAACCGAGCGGCGCGCAGTTTTGCTTGGCGCTAAAACGTTGGTGGTGGCCGGCGACCGCCGGGGGGCGGAGGGGGGCCACCACCAAAAGGCGGTGGCGGGCCGCCGTCAGGCGGGGGGCCGCTGGACTGCCGGCGCATAAGTTCGTCGATGCGGCGCGCGTCCTCGTTATGGCGTGCTTCATCGGCCGCGCGGCGGGCTTCCTCAGCGCGGCGCGCAGCCTCGCGGGCGGCGCTACCATCATCGGGCGTCGCAGCGGGCGTTGGATTATGTATTTCCAGACCGGGCCGGCCGGCGACCGTGATGCCGGCGGGCGCATTCTGGCCGGTCGTCTCAGCCCCTGCGCTCGTGCTCGCGCCGTTGCTATTGGCAGGCGCGGCGTTAGCGTCCGGAGTGGCGTTTGTTTGCGCAGTCGCGGTCGCGGGGCGCGTCGGTGCGGGTGCGAACTCTGTTACGGGCGGACTGCCCGACGACGTATCGGTGGCTTGCACGGGTGCGCTAGTTGCACCGGCTGGCGCGTTCGTCGTGTCCACGTTGGGCGTGTCAGTCGTCTGCGTCTCTGGCTTGACAGCAGCGGGCATGGCGGCGCGTTGTTTGAGCAGGAGCGGGACGGAGACGCAGGCGACGAGCAGCATGATGCCGGCCGCGACAAGCAGCTTGACAGGTTTACGCGCGGGCGGTTCCGCTTGCGCGGATGCAACGCGAGTAAACGTCGAGCGTGACGACGCGCGCTGGGCCGCTAAGGTGACGGATAGCTCACCGGGCGCAGACGCATGGCGATGTGTCTGCTTCGTTACGTGGCCGGCGCGGTTCGTGCGGATGTCGAGCGGTGACCGTTCGGCTGCGACCGTCGTGTTGACCATCGTCTCTTCATCGCGGGCAGTGGCCGAATGGCCTGCGGCGGTGTCATGCGCTGCTTGCGCCGCCTGCCGCAAAGCTGCGCGCAGCGCTGCCGCCGTCTGCGGACGCAACGCGGCGTTCTGGGCCATGGCGCGATGCAGCACGCCGCCGACCGCCGCCGGAATCTGCGGGCGGACGAGGTGGGCGGGCGCGAGCGGGTCGGGCTGGTTGTTGATGACGGCACTAGCGCGCGTCAGCGCATCGACGGGGGCTGCGCCGGTCAGCAGATGATAGAGGGTTGCGCCCAAGCTATAGAGATCGCTGCGCGCGTCCGTGCCCGTACCTTGAATCTGTTCGAGCGGGGCGTAGTTGCGCGAATAGCCGAAGACGCTGGCGGCCGTGCTTGCCTGTGCTTGCGCGGGCGTGCCCTTGGCTAGTCCGAAGTCGAGCAGCACGATCTGCCCGCGCGTGGTCAGCTTCAGATTCTGCGGCTTGATGTCGCGGTGGATGATCGCAGGGGTTTGCGTGTGCAGATAGTCGAGGGCGTTCAATAACTCGTCGGCCCACGCCAGCACGTCTGTGACCGGAAACGCGCCGCCGGCGCGCGCGTCGAGCAAGTCCGACAGGTCAGCGCCTTCGATGAACTCCATGACGAGGAACTGCCCGTCGCCCTCGATGAAATGGTCGCTGACTTTGGGGAGCGCGGCGTGGCGCAGGTGATTCAAGAGTTGCGCCTCGCGCTCGAAGGCTTTGCGCAGCGCCGGATCGTCGAAGAAGGTCTGCTTGACGGCGACCGTGCTCTGGAAGCGCTCGTCCGTGGCGACGAAGACCGCGCCCATCCCGCCTTGGCCGATCTGTTTGACGACACGATAACGGTTTTGCAGCAGTGCACCCGGTTCGATCATACTTGAGTATTAAACTCCTTCGCGCGAGTTGCGGTGAGCTATGGTGTAGGACTTAAGAAGTTAGAGGGAGGCAAGACTGAGCGGGCCAGACCGCCGTGTGCGGCCGAGACCCCGGCAAATCCAGATTACCTGATTGCCTTTACGCAAAGCAAGAGTTAAAACTTTCAGCGGCGACCCTGCGGGCAAGATCGAGTCAGAACCGCCTGCGGTAGCGGGCGGGTATACGGAGGGATGAAGGATGAGGGATGAGGGATGAATAAGACAAAGCATTTGGTTCAGCCCTCAGCCCTCAGCCCTTAGCCCTTATCTCCCCCGCCCGCTACCGCAGGCGGTTCTGACATGTGCATCGCACTCAATCGCAATTAACCATAGTTGGAAGGACACAAGCATGGCGCTCATTGGAGCTAACGAGTTGAAACGAAAGTTGCTGATCACGGTCGATAATCAACCTTACATGGTGGTGGACGTGTTCTTCGCCTCGCCTACGGCGCGCGGGGCGGCGACGATGGTGCGCACCAAATTGCGCCACCTGTTGACGGGCGCGATGCAGGAGAAGAGTTTCAAGGCCACGGAGAAGTTCGCCGAGCCGGACGTGCAGATGACGCCCGCCTCTTATCTTTATGCAGACGCAGACGGCATGCATTTCATGGACGAGGCGAGTTATGAACAGTTCGCGCTCGCCGACGAACAGCTCGGCGACGCGCGCGGTTATCTGAAAGAGAACACATCGGTGCAAGTCTTGAAGTACAACGGCGCGCCCGTCTCGCTGGAGTTGCCGCAGTTCGTCGAACTCGCTGTCACGCAGACCGAGCCGGGTTTGCGCGGCGACACCGCGGCCGGCGGCGCAACCAAACCCGCCACGCTCGAAACCGGTCTCCAAGTGCGCGTGCCGCTCTTTATCAAAGAAGGCGAAGTCGTCCGCGTCAACACACAGACGGGCGAAGTCGCAGGCAGAGCGTGAAGAGCAGGGATGAGGGATGAGGGCTGAATAAGAACCTGTCTTTCTTCATCCCTCATCCCTCATCCCTTTACTTGATGCCTTTCCGTAACAACTGCTCTTTGAGCGCGGTGGCAACGGCGGTATCGAAGCCGTCCTGTCTGCCGGTCTGTTTCTTACGCTCGCCCGCGAGATAGTCGTCGCGCTTCTTGGCGAGGGCGACGATGTCCGCACGCAGTTGTTTGCGTTCGGCCAGCCGCTTGTCGATTTCCTTCTTTCGTTCGTCCGCCGAGAGCTTGCGCAGGTCGGCGGGCAGGTCTTCAGTCTTCACCGCGTCGGCTTTGACCGTGCCGTTCTCGATGCCTTGCAGCAGGTCGTTGGCGTAAGCCTCACGGTTCAGCGCCTTGTTGAGTGCGCGCTCGGCCTGCGCCGGCTTCGGTGCGGCCGCCGCGACTTTCGCTTCGTTTTTACTAGCGGTCATCGCGACCTCGTCACGATAGACATCACCAGCGGGCCCCGCGCCGCCGCCGTAAGCGACGATGGTGCTGCCCAGCTTCTGACTCAACGCACTCAATTGATCATCATAGGGCGTCGTGATGACCTGCACGCCGCCGTCCTGCGCGATGGCGAAGTACTGCCCTTGCCCCGCGCGTGCGACCGCTTGCCAGATTTCGCGTGTGCCGGCGATCTGCCCGCACTGGATCGTGTTGACGATCATGCCGCGTTTGGCGGCGACAGTGGCCGTCGCGGTCGTCGCCGGCTCTTGCCCATAATCGTCGTGCGGTGGCGCGTCGCCGACGAGAAAGACGATCTGGGCCGTGCGATTCGTGTCTTTCGTCCAACCGACCTGCTGCACGCCGTCCGCCAGCGCGCGGCGCACGTCTTCGGGCGTGTCGCCGCCACCGTCCGCGCGATAGTCCATCAAAGTCGTATAGACCTTATCCAGATCGCTCGTAAGCGGCAGCACCTTCGTCACGTACTCATCGCCCACATCACGATAAGCAACCAGCCCGACGCGCACGTTCGGGTGCGCGGGCGACTGCATCACCTCGTTGACGATGCCCCAAATGCGCTGCTTCGCGCCCTCGATGAGACCGCCCATCGAGCCGGTCGTGTCGAGCACGAAGACCATCTCCAACGTGTTGTCTTTGGTGGCCGCAACGGGTGGACTGTCAACCGGCTGCGGCGCATTGGGCCGGGCGGCGACGATGACGGCGGCCGTGATGCCGAGGCCAACGAGGAAGGTTAAGAGCGCAACGAGGAATCTGAGCGTAAGTCGTTTCATAATAAACCAGAGCCTCCTTCAAGGTGCGGTCAGAGCGCATAAAGCGCGTTGTTGACCTGTCTCTTGAACGTGCCCACCGGGTTTGGCTTGCAAAGTTTTTAGCGCCGCCCTGCGCGCGGTAGACGGCACTGCGTAGGTGACAGTGCGGCGGGGTGCATGCCTTTGTTAGCTTGCGCCATACCTGCAAGGGCGAACGGTCTGACTTTCTGCTCAAAGCCTGCACTACTCGCCGCGCCTGAGAAGCGGTATCAACTGCTCAGAGTAGTATGGCTCTTGCGTGCACCAGAAGATATAGTCAAGCTTCAGGTAATCGGTCGCAAATTCGATTATTTCGGTAATCGTGACGCGCTGGCCCGTCTTGGGGTTTTCGTGTTCATAGTCGCCGTCTTGGACGGCAAGGCCAACGGGTACGATGCCGGCGGAATCTCTGATCAGCGGATAGCTATGGCTCATCTGGCCCTTTTTGTAGGGCAGAAGATCGGGGCCGCCCACGCCCACGTGCAACTCTCTCGCTGCTTTGTAGATAGCGCGGAGATGCCCCTTATCTTCCGTCGGTAGCCATTCGCCGGGCATGAAGTTGGCATACTCCAACACAACCGATTTAGGGAAGGCGCGCCTTAAGGCCTTCATGTTTGTGATGATGCCGTCGCGGTAGCTCTCAAAAGAGAAACCCTTGGGGAACAACCGCCCGGTCTCGCCTACGTCGAATGCGGTCTCGGCGAAATTGACGCCCTCGATCTTCCCGTCAAACTCCTTGCCTAAAGCAAAGAGCAGTTTGTGCCATCGCTCCTGTACGACCGGGTCCCAGCGTCTGGCCATCCAGCCGGCTACTGTCGCAGCGTCCTCATGGCCGGCTTTATACTGGTACTGTTTGTCAGCGCCGCCGTGGTATTGCGGGTCTTGTAACAAATAACGCGGGACGTTTATGTGCGCCGCACTAAAGGTCACGTCTTGGAGCTGAATGAATAGTCGCTTCCCCTTCGAGGTTAGAAAGGCCAAGTCCTCGCGTATGGCGCTGAAATCGTAGGCATCCTTCGCTGGCTCCAGTTGCCGCCACGAATATGTCACCTGCGCGCCTACCAATGCCTTCGTTTCGAGAAACGACGCCGCCGCTTTTATTTTCTCCCTGTCTTGGCCGAAGAAGACGTAATGCTGTAACGGCTTGGCGCGGACACTAGCGCAGCCGAGCCAAAGGAATAGAGCACCCCACACGACCTTGCGCGCATTATTCATATCGCGTCTCCCTTTGCGCTTTGCGCCGCAAGCTAATAGGCAACTGCACCGGCGCACGTCTTTCACTGCTTACTCGTCTTGAAATCGGACCCGCTCTGGCGGAAGTCGTATTGCTGCATGTAGGGCGAGAGATAGGGTTCTTTGCGGAAGGGCGCGCCTTTGGTCATAGCCCAGCGTTGCAGCCAGGAGATGCCGACCGGCCCCGTATAAGTGTCAGGCAGACTGTAGGCCGGGTCGCTCTGCGCTTCATCGAGCGTGACGAACTGATAGCCGCGCCGCTCCAACATCGTGAGCAGGTCGTCAAGCTTGGCCGCATTCAGCCCGCTCGCCATGAGCATTAAGACCTGCGGCGGCTCGTAGCCGAGCGTGTCGCGCGCGAGTTGTTCGTCGAACTCGAACATGCGCTCCATGTAAGGCACGTAATCGCCCGCAACCCGCTTCATGGTCTCTTCGTCTTCTTCGCGGCGCGCGTCGGCCCAAGCTTGGCCGAACAGCCAGTCCATGTTGTCAATCGTCACCTGATGGATGCGCAGCCCGTGCTCGGCCAGAAACTTTTCAAACGCCTCTTTGGTCGCACGGTCGGGGCCGGTGTTGAGAAACGGATAGCTGAAGTAGCGCAACTGTTGCCCGCGCTCGCGCAGCAGCCGGCTCGTCACCTCTTCGCCGCGCATGACGTTCTGCTCGAACTGTGCGAGCGGCGTCTTGTAGAGATACTGATGCGAGTAGGTCTGTGTGCCGAGTTCAAAGCCGGCGTCGAGCCAATTGCGTAATAGCTGCACGCGTTCGTCGTCGAGTTGGCCATTCTCTGTATACAGTCCGCTCTCGCCGACGAAGCCGATGGCGGGCACGCCATGCGTGTGCAGACTGTCGATGAGCTTACGTTGATCGCGCACGGCGCGCGGGTTGTAGTAGGTCTGAAAGGCCGGCAGGCTGACGAAGGTGACGGCCACCTTGCGCTTCGCCTTCAAGGGCGCGGGCTGCTTCTGTGTCTCCGGCGCGTCGTAACGACTGAAGGCAGAGAGCGTCTGTGCGCCAGCGAAGATGCTCAAGAGCGCGACGAGTGTGAGCGCGAGCACAGCACTTGTGGGCGTGCGCTGCGGCGTTAACATTTGCGGTTGCAATAGTCGCTGTATGCGTGTCATCAGTGAACCTCCGTTCGCGGCGACGACGAGGGAGACGCCCGTGCGGCGACGCAGAGTTTCCAGCATTGTCAGGGCGCGGGCATAGACGAGCACATCGCCCGTCGCCGCAACCGCGAGATCGTCGCAACAGTGTTCGCGCTCCGCGCGCACACGCCGCGACAGCCACCAGACTGCGGGGTGGTAAAAGAGCAAAGTCTCAATGAGTGATTGCAATAGATTGATCAGATAATCGTGCCGGCGCACGTGTGCGAGTTCGTGCGCGATGAGCGCTTCGAGTTGCGGCGCGCTCAGATTCGTCAGCGCGCACACTGGCAGGAGGATGACGGGGCGGAGACAACCGATCACCGTCGGCACTTCAACGAGCGCCGACGTGCACAAACGCACAGGCCGTGAAACCCGCAACCGCTGCCGCAGACGCGTCAGGGTCTCCTGCCAGACGCGCGCCGCAAGCGGTGCGGGTTCACGCTTGAGGCGCTCAGCCAGCACGAAGCCACCCGCCAGCCGCAGCGCCGATAGACTCGTCCCCAAAGCCCACGCCAACACCAACCACGGCAGCGCCACAGGGAAACGCTCCGCCGCCCACAGACGCAGAGAAGTGTGTGCGTCGTATGCGCCGTCGAACAGATCGACTGCCTGTTCGGGCGCAACGAGCGACGCGACCATAGTTTCAGCTTGCGCGTTGTGCGCAGCCGGCAAGGCAACGCTCTCCGCCATCGCCTGCGTGTGCGTTGCGGTTGTCGGTGCTGAGTTGAGCCACAACAGCGTAACGATGGGACACGCGAGCATGAGCAAGAGGCCCGCGCAGGCCGCCGCATAGCGCGTCGTAGCAGGTGCGCGCCGGAGCAGCAACTGTTCCGCGCCCGCATAAACGGCGGCGACGAGCGCGCCCTGCCAGACGAAGTGCAGGAGCGGCCAACCGAGCACAGGCACAGCGCGGTGCGCGAGTAGTGTTTCGAGCGCGCTCATTTCGCCCCCCGCTCATGCTCGTCCAACAACTGTCGTATCTGCGCCAGCTCTTCGTCCGAACTCTGTTTCGTCGCCAGCGCGTGCATGACGAGCTTCGCGGCCGAACCACCAAAGGCGCGTGTCAGCAGATCGCCGACGAGTTGCCGTTGCGTCTCATGCTCGGCCAACCGCGCCGCGTAGACGTGCGCGCGCTGGCGTTCGTCGCGCCGCACTAAGCCCTTCTCCGCCATGATCTGCATTAACTTCAGTATGGTCGTGTAGCCGGTCGCCCGCGCTTTGCCGAGCGCTGCGTGCACCTCGCGCACGGTCGAAGGGCCGCGCCGCCAGAGCACATTCAAGATCGCCAACTCCGCGTCGGTCGGGCGCGGCTGGCTGCGTTTCGCCATCATCATCACGTGGGCCTCAAAGTGCAAAAGTCCGACGCGCGCTACCTTACTACGAAGACTTTCGTAATGTCAACGAAAATCTTCGTACTTGCAGATGAATTGCTTGAGCGTGCTTTATCCGCCTGTGGGTGCGCTGATATTTTGCTGCTTATTCGCGCAGCTTCTCGCCTTCGCTCTTGCTGGGGCGCAAGGTCTCGTCCTTGTTCAAGTCCAACTCCTGCTGTGCGGCCGGTGAAGACCCTTCCGGCGGTCGGCCCATGCCGATCTTGATCTCGCGCCACTTCAGTTTTAAATCTTTCAGCAGATGCCCCGGCGCTTCATAGCCGTAGGCGCGATAACGACCCGGCTCGACCTTGCCCTTCGCGCGGACGAACGCGGCGTAGGCGTCCGCCCACGCGTCGAACTCTGCGAACACGGCCGGCTCGGCTGCCATGTCCTCCGCTTGATTGTCGCTGTACTTCTTCCCTTGCCCGAACTCGACGTAGCGCCACAACTCGTCCGGCACTTCGACGCCGCCGTAGCGACATTGCCAGACGAACGGCGTGTAAGTGTCGCGCATGTCGTCAAACGGCTCCTGCTCCGGATCGAAATACTCTTTGTGCTTGAGAATCTTCGGCCGGCCCGTCTCGTCCAACTCGTCACCGCCGCCGTCGCCATAGCAGAAGAATGCGGCCGTGCGCCCTTCGAGATGGTTGACGCTCAACTCTTCCCATTCAGGTTGATGCTCCAGCTTCATCGCCAGCTCCGCGTTCTTGTGCTCGATCAACTCCTCGCGCGGGTTGCCGCCGTTCATGCAGACGAGCCGGTCGAACATCAACTTCAAATTGCTCGTCGGCCCGTACCAGTTGACCGGCCCGATGATCGCCCACGCATCTGCCAGATCGAGCCGCGTGTACATATCCAAGTCCCACATCAAGTCCGGTTCGAGCTTGCTGTGCTTCTCGTAACAGTTGCAGTTGTGCACCGGCACAAGCTCTGCCACAAACTCATGGCTTGGCTCAACGCTGAGATCATAAACTGCTTCCACACCATCCGGTTCGAAACTGACAACGCGCCCGTAACTGCGATTACGTGGCTCACGGCAGGGCGTTTGTAAACGCGCCAGCTTCTCCGTCTTTTCATCTATAAACCCAACCGTATCCATAAAACGTGCGACCGATTCGGCCTTGGTGATTTGCAGCACACCTGAACGGGCGTATTCCTTTCCGCCCATGCGCACACGCTTGTGCGCCATGTCGTAGACGGACGAGCGTATGCCGAGTTTAGCCAATAGCATCTGCGCCTCGCGCAGGGCCAGCACGCTCGAACTCGTCAGACTGATCCGGACTTTTGTCACATGGAAATCAACTGAGGCGTCGGCCGAGAACCAGCCGCGCAGAAACGCGCAGACCTCTCGCTTTGAGCCGTCAAGCACAGCTTGGGGCAGGTGGCGCAAGGCGACCGGCTCGCGTTTGTTCAAGCCTAACGTGTTGAGCAGAATCTTGCCGACGCTGACATCCCAACAGCAATACTGCATGAAGTCATTGGCTGAGCGCGCCCAGCCCGTCTCCTTCGCCGAGAAGACCTGACTACGCACGCCGACTGCGACCGGCGATAGCGCGCACACCGCTTCCGCAAGCGCGGGCTTACGACTATCAAAGAAGAGCCGCACTTGGCCCGTGCCGGCGAACGAGCCGTCGCCAAAGACCAGACCGGCGAGTAGAAGATAGAACGGATCGATCTGTGAATCGCGCGCAAACTCGCCGCACTCGCGGCCGAGCGGGAACGGGATCTTATCGCCGGGTTGGAGTTGGCTCGCTTCGACCCATTCTTCATGCCAGACGTAACGCCACACGCCGGCAACTTTCTCGCGCGCAACTGCGCGTAAGACTTTGACTGGATGATTCGCCGTCAGACGTAACTGCCGCCCGTCGCTCAAGCGCAAGCGATAGACCTGTGCGTGTGTGGCCGACTGCCAAGCTTTCGTCACCCGACCGGTCGAGATCACGTCGCCTGCTTTGAGGTCGGCTATGCGGCGCAGCTTCTTGCCCAGCACGCGCTCGCTCGCGGGCAGGCAGGGCCAGACGCAGAGCGCCATCGAAGTTGAGACGCAGGCGTTGCAGCTCTGGATGCGGGCGCGGGCCCAGACATTGCCGAGGTCTTCGTAGTCGATCTCCCACTCTTGCGGCAGACGCTCGGCCATGCGCAGCATCAACGTGCGCGCTTTGGAATCGACGCCGGGACAGTTGTATTGCCGTCTGTCCGAGCCGGAGATGATCAGCACGCGGAACGGGCGTTCCGCCGTCGGCAGCTTGCCGCTCTCGTCATTCGGTTTCATGTGCGTAAGACCTCAACAATTATCAAGCTGACAGTTGCTCGTGGGCATCAAGGGGTGTGCTGCGCATAGGCTCACGCCCGTCCGGTAGTTGCCATGTCGGGCGTTCAGCCGTGAAGGGCATGATTAGTATTTCATCGATCGTCAGTTCCGCCGGGTCGCGATAGGCGGGCACGCCGATCACGATCGCGGCTTGCGGCACGTCGAGCCGGAGCGTGCCGTGCAGCCAGTCCCAGATGGTTAAGCCGCTCGACCAGTTGCTGTTGGTCTCGGCCTTGACGAGCGAGTGATGGATGCCGTGCATGCGCGGCGTGACGACGAGCCGGTGCAAGCGGCGTTCGAGTTTAATGGGCAGACGCAGGTTCGAGTGATGAAAGCTGATCGAGATGAGCAATAACGTCTGCCAGATGGAGAGCGTCTGCGGCGTGACGCCGATGAGGACGACTTGCGCCGCGCGCCAAGGGATCGAGAGCGCCAGTTCACCGAAGTGGAAGCGGAGCGCGGTCGAGGCGTCGAGTTCGAGGTCTGCGTGATGCACGACGTGAAAGCGCCAGAGCAGCGGCACACGATGTGTCAACACGTGCCACACGTAGAGCGTGTAGTCGAGCAACACGACGGCGAGCGCGATTTCCAACCACGCCGGCAACCGCACGCGCTTGAGCAAACCCCAACCGCGTCGCTCGACTAACCGCGTGAGTGGCGCGATGACGGGCGCTTCGGCCAGTTGCAGCACCAACGCGCCAGCGCCAGCGACGGCCATGTTGCGCGCCTCGCGCCGCAGTTTCGGCTCGACCGTATCACGTCGCAGAGGTCGCCTGCGCTCCAGCCATGCGAGCGCGACAAATGCGCCGACGACGAGCGGCGCGCTGACCCACGCCGGCAACTTATGCGCGCGCTCTTTCCGTCTTTCCGGTCTCATCACTTTCATCCTTGCTTGCGCCAACAGAGGCACACACGCTTGCCTGTTCCCTGTCCACACGCCGCCCGCGAATCGGCGCATAGAGCCGACCCAAGTGTCGTGGGTGTACGCCGAGCCAGTAGAGACCTTGCAGGATCGACCAGCGCGTGAACGTGAGAATGAAACTGCACCCGGCGAAGCGCCGCGCGGAGGTCACAACCTGTGCGTCGAGCTGCACGAAGCGCCCGTGCCGCCAGAGCCGGCGCAGCAGGTCTAGGTCTTCAAAGATGGGGAACGATTGGAAGCCGCCGCACTGTTCGTACACGGCGCGGCGCACGAAGAAGCCTGAGTCGCCGTAGGCTAGGCCCAGACGACGCAGACGTGGGTAGAGCCACGTGAGGAAGCGCGCCGCGCGCTCGTCACCATCGAAACGGATGGTGAAGTTGCCGCCGACCGTCTGCGTGTCCTGCGCGAGCGCCGACGTGATCTGTGCAATGGCATCTACGGGCGGCAGCGTGTCGGCGTGCAGAAACCAGAACGCGTCGCCGCGTGCGGCACATGCGCCCGCGTGCAGTTGCGCGCCGCGCCCGCGCGCGCTCGTGATGACGCGCGCGCCGCATGCGCGTGCGATGGCGCACGTGTCGTCGCGGCTGCCGCCGTCCACGACGGTTACCTCCGGTGCGCCGGGCAGACGGGTGAGCGCACCGAGCAGCGCACCGATGCTGCCGGCTTCGTCGAGCGTAGGAATAATGATCGAGACGAGCATGCGTTTGGGCCTCTGCGGGCGACATGGACGGATCGCTTTCTAGCAATGAAAAGTCGCGGAATCGTCACGACCGGGCGGCGCACTTAGTTGCCAGCGTACAGAGTGTGTGCCGGCTTCTGTGTTTTAATAGTTGACCGCGCACAGCGAAATAGTCAAAACTAAGCACGCTCAACACACAACGCGCGCGCCCGTCGGCCAACGCCGCCGAAGTAACCACCCGGACGCGCCAGCGACAGGTTGGGAGGAGACCATTACACATATTGATTCAGACGGTCAGGCCGCGACCCCTCTGACGGTTTTGGTGGTCGAAGATTTCGAAGACACGCGTTACCTGATGCGCATGGAGTTGGAGCGGCGCGGCTTCCGCGTGCTTGAAGCCACGGACGGCGCAGAGGGCGTCGAGGTCGCGACGCGCGAGCAGCCTGACATCATCCTGATGGACATCGGTCTGCCTGTCATGGATGGTATAGAGGCCACGCGTCGCATCCGCGCGCAAGTGGATGCGCGCGACCGGCTCATTGTCGCGCTGACCGCGCACCACGAAACAGAGTATCGCGCCAACGCCCTCGCCGCCGGCTGCGACGCTTATCTGACCAAACCCATCGACTTCGATTGGTTGATCGATCTCTTAGGCCGGCTGCTGCCCTGACGCCGCCCGCCAAAGACGCAAACTATCAACCTGCCCGACGAGGTACATAATGAAGAGTCTGCTGCTCATTGCCCTGACCTGTCTCTGTCTCTGCGCCGCGCCGCCCACGCAGGGGCAGAAGCCGACGCCGAGCACCGCTGCGTTCGATACGTTCTGGCCGAAGTTCAAAGAGGCTGTGGCCAAGAATGACAAAGAGGGCGTCGCCGCTATGACCAAATTCCCGCTGACGATGCCCTACGGCGTGCCGGCCGTTAAGACGAAAGCGCAGTTCCTCCAACGCTACGCGAAAATTTTCGACGCGGCGACGCGCAAGTGTTTCGCCACCGCAAAACCTGAGCGTGAGAATAACAAGAGCGCGCGCTATAACGTCCTGTGCGGCGAGGCGATGCTCTACGAGTTCGATCTGGTCGGCGGCACATACAAGTTCGTCACCGTCGATAACATCAACGAGTGAGCGCGGCGCACGACGCGGGCTAGGGCGGCGGCGCTAATCTCCTTGAGACAAAAAAGCGCGCGCACGCGAGATGTTACTCTCGCGTGCGCGCGCTCGCGTCCGGCGGACGGCGGCGCGCCGCATCGAGTGACCGACTTCAAAACCGAGAGCGTTATCGCCTACGACCGGGCGCGCGCCGGCCGGCTCGCCTGCGCGCGCGGCGTCGAGACCACCGGTGTCGTGCTCATCAAAGATTTCCAATAACCGCGGCCCCGTTTGCTTTGCCCTGCGCGCCCGTGCCGTTAGATAATGCCGGCCTCCGCCGAGCGTTTTATCTTTCGTCACGGACAAGTTGCCCCTATGCTGCGCGCGCTGTCGCTGTCCACGATCTTCGTTTGCCTCGCATTTGTCGCCCCGACCGCGACCGCGAAAAGTGCGCCGTGGCTGTCTCTGCGTTCGCCCAACTATCTCTTCGTCGGCGACGCACGGGCCAGCGACATGCAACAGATCGCGCGGCGCTTCGAGCAGTTCCGCAACGTCTTCGCCGCGCAGTTTCCGGCCGCCGGGTTGAACTCCGCCGCGCCGACCGTCGTGGTCGTCTTCAGAGACGACGAGAGCTATAAACCTTTCCGCCCGCTTTATCAGAACAACCCGGTGGACTTCGCCGGCTACTTTCAGTCGGGCTTGGACGTGAACTACGTCGCGCTGCCGGCGGGCGGACGCGACGCAGAACCTTACGCGAAAATCTTTCACGAGTCGGTGCACCTGCTCTTGGACAGTCGCGCGCGCCGCGTGCCCGATTGGTTCAATGAGGGGCTGGCGCTCTACTACAGCACGTTCGAGTTGTCGGCGGCGGACGGGCGCGCCGTCATCGGTCGCCCCATCGCGGAATATCTGCGCACCCTGCGCACGCGCGAGTTGTTGCCGCTCGCCACGCTCTTCGCCATCGAGCGCGACTCGGCCGATTACAACGAAGCGGACAAGAGCGGTCTCTTCTACGCAGAGTCTTGGATGCTGGTGCACTATCTCATCTCCGGGCACGGCGGCCGCCGCCAACTGCAAATCCTCCGCTTCCTCGAACTCTGCGCGGCGGGCGTGCCTGTCGCGGACGGTTTTCGCAAAGCTTTCGGCGTTGACTACGCAGGGATGGAGCGCGAGTTAGAGACGTATCTCACACAAGAGATCGCCGGCGTGAAGTATGCGGACGCAGGCGCGCCGACAGGGTTAGCGGCCGAGTCGCAGGTCACGTCCTTGACTGAGGCCGAGACGGAATACTATCAGGGCGATCTCTTGCTCCACATCGACCGGCTCGAAGATGCGACCAAACATCTGCGGCGCGCCATCGATGCGGATGAACGACTCGCCGTCGCGCACGCCGCGCTTGGCGTCGCCTATGCCAAGCAGCGCAAGTTCACAGAGGCCGAGCGCCACTTGCGCCAAGCGGTCGCGCTCCAACCCGACAACTATCTCGCGCACTACTATTATGCCTATGGCTTGAGCCGCGAGGGCATGGACGCCGAACAGGCCGTCAACGCTTACGACCCGGCGGCGGCGCGTGTGATGCGCGCGGAATTAAATCGCGCCATCGAGCTTGCGCCCGCGTTCCCCGAATCTTACCGCCTGCTCGCCTTTGTCAATCTGGTCACGGGCGAGCAACTCGCGGAGGCCGCCGCCTTGCTCAAACGCGCGCTCGTGCTTGCGCCCAACCGCCCCGATCTCTCCTACATGCTGGCCGAGGTCTACATGCGCAAAGGTGAGCCGGCGGAGGCGCGCGATGCGCTTCGGCGCGTCCTCCGCAGTGGCGCGCAAGCTCGGCTGCGCGCCCGCGCCACCGCCCTGCTCGCACGCATAGAGGCGGACGAACATCCGGCCGTTAAGAATTAAGCGCAACCTTTATGCTGGGAGCGCGGGCATCCTGCCCGCCATGAGCGCGTCAGCGCGAACAAAGCGCACGCTTGTTCAAGGTCGAAGGGAAGCGAGCACTTGGAAGCGTGCAGTAGCACGCTTTGGCGGGCAAGATGCCCGCGCTCCCGGCAGAACGTAAGCGCACACTCTGGCAGCCCCGGCGCAACTACGCTAGAATGCCGCCGCCTTAGTAGCAAACCCAGCCCGTCATTGTCTTTAAGAGGAACAAGATGCATCACGTGCCAGCCTTCGTCCATCGCTTCATCTGCGCCGCACTCATGCTTGCGCTCGCCATCGTCGCCACGAGCGCGCAGACGCCGATCAAACCGGAGCGCGATCCGCAACAGCCCATCGATCAGGAGTACACGCAGAAGATTCGCGAGTACACGACGCAGCCCTACTTTCTCTCGCCGCTCGTCGATTATCTGCCCGCATCATCAACCGTGCCGACGCCGAAGGCCGTGCTTGGCGACGTGGCCGGCGCGCCGGGCAAGCTCCCCTATTCGGCCGATGTCTATCGCTACATGCGTCTGTTGGAGAAGGCCACGCCGCGCGTGAAGGTCTATTCCATCGGCAAGAGCGAAGAGGGGCGCGAGATGATCGCCGTCGCCGTCGCGTCGGAAAAACTGATGGCGCAACTTGATGAGAACCGCGCGCGCCTCGCCAAGCTCGCCGACCCGCGCACGATCCAATTTAACGATGCGGAAGCCGAGCGCCTCGCCGCCGCTTCGACGCCCGTCTATTACATCACCGGCACGATCCACTCACCGGAGACCGGCGCGCCGACCGCGCTGATGGAGTTGGCTTATCGCTTGGCCGTGGACGAGAGTCCGTACATTAAAAACATCCGCGAGAACGTCATCACGCTCATCACGCCCGTCGTCGAAGCAGACGGGCGCGACCGGCAAGTGGACGTGTACAACTGGCATCTCGCGCACCCCAAAGAGAACTGGCCGCCGCTCGTCTACTGGGGCCACTACGTCGCGCACGACAACAACCGCGACGCGATGGGCTTGACGCTCAACCTCACGCGCAACGTCTTGAACACATATCTCGATTGGAAGGCGCAGGTCATACACGACCTGCACGAGTCCGTGCCTTATCTCTACGACAACACGATTGGGGACGGGCCTTATAACGCTTGGCTCGATCCGATCCTGACGGACGAGTGGCAGATGATCGGTTGGAACAATGTCTCGGAGATGACCAAGATGGGCATGCCCGGCGTCTTCGCGCACGGCACGTTCGATACGTGGTCGCCCGGCTATCTGATGTTCCTTGCCGCGACGCACAACGGCATCAGCCGACTCTATGAGACGTTTGGCAACGGCGGCGCAGACACGGTCGAGCGCACACTCTCGCCTGACGAGTACGAGCGCACTTGGTACAGACAGAACCCGCCGCTCCCACGCGTCCTGTGGTCGCAGCGCAACAACAACAACTATGAAGAGACGGGGCTGTTGACCGCGCTCAACTATTTTGCGAACAACAAGCAGTTGTTCCTACGCAACTTTTATTTGAAGAGCAAACGCTCGATTGAGAAACCGAAGAACGAAGGCCCCGCGGCTTACGTCTTCCCGGCCGATGATCCGCGTCTCGGCACGCAGGCGGAACTCCTGCGCACGCTCCAACTGCAAGGCTGCGAAATCTCGCGCGCGACCGCGCCGTTCAGTGTCACGCTGAAGTCGAAGAAGAAGACCGCCCAACCTGCCCCGACGGGCCCCGGCGCGAACGCGCAACAGGTGACGCAGGCGCTGCCTGAGAATCAGCGCCGCGAAGCAGGCCCGCCGAATCCGCAGACGACGCAGACCAACGAAGCAACAACGACGCGCCAGTTCCCCGCCGGCTCTTACATCGTCCGCATGGATCAGCCTTACAGTCGCATCGCCGACGCCTTGCTCGATTATCAATACTGGAGTCCCAACGATCCGCAACGCCAGCCTTACGACGACACCGGCTGGACGTTCGGTGAGTTGTACGATGTGCAGGTCGTGCGCGTGACCGATGTGAAGGTGCTCGATGCCGCGATGGAGCGTGTCACAGGCCCCGTGCACGCCCCCGGCGGCATGACCGGCACGGGCGAAATCTTTGCCATCAATCACAACGCCGACAACGCGCTCGTCACGCTGCGCTATCGGCTGAAGAACGCGAACATCGAAACGGCCGAAGAGGCGTTCACGAGCGACGGGCAGAAATTCAATCGCGGCACATTCATCATTCGCGGCGTCCCCGTGGCCGAGCTTGAACGCGCCGCCAATGATCTAGGCTTGCACGCTTTCGCGCTCACCGCGCCGCCGACCGTTAAGACGCACCCGGCGCGCGCGGCACGTATCGCGCTCGTGCACACGTGGCTCTCCACACAGGACGAGGGCTGGTGGCGTTTGGCGTTCGACAATCTGCACGTGCCCTACGACTACATCAGCACGCAGGACGTGAGCCGCGACGACAATCTGAACGCGAAGTACGACGTGCTTGTCTTCGGCCCGACGGGGCGCGACCCGCAGTCGGTTCTTAACGGCATGCCGATGTGGGGTAACCCCGTCCCTTGGCAGACAACTACACTTACGCCCAACCTCGGCAAGATCGATTCGACGCCCGACATGCGCCCCGGTCTCGGTCTATCAGGGATCGTTAACCTGCAAAACTTCACGCGGCGCGGTGGCCTTTTGATCACCGCGACGGACACGTCCGATCTCGCCGTCGCCTTCAACCTGACGCAGGGCGTCGCAAGCGGGCGCGCGCAGCGTATGAAGCTCGTCGGCACAGTCCTGCACGCGAAGCTTGTGGACGCGACCAGCCCCATCGCTTACGGTTATGACGACACGCTCTCGGTCTACGCCGACGGCCCGTCGATCTTCAACGTGAGCAACATCGCGGGCGGGCGCGGGCGACGGCCCGCAGGCGGGAACGAGCGCGCTACGGGTCGCGGCACGCCCGACGATCCGGACGTGGTGCAGGGGCGCGTGCCCGTCGAAGCGCCGGCAGACCCAACCGCCGAGACATGGCAGGCGCTGCCCTTAACGGACGAGCAACGACGTAACAACCCTTACATCATTCCACCAGCGCAGCGCCCGCGCGTGATTGTCCGCTACGCCGACAACCGCGACCTATTCGTGTCCGGTCTGTTGGAAAACGGCGGCGAGTTGGCGCAACACCCGGCGGTCATTGATGTGCCGGTCGAACGCGGGCACGTCGTCCTCTTCTCGATCAATCCGGTCTGGCGCGGCGAGACGCAAGGCAGCTACTTCCTCGTCTTCAACGCGATCTTGAACTTCGATAATCTGAACGCCGCGCGCAAGCTCGACGAAAAATAACTTTGGCCGCCCCCGCGCCGTGTGACTGCAAAGCCGCTGTCAGTGAGGTTTGCCCTAAGCGTGTCGCTCGGCATTGAGCTTGCGCTCCCGAACGAAGAGGAACAGAGGCAAGCCCAAAGACCCGCCGACCAGCAGTGTGCACAACACATAAACCCACAGATGTTTCATGCCGCGCCGCCGCCCCTCGGACAGGATGAAGCACAAGAGCGCGAGACCTGCGACGATCACGTCCATGCCGAAGAAGGCCGAGATATTGGTTTGAAAAAGCTGTTTGAAGATGAGCGGCACGTCAAGCCCATGAGTCGCCAGAAAGGGGATGAAGAACGAGAGCGGGAGGATCGTGCCCAAGATCGCCGCGCCCAGAAAGAGCCATTGCATAATCGTTTCTCCTCTCGCGCTGGCTGGCAGACTCGGCGGCGCAGGTTGCATGAGTTGATAGGTGGCGGTGCTGAAGCTATGCCGCCGCATGATTAACTCTGAACTTCGTCCGGCCCGGTGTCGTCAGGCCAGTCTGTTTTCGTCTTAGCATATTCAAGCCAATCACCCGATGTGATTAATCTATTAGGTGCATAAAATTCAGGCTCAGGTTCATAAACCCAACCTGTCCTGCTGTCGCCCCCAAGGGAGATGGCAACCTGCTGCCGCCGATAATGGCTTGAGGCTTCAAACTCATCCAACTCAGTCAGCGTCTCATCATCAACTTCATACACTTCGCCCAGCACCAATGAGTTCGCTTCATTAAGTAGCAAGCCCGGATACGCACCCAGATCATAGAGGCGGCCGCTGACTTTAGCCTCAGCAATAAATTTAGCCCTGGGAAATCTGACAGACATTGCGCCCGCCCCGCCGCGCCGCAACGTCCCATAGACAAAGACGAGCTGCTTATTCATTTAGCTTGACCTTTCGCATAGCTAACTAACGCATATTAGTCGGCAAAATTCATCAGCGCGCCTCTGCCCAAGCGCATCGCCTTCTCGTAGACGGCGGCGGCCGACACCACATCTTGCAGCGCCATGCCGGTCGAATCAAAGATGATTATTTCTTCGCTTGAGGTGCGCCCCGATTTCAGACCGGCCACTACTTGACCGAGTTCAGCATGTACGTCGTCCTTGCTCATCCTCTCGGTCTTGAGCGCGTGGTGCAGTTCTCCGAACGCGGCGCACTGCTCCAGCAGATCAACCACGAGCTTATGCTCGCGCAGCAGCGACGGATCAAGTTCCTGCTTCTCAGGGCTGTCCGCGCCGACGGCGGCGACGAACGTGCCCGGCGCGACATAATCTTGTTGCAGGAAGGGTGCGCGTGCCGGTGTGCAAGTGACGCAGATGTCGCTCTGCCTAACCGCATCGCGCAGATCGCTAACGGCTGTTACTTCAATGTGCAGCTCCGCCGCCAGCTCGCGGGCGAACCGCTGGGCCTGCGCCTCGTCGTTATCGTAGGCGAAGACTTTTTCGATGGGCCGAACTTTGCTGAGCGCCCGCAGCGAGATGCGGCCCTGATTGCCGCACCCGCAGATGGTCGCAACCTTAGCATCGGCGCGCGCTAGATACTTGGCCGCGACCGCCGTGGCCGCGCCGGTGCGCTGGATCGTGATCTCAATCGAGTCCATGAGCGCCAACGGGTAGCCATGCTCGCCGTCGCATAAAACGATGACGCCTTGAATCAACGGCAGCCCGTGCCGCTGCACGTTGTGTGGAAAGTTCGCGTTGGTCTTGGCGGCAAAGTATGTGCGGTCGAGTTGCAGCAGTCCAGCCTTGATGTGAAACCCACCGTCGCGCGCGTGCACCCCTAAGACACCCGGCGGCACGGTCTGGCCCGCTCCCTGCAACCGGAAGACCTGCTCGACGGCCGCGATACACTCTTCTATGCTCAAGAGCGCCGCCACATCTTGGCGCTTGAGCAACAGCGTGCCCTCAGGTTTCATCAAGCACCTCCCGTTGCGCCGGGCGCGATCAGTTCGTCGAGTTGCGCGCCGGGCTGAACTTCAAACGGCTCCTGCCCCTTGCGAAAGATGCGCGCGCCCGTCGAGCCTTGCAACAGGGTCGTGCCATTGTCCACACGCACCAGCGCGCCTTCGCGCAGGCCCACAACCGTAGTGTCGTTCTCTTCGAGGAACTGCCGAATCCGCTCTTCCTGTGTCTCGCCCATGTGAGTCGAGTCGGGATCGGGGTCGAGGTAATGCGGACTGATCTGAAAGGGCACGAGACCGAGCGCGTTGAAGGAAGACGGCTCGACAATCGGCATGTCTTTGGTCGTCTTAATCGTCGGGCCGGCGACATTCGCGCCGGCGCTCGAACCGATATAAGGCATGCCCGCTGCGACGCGCTGGCGAATCGGCGCTAACAACTCAAAGTCGTAGAGCGCCTTCAACAAACGGAAGGTGTTGCCACCGCCGATGAACATGGCCTCCGCATCATTGACGGCTTGCCGCGCGTCAGAGACTTGATGGACGGACGCCAAATCGTAACCCATGGCCGCGAACCGCGCGCGCGCCTGTGCGGCATAAGCATCACGGTCATAGAGCGCGAACGGCACGAAGAGTACGCGCCCGGCATTGTCTAAGAAGCTGCGAATCGCACCCTCGGCGTGATCTAGATAGCCGCTCCCGTACAGCGTCGAGTTGCTAATCAACAATACGCGCCGATTATCGCTCTCAATCATTTTGTTCGTCTCCATGCTCTTCTGCCGCCGTAGCGGCGGATTGTTGTACCGACTTCAGCTAGCCGAGTGCGCGCACTGCCGCGTAGATAATGCCTGCGCCCAGCGCGCCGACGGCGACGAGCGCCACATCCGTCTTGAGGAACGCAATGAGTAGGAAAGCAGTGGCAGCAATGATAAAGCTCGGCCAGCCGACGAGCGCGGCTGGGAGCAATTCAAGCGACACGACAAGGATGATGCCCACGACTGCGGCGCTCGCGCCCGCCAGAAAAGCCTGCGCCGCGCGATTGTGGCGCAACTGCTCGACGTAATGTGCGCCGCCGAGGACGAAGACGAACGACGGCAGAAAGACGAAGAACGTAGCGATGAGCGCGCCCCTTAGGCCGCCCGCGACGTAGCCGACGAACGTGGTGAAGAGCATGAACGGCCCCGGCGTCGCTACGCTCAGCGCCACCCCGTCCAAGAGTTGCCCCGCCGTCAGCCAGTGATATTGATCCACCGCGCCGCGCTGTAAAAAGATGAGCGAAGCATAAGCGCCGCCGAAACTGAACAAGCCCGTCTTCAGAAACAGCCAAGCCATCTGCACCCAGCGCGAATCCGTTAAAGTAAGAGCGCCCAAGCCAATGATGATGGCGGGCATCGTCGCCCGCGTCCGGCGCAAGCGCGGCCGGCCCTCTGTGACCAGCAGATTCAATAGCCCGGCCAGCAGTAGCAGCAGCAAATAGTTCAGCCCCGCAAAGCGCAAGCCTAGAAAAGCGCCCACGAGCAGTGCGGCCAGAAATAGATTTGTGATCGCGGCCCGACCGAGCTTGATGACGCCGGCCGCGATGATGCCGACGACGGCCGGCTTGAGGACGTAGAGCGCATCGTTGACCGGCGGCAGTCGGCCGTAGGTCACATATAACCAACTCAGCCCGATCATCACCACCGCGCCGGGGATGACAAATGTGAGACCGGCGAGTATGCCGCCCAACAATTTGCGTTTGAGATAGCCGACGTAGATGGCCAGTTGCAGAGCTTCGGGGCCGGGCAGCATGTGGCAGAAGCCCATAATCTTGACGAAGCGCTCAGGCGCGAGCCAGCGCCGCCGCTCGACCATGTGATTGAACATCATGGTGATCTGCGCGACGGGGCCGCCGACATTGATGAAGCCGAGCAACAGGAAGTAAAGAAACACCTCGCGCCACGATGGCATCTGATGATCTTCATCAACGCTTGCTGCGGCTGATTTTCCGGCGCTGCCCGGCGCGACCTCTGGTTTGTCGTTTGCCGCCATCCTTATGTGTTCTGCTCTGGTCAGTGCGGCTGCTTAACAAGGCGTACAAGCCGTCGAATACCTCGCTGCATTGCCGGATCAGCTTGCGATCATCTTGCAGCAACGCCGCGCAGCCCCGCACCACCGCGTCCAGCCCCGTAGCTTCGAGCCGGTTAAACTTATTATCTTTCAGATCAATGTCGTGAATGATCTCGGCCAACTCTTTGAGCGCGGCGTCGCGTTCAAGACCGAACTGCTTCAGCATAGTCTCAAACGTGCAGTCTTCGCCGTGATGCGTTAACTCCGCGCCGAACATGTCGAATGGAATACCACCCTCGACCGTCTCGCCCTCGGTGACAAAGACAAAGCGGGGCCGCGCGTCAATGAATCGTTTGATGAGCCAAGCAGATGCCAGCCGATCAATGTGCAGGTTGCGCCGCGTGACCCAGCGCCGCCCTTGATACTGCGCAAGTTTCAACGGGCCGCCTGCATCCGCGCTCGCTTTGCCGGCCGCGCCCGCACGAGACAGCGCCGCGCGTAGCGCCTGCTGACAACGCTCGTATGCGGCGATGGCTGGCGCGCGACCGCGCGCGGCGAAGAAATCCGTCGCGATGCTACGCTCCAGTTCGGCGTGCAGCTTTTCCAACTCGGCTTCGTGCCGGGCGCTACGGCTGGCGGAGAGATGCCCGCCGCGTCTCTGCTCACGGATCGCGCCCGCCAAACCGCCCAACTCGGCCGTGAGGCGCGCATAATCCGCGTCCCGCTGCTGCCGGAAGATGGCGATGATCTCCTCGTCGGTTGCGCCAGCCACCGATCCGGCGCGGAACACCGTCGCCTCGCCGCCGGCCGCTTCGATCTCCTGCTTGAGCCACTGAAAGTCTTCGTGCGTCTTCTCGTCGGCGGGCAAGACGTAGACCGAGTTTTTGATCACGACGGCCCCCAGCCGCTGCAACTTGCGCCACACGCGCACCCGCAGGTTCGTCGGCTTCGGCGGCAACTGGTGAATCAGCAAGAGCCAGTTCTGCATGAACGCTTTAAGGCAGGATGGGATGTAACAGCGAGTTGAGTGTAACAACTGTTACTCTACTAAGCAAGAGAATTCTGCTAAGGCGTCTGGCACAGGCACAACCGCGGCAGTTGTTATGGAAGGCTACGCTTGGATGCGATTACGTGAGCACAACGGATAAGGCAGCACCATCCGCACACATGTGGTACTGCCCCTTTATCGTTGCACTTTACGGCTTAACGTCTGCGTCCATTACCGCGTTGGCTGGCAGGTGGTGCGACAGTGTCTGGGTGTAGTTGCTCGACAAACAATTTAAGGATGCGCTTGTATTCGTCGGCCCAACTCGTCTCGCGATCGAAGGAGTGATCTTCGACCGGGTAGGGCGCGACCGACCAGTTCTCTTTGCGTAGCTCAATTAACTTTTCCACCAAGCGCACGGTGTCTTGGAAGTGCACGTTCGTGTCCACCATGCCGTGACAGATGAGGAGCGCGCCTTTGAGACCGTTGGCGAAATAGATGGGCGAGCTTTGCTTGTAGGCTTCCGGATCGCTCTGCGGCACGTTGAGAATGTTCGAGGTGTAGCCGTGATTATAGTGCGCCCAGTCGGTGACGGGCCTAAGGGCCGCGCCCGCCGCGAATGTGTCGGCGGCGGTGAACATCGCCATCAGAGTGATGAAGCCGCCATAACTCCCGCCGTAGAGACCGACGCGTTTGGGATCGACGCCGTGCTCGCGGACGAGATACTGGACGGCGTCCACGTGATCGGTTAAGTCCTTGCCGCCCATGTGCCGGTAGATGCCTGTGCGCCAGTCGCGGCCGTAACCGGCCGAGCCGCGATAATCAATATCAAGTACGACGAAGCCGCGCTCCATCAACAGGTGGTGAAACATGTACTCGCGATAATACTGACTCCACCAACGATGCACGTTTTGCAAGTAGCCTGCGCCATGCACAAAGATGACAGCCGGGCCGCCCGGCTTCCATTTCGAGGGCATGTACATGCGCCCGTGGACGGTCGCGCCATCGCGCGCCGTGAAGCTGACGATGCGTGGGTCGATCCAATCGTGCGTGAAGAACTCTGGAATGGGCGAGGTCGTCACCTGTTTGGCTTCCGGCGCGGGCGCTGAGTCGGCGGGCTTATTGGCGACGAGGTATAACTCCCAAGGCTTGTTACTGTACGAGCGCACGTCTGCGAGCAAGGTCTCGTCGGGCGAGATGTCTACTTGGTTGTTGCCGGTCATCGCCGTGATGCGCGTGCGCGCGCCGCCCGTCACGGGCATCGAGTAGAGATGGCGCTCGAACGGACTGCCCTCGCTGGAGATGAAATAGAATTTCGTCTTGTCGTTCGACAGACGCACAGCCGAGACCTCGAACTGCCCGGCGGTCAACTGCACAGGTTCGCCGCCGCCCGTCGAGACGGTGTAGAGGTGCGCGTAGCCGGTCTGCTCCGACTCGAAATAGACGTGCTCATTGTCGGGCAACCAGCCGAGCGTGAACGCGCCGGGGCCGTCGATCCATGCGTCGTCGTGCTGATGCGCGAGCGTCTTCGTCTTACCCGTCGCCGGATCGAGCAACAGCACCCAACGATCCTTGTTGTCCGCCGAGAAGCCGAGCAGGACGGCGTGGCGGCCGTCCTCAGACCACTGCAAGCCTTCAAGGTCAACATCGCGGTCGCGCGCCTGTGCTTCACGCGCGCCTTCAGTCTGCGTGCGCGGTGGCTGTTGTTGACCCTGTTGCTGTTGACCTTGTTGCCCCTGGACTGTTTGCTGTCCCTGTTGCTGCGTCTGCTGTTGCGTCTGTCCAGTTTGCGGGACGACGCCGCGTTCGCGCTGCGCTTGCTCGGTCGCGTTCGCTTCGGTGCGCGTGCGCACTTGCGGCGCGACCTCTATGCGCTGCCCGTGATCCACGTTCTTCGTCTCGCCCGTCTCCGTGTTGATGATGACGAGCCGCGTGTGTCGTTGTGTGTCGCCGACGTTGGTACGCCCCGGTATATCTTCGGTATAAGCCGACTCGGTGATGTAGTTCGGCACAATAGTGTTCTTCGCCCCCGCGCCCGGCTCGCCGATAGTTGCGACGATGTACTTGCCATCGGGCGCAAGCGTGAGATTGACGGGCGCTTGCCCGGGCGGCAGATTGAAGGCTTTACGCGTCTCGCGCGCTTTGCGCTTCGCCTCCTGCTCTTCGCGTTGCTCCGCACGCTCGCGCACGGCGTCGATCAACTCGCGCTCTTCCCTTTTCAAATACTCCTGACTGTCCGTGCCGCGCTGCTGGGCGTCGCCGCCCTGTCGCTGTGCACCGCCGGCCGCTTGCGCGCCACCGACGCCGCCACCGCCCGTGCGTATGTCTGTCAACTGGACGAGCGAGCCGCCGTCGAGCGCGATCACGTAGAGATTGTTCTGGCGCGTGAAGTAGATGTGCTGCCCGTCGGCCGTGAAGTGCGCGTTCGTCTCTGTGTCGGTCGTGCGTGTGATTTGCCGGCGCGTGCCCCGTGCGTGCTCGTAGATGAAGATGTCGCCGTCGTCTGTGTAGACGGTCATCGTCTTATCCTTCGACAACTCGCCGTTCGCGGGCGGCGCGAGTCGTGCCTCGTCCTCCGACAGACGGCGCAAGCCCGTGCCGTCGCGGTTCACAACATAGAGACTCATCTCTTTCAAACGCGCTTCGTCCGCCTGCTTCCAACGAAAGTAGACGCGCTGGCTGTCCTGCGACCAGTAGACTTGGCCCGGTTGATAACCGACAAGGCGGGGCCCGCGCATGATGCTGTCCACCGTCAACTCGAACGGTTTCGCCGGCGCGGTTGCCGGTTGCTGCGCCACGACAAGTTGATTCGTGAACAGAGAGAGTAGGCAAAGCGCAACGCCTGCGCGCCGTAGGTGACTAAGCTTCATATAGTTTTTGTCTGCCGCCGAAGATGGGATCGCTTGCACGACTCGGCAACCCGTATAATCAAGCTTGGATGACCGTTACGGAGTGCGTCATGAGCCAGCGCCGCGATGATACAACAGAACCGCCGGAGCGCGCCCCCACAGAGCGCCCCCCCGGCGGTTACTACTACGACGACACTACAGGTTATGAGCCTTACGACCCCGCGCAGGATGAGGATGACGACGACGCGGATGCAGACGACGCAACGACCGCGCGCCGCCCCGCTTAAGCGCCGGCCTCCTGCTTCTTCTTCGGGCGCATGTTTGCGGCGAGCACCCGCTTGCGCAGGCGGATTGATTGCGGCGTGACTTCGACTAACTCGTCGTCGGCGATGAACTCAAGCGCCTGTTCGAGCGACAACTCTTTGACGGGCACGAGCCGCATCGCTTCGTCGGCGGTCGAGGCGCGCATGTTCGTCAGCTTCTTCTCCTTGATCGCGTTCACGTCGAGATCGACCGAGCGCGCGTTCTCGCCGACGATCATGCCCTCGTACACACGCACGCCGGGGCGCACGAACATCGTGCCGCGCTCTTGCAGGTTGAAGAGCGCGAAGGTCGTCGTGTCGCCCGCACGGTCTGCGACGAGCGACCCCGTAGCGCGCCCGCGCATCGGGCCTAACCACTCGCCCCAGCGCAGAAAGATCGTGTTCAATAACCCTGTGCCCTTCGTCTCCGTTAAGAACTCGTTGCGAAAACCGATAAGGCCCCGCGACGGCGCTTCAAACTCAAGCCGCACGCGCCCCGTGCCGTGATTGACCATCTTCGTCATCTGCCCCTTGCGCCGCCCCATCGCCTCGGTCACGACGCCGATAAACTCTTCGGGACAATCGACCACCACCTGCTCAATCGGCTCTAAAGTTTTGCCGTCGCGCACGCGCGTGATCACTTCCGGCTTCGAGACCTGTAGCTCGTAGCCGTCGCGCCGCATCATCTCGATTAGGATCGCCAACTGCAACTCGCCGCGCCCAGACACCTTGAACTGATCGGGCGAGCCGGTCTCTTCCACCCTGATCGCGACGTTGCCAAGCACTTCGCGATCAAGGCGCTCGCCCAGTTGGCGCGACGTGACGTACTTGCCTTCCCGGCCCGCGAATGGCGAGTTGTTGACGCCGAAGATCATCGAGATGGTCGGCTCATCCACAGCGATGACCGGCAGCGCCTGCGGGTTCTCGACGCTCGTGATGGTCTCGCCGATCTCTATGCCCTCGATGCCGGCAAGCGCCACGATCTCGCCGACGCGCGCACGCTCCACCGCCTCGCGCTTCATCCCTTCAAACACGTAGAGTTGCGACACGCGCGTCTTCACCTGCGCGCCGTCGCGTTTGATCACGACCACCATATCGCCCTGCGCGATCTCGCCGGAGAAGATGCGCCCGATGGCCAGCCGCCCGACATATTCGTTGTAATCGAGATTGGCGACCAAGAGTTGCAGCGCATCTGTGCGCAACGCCTTCGGCGCGGGGATCGTCGCCACGATTTGATCGAAGAGCGGCCGCAGATTGGTCGAATCATCCGTTAAACTTTTCTTCGCCACACCATCGCGCGAGACGGCGTAGAGGATTGGAAACTCGATCTGCTCGTCGGTCGCGTCGAGGTCTAAGAACAGTTCGTAGATTTCGTCCACCACCTCGGCGGGGCGCGCGTCCTGCCGGTCGATCTTGTTGACGACGGCGATGGCGGGCAGCCGCGCCTCCAAAGCTTTGCGCAAGACAAAGCGTGTCTGCGGCAGACACCCTTCGGCGGCGTCCACCAAGAGCATCACGCCATCCACCATCTTCAACACGCGCTCGACCTCGCCGCCGAAATCCGCGTGCCCCGGTGTGTCCAGTATGTTGATCTTCACGTCGCCATAGCGCACCGCCGCGTTCTTCGCCATGATCGTGATGCCGCGCTCGCGCTCCAAGTCCATCGAATCCATCACGCGGTCGCGCACGTGCTCGTGCGCGCCGAACGTGCCCGCCTGTTTGAGCATCGCGTCCACCAGCGTCGTCTTGCCGTGATCGACGTGCGCGATGATGGCGATGTTGCGTATATCCTGTCGCTCTTCAGCCATGATGACTCCCTATAGATAAAGCCGCCGCGTTTTTCAGTCCCGCGCGGAAACGAGCATGTTAACACGCACGCGCCGATTTTGCCCGCACAGGCGCGGATCTCCGCGATTATCGGGGACTTTAGGACTTTTAACTCGAACTTAAAGGGCGTTCATCTGGCGCAGCGCCTCGTAGAGCACGATGGCGACCGAGGTGGCGAGATTTAGGCTGCGCACGCGCGGATTCGGCATCGGGATGGTCACGCAATTGGGCCAGTTGGCGCGCAACAAATCTTCCGGCAGCCCGCGCGTCTCGCGCCCGAAGACCAGACAGTCGGCTGCGGTGAAATGCCAATCGGTATAAGCGCGCGTGGCCTTAGTGGTGAGATAGACGAAGCGTGCGGCGGGGAGTGCCGCGCTCAATTCAGTCAGATCACGATGCCGATGCAATTCGACTTCGGGCCAATAGTCCAAGCCCGCACGGCGCACGGCACGCTCGTCCAAGCGGAAACCTGTGACGCCGACGATATGCAGCGGCGTCCGCGTCGCCGCGCACAGACGCGCGACGTTGCCAGTGTTCGGCGGTATCTCCGGCTCGACGAGGGCGACGCGCAGCATGATCAGATGTTAGATGTTGGATGTCAGTTAGATCAAAATCAGTATCCAATCTCTGACATCTAACATCTGCAAAAAAGTTGGACGGCGCGCTGTATTAGCAATCGCCGTCCGCTTTGATGATCTCGCTTGAGATCGCAGATGTTTGTGTGCGCCCGGAAAGGTTGTGACGTTCCCTAGGTCGAGGAGGTTGTTATCTCTTCTTGGCGCCCTTTTTCGCGCCGCCCTTTTTCGCGCCGCCCTTGGCGGCACCCTTCTTAGCACCCTTCTTAGCACCACCAGCTTTCTTTGTTGCCATAAGTCTTCGTTGCTCCTTTTCTGAGTTGGTCTTGGTTACGACCACAAGATACTGTGTTGATATTTCTCTTGTGGCCTAGTGTAAACGGCGCACAACATATTGGACTTATAAACATAAAGCGATCAGATGTCAATAACTTAATTCATTCCCGATCAAAAAAATTTCGCGCGCGAGTTCAAGCGTACGCGTCAACTGCGGCGCTGATCGGGCATTGAGCGCACATGCGCGGGTGCAACATGCACGCTTGCGTTCGACTGTTGATGTGATCGAGATCGCGTCAGCGGAAGAGCGGAGTGAAGACCCAGAGGTCGTGACGCTCGATGCCGTAGTAGGTGATGACCGAAGGACAACGATTGCGACTGACGACGCCGATGAAGGGGCCGCCCGAAGCGTTACTCTCCGTGTCGTCGCCGCACTCGCCCTTGTCGCTGTCTGTGTCTTTATCTCGCTTCAGATCGGAGAGACCGGTGATCTGGCGCGCGAACTGTTTGAAGAACGGTTCGCGCGTATCGGGGATGACGCCGTTGGTGTACTCCATCACGCGATCTTGAAACTCGCCCACCACCTTGTCGCTCGGGTGCACCAACTTCCATTCGCCCTTTTGCGAGAGCGGGTCGATCGCGGCACTGGGGCGCAGGATGTGTATCTTCTTGATCCCGACATCGACGCCGTCCAGCAGTTGCTGCATCTCGGTCGGCGGCGCGCCTTTAATCCGCGTGTAGAGCACAATCGCTTCGGCCACTTCTTCGCCGCGATAGATGGCTTCCTGTTCCCGCTCGCGCAGCGACTGCTGGCGCAGAGAGGGCGCGGCGCTCATCGCGACAATGGCGAGGATCGTCATCAACGCGAGCAGCGCCACAAGCGTGTAGCCGCGCTCGTGGGGCCGCACAGGCTGTGTGCGCGCGTTACTGTTGCGGCTCGTCGTCGTCATCGGCAGTGCTGGGCGGCTGTGGGATGTACGGGCGCGGGCCGCCGGGGCCGCGCGATTCGACGTAAGGGAGCGTGTGCTTGATCTTGAGTTGCGTGTCCATGAAATCGACCGAGCGCTCGGAGATGCTGGTCACGCGGAAGCGCCCGCCGACAATGTCGCCGCGCTGCACTGTGACGACATCGTTCGACTGCGGCGACTTGAGCATTGCCTTGTCGTTGTAGCGCGGCCCGCCGAGCAGTCCGATGTAGGTGTACTGCGGCTTGGGCGGGTCGCCGACGGAGAGCGGGAAGGCGTTCGAGTAGAGCTGCCCGTCGGGCGTGCGCACCATGATCTGGCGCGAGCCGGGCGCGCTGATGAGCGCGGCGGGGACGCTGGCCGAGAGTTGCTGCGCGCTTGAGAAAGTGGTCGGCACTTCCTGCCCATCCATATAGACGCGCGTCTGCGCCGTGAACTTGTCGCCCGTGACCGTGAGCGTGAAATCGCCCTGCTGTGCATAGACGTTGGCCGGCGTGAGACCTGATAACGTCAGCGGCGGCGGCGGTGTCGGCGTGGGCGTCGGCGTCGGGATCAGCGCGGCCAAGGCTGCCGCATCAGGTTTCTTCGGCGGCTCGTAGAACGCGAAGATGTTGCGCCCGCCATCAGTGCCGTCGAACGTTGCATGGACAATAGGCGGGACGGAGCGAATGTCTGGCATCGTCTCGTCCGTCGGGGATGGCGGCTGCGCGGGGCCGCCCGGTCTTGGCCCTGGAGCGACGGTTCGGCGTGTTGTCATCGGCGAGCTTGACGAGCCGAAGAGCATGCGGCCTAAGAAGAGTAGCGCGATCAGGCCGAGCGCGAGCGCAGCGATGGTCTTGTAGCGTTCCTGTGGGGTCTTGCCTTCGAATAGTGGCATGGCAGTTCTTAAAACCTCCGCCGCTTGGCCCGAGAGCCTTATTGTGATGTGCCGTCGCTCGTGGCCGTTGCGCCCATCTGCGCGCCGGCGCGCCGGAAGTAGGCGGACATGTCTAGGCGCAGGCTGACGAGTTGATTGCGCCCGACGCTGCTTTCGGCGGCGCGCGTCGCGCTCGCGTCCGTCACGCCTTCAAGCTCTACACTGTCGATGACGATGAAGCGGCGGCTGGCCTCCACGTCGTGGATGAAGCGGCGAATGCTTGCGTAAGAGCCTTCGACCGTCAGGCTGATGTCGATACCGGGGAAGATGCTTTGCCGGCGGCGACCGCGCGCGGCGGACGTATCGCCACCACCGCCCGCAAGCAGGCGCTGCTGTTGCTGCTGCAACTGCTCGCTCGTCATCTCCTGCTGGTGCGTGAAGGAGAACTGCGCGCGCGCGAGATTGTTGTGCGCGGTCTTCTGGTTCAACTCTTCGATGATCCCTGTGCTGCTCGCGCCGCGCTCGGCCAGCACGCCCGTCTCAAAGTGTTCGAGACTGCCCGTGATGTCGGCGACGATGGCGTTCTTGTCCTCGTGCTGCTGCTCCACCTCCGCCGCGTCGTGCAGACGCTTCTCCAGCCGCGCGCGCTCTTGCCCGAGCGCGTCGAGCCGGTTGCGCTGCGGGACAAGATAGAACGAGTAGGCTGCGAGCGTGAGCAACAGCAGCAGCGCAGCGGCCGCGAGCGCGATGATCTCAGGCAGGCCGAGCGCACCCACACGGCGCGTGTTGCGCACGACGGTTAGACGACTGCGCAGAGTCTCGCTTGTCGTCTGCGGCCCTTCTTTGGTTGGACGCAGCGGCTTCATGGCGTCGCTCCCGCGCCGCGCGCTTCAGCGTTGGCGGCGACGCGCGCAGGCGTCGCATCCGGTTCCGGTTTCACAATCACGCCGGGGCGCGGCGTGTAGTAGACGCGCAAGGTTGCTTCGATGCCCGGCTCGCCCTTCGCGGTGCGCGGCGTCTGCGTCAACAACTCGGCCGAGAAGATGCCGGCGCGCGACATTTCGTCGATCATGCGCGTGATGTCGGCGGGCGTTTTGCCGACGACCGTGAGTTCTAATTCGGCGCGCGTCTGATTGTTGACCTGTCGCGTGTCGCGCACGGCGATGCGCGACACGCGTATGCTCGACGGCAAAGAGTTTTCCAGATTGGCGAGCAGTTGCGACCAGGAGAAGTTCTTGCGATCCACGATCTCATGCGCGGCATTAAGCACGAGCCGTTGTTCGGGCGTCAACGTGCTTTCAACGGCCTCGGCCGTCGCGCGCAGCTTCTGCTCGCGTTGGCGCAAGTCCTGTACGTCAGCTTCGGCGCGGTCGGCGCGCGCCTGCGCCTCGCGCCCCGCGCTGATGATAAAGACGAGCGCCAACACAGACGCGAGCGCGACCGTGACCGCGACCGTCCACGGCAGCGTCCGGTTGCGAAAAGGCTGGCTGGCAAGATTGAGTTGGTCGATCACTTACAGTCTCATCTTTTAAGACGATTTAATGCCTAGGCAGTAGCATCGGCCGGGGTGCGCTAGCAAAGGCTCAACGGGAAGCATAACGCCTGCACAGGGACGGCGCAACCGACCACAGAACGCCGCACAAACAACCCGCCGAGCCTTACACGCGCATGGCCGAGACAGGTTGCAAAAACAGTGCGCAGGGCACAGTTTCAAGTTAACTGCGCACTGCTTACTTTTTTGCGGCGCGGGCTATTGCGCGGGCGGTTCGCGCGGCGCATCGCGGGCGGATAGCGGACGGGCGGGCGTGCTGTCGGGCGCGGGCGCGTAGGCGACGACGCGGTTGCGCCCCGATTGTTTGGCGCGATAGAGCGCCGTGTCGGCCAGTTCGATCAACTCGATGGGATCGCGCGCGTCGTGCGGGAACGAAGCGATGCCGACGCTGATGGTGATGTGGAAGCCGGGCGCTAACTCGGCCGAAGCACCACGCCGGACGGCGGCGAACGTGTGCGCTTCGATGGTCGTGCGCACGCGCTCGGCGGCGACGTGGGCCTGCGCGGCGTCAGCATCAAGCAGAAACGCGGCGAACTCTTCGCCGCCGAAGCGTGCAGCCACGTCGCCCGCGCGCAGGGCGCGCGTGATCAAGCCGCCAACCTCTTCGAGTGTCTGACTGCCGACCAAGTGCCCGTAAGTGTCGTTGACCTGTTTGAAGTGATCCAAGTCCATCATCAACACGCAGAAGGGTCGCCCGTCGGCTTCGGCGCGGCTTGCTTCGCGGCGCAGTTCCGAGAAGAAGGATTTGCTCGTTAGTAGGCCCGTCAATTCGTCGTGCGCAAGCAGCCGATAAATCTGGCGCTGGTACTCGCGATCCACGTCGTCGAGTAACTCGAAGCGCAACAGGTGCTCGCCGATGGTTATTTTGTCGCCGTCGTGGAGCGTGGCTGCGACGACGGGGCGACCGTTGAGGAGCGTGCCGTTGGTCGAACCGAGATCGGTCAGTTGATAGACGGGCGGCGCGTCGGTCTCGTGTGCGACGCTGATGCGCGCGTGCAGGCGCGAGGCGCGCGGGTCGTTGATGCGTATGTCGGCTTCGAGCGCACGGCCCAGAACGATCTCGCTGCGTTCGAGCGGGATGGGTGCGGCCAACAATTCGCCGCGCAGGAAGACGAGCGCCGGCCGCCGCTCCTCGGTCGGCAGCGGTGTGTTCTCCGGCAGAGTCGTGCGCGTGTCGTCGTCAGCCATTGTTCATGTCAGGTGCAAGCGGGTCTATCTTAACGCGACGGCGGGAAAAGAAAAACTAAAACTGTCCGTCGTCCGTGGTCAGTTGTCCGTTGTACCTATTGCGGTAGTTGCTTGGCTCATCGTCGGCTTTAGCTCACGGAAGGAAGACAACGGGCATCTGGCGACTGACCACGGACACTTGTCTGCTTGTCGCCCGGCGCGCGCTACTCTTATAATTCATGGCAGCCAACTAATCGTTACCAATCCGGGTCTACAGCTTTCGGGCGCGCCCGGCGGAGCTATTTTAATTATGAGTGAGAAGTCCGGAGTATTGGCGGCGGAATGCCCTTGGGCCCCACGCACGCTGTCGGTCGAGCGCGTGACGTTTGCGCGCCTGCCGACCGTCTATGGCGAGTTTCAGATCGGCGGCTATCGCTCGCTTGATAGCGACGAGGAGTTCGTCGTGCTCTTTAAAGGCCCGTTGGAGGCGGGCGTGCCGACGCTCGTGCGGATTCATTCGCAGTGTCTGACAGGCGACGTGTTCAGTTCGCTGAAGTGCGACTGCGGGCCGCAACTGCAGCGCGCACTGCAACTCATTGAGGAAGCGGGCCGCGGCGCGGTCGTCTATCAGATGCAGGAGGGGCGCGGCATCGGCATCATCAACAAGATTCGCGCGTATGCCTTGCAGGACGAGGGCGCGGACACAATCGAGGCCAACGAGCGATTGGGGCTGGCGGTTGACCTGCGCGAGTACCGGCAGTGCGCCGAGATACTGTTCGATCTGGGTCTGTGCAAAGTGCGCGTCATGTCGAACAACCCGCTGAAGCTGCGCGCGCTCGAAGAGGCGGGACTGCAAGTGGTCGAGCGCGTGCCCATCGAAGTCGAATCGTCGGACGCGGCGCTTCATTATCTACGTACCAAGAAACGGAAACTCGGTCATCTGCTCGACACCATTGAATAGCGCGCCCATCTTCAAAAATTTGGATACGAGCTAATCCAAATTTTTGAAGATGGTAGAGTTTCCGCCCGCCTAGTGTTCGCCGCTTTGCCTATTTGCGCCCTCCTCTCTAAGTCCGCGCCCGTGCCACCATTGGAATAACACTTGCAGCAAAAGATTTACGTTTCTGTCCAGTGCACTGTACGCTGTCTAACTCGTAAGCATTCAATCGCTTCTGCGCAGCGTTTCACAAGGTCAAAACTTAAAGCTGACCACACGGCGCGGGCACTTTGCCCCGCGCGGCCCAACCAACCCGGAGTCCATATATGAAGAAGACAATTTGCTGGCAAGCGTTAGCAGTTGCATTCTGTCTGCTCTGCGCGGTTTCCGCCGCCAAGGCACAGGAAGCAAGCGGCAAAATCTTAGGCACGGTCACCGATCAGCAGGGGGCGGTCGTCCCCGGCGCGAAGGTCACCGTCACCAACACGGGCAGCCAGACAACGCAGATCACGCGTGACACCATGTCGGCTGAAGACGGCTCTTACCAGATCGTCTCGCTGCCCATCGGCACTTACCGCGTGACGATTGAGCGGCAGGGTTTCAAGCGGTTCATCACCGAAGACAATAAGCTCCAGATCAACCAGTCGCTCAAGATCGACGCCACGCTCGAAGCGGGCGCGCCGAATGAGACGGTGGAAGTCACCTCGACCGCGTCGGGCGTCGAGACGGTCAACCCGACGTTGGGTCAGTCCGTCACGAGCCGGCCCATCGTCAACCTGCCCTTGAACGGGCGCAACGTGTTGCAGCTTGCGCTCCTGCAACCCGGTGTGACGGAGGATAATCCGTCGGACGGCGGCGCGGGCACGTTCAACATCGCGGGCAATCGCGCCGACTCCGTGACGTTCCTCTTGGACGGCGGCGTCAACAACAACCTGTTGTCGAATCGTATCGTCTTCAACCCGAACCCGGACACGGTCGCCGAGTTCCGCCTGCTCACCAGCAACTACACGGCCGAGTACGGGCGCAATGCCGGCGGCATCATCAGCGTCGTGACCAAGTCGGGCACAAACGATCTGAACTTCTCCTTGTTCGAGTTTTTGCGCAACGACAAGCTCAACGCCAATAAGTTCTTCAACAACCGCGACAATGTGCCCCGTGAAATTCTGAAGCGCAACCAGTTCGGCGGCACTGTCGGCGGCCCCATCGTGCTGCCGCATTTCGGTGAGGGCGGCCCCAGAACCAAGAGCTTCCGCGACAAGGCGTTCTTCTTCTTCAGCTATCAGGGGCAACGGCAGGTGCAGACGCAGACGCTCGGCTCTGTTCAGGTCTTTACCCCGGCAGAGTTGCGCGGTGATTTCTCGCACTCCAACGGCGGCGGCCCCGACCCCGGCGTGGCGGACTTTCTCATCCATAACCCACAATTTCAGCCCAACCCGGCGCTCAGGGCGCAGGCGATCATTGATCCCACGCGCATCAACACTATCGCGCAGCGCTACATCGCCGCCGGACTGCTCCCGACTGCGCCGACAGGCACACTGAAGTCGCAAGGCAGTTCGGTGAACAACTTCGACGAGTTGACCATGAAGTTCGACTTCAACGTGCGGGAGAACGACAAGTTCGCCGTGACGTTGGGGCGCTTCAAGAACCCGACGATCCTGCCCTTTAGCGGTGTCAACACGCCGGGTTTCCCCGTCGCGACCAGCTCCACTCGCCACTTCGCCAACCTCGCTTACACCACCGTCTTCTCGCAGAACGTGCTCAACGACCTGCGCTTCACGGCGCAGCGCGACAATCAGACGCAGGCTGTGCCGCAGCGCAAGCTGCCGACGGCGGCCGAGCTAGGGATCGCGATTACGCCGGACAACCCGAGTGGGCCGCCCCGGCTAGGCTTCGATAGCGGCATGAGCGTCGGCTTCAGCCCGCAAGGGCCGACGAGTCTCATCAACAACACTTTCAACTGGCTCGACACCGTCTCGTGGATCAAGGGTAAGCACGCCATGAAGTTCGGGGGCAACTACTCGGCCTACCAGAACAACACGGTGTACGACTTCTACGTCAACGGCGAGTTCGATTTCTTCGGCTCGACCACGGGCAACGACCGCGCGGACTTCCTGTTCGGCGCGCCCGACGAGTACTTCCAGTTTGGCGAAGCGCCGTCCGACATCCGCACGCGTTCGGTCTACTTCTTCGGCCAAGACGAGTGGCGCTTCCGCAAGAACCTGACGATCACTTACGGACTGCGCTGGGAGTACAACCAGCCGAAGTATGACACGCGCGGGCGCTCCTTCTCGATTGTGCCGGGGCAGCGCTCGACGCGCTTCCCGAACGCGCCGCTCGGACTGCTCTTCCCCGGCGACGCGGGTGCGCCCAAGGGGTCGAACTTCTCCGACTTTAACGACTTCGCCCCGCGCCTCGGCTTCGCTTGGGATCCGTTCGGCAAGGGCACGACCAGCTTGCGCGGCGGCTTTGGTGTCTTCTACGACATCCTAAAGGGTGAGGATAACCTCCAGTTCAACGGGCAAGCACCATTCTTCGGCTTCGTGGACGTTGGGCTTGATCGGACGGTGGGGCCCGATCCGTTTGCGAACCCGCTTGGCAACGCTGGGCAGCCGAATCCGTTCCCATCTCGACCGCCGGCCCAGAACATCAACTTCGGTGACGCCGGCTTCCTGCCGTTCGGCGGCGGCGGCGTCTATTTCGTCGATCCGCACCTGCGGACGCCGTACAACTATCAATTCAACCTGAGCCTGCAACACGAGATCGTCAAGAACCTGATCGGCGAGGCGAGCTACGTGGGCAGCATCTCGCACAAGCTGACGCTCTTGACGGATCGCAACCCGTTCGTGCTCGGCACGACGCATCGCGTGCTGAACACGCAGCCGGGTAACACTGACACCTCGTTTAGCTACATCGACGAGTTCCGCAATGTCGGTCATGCCAACTACAACAGCATGCAGTTGAGCTTGCAGCGCCCGCCCACGAAGACGGGTTTCTTAGGGCGCACCTACTTCACCATCGGCTACACGTGGGCGCACTCGCTCGACAACGGCTCAGGCTTCCGCAATCGCAACAGCCGCGTGCCCGCGTATAACTTCGACCAGTTCTACGCCAGTTCCGACTTTGACATCCGGCATCGTTTCACCGCCAGCGGCGGTTGGGACTTGCCGTTTGATACGATGTGGGAATCGGGCCCACACCGGCTGACGCAAGGCTGGAGTCTCTATCCAATCTTTACTTGGCGCACCGGCTTCCCGATCGACGTGCTGGCGGGCTTCAGCCGCAGCCGCACGCGGCCGGGGCCGTCCGCCGTAGGCGATCCCAATCTGGTGCGCGCCAATCTGGTTGGTGGCACGATCACACTCCTCGACCCGCGTGGGCTGGGCAATAGATGGTTCAACGCGAGCAACTTCACGACCGCTGGCCTTGGCGGCGCGACCTGTTCGGCGTGCGTGACTAACCCAGCGATACGCACCTACGGCTCGTTGGGGCGCAACGCCTTCCGCGGCCCGCATCGCACCAACCTCGATCTGGCGATCAGCAAGCTGACGCCGCTCGTGGGCGAGCGTTTGAAGATGGAGTTCCGCGCCGAGTTCTTCAATCTCCCGAATTCGGTGCAGTTCCGTGATCCGAGCACCAACATCTTGAGCAGTTTGTTCGGGCAGATCTCGGACACTTACGATCCGCGTATCATCCAATTCGCGGTGAAGTTCATCTACTAACCGAGGGCGGCGGCAGTCTTGCCTCGTGCCGCCGTCGTCACTTGCAAGGGCCGGGGACAAAACCCTCCGGCCCTTTTTTGTTTGTCCAGCCCGGCGAGCGTAGGGCGTGCGCGGTACGCGCGGGTGGTGTTAGAATCGCCTGCGTTCCCCTCTCCGATTTTGTCAGGCCTCGCAAATCGCCCCAGGCGCGCGCAATCGCCATAGCCGTGTGTTGAAAGGAGCATCGAGCATGTGGATAGCGACCTGCCAGTCTGCCCTGTTCGGCTTTACTCAAGCAGCGCGCAACGCCGTCCGCCGGACATGGCGCGCAGGCTCTCGCTTGACGCTCGGCGCGTTGCTCATGCTCGCGCTGCCCTACGCGGTCGCAGCACAAGCCGCCCCCGGCATACACACGCTCTACGGCGATCTCAAAGTTGACGAGAGCCAAACCGACGGTCTCAAGCCCATCAGTTTTGAGCTTCTTCTTATCGAGCGCCGGGGCGGCATCGTCGGGCGGCAGAATGTGGCCAAGAACAGTCGTTATCGCTTTGAGGACTTGCGCCCCGGCGAGTACGACATCGTCGTGCTGATGGAGAACATGGAAGTCGCGCGCGTGCGCGCCTCGGTCTACGGCGCGGTGCGCACGGACGTGCGGCAGGACATCCTGCTGGAGTGGAAGTCGGTCGGCGGTAAGCAGCCCAACAAGGCCGGCGTCGTCGCGGCCGCGGAGCACTACGAGCGCGCGCCGGAGAACACGCGCCTCTTCGACAAGGCGGAAGAGGCCGTGAAGAAGAAACAGTATGCGCCGGCCCTTACACTCTTACAGCAACTCGTGGCCGCTGATCCGAAAGACTTCGAGGCGTGGACTGAGTTGGGCACGGTCGCTTTCATCCAACAGAATTTCGCGGCCGCCGAAGACGCCTATCAACATGCCCTACAAGCCCGCCCGACCTTCAGTCTGGCGCTGCTGGATTTGGGCAAGCTCCGCATGACGCAGAAGGACTACACGGGCGCGATTGAAGTATTGCGCCGCGCCGTCAGCGCGCAGCCCAAATCGGCCGACGCCAATCATTTTCTCGGCGAGGCTTATTTGAGCGCCTTGCTGCGCGAGATCAAACAAGGCTCGCAGAACATCAACGCCATGAACGACGCGGCGCAGCAAGCGGTCAACTACCTCAACACCGCGCTGCAACTCGACCCCGTCGGCAAAGCGGAAGTCCACCTGCGCCTCGCCGACATCTACAACGCGCTCAACATGAAGACCGAAGCCGTCGCCGAGTGCGAGAAGTTCCTCGCCCAGAAGCCCGACTACCCCGAACGGAAAAAGATCGAGCAGTTCATCGCCGCCAACAAAAAACAGTAACCGCTGCTTGCGGAATGCGGAATGCGGATTGAAGAGACGACTTCTTTTAATCCGCAATCCGAAATCCGCATTCCGCAAGCGCTTATGCTAGACTCGCGCGCGTGAGCGAACGCATCTATCGCGATCCAGTCCACAACATCATTCGCCTACGCACGGACACGCGCGAGGGGCGCTTGCTGATCGACCTCGTCGACGCGCCTGAGTTCCAACGCCTGCGCCGCATCAAGCAACTCGGTCTCGCGCTCTACACCTATCAAGGCGCGGAGCATTCGCGCTTCACACACTCTCTGGGCGTGCTGCACCTCATCACGCGCGTGCTTGATCGGCTCGGCGAGCGCTACCAGATCGCGGAAGCGGATCGCGCCGCCGCGCGGGCCGCTGCGCTCTTGCACGACGTGGGGCATGGCTCGTTCTCGCACGTGATGGAGAAAGTCTTAGGTTTTCATCACGAGCACTTGACGGCGCTCGCGGTGCGCGCCGAAGCGACGGAGATCAACCGCGTGCTCCGCGCATTCGCGCCGCAACTGCCGGAACGCGTCGCCGAGATCATCGAAGGTAGCTTTCAACCCGCTTGGCTCGCGCAACTCGTCTCGTCGCAGTTGGACGTGGATCGCATGGATTATCTCCTGCGCGATTCGCTGATGACCGGCGCGAAGTACGGCATCTATGACTTGGAATGGATCATCAATGCGCTCGCGGTCGATGAAACCAACGACCGCATCTACGTCGAGGCGCGCGGCATCTACGCGGTCGAAGAATATCTGCAAGCGCGCTACTACATGTTCCGGCAGGTCTATTTTCATCGCACGCTCCGGTCGGCCGAGGCCGTCCTGCGCTCAACCCTAAGCCGTGCGCTCGAACTCGTCGCGGCGGGCGCGGACGTGTGGTGCGCGCGCGACACGGCCTTTGCCAAGCTGCTCCACCGCGAGCCGCTCACCATCGCCGACCATCTGGAGATGGACGACTCCGACGTGCTCTTTCATCTCAAGCAATGGCGGCGCGCGGACGATGCCGTGCTGCGCGATCTGAGCACGCGCTTCATCGGTCGCCGCCTCTTCAAAGCGATTGATCTCGACATGCCGCCCGACGAGCGTGCAGACTTTCTCGCCGCCGCCCGCGCCGTCGTCGCGCGCGCAGGCTTCGCACCTGAGTACTACTTCATCGAGGATCACGCGGGCGACGTGCCCTACTACAACTACTACCGCGCGGACACCGAGCCGAAGGCACGCATCTACGTCGAAGACGGCTACGCCCGCCCGCGCGTGCGCGAGATCAGCGAAGTCAGCGAGGTCGTGCGCGGCTTGCAACGCTACGAACTGCACCGCATCTGCTTCCCGCCCGAAGTCAAAGACGAGATTTACGCGCTCTACCATGCCACCGCACCGGCCGCACAGGTCGTTGGCGATTAACCGCAACAGTTATGCTCACAGGTTTTCGCACCAGCGCGAGATCGAATTGGCCCTTGCGCTTATTGCTCTGCGCAGGCACATGTTTGTGGCTCTGCCTCTCAAGCGCGCCCGCAGGCCTCGCACGCCCGGTGCAGCTTGCGCTCCTTGACCTCGGCGAGACGGAGACGGCCGCGCATGTGGCCGATCTGTTGACGCAGGCATTCGCCAAGCTGCCGGACTTCACCGTCGTCAATCGCGCGCAGGCGCGGGCGGCGGCGCGCGGCGTGGGTTACACAGGTTCGCTCAACTTGTCGCTCGCGGAGGCGCGCGACCTCGGCGCGGCCGTCGGCTGCGACTTCTTTGTCACGGGCGCCGCCGAGACCTTGCGTCGCTCCGCTTTCGACCGCGCAGATTATTACGAAGCATACGCGGCGCTCTTCTTCGTCAGCAGTCGCACGGGCCGGCTCTTGTTGTGGGAGCAACCGAGCGTCGAAGCCGCGACCGCGCCAGAGGCAGAGAAAGCTATGCTCGCGGAACTGACCCGCCGCGTCGAACGTTACGCAGAGTTGTTGCGCACCGCGCGCGCGGCCGAGCACGACGAGAAGCTGTTGGCCATCACGCGCGATACGCCGGTCATCGCGGACGTGTCGGATGCTGACAGTGCAGACAGTGCGCAAGTGCGTGCGCCGCGCCCCTACCGGCGTTTGCAGCCTGCTTACCCCGCGCCGGCCGCGCACATGTCGGCGGAGGCGACCGTCGATGCGCTGGTCGAGATCGACGCTGATGGCGAGGTCAGGCAAGTGGAGATTGTGCGCTGGGCCGGTTATGGTTTGAACGAGGCGGTTGTCGCGACCGTGCGGCAGATGCACTTCTTCCCCGCCCTGCGCGCCGGCCAACCCGTGCCCGTGCACGCACTGCTACGCTACAACTTTCGCAAGCCAGCGCAGGCGAGCAAGGAATAACGTGCTTTCTTCTTTGCGTCTTTGCGTGAGACTTATCTTTCGTAAATATGACCTCACGCAAAGACGCTGGAGGCGCAAAGAGAGGACGCTAAGCAGGATTGAGTTTGTAATGATGCAGCGCGAGGTTCAGCAATGGGTTACAGGCTGGCGCGGGTTTATTTGCGCGCTGGTGTGTCTGCTGACTTTCACACCGGCGCAACTGTTATCACCGGTCGTCTCCGCGCATAAAACTGTTACGACCGCGACGCCCGCAGACCGGCTCGCGGTCTTTGATGATGTGTGGACGACGGTGGGCGCGCGCTATTACGATCCGGCGCTCGGCGGTGTTGACTGGTCTGCGTGGGGCGCTTCCTTGCGCCCGCTGGCGGCCCGTGCGCAGACGCAGGACGAGTTGTACGCGATCATGCGTCGCCTCGTCGCGCCGCTACATGACGCGCACACACGCGTCTACGCGCCCGGCGAGTATACGGACTGGCAACGGCCGCGTTATCTAACGACCGGCATATCTTTGCGTGAACTAGCGGGCGCGCTCGTCGTCGCGCGCGTCGAGCCGGACACGGCGGCGGCCCGCGCCGGTGTGCGCGCGGGCGATGAACTGCTGCGCGTTGACGGCGCAGCGGCCGCCGAGTTGTTCACGCGTCGCAGCGTAGAGTTCACGGGTAGCTCAACCGCACGCGCCGCACGCCGCGAAGCACTCGCGCGCCTGTTCGACGGCCCCGCGGAGACAACTGTCAACGCCGTCTTCGCAGACGAGCACGGCCGCACAAAGACGGTGCAACTCACGCGCACATGGGCCGTGCGTGCGCCCGCTTTTCAGGTGCGCCGCGCGGGCGCTTACGCCATCATCACCTTCAACACGTTCACGCCGGAGATCGCGCTTCAATTAACGCGCGCACTGCGCACGGACTTGCGGCGCGCGCGCGGACTCATCCTCGACCTGCGCGACAACGGCGGCGGCGACGCCGAAGCGATGACCGACATCGCCTCCGCGTTCCTGCCCGCCGGCACGAGTTTGGGCCGGTTCACGGATCGCGCCGGGCAGATCACATCTGAACCGCAGACCCGCACGGCACTCCTGTTGGCAGCCGACGAAGTCGCCGACTTCGCCGGCCCGCTCGTCGTGCTCGTCAGCGCACGCACCGCCAGCGCGGCCGAAATCTTCAGCGCCGCGCTACACGAACACAGGCGCGCACGCCTCGTCGGCGAAGCCACCTGCAGCTGCGTGCTCGGCGTCCGTCGCCGCCACACACTACCCGACGGCGGCGCACTCGACCTCAGCGAACTCGACTATCGCACCGCCAACGGCGCACGCCTCGAAGGCACGGGTCTCACGCCCGACGAGACGGTTGCGCCAACACGCGCTGACTTACGAAGTGAGCACGATCCTGTTGTCGCACAGGCCCTTGAAATCCTTCGCGCGCGGTAAAACAAACAAGTCGTAGCCGGGAGCGCGGGCATCTTTGCCCGCCAACGAGCCGTGAGGCGAGTCCATTTGTTCGCGCGCACGCGCTCATGGCGGGCAGGGATGCCCGCGCTCCTGGCAGTACGTCGCTTTTTTACCGAACCGCTTTCCCTTCCTCGTCTTTGCCTTTATATTGCCCCCATGCTCTATCTCTCGCAGATGTTGGGCCGGCCCTTGCGCGATGTGGAGGGCGAGCGCGTCGCGGCGATCAAGGATGTCATCGTGCGGCTTGGTGAAGACCATCCGCCGGTGACGGGCCTCGTCGCGCGCTACGGGCGGCGCGATTTCTATCTGCCGCGCGCACGCGTCGCCCGGATGGACGAGCACGGCGCGCAACTCGTCTCCGACACGCTTGATCTAAGACCCTTCGCGCGGCGCGACGGCGAAGTGCTGCTCGCGCGCGATGTGCTCGACAAACAGTTGATCGACGTGGACGGCAAGCGCGTCGTGCGCGTCAACGACGTGCAACTGATCCCCGTCGATGGCGAGTGGCGCGTGACGGGCGCGGACGTGAGTTTGCAAGGGCTTTGGCGCAGACTCGCGCCGGCCGGATTCGTTGGTTCGGGTCGCCCCGTCGAAGTGATCGATTGGGCGGACGTGGGTTACTTGGCGACCGATGCCGCAACCGTTCGTCTGAAATCTTCGCGTGACAAACTCGCGCGCCTGCACCCGGTCGAGATCGCGCGGCTCGCCGAGTCTCTGTCCATACATCAGGGCGCGGAGGTCGTCGCAGCGTTGGACGATGAGACGGCCGCCGAGACCTTGGAAGAGATGCCGGAGGAGAGTCAGGCGCGCATCATCGGCGACATGGACGAGGAGCGCGCCGCCGACATCCTCGAATGGATGTCGCCCGACGAAGCGGCGGACGTGCTCGGCGACCTGCCCGAAGAGAAGGCCGAAGACTTGCTTAATCGCATGGAGGGTGAGGAGCAGGCGGACGTGGCCGAGCTACTGCCTTACGAAGACGACACGGCCGGCGGCTTGATGACCACCGAGTTCGTCACGCTGCCGAAGAACCTCACGGTCGGCGAAGCCCTCGCCCGCCTGCGCGAGATGGCCGAGACGCCGAACATGATCTATTACCTCTACGTCGTTGAACAGGAAGGCTCTTGGAAGTTGAACGGCGTCATCGCGCTGCGCAGTCTGATCCTCTCCGACCCCAGCGCGCCGCTCGCCGAAGTCATGCGCGAAGAGTTCCAGCACGCACACCCGGACGACGCCGCCGAAGATGTCGCGCACAAGATCGCCGAATACAACCTGCTCGCCCTGCCCGTCATAGACGACACAGGCGACATCGCCGGCATCGTCACCGTGGACGACGCGATGGAGTTGCTACTGCCCAAAGGCTGGCGGCAACGCTTGCCAAAGATTTTTTGATTGCGGCGCAGTCGCCGTTTGCGGGTGCAGATGATGACAAGGATTTCGTGGCTCCTATGGTTATTGCGCTACGGAAATCCGAAGACCCGATCAAGAAATCTCAGACAGGCTCTCGTTTTTGAGTTATACAGCCTATGGTACAAAGCAAAAGGTCAAAAGTTTTCACATTGGCTGGATCGCCCGTCGCTACCCGCCGGGAAGTACATTTTAGTGGAAGCGATTCCATCTATAAGCATTAAGTTTTTTGGCAGAAGATATTGTTTCAGCGAAGAGATGCCGGTTCAGTATGTGCCTTACACGCCTGAACTGGCCCGTGAGATGCGGGAGCAAACCGGTAAGCCTATCAGAGTTGTAGAGATCGGGTATGTACTCGGCGGACTAAGTCGGTGAACGCTAGTAAGATGAACGACGGAGACCCAGCGAGTGGCGCAGACGGGCGCAGATGTGCGGGAGACGGGGCGGCGTCTGTGGCGGCGCGGGGCGCGGCGTGTGCGGCGCACGGTCGTGCAGCGGCGCGGTCTCATCGCGTATCTCGCCATCATCGGCCCCGGCATGGTCGCGGCCAACGCGGGTAACGATGCGGGCGGCATCGCCACTTACGCGAAGGCGGGCGCGGAGTACGGCTATCAACTGCTGTGGACGTTTATCCCGATTACCATCAGCCTCGCGCTCGTGCAGGAGATGTGCGCGCGCATGGGCGTGGTGACGGGCAAAGGGCTGGCCGATCTGATCCGCGAGCAGTTTGGTGTGCGCTGGACGATGCTGGTGATGCTCGCGCTCCTTGTCGCCAACGGCGGCGTGACCGTCTCGGAGTTCGTCGGCATCGCGGCGGCGTCTGAGCTATTCGGCATCTCGAAATACATCACCGTGCCGCTCGCCTCTCTGCTCGTCTGGTGGCTCGTCGTCAAAGGTTCTTATCGCCGGGTCGAGCGCGTGTTTCTCATCATGTCGCTCGTCTTTGTCGGCTACATCGTGTCGGCGTTTCTGGCGCGCCCGCAGTGGGGCGCGGTCGCACATGGCCTTGTGCGTCCGACCTTCAGTTTCGACACGCGCTATCTCTACATGGTCATGGCGCTCATCGGCACAACCATCTCGCCCTACATGCAGGTCTTCGTGCAATCGTCCGTCGTCGAAAAAGGTGTGACCGAAGAAGACCTGCCGCTCACGCGCCTCGACGTGTGGACGGGGACGCTGTTTGCGATCTCAATTGCGTTCTTCATCGTCGTCTCGACGGCGGCGACCTTGCACGCGCGCGGCTTCACGGGCGAGCTTGAGTCGGCGGCCGAAGCGGCGCGCGCGCTCGCGCCGCTCGCTGGCAATTACGCGCGTGTGCTATTCGGCGTCGGCGTCTTCGGCGCGTCTATGTTAGCGGCGGGCGTGCTGCCGCTCGCGACCGCTTACTCGATCAGCGAAGCGCTGGGGTTTGAGAAAGGCGTGTCGCGCAGTTTTCGTGAAGCGCCAATCTTTCAGGGCATCTTTACGTTTCTGATCGCGGTCGGCGCATTTATCGCGCTCTTGCCCAACCTGCCGCTCTTTCGTGTGCTGGTGGTCACGCAGTTTATCAACGGGCTGCTCTTGCCCGTGCTGCTCGTCGCCATCACACGGCTGGCGAGTGACCGTAAATTGATGGGCGCGCACGCCAACGGTCGGCTTTATAATCTGGTCGCGTGGCTGACCGTGCTGATCGTCTCGCTGCTCTCTCTGCTGTTGGTCGCCGCGTCGTTCTTCGGTGGGGCCGCGTGAAATGATTCAACGTAAACAACTCCTCGTCCCGCTCGTCGTGGTCGCCATCAGCGCGTTCGTGCTCTATGCACTCGCCGCCTTCGCGCCGCAGACGCTCACCACGCGCGAGATGTTCGCTCTGCCAGCCACTGAAGCGAACAACGCTTACCAGCGCGTGCTGCTCATCGTGCAGCTTGCGCTGTGGTTCAGCCTGATGGTTCTCGTCGTGCGGCTCGCGGACGCGTTCATCTTCGGCTTCATCTTCCGTCTGCGCAAAGGGCAGGAAGCGCCGCGCCTCATCCGCGACATCTTCGCGATCATCGCCTACGTCCTCATCGCCGCTTCACTCTTGAAACACTATTTCGATCTCTCGCTCGGCGCGCTGCTCTCCGGCTCGGCCCTGCTGGGTGTCATCCTCGGTCTCGCCTTGCAGGACACGCTCGGCAATCTCTTCTCCGGCATCTCGCTCCACGCCGACCGGCCGTTCGAGGTCGGCGACGTGATTACGGTCGGCAAGTGGACAGGCGTGGTTGAGAGCGTGACGTGGCGCGCGGCGAAGATCAGAACGTTCTCGAATCATCTGGTGCTCATCAGCAACAGCCAGATCGCGAAAGAGTTTGTCGAGGTCTGCCCGCGCGAGAACGCGAACGCGCGCATCGTCTTCTTCAACGCGCTCTACACGGACTCGCCCGCCAAGGTCATACACGTCGTGCGCGAAGCTGTGCGCGAAGCCGAGAATGTCAATCGCGACCTGACGCCGGTCGTCCGCATATGCGATCTGGCCGCGAGCGGCGTCGATTACGAAGTCAAGTACTGGCTCGAAGATTACGCGCGCTACAACGACACGGACGCGCTTGTGCGCCAGCGCATCTGGTACGCCTTCCGCCGCGCCGGGCTGAACTTCGCCTACCCGACGCAGACGCTCTTTCTTGATCGGCCCAAACCGCCCCGCACCACCGGCGTCGATAGCCTCGCCGAACGGCTCGCGGCCGTGGATATCTTTGCGCCGCTCTCGACGGAAGAACTCGCGCAACTTGCCGCCAATTCCGAGAGCCATGTCTACGCGCCGGGTGAGGCGATCATCCGCGTGGGCGAATCGGCCGACTCCATGTTCGTCGTCCATCACGGGCGCGTCGAAGTGCGCATCAACGACAACGGGCAGGCGCGCACCGTCGCCTCTCTGTGCGAGGGCAACTTCTTCGGCGAGATGGCGCTCTTTACCGGCGAGCCGCGTACCGCGAACGTCGTCGCGGATGAAGAGACGGAGGTGGTCGAGATCGGGCATCAGGCGATGAAGCATCTATTTCAGACCAATCCGGAGTTGGTCGAATCGCTCAGCCACATCATCGCCGAACGGCGGGCCGCCCTCGCCGCCTCGGCTGCTAACAGGTCGGTCGAAGAGGAATCGGAAGGGTTAATCTCTTCGATCAGACGCTTCTTCGGCTTAGGCTAGACCTTAGCCGCGCAAACCTGCTCCCTTTAAAGCCAAGTCAAACAACAGCTTAGCGAGGCATTTTCGCGACTTGACAAAAATCCACTCAACTATTATTATGCAGCTACGCTCAGCTACCACATGTAGGTCGCACAGAGGCCCTTACAGAGAGGCGGCGTGAGCGTCCGACAAAAGACCTTAATTTGTTGAGGAGGAACTAAGTCATGTCAATCACCCGTTACGATCCGTTCCGTGAGTTGCGTCTGCTGCAAGACGAAGTCAACCGCCTGTTCTCTTCCAATCTGTCCCGCTCGTTTGACGACGATGGCGGCATCGCGCGCGGCGCGTGGGCCCCGTCTGTAGACATCTTCGAGAACAAAGACCAGATCGTGCTCGAAGCTGAGTTGCCGGGCATGAATCGCGAGGACTTCGAGTTGACCGTCGAGAACAACGTCCTGACGCTGCGCGGCGAGCGCCGCTTCGAGAAGAAGGACGAGGCGGACAACTATCACCGCGTCGAGCGCGCCTACGGTGCGTTCACACGCTCGTTCACGCTGCCGCAGACCGTCTCTGCCGAACACGCGACCGCCGAGTACAAGAACGGCGTGCTGCGCGTCACGCTCCAGAAGCGCGAAGAGGTAAAGGCGCGCCGCATAGAGATCGGCGGCGAGAGCGCTAAGACCGCGCCCAAGACCATAGAGGCGCAGGCCGAGTCGCAGACGAAGACTGCGACCGCTAAATAAGAGGTCAGATACTAGAAGCTATCTCAAAAATCATTCTGACCGAAACAGGAGTGCGAGTTCCCTGAACATTTTGAAGCGTGCACCAGCGGCTTCGTATTTTTGAGATAGCTTCTAGATGCTGGATGTCAGTCAGAGCTAACATCTGACATCTGACATCCAGCATCTATTTTTTGAATTATGCGTTTAGAAAGATTTACTTTGCGCGGGCAGGAGGCGATTCAATCCGCCATCGAGCTGGCCGAGCGCAACCAACATCAACAGGTTGAGCCGGAGCACCTGCTCGTGGCGCTCTTGGAGCAGCCCGAAGGCATCGTGCGCCCTCTGCTCGGCAAACTCGGCGCGAACCAGCCGGTCGTCTTGAACGACGCGCAGGCGGCACTGGGCCGCCTGCCCAAAGTGCAGGGCGGGCAGCAGTATTTCAGCCCGCGCACGAGCCAGCTTTTCACCGCCGCGCAGAAGCAGGCCGAAGAGATGAAAGACGAGTTCATCTCGACCGAGCATCTGTTATTGTCCATCGTGGACGAGAAGGACGGCGCGGCCGGGCGCATCCTGCGCCAGCACGGCGTCAACCGCGACGATCTCGCCAAGGTCGTCGCAGAGATGCGCGGCGGCTCGCGCATCACGGATCAAAACGCCGAGTCGAACTATCAGGCGTTATCAAAGTACGCGAAAGATTTGACCGACCTCGCGCGGCAAGGCAAGCTCGATCCCGTCATCGGACGCGACGACGAAATCCGGCGCACGATTCAAGTGCTCTCGCGGCGCACGAAGAACAACCCTGTGCTTATCGGCGAGCCGGGCGTCGGCAAGACTGCAATTGTCGAAGGTCTGGCGCAACGCATCGTCTCCGGCGACGTGCCTGAGACATTGCGGAACAAGCGGCTGGTCGGACTTGATCTCGGCTCGATGCTCGCGGGCGCGAAATATCGCGGCGAGTTCGAGGATCGTTTGAAGTCCGTGCTGAAAGAGATCGAGAACGCGAAGGGACAGATCGTGCTCTTCATCGACGAGTTGCACACGCTCGTCGGCGCGGGCGCGGCCGAGGGCGCGATTGACGCGTCGAACATGTTGAAGCCGGCGCTGGCGCGCGGCGAGTTGCGCTGTGTGGGCGCGACGACCTTGAACGAATATAAGAAATATATCGAGAAGGACGCGGCGCTTGAACGTCGCTTCCAACAGGTTTATGTGGGCGAGCCAACGGTCGAAGATACGATTGCGATCTTGCGCGGACTGAAGGAGCGCTACGAGGTGCATCACGGCGTCCGCATCAAGGACGCGGCCATCGTGGCGGCGGCGACGCTATCGAATCGCTACATCACGGATCGCTTCCTGCCAGACAAAGCGATTGATTTGATCGACGAGGCGGCGTCACGTCTGCGCATCGAGATCGACTCGCTGCCCATTGAGATCGATCAACTCGAACGCGAGATCATGCAGTTGGAGATCGAGCGGCAGGCGCTTCAGCGCGAAGAGGACGCGCCGGCCAAGGCACGGCTGCACGACATCGAGCAGCGCATCGCCGACCTAAAGGAAAAGTCCACCGGCATGAAAGCCAAGTGGCAGTCCGAGAAGGAACACATCGAGCGCATGCGCACCGCGAAGGCTGAGCTTGAGCAGTTGCGCTTACAGCTTGATCAGGCGCGCAACGCGGGCGATCTGGGGCGCGCGTCCGAGCTCCAATACGGCAAGATTCCTGAGCTTGAACAGAAGCTCGCGGTCGAGCATGAGAAGCTAGCGGAGATACAGCAGCAAGGCGTCACGCTCAAGGAAGAGGTGGACGAAGAGGACGTGGCGCAGGTCGTCGCCAAGTGGACGGGCATCCCTGTGTCGAAGATGCTCGAAGGCGAGATGCAGAAGCTCGTCACGATGGAAGAGCGTCTGCGCGAGCGCGTCATCGGGCAGGACGAGGCGTTGACGGCCGTAGCCAATGCAGTGCGCCGCGCGCGCGCGGGGTTGCAAGACCCGAACCGGCCCGTCGGCTCGTTCATCTTTCTTGGCCCGACTGGCGTCGGTAAAACCGAAACAGCGCGGGCGCTCGCAGAGTTTCTCTTCGATGATGAGCGCGCGATGATACGGCTCGACATGTCGGAGTACATGGAGAAGCACGCGGTCGCGCGTATGATCGGCGCGCCGCCCGGTTACATTGGTTATGAGGAAGGCGGGCAGTTGACCGAAGCTGTCAGACGGCGACCCTATAGCGTCATCCTCTTCGACGAGATCGAGAAGGCGCACTCGGATGTGTTCAACGTGCTGCTGCAAATACTCGACGATGGCCGTTTGACCGACTCGAAGGGGCGCACGGTCGATTTCAAGAACACCGTGCTGATCATGACCTCGAACCTCGGCTCGCGCGAGATACAGGCGGTCTCGGACGACGAGAAGCAGGTGCGCGAGGCCGTGCTTGAAGTCTTGCGCGAGCACTTCAAGCCGGAGTTTCTGAATCGCATCGACGACATTGTCGTCTTCCATCAGTTGTCGCGCGAACAGATCACGCAGATCATCGACGTGCAGCTTGTGCGCCTGCGCCAGATGTTGGCGGAGCGCAACATCACATTGGAGTTGGACGACTCGGCGCGGGCCTTGCTCGCGCGCGAGGGCTATGATCCGCTCTACGGCGCAAGGCCCTTGAAGCGTGCGATCCAGACGCTCATCCAGAATCCGCTCGCGGTCAAACTGCTGCGCGGCGAGATTTTGCCCGGTCAGGTCTTGCACGTCTCGGCCAACGGCGATGAGATGAAATTCAGCGCCGACGGCGCGGCCGTGGCGACAGCATAAGAATGCGGATTGCGGAATGCGGATTGAAGAACGAAGGGTTTTAAATCCGCAATCCGCAATAAGCACATGGTAACTTTTCGCAGGGGAAAGCGGGGGCAGAGTATGGCTGAGCAGAATGCAGCCGAGCCGGCGCGCGAGCGACGCGAGGAAGATACGCCGCGTGAGGGCGTGCGCGTGACGGATCGGCGGCGCGTGCGGACTGACGAGTCGGGAGAGGGTGTGACGGTGCAGGAAGGTGCGGCCGATGCGCCGAGTTTGAAACCGACCTACGTGGAAGAGTTGGAAGCGCGCATGCGGGCCGCCGAACAGAAGGCGCTCGACGTGCAAGCACGCTTCGAGCAGGTGCGTGCGCAGTTGCAGCGCGAGACGGATGCGACGCGGCAACGTCTGAACCGTGCGGCCGATGAACGCGCCGGGCGCGCGAAGGCCGAGTTCATCTCGTCCTTGCTGCCCGTGCTCGACAACCTGCAACGCGCGGTCGATGCGGCCGAGCAGGGCGGCACGTTGGAAGCTTTACTCGACGGTCTGCGCGGCACGATCACCGGCTTCGAGCAGGCGCTCATCGCAGCCGGCGCAGAGCCATTTAACGCCATCGGCGAACAGTTTGATCCTGAACAGCACGAGGCGGTGGATACCATCGAGGTTGAACCTGAACGCGATCATACGGTCACAGCCGAATACAATCGCGGCTATCGCATGGGCGGGCAACTGCTCCGTCCTGCGCGCGTGCAAGTCGGACGTGCCAGCAACAAGGCACAAGCGGGCAGCGAGTGAGCAAGCGCGATGTAACAGATATTAATTTCCATTGACTACGTTTAAGGAGAATCCCAAGTGGCAGCGAAACAATTGAAGTTTGATGTGGAAGCGCGGCAGGCGATGTTGCAGGGCGTGAACACGCTGGCGAATGCGGTGCGTGTGACGTTGGGGCCGCGGGGGCGCAACGTCGTGCTCGGCAAGAAGTATGGCTCGCCGACGATTACGAAGGACGGCGTGACGGTCGCCAAAGAGATCGAGTTGAAGGACAAGTACGAGAACATGGGTGCGCAGATGGTCAAGGAGGTCGCGACGCGCACGAACGATGCGGCGGGCGACGGCACGACCACCGCGACCGTGCTCGCGCAGGCCATCTTCCGCGAGGGCGTGAAGAATGTGACGGCGGGCGCGAACCCTATGTCCTTGCAACGCGGCATACAGTTGGGCGCGGAGGCTGTGGTTGCAGCCCTTGAGAAACAGTCGAAGGACATCAAGGGCAAGAACGAATTGGCAAACGTCGCGACCGTGTCGGCGAACAACGACCGCGAGATCGGCGAGTTGATCTCTGAAGCAATGGAGCGTGTCGGCAAGGACGGCGTGGTGACGGTCGAAGAGTCGCGCACGTTGCAGACGGAGCTGGACATCGTCGAGGGCATGCAGTTCGACCGGGGCTATCTGTCGCCTTATTTCGTGACGAACCCGGATCGGATGGAAGCGGTCTTAGACGAGCCGCTGATTCTGTTGCACGAGAAGAAAATCTCAGCGATGCGCGATCTGCTACCGCTCCTTGAGCAGACGGCGCAACAGGGCAAGCCGCTCCTGATCATCGCCGAAGAGGTGGACGGCGACGCGCTCGCCACACTCGTCGTCAACAAACTGCGCGGCACGATCAAGGTCTGCGCCGTGAAAGCACCAGCGTTCGGCGACCGGCGCAAGGCGATCCTTGATGATCTGGCCACGCTGACCGGCGGGCGCGTCATCACCGAAGACCTCGGCATCAAGTTAGAGAACGTTATGACCGACGACCTCGGCACGGCGAAGCGCGTGATCGTGGACAAGGACAACACGACGATCATTGAGGGCGCGGGCAAGGGCGCGGACATACAGGGGCGTGTGAAAACTATCCGCCGGCAGATCGGGGACAGCACGTCGGACTACGACCGCGAGAAGTTGCAGGAGCGTTTGGCGAAGCTCGCGGGCGGCGTCGCGGTCATACGCGTGGGCGCGGCGACCGAGACGGAGATGAAAGAGAAGAAGATGCGCGTGGACGACGCGGTGAACGCGACCCGTGCGGCGGCGCAGGAGGGCATTGTGCCGGGCGGCGGAGTCGCGCTGTTGCGCGCGGCCAAGGCGCTCGACAAGTTGGAAGTAGAAGGCGACGACGGGGATGTGCGGACGGGCGTCCGCATTCTGCGGCGCGCGCTCGAAGAACCCATCCGGCGGATCGCAGAGAACGCGGGCGTGGACGGCGCAATCGTCGTCGGCCGGGTCGAAGAGTCGAAGGGCGCTAAAGGTTTTAACGCTGCGACTGGCGCGTATGAAGACCTCGTCGCTGCCGGTATCATCGACCCGACGAAAGTTGTCCGCACGGCGCTGCAAAACGCGGCCTCGGTCGCCGGTCTGCTGTTGACGGCCGGCGCAGCCGTCACCGACGCGCCCGAACCGAAGCGGGGCGGTGCGTCCCCGATGCCGGGCGGCGAGGACTACGACTACTAAGAAAAGTTCAGAGAGTCCGTAGAGTCCAGAGAGTCTAGAGAGTCAAAGGCTAAGCGCTTTTGACTCTCTAGACTCTCTGGACTCTACGGACTCTTGACTCTTCGCCTGCACGGCTTTCGGTCAGTTTTACTGATGGGTAGAATTTGCTCTGACCGCCGGGCGGGTGGCGGCACGTTGGCGCGGCGGCTGTTTCAGGCGCAAATAACGGGCGAGTTGCGTTGAAAGCCAGCGCCGTGCGGGGCGCGAAAAAGAATGGCAAGATTTTTGCAATCAGATGCGGTAGTATGGAAGGCGTCCCGAATCGCGACGGGCGCATCTAACACTGGCCGAACAAGGGGCGGGGTTAACGACAGTTTTGGATCGAGCAGCGAACCGGGACACAGGCGTTACTCGTAAGATGTTTCGGCGGGCGAAAAAAAACAAGATTACCGCAAGCCACCTCGCGCTCGCGGCTGTTAGACAAGAAGGTAACGCAACATGGTTGATCTCGGCACTTACAAAGACCGCTTCGGTGAAAGCGGCCAGCGCGTCTTCGAATACGCGATGAGCGAGTCGAAGCGGCGCGATCAAAACTACATCGCGGTCGAACACATCCTCGACGCCTTCATCCACGAAGAGGCCGATCTGTTCAATACGACGATGCGCGATCTGGCGGTCGATCCCGTCAAGGTCAAGATGCAGGTCGAACAGCAACTCGACAATCACCGTTTTCAGAACGTCAACAAGGGCGTGCGCATCGGGACCGACACGATTGACCTGTTCAAGCGGGCGATGGAACGCGCCCGCGCCCAAGGGCGCAAGACCATCGAAGCGACTGACCTCTTCATGGCCTTGGCGCAAGAAGGCGGTGTGCTCACGGGTCTGTTGCGCAATCTCGGCATCAACGCCGATGCGGTGACGGAGAATGTGCGCCAACACGTGCGCACGCGTGAACAGGACGACGAGCAGTATCGCAAGAAGTTTGAGTTGCCGCCTTATCTGAAGCACTTCGGCGTGAGCCTCAACCGGCTGGCGCGCATGGACAAGATTCCGCCGACCATCGGGCGCGAGCAGGAAATCCAGCAGATGATCGAAATCCTCTGCCACCGCGAGCGCGCCAATTCGCCGATGCTCGTGGGTGAACCCGGCGTCGGCAAAACGGCCGTGGTCGAAGGTCTCGCGCGCCTCGTCGAGCTTGAGCCGGAGAAAGTGCCGGCGCGGCTGCGCGGCTCGCACATGGTGCAACTACAGATGGGTGGTCTCGTCGCGGGTACGATGCTGCGCGGCATGTTCGAGGAGCGCATCAAGGGCATCATCGACGAGGTCAAGGAACGCGACAACCTGATCCTCTTCATCGACGAAGCGCACACGATCATCGGCGCGGGCGCGGCCCTTGGCACGTCTTCGGACGCGGCCAACATGTTCAAGACGGCGCTGGCGCGCGGCGAGATGCGCATAATTGGCGCGACGACGCTGACGGAATACAAAGAATATATCGGCGAAGACGAGGCGCTTGCGCGCCGCTTCCGGTTGGTGAAAGTCCTAGAACCATCGCTCTCCGAGACGCGCGAGATACTGTTGGGCCTGCGGCCACGTCTGGAGAAGAATTATTCGGTGACCATCTCGGACGACGCCATCAACACGGCGTTGGAGATGGCTCCGAAGTACATACGCAACCTGCACCTGCCGGACAAGGCCATCGGCTGGTTGGATACGGCCGCGGTGAAGGTCGAGATCAACGAACCGCAGACGATGGTCGTGCGCCCAGAGCACATCATCGAAGTCATCTCGCAGGAATCGCGCATCCCGCGCGACATGATCTTTCGCGACACGAACGACCGTTTCGTCAACATGGAGACGGATTTGAGCGAGCGCGTCATCGGGCAGAAGGAGGCGATCAAAGCGGTCGCGCAACGTCTCCGGCTGAACAAGGGGCCGCTCAAAGAGTCGCACTATAAACCGGACGGCGTGCTGCTCTTCTTAGGCCCGACGGGCGTCGGCAAGACCGAACTCGCCAAGGCCGTCGCCGAGTTCATGTTCGGTGATGAAGAGAAGATGGTGCGCGTCGACATGTCCGAGTATCAGGACGGCGGCATCGGCATCGAAAAACTGATCGGCATGCCGCGCGGCATCGTCGGCTCGGAGCGCGGCGGCATCCTGACGGAGCAGTTACGCGAGAACCCGTACACGGTGCTTTTGCTCGACGAGGTTGAGAAGGCTTCGCCGTCGCTCATGAATCTGTTCCTGCAAGGCTTCGACGAAGGTTGGTTGACGGACGGGCGCGGCAAGAAAGTTTATCTATCCGACGCCATCGTGATCATGACCTCGAACCTCGGCTCGGAGAGTTTTAAGAAGTACGAGAAGCCCTTGGGCTTCGGCACGAAGAGCTTGGGCGACATGCGCCAGATCAAGGGCGAGGTGATGAAGGCAGCCGAGACGCGCTTCTCGCCTGAGTTCCGCAATCGCATCGACGAGATCGTGGTCTTCTCGCCGCTAACGATGGACGAGGTCAAACTGATCGCGCAGATTTACATCGGCAAGATGCGCCGGCAGATGGAGCGGCAGGGTAAGACTGTGAACGTGACCGAGCGCGCCATCGACAGCCTGACCGAGAAGGGCTTTAGCCCGACCTACGGTGCGCGCTTCCTGAAGCGCCACATCGACGAGAAAGTCAAACTCCCGATCACGGCGCAGTGGAAAGACGCCTCGCAATTCGTCGTGGACTACGAGAACGGCGAGATCACGATCAAGCCGCTCGACAATTAAGTACAGTGGCAAGTGACGAGTAACAAGTTAATAAACTGCTTGCTCGTCACTTGCCGCTTGTCACTCGTCACTGTTTTAACAAACCGACATGAGCAATAACTCCTCCAAGCTGCGCACACCCCTGCGCTTAGTGCTGCCGCTCGCGCTTTGTCTGTGCCTGCCGGCTGCGCTTGTCGCCGAGCAACAGTTAGCCAATAAGCCGGATGAGCAACTCGCCAAAGAGAACAGGGCCGAGCAGATCGTCGCGCGCGCCGTCGGCGCTATGGGCGGCGACGCGTACTTGGGCGTGCGCTCGACCATCGGACGCGGCGTGATCACGCCGTTCGATAAAGGCGCATCGCAACTGCCCCAGTCCTTCACAGACTACTATGTCTTCCCCGATAAGGAGCGGACGGAGTTTCGCGGCGGCGGCAATCACCTGATCGATACTTTCGTCGGCCAGACCGGCTGGGGCTTCGACGCCGCACAGCGCAGCATCAAGGATAAGCCGCCGGCCTCGATTGAAAGTTTTCAGGTCTCAATCCGCACGAGCCTCGACAACCTGCTGCGCGGCTGGTGGCGCAAAGACGGCGCAACGCTCACCTACATTGGGCGGCGCGAAGCGGGACTGGCGCGGCGCAACGAGACCGTGCGGCTCACTTATCCGGACGGCTTCACTGTCGATTTCGAGCTCGGCGCGAAGGACAACCTGCCCGCCAAGGCGCTCTACAAACGTCCGAATGGTGAAGGCACGGACGTGCAGGAAGAGGATCGCTATGCGCGCTTCCTGACCACGGGCGGCATCACCCTGCCCTTCATCATCGATCATTATCGCGGCGGCGATCAGACCTACCGCATCAGCTACGACTCGGTCGAGTTCAACCGCCCCATCGCCGACACGCTCTTCGCCAAACCGGCCAACTTGAAAGCGATCAAATAGATTGCGGATTGCGGATTTAAGATAACACACAACAATCTAGAGAAAGCCGGGCAGGGTCTATTCATGCTCGACGGAGGAAGGAACTATCCACAACGCACACGAATCGACATGAATAGAGCACCGGGATTTCGTGTTATTTCGGGTGGGTTCGTGGCCGGCTTTGCCACGCAGCGGGGAGAGCCCTGTCGTAGAAACCGAGAATGAATAGACCTTGAACGCCGGGAAATTTATATTTACAGTTCGGTTATCTTATGTTTTAATTCCGTTCCGTCCTCAGTCTGCACTTAAATAATTGTCTAGAGTGCGGATCTCAGACAAGATCATTCGGCACTAGATTATATCTTAGATTCTTTTTCCTGTCGCGCCTTACGCAAGTTGCTCTAGTTTAGCCCGTTGTGTTTATGCTTCAACTGATAGCTAAACACATCGATAACTTAAACCTATCTGCCAAACTAGCGGGTAGGTCGAATTGCATACCAGAAAAGCAATTTCATGTTCGGTAGTTAAATAGGCTCAGTATATGTTGAAAGGATGGTTATCCACTTCAACCATGAACAGTGACATCGGAATCACCCGAACCGGAAACGGAGGAGATAGCATGACAAGCAAGAAAGACAATAACTCAACCCACGATGCTATAGCTCGTGTTGCATACTCAGAATCGAGCACCGAGCAAACTTTGACACACCATCATGTTGAAGCTCCAACTTATAATAGGGGGCTAGAGTAGTTAAAGCGGGTGTTTTCTAAGCAGCTTCAACAACTCAGCGTACACATTGTTCTTTCTCAAGTTGAACCTATATTCGCACTCTTTCAAGTGCCAGTAGAACTTCTCCGGTTTGATGCCATGAAACTGCTGGAGCCGATGTTTAGCATAACTCCAGAAGCTCTCGATGCCGTTGACATGGTGCGTGCCGCGCACGAACTCGCTGTGCCCGTGGTTGACTCTGAAGTGCTTGGCGTAGCCCACGTCAACCAGACCATCGTAACCGCGCCAGCCATCCGAATTGATGACCGCTTCGGGCGCAACGCGACCGCGAATAATGGCTTGCAGCGTGGCTTTCTTGCAGTCCGGCACGATCTCCGTATAGACACGCCCGTCACGCTTCAAGAGACCGAAGACGATGGTCTTACCCGACGCCCCGCGACCGCGCTTGCCGCGCACCCGGCGAGCACCGAAGTAAGATTCATCAACTTCGACTTCGCCGGAGGAGAGCGGTGAATCACGCTCGCATGCTTCGGCGATGCGCGCTCTGATTTTGAGAAAGATCGTGGTGACGCTCTTGCGCGTCAGACCGGTTAAATGTGCGACATCGGTGGCCGTCAAATCGAGCGCGAACAAGCGCAAGAGTTGCCGGAATTTCTTGGCGGAAATTCGGGAACGGCGATAAAACGGGTTCGGTCGTTCCATTTCAGTAGTTTAGCACCTCGGCGAAAGTGCTTAACTACTCTAGCCCC
>JBJMGT010000023.1:0-377548 GCA_045807745.1 Pyrinomonadaceae bacterium
CCGCGTTCGGGGCGCGCGGGCTTTAGCCCGGCGTTCCAACGCCGGGCTAAAGCCAGCGCGCCGCTAACGCGGCGGAGTTCGCAGGCTTCAGGTTAGCTCTGGCGCAGGTCGCGTCCGGTCATCTCGGCGGGTTGGTCGATGCCGAGCAGGCCGAGCATCGTCGGCGCAACGTCTTCGAGCGCGCCGCCTGCACGTAACTTAACGCCGCGCGCGTCCTCATCAACAAGCAAAAAGGGCACGGGGTTGGTCGTGTGCGCGGTGTGCGGTTGACCCGTCTGCGGGTCGAGCATCTGTTCGCAGTTGCCGTGATCGGCCGTGATCAGACAGCGCCCGCGCGCAGTCCGCAAGCGTTTGGTGATCCAGCCGAGACAGGTGTCCACGTATTGCACGGCTTCGATGGTCTTCGCTAAATTGCCGGTGTGACCGACCATGTCGGGGTTGGCGAAGTTGATGATGTAGGCGTCCGCTTCGCCTTCGTCCAGCGCGCGCAGAATTTTGTCTGTGAGTTTGAAGGCGGCCATCTCCGGCGCGAGATCGTAGGTCGCGACTTTGGGCGAGGGCACGAGCAGACGTTTCTCGTGGGGGAACTCGACCTCCTGCCCGCCGTTGAAGAAGTAGGTGACGTGCGCATACTTCTCGGTCTCGGCCATGCGGTAGTTGCGCACACCCAATGCGCCGAAGACTTCGCCGATGACGTGGCGCGGCTGCACGGGCGGGAAGGCGACGGGCAGCGGGTACGTCTTATCGTAGACGGCGAAGCAGACGTAGTGCGTGTGCGGGCGATTAGGTGTGGGGAAGGCATCGAAGCCGGGCACGGCCAGCGCCGAAGTGATCTGGCGCGCGCGGTCGGCGCGGAAGTTGAAGAAGATAACTGAGTCGCCGTCTTTAATCGTTGCGACGGGTTCGCCCGATGCGCGCGCGACGACAACCGGCTCGACAAACTCATCCGTCACGCCGCGCTCGTAAGATGCTCTGATCGCCGCGACCGGATCGCTTGTGCGCTCACCTTCGCCACCAACGAGCAGCTTGTACGCGCGCTCGATACGCTCCCAACGTTTGTCGCGATCCATCGCGTAGTAGCGCCCGCAGACAGTGGCGATCTCGCCGCAGCCGATCTCTTGACACTGCGCCTGCATGGCCGCCACGTAACGGTCGGCGGATGAGGGCGGCGTGTCGCGCCCGTCGAGAAAGCAGTGCACGTAGACGCGGCGCAAGCCATGCGCGTGCGCCATGCGCAGCAGGGCGTAAGCGTGCTCCTGCGACGAGTGCACTAGCCCGTCGGAGACGAGACCCATGATGTGCAGCGCGCGGTCGTGCTTGTGCGCGTTATCGAGTGCGGCATTGAGTGCGAGGTTCTGTTGGAAGTCGCCCGTCTTGATCTCGTGATTGATCCGCTCCAAGTCCGTGCGCACGACGCGCCCCGCGCCCATGCACAGGTGGCCCACGTTCGAGTTGCCCATCACGCCCGCCGGCAAACCCACACACTCGCCCGACGCTTCGATCAAAGTGTGTGGATATTTCTCCAACAACTCGTCGTAGTACGGCATCTCTGCGAGCGCGACGGCGTTACCTTCCCGCTCGGCGCGATAACCGAATCCGTCAAGGACGATGAGCGCGAGCGGCCCACGTTGCTTGCTCAAAGTTATTTATCTCCCGCCGTGAAAAGTTAGCTCGATGTCGAAATGAATAGAGCGATGGCCCAAACCAGCCTCACGCGCCGAAGAGCGGGCCGCCGGTTGGTGGCGGCGGTGGCTCAAGCATCGCGGGCGTGGCCTGATAGCGCGCCTTACAGTTGGGGCACTGCGCGATGTGCGAGACGCCGCTCAAAGGGATGACCGGGATGACGAAGAAGAGCGTGATAAAGCGCATCCCCTTCTTGAGCGTGAACGGCGCGACTGTGCCGCACCGCCCGCAATGAATGGCTTGCGCAGTCTGCTCCGACCCCCACGTCAGGAAGCGCAGGCCGATGATAAAGAAAAAGAACATACCTACCTCGTTGAACTTTGGTGCGCAGCCTTAACGCTTCGCCGCACGCGCCTTCTTTGGCGCATCGTTAGGCTTACTATTGCTTGCACGCTTCTTCGTGTTCGCCGCCGTCTGTGCGAGTTGATAGAAGGCGGCGCGACCGGGGAAGCGGGCTGCGCCGCGCAGGTCTTCTTCGATGCGGAGGAGTTGATTGTATTTGGCGATGCGGTCGGTGCGCGACAGAGAGCCGGTCTTGATCTGCCCGGCATTGGTGGCCACAGCTAGATCAGCAATGAATGTGTCTTCAGTCTCGCCGGAGCGATGCGAGATGATCGCAGTGCGGCGGTTGGTGCGCGCCAACTCGATGCAGTCGAGCGTCTCGGTCAGCGTGCCGATCTGGTTGACTTTGATCAGGATTGAATTAGCCACGCCTAACTCAATGCCTTTGCGTAAAAATTCTGTATTCGTGACAAACAGATCATCACCGACGAGTTGCACGCGGTCGCCGATGGCGTCCGTCAGAGTCTTCCAGCCCGTCCAGTCGTTCTCCGCCATGCCGTCTTCGATGGAAATGATCGGATACTGCTCGGCCCACGCCTGCCAGTAAGCTGCCATCTCGTCGCTCGAAAGTTTGCGCCCGTCGGATTTTTTGAAGACGTATTGCTTGCCGTCATAGAACTCGCTCGCCGCCGGGTCGAGCGCGAGCATGACGTTCGTGCCCGCTTGATAGCCCGCTTGCGTGACGGCTTCGAGGATCGTCTCGATGGCCTCTTCGTTCGATTTCACGTTTGGCGCAAAGCCGCCCTCGTCGCCGACAGAAGTAGCCAGCCCCCGTTTCTTCAGCACCGCTTTGAGCACGTGGAAAATCTCCGCGCCGACGCGCAGGGCTGCCGAAAAACTCTCAGCGCCGACAGGCATGACCATGAACTCTTGAAAGTCCACGTTGTTGTCGGCGTGTGCGCCGCCGTTCAGGATATTCATCATCGGCAGGGGCAGCGTCCGCGCGTTTGCGCCGCCGAGATAACGGTAGAGCGGCAACTCCAGATACATGGCGGCGGCGCGCGCCGTGGCGAGCGAGACGGCGAGCAAAGCGTTTGCGCCGAGCTTCGCCTTGGTCGGTGTGCCGTCGAGCGCGATGAGCGCAGCGTCCACCTCCGCTTGATCGAGCGCGTCGTAGCCGGCCAACTCCGGTGCGATCACTTCGTTCACATTGCGCACGGCCTGTTGCACACCTTTGCCGCCGTAGCGCCGCTTGTCGTTGTCGCGCAACTCGACCGCTTCGTGCTCGCCGGTCGAAGCGCCCGAAGGGACGGCCGCGCGTCCCGTCTCGCCGCTGACTAAGACGACCTCTGCTTCAACTGTCGGGTTGCCGCGCGAGTCCAGTATCTCGCGCGCGTAGACTGCTTCAATCAGGCTCATGATGTTTGCGAGCTTTACTCCTGTCGATTGATTTAAATTTGAGCAGAATCTATCTCACATTAGCCACGCGCGCGTCAAAGTCGTAGTGCTTGGGTGCTAGGGAGCCGGCGGGCTGCTTGACCGGCCTATCCGGTAGTGGGTCATTTTCACTGTTGAATAAAAACGAATAGTAGTGCAATCCGATCCTGCCTAAGATGTTCGCCTGCGACGGAAGCGGGCGTGAGTAAGAAGCTGTGGAGTATCAATGATATTGTGGGCCTGTTAGATAATCCGAAGTACGCGGGGCATGATTAGAACTAGCGGTTTCGTAGCGCACGTGCTGCCCTTCGCTCACCAACCCAACTAGCAATAGAGATAAGCGCTAGGATAAACCCGATCATGAACATCATGATTGAGGGCAACACCCACCTGACGTAAATCGCATCGAATTGATGTAACTCCACCTCTGTCGGCGGTAGCTTACTCAGTTGGCCCTCGACTATATGACTCCCCCACAGACAGGCAGGGAAAGAAGCTATCATTAGCAGCACGGCCACACCCAAAACTAATATCATCCATCTTTTCATCTTTGAAGCCGCCTGACTCTTGGTGTTCGTGAAGCTGACGAGTTTAACGTGGCGAAGATAAGCCCACAGAATATAACTGTCAACAGTGAGGCATCTGCCCCTTACTTTTGTTCAACAATGAAAATGACCCACTACCGCCTATCCGTCCCTATTGCTTCTGCGCGGCAAAGCGGAGTAGCATGCGCGCCAGTTATGCGTGTCCGTCTGCTCATGCTCGCGCTGTTGCTGGCTGCTGGTGTCAAGACCGGCAGTCACATGCGGCCACGTCTGTTGACTCCGGCCGCAGCCGGCAGCAACGCCGCGACGCTTGCGCCCGTGGACTCGGCGCGGCAGATAGATTTCGCCACTGAACTCAGACCGATCTTTGCGGCCCGCTGCACGCCCTGCCACTTCACGGGCGGCGTACAGTATCAACGCCTGCCCTTCGACCGGGCCGAGACAATTATTAAACTTGGGCCGAAGCTCTTCACCCGCATTAAAGATGAGCATGAACGGCAATTGATTAGCGAGTTCCTCACGCAAGCAGCGGCCCACAAAGATGCGCACCCTTGAGTCGCTCCGGCGCGCCGCGTGTCGTCTCACAGAGCACAGCGGATATTATTGCGCCCGGTGCGCTGGCATAATCAAAATACAGCTTAACGATAGTCAGAAAAGGGCAAGCGGACGGACTTGCGCCCGCATCACAAATGGGGAATGATGTTTGCTTGGGCCAAGCGGTTAGGCCCGGCAGACGTTCAATAAGGAGACGGCGCGGACGATGAGGTGCAAGGCTCGTTTATGGTGTGGCGCATTGCTGCTCGCGCTGGTGTGCGCGCTGGCACTGCCATCGGGGCGCGTACTCAGTGCTGTCCGTGCGCAAGAGCCTGTCCAAGCGCCGCAGCGCCGGCCGCGCCGTGTCCCTGAGCCGCCGACCCAGCCGCCGCAGCCGACACCCATGCCGCAACCGACTGCCAGCCCCGCGCCCGCCGAGCGCAACGTATTAGCGCCCGGCGAAGACGTGGAGCGCGTCGAAACTAATCTCGTCAACATACTCTTCAACGCGGCGGACAGGGAACGGCATTTCATCACGACGCTTAAGCCCGACGACATACGCGTCTTCGAGGACAACAGGCCGCAACAGATCGCCAACTTCGAGCGCGAGACCGATCTGCCGCTCTCGCTCGCCATCCTCGTCGATGTCAGTCTGTCGCAATTAAAGACTTTGCCCGACGAGAAGGACGCGGCGCACATCTTCGTCGAGTCTATCGTCCGCCCCGACCGCGACCGTGTTTCGGTCGTCTCCTTCGCACGCGACGCGACCGTCGAACAGGACTTGACGGACAACGTGGCCAAGTTGCAGCACGCGATTGACGTGATGCAGATCGCGCCGCCCTTTAACGAGCTGGCCGCGGAGGTCGAGGGCACAGGCACGACGCCCGAAGCCGCGCGCGCAGCGGCCGAAGCCGCGGCCGCCCGCGCCGCCAACGACCGGCCCATCACCTCCACCGCCATCTGGGACACCATCTGGGCCACGACCAACGAGATCATGGCGCAGACACCGGAGCGCACGCGCCGCGCCATCATACTGCTCTCGGACGGCGCTGACTCGTCGAGCCGGCTGAAGCGCGACGAGGCGGTTGAGGCCGCGTTGAAGAGCAACACGGTCGTCTACTCCATCGGCATCGGCGACGACGATTTCGACGAGGGCGCGCTCAAGAAGATCGCTGAGCGCACGGGCGGGCGCGCCTTTTTCCCCGAAGACGAACAGCGCCTGCGCGCCGCCTTCGCGCAGATTCAGGCAGAATTGCGCACGCAGTACCTCATCTCCTACGCACCGACGAACAAGGCGCACGACGGAACGTTTCGCCAAGTGCGCATCGACGTGGTCAACCCGGAGCTACAAAGACAGAAACTACAGTTGACCTATCGGCGCGGCTACTTCGCCAACCCGCCCACGCCCCCCGCGCCCGTGCGCCCACGCGCGCCCGGTCAACGGCTCACGAAACCGCTGCGCCGCAAGCATTAACAGGCGCAACGCGCAAAGTTGTCACGAGCGCGGCATCGCCCAAACGAATGCTTGACATCGCACGGGTTTCCGCCTACAACGAAAGCGCCGCCTAAAAAATCCAACTCCTATTCCGATACTCGGCTTGAGAGGTCTGGGGCGCAAAACTATGAACGAATTATTTCGCAAATTCTCCAGCAAGACATCGGCGTTGGTCGGCACGTCATGGGCCTTCATCGGCGCTTGCGCTATCGTCGTCGTCTGGGCCGCCTTCGGCCCGAAATACCATTGGTCGAACACGCACCAGTTAGTGATCAACACCGGCACGACGATCATCACCTTCCTGATGGTCTTTTTGATCCAGAACACGCAGAACCGCGACGCCAAGGGGATTCACCTCAAGCTCGACGAATTGATCAAGGCCACGCAGGGCGCGCGCAACACGATGATTGATCTGGACAAGCTGTCGGACGAGCAGATGAAGCAGCTTGAAGAACAGTACAAGCGCATCTGTTCAGCAGGTGATAACCCGGAGGACTGCGAAGAGCCGCATCCTCTCGACGGAGTGCTGATAAACGGCAAGGTGGCGGGCGAGAAGTGAGCGCGCGGTCTGCGGTTCGTGGCCCTGCGCCACGACGATCTTTCAGCAGCAAATGAAAACTGTTCGGCATGAGAAAGGATAAGCCTGTGATGCGTTGTCTCGCGCTCGCACTGTTCATCTGTGTGGTTATCGTACCCTGCGTGCATGCGCAGTCGAAGACGAATCCGAGCGACAAGTTTCGGCAGTTGGAAGAGAACCTGCCGACGCCCAATGAACAGCGCGCCGCATCGGGCGCGCCCGGTCGTGCCTACTGGCAGCAGCGCGCCGACTACAATACAAAAGTTGAGTTGGACGACGTGCAGCACACCATCACGGGCACGGAGACTGTCACCTACTACAACAACTCGCCCGACACGCTTGCCTACGTCTGGTTGCAACTCGATCAAAACATCTGGGCCAAAAATTCCGCGAGCTACACGACGCAGACCGCGCCCGCGCTCGACCGCGTGCCCTTCACGACCATCGACAACATGCTCGCGCGCCGCGACTTCGACGGCGGCGATAAGATAACGGGCGTGCGCGATGGGCGCGGCGCGCCGCTTCATTACATCATCGTGGACACGATGATGCGGATCGATCTGCCCGCACCGCTCGCGCCGGGGCAGAACACAGTCTTTTCGGTGGACTGGCACTACAATATCAACGACGCGCGCAAGATCGGCGGGCGCACCGGCTACGAGTTCTTCCCCACAGACGGCAACTACATCTACGAGATCGCGCAATGGTTTCCGCGCATGGCCGCTTACAACGACGTGTCGGGCTGGCAGCACAAACAATTCTTAGGCGCGGGTGAGTTCACGCTTGAGTTCGGCAACTACCGCGTCTCGATCACCGCGCCCGCAGATCACATCGTCGCCGCGACCGGCGTGCTGCAAAACCCGCAGGAAGTCTTGACGCCTGCGCAGCGGCAACGGCTTGAGCAAGCCCGCACCGCCAAGCAACCCACCTTCATCGTCACGCCCGATGAAGCGCGCGCCAATGAGAGTCACAAGCCGGCGGGCAAGAAGACTTGGGTGTTCGCCGCCGAGAACGTGCGCGATTTCGCGTTCGCATCGTCGCGCAAGTTCATCTGGGACGCGCAGGGACACGATGTCGAAGGCCATCACGTCTTAGCGATGTCCTTCTATCCGAAGGAGGGCGAGCCGCTCTGGTCGCGCTATTCGACGCACGCGATCATGCACACGATGAACGTCTACTCGCGTTATTCGTTTCCGTTCCCCTATCCGGTCGCGCAGTCGATCAACGGCCCCGTGGGCGGCATGGAATATCCGATGATCTGTTTCAACGGCCCGCGCCCCTTGCCGGACGGCACGTACCCGGCGAGCACGAAGTATGGTCTCATCTCCGTCGTCATACACGAGGTCGGGCACAACTATTTTCCGATGACCGTCAACTCGGACGAGCGCCAGTGGACTTGGATGGACGAGGGGCTGAACACGTTCCTGCAATACCTCGCGGAGCAGGAGTGGGAGACTGGCTACCCTTCGCGGCGCGGCGAGCCGAAGAACATCACCGAGTACATGGCGAGCGCCAATCAAGTGCCGATCATGACCAACTCGGATTCGCTCTTGCAGTTCGGCAACAACGCTTACTCGAAGCCTGCGACGGCCTTGAACATTTTGCGTGAGACGGTGTTGGGGCGCGAGTTGTTCGATTACGCCTTCAAGCAGTACGCGCGGCGCTGGCAGTTCAAACGTCCGATGCCGGCCGATTTCTTCCGCACGATGGAAGACGCATCGGGCGTCGACCTCGATTGGTTCTGGCGTGGCTGGTTCTACACAACCGACCACGTGGACATCTCAATCGAGCGCGTGCGCCTCTTCCGCCTCGACACGCTCGACCCAGACGTAGAAAAGGCCGCGCGCCAGCAGGAGCGCGCGGCGCAGCCCGAGACGCTCTCGCAGCAGCGCAACAAGCCGCTCCCGAAACGCACGGACGAGTTTCCCTCTCTGCGCGATTTCTACAACACTTACGACGAGTTGGTCGTGACCGAACAGGACCGCGAGCAATATCAAAAATTTCTCGCCACGCTTAGCCCACGCGAGCGCGAGTTGCTGAAACTAGGCATGAACTTCTACGTCGTTGATCTAAAGAACGTCGGCGGCCTTGTCATGCCGGTCATACTCGGCATCGAGTACGAGGACGGCACGCAGGAAGAGTTGCGCATCCCGGCTGAAATCTGGCGACTCAACAACTACGACGTGTCGAAGTTGATCATGACGCCGAAAGAGGTGCGCGCCATCACGCTCGACCCGCATCTGGAGACGGCCGACGCTGATCTCGCGAACAACTCGTTCCCGCGTCGCCCCGTCAAGTCGCGCTTCCAACTCTTCAAGGACGCACAAGCGCCGGCCAACCCGATGCAAGAGCTTGAGCGCAAACAAGCGCCCGCGAAGCCGAGCAACCCGTGAGAGGATTTGCGACTTGCGATCTGAAATTTCGAATTTGAGATCAACGCCGCGCCCGCGCACTTGTAGGGGCAGGGCTTGTCCCTGCCCGGCTGCCAACGCAACCAAGCGGGCAGGGACAAGCCCTGCCGCTACAATTCTATTCTGCGCGCTCATCTGTCTATTGATGTTCGCGCCGCCGGCGGCCGCACACAAGTTTCATACGAGCTTTGCGGAGGCGGACTACAACGCGCAGGAGCGCTCACTGCAAATCACGCTGCGCACTTTCCCCGACGATCTGACAAACATTCTAACGCGCCGCGCGGGTCAGCCCGTCAGTCTCGACGACAAGAAGCGCGTGGCCGCGTTGACGTTTGCCTATCTGCAAGAAGTTTTTCAGTTGCAGGACGCGCGCGGGCGCGCCGTCAAATTATCTTGGGTCGGCATGGAGGCGAGCGTGGACAACGTCTGGCTCTACTTCGAGGCGCGCTTGCCGGCCGGCGTCGCGGGCGCGCAACTGCGCGACCAGTGGCTCACAGACCTCTACGAAGATCAGATCAACCTCGTCAACATCCGCGCCGGTGAACGCAAACTCGCCCTCACCTTCGAACACGGCACAGGCTTTCAGACCATCCAATTACGCTGAGCGGCGGCGGCTCAACGCAAAACTTATTGACAGCGGCGACTGGCAGGGGTAAACCATCGGCTGAGATTGATGGCCTGTCCGGCGTCTCTTTCGCTTCCTCATCTTCCCGCGCATCGGAGGCACGATGACCGCCGAGTTAAAAGTGGTGCTGTTCACCGACCAAGTGAAGTCCACGGCGCACACCGCGCAGCGCACAAGCGCAGAGATCGAGCAGGTCGCGCACGCGCAGGACGAACTCACGAGCGATGTCCTCCGCCTGACGCACGGCGTGCAACTCAAAGACACGGGCGACGGCTGTCTCGCACAGTTCTCGTCTGTGCTAGAAGCGGTGCAGGCGGGCGTGTTGCTTCAGCAGCGCGTGTCCGCGCGCAACGCCGTACAACAAAACGAGCGACTGAAATTTGAACTGCACATCGGCATTGACGCGGGCGAGTTGGTCGTGCTCGCCAACGGCGACCTGCGCGGCGATGCGGCGAATCGTTGCGCACGTGTCTGTTCCGCATGTCCTGCCGGCGAGGTCTATCTATCTGACAAGGCGGCCGACATGCTCAAGCAGAATGAGGTTGAGGTAGAGGCGCTTGGCGCGCGCCAATTCAAGGAAGGTGAAGACGAGATCAAACTGTGCCGCGTGCGCGCGCTGCACGTCCAACCGCAGAGCACGCCGAACCCGTTCATCTGGCGCGGCGGCATCACTGCGGCGGCCGACTTCTTCGACCGCGAGCCAGAGCAGCGCACCCTGCGCGCTTACCTGCACGGGCGACAGAACTGCCAGATCGTCGGCCCACGCCGCATCGGCAAGACTTCTCTGCTCCGGCAAGTCGAACGCGCCGCCGCTGGTTGGGACGCGCAGACTGTAGTCGCTTACCTCGATCTGCAAGACCCGCGCTGCTACACCCTCGCCGGTTGGCTGACGCTCGCCGCCCGGCAATGTCACTGGTCAACGCCCGCCGCAACGCTGACGGATTTCGCCGAGTGCGTCGAAGCTGCTCTGGCGCAAGGACTCCGCCCCGTGCTCTGCCTTGATGAGTTTGAAGAACTGACCACGCGCCGCGCCGAGTTCACCCGCGACTTCTTTCTGACCCTGCGCGCCTGCGCCCAACAAGGGCTGTCCATCGTCACCGCCTCGCAACGCCCTTTGAGCGAACTGACCGACCACGGCGATCCGACCTCGCCCTTCTACAACACCTTCCCCCTCCTCCGCCTCGGCCCGTTCCGGCCCGCCGACGCGCAAGATTTCGTCAACTTCCATCGCCCCGGCACACCCGCCTTCACGCCCGACGAGCGCACCACCATTCTCGAATTCGCCAAAGGCCACCCGCTCGCCCTACAAGTCGCTTGCTTCCACGTGCTGGAGGCAAAACAAACCGGCGACAGCTTAACCGCTGCCCTGCGCCAAGCATCAGACGACATGGATGCCCACCTGCCCGGCGGGTGGTAACTCTGCTTCATCATGAAAGAATATCTTTGCTGGTCACTCCGCCAACTCTATCTCATCTTCTTCTGGCCGACGCAATTTGGGCGTGAAGTCGAAGGGGAGGAGGCTGACCTACCAAAGCTAAAGTTTAGTGAACGCTTTCTCTATCTTCTGAAAATACTCCCTTGGGTGATTATTCTGGCTGTGCTCGGAAATCTCATCTTGGGATATGCCTGCGAAGCATATGGAGTGACTTTTGATTGGAAGAGTGCATGGGTCAGCGTGGCGTTTGGCGTGGCGGTCGGCATGGCGTCCGGCGTGGCGTTCGGCGTGACGTTCGGCGTGACGTTCGGCGTGGCGCTCGGCGTGGCGTTCAGCGTGGCGGGCGGCGTGACGGGCGGCATGACGGGCGGCGTGGTGCTCGGCGTGGCGGTCGGCGTGACGTTCGGCGTGGCGCTCGGCGTGGCGTTCAGCGTGGCGGGCGGCGTGACGGGCGGCATGACGGGCGGCGTGGCATTCGGCGTGGTGCTCGGCGTGGCGTTCGGCGTGTCGTTCGGCGTGGCGTTCAGCGTGGCGTTCGGCGTGGCGTTCGGCGTGGCGTTTCCACTGGCTTTTTGGTTAACATATTCTCGCTTAATAACTTATCCCTTCGATGTTGTTCTTACCGCTGCTACATATTACGTAGGACGACAGCGACTACATGCCGTGTGGCGAGCATGGCGATGGTGTCCGGTTGCTTGGAATGAAGTAATTTGGCTGCCATTGCCTTTCGTCAGTAGGCTGCTGGCCTTGCTGGTGCGTCAAGACAGAGAGGAAGGCTTCCGGCAAATCGCTTTCGTTGCTGCCGAACGCAAGCTGCAACGCCGCGCCGCGCTTGCCGCGCTAGTGGAAGTCGCCGTCAATGATTTGAGAGCTGGCTCGCTGGCGAGTTTGTCTGATGTTATGGAGCGATTGAACTGGACGACGGACGCGCCCGCTGAACTACCGGATGAACTGACGGCGATGCTGCCGCGCTTCGACCGGGCGGCGCAGCATGTAGGGCAATATCTCACGTTGAATAGTCCTTATCGGAAGGGCGAGGCTTTGGCGCAGGCGGTGGCAGAGACAGAGGCGTTGCAGAGTAGCCTGATCGTTGCGCGTGGGCGGTATGCGCCGCGTTTGCTGCGAGTGGCAAACGAGTGGCGCAGGCTGCTTGATACGGAGAGTGAGAAGGCGAAGGCTCTGGCGGCGGCGACGCGGGAGATTCCGAACCCGTTTGTGTTCGGCAATCCGGTGATGGAGACGGAGCAGAATGTCTTCACGGGGCGGCGCGACATTGTGAGACAGATCGAGGCGAGTGTGCTTGGCACAACACAAACGCCGACGCTATTGCTGCATGGGCCGCGGCGGATGGGCAAGACGAGTATCTTGAATCAACTACCGCGGGTGTTGGGGCCGGACTTCGCGCCGACGGTGGTGGATTGTCAGAATCCTGCGCTCATCGAGAGCGCGGCTGCGTTGCTGCGCTACGTCGCGCGTTCGTTGAGTCAAGGGTTGCAGCGACGACGCGTCACCGTCGCGCCGCTCACAGCCGCGGCGCTGGCGCGTGAGCCGTTCGCAGTGTTCGACGAGTGGTTGGATAACGTGGAGCAGGCAATGCCGCAAGGGATGCGCGCGCTGCTCTGTTTGGATGAGTACGAGCGTTTGCAGGCGACATTGGATGTGGGCTGGGGCGGATCGTTTCTGGACGCGCTCAGGCATACGCTGCAACATCGCCCGCGTGTGGTGTTGATGTTCACGGGCGCGCACACGTTTCAGGAACTAGGGCCGGCGTGGACGGATCGGTTCATCAGCGCGCGGCGGGTGCGCGTCAGTTTCCTCACGCGCGCGGAGGTGTTGCCGCTACTGACGCAGCCGATCCCTGAGTTCGATATGACGTATGCGGCGGGCGCGCTCGATGCGCTGTTTGCGGCGACGGCGGGGCAGCCGTTTCTCACGCAGGCGACGGCCTTCGAGTTGGTGCAACTCTTGAACGAGCAGGAGCGCCGGGAGGCGACGACGGCAGACGTGGAGACGGCGATTGCGCGCGCGTTGGTGAGCGGCGGCGAATACTTCGCCAACGTGTGGAGCGACGCGGGGGCGGAGGGGCAAGCGATCCTGCGCGCCATCGTGCGCGCCGAGTTGCCGCCGGATTTTCCCGGCGCGCGTGTGTGGCTGCGCGAGCATGATGTGCTGGACGACGCAGGCGCGTTCGCCGTGCCGATGGTGCGGCGTTGGGTGCAGGAGAAAGTGCGCGGATGAAATTAAGCCGCGCCGGTGCGGCCGGCCAAGTTGGCAACGACGGCGAATAGTTCGGCGGGCTGGATGGGTTTCGGCCAGTGCGCTTGAAAACCTACGCGCAAGGCTCGCGGGCGCTCTTCGTGCGCGCGCCGCCGAAGTGATCGTGAAGTTGTTTTGCGCCGGCAGATGACAGAGTGCGACAATCGAACGCCAGCAATTCATGACGCATTCTCGTTTGCCACGAGTCTCCGGCGGCCAAGCCGCGCGCCGCCGTCGTTTATTACGTGCGCCGTGCAATCACACATGAAATATCCAGACCGCTTATTGGCGCGCAGTTGGCTTGGCTATGGCGCGGCCGTGGGCGGCGTTGCTATCGTCATGGCCGCGCTCCGGCCGTTCGCCAGTCACATCAATCAGACGACGGTTGCGCTCGCACTGCTGCTTGTGGTGTTGTTCGTCGCCACTGCGTGGGGCGCGCGCCCGGCCGTCTTAGCGTCGCTGCTCGGCGTCGTCTGTTGGAACTATTTCTTCCTGCCGCCGGTCGGCACGTTCATCATCAGCGATCCCGAAAATTGGGTAGCGTTGACCGTGCTTCTCGCTACGGCCATAACGGCCGGGCAACTGTCGGCCCGCGCCAAGCGGCGCGCGGAGGAAGCCGAGACGGGGCGGCGCGAAGTCGAACGCTTGTATCAAGAGTTGCAGGATACCTTCGAGCGTTCCAGTCAGGCCAGGGCGCTCAAACAGAGCGAGCGTCTGAAGTCGGCCTTGCTCGACGCCGTCACGCACGACCTGCGCACGCCGCTCACTGCGATCAAAGCGTCCGTGACTACACTGCTCGACGAGCTACGCACACAGGCGGGCGACGAAGAACCGTTGACGCTCGGCGCTGAAGGGCGACGCGAGATGTTGGAAGTGATTGACGAAGAGGCGGATCGACTCAATCGCTTCATCGCGGGGTTGGTGGAGTTGGCGCGCATCGAAGCCGGCGAGATGCGTCTGCAACGGCGCGCAGGCTCGGTCGTGGAGATCATCGAGACGGCGCTCAAGCGGGCCGCGCCACGCACGCGCGTGCACCGTGTGGAGGTCTGGTACGAGGACGAGTTGCCTGTGGTGCAAGTTGATGCGCGCGCGGTGGCCGAGATCGTCTATACGCTCGTGGATAACGCCGCTAAGTATGCGCCGCCGGGCACGTGCATACGGCTGGCGACCAAATCCGTCGGGCGCGACACGATTGAGGTGAGCGTGGAGGACGAGGGGCCGGGCATCCCCGCAGAGTTACGCGAGCGCGTCTTTGAAAAGTTCTTTCGCGCGGCGCGCGCCGGCGACACGGGCGCGGCGCAACCGGCGGGCACGGGGATGGGCCTTGCTATCGCGCGCGGTATCGTCGAAGCGCACGGCGGTCGCATCTGGATCGAAGACACGCCGACGGGGCGGGGCACGCGCATAGTCTTCGCCCTGCCCATCAGCGACGAACAGCAAACGCCCATAGCAGCAAGTGAAATAAACATGAACGCGGGCGCACAGTCGCAGCCCACCGCGCAACAACATGAATGAGCACAGACGCATTCTCGTCGTTGATGATGAGCCGCAGATCACGCGCGTGCTGCGGCGCAGTCTGACGACGCATCGTTATGATGTGCGCGTGGCGGCGGACGGCGAGGCGGCGCTTGAGTTGTTTCGCGACTGGTCGCCGGAGTTGGTGATTACCGATCTCTCCATGCCCAACATGAGCGGGCTGGAGCTATGCCGGCGGCTGCGCACCATCTCAAGCGTCCCTGTGATCGTGCTCTCCGTGAAGGGCGAGGAGCGCGCCAAAGTGGCGGCGCTCGACGCCGGGGCCGACGATTATGTGACCAAGCCTTTCGGCATGGAAGAACTGCTCGCGCGCGTGCGTGCGGCGCTCCGGCGTGCGCCGGCAGAAGACGATAAGCTCATCGCCGCCGGCCACTTTCGCGTCGATCTCGCGGCCCGCAGCGTCGCCGTCAGTGGGCGCGAGTTGCACCTGACGCCGAAAGAGTTCGAGCTGTTAGTTTATCTCCTGCGCCATCCGGGCCGCGTGCTGACGCATCGCGCGCTGCTCGCGGCCGTGTGGGGCGGCGACGCGACGGAGCAGACCGAATACCTGCGCGTCCTCATCGGCCAGCTCCGCAAGAAGATCGAGCCAGACCCCGCGCAGCCCAGCTACATTCAGACCGAGCCGTGGATCGGCTACCGCTTCGATCCCGGCGCATAAATTTTCTCTCCGCCCATTCTCCGTCTTTACAAAATTTTTATAGACCCTTTACGCCACTCTTATGCGGGCGGGCATAGTCTTTTCTTGTTGACAATTCGGTCTGCCGAGGTCACCGAAAAAATTATGAAACTAGCTCAATCGCATCAACACACGCTGGCGAACGAGTTGCGCCAGCGTGCGCCGCAAAGAGGCGCGGGCCGGACTTGGGATCTGCTCTCCGTGGGGGCCGTCGCCGGTCTCGCGGGCGGCGTGGTCAGCGCACTATTCGGCGCGCTGCTCACGGCCACCGGTTGGTTCTCGAACACAGCCGGGCCGGGCGTTTATGTAAAACTCGCCGGGACGAGCGCGCTGCTGTTGACGATCCCGCTGCTCATCTTCGGCGCGTGCTGTCTGGACGTGTTGGAAGGGCGCAAGCACAAGGCGCGTGCGGCGCGGTTCAATGAGACTCGCTGAGTGTGCGGCGACCGGCCGCTCGGCGCGCGCTGGCGACGCTCGTTAGCCCGCTGAACGGACGTGCATTGCGTCATTAACCACCAGCTCACGGACAATGACTGCACAGGCGGAACGGCAAGTCGCAGGCGGGCGCGCTACGAAAGTGGTGGTCGCTACGTCCGTGATGCTCTCGTTCATCTCGTTCTGGCGCGCGGCGGCCATCGTCTTAAACGATCTCGGCTCGTCGGCCTATTACGTTGGTGGCATCGCCGAACAGGCGACGGGGCGGGCCGCGCCGTGGTTCATCCTCGGCGTGATGCTCTTCTCGTATGCGGTGCGCGCCGTCTATGTCGAATCGTGCGCGATGTTCACGCGCGGCGGCGTCTATCGCGTCGTCAAAGAGGCGATGGGTGGCACGCTCGCCAAGCTGTCGGTCTCGGCCCTCATGTTCGACTACATCTTGACGGGGCCGATCTCAGGCGTCTCCGCCGGGCAGTACATCGTCGGCCTCTTCGCACAGACGGCGACCTACTTCGGACATCCATGGGTGCCCACGAAAGAGACGATCAACCTGCTGGCCGCAGGGCTAGCCATCCTCATCACGATCTATTTCTGGTGGCGCAACACCAGAGGCATTCACGAGTCGTCCGACGACGCGCTGAAGATCATGTACGTGACAACCGTCATGGTCGTGCTGCTCGTCTTGTGGAGCGGCGTGACGATCCTGACGAGACCCGAAGCGCACAGACTGCCGCCCGCGCCCGCGCCGCACAATCTGGCCTTTAACCGTGATGCGGTCGGCTGGCTGCCAAACATCTGGCCTAGTGCTTTGCGTGAACTGCCGACGGAAGCACTCCCGGCCAACGCCCCTGCTGCGCCTGAAGCGGCCGCACCTGAGCCGCGTTATGGCATCGTGCCGAACGCGGGCGCGCTGCTCGGCCTCATCGGCATCCTGATCGCTTTCGGGCATTCGTTCCTCGCCATGTCGGGCGAAGAGTCGCTCGCGCAAGTCAACCGCGAACTCGAATATCCGAAGCACCGGAACTTGATGAAAGCGGGGCTGGTCATCTTCCTCTACTCGCTCCTGTTCACCTCTGTCGTCTCGTTCCTCGCCTACGCGTTGATCCCCGACGACGTGCGGCCGCACTATTTCGACAATCTGATCAGTGGCATCTCTATGTATCTCGCAGGCCCCTTGCCGTTGCGCTTGTTGTTTCAAGCGTTCATCGTGTTGGTCGGTTTCCTGATGCTTGCGGGCGCGGTCAACACGGCCATCATCGGCTCGAATGGCGTCCTGAATCGCGTCTCGGAAGACGGCGTGCTGACGGACTGGTTTCGCCGACCGCATAAGCGGTTCGGCACGACCTATCGCATGATCAACCTGATCGTGCTGCTGCAACTCTTGACGATCATAGGGTCGCGCGGCAACGTCTATGTGCTCGGCGAGGCGTATGCCTTCGGCGTCATCTGGTCGTTCGCGTTGAAGGCGCTGGCGATGCTCGTCCTGCGCTTCAAAGACCGCACGCGGCGCGAATGGAAAGTGCCGCTCAATCTCCAACTTGATAGGTATGAGCTGCCGCTTGGACTGGGCATCATCACGGCGCTGCTGTTCTCCGTCGCCGGCATCAATCTGATCACCAAACAGGTAGCCACCGTCAGCGGCGTCGCCTTCACAATCTTCTTCTTTAGCATCTTTCTCGTCTCCGAACGGATCAACGAGCGCAAGCGGGGCGCGGCCGCACACGTCGAGGTGGATCAGTTCCGCCTGCACACGCAGGATGTCATCTCGAACGAGACGGTCGAAGTGCGCCCCGGCAACACGCTCTGTCTGGTGCGCGACTACAACACGTTGGAGCACGTCAAGCAGGCGCTTGAGTTGACGCACACGGGGAAGCGCGATCTGGTGGTCACGACGATGCGGCTGCTGCAAGGGCCTGACGCGGGTTATGAACACATCGCCGAGAATCAACTCTTCACCAGTTACGAACAGTTACTGTTCAGCCGCGTGATTGCGTTGGCGGAGAAGGCCGGCAAGCACATCGATCTGCTGGTCGTGCCGGCAGCGAACATCTTCGATGCCATCGCGCAGACGACCGCTCAACTGGATTCGGCGGACATCTGGGCCGGGCGCTCATCCGTTATGCCGGCGGCGGAACAGGCGCAGCGGCTCGGCGCAGCGTGGGAGCGCCTGCCGCACAAGCCGAAGCGGCAAGTCCATTTCCACGTCGTCGAGCCGGACGGCCAAGTACATGACTTCGATCTGGGCGCACACGCGCCGCCGCTTGCGGATGAAGACATCGATCTCATACACAAGTTGTGGCTTGACGTGACGCACGAGCCGGGCATGGAAGCCCTGCGCCACCGTGAGGTCGTCGCGGCAGCCCTCGCACACTTGGCCGAAGAGATGAAGGGCACAAGCCGCAAGAAATTAATCGCACGAATGCGGGGGCTGACGCACCGGCGCAGTGGTCTGGCAGGAACGGAAGGTAGGCGCGGTCATGACTGAAGAATCTGCCCGGCGGCCGGAAACTGAACCCAGTTGCACGCACATCGAAGTGGAGACCGAAAATGGTTATCGCATCGCGCGCGTGTGCGAGCAGTCTGGCGGCACATCGGCTGCGCCGGGCGCGTACAGATTTAGGGTGACAGATCAAGCCGGACGGACGTGTACGGTCGTGGTCGAGTTCGCGCCGGTAGTGGTCGCCGCAGTGGCCGGGCAGCGTGGTCGCCCGCTCGCGGCACATCAGCCATACTGGCTGGCCTGTGCTGAGCACACGTTGGCGACGTACCTGTGGGAGCATGACGCCTGCCCGCCGGCCGAAAAACTGCTCGTCAAGGAAGCGTGCATGGATGATGTCGCACTGGCGCTGCGCTGGGACGATTAGCAGCGATGCCGGCCGGTTGGACGGTTGTTGTGTCCTCAGCCTGCGGGCGCGTTGGTGTTCCAGACATCGAGGTGGAGTTTCCACGTGCCGTCCTCGCGTTTCCAGACGACGAGATACTTGCCTACATCCGTGACGGTCTGCCCGTCGGGCAGTGGGATGGTGAAGCTGTAGCGCCCGACTTCGCAGGCGATGTCGGCGCGCTGCTCCGCGATCTCGATGGTCTCAAGTCGGGGTTGCTTGATGTTCATACTCAACATCCCTTGCCAGAAACTTTTAATTGCGGCCGTGCCCGCGAGCATCGGTTGATTGGGCGGGAGCAGGCGTGCATCCGCTGTGTAGAGCGCGGTGATCGCGGCTGCGTCCGCGTGCTCGAACGCTTGCATGAAGCGGGCGTTGTTGGCCTCAATCGCGCTGCGTGTCTCGTCTGTCATAAACGTTTAGTCTCCGTGACGAAAAATGATCGAGCTTTGACCTGTTGGTTCAGTCCGCGCGCCGCAGGCCGCTGCTCATGAGGCGCACGCCGAGGACGAAGATGAAGATGGCCACGGCGGGCGTCAAGAGCAGGAAGGGCTGCGCGGCCAGTTGATTTATGTCGCCGGCGTCGCGGAGCATGTTACCCCAACTCACTTCAGGCTCTTGCACGCCGACGCCGAGATAGGAGAGCGCTGTCTCGGCTAAGAGGAACGCGGGCAGCAGGAGCGAGACCTGCACGACGAGCGGGCGCGCCGCGTTCGGCAGAATGTGACGGAACAGTATGCGCGCCTCGGACAATCCTAGGCCCGTCGCGGCAAGGACAAACTCGCGCTGGCGGAGCGCCAGCACTAGCCCGCGCGTCACGCGCGCCATCTCGGCCCAGCCGAGGGCGATGAAGATCGCGATGAGCAACACGGCGGCCTGAGTTGATTCTAAATTGATCGGGAAGGCGGCGCGCGCCGCGAGGATCAGGAGCAACTCAGGCAGCGCCAGCATTACGTCGGCGGCGCGCATCAGCAGCGCGTCTGCGGTGCGCCCGGTGTAGCCCGCGATGCAGCCGATCAGGATGCCGAGCGCGGCGGCGCAGAGCGTCCCTAGGGGGCCGACCAGCAGCGAGAAACGCGTCGCGCGCAGCAGCCGTGAGAGACGGTCGCGCCCACTCCCGTCCGTGCCAAGCAAGTAGACGCGCGGTATAAGATCGGCGGCGTTCGGCGGCGCGGTTTGTGGCTGCATCAGTTGCGCCGCGGCTTGCACCCCGAACAGGTGGCGCTCCGTCGGGATAAGACCAAAGAGCCGGTAAGCATAGCCACGCGCAAAGAGCGTGAGCGGGTAAGCGCGCGTGGTCTCTTCCGTATAGGTGCGTGCGAGCGGATCGGTGAGGCGGCGTGCGTAGATGAAGGGGCGCGCGTGCCAGTCGCCGTCTGCGGTGCGGAAGTGAATCGGCGTCGGCGGCGCGTCCAGTTCGCCGCGCGACAGCGCGCGATAATCGTAGGGCGCGATGAAGTCGGCCGAGAGCGCGACCAAGTAGAAGAGCAGGATGATACTCAGCCCCGCGATGAGGCGTGCGTGTCGCCGCAGACGACCACGACGCGGCGCACGTGTGTCGTCGTCTTGGGCTGGCTCAGGCGTGTGCACTATGGGCATGCTGTTGATCGGAGCGCGCGGGCCGTCGACCGCGTCGTCGTCGTGCGCAGACGCGGGTCGTTGAGGCGCAGCAGAATATCCGCGAGCAGGTTGCCGACGAGCACAGCCGTCGCCGTGATGAGCACGATACCTGAGAGCAGCGGCGCGTCGCGGTTGACGGCCGCCGCGACGCCCAATTGACCGAGACCGGGCCAGCCCAGCACCTGCTCGACGATGATCGAGCCGCTGACGACGCTGCCCAGACTGTAACCGAAGATCGTGATGAGCGGATTCAACGCGGCCCGCAAGGCATGGCGCAGGACGACGGTGCGTTCGGGCAGTCCCTTCGCGCGCGCGACGCGCACGAAGTCTTCTGCGAGCGCCGCGCCCAAGCCTTCGCGCGTCTGCGCCAGAAAGAGCGCGATGAGCGGCACGGCGAGCACGAGCGCGGGCACGAGGACGGCGAACGGATTGAGTGTGCCCGCGAGCGATTGCCCGGATGCGCCGCCGACTGTGAACAACCCTGTGCGCGCCGCGAGCGCTAGGGCCGCGAGCGCCAACACGATACGCGGGAGCGATGCGGTCAATAACACCACCGTCTCGCTCAGACGGTCGAGCCAACTGCGTGGGCGGCGCGCGGCGAGTGCGCCGAGTGTTAAAGCGATTGACCACGCAATGCAGAGCGCCACGACGGCGAGCAGCAGCGTGCGCAACAGGCGCGGGGCCATGAGCGTCAGCACGGGCGTATGGTAGTAAAAGGAGTAGCCCAACTCGCCGTGCGCGAGGTCGGCGAGCCAGCGCAGATAGCGCACTGGGAGCGGCTGATCAAAACCGTAGACGTGGCGCAGTTTGGCCAGCGCCGCCTGCGAGACCATCGGGTCGGCACTCAATGATGTGAGCGCGTCACCGCCCGCCGCCGCCAGCAGCCAGAAGGTCAGCGCGGAGACGACGAGCAACACGACGACGCCTTGCCAGAGGCGCGTGATGATCAACTTCAACACGATAAGCAAATGCGGGCCGCGTTGATCTAACACTTCTCAGTGCGACACGACAAGCAGAACATACACCTCAGACCAGCTTTGCGTTCTTCTTTGCGCCTCCAGCGTCTTTGCGTGAGGCTTATCTTCGGCTGGTAATCGCCTCACGCAAAGACGCTGGAGGCGCAAAGAGAGGCGCAGCGTGAGCGGTGAAACCTTGCGGCCGCGGAATAAACTCCTAGACATCACTGCGCATCCGTGATTGAATCCGGCCGACCTGGCCAACCCGCAGCCGTGTCCGTCGAAGTTCTATCGAACGCTGATCGCTCAATGGGTCGCCTGATCATGACAACTGTGCTGTTGCGCCGCATACTTTTTGTTACTTTACTGACCGCGCTCGCGTGCGCCTGCACGCCGCCGACCACCACGACCTTGAACACGCCCAACGGCCCGCCGGTGCGCGGCGGCACGCTCACCTATCGCGTCAGCGCGCCGCCCAAGACCTTCAACTATCTGATGGCGACGGACGAGCCGACCATCCTCGTCTCGTTCTTCCTGACGGGCAGCCGGCTCGTCGAGCTTGATCAGGACACACAAGCCTATGTGCCCGCGTTGGCCGAAAGCTGGCAGCTCGCACCCGATGGGCGCACGGTTGAAGTGACTTTGCGCGACGGCGTTAAGTTCTCCGATGGTCAACCATTGACGGCCGATGATGTCGTGTTCTCGCTGCGCGCGCTCAACGACGAGCGCACCGCTTCGCCGCTCTACGGCGAGTCCATGCAGATCGGCGGCCGGAAGATCGAGGCGACGACGACGGACGCGCGCCACTTGCGGTTCACATTTCCCGAACAGATCGCAACGCCCGAAAACTACCTCTCGAATCTGGTTGTGCTCCCGCGCCACGTGCTCGAAAATGCTCTCAAAGGCGGCACGCTCGCGACCGCCTACGGCCTCACGACCGACCCGCAGAAGATCGTCACCGCCGGCCCCTTCATGGTCGCCGCCACGACGCCCGGCGAGCAGGTCACACTGAAGCGTAATCCGAACTATTGGAAGAAGGACAAGGCGGGCCAGCCCCTGCCTTATCTGGATCAGATCGAGATCGTGGTTGTGTCCGACGGGAATAACGCCCTCGCGCGCTTGCAGCAGGGCACAGTTGACATACTCGACCGCATCCGGCCGACCGACTACGCCGCGCTCAAAGATAAACAGGGCAATGTCGGCGCGCGCGATCTCGGCCCGAGTCTTTATGCCGACAATCTCTGGTTCAATCAGAATGCGGGCGCGCAGGCGGGCAAGCCGTTCGTCGAGCCAAAGAAGCTCGCATGGTTTCGCGACGTGCGTTTTCGCCGCGCCGTCTCGCATGCGATTGATCGCGAGAACATTGCCGCGAACACGTATCAAGGTCTCGCCTCGCCGCTCTACGGATTTGTGACCACAGGCAATCGCGCGTGGGTCGCAAACGACATACCGCACACGGAATACGATCTCGCGAAGGCGCGCGCGCTGTTACAAGAGGCGGGCTTTACGACGAAGGGCGCGGGCGAAGCGCCGGAGTTGTACGACCCGCAGGGCAACCGCGTCGAGTTCACTCTGATCGTGTCGTCGGAGAACGAGTTGCGTGCGAAGAGTGCGCTCGTGGTGCAGGAAGACCTGACGCGTTTGGGGATGAAGGTCAACGTCGCGCCGCTTGAGAACACGCAGATGCAGAATCGCATCAATCAGACTTTCGACTACGAGGCGGTGCTCTACGGCACGTCCGTCTCCGAGCCTGATCCGTCGTCCTATACGGACGTGCTGCGCAGTTCCAGCGCGTCGCACCTGTGGTCGCCGAAAGAGCCGAAGCCCGCGACCGACTGGGAGGCGCACCTCGACGACCTCACGGTGCAGCAGGCGCACGAGACGAACGCGGAGCGCCGGCACGCCATCTTCCGCGACATACAATTACTCATGGCGGAGCAGATGCCGCTCATCCCCATCGTCACGCGCCACATCGCCGTCGCCGCCAACACGCGCATTGGCAACTATCGCCCCCATCCGCTCCCGCCCTTCTCGCTCTGGAACGCGGATGAACTGTACGTGCGCCAGTGAGATGCTGGGCTTGCTTGAGCGTCGCGTAACAACAATTCACCACAGAGGACACAGAGCAGACCTCTGTGTCCTCTGTGTCTCTGTGGTGAGTTGATCTCTCGCTACACTCAAGCGCACAAAACAGAATGGCGATAGCGTTGATGCGCTACCGCCATTCTCAGCCTACAACTGCTTAGCTTTTAACCCGTCGCCAGTTTCTGCATCACGACCAGCGCGTGCGCGAGTTCGGCGCGCGTCAGCCCCGCCTGCGGACGGAAGTTGAGACTGCTGGTTGTGAGCAGTCCGCGCTTGAGCGCAACGGCGACGTAGCCGCGCAACTGGTTTGTGATGAGACCGGCATCGAGCACGGTGAGCGGCGAGTTGTTAGCATCAACCTCAGTCTGCAACCCGGCGGCGCGCACCAGCACAACCGCTGCCGTTACACGATCAACGGCCGCGTCGGGCGAAAAGTTGCGCGTGTTCGTGTCGAGGAAGAGCGCGCCGACGGGCGCGTGCTGTGCGCTCTCGACGTAGAGCGTGGTCATAGGATCATGCACATCGCGATAGGCCGATTGCGCCGGCAGATACTGCGGCACACTTCCCGCCGCGACCAGCGCCGCCGCCAGATTGCCACGACTCATCGCAAACGACGGGCGGAAGTTTGCGCCGACCGGTTGCATGACGAAGGTGCGCAACGCTTGATAGATGTCGGCACGCGCGTCGGCGTTCACGCCGTCGAGGTCGCGCAAGGGTGCATACTCTGCGTGCCCGGTTTCAAGTATGCCGACGAACGGTTGCGCCGTGCCTGCGACGCCGAGCGTGTTCGCCACGCGCACGCGCCACGCGCCCGCCGTGGGCAGCGACACGACTGCGCGCTCGCGCTTGCCGGTCAGACCCGGCAGATTGATCAGATTCACGTCCGCCTGCTTGATGCCGGTCGCGTCGTACATCGCAAGGCCGAGATCGTTTACACTCAGCGAACTCCAAGCCACTTGCATCGCCGCGAACAGCGCGTTCTGCGGCACGCGCACAGCCGCGTCGTAAGGCGTGCCCGCCTGCACCGTCCCATTGATCTGTTGCAGCGGATCGCTGACGAAACGCACTTGCCCGTTGTTCTGCGTTGAGCGGAACGTGCCCATACGGCGCTGCGGGAACGCCGCTTCAAGCACAGCCGCGTGCGTGTTGAGCATGCCGGCCCCGACCTCATGCGCATAGTAAGACGGCATCGGCGTGGCCGAGCGCGCGAGGATGTCACGCACTTGCGCGGGGCTAAGATTCGGGTTGGCTTCGAGCATCAACGCAATCGTGCCCGTCACCTGCGGCGCGGAAAAACTCGTGCCGCTCGCAGTCGTGTAGAAGGGCAGGAGCGCCGCCGGAATGTTCTGCGCGTCGTTGTTGACGGCGACGCCTTCCGCGCTCGTCTGGTTGATGCCGGGCGCGCGCAAACTGGTGATGCCGACACCGGGCGCAACCAGCGTCGGGCGGAACAGACTGGTGGCAAACTGCCCGCGCGAAGAGAATGAAGCGAGCCGACCTTTGAAATCGGTTGCGCCGACGCTAACGACCCACGGCGCGACCGCGTAAGGGTTCAACGTGTGCATGCCGGGGCCCGTGTTGCCAGCGGAGACGACGACGTTGACGCCCCTGTCGGTCAGCATCTTCGTCGCCACGTTGACCGGATCGTTTGTGTCGTAGATGGTCTCGGCCGAGAAACTACAATTGACGACGCGCACGTTCAACATGCCGGCGCGCTGCAAGAGGTAGTCGAAGCCGTCGAGCACGTAGAAGAGGTTCACATCGCCCGCGCTCAAGCCCACAACCTTTGCGCCGGGCGCAACACCCATGTACGCGCCGCCGGAGCGTGTACCGTTGCCCGCGATGACGCCCGCGACGAATGTGCCGTGCCCGTATCCTTGATCGGTCGTCGGCACATTCTCGATGTCGTTTGGATAACTAAAGCTCGCGCTCACGCTCTGCGTGTCGGCGAGTTTGACGTTCTGCACGACGCGCCCCGACAGATCGTTGTGCGTGCCATCGACGCCCGTGTCGAGCACCGCGACCGTGACGCCGCGTCCCGTGTAAGGCATACCCGCGTTCTTAGTCGTCAACTCCGCATCGCGCAGTACTCGATCCACGCCGGTCAAGCCGCGACCGGGATCGGCCGCGAGTTGCAATGTGCGGTTGCCGTAGATCGAGCGGATGGCTGGCAGATGTGACACGGCGGCAATTTGATCGCGCGTGCCCGTAACGATGACCATCGGGAGCACGCGGAAGCGTGTGCCGCCGACGAAGCCGAAGCGTTGCAGGTCGGCGATGTCGGCGTCGGTCGGTTGCCGGTGATAGACGATGACGCAGTTGACCGTACTGTCGTCGGCCATCTGGTTGAGCTTGACCGCGAGTTCGAGATCGACGCTCTGCAAGCCGCTGCGCTGCGTTGCGCCCGCGCCCGCGTCGTTAAGGTTGTTGACGCCGCTCGTCGTGATGCTATCCGCGCCGGTCACGCCGATGCCGTTGGGGCGCGTGATTGCGACGTTGTCCGCGCCGGTTACTGCGATGCCGTTGGGCGAGACGGCGAGCGTGCGCCCGTCGGGTGTGGTGATGATGGCGCTGTCCGCGCCCGTGACAGCGATGCCATCTGCGCCGGTGACGGCGATGCCGTCGCCGGAGACAGCGTTGAAGCTATCAGCGCCGGTCGGGGTCAGTCCGTCGGCGTCGGTGATGCGCGCAGCATCAGCGCCAGTGACGGCGATGCCATTCGGCTGCCGCATGAACAGAGAATCGGCCGCGTAGTGTGTGCCGTCTGCGCCGGTGACGGCAATGCCATCCGCGCCGGTGACGGCGATGCCGTCCGCACCTGTGACGGCGATGCCGTCCGCGCCCGTCACGGCGATGCCATTTGCGCCCGCGTAAGGGACGCCGTCCGCGCCGGTGACGGCGATGCCATCAGCACCCGTCACGGCGATGCCGTCCGCGCCGGTCAGAGCAATGCCGTCCGCACCTGTGACGGCGATGCCATCGGCCCCTGTGACGGCAATGCCATCTGCGCCCGTGACAGCGATGCCGTCCGCGCCGGTGACAGCGATACCGGCGTGAGCCGTGCCCGCCACCAGCAACCAGACGAGGAGGAGCGCCGTGAGTTGCCGCGATCTATACAAGAGTTTAGTGCTCATCACGTATAAACAGAGTGATGCTCGAAACAGTCCGGATTATGATCGTATTAGTCTCGGGGGCAGGCTCAGTTCGCGTCGTCAGTCATGACGCTTAACGAGGTTTGAGCTTGCAGTCGGGGAAGCTAAAACTACCACAACCGACATCAGGTTGCCAAGAATCAAAAGGCACTTAAGCCATCAACTGCCGGTAAAGTTTCTGCGTCTCGGCGGCCGGCTCGACGCCGAGTTCTTTGCGCAACAGGCGGCGCAGGTTGTCATACAATTCTTTGACCGCGCCGCGATTGCCGAGCGCAGCGTGCGCGCGCATGATCATGCATTGCACGTCTTCGCGAAACTGATCGTCGCGCAAGATTTCCTGCGCGAGTTGCAGCGTGCGCGGCCAGTCTTCCGCCTTTTGCGCGGTGACCGCTAAGGCTTCGAGCATGCGCAGGTATTGCTCGCGATAATAGGCGCGCTGTTCTTCGACCCACTCGTCGTAAGTGCCCTGCATGAAGTCGCCGCGATAGAGCGCGCACGCCTGTTCGTACAACTCGATCTGCCGCTCTTGTTTGCCGCCGCGCCGCGCCGCTTCCGCCTCTGCCACCAGCCGATCAAACTCTTCCGTGTCGATGTTATAAGAGAAGTCCTGACTGAGCAGATAGTCGCCGTCGCGATAGAGCAGGAAGTTCTGTTTGAGCGGCTGACGACTGTTGAGCGCTTTGCGTATGTGCGAGACGGTCGGGTGAAAATTCTTCTCGACCGCGTCGAAGTCAGACTCGCCCCAGAACGTGTCGATGATCGTGTCTTTGGAGGCGCGGCGGTGGCGGCGCGAAGTGATGAAGCACAGGATGTCGCGCGCGCGTTTGGTCGTCCACGCATCGGCGGCGAGCGGGCGGGCCGGGTCGCGGTAAATCTCGACGGGGCCGAGCATCTTGATAGTGAGATCGGCCGTGGGCTTCGGCAAGACGGCTATTGCCGGCACAACTGCTTGCGGCTCGGTCTCCGGGGCGACGGTCGAAGGAATGCGCTCGCGCAAGTCAACCGGTAACAGTTCGGCCACTGCGGGCAGTTGGAAGAGCACGGGCGCGCGCGCGATCTCGCGTTGCAGCCAATCCTCGTAGTCGTAGCGCGCGGCCAAGTCGAGCGCGCGGCGCAGATGCGCGAGCATGCCCACTTCATCGCCGGTCTGCTGCGCGCAAACGGCGAGCGCCATGCAAGCCTGCGCCTCGTAATAGTAGAGACCTTCGGTGTGGCAATAGTTGAGGACGGGTTCGAGTTCGGCGCGCGCCGCCGCCGTATCGCCCTGTGCGAGCATGACACGCCCGCGCGCCAACTTCGCTGTCTGCGTGCCGGCTTCGTTGCCGCCGCTCGCGCGCGCTTCGATCAGGCGATCAAGCAGCGCACGTGCAGTCGGCAGTTCGCCCGTTTGCAGATGCAGGAGCGCCTGCTCCTCTTGCACCTCGAAGCGCCAGACTTCAAGCCCGGCCTGTTCGTAGGCGCGCAGGGCCAACTCATAAAACTCCGCGGCGCGCGCCGGGTCGTTGCGTTTGCGATAGAGGTTGCCGTAGGTCTCCAAGACTTCGCCGCTCAGCGCCGACATGTTGAAGAGTTGGCAGCGCTCCATCGCGCGCTCAAGGTTCTGTTCGCAGGCCACGAGGTCGCCGCGAAAGAGATGACAACGCGAGACGTTTAGATAGCCGGTCGCCTCTTGCGGCAAAGGCGGCGCGTGCTCGTCCGCCGGGAGCATGCGGCGAAACCAGCGCAACGCCTCGCCGAAGTCGCCGCGCACCATCGCGGGCATCCCTAGGTTATGCGTGATGAGCCGCGTGTAGTGTTCGTCGCGCAGAGCTTCGGCCGTCTGCAACGCTTCGCGGAAGACGCGCTCGGCCTCCGTGCGCTGATTCATGAAGAACAGACAAAGCCCACGCGTGTTGCCGCACTTGGCGCGGACGGGCGAATGCTCGCCGGTGAGCGCGACGGCGCTGTCGAGATACTTGAACGCGGTCTGAAAATCGCCGCGCCGCCGCGCGATAGTCGCAAGCGAGTGGAGCGCTTCCGCCTCGCCTTCCGTGTCGGCCTGTTCGTGCAGGTGTGTGGCGGCGCGGCGGAATAGATTCTGCGCGGCGTCGTATTCGCCGCGCAGCCGCGCAACCTCCGCACGATGCGCGAGCGCGCGCGGATACTCGGCGATGATACCTGCGGGGATGGCTTCAACAAATGAGACGAGCGACGAGAACGCGCCGGTCGTGATCCACTCTTCGCCCTTAGTGGCGACGATCTCGGCGGCGCGCCCGTAGTCTTCGGCCGCCAGCAGGTGGCGCACGGCCGGTTCCCATTGCCGCCGCTCGATGAAGTAGCCGGCGTAGCGCGCGTGCTCGGTCGCGACACCCGCCGAGCCGATCTCTGCGTTGAGGCGACGACGCAGGAAATCGCGGAAGAGCGGGTGCAGGCGAAACTCTTCGCCGCGCCCGTCGCTCGCCACCGTCATAAAGACATTGCGCCGCACGAGCGTGGGCAGCAGCGACGAACAGTTCGCGCCCGGATACAGATGCCCGCACGCGTCCGCCTCGACGCGCTCAAGCAGCGAGACGCGTAGCAGAAGTTGCTGCACATCGCTCGGCTCGTCGGCAAAGACCTCTTCGGCGAAGTAGTCGAAGATGTCGCGCTCGGACTGGCGTAGGATTTCGACCAGATCGGGCGCGCTCGACTCGCCGCCGCGCGCGAGCGCCTGTCTTTGCGCGACCTGCCGGACGAGTTGCAGGGCCGTGATCCAACCGTGCGTGCGCTCGCGATACTCGGCCAGTTGCGTGGGCGTGAGTTCCAGATCGAAGACCTTACGAAACAGTTCTTGCGTCTCCGCGTCGGTGAAGAGCAGTTCGGCGCGGTCGATGATGGTCAATGCGTTCTGCGCGCGCAGGCGCGAGAGCGAGAGTGGCGGCACGTCGCGCGAGATGATGATGACGTGGATCACGTCGGGCAGATAAGCGAGCAGCCGATCCACGACGCGATGGACGAGCGTCTCCGTGCCGAGATGATGATAGTCGTCAAGGACGATGATGAGTTGCTGATCGACCAGATCGAGCACCTCGTTTAAGAGCACGTCCACGGCCCGTTCGGGTTGCTGCGCGGCTTCGGCCGCCGCCTGTTGCAGATAGGCGAACGTGGCCGCGCCAAACGTCGCGACGTGCTGCTTGATGCCGTGCGCGAGGTAGCCTAAGAAGACGAACGGATCGGCGTCCGTGTGGTCGAGTTGATACCAGACGTAGCTGCGCGCGTGCGTGCGGACGAAATTCGCGACGAGCGTCGTCTTGCCCGAGCCAGCGTTGGCGGTGACGAGTGTGATGGGATGGACGAGATTGGTGACGAGGCGCTCGATCAGGCGTGGGCGTTGCAGGAGCGCGGGCGCGGGGCGCGGCGGCAGCAGCTTGGTGCGCAGGAAAAAGGCAGGCGCAGCCGGCCCTTCCGGTAACGGTGGTAGCGTTCCGGGCGGAATGCTTGGCGGTTCTTGACGACGCGGCCTGTTGCTCATCAAGCGGTGCCCACGCGAGGGGACGTTACAAGAACTTCGAACGGCGCACGGACAAATTTTGGCGAGAGGTCAACACGTTGTTTGTTCATGTACCCGGATTGTGACCGAGCGGCGCACTGTGCGCAAGTAAAATTCCCGACCGGCGCGCCGGCCGGCCCAAGCATTGGTCAAGTGGCACTCAAAGATTTCGAGACGCCTTTGACTAAACGCAGACGCGCCCGCGCCTCTTCACCCGCAAGCGCGCGCGCGCCATCGTTGCGTTGTGCGGCCAACTCACGCACCGCCGCATCAATGGCCGCTGCGCGCCCGCGCGCGTTGGCCCAGATGCTGGCGACCATGTCAGCGCCAAGCTCGTAGCTCGCCAATAGCTCAGCCGTCTCGACGGGCGTGAACAAGAGCGCGGCTTCGTCGATCACGCGCAAGGTCTGCTTCGAGCGCAGCCGCCAGAGCGGCGCAGGCGGGAGCGTGCGCCCCGCCAGTAAGACGTGCGCTTCCGCCGGGAGCAGCGGCAGCAGCCGATGAAAGAAGGGCACGAACCAGTCTGCGTCATAGACGAGATGCAGATCGTCTATGACGAGCAGCAGTGCCTCGCTGGCTTCGAGCATCGTCATCTCGTAGACGAACGACTCGGCCAACAGGGCCGCCTCTTCGCCCGTGTGCGTCATCGGCACGAGCGCCAACGTCTTGCGCCCGAAGCCGGGATGCTGTGCGCGCACCGAGGCGACCAGGTATTGCATGAAGACCTGTAAGCAGGCGTCGGCAGCGTCCACCTTGTACCATGCGACACGGCGGCCGGCGCGACGCGCAAAGTCGGTCGCCAACAGCGTCTTGCCCGTGCCCGTGCGCCCGTAGACGATGGATGAAGTGCAACAGGTCATACTCTCTTCAAGCACGGCCAACAGGCGCGCGCGCGCGACGCGCGGCAACTCAAGTGGGACGGTGATCTTGTCGAGGACTAGGGTCATCTTTAATCTCTCTACTCTCTGCTGCGGGCGACAGCCAGCACGTCCGCTTCGGTCGGGCGCGGGTGAGACTGACTGCATGTCTGTCGGGCGCATGCCAAGTTGCGGGGCCTTGAAAACAGACTGCGGCACGCGCCTGACGGATATATTTATGCCTGAAGAGACTTGAGGAATTCTTGAGGTGCGAAGGGCGTGCACAAGCTGACGCGGCGAGTAGTCCCGGTGTGAGCGGCGTAACTTGTTTAAGAGAGATGGTTTAACCGCAAAGAACGTGAGGCGAACCGCAAAGGTCCGCAGAGAAAATTCTTTGCGATCCTTTGCGGTTAAATCTTTTTCCGCCAGCTTGTCCTTGCGCCCGTTAATCCGTCATTATGCTCGGCTAACAAACCTTAAGGAGACAGCAGACATGGCAGACGCGCAGATTGCGCCCTACGGCTCGTGGCGTTCGCCGATCACGTCCGATCTGATCGTGCGTGGCTCGGTCTCGTTAACGATGGTCAAGCTGGACGGCGACGACATCTACTGGATCGAAGTGCGCCCGGCGGAAGCGGGCCGCAGTGTGATCGTCCGCCGCACGCCCGACGGGCGGACTGAGGACGTAACACCGTCGCCCTTCAACGCGCGCACACGCGTACACGAGTACGGCGGCGGCGACTACTGCGTGCACGACCGGCAAATCTATTTCGCCAACTTCGCCGACCAGCGTCTCTACACCCAAGCACCCGATGGCGCGCCCCGCTCGCTCACGCCCGACGGCGTCGAGCTGCGTTACGCAGATATGGTCGTGGACGCCGTGCGGCGGCGGCTCATCGCCGTGCGCGAAGACCACAGCGCCGCGCCGGAGCACGAGGCCGTCAACACGCTCGTCAGTCTCAAACTCGACGGTACGGAGGGCGGCGGGCGCGTACTCGCTTCGGGTTACGACTTCTATTCGTCGCCGCGTGTGAGTCCCGATGGCGGACGCTTGGCGTGGCTCTGTTGGAATCATCCGAACATGCCTTGGGACGGCTGCGAGTTGTGGGTCGCTGAGATTGAAGCCGATGGCGCGCTCGGTCAGATGGTGTTGGTCGCGGGCGGTCTGGAAGAGTCGATCTTTCAACCCGAGTGGTCGCCGGACGGCGTGTTGCACTTCGTCTCTGATCGCAGCGGCTGGTGGAATCTCTATCGCGCGGGGCATGCAAGCGATGCCGTGCAAGAGACGGGTGCTGACATCGAACCGCTCTGCGCAATAGCGGCCGAGTTCGGGCAGCCGCAGTGGGGCTTCGGCATGGCCACTTACGCCTTCGTCGCGCCCACGCGGATCATCTGCGCTTACACTGAGCGCGGGCGCGCGCGGCTCGCACTGCTCGACACAGAGATGCGGCAGCTTGAGCCGCTCGACCTGCCTTACACCGACATCACTTATCTGCGCGCGACTACAGCGCACGCGGCTTTCCGGGCCGGTGCGCCCACCGCAGGCGCAGCCGTTGTTCGTTTTGATCACGCCACGCGGCAGACGGAAGTGCTCAAGCGCGGGAACGATCTGCAAATCGATCCCGACTATCTATCCGTGCCTGAGCCGGTCGAATTTCCGACCGAGGGCGGCGTGACCGCGCATGCCTTCTACTACCCGCCGTGCAACCGCGACTACATTGCACCTACCGATGAGCGTCCGCCGCTATTGGTCAAGAGTCACGGCGGGCCGACCGCCGCGGCGACGACCACGCTCAATCTCGCCATCCAATATTGGACGAGTCGCGGCTTCGCCGTGCTCGATGTGAATTACGGCGGCTCGTCTGGCTACGGGCGCGCGTACCGGCAACGGCTGAATGACAAGTGGGGCATCGTGGATGTGGACGATTGCGTGAACGGCGCAAGGTATCTGATCGAGCAGGGACTAGTGGACGGCGCGCGCTGTGTGATCGACGGCGGCAGCGCAGGCGGCTACACGACGCTCGCTGCGCTCACCTTCCGCGATCTGTTCAAAGCGGGCGCGAGCCACTACGGCGTGAGCGACCTCGGCGCGCTCGTGCGCGACACGCATAAGTTCGAGTCACGTTATCTTGATCGCCTGATCGGGCCGTACCCCGCGCGCGCCGACCTCTATCACGCGCGCTCGCCCATTAATTTCACGGCGCAGCTATCCTGCCCAGTCATCTTCTTCCAAGGGCTGGAAGATAAAGTCGTGCCGCCGAATCAGGCCGAGTTGATGGTTGCGGCGCTGAAGGAGAAGGGACTGCCCGTCGCTTATGTGCCCTTCGCGGGCGAGCAGCACGGCTTCCGCCGCGCCGAGAACATCAAGCGCGCGCTGGACGGTGAACTCTACTTCTACGCGCGCGTCTTCGACTTCCCGCTCGCCGATGTGGTCGAACCCGTCCCGATAGAAAATCTCTGAGATTAACGACGCGCCAGCGGGCCACTGATTGCGCACCTGTTCGGGGGAATTCGCGCACCCAAGGCTTATCCAAAAAAGAGTATCTTTCTCCAAAAATATGGATACCACCTGCGCTATAATTTTGAATCTCCTGCCCGGTTATGTAATTAAACTCTACACAATCAAGCGCTTAATCTTATGCCAAACTCACCGTCTCTTTGGTATGTTCTTTGCTGCCCTAACGAAACAGCAAACATGAAGCTGCCAGCAAAATACGCCAAGTCTATGGTAAGTCAGAACCGAAGATGCAGAGCATTGACGGCTCTGCGCCTTCGTGCATAAGAGCTTCAAGACCCACTGTTCCTTTAAATGACTATTGACGTGACAACGTCAAAGGAGGATTAGAATGAGATCACTGTTAGAGCGATTGGGCAGGGTGCTCGCGAGCGTAATCGCCACCCTGACCATGTGCGTCGCGGTTTCGGTCGTCGCGTTCGCGCAGACCGAGACCGGGCAAATTTCGGGCAAGGTGGTTGACCAGAACGGCGCGGTAGTTGCGGGTGCCACTGTGACAGCCAAGAACCTCGGCACCAGCGCCGAGCGCACCGTCACGGCCAGCGATGACGGTACCTACAACATCACCAACCTGCAACCCGGCCAATACAGCATCACAGCTACGGGCACGGGTTTCCAGCCCGGCACACAGCGCGCTGAGGTGACGACCGGCGGTCGTCTGACGCTCGACATCCCGCTCGGCGTGGCGGCGGTGGGCGCGGAGGTGACAGTGGTAGCCGGCGAGGGCGGTGTTGAGATCAACACCCAGACGCAGGAGGTTGGCAACGTCGTCTCTGCCACACAACTCCGCGAGTTGCCGACCCTGACCCGCAACCCGTATGACCTCGTCGCCATCTCCGGCAACGTCAACCCGGATAACGCATCAGGGCGCGGCACCGGCTTTTCGATCAACGGACAGCGTTCGGCCTCGACCAGCATCCTGCTGGACGGCGGCGAGAACGTTGACAACTTCACGGCGACCGTCGGCCAGAGCGTCCCGCTCGACGCCGTCGGCGAGTTCCGCGTCATCACGTCGAACTTCTCCGCCGAGTACGGGCGCGCTTCGGGCGGCATCGTGAACGTCTCAACCCGCCCCGGCACGAACGACTATCACGGCACGCTCTACGAGTTCAACCGCGTCTCGCGCTTGGCCTCGGCCGGCTTCGACAACAACGCGCGCAGCACTCCGAAGGCCCTGTTCACGCGCAACCAGTTCGGCTACTCCTTCGGCGGCCGCATCGTCAGAGACAAGCTGTTCTTCTTCAATTCGACCGAGTGGACGCGCGTGCGCAGCACCGCCTCTGTCAACCGCTTGGTTGTGACTCCGGAACTGATCGCCGCCGCGAATGCACGGACGCAAGCCATCTTCACCGGCCAGTCACTGGCAGGCACGCCGACCGGAACATTTTTCACCGTCGGTAATGTCTGCACGGGCCTCGGCCTTGGCGTCGGCGCTTTCTGTAGCCTGCCCGCCAGCACGCCCGCCCTGCGCGAGGTGCGCCAACTGATTCCGATAGACGCGGGTGCCGGCTCGCCGCAGAACACCTACTCGACGACGACCCGCATCGACTATAACCTAAGCGACAAGACGCAGGTCTACGGCCGTTACGCCATTGAGCACTCGCTCTTCTTTGTGGGTTCGAATGGCAACAGCCCGTACGCCGGGTTCAACACCGGCGCGAACACCTTCAACCAGAATGCGATCGTGAACCTGACGCACACGTTCACGCCGAACCTCGTCTCGCAAAGTAAGCTCGTCTTCAACCGCTTGAACCAACTTCAGCCCCTCGGCGACAAGCCCGTTCAGCCGACCTTCTTCTTCCGCAACAACGTAGTAGCCACCTTCCAGGGGCGCAGAATCGCTCTGCCCGGCTACCTGCCCTTTAGCCCCGGCAGCGCCATCCCGTTCGGCGGCCCGCAGAACGTCGGCCAAGTCTATGAGGACCTGAACTGGACGCGGGGCAAACACACCCTCCGCTTCGGCGGGACCTTTGTCTACATTCAGGACAATCGCTCGTTCGGGGCCTTCCAGAACGCCGTCGCCGCCTTCGGCACGACGAGCTATACCACCGGGTTCAATAACTTCGTCCTCGGCAATCTGCGTCGCCTCCAGGTGGCAATCGACCCGCAGGGACGAACCGCGCCCGGTCAGACCGTCACCCTGCCTGTCTCAGCGCCGCTGTTCAGCCGCAGCAACCGCTACAAGGAGACGGCCGTCTACATCAACGACTCTTGGCGCGTGAACTCGCGGGTGACCGCGAACCTCGGGCTGCGCTACGAGTACTACGGCGTGCAGAAGAACAAGGTCCCGGCGCTCGACTCGAACTTCTACTACGGCTCAGGCTCGACGCCGCAGGAGCAGGTTCGCAACGGCCAAATCTTCGTCGCCCAGAATAGCCCGGTCGGCGGGCTGTGGGCCCCGGACAAGAACAACTTCGCGCCGCGCCTCGGTCTCGCTTGGGACATCAAGGGCGATGGCAAGATGAGCCTGCGCGGCGGCTACGGCGTCGCCTACGAGCGCAACTTCGGGAACGTTACTTTTAACGTCATCCAGAACGCGCCTGCTTACGCGGTCGTGACCATCGATCCCGGTTCCGCCACCTTCCCGACCCTCCCGGTTTCGACCAGCAACTTCGGCCCGCTGGCCGGCGCAAGCGGCACCATAGCCCTGCCCGGACTGCTCAACGTGCGGCACGTTAACGAGCACATCAAGAACGCCTACGCACACTTCTGGAGCGCCTCGTTCGAGGACGAGATCTTCAACCGCACGATCGCTTCAGTCGAATATTCCGGCTCGGCCGGTCGTAGCCTCTACGACCTGACCAACGACAACCGGTTTGGCTCGGGCTGCTTCTATCTCGGCGCGAGCGAGTGCTTCACCGCCGCGAACCCGAACGGGTTGCTGAATACCAAGTACTACCCGCTCAACACGCGCGGCAACAAGGGCTTCTCGAACTACCACGCCCTGATCGCCTCGCTCGAGAGCAGCAACCTGCATAACCTCGGGCTACAGTTGACGGCCCGCTACACCTACTCGTCAACGAAGGACAACCTCAGTTCGACCTTCAGCGAGTCGGGCAATAACTTCAACCTCGGGTTCCTCGATCCGTTCAACCCGAAGCTCGACTACGGCTATGCGGACTTCGACGTGCGGCACCGTTTCTCCGGCAGCTTTAACTGGGACACGGGGACGCTCTGGCACCTGAACACCCACGAGAACCACTTCGTCCGGCATGCGCTGGGTGGCTGGACGCTGACCGGCATCGTCAACCTGCGGACGGGCCAGCCCTTCACGATCTTCGATTGCACGAACGCGGCCGCAGAGGTCTGCCCGCGCCTCGTGCCGACGGCCAGCATTCCGTCCCGGGTCAACAGCAATCCGCCGGGCACGGGCCAGCCCAATGAGTTCAACCTCATTGACTTGACCCAGCAGACGCCCGGCAACTTCTCCGTCAACTTACCGAACTTCGGGGCGATTAGTGAGTTCGGGCCGTTCCCGGCCAACATGACGAAGCGCAACGCTTTCCGCGGCCCCGGCTTCTGGAACGTTGACTTCGGCGTGTACAAGAACATCGGGATCACCGAGGGCACGCACTTGCAGTTGCGCGCTGAGATGTACAACGTCTTCAACCACGCCAACATGTTCGTTGACGGGGCGTCGGCGGAAGTCAATGAGGGCCTCATCAGAGGCTTCAAGGACGGCCGCCGCAACGTTCAACTTGCCCTTAAGTTCATCTTCTAACGAGGATGTGCTAACGCACAGCTTTCAGGGAGAGTCTTCGGACTCTCCCTTTTTTTTTGCGTCACGGCCTAACGTGCGCCATCAAATGTGAAAGGGTTTCGATAGTGGGTCAGTTCGATCTCAAACTCACCGCAGAGACGCAGAGGACGCAAAGAAAGCGCAGAGAGTTGCATGCTTGTCTCTGCGCCCCCTCTGCGTCCTTTGCGTCTCTGCGGTGAGTTATGCGCTGAACATCTGTGCTCATATTTCAAACTGATCCATCACTGAGGAGCGCCGCAGGCGGAAGGGCTTGGCGAGAGAGCAGTCCGATCGCCTTACTGAAACATGGCTGGGTCGATCTTGATGTTGTGCTGGTACTCGGTGATGGTGCCAGTGATGGTGCCGGTAGCCCGCTGGCGCAAGATCGGAGCCGTCAGCACCTGCTCGAACTTAAAGGGGAGCTTCACGCCGTCCACGACGCGGAAGTCCGAGGTCTCGATGTAGAAGTCCACAGTCAATTCGCTGCCGCCCTGATTGACCACATCGTTTGTGAACGTGCCCAGTTGGCTTGAGACAGACGCCTTCCCGTAATCGGTGCGCACCCACATGAAAGTCTCCGTGTCGAAGTAGAGTTTCATGAGCGAGCCTTTGGGGGGCTTGACTTGCACGACGTAAGCCGGCCGCCCGTTGACCTTCTTCGTGCCTTTGGCCTCCAGCTTGAGCGCGGCTGGCGCGCTCGTTATGAGCAAGTTGTAGAGCGAGATGCTATTGAACATCAGACCCGATGCCAGCATCTCCTGATATTTGTCCGTCAAGGTGGAGACTTGGCGCGGGAGGGCGGGCCGGATGAAGGCCGTGCCTCCGTCGTAGATCATGTGCAGGGAGTAATCGCGGAAGCCATAGAAGACAGAGAGGCGGTTCGGAGCCTCGGACATGACCGCCAACTTGCCCTCGGGTTCGCTCTCCTTCTTGATCGTGCCGAGGGCGACGCGCGTCTTAAACTTCGCCAGTGCGGCCCGGCCACCGACCGCTTCGAGATGCTTGTTAATGATCTGGTCGGCAGTCAACTGATCGTCGGCCGCCAAAACGTTTGTCGCGCAGACGCATAGCAAGAGCAAGAGACAGATAAGGGGCTGGCGTTTCATAAACTAATCTCCAGATTTGAGTTGACTTTGTCCGAGAGAGACGCCGGAGAGCATAGCATGTGGGATCGCTTTAGATACAGAGGGCACAGAGAAAGACAAGCCTCTGTGCGCTCTGTGTCTGCGGTGGTGAACCGCCCTGCTCGTTGATCCTCAACTCAAACTGACCCACTACCTCGCAGTCCATGGCAAAAAGACTGTGCCGCCGCGCGCTGCCTGCGCTATAATATAGCGTAGTGCTCAACCTCTCTTTTCGTGGCAGGCTTTGACATGCAGTCCCCAAGGATCGTCCGCAGCTAAGGAGTAGTTCCGCCATGCTGTCCCTAGTGTTCGAGATCGGCGCGCGGCGGTGCGCCCGGTTGATTCTTTTCGCAACTCTCAGCCTGATCATTACGACCGTTTCCGCCCGCGCGCAGATCGGGGCTATCGACTCCGACCCGACCCAAGCTATCGGCACGCGTGTGAGCGCGCGTAACACCATCCAAGGGTTCGTCACGCTACCCACAGGGGCCCGCTTGAACGCGCGGGTGAAGGTGCGGATCGTCGGGAACACGGGCGGCAGCCTCTTTACCATGACGGACGAAGACGGCGCGTTCATCTTTCCACGGCTGGCGGGCGGAACCTACTATGTCACGGTCAGCGCTGGTGAAGAGTATGAACCCGCGACCGAGATAGTAGATGTCTTCGACTCAGGGACGAGAGGCGGGAGCACACAAACCATCTATATCCAACTACGCTTCAAGAAGAGCGCGACCGAGAAGGCTGGGACGTTCGACGCCGCGCTGGCCGGCGTGCCGAAAGCGGCGCTGAAGCAGTATGACAAAGGACTTAAGGCAGCGCAGGTAAGCGACAACAAAAAGGCCGTCGAGGCATTCAAAAATGCTATCGAGTTGTATCCGGACTTCATGCTCGCCTACAACGCGTTGGGCCTTCAGTATCTGCGGCTCAACGACTTGACCGCCGCTGCGGAGGCGCTGCGTGCGGCCCTCCGGCTCGCGCCCGACAACTTTACGCCGCTGCTCAATTACGGCGTCGTGCTCTTTTACCAAAAGGAGCACGCAGCGGCGGCGGCCCAGTTTCGCCAGGCCCTGAAGCAGCGCGACAGCTCGGCCGGCGCGCACTTTTTTCTAGCCCGGACACTGATCAAGCTCGGTCAGTATCAAGAGGCAGAAAAGGAGTTTCAGCAGACCATCCAAATTGGCGGGGGCGAGGCCGACGAGTCCTACCGGTATCTCGGCGGCATATATAAGGAGCTAGGCGACAACGCCCGCGCCATCGCCGCGCTGGAGAAGTACCTAAGTCTTGAACCGAAGACTAAGGACGCCGACAGCATCCGAGAAATCATTAAAGAACTGCGTAACCAACCGGCCACGACGCCGAAGTAAGCTGGCTGAATCAGACACCAAAGTCTGTAACCTGCTAGCGCCTTGCGCTAGCAGCGCAGTCCGCCAGCGGCAGCCCGTACTCCACACGCGCAGACATCTACCACGCGCGCTGGCCAGCGCGACCTCTACTGCTCCGCGCGCTTCCGGCCGCCCCCCGCGCCGATAAGGTTGAGCCAGTGCCAATTGACCACCTTTAAGCGCCTTAAACTTCATGTCTGTTCGACTTTGCCTCCTCGGCGGCGCTCGTCAGCGCTTGCATGAAATTTACGAATTTTTGGATAAAAGGCTGAAATCTCGGATGCCCAGCCCCGGCTGGGGCCCGGAAAGCTAGTCTTATCAAAGCATTTATGTGCCCGCGCGCTTATGGCATTGACATTGCCTATGTCCAGGTCCGGTGAGCCTATTCCGTAATCACAAACAAACGGACTCTCGGTAGCGTCGAACAGCGACGCTGCCGTAACGTCTTTTCTACCTTAAGGAGATTAGTCTAATGAAGAAAGTCTTATGGTTAGTCATGATGCTGTGCCTCGGGCTGAGTGCAACCTCGGCTCTGGCGCAGGATCGCGTGACCACCGGCTCTATCGGTGGCACGTTAAAGGACGCCAATGGGGCTTCGATTCCCAATGCGACCGTGAGTGTCACGGGGCAGACGGGCACGAAGACCGCGACCTCTAATGACGAGGGCGTGTTTGAGGTGCAAGGCCTCATCCCCGGCTTCTATAGTGTCAAAGTTGAACAGACCGGCTTCAAGGTGGCCGAAGCCAAACAGATTGAGGTCTTCGTCGGCAAAACGTCGACGTTGAACTTGACGCTCGAACCCGGTCTGGCGACTGAAGTCGTGCAGGTCACGGACGTGGCCGCAACCGACCTGTCCAGCACAGCCGTCGGGCAGAACCTGAGCAACTCGCTATTCAATAACATTCCCGTCCAGCGCAGCGTGACGAGCCTGTTCTATCTCTCGCCGGGCGCGTCCGATAGTCTCGGCGGCGGCAAGGACAACCCGTCCATCGCGGGCGGCTCGCCGCTCGATAACCTCTACATCGCGGACGGCGTGAACATCACCGATTCGGCCTTCGGCGGCATCGGCACCTTCACCCGCGTCTACGGCTCGCTCGGCACCGGCATCAACACCTCCTTCATCAAAGAAGTGCAGGTCAAGACCGGCGGCTTCGAGCCGCAGTACGGACAGGCGCAGGGTGGCATCGTGAACATCATCACCCAGTCGGGTGGTAACGACTATCACGGCGCGTTCTACGGCTACGCCCGCCCGAAGGCGTTCGAGGCCACGCGCCGCCAGCGCGATGCCTTCAGCACCAACAAGGTCGGCGAACTGCTCCACGAAGAGAACTACGACGTAGGCGCAGACTTCAGCGGCCCCGTCATCCCGTCGGTGAAGGACAAGCTGTTCTTCTTCGGCTCGTTCAACCCGACCGTCCGCCGCGAGATCGTCCAAGGCGCACAAGGTTCAGGGCTACGCACGCTCCTCGGCGAGCACGCGCGCCGCTTCCGGACGCTGAACTACTCCGCCAAGGTGGATTGGAACATCAGCCAGAGCCATGCGGTGGCCTTCTCGATCTTCGGCGACCCGACCAAGACGAACCTGACCTCGCATAACAACCTGAACATCGACAACACAACGGCGCAGAGTATCCTCGACTTCGGCACGCGCAATATCTCGGCGCGCTACAACGGTGCGCTCTCGCCGACGTGGACGCTCAGTTCCTCGTTCAGCCAAGGCCGCACACGCTTCGACGAGTCGGGCTTCGCCGACGTCTATCAGATCACCGATCTGACGCAGACGGGCGGCTTGGCCGGTCAGCGCGGCAGCTTCGTCGCGCAGGGGCTTGGCTTCTTCGAGCCGACCTTAAGCAAGACTTACCGGTTCACGGTCGACTCGACCAAGAACGTGACGTTGTGGGGTTCGCACACCTTCGGCATTGGCTATGCATATCAGCGCGCCTTCTACTCGGGTCGGCGTGATCGCAGCGGCCCGAAGACGCCAGTGCCAGCCACCAACGCGTTCGGCATTTCGACCGCGCTCCTCGGGGGCGGCGCGAGTGCCGCCATCGGGCAAGCAACGAACAACACCTTCTCGTTGCGGCTCGCGAACGCCGGCTGCACCCAGTGCCCGTTAATGAACGTGCCGGGGCTTGGCGACCGCCGGGTCTATCTCCTGAACGACCGCGGTGAGTTCGGCAACACGAGCTTCGGGACGCGCTCGAACTACAACGCCGGCTACATTCAGGACACGTGGCGCTTCAACAAGTACGTGACCGCTATCCTCGGCATCCGGACTGAGCAGGAACGCCTGATCGGCAGCCCGTCGACGGCTGGCGCGCGCGTCGGCTACAGCTTCACCGATCAATGGGCCCCGCGCCTCGGCGTGACCGTCGATCCGCTCGGTCAAGGCAAGACCAAGGTCTATTACAACTTTGGTCGCTTCTTCGAGTACATCCCGCTCGACTTGGCGGAGCGCTCGCTCTCGGCCGAGCAGGACTTCCGCAACGCGGAATTCGCCCCTGAGTTCACGGGCACGGGCACGAACAAGCGCGTCGTGATCAACCCGCTCACGCATACAGTGAACCCGATCGTTGACGCGGCCCACCTCTTTAGCTGCGGCTCCGGCGCGCCCGGCTCGCCCCAGCAGAACTGCCGCGATGCCGGCTTCTACCCGTCCACCGTTTCGACCTCGATCCAAAGCGCGGTCGCGATTCTGCCGGGCACGAAGCTGGGCTACTCGAATGAGAACCTGATCGGCTTCGAGCAGCAGTTCCCGCACAACTTCACGTTGTCCCTGCGCTATCAGGACAAGCGCATCAAACGCATCGTCGAGGACGCGGCGGTCGTGGCCCCTGAGTCGGCTGACTTCTTCGGTCAAGCCTACTTCATCGGCAACATCAACGGCCGACTCGACGCGGCGGTTAACCCGATCTCGCGCCACTTCACGCCGGGTGGCACGCCACCCGCCGAGTGCGACCCGAACTTGGTCAACTCCGACTTAGGCGTCTGCTACCTGACGTTAGGCAAGGGCGGCAAGCCCGCCGGCGATCTCGGTGCGGACGGTGTGCCGGACGGCTTCCCCAACCCGGTGCACATCTACAAGGCGTTCGAGATCGAACTCAACAAGCGCTTCTCGAACAACTGGCAGTTGCTGTCGAACTGGCGCATCTCCTCTTTGCGCGGCAACTTTGAAGGCCACTTCCGCAACGACAACGGGCAGACCGATCCGGCCATCAGCTCGCTGTTCGACTTTACGGAAGGCGAGTTCAACCTGCTAGGCGACCAGAACGCGGTCGGCCCGATCAACACGGACCGCACGCACATCGTCAACATCTACCCGACCTACTCGTTCAGCAAGGACGGCGGGTACTGGCCGCAGCTTCATGGCCTGACCCTCGGTCTCGGTCTGCACGGTGAGTCAGGTGTGCCGATCAACAAGTTCCTGGCGCACCCCATCTACTCTAACGCGGGTGAAATCCCGGTTGGCGGGCGTGGCGCGCTGGGGCGCACAGCTTGGTTCGTCCGTAGCGACATCCACGCTGATTACAAGTACAACCTCTCGGAGACGAGGAGGATGGTGTTCGTCGCCGACTTCTTCAACGTGACGAACAACCGTCGCGTCCGCCGGCCCAACGAGTTCGCTCAGTTGAGTGGTGGCATCCCGAACGTCGACTTCTTGAAGCCGCGCGCCTTCTACCTGCCGTTCAACATGCGGCTGGGCATGCGCTTTGAGTTTTAACCCGGTCTAGCGATAGATCGGTTTTGATAGGGAGGGGTCTCAACAAGGCCCCTCCCTCTTGTTTTTCGGGCGCGGCTGGGTCATGCTCTCGCCCGCCCGACGTTCACCTACGCCGCACGCGCTCAGGCGTGCGAACTTCGGAGGATCGTTTCATGCTAAATCCAACCTTGCGCGCGCTCGGTCTCGTCGTGCTCGGTTTGTGCGCTGCCGTTGCTACCGTTGCGCAGTTTCCTACGGGGGCCCAGCCCGTCGAGATTACCGGCCAAGTCCGCTACACCAATGGCTCGCCGGCCTTCGATGTCGTCGTGCGGCTGGAGCAACAGAGTGGCGGCTATATCGGCGAGGTGCGCACAGACCGGCTGGGCAAGTTCCAGTTTCGCAGTCTCGTGCCGCAGCAATATCGGCTCTCCATCCGGCATCCCGGCTATAAGGAGATCGAGCGCGAAGTCAACCTCGTCATGCAGTTCAGCGACTATGTGCAGCTAGCGCTGGTGGCGGACAATCCGGCCGCGCCGACGACCCGCACAGGGAATGCGGATGGGTTGCTGCTCAATGCCAGCGTGCCGCTGGCCGCGCGGCAGGAGTTCGACGCCGGCCGCTTGGCCGTGCAGGACAGCAAAAAGTTGGACGAAGGCTTGCAGCACTTGGAGCAGGCCGTAAAGTTGTATCCCAACTATCTCGAAGCACAGTTGCTGCTGGGCACGGTCTATATGGAGGAGCGTCATTGGGAGCAGGCGGAAGCGGCGTTGCGGGCGGCGCTGCGTATCAACCCGAAGACTGCGCCGGCCTATTTCGCGCTGGGCGAAGTCTACCGGCGGCAGAAGAAGCATGCGGAAGCGGAGAAGGAGTTGCTCGAAGGCTTGAAGCTGGACGACAAGTCGGTGCAGGGGCACTTCACGCTGGGCCGGGTCTATTTCGAGCAGGGCGACATCGTAAGGGCCGGGCCGCACGTCGGCAAAGCCTTGCAGTTAGACCCGAAGCTCGCGGAAGGGCATCTGCTCGCGGGCAACATCCTATTGAAAGCCCGGCAGCCGAACAACGCCCTCGCGGAGTTTCAGGCTTATCTAATCCTCGCGCCCGACGGCGAGTTCGCGCCGCAGGCACGCGCGCTCGTTGACAAGCTCAAGCAGGCGACGGCGAATAAGAAGCCCCAGTGAAGAAGGCAAAAGGCAAACTGCAAAAGGCAAAAGTTGAAGATACAGAAACGGAGCGAGGGCCAAACCCATCGCTCCGTTTCTCTTTCTCACTTTTGCCTTTTGCCTTCACTTCAGATGCTGGTCGAACCAACCGATGACGGTGTGGTACCAGAGCGCGGAGTTCTGTGGCTTCAGTATCCAGTGTCCTTCGTCGGGGAATTCGAGCAGCTTCGATTCGACGCCCATCTTTTGCAGCGCAGTGAAGAGTTGTAAGCCCTGATCAAAGGGCACGCGATAATCCAGCTCACCATGCACAACTAAGAGCGGCGTCTTGAAGTTCTTGACAAACATGTTGGGCGACCAGCGCGCGTACAGTTCCGGATTGTCCCAAGGCGTGCCCTTGAACTCCCATTCGGGAAACCATAACTCTTCGGTCGCGCCGTACATGCTCGTCAGATTGAACACGCCCGCGTGCGAGACGAGCGCCTTGAACTGAAACCGCGGATCGTCGTTGTGCCCTTCGATCCAGTCCACCATGTAGCCGCCGTATGAGCCGCCCGCCGCGCCGATGCGGTTCTTGTCCACGAGGCCCAGCGTGAGGACGTGCGCCATGCCGTTCATGATGTCCGCATAAACCTTGCCGCCCCAGTCGCCGGAGATGTCATTGGTAAACTGCTGCCCGTAGCCGGTCGAGCCGCGCGGGTTTGGCATGAAGACCATGTAACCAGCACCCGCCCAGATTTGCGGATTCCAACGATAGCCCCAATTGTCGTCCCAAGCCCCTTGCGGCCCGCCATGAATCAACACGACGAGCGGATACTGCTTGCCCTGTTGGAATCCCGCCGGCTTCACCAGCCAGCCGGATACCTTTGCATTCTCACCGCCCGTCCACGTCAACTCTTCGGCCGGGTTGAGATCGAACTGCGCCATGAACTCATCGTTCGTGTGCGTCACTTGCGTGACGGCCTCATCCTTGCTACGAACCGCTTCGGGCGTGATTAGGTCGGCGCGGAAAATCTCGGTCGGGCGCGTGGCCGTCGAGCGCGTGAAGATAATGGTCTTGCCGTCGGGCGCGACTTGGACAGCGTCGTTGAAGCCGGTGATGAGTCGCGCGGGTGTGCCGCCTGCGGTCGGCACAACGTAGATGGGTTCGCGCCCGCGCTCGTTCGAGGTGAGATAGACGTGCTTCGAGTCGGGCGAAAAGGTGAAGCTGTCAACGTAAGCGTCAAACTGCGGCGTCAACTCGCGCGCACTCTTCGTCTGCCGGTCGTAGAGCATCAAACGCCAACGGTCGCTCTCGAAACCGGGCGTCGCCTGCGAGCGATAGGCGAGGTAACGCCCGTCGGGCGAATAGAGCGGCGACGCATCAGCGCCACGATTCGCGCCCGTCAACACGCGCGGCTCACCGCCCCCGACGGGCACGACGAAGATGTCGCTGTTCGTCGAAGCTGCCTCAAGCTTGTCCGTGTTGCGCGCAAACGCCAACTCCTTCGAGTCGGGCGAGAACGCATAATCAGGCGGCCCGCCTAAACTGAAAGGCGGCGCATCATAATCGCCCGGCGTCACATCGCGCGCCGCGCCGCCGTCCGACGAGACGATAAAGATGTGCGTGCGCTTGCCGTCCTTCCACGCCGTCCAATGGCGAAAGAGCAGACGATCAATCGTCCGCGCCTTGACCTTGCTCGCCTCCGCCTCCGAGTCGCGCTGCTTGTTGCACGCATCATCCGCGCACCCCGGATAGATGTCCGAGACAAACGCCAGCATCTTCCCGTCCGGCGACCAGACGGGATCACCCGCGCTCGTCGAGATGCTCGTCACCTGCTTGTGGTCGCCGCCCGTCGCATCCATCGTCCACAGTTGCCCGCCCGTGACGAACGCGAGCCGCCGCCCGTCCGGCGACCAACGCGGCGTACTCGTAGAACTCTCGCCCGTCGTCAACTGTTTTGGCTCGCCGCCCGCGACCGACACCAGATAGATTTGCGTGCGACTGCGATTCGCCGCCCTGTCCGGCGCAGCGATGCTATAAGCAATCCACTTGCCATCCGGCGACAACTGCGGATCGCCCACCCGCCGCACCTGCAACAGATCATCAACCGTCATCGGTCGCCGCGCCGGCTGCGCCGTGACTACGGACACAAGCGCCAGCGCGCAGATAATGGCCGGCCAGAGCAAACGTCTCATATGCTTCTCCTTCAAACTTGGCTGGATGATTGTTGGGGACTGCCGAGAATTTAGCATAAAAGACAGGTTGGCACTACCTGTTCACCAGCGCGCTGAGAGATAATCCGGCGCTGATCGGATGGCGCGCTTAAAGCACATCGCCCCCGCGCATATCTCGCATGAGGATGGTTCACAGTATGGACATACAAACAGCGACACAGGCTTATGAAACTTGGCTGGCGCAACAGACAACAATCGTGGCGGCCGACTTGGCGCGCAAACACGAACAGATGGCGCTGGGCCTGTTCCCTTTCCTGCGCGCGACCTTCTATCGTTGGGTACAACATTGGCCCGAGGTCTGCGCCGAACTAAGCGATGCGCCGCAAGTCTTAGCCGTCGGCGATCTGCACATCGAGAATTTCGGCACGTGGCGCGACCGCGAAGGCCGGCTCGTCTGGGGCGTGAACGACTTCGACGAAGCAGGTCTCCTGCCTTACACGAATGATCTTGTGCGCCTAGCCACGAGCGCGCACTTAGCCATCGCCGCCGGTCATATCAAGCTCACGCCCAAAGAGGCTTGCGCCGCGCTCTTGGAAGGTTACACGTCGGGCCTGAAGGATGGCGGGCGACCGTTCATCTTGGCCGCGCGCCATCGGCGTCTGCGCGCCATGATCGCCGACGAGACGCGCGATCCGACCGCCTTCTGGCAGAAACTTGATAGCTTGCCCACCGGCACCAAGCGCATTCCGGCTGATGCGTCGGCCGCGATAGAAGAGTTGTGGCCGGAGCCGGGCATCGACTATCGCGTGGTCAAGCGTGTCGCTGGCTTGGGCAGTTTGGGCCGACAACGTTTCGTCGGTCTAGGCACGTGGCGCGGCGGTCAGTTGGCGCGCGAGGCCAAAGCACTGGTGCCTTCGGCGCTGGTGTGGGCGGGCGTTAATCAAGCAGGCCAGCCGGCTTGCGCGCAAGCTTTGGCGCAGTCCGTGCGCGCGCCCGACCCTTACGTGCGCGCGCAGGATAATTGGATCGTGCGTCGGCTCGCGCCGGATTGTCAGCGCGTTGACTTGAGCGCGTTAGCAAAGAGGCGCGATGAGTACCGCCTGTTGCGTGCCATGGGCCGCGAGACGGCCAACGTACATTTGGGCACACGCGCAGCGAGAGCCGCGCTCATCGAGGACTTGACGCACCGGCCCGCGCGCTGGCTGCGCACCAGCGCCGAACGCATGGCGCAAGCGACGACCGCAGACTGGCAACAGTGGCGGCGCAGCGTCTGACGCCACCCCAACGAACAGCACGCGTCGTCAACTTTCAAACTCTAGTCACATCTGCCGAACCTCGTTACAATACGCCCGCACATCGTTCCTGACCGGAGGCCCTCACATGGAGCAACACACGAACGTAATGATCAGCTCGACGGCGCGCGACCTGCCGGAGCATCGCGAACAGGTGGAGCACGCCTGCATGCGGCTCGGCATGTTCTATCCGGAGATGATGGAGCATCTGACCGCAACGGACGCCAACGCGCTCGAAGTCTCACTCAGGCTGGTGAACAAGGCCGACCTCTATGTCGGCGTCTTCGCCTTCCGCTATGGCTATGTCCCCGAAGATCAAACGATCTCAGTCACCGAAGCGGAATACAACCGCGCCGTCGAACGTGAAATTCCGCGTTTGATTTTCCTGATGAGCGACGAGCATCCGGTTAAGCCTTCAGACGTTGAAACAGGCGCGGGTGCAGAGAAGCTCGCGAATCTAAAAGAGCGCCTCAAGAAAGACCGGGTCGTCGGCTTCTTTAACTCTGCCGATGACCTACGCGCACAAGTTATTCAAGCTCTAGTGGAATACCGCCAGCCTGATCTTGCGACCTTCCACTACGTCAGCGACATTCCCGCGCCACCCGAAGCCTTCATCGCGCATCCTTACACGCTCTTGCAAACTCACCGGCTCGTCGGTCGTCAGCCGGAACTCAACCTGCTGACCGATTGGGTCGCTAAGACAGATTCAGACATCTATCGCGCGCATATCCTGAACATCGTCGCCATCGGCGGCCTTGGCAAGAGCGCGTTGACGTGGAAATGGTTCAACGACATCGCGCCGCAGGAGATGCAGCCGCTCGCCGGGCGCATGTGGTGGAGCTTCTACGAATCGGACGCGACCTTTGAGAACTTCGTCACCCGCGCACTGGCTTACGTCTCGCGGCGTCCGCTCGATGAGGTGCAACAAATCCCTGCGCCCGAACGCGAGATGCAACTGCTCGCTGCGCTCGACCGCGAGCCGTTCCTGATCGTGCTTGATGGCTTGGAGCGCATGCTCATCGCCTATGCGCGCATGGACGCGGCGCACTTGAGCGACGATGATTACGATAAGCAGACGGCGAACGTCGTCGCCAACGCCTACGGCTTGCCCGCGAGCGCCGCGCAATCCTTCACGGGCGAGCATCGTCTGCGCAAGACCGCCGACCCGCGCGCCGGTTCATTTCTCCGCAAACTGGCGAACGTGCGATCCGCGCGCATTCTAGTCAGCACGCGTCTCTATCCTGCCGATTTGCAAACAGGGACAGGCGCACCGCTGCCCGGTTGCAATGCCATATTCCTATCGGGGCTGGCTGATGATGATGCGCTCGAACTGTGGCGGGCATTTGACGTGACCGGCGCACGCGATTTATTGCTGCCACTTTTCAACCGCGTGGGTAATCACCCGTTATTGGTGCAAGCATTAGCAAGCGAGGTGGCCCGCTACCGGCCTGCGCCCGGCAAGTTTGAAGAATGGCGCGAGTCCAATCCGCAATTTGATCCGACTAAGTTCCCACGTCTGAATGATGCAATGAGTCACGTGCTGGCATTCGCTCTGCGCGGGCTGGACGATAAAGCGCAGCAAGTGTTGCGCACCATCGCCGCATTCAGAATGCCCGCGCGCTACGACACGCTGGCCGCGTTGTTAATAGGTGAAGAAAAGCCGTGCGCCGATGAGCATGAATTGGATGAGGTGTTGACCGAGTTGGAAGATCGGGGATTGGTCGGCTGGGACAAGCGCGCCAATCGCTACGACCTGCATCCGCTTGTGCGCGGCGTGGTGTGGAGCGGCTTGGGCGACGACGCCCAGCGCGGCGTCTATACGAGCCTACACGCGCACTTTGAAGCAGTGTCAATGGTTGGCGATTGGCGAAAAGTCAATAGCCTCGAAGACCTCACGCCCGCCATCGAACTCTACAATACGCTAATCGGACTGGGGCGTTATGACGATGCCTTTGGACTCTTTGATCAGCGATTGAGCCAAGCCACGCTCTATCGTCTGAGCGCCAGCCGACAACGGGTTGAACTACTGGAGATGCTCTTTCCCGCTGGGCAAGAGCAATTGCCGGGTTTGAGCACGCAAGGCGCTCAAGCCGTAACGCTAAATGCGCTGGCGCAGGGGTATCAATTCAGCGGCCAGCCGGGGCGCGCCGCCGCGCTGTTTCGCCGCCATAACACAATTAGTTTGGAGATGAAGAATGACGGCAATCTCAGCGTTGGTTTATTCAACCTGTCATACACATTGCGGCTATCAGGTGCGCTGTGCGAGTCGGAGTCCGCCGCGCGGCGCTCTCTGGTCATCTCACGCGCGCAGGCTAATCATTTTCAAGAAGCGGTCAGTCTGAATTGGCTTGGCTTGACACTAGCGGCGCGAGGACTTGCGAGTGAATCCGGGTCTGCCCTACAGCGATCTTTGCGCCTGTTTATAGCGAAGTCTAAAAATCAAAGTGAAGGTGTGAGCAATTCTTATATTGCGCAGAGAGCACTGTGGCTCGGCGAATTTGCGGGCGCGCTATCGTTCGCCAACCGCGGGTGGGAGTTGGCTCATGTTCAGAATTACGAGGCTGATTTCATCCGCGCGGCGCGAGCGCAAGGCGAGGCGGCATTGGGCTTGAATGATGTCGCCACCGCCGACGAACGGCTGCACCATGCGCTCACCCGCGCGCGAATGGTGAATCTGGTTGAAGAAGAACTGCCCGCGCTCGTGGCGCTGGCGGAGTTGCGTCGGCGGCAGGGCGAGGCACAAGCGGCGCGTGAGTTTCTGGATGATGTGTGGGAGGCGGCGGAGCGCGGGCCGTACACGCTCATTCACGCCGATGCCTGCAACGTGCTGGCGCAGATCGAGCGCGACGCGGGCCATCAGGCACAGGCAATCGAAGCGGCGACGGAGGCATACCGTTTGGCGTGGTGTGATGGGCCGCCGTTTGCGTATCACTGTGGGCTGGAGAAAGCGCGGGGGCTGCTCGGGGAGTTGGGGGCGGGTGAGCCGCCGATGCCGGCGTTTGATGAGACGAAGTTTGAGCCGATGCCGGAGATAGAGATCGACCCGGCGGATGAGTTTGGCGCGGAGGCGGAGGGCGGGCGAGAGAATTAATTTCAGCAGCCATTCGGTTGGGATTGTTGGCGGTCGCCGGGCGGATGTTCACGTTTGGCGGCCGCAAATTTTGCGCTGTGGGCGGCGCGCTTGCGCGGGTGAAAGTTTATCTTGACGGTTCACGGTGCGGCTCGCATAATCGTGTTTGTAAATCGTCTGTCCCCCTTACAAGAGATTGGCCCCAGACTTTGTCCTCAACGTTGAAACGTCGGGCTTCGTGGAGAACATCATGAGGTTGTCGCTGTCTGTCAGTGCGCTAGTGGCGCGCGGTGCGTGTAGGTTTGTGTCGTTGCTACGCCGGTCGTTGTTGGCCGGGGCGGTGTTGTGCGCGTTAGTGATCGCTGTCGGTGCGGCCACTCTGCCGAGCGGTTTTACGGAGACACAGATCACAGGGCTATCAAATCCGACCGCGATGACGTTTGCGCCGGATGGGCGTCTGTTCATCTGTCAACAGGGCGGGGCGTTGCGCGTGGTCAAGAACGGCGCGTTGTTGGCGACGCCGTTCCTCACCGTGACGGTGGACTCGGCGGGCGAGCGCGGCCTGCTCGGCGTCGCCTTTGATCCGAACTTTGCGACGAATCACTTCATCTACATCTATTACACGGCGACGACACCTGCGACGCACAATCGCGTCAGTCGCTTCACGGCGAGCACGGCGAATCCCGATGTCGTGGTTGCGGGCAGCGAACAGATCATCCTCGATCTCAACAACCTGTCGAGCGCGACCAATCACAATGGCGGCGCGATCCACTTCGGCCCCGATGGCAAACTTTATGTCGCCGTCGGCGAGAACGCCAACCCGGCCAACTCGCAGACGTTTGCAAATCTGCTCGGTAAATTCCTGCGCATCAACACCGACCCGGCGAACGTCGTCCCGACCGACAACCCGTACTTCAATGATCCCAACGTAACGGGCGTCAACAAAGCGATCTGGTCGCTGGGCTTTCGCAATCCGTTTACGTTCGCGTTCCAGCCGGGCACAGGGCGCATGTTTATCAATGACGTGGGGCAGAACACTTGGGAAGAGATCAACGACGGCATTGCGCACTCGAACTATGGCTGGAACACCTGCGAGGGCTTCTGCTCGCCGCCGAACGCGAACTTCCGCGATCCCCTCTACGAATATAACCACACGACGGGCACGCCCACAGGTTGCGCCATCGTCGGCGCTGCGTTCTACAACCCGCCGACCGTGCAGTTCCCCGCGACCTACGTCGGCAAGTATTTCTTCGGCGACTTGTGCGGCAATTACATACGCTACGTCGATCCGGGCACGGGCGGCACGATCCCCGCTTCGACCGCGTTCGCCACAGGGCTTTCGTCGCCGGTCGATCTGCAAGTCGCCGCGGACGGCACGCTCTGGTATCTCAATCGCGGCACGAACAGTGTCTTTCGCATTCAATTCCCCGCCGGGCAAGTGCCGCCGTCCATCACGCAGCACCCAGCGGATCAGACCGTCGTCGCTGGGCAGACTGCCACCTTCAGCGTGCAGGCGTCGGGCGCGCAGACGCTCAACTATCAGTGGCAGCGCAACAACGTGGACATCATGGGCGCGAACTCCACGAGCTACACGACGCCGCCTACCACGCTCGCCGACAACGGCGCGCAGTTTCGCTGCGTCGTCACCAACGGCTTTGGCCCAGCGACCTCGAACAACGCTACCCTGACGGTGACGGCCGCCGCGCAGACCGGCGACCTCATCATCAGCGAGTTCCGCAACTTCGGCCCCGAAGGCGCGCTCACGACGGGCGCTATGGACGATTTCGTCGAAATCTATAACAACACCAATGCCGCCATCACAGTCGCGACCACAGACGGCTCGGCCGGTTGGGCGCTCGTCTCCGCAGACAACACCACGCTGTTCGTTATCCCGACGGGCACGACGATCCCCGCGCGCGCACACTACCTCGCGGCCAACCCGGCCGAGTACAGCCTCGGCGCTTATGCAACCCCGGACATCAACTTCAACGCAGACCTCGCACAAGGCATCGCGTTATTCAAGACGGCCAATGCCAACAACTTCAACCTCGCCAACCGGCTCGACGCCGTCGGCTTCAGCAGCGATACAGGCATCCTCGCCGGTCTGACACACGAAGGCACGCCCATCCCCGCGCCGACTGGTCAGCCCGTTTCAAACGAGGATTTCAGTTACGTGCGCAGGCTGGAGACCGGCACGGCGCAGGACACGGGCGACAACGCCAACGACTTTGTCCGCGTCTGCACCTGCATCGATCAAGCGGGGCAGACGCAAGGCATCCTCGGCGCGCCGGGGCCGGAGAACACGACGAGTCCCATTCAGCGCAACGCCCAAGTCAAAGCTTCCTTGATCGAGCCGCAGCAAGCTTCGACCAACCCGCCGAACCGCGTGCGCGATTTCACGCCGGTCACGAACGGTGCGCAAGGCACGTTAGAGATTCGCCGCCGCTTCAAGAACTCGACCGGGCAATCTGTGACTAAACTCCGCTTTCGCATCGTGGATATCACAACCTTGAACACGCCGAATCCGGGCGGCGCACAGGCCGACCTGCGCTTGTTGACCTCAAGTGATCTAGCGGTGACCACGAGTCTGGGGAATCTGACGGTGCGCGGGACGGTGCTGGAGCAGCCGCCCGGTCAGGCTGGCGGAGGTGGGTTGAACTCAAGCGGGGTGCTCAATCTGGCGGGGAGCATCGCGCCGGGCGCGACCGTTGATGTGCGCTTCGTCTTAGGCGTGCAAGCAAGCGGTCGTTTCCGCTTCCTCGTCAACATCGAAGCCCTCACCAGTGCCAGCGGGCTGCTCAAAGGCGGCACAACACGCGCGCCGCTCAACGCTGTCGGCAGCGTGTGCTCGGGCTGCAAAGTGTTGGGCAAGATGTGACGGCGAAGGCGAGAAGAGACGATCTCAAATCTCAGATTTGAGATCATAGAGCCGCAGGTAAAACTGAGCTAAAAATAAAGGGCCGCTCTGGCAAGCGGCCCTTTATTTTTAAGTCAGGTAAGACACCGGGCATGATACGATGAAAAGAGCATTCAAAGACGGCGACGCGCCTCCCGCAGCATTACACGTTGATACGTGCGCTCACGGTGACAGTTTGCGCAGACAATGTTGAATTTGAGGGATGAAGAAATAAGAGCGGCTGCGACGCAGCCGCTCTTATCGTATGCATAATACACCCGGGAAGACTCGAACTTCCGACCTTCTGATTCGTAGTCAGACGCTCTATCCAACTGAGCTACGGGTGCATAGTGTGGAAAAAATATAAGGGCGGCTCGCGCGAGTGTCAAGCGGGCGCACTTGTCACTTGGCGTAGTAGCCGGGGCGTGTGCGGGCGATGGCGTCGGGGCGCGCGACTGCGATGGTGATGGCGCGCCAGTTGCCGTCGCGCTTGGGGCTGGCGGACTGGTAGGCGAGGCTGTAGAGCGTGCGCATCTCGGCCGCCACCTGCGCGTAGATGCGCCCCATGTCTTCCAAGCGATAGATGTTGTGCAACTGTCCGCCCGTGCGGTTGGCGAGCACTTCGAGGCGCGCGCGCGCCGCCACGTACTTCGCGGCCTGCGGCGGCGACAGTGGCTCGAATACTTTCGGATCGCCAGAGGGTAGCGCCATCGGATAGATGGTTATGCCCTGCCGGTCGGCCGCGTTCAGCACGTTGTTCAGCGCCGGACTGGCCTCCGGCTTGAGCGCCGCGATGGCTGCTTCGTTCGTTGCGGCGCTGGAAGTCAGAGTGCGATCCTGCCGGTCGAGTTCTGTGTCGATCCCGTCGGTCAACACGACGACGGCCTTGCGCCGTTTGTCGCCCTCCTTGGCTAACTCTCTGAGCGAATAGTTGAGCGCCTTATAGAGATTGGTCTCGCCCGAACCTTCGGCTAGATTGATCGCCTCCACCATCTTGCGCCGGTCGGTGGTGAAGGGCGCAAGTATCTCGATCTTGTCTACGGTCTGGCCCTTCTTCTTCGCAGCATGGAAGGTGACGACGGCGACGCGGTCTTCGGGGCCGATGGCGTCGATGAAGCGCGTCGCGGCCTGCTTCAATGAAGTGCGGAAGTTCAAGGTCGAGCCGGACATGTCGAGCAGCAGGACGAGGCTGAAGGGCGTCTCGGTCGGCTCGAAGTTAAGGATCGTCTGGCGCACGCCGTCCTCGTAGACGACGAAATCATTCTTCGTCAGATCGATCAACGGCCGCCCCTTCGGATCGGCCACGCCGACGTTCAAGAGCACGAGATCGGACTTGACCCGATAAACTTCCTCGTCATCTGGCGTCTGTGCGCGCAGTCCAGCGCCGCCCGCGCAGAGGACAAGTAGACCCGCGCAGGCGAGCAGGAGTTGACGCATTGTCTGTTTAAGAGAGCGAAACTGTATCATCGCAATAAAATAGGGCCGCCACCGACGCCCACAGTATGCAAACTGCGTGGGGCGCTTGGCAAGTGGCGATGTTTGGTTGCGATAGGCGGCCGACGCGTTGCTTCTGGGCAAAGGGCACTATGGGCACACGGGGCTAAGGTAATTGACGCCCGGAAAATGGAGCGCGCAAATAGAAAGATGCCGCGCACGCGTTTGACCCAAATTGGGATTTGAACTCAATGGAATACCCGTTAAACTAGCATGTGCCAGTGTCAGCGCGAGGGGTTGTGCGAAGCAATAAGCTTGCTAGTCGTAAGCGACCAAGCTTCTCTCCGGTATGCCAAAATGTAAGGCAGGTTATCGTCTCTCACTGCCCTGAACCGAACACTCACTTGCTGGGAAATTCTATGAAGGAAGAGCACGATAAAGTTTATGCGTTTGGGCCCTTCCGTCTGGACGGGCCTGTGCGTCGCCTCCTGCGCACGGGCCGGCCAGTCCCGCTCAAGTCGAAACTCTACGACATCCTCCTGCTGCTCGTGGAGCGACATGGCCAACTGGTGACGAAAGAGGAGTTGATGCAAGCGGTCTGGCCCGACCGCTTCGTCGAGGAGAACAATCTGACCGTGCACATGAGCGCACTGCGCCGCGTGCTCGGCGAAAGCCATCGCGCACACCGCTATATCGAAACAGTGCCGGGGCGCGGTTATCGCTTCGTGGCGAAGATTAGCGCGGCGCGCGCCGACGATGCGGCGTGGGGCGGCGGCGCGCAGACCGGCACAGGGTTGGCAGCGGATGCGGACGCAAACAGGGCGGTGAAATATCTGGCCGTACTGCCCTTCCTCAACGTGCATACCGAACCGGAGTTAGAGTATCTCGCGGACGGCGTGACCGAGAGCATCATTAACAGTCTCGCGCAACTGCGTTCCCTGCGCGTGTTGGCGCGCAGCACCGTGTTCCGCTACAAGAACGGCGCGGCAGACCCGCTGACGACCGGACGCGCATTAGGCGTACAAGTCGTGCTGACGGGTAGGATTTCACAGCTTGGCAGCGCGTTGACCGTCAGCGTGGAGTTGGTGGACGTCGAAGACGGTACGCAGGTCTGGGGCGCGCATTATCATCGCCAACTGACCGACCTCCTAGCCGTCCAGGCCGACATCGCGCGCGAAGTATCGCGGGAGTTAAGCCCGCGGCTGACGAGCGAAGAGGGGCAGCGGCTAACGAGCGGCCCGACAGCCAGCGCGGCCGCCTACGAGTTATATCTCAAGGGGCGTTACCTGTGGAACAAGCGGACTGAAGAAGGATTGCGCAAAGCCATCACTTATTTCCAGCGCGCGGCGGCCGCAGACGAGCGTTACGCGCTGGCTTACGCCGGTCTCGCCGACTGCTACAACCTGCTCAAATCATACGGCGTGCTCCCGCCGCGCGCATCCATCCCGCAGATCAAAGCAGCGGCGGAGCAGGCGCTCGCCCTCGACGACCGGCTCGCCGAAGCACACGCCTCGCTGGGTTTGGTCAGCCTGCTCTACGACTGGGACTCTGCCCGCGCCGAACAGTCTTTCAGCCGCGCTATCGGTTTTAGCCCCAGCTATTCGACCGCGCACCATTGGTACTCCCTCTGCCTCAGAGGCGCGCGGCGCTTCGACGAGGCCAGAGCGGAGCTAAGGCTGGCGCAGGCCCTTGACCCACTCTCGTTGATCATCAACACGGCCGTCGGCGTGCAACTGTTTTATGAGCGCCGGTATGTCGAGGCGATAGACCATCTGCGTGAGACGCTCGAACTAGAGCCGCGGTTCTACTCGGCCCACAGCGTGCTGGGGCAGGCATACGTTCAGCGTGGGATGTTTAAAGAGGCCGTCGCCGCAGCAAAGCGCGGGGTCAAGTTATCGCACCATCCGGAGGCGCTCGCGCTACTCGGCTATGTGCAGGCCATGGCCGGCGAGGGCGAAGAAGCACGCCTCGTCCTGGCGACCTTGAACCGACTGGCCCAGTCCAGATATATAGACCCGGCCTATTTGGCCAACGTCTATCTCGGCCTCGGCGAGCGAGCGCAAGCCTGCGCGTGGCTGACCAAGGCTTATGAAAACCGGAGTGAGGCCATGACGCTGCTCCACCTCGACCCGCGCTACGATAGCCTCCGCGCAGACCCCCGTTTCAAACGGCTGCTGCGGCGCGTCGGTCTTGACACTTAATAACCGGCGCTCGGCGGCCGACACACCCTCACCCCGCGGCGCACGTAAAGAGAATTAGGAATTCTTAGCGCCGCTTAGCAATTCTTAAAGACTTCTCTGCCGGCCATCATCTATCTTCTGCTGCGATCCCCAATTACATCACAACCTCCCCCACAGACCAGCGCAAAGACCCCCGCCGCCTAATTTAAGGCGGCGCGTTTGGCACGCTGGGAGTCTGCATGCAACGCGGTCAAACGGGCCGCGCTACTTCAGCGCAGTAATTATGAAAGCCTCAACCTTCGGCTCCCTGACCGGCATCTTCGTCATCTGTTTTGCTTGTGCGACGCACGCATCGGCGCAGACGGTCGATCACGCACAGACCGGCAGCGCCGCCGTCGCCACAGATGTGGGCGAAGCCGCCTTGCTGCGGAGCTTGTTGGCTGAAATGCGCCAGCTCCGTCTGACGCTTCAGCGCACGACAGCCGCCACCTATCGCTTTCAACTCATTCTTGATCGCATGCGCTTGCAGCAGGGGCGCGTCGATATGTTGACGCGCGATCTGGAGGGCGCACGCCTCCAACTGGCGAACGCCCAATTCGCGCAGACCCAATATGCAGCGCGCGCAAAAGAGACGGAAGAGCAACTGGGGCAGGAGCAGGACGCGAAGCGCCACGCCATACTCGAACAGCAGTTGAAGGAGTTCAAAAGGCTTGCGGGCGTACAGGCCCAACAGGAGGAGCGCTTCCGCGAACGCGAGGCGCAGTTGACCGCGCAGTTACAGACTGAGCAGCTCAAGCTCGACGGCTTGAATACGCAACTGGATAATCTTGAGCAGATACTAACCGCGCGGGCGCAAGAACCGTAAGTTCAAAGCTACTTCAGCCGGCGCGTCGAGTTGCGCGCACAGGGTGCAAACCGGGAGCGCCCACCTACTCGTGTGCTCTGTTCCCGGCCCGGACACACAGACTGTCGAAGGAGGATTTATGCTGAACGAACTGACGAAGAAGGTGCAGTTGTTGGCGAACCTGGCGACCATCGTCATCGCCATCCTGTTATGTTTCGCCGTGACCCGGCGCAGCGTCTTTCCTGAGCCGCCGAAGTACGCCGAGCCGGCCCCCTTCGTGCCCGTCCACGCGGGCACGAAACTCGCGCTGCCCGGCATCGACTGGGCTAAGAATGAACGCACGCTGCTGCTCGCGCTCTCGCAAGGGTGTCACTTCTGCACGGCGAGCGCGCCCTTCTATCAACGGCTCACACAGGAGTTGTCGGGGCAGAAGAATATCGGCCTCGTGGCCCTGTTGCCCCAGCCCGTTGATAACGCCCGCACCTACCTGACGAGTCTCGGCGTTGCGGTCGCCGATGTCCGACAAGTGCCGCTCGACGCGCTCGGTGTGGTAGGCACGCCGACACTGATCTTGGTTAACAAAGAGGGCGTTGTCATTGATGCCTGGCGGGGCCAACTGCCCTCTAACAAGGAGCAGGAAGTTCTCAGCCAACTGAAGTGCGACGCCGCGCAACCGTGCGGCTGACGTGGGCGCACCACCCAACCGCGACATGGCAGATAGCGCGAGCCTCAAGGCCCGAAGCTGTCTGCTCGAAGCTTAAGGCAGTTGAAACAAGGAGGAGCACGATGAGTAAAGAATTATGGGGCCAGCGTCGTTGGCGATTTCTGGCCGCCAGCATCGCAGTCGTGTGCGCGATTGCTTTGACCTCTGCGCGTAACGCCAACGCGCAGCATGCAAGCCTGTTCGGCGACGACTACTACTGTCCCGCCTCACAACACAGTTGCAATTTCACCGGGCGTACGGAGCCTTACTTTGCGCCAGACCCCTTTGACGTTGGCGCTGGATGCGATAGTCAATTTCTTGACTACTGGGAGTCGGCAAACGATCCCTATGGCCAGTATGATCAAGACGGGAACGGGATCGACGACCGCTCATGTTACGGGCAGTGTGACCTGCTGGCTAACACGCCGGGTTCCACTCTCCCGCCGGACTGCTACGCAAACTGCCAAGCCGGCGGCGACGGGATGAGCGGCTATGCCGGTTGTCTGCGCGGTGCTTTCGGTCTGGGCGAGCGGCCGCAGCCCTTCGGCGGCAATAGCACTGATCCGCATCGCCCCCGCTTGATTTCGGGGAACATCTATCGGTCGTGTCTTGCCGGCACTGTGCCCGTGCTCTACCAAGACGAGTACAATAGCTGTATCGCGTCCGGAGGAACCGTGGAAGATTGCTGCTCGCAGGTGTCCAGCCACTACCCGTGAGACGCTAAGGAAGCGCACAGCGCAGTGGGAACGTTCAGCCGCGCCGCTACCCAGATGCAAAACGTTTGGGTAGTGGCGCGGCTTTGGCCGTGCGATAAGCTCTAGTTTTGTTAGGCGGCGCGGCGACGCGTGCGCCGGGCGGGGGCGGCGTTAGCAGCCGGCTCATCCGCAGGCGCGGGGACGGCCGCAAGCGGCGCGGTCTTGGACGTGTGGCGGGCGGCGCGTTGCTTCAGGTTAGTCAGGCTGCCGCTCGGCGAGCATGTAACACAGACCGTCGGGCGCGACCACGAAGAACACGCGATGGGGCACGCCGTTGCATTTGTCGAGTTTAATGGCGGTCTCCGTGGGCGGCACGCCTTTTATCTCCGCATACGCGGCTTCGATGTTGTCAACTTCGAAGAAGCAGCCCTCTTGCGAAGAGTCGCCGCCATTTTCAGCGAGGCCAATGCGGACGTTGTCGCGCGCCAGAATCACAGACCTATGTGGTGTGTCCTGGCGCGACACGACGCGGAAGCCGAAGGTTTTTTCATAGTAGGGAATGGCCGTCTCGACGTCCTGCACCGGAAGATTCAGCGCATCGTCGGCGTAGGGCGCGGCGTATTTGAATACGGCTCTCATCGTCTCCCCCCCACCCGGCAGCTTTTACGCTGCACGGCGGCGTGTGCGGCGGGCGTTTGCAGTCTTGAGCGACGGAGGCTCGGCCACATCGGCGGCGGGCACGGCCGCGAGCGGCGCACCCTTCGTCGTGTGCCGTGCGCGGCGGGCGGCCGTGCGTTCAGCCTCGTCGGCGACGGCGCGCTTCATCTTCTCGATACGCTTGCGCGGCACGAGTTGGAAACGCAACTCCATCTCCTGCGAGACCTTGTAGATGGTCACGGGCTTGTGCCCACGCGCGGCACGGCGCAAGACCTCTTCGTGTTCGAGCAACTCCGCGCGCCCCTCTTTGTCGATCCAGATAAACATGGCTTGGGCCATCTCTCGCTTCACCTCCAGACGAATTAATTCGCGCACATCCACTGCGCGCGCGACCGGCGCGATGACGGGCAGCGTGCGCGTCGGTGTCGGCTGACTATCGCGCCGCGCGGCGTAGTAGTCGGCGACGGCTGCGTCCACCTCTTCGCGCCGCTCGTCGTAGAAGAGCGCGAAGTCGCGACAGCGCGTGCGGTAGACGCAATTGACCGAACAGACCAGCGCGTCTTTGAAGTGCCCGTAGCGATTGCAATAGAGTTTCAAACGCATGGCGTCACCTCACAACGGGCGTTGGTGAGACACGGCAACAGCGATTGACTTAAAGGCGGCAGACGCGTCCACGACAGCTCGGGAGTAAAGCGACTATAACACGCGCGTGTCGCACATGCAACAAATCACAGCACGTGAAACACGGTGAAATAAGTTGAAGTTTTTGCGCTGACGCGCGTGGCGCGGCCTTATAATCGGCGCGCGCCGAATGACCGCGCATGCTGTTCACAAATGTCCGTTCCTTGATTTCCTTTTGCGCCGCAGCGCTCACCCGCGGCCTCACCGGAGAGGAGTAACCTGACAATGTACCGACCGAATTTTTGTGCAGAATGCGGCGCACGCATTGAGCGCACGCGTTGGCATGCTTGGACGAGTCGTCGCTTCTGTCCGAACTGCGCGCCGCAGTTTCGTCGTGGGCGCATCACGCGCCCGCTCGCAGCCTGTCTCCTGCTTGCCGGTCTCGGCTTCATCGCGGGGCGCGCACTTCGACACGCACCGCCGCCGCTCGTCGTCGCCGGCGGCGCGTTACCCGTGCCGCTCACCAACACGGTCGCCGTGCACACAACGCAAGCCGCCGTCATCGGCGCACAACCCGCACCTGCTTACGGCCCTGACGGCACGACCGCCGAGCGCCCTACAGACCCGGACGAGATCATCTCCATCTGCGGCGCGCGCACAAAGAAGGGCACGCCCTGCCAACGTCGTGTGCGCGGCACGGGGCGCTGCTGGCAGCACCTCGGCAAACCCGCCATGCTCCCGCCGGAGAAACTGATCGTGCAAGGACATCTGCCGCCGGCAGAGAGCAAATAAATTGCGGACTGCGGATTTCGGATTGCGGATTAGCAGACAAGTGCTTTGCTAAATCCGCAATCCGCAATTGCCTTACTTGATCGTCTTGACCGGCGCGGGCGGGCGCGGCGGCAACTTCGACGGGTGGTCTTTGAGCTTCGTCATGATCTCGGCGACGGCACGTTCAAGTTGCGGATCATGGCCCGCGATGACGGACTGCGGATCGTTATCGACCACGATGTCCGGATCGACGCCGTGCCCTTCGATAATCCACTCGCCTTTAGCATTAGCGAAGCCGGTCTCCGGCACGCTGATCGAGCCGCCGTCGATGAGCGGCCCCTTGTTGCTGATGCCGACCACGCCGCCCCAAGAGCGTTTGCCGATGAGCGGCCCCAAGCCAGCCTCGCGGAACATGGCGGGGAAGATGTCGCCGTCCGAACCCGAAAACTCGTTCAAGAGCGCGACCATCGGGCCATGGAACGTGCCGTCCGGATAAGTCAATGCATCTTCGTTCGTGCGCGTGTAACTAAGCGCAAGCACCTTGCGGCGCAGACGTTCGATTAGCATGCGCGAGACGTTGCCGCCGCCGTTGGCGCGGTCGTCAACGATGAGACCCTCTTTGTTGATCTGCCCGTAGTACCACTTGATGAACTCGCGTATGCCGTTCGCGCCCATGTCGGGCAGGTGTATGTAGCCCACGCGCCCGCCCGTCATCTCGTTCACGCGACGACGATTGCCTTCAATCCAGTCGAGGTAGATCAGATTGCTCTCATCTGTAATCGGGCGATAAGAGACTGTGCGCGCGCCGTCCATAGTCGGGCGCGAGTTGACTGTGAGCGCGACCGGATTATCGGCCTTATTGCGCAGCAAACGGTAAGGGTCTTCGTCCGACTTCAACTCTTCGCCGTCAATCGCTAAGACATAATCGCCGACGCTCACGTTCATGCCGATCTCGCGCAAGGGCGAACGATAGATGTCCTCTTCATTCTCGCCCGCGAGGATTTTGCTGATGCGGAAGCGACCGGCTTGTTTGTCGAGCGTAAAGCGCGCACCGGGCAAGCCGTAGCGCGGGCGCGGCGGGAGTTGGAAGTCGCCGCCCTCGACGTAGGCGTGCCCGATGGTCAACTCTGAGACCATCTCGCTGATGACGTAGTTCAGATCAGACCGATGCGCAACGTACTTCAAGAGCGGCCGGTACTGCTCACGCAGTGCCGCCCAATCGTAGCCGTGCATGTTCGGCACGTAGAACCAATCGCGGTAGCGCCGCCAGACTTCGTTGAAGATGTTCTCCCACTCTTCGGCCGGCACGCGATCAACAAACAGGTTCGCGGTCGAGACCGCCTTGCGCGACTTGTCGCCGCCGGGCACAGCATCGTAGAGCGCGAAGCCGGGGCCTTGCCCGACCAGCACCTTCGAGCCGTCGTCCGACATGACGTAGCCGCGTATGTCGTCCACGAGCGTCGTGTCTTTGCGATCCTTGAGCGAGTAGATGTGGAGCACAGTCGGGCGGTCGCCTTGCCGGCCGTAGAAGAAGGCGGGGCCGGTGGCGTAGAGCAGGAAGCCGGGCTTCGCCGATAGGCCACCGATGTTGTCGGCCGGAATTGGCGCGCGCGCGACGCGCAAGGCTAGGCCGTCGAAGTCAATCGTCATCGTGGCCGGTTTGGCCTCGGCTTTGGTTTCGGTCGGCGTAGCAGTCGGCGTCGGAGTAGCTTGCTCGGCGGGCTTCGCCGGGCCGCTCGGCTCTTTCTTCAACTCCTTGTTGATGTCCTCGGTCGGCTTCTTCGGCGGTTGCGACTCGCCGCTGTCTTTGGGCGGCGTGGGCTGTGCGTCCGCGTCCGACTTGGCAATCGTCACCTCGTCCGATTCGGGCGGGAACGGATGCTTGACATCCTTGCGGAGCGCCATCGCGTAGATGTACGTCTCGCGGTTGGTCGCGTAGTTGAATTCAAACGTGGAAATCTGCGGCGCGAACTCGCGGTCGCTCAGGTAGTAGAGATAATCGCCCTTCGGGTCCCACGCGGGACTGTAGGCGTTGAACTGTTCGTCTGTGATGTGGTGCAACTGATTGTCCTGCGTGCTCCAGATATAGAGCGACGCGAAGCCGTTGCCGCTCGGCATGCTGAAGGCGAGGAAGTTGCCGCGCGGCGACCACGTGTAGTCGCGTACCTGCCCGCGATTCGTCTTGGCCACTTCGGTCAGCCGCTTATCAGCGACCGTCAACACATAGACGCGCCCGTCCTTGTCGCTAAAGGCGATGCGCTTGCCGTCGGGCGACCACTCGAGTTGATAACGCATGGCTTGGCCGCCCGTCGTCAACTGCTCGGCCGGCTTCGACCCGTCCTGCGCGACAACCCAGACTTCCTCTTCGCCGCTCTTGTCCGAGATGAACGCGATGCGCGAACCATCGGGCGACCACGCGGGCCACTTATCATGCGCGCCCGAAGAGTGCGTCAGGTTGCGCACGGGCCCCTTTTCGACCGGCGCGCTGAAGATGTCGCCGCGCGCGGTAAAGAGTGCGCGCTCGCCCTTGGGACTAAGGCCAATGGTCTCGATGTAGTTCGCGACGGGGATGCGCGAAGGCCGGCGCGCGAGCGCGTCGTCGGGTACGAAGATCGCGATCGGCGTCGTCTTGTGCGACTTCGCGTCGAGCATTTGCAGTTCGCCATTCAACTCGTAGACGATGCGCCCTTCGCGATCAGAGTTGGGCCAGCGCACGTCGTAAGTTTTATTGAAAGTAACTTGCGTGGTCTTAGCACTGGGCACGTCGTAGGCGTAGAGATTGAAGTGCCCATCGCGATCCGTGTTGAAGTAGATGGTGTTGCCGAGCCACATCGGGTCGCGGCTGGCGCGCTCGCCTTCGCTGATCTTCTTCGCGTCGTAGGTTTTGAGATTGAAGATGTAAAGCTCGTTTGCCTGCCCGCCGCCGTAACGCTTCTCGGGGCGGAAGTCGCGGAAGCGCGGCGAGTAGACGACCTGTGTGCCGTCGGGCGAGTATTCGCCCGCGCCCGATTCGGGCATCGGCAACTGCTCGGCCGCGCCGCCCGCGGCGGGCACGGTGTAGAGGTGCGTGATGCCGTTCGTCCAAGAATCGCGGTGCGAGCGGAACAGCACCGATTGGCCGTCGTTCGTCCAGCCATAGACCTGATTGTCGTAGCCCCAGCGCGGCGCAAACGGCCCCTTCGCCGGGTAGAAAGTCAGTTGCTTCGGCTCGCCGCCCGTGACAGGAATAACGTAGACCTGCTCGTCGCCGTCGTACTGACCCGTAAAGGCGATCCATTTACCGTCGGGCGAGAAGTGGGCGAACATCTCGATGCCGGGATGTGCGGTCAGGCGCGTGGCCGTGCCGCCCGAAGTGGACGCGATCCACAGGTCGCCGCCGTAGGTGAAGACGACGCGGTCACCGTAGATGTCGGGGAAGCGTAAAAGTTTGGTCTGCGCGGCGGCCGCGGGCGCACTCAGCCAGAGGGCCGCGACGGCGACGACGAGAAACAGGAAACGGTATAGCTGCGATTGAATCAAGCGTAACCTCCATGTGGCCTGCCGGCCATGAAAAAGATTGATGATGCGAATGTTGCGGGAGACATCGGACGCGGGCTTCGGCTCGATGCTTGGTGTGTGGTACGTCCACGCGCCCGCGAAGGTTGCAGCGAACAGGCTTTATTAGTCCAACCAAAAGCGGCCGCCGGCCGTCTAATGTTATGATTCGCGAGCCGAGGCTGCCGGGCTAAAGTATTACGTCAACGGACTCGCGCCCGGCCGGCATACTTAACAAAGGGAACAACGCGCGGCATGACGCTGCACTCCTCTGCCGTCCTGGTAGTTGCGCATCCGGGCCACGAGCTACGCCTGCACGGGTGGCTGGAACAAGCGCGTCCGCATGTGCTCGTGTTGACGGACGGCTCAGGGCGCAACGAATCATCGCGCATCGCCGCCGCGTCTGCCTACCTCGCTACGCTCGACCTGCCGCCGGGGCCCCTCTTCGGGCGCTACACCGACCGCGTCATCTACGACGCACTGCTCAAACAAGACCTGCGTCTCTTCATCGCTCTCGCCGACGAACTCGCGGCCTTCTTCGTGTGCGCGTGCGTGGACTTCGTCGTCGGCGACGCGACCGAGGGCTACAACACGACGCACGATGTCTGCCGGCTTGTGCTCGACGCTGCGGTGGCAATGGCGGGCCGTGCGCGCGGGCGCGCGCTCGTCAGCTACGACTTTCCAGTGGTGCGCCGGCCCGACGACTGCCCTGCGGATTTGCGCGCGCAAGCCGTCTGGCTTAACCTGCCCGACGAAGTGTTTGCGCGCAAGCTCGCGGCCGCGCGCCGCCACTACCCGGAGCTGTTGGCCGAGGTTGAGTCCGCGCTCGCACATGCGAGCGACGGCCCCTTACGTGCTTTCCTCGAACTTAATGATCAGTTCGGGTCGGCAAACGGACACGGCCCCCTCGATCAGTTTCGCATCGAATGTCTGCGGCCGACCCGCGCCGCGGACGCCGCCGCACCAACGCCACGCCCGTTCTATGAACTACACAGCGAGCGACTGGTCGCCGCCGGACACTACCAACAGGTCATACGCTATCACGAACACATCCGGCCGCTCGCCCTCGCGCTCGCGGCTCACGCCGGCTGATGAACGCGCTCAACATCCTCGTCACGAATCACGCGCTCGACATACGCGCCGGCACGGAGTTATACGTGCGCGACCTGGCCGTCAGCCTGCTCCGGCGCGGGCACGCACCCATTGTCTATAGTCCCAAGCTCGGTGCGGTCGCGCGCGAGATTCGTAACGCAACTATCCCCGTCGTTGACGACCTCGCTGCCATCGCCGCCGCGCCCGACATCATCCACGGCCATCATAATCTTGAGACGATGACCGCGCTCTTGCACTTTCCCCACGCGCCGGCCGTCTTCTTCTGTCATGGCTGGCAGCCTTGGCCGGAAGTGCCGCCGCAGTTCCCGCGCATCCTGCGCTACGTCGCGGTGGACGAGACTTGCCGCGACCGGCTCGTCTGCGAGCACGCGATCCCACCGGCGCGCACGCGCATGCTGCTCAACTTTGTCGATCTCGAACGCTTCACGCCACGCGCGCCGCTGCCGGCACGGCCGCAACGCGCGCTGGTCTTCAGCAACGGCGCGAGTACAGGGAACTATTTGAACGAGGTGCGCGCGGCCTGTGCGCAACACGGGCTACAACTCGACGTAATCGGCCTCCGCGCCGCGAACGTCGCTGTCGAGCCGGAGCTTGTGTTGGGGCAGTACGATCTCGTCTTCGCCAAGGCGCGGTGTGCACTTGAAGCACTTGCGGTCGGCGCGGCCGTTGTGCTCTGCGACGAAGCGGGCTGCGGGCCGTTGGTGACGACCGTTGAATTCGAGCGGCTGCGGCGACAGAACTTCGGCGTCCGCACGCTGCAAGAGCCGGCGCACGCGGACACTTTGGCGCGCGAGATCGCACGCTACGATCCGCACGACGCCGCCGAAGTCTCGCGCCGCGTCCGCGCCACGGCCGGACGCGAGGAAGTCGTCGATGAGTTGATCGCGCTCTACGAGGAAGTCTTAACTGAGTTTGCCGCGCAAACTGGACGTGACGCCGACGCAGAGGCCCGCGCGACCGCGGCCTATCTGCGTTGGCTGTCACTCCATCTGCGTGATGAGGCCGCAGCGCTCGACAACTCTCTGACCTTCCGCCTGCGCCGCGCCCTGCTGCGCCTGCCGCTGCTGCCCAAGCTCAGCGCACTGGCGCGCAAGGACGCGCGCTGAACGCAACGGCCACCGAGCCTACTCACGCGATGAAATCTGGCGCGCGCAGCAAAACTCAACTACAATACGCGGGCAAATCCTTTAACGCGTGCTCGTTCGGCGGGCACGCACATTCCAACTTAGTATTAGCTGCCAGCCGTCGTTATGTCGGCCCCGTCCGTCACGGTGATTGCTGGCCCCGAACCTCTGAGGACGTTATGAAACACACCCACCTTCTGCTCGCACTCTGTCTGCTGCTCACGACTTCGGCCGTCGCCTTCGGGCGCGAGGCGCGGCTCGTGCGTTATCCGCATTACTCGAACGGGCGCGTCGCGTTCAGCTACCTCGGCGACATCTGGGTCGCTGATGAAGACGGCAAGAACGTGCAGCGCTTAACGGTCAACCGCGCGCGCGATGTCTATCCGCGCTTCTCGCCCGACGGCAAGTGGCTCGCTTTCTCAAGTGAGCGCAACGGCAACCTCGATGTCTTCATCATCCCCGCGACCGGCGGGACGGTGAAGCAGTTGACCTCGCACTCGGCCGACGACGCAGTCTTGAATTGGACGCCCGACGGGCGCGCCGTCCTCTTCTCGTCGCAACGCGGCGAGGGCTTCATGCCGATACTTTACACGGTGAGCGTCGAGGGCGGCATGCCTGTGAGCGCGGGCGTGGACATGGGCGTGCAAGCGTCCTACTCGCCCGACGGGCAGCGCATCGCCTACAACCAGAAAGCACAGACTTACTGGCGCAAGTATTATCGCGGCGCTTATCAATCAGACGTGATGGTCGCGGACGTGGCGGCCAAAAAGTTTACGAACGTGACGGACTTCGAGGGCTTAGACTCTTGGCCGATGTGGGCGCGCGACGGCTTCATCTATTTCGTCAGCGACCGCGACGGTGCGGGTCTCACCAACATCTGGCGCGTCGGCGAGAACGGCGGCAAGGCCGAGCGCATCACCGCGTTTAAGGCGGGCGACGTGCGCTGGCCCGCGATTAGCGCCGACGGCAAAACTATCGTCTTCGAGCACGACTTCGGGATCGAGAAATTGGATGTCGCGTCGAAGCGCGTCACGCCTTTGAAGTTCGACATCGGCGCGGAGACCGAAGAGAGCTTGACTGAGGTGCGCGACTTCAATGCGCAGATGGATGACTTCGAGCTTGCGCCCAACTCGCGCCGCATCGCGCTCTCGGTGCACGGCGAAATTTTCACCGTGCCGGTTGAAGAGGGCGACCTGCGCCAGATCACCGACAACCCGGCGCGTGATCGCAACGTCTCGTACTCGCCCGATGGCAAGTGGATCGCGTTTGTCTCCGACCGCAGCGGGCGCGAGGAGTTGTACGCAACGGCCGTCGATGGCGCGGGCGAAGCGCAGAAGCTGACCGACATTGATGCGCTCAAGGGCGGTTACAACTGGTCGCCCGACTCGACGCAGATCGCGTTCACGGCTTCAGACGACAAACTGCGCACCGTCACGGTGGCGAGCAAGGAAGTGAAAGAGTTGAACGCGTCGCGCTATGGCAACATAGGCGCGCCCGTGTGGTCGCCCGATGGCAAATGGCTCGCTTTCGCGAAGCCCGACAGCACGCGCACGAGCGACATCTATCTCATCCCGGCGGCGGGCGGCGAAGCGCACAGGGCTACGTTCGAGTCCTTCAGCGAGGTCGGCCCGCTCTTCGCGCCCGACGGGCGCAAGCTCTACTTCGAGCGCAACGACAGCACCTCGAACAGTCAGGGCGACCGCCCGTCCATCCAACTCTATTCGGTCGCGCTCGAACATTTGGATCGCGACCCGGACGATCCGGAAGAGCGCGCGGAAATGGAAGCCGCGCAAGCAGAACAGAGCGCAGGCGGCGGCGAGCCGGGCGCGCAGATGGGCGCGCGGCGACAGGGCGGCGGTCAACGCCCGGCCCCGAAGCCGGTCAACATCGATTGGGTCGGTCTCAAGCGGCGCACGAAACAACTCACGCGCATGCCTTTCCCCGTCGGCAGCTACACCATCGCGCCCGACAGTCGCACCATCGTCTTCGTGACGAGCGAGCCGGCGGGCACGGCGCAAGTCCCCGTCATCTATTCGATTCAGGAAGACGGGCGACGTTTGACGCGCATCACTGCGGGCCAAGCGCCCGGCGCGGGCGAAGGACAGGACACACCGCCACCCGGCGCAGGCTTTGGTGGCGGCGGCGTCGGTGGTGTGAACATCTCGCGCGACGGGCGCACGCTCTTCTTCCGCGAAGGCACAGCGATCTATTCGATCCCGATGCCGTCCGGCGCGGGCGGTGCAGGTGGTGGCGGCGCGGCGACGGGCGGCGGATCGAATACGGGCGCGGCGCGGCGGCGCATCAACTTCGTGGCGAAGGTCAAGGTTGATCGACCGACCGAGTGGATGCAGATGTTCGACGACGCGTGGCGGACGATGAAGTATCGCTTCTACGATCCGCAGATGCACGGCTACGATTGGGACGCGATGCGCGCCAAGTATCGCCCGCTCGTCGAGTATGTGGGCGATAGACAAGAACTGCTGAACATCGTCAACGAGATGATCGGCGAGCTAAACGCCTCGCATACGGGCGCGGCCCCGCCGCCCGGCGGGCGCGAGCCGGGCGCGGTCTCGACCGGCCATCTCGGCGTCGATCTCGAACCCGATGCAAGCGCGGGCCGCTATCGCGTCACATATATTTATGAAGACGGCCCGGCCGATAAAGATTGGGTCAAGGTCAACGTCGGCGACTACCTGATCGCCATCGACGGCAAGCCCGTCAAAGCGGGCGACGAATACTGGGCGCTCTTGAACTATCGCCTCAACCGCAAGGTCTCCGTCACCTTCAACAGCAAACCAACGGAAGACGGCGCATGGCGCACGCGCATCGAGCCAACCTCGATGCAGAATTTCTCGACGCTCCGCTACGAGCGTTGGGTCAAAGATCGGCGTGCGCAGGTCGATAAACTCTCCGGCGGGCGCGTCGGCTACATACACATCCGCGCGATGGATCAACCGAGCTTGCGCCGCTTTGAGAAAGAGTTACGCGAGTATCGCGACAAGGACGCGCTGGTCATCGATCAACGTTGGAACGGCGGCGGCAACATCGAACAGGAGTTGCTCGCCCTGCTCGTGCAGCGGCAGTATCAGGTCTGGCAGCCGCGCGGCACTGAAGCGACGACGCGCCCCTTCGCCGGCTTCTTCGGCCCGAAGGTCGTGCTGCAAAACTGGCGCTCCGCGTCGAACGCAGAGATGTTCCCAGCGGGCTTCCGCGCGCTTGGCTTAGGCAAAGTCATCGGCACGCCGACAATGGGCGCGGTCATCGGCACAGGCAGCTACTCGCTCATCGACGGCTCGACCGTGCGCACACCCGGCACCGGCGTCTTCCTCTTCGACAAGCAGCGCACCAACATGGAGAACTACGGCGTGCAACCCGACATACATGTGGATAACACGCCCGAAGATAACCTCGCGGGGCGTGACCGCCAGCTTGAGACGGCCGTGCAGGAGTTGCTCAAAGAGCTTCAGAGCAGCAACAAGCTTGCGAACCGCGAAGGGCAAAAGTGAACAGTAAGCATTAAGCCGAAGGCAGTGAGCAATAAGCGGAGAGCAAGCAGCAATTGTTTCCTATCCCGTAGGGACGGCCGAACTGGTTTTTCACTGCTCCGGTTGATGCGATACGGTTTATGAAGAAGGAGAGTTGATATGCGCCGTGGCCTGCGGATCGGTTTTACGCTCAACTGTCTGCTCGTGCTAAGTCTCGTCGTGCACGCACAGCAGCCAACGATGAATCCCGCCGCGCAGCGCGGCAGCATCACGCGCGAACTGATCACAAGTCGCTTGCGCACGCTGTCGCCCGAACAGCGAGGACAGGGCACGCAGATGCTCGTGCAGGCAATCCGCGAATCGGGCGTGGATTTTGAGTTGACGCCGCCCATCGAGCAGGAATTGACCGAGGCGGGCGCGACGCCGGAACTGCTCGCCGCCATCCGCGCGAACTATCGGCCGGGCACAGGTACTACGGCTCAAGGCGCGGCCCGTCCGTCTGCGTCGCCCACTGAGCGCGACCCCGCGCTGATGGACGCCGCGCCCGTCGTTACGCATCACTCGATCAATCTGAACGGGCGGACGCTGCGCTACACCGTGACGACCGGCATCATGCCGCTCAAGAGCGCGACCGGCGACACGGAGGCGCGCATCTTCTACATGGCTTACACAGTGGACGATGCGGGCAACAAGCAGACGCGTCCGCTCATGTTCTCCTTCAACGGCGGCCCCGGCTCTTCGTCCGTGTGGTTACACCTCGGCGCATTGGGTCCGCGCCGCGTCGAGATGCTGGCGGAGGGCGGCATGCCCGCGCCGCCGTTCCGTTTGGTTGATAATGATCAGACGTGGCTCGATCTAACCGACATCGTCTTTATCGATCCGGTCGGCACGGGCTACAGTCGCGCCGCGCGCGCCGATCTCGCACAGCGTTATTTCGGGCTGCAAGGCGACATTCAATCCGTCGGCGAATTCATCCGGCTCTATCTCACCAAGAGCGAGCGTTGGACATCGCCGCTCTTTCTCGTCGGCGAAAGTTATGGCACGACACGCGCCTCCGGTCTCTCCGGCTATCTGATTGATCGCGGCATCGCCTTCAACGGCATCCTCTTGATCTCCACGATCATGAACTTCCAGACCGCACGCTTCGCACGCGGGAACGACCTGCCTTACATTCTTTTTCTGCCGACCTACACGGCGACCGCGTGGTATCATAAAAAACTGCCGCCCGATCTCCAGACGGATTTGCGCCGCACGCTCGACGAGGTCGAACGTTGGGCCGCGACCGACTACACAACCGCGCTCGCCAAAGGCGATCAGTTAACCCCGACCGAGCGCCAAGCCGTGATCGAACGGCTCGCGCGCTACACCGGTCTCAGTCGCGACTATATCGACCAGAGCGATCTGCGCATCGAGATTCAACGCTTCGACAAGGAACTCTTGCGCGCGCAGCGGCGCACCGTCGGTCGCCTCGACAGCCGGTTCAAGGGGCTGGACTCTGACGGCGTCGCCGACACACCCGACTTCGATCCGAGCCAAGCCGCCATCCGCCCGCCCTACACCGCGACCTTCAACAACTACGTGCGCGGCGAGTTGAACTTCAAATCCGATCTCGAATACTACATCCTCGGCGGCGGCATCGGGCGCTGGGACTTCGGCGCTGACAACTCTTACGCCGACACGAGCGTCGCGCTCGCAAACGCCTTCAACAAGAACCCGTACATGAAACTCTTCGTCGGCTGCGGCTACTACGATCTCGCGACGCCCTACTTCGCCGCGCAGTACACGCTCGATCACATGGCGCTCGACCCGTCGGTGCGCGGCCAGATCCAACTGCACTACTACGAAGCCGGGCACATGATGTACATCGACCACCGCTCGCTCGCGCAACTCAAACGCGACGTAGCCACCTTCATTCAGAATGCGAGCGGCGGGAAATAGACCTGCGCGGGCTGCCGGGGAAAGAGGCGCGCATCTCTCTTATGTTGCAGTCAGAAGACCGGCTTTAGTTTTTATTTGACAGGGTGGGCTAAGGGCGGAAGAGCGAGTAGATGTTGAACGGGACACTTGAGTTCTACTGTCCCGTTCACTATACCATGCCGCAAATAAGAATTGAGTTTTCTTATGAATAGCGGTAAAAGTCGGTTATGTGATATGGCATTACAGCATGGTTTCTGAGGGCTGCTCATGATCAAGCGCGTTTACATAGACAACTTCCAATGCTTCACCAACTTTGAGGTCCAAGCTGATCGCGTGAACCTGCTCATTGGTAACAATGGCGTGGGCAAGACAACCTTCATTAATGTACTGCATAGTGTGGTCACATTAGTTGCGATGGGTGGAGCGGTCGAAGCTCTATTCCCGTGGCATACGCGCACGCGTTGGGACTCCAGACCTTCCCAACGAATCGAACTTGAAGTCAACGGCAACGGCGGCACCTATCATTATCATCTTGAGCTTCTTCATGACCTCTCTCTTGATACAGTGACGATAAAGCGGGAAATGGTGCAATATGACTCGCGCACCTTATTTCTCTATGAGAATGGAATGGTGCAGCTTCATAATAATGAGGGCAAGCACGGAACGCAGTTCCATTTTCGAGGAGCGCGGTCTTTTCTACCACAGCTTGAGCCGCGCCCCGAGAACATGCTTCTGACATGGTTCCTTATTTACATGAACGGAGTCTGGCTTCTAAAACTTGATCCATCTAGTATCGACCCGGAAAGCTTATCGGAGGCAGAAACCCTCCACACGAACGGCTCCAATTTCGCTTCTTGGTACCGCCATCTTTCACAAGAACGCCCAGAGGACGTCAATAACCTATTCAACCGACTTCGCCAAGTATTGCCTGGATTCCGTAACCTGAAGACCGTGAGTACGGGAAGTGGCGGACGGAAACGCGGCCTTTTCGCAACTTTTAGCTTTGCTGACTCTAAGTCGGAGTATGAGGTGGAATTCGATGACTTGTCTGACGGCGAGCAGGCTTTAATCGTCCTTTATTGCCTCCTCATGGACGCGGAAAGAGAACCGAAAACACTTCTATTAGACGAACCAGAAAACTTCGTCGGACTTCAACAAATACAACCGTGGCTAGCCGATCTCGCAGACGCAGTAAGAGATGAAGGACAATTGTTTTTAATCTCTCATAATCCCGAGGTCATAGATTATCTAGCCGCTGATCATTCGTTGCTCTTCGAGCGATCCGACGGAGGGCCGACTCGTGTACGATCTAATCCTTTTGATCGTAGTGAGGTTCTTAAGGCGTCGGAACTTGTAACGCGAGGGCTACTAGATGACGCATAATCGCGCACAGTTGCGAGGATCTCTTCTAGTCGAAGATAAGCGGACTGAGAGGTTCTTCAGGGAGCTACTTGATCGACTTGGCTTTGACAAGCATAAGTTCAGAATCATACCTTTAATAAACGGTAAGGGCGATGCACGTGCCTGGGTTCGCGGACAGTACATATCTGAAGTGAAGTTATTGAGACAGAAGAGACATCAGCGGCTTTGCCTGATCGCGGTGCGGGATGGCGATAATATTGGCGTAGCCTCAAGGAAAGCCGATCTGAATAGTGCATTGTGTGATGTTGGGTTAGACCCGCGTCAGCAAGACGAACTCATTGCCACTCCCGTACCAACATGGAGTATTGAAACATGGCTTCTGGCCCTGCTAGGCGATGCGAGCGTTGACGAGACTGTAAGCCGAAAACAGGATTTCCAGAGGCGCTATCCTGAAAAGCATGAACGACAGTCCCTACGTGATGCCGCTCATGCGTGGCGTAATAGAGCTGACCAAATTCCATCCGTGCCGTCGCTTGCGGATGGCAGAACAGAAATGAGTAGAATCGATCCCTAGCTAGACCAATCTTTCGGGATTTCACAAAACAACCGAAGAGTGGAATTTTGAACGGGTCAAAATAACTGTTTTATCCTGTGAGCATTTGCGGCGCATACCGACGGCCTAAAGTTCCAGAAGAGTTGAAGTTCGGAAATCTGACTGTAATGTCCCGTTGCAGTGCAGGCAGGCGGGTTCTATCACGCTCATGTTGCGCGCCCGCCTGCCGGCACGGGCATATTTATTTCCGGTTCTTGAACTGCTCGTATAACTCCGTGTGGCGGCTGACGAGTGGGACGCGGCGACCGTTGATGAAGAGGTCGCGGATGTTGGTGCGCGTCTCTAAGAGATCGCCGTCGGTTAAGACGAGGTTCGCGATCTTGCCGACTTCGATTGAGCCGAGCCGGTCGCCAAGGCCCATGATCTGTGCCGGGTAGAGCGTGACCGCTTTCAATGCTTCCGCCTTTGATAAGCCGAACGCCGCGGCCATGCCGGCGTGATATGGCAGATTGCGCACGTCCGCCGCCGTGTCGCCGCTTGATATGCAGAAGCGCACGCCGGCCGCTTGCAGCTTGGCGGCGTTCTCATATTGCACGTCGTAGAAGTCGTCTTCGCGCGACGGCAGATCGAGCGTGCCCGTTAAGACGACCGGCACGTTGTGGTCTTTCAAAAACTGCGCGACCTTCCAAGCGTCGTTTGCGCCGACGATGATCGGCTTCAACTTCAACTCTTCCGCAAAGCGCACCGCACCGCGTATCTCCGACTCGCGATCAACGCGGAAGATGACGGGCCGCTCGCCGCGCACATAAGGCACGAGCGAGGCGAGCACCACGTCAACGTCCGGGTGCGGCAGACTCCGGTCTTGATTCGCCGCGTCCTGTGCGCGCCCGTAAGCTTCTGCGTCGCGCAGAAGCTTGCGCAGTTGTTCGATCTGCCGGTCGCGTGCCGTGATGGCGTCGCTGATGTTGCCTTGTTGCTGGGCGAAGAAGCCGCCGCCGCCACCAAAGCCGCCGGCCGCGCGCGGGAAGTTGACAACCAGCCCCGCGTTACGCACGAGCGCCATGTCCTCCGGCGTCGAGCCGAGCAGATTGAGGAACGCGGCCTGACCGGAGATCGTGCCGCCCTGCGGCAAAGAGAGCACACTCGTCACGCCGTTCAAGCGCGTGACCGCGATGTGCGCGCTGTGCGGGTTGACCGAGACCCACGCCATCGAGTTCGGGTTCATCTCGCCGACCTCTTCGGTGTCGATCCAGCCGGTCGCGCCGTTCTCCGTGATCTCTATGAGACCGATGGCCGTGCCCAGATCGATCATGCCCGGATAGACCGTGAGGCCTCGGCCCTCAATCGTTTGCGCGCCTGCCGGCACACTGGCGTTTGCGCCGACGGCTTGAATGCGCCCGTCGCGGATGACGATTGTGCCTGACTCGATGTCTGCGCCCGACACGGTCACGATGTGCGCGTTGCGGATCGCGTAAGTGCCGGGGCGACCGTCCATGAAATCCGGCCCCATGTTGCTCGACGCTTGCTGCGCGCAGACGGACGAAGCGACGAGCAGGAGCAATGCGGCGACGAAGCAGGCGCAAGCACGCCGCATCCGTTCAACTTGGCCAAGTTCTCTCGTGCTCATCGGTTGTTGTCTCCTCCGTGCGGTTGATCTGCGCCATCATCGTCGTCGTGCGCGTGACCGGGGCGGCGGCCGCGCGGTGCGCCGGGCGGTTGTGCTCCTTGCGCGGGCGGTTGATTCGCCTCGGCCTTCTCCAACTGCTCGCGCTCGCGCTGCAAGTCGGCGCGGCGCGCAAGGTCTTGCTGGCGGTCGAAGAATACGTCGCCATCAATATAAGTCTGCTCGACGCGCGCGTAGACGCTGAACGGGTGCGCCGTCCAGATGACTATGTCGGCGTCCTTGCCCACGTCAATCGAGCCGACCTTTTTGTCGATGCCGAGTTGAATGGCCGGATTCAGTGTGACCGTGCGCAGCGCCTCTTCTTCGGTCAGCCCGCCGTACTTCATTACTTTCGCGGCTTCGATGTTCAGCCGGCGCGCGCGCTCGTCCGAATCAGAGTTGACCGAGACGATGACGCCCGCGCGCGTCATGATCGCGGTGTTGTAGGGAATGGCGTCGTAGGCTTCGAGCTTATAGCCCCAGTTGTCCGCAAACGGCGACGCGCCCGCGCCGTGCGCCGCGATCTCTTTGGCGACCTTGTAGCCTTCGAGCACGTGCTGGAACGTTCTGACCTTGAAGCCGAACTCGTTGGCGATGCGTATGAGCATCAGGATTTCGTCGGCGAGGTAGGAGTGGCAGTGCACATAGCGCTTGCCTTCCAATACTTCGACGAGTGGCTCAAGCTGCAAGTCGCGGCGCGGCTGGATCGCCGTCTTGTCGCCGCGCGTTTGAGCGGCGCGATAGTCGTCCCATTGGCGTTTGTAATTGCGCGCGCGCGTGAAGGCATCGCGGATCGTCTCTTCGACGCCCATGCGCGTCGCCGGGTAACGACGCGGCACACCGGGGATGTTGAAGCCGTTCGAGCGTTTCACATTTTCGCCGAGCGCGAACTTGATGCCGGGCGGCGCGCCCGGAAAGATGAACTCGGAGACGGGCCGGCCGTACTTCAGCTTGACGACTGTGTTCTGCCCACCGATGGAGTTGGCCGAGCCGTGCAGAATGTTGACGGCCGTCGTGCCGCCGGCCAACTCGCGGTAGATGTTGGGCGAGGTCGGGTTGAGTATGTCGCGCGTGCGCACCATCGAGGTGACGGAGAGCGAGCCTTCGTTGACCGCATCCATCATCGTGTGCGAGTGGCAATCGACGATGCCCGGTGTGACGTACTTGCCGGTCGCGTCAATGACGTTCGCGTTCGCGCTCGCTTTCAGATTTGGCCCGACAGCGGCGATCTTGCCGTTGCGAATCAGTATGTCCGCATTCGTCAGCGTGCCGTGCGACGCGGTCAGGATCGTCGCGTTGCGGATCAACGTCTCGCCACTCTCGCGTCGTTGCTGCGCGCGCACGTTCAACCCCCAGCCGGGCGCGAGCACGATGAAGGTCAACAGGAGTGCAAGCAGTCTTCTCATCTTCATAAGCTCCTCCGAATGGCGGCGGGCGGTGGCGTGCTGGCCGGCGTTGGCTGCGGCGTCGGTGTGGCGCTCGGTGTGCCGGATGATGTTGGCGGTGCGCCCGCGCGCGCGCCGCTGAACGAGCCGGGCTGCCCGCCGGTGAGCGTGACCGTGCCGCTCATCTCGTTGCCCGTGATCGTGCCCTCGAATGTGGCTTCGACGGTCTGCGCCTGCGTTGTCAGCGGCGCGGTGAATTTAATTTCGCCGCCGCGCCCGATGGACGAGTTTGCGATCTGCGCCGGGCCGAAGTCGCCCTGCATCGAGCCGGTCAGTTGCTCGCCCTGCTGTTGCAGCGTGAGCGTGATGGCGCGGTCGGGCTGCCCTTGCAGCGCGACTTTCACAGACCAAGTGCCGGACGCGTTGGCCGCACCACCACCAGCGCCGGGCGCATTGGTCGCAGGTCTCAGATCGACGGGCCGGCCGTCTATGAAGACGTGCGTGATGCGGCGTGTGCGGTCAAAGATGTCGCCGCGCACGACCGTCAAATTTGCGATCTTGCCCGGCTCGATTGTGCCGAGTTGATTGTCAACGTCGAGAATCTCGGCCGCGCGAATCGTCATGGCCTTGATCGCTTCGTCGCGCGCCAGACCATTCTCGACCGACTTCGCGACGTTCGCCAGAAAGTCCGTCATGTTTGTCAGGCCGCCCGACTGGAAGGCGAAGCGCACATTCGCGGCGGCGAGTCGGCCGGCAGTCTTCGGCGCGTCCACGCGCTCGCGCAGAATGCGAATCGGATCGGGATCAGCTTCAGGGTTCTGCGCCGTCGTGCGGCGCGGGAAGTTGAGCGACAAGAGCACCGGCACTTTCGCCGCCGCGAGTCTGTCCGTCACACGCCAAGCGTCTGCGCCGCCCGCGATGATCGCCTTCAGGTTGAACTCCTGCGCGAGGTCTAGCGCGCGTTCGATCTCGCGTTGCCGGTCGGCGTACATGATGACCGGCATCTGCCCGGCGAGCGCGGGCATGAGCGCCTGCAAAGACTTGTCCTGTTCGGGCCGGCGCACGCCGCGCGGGTTGCGCGCGTAAGTGGCCTGCCACTCGCGCATGCGTTGCGCATCGAGGAACATCTGCCGGATGGCGGCGAAGACGCCCATCAAAGAGTTCGGATAAGTACCTGTGCGCAAGGGTGTGAACTGTATGTGCAGCGCGACGGGCGCGCGCACGATCATCTGTTGCGGCGTGTCGCCCGCGAGATTCACGAGCGCCGATTGCCCCGTGAAGATGCCTTCGCGCGGGACGGTCAGAGCGGCCGTGAGGCCCGCGTTGCGCGCTGCTTCGATCTGATCACCGCCCGGCCGCAAGAGATCGACAGCCGCGATCTCAGGTTGCAAACCCGGCGGCTGCGTCGAGTTGGGCGAGGAGACGGCGGGCGTAGCTTGCGCCTGCGCGAGAAAGACCGCGATGCCGCCACCGCCGCCACCGCCCGGGCGCGGCGTCGATTGGGGCATGCCGAGCGTGGTGCTGGCATCGATGAGACCGGGATAGACGGTCAGCCCCGTGCCGTCGATGATGCGTGCATCGGGCGGCGCGTTTGTGTTTGCGCCGACGGCCGCGATCAAGCCGTTGCGTATGACGACTGTGCCGCGCGCGATTTCCGCGCCGGACACGGGCACGATGCGCGCGTTCGTGATGGCGTAGATGTCCGTGCCCGCGCCGCGTTGAGCCGGCGTGTTCTGCGCGTGCGTGCGGCGCAGTTGGGGCGCAAGCATGCAGGCGAGTGCTAGGCTCGCGCCCGCCGCGCAGAAGAGCCGCAAGAGACGTATTGGCATGTTGGTTTCAGCCCCTTCGAGGTGACTTAGGCGACATCTGCATGCGCGCAAGCAGCCGACGAGCCGTGTGTGCGGCGCACGCGAAAATTATTTGACGACGAAAAATGCGGGAAGCGGCACGAATGACAAAGCGAGGTCGCCGGTTTTGCGGCCGGAAAGAGAACTGCGAGACTTTGTCGTTCGGGCCGGTCGTGTTACGCGCCGCGCCGAAGAAAAGTTTCGGGCACGCCGCTTTGGTTAGAGCAGGCGATAGGGCCAGCGCGCGCCACGCGCTGAGCGCACGTTAGCTCACACTGAAGCCCCGTGCCAGTTATCAAATGATGCCTGCCGGTTCGGGCCACGCGTCAGACTTAAAGACGCGCGGCCCCGACCGCAGTGGCTTACTTGTTGTGGTTCGCAGCGTTGCGATTCGGCGCGTTCGTGTTCGCGCTGTTCGAATTCATGATGACGCCGGCGTTCGGATCGATCTTCAACTCGTTCTTGACGCTCTTGACGCCGGAGACGCCCTTGGCGGTCTGCTCGGCCTTCGTCTTCTGCGCCGCGTTGGCGACCGTGCCGCGCAGCGTGACGACATCGTTGTTCACGTCCACGTTGATCGTTGAGTCGCGCAGGTCGTCCACGCCCGCGAGCGAGCCTTTGGTCTTGACCCACAGCCAGCCGTCCTTGAGACCCTGCCCGATGGTCTCGCCGCCTTGCTTGGCCTCCTGCCCGTAACGCTCCTTCTCTTTGTTGTACTCTGCTTCGGAGATGTTGGCGTTATAGGTGCGCTTGGTGGTGGTCGTCGTGGTGGTGTTCGTGTTGGCGTTGGCGTTCATGGTCGCCGTGTTCGTGTTGGTCGCGACCGTCCGATTCTCGGTGACGGCGTTGGTGTTGGTCGTTTCGGTTGTGCAAGCGGCGGCAAATGCTGCGAGCGCCGCGCCGGCGACGATGACTGCAAGTTTCTTCATGTCCTGTGCCCTCCTGTGTGCGCCAAATGATTTTGTACCTTAAGGGATCATGGCCCAACTGCGCCCGGACGCGCGCCCGTGCAGCACCACACGGCAGCCCTGACTGGCCACACGCCGGTTAACGAACCAAATTAGAGGGAACGGGAATTAAAACTGCGCCCATCTTACTCACTAGCAGGGCACAGGCGCAAGTGTCTTGCCCCGCAAGTCGGCTGACAGCGCGGCGCAAAGACCGTTAGGTGTGATAAATTCACGCGCACGATCTGTTGATGCCACTGCGGACAGGGAGAAACGCTTGCCACCCTTAACCATCACACTCATCGCGCAGGAGGGGGCGCGGGCATTTATCGCGACGCCGCAGGACGGCGCGGTCGAGGTCACCGTCATCAACCTTGTCCAGTGGCTCAGACTCGCCATCGAGACGATAGGCGCGCTCGTCATCGGGTTGGGGATGGTCACGTCCGCTTATCAGTTTGCGCAGACGCTCTGGCGGCGCAGCCAAGATTACAATGCCATCCGGCTGACGCTCGCGCGCTATCTCGCCCTCGCCCTTGAATTTCAACTCGGCGCGGACATTCTCTCGACTGCGATTGGGCCGACTTGGACGCAGCTCGGCAAGCTCGGCGCAATCGCCGTCATCCGCACGGGCCTAAACTATTTCCTGATGCGTGAGATGCGCGAGGCAGGGAAAAATGATGAAGGCAGAACGATGAATGATGAATTAGAACCGATGGCCTAACTGGTTGTGTTCCGTCGTTCATCATTCATCGTTCATCATTCATCGTTTCTGTCTTACCACTTGACTGTGCCTTCCTTCGACGTGTCGATCTGCGCGGTCGGGAGCGCTTCCTCGAAGAGGTAGCCCTTCATGTTGTCGAACAGGAAGTTCTGCGCGTCGGGGTTTGAGAGATCAAGCCCGTAGTGGTTGATGATCATGGACTGCTTCTTGAGCCATTCCTGCCAGCAGGGGTTGCAGATTTCGCGTCCCACCCGCTGCCCGATCTCGTTCGGAAACGGCGCATAGCCGAGCGCCGGGCGCTGCTGTCCGCAGTGCTTGCATGTGATGTTGTCAGCCATTGAATAAAGTTCTCCTTAACTTACAAATGATAGCCACGCCGAGCGCGCGCCAACGTTTCAGCGCGTTGCCTGCGCCTGCCGGATCGCCGCGATGGTCCGGTCGTCGCGCGGGCGGAAGAGACCGATGGGGCGTACGTCGCGATAACGCACGAGGCCCTCTGCGTCGATGACGAAGACGGAGCGCGCCGTGCGTCCCGGCAATAACGATTTTGCGCCGTAGAGCGCGCGCACGCGCCCGTCCGCGTCCGCGAGCAGACGCAGCGGCAGCCGATGATGCGCGGCGAACTGCTGATGCGACTCAACCGAGTTGGTCGAGATGCCAACGACCTCTGCGCCCGTCTCCACGTATTCGTCCCAATGGTCACGCACCGAGCACATCTGCTTCGTACAGACCGGTGTCTCATCGCCCGGATAAAAGAGCAGCACGACGACCTTGCCGCGCTGATCGGCCAGCCGCCACTCCTGCCCATCGCCGTCCGGCAAAGTGAAATCCGGCGCGAGTTGGCCGACCGTCAAGCCGTTTGTCTTCGTACTCGTCACTTGTTACCCGATCACTGCGTCTGAAAATCTCTGATGTCTTTGAACGGCGTCGCGGGATCATTAAAGTCTGGCCGATAGTAGTGCGACGCGCCATCGTACTCCTGCATCCAGCCCTCTTCCATGCCTAACTCGTCGAGCAGCGCGACGGCGCGCAGCCATTCGGATTCGGTGATGCGGCGCGAGAGCAAAGTGTAGCGCTCGTCGGTCGCCGCGCGATTCGTGGCATAGTACTGCGCCATGAGCGAGACGGCCACGCGCGGACTTAAACTCGCTCTAATCCATGCGAGCGACTCACGCACGCCCGCGATGTCGTTCGGCAGCACAAGCAGGCGGACGACGAGACCTCTGCGGAGCAAGCCGGCCTCGTCGAACACGAGTTCGTCGCCCGTCTGCCGGTACATCTCCGTGAGCGCGCGGCGCGCGTGCGCGGTGTAGTCGGGGACTTTCGAATAGGTGTAACCGTCGGCCGAATCCGCGTACTTCAAATCCGGTAGATAGACATCGACGATGCTATCGAGCAGCCGCAGGACTTCGACCGAGTCGTAGGCATTCGTGTTGTAAACAATCGGTAGCCGCAAGCCCCGCTCGGCCGCAAGCAAAATTGCGCGCGCCATCTGCGGCGCAAAGTGGGTCGGGCTGACGAAGTTGATGTTGTGGCAGCCGCGCGCCTGCAACTCCAACATCATCTCGGCCAGACGCTCGTGTGTGATCTCGTTTTTGCGCTGCGCCTTGTACGTCTGTGAAATCTGGTAGTTCTGGCAATAGACGCAACGCAGGTTGCAGTTGCCGAAGAAAATTAATCCCGCTCCCCTCGTCCCGACTATCGCCGGCTCTTCTCCGAAGTGTTTAGTGTAGGAGCTGACTATCGGCAGCTTTCCAGAGAAGCACCTGGCGATCTGATTTTCAATCCGATTGTTGCCACAGTCAAGAGGGCAGATGTTACAGCTAAGTAGCATCTTTTCAAGGGCTTGCACCCTCTCCTCAAGCTCACCTGATTCGTATAAAGTTAAGTAATTTGGTCGGTACTCTGCCGCCATAATTGACCTCAGTGCCTGTTTTTTCTGACCTTACTAACGGTCGTTTCTCACCTTCGGGAGGGGCGACGAAGTGCGTTCCCCCTGTTCCCCAGAATCCCCTATTTCCCCCTAAACCCGTCAAAAAGCCGTCAACGCTTTTCGAGCGTGTCACGCGACTCATACGCGCCTCGTAGGAGTGCCAGTATACCCGGAAGCTCTCACGGTCAAAGAGCGGAGGTCGACGGGAACGCCGAGCCACCGCACGAATCTCTCGATGGTACGAACTGTACGGGCCTCAGCCTTCGTCTCGCTCCGAGGTGATGGCCGAAACAGCCTCCTCGAAAGAGACGCGCGGCGCGGGCATCTTCCAGAATGAGTCGGGCAGGCTCGTGGCCGGCAGGCGCGCGAGTCCTGCCTCCGCCAACTCCGATTCCTCTGAGTTTAGGTGCTCATCGGAAGAGCGATGAGCGATGCGGGTGATGATGGGAGATTCCTGACGGGCAGTCCCTCGTTCGTCAGCGCCCACTCGTCCTCAACTACGCATCTCTTGATCCTCTTCGTAGCCATCTTGGCTTGATACTCTACATCACGGGGGCGGTAATAGCGCCAGACTTTTACAGAGGGTGATCCCAGCAATCGTGTCAAAGCAACAGGCTCATTCACCTCAATCTTTGAGTAACATCCGGTTTATAATACGCGCTCGTTACCGGCAACGGTCCACTGGGATACGTTAGGGCCGCACTGCGTTCTCTGAATGAATCGTCGCGCTTTTCAAGTCTGCGTCATTACATGTCTGTTCCCGACACAACATCAGCCGAAGCCTTCTGGCGCTATGCTGGAGGGAAGTGTCTCTTCGAGAGTCGGGGCGAGGCGTGGCGAGACATCAAAGCCTGGATCACAGCGCTCCCGCCTGAAGTCGAGACATTACACCTCCCTTCGGTCAGCGAGCCGTTCCTCGCCTGGACTACGTCAGGTGAAGTTGATTTCCAGGAGCGGGAGGACGGCGGGCCCTGGATCACTAACCGAATAAGGAAGGGATCTTTTTTCCTCACCACTGGAGGTGCTCCTTATGATGTCCGCTGGAAGGCGGTGAGCGAGGAGCCGTTCGAGGCCATGTACGTGTTTGTCGAGCTGCCCCTCCTCCAGCGCGCCCTGGAGGAAGTCTTCGGCCCGGACGCGCCCCACGCCCGGCTACGGGACGCTTCGGCCTTCAACGACGAAGGCTTGAATTCTTTGTTGGGACTGCTGCGCACAGAACTCATGCGCCGAGAGGCGAGCCCCAGCTTCGTTGAGGGCATCGCACGGGCTATCGCCATCCACCTCGCACGGGAGTACGGCGAGATGGCGGAAGAGTCACACGGCAGTAGCCCCTCACTGCCCGGCTACAAGCTCCGGCAGATCACGGACTGGATGGCCGAGCACTTGACGGAAGAGTCCAGCCTCGATAGGCTGGCGGCGCAAGCGGGGCTGAGTAAGTTCCACTTCCAGCGATTGTTCAAGGCGGCCACTGGCGTCTCACCCTCGCACTACCATATCAACCTGCGGATGGAGGAAGCCCGGAGACTCCTGCGCGAGACACGGATGAGCGTGGTGGATGTGGCCCTCGAAGTAGGTTACGCCAACCCCAGCCACTTCGCGCGCCTCTTCCGCCGAGAGACGGGCCTCTCGCCGAGCGACTACCGCAGGCAGCGTTAAGCTCCTCCCCGCCGCAGACTTCCAGGCGCAAAATCACACCCTACCAGTAGGAAAATTCCACCCCCTTCAGTACCCAACGGTACGCACTTTTGCGCCGATTTTCACGACATTTGTCCCCATGTGTCTCTGACCTTGGTTTGGAGCAATATCGGTACAGGCGGAGCAAGGGAGCGCGCGACAGTCAACCTCAGGCGAAGTAAGATCACACCAACCTTAAAGGAAGCGGAGGCAGGAATGGATACCGACAGCACAAATAAATTTTCAGGGAAAGTCGCGTTCGTCACCGGAGCGGGAAACGGCATCGGGCGGGCTGCGGCGCTGGCGTTCGCACGCGAAGGCGCGAGCGTGACGGTGGCAGACATTTCGGAACAGGGCAGCCGGGAGACGGTGCGCCTGATCGAGGAACAGGGCGGGCGCGCAATCGCCGTCAAGTGCGATGTGACGCGAGCCGAAGACGTGAAGGCGGCCCTGGACAAGACCGTCGAAGCGTTCGGGCGTCTGGACTTTGCCTTCAACAACGCCGGCGTCGAGCAGAGGAACGCGGCGGTAGCGGAATTCGAAGAGGAGGAGTGGAACCGCATCGCCGACACCAACCTGCGCGGCGTCTTTCTTTGTATGAAGTACGAAATCCCTCTGATGCTCAAACAAGGCGGCGGCCGGATCGTGAACACTTCGTCGGGCGCCGGGGTCATAGGGATCAAAGGGGGAGGCGCATACGCCGCCTCAAAGCATGGCGTGATCGGGCTGACCAAATCGGCGGCTCTGGACTACGCCTCGCAGAACATCCGCGTCAACGCCGTCGCCCCCGGATACATCGCCACCCCGATGATGGATCGCTTCACCGGCGGCACTGCCGAAGGATGGGAGAAGATCACCTCAGAGGAGCCTATCGGAAGAGTCGGTAAACCGGAAGAGATCGCCGATGCGGTCATCTGGTTGTGTTCGGATGCGTCATCGTTCGTCGTCGGACACGCCTTGGTGGTTGATGGCGGGCAAACGGTGGCGTAATTGCTGAACCGAAAGGAAGACAACAATGAACAGCACAAATTATAGAAATCAATCAGAAGAACCTGGAACCGTAAGTCACTCTCGCCGCGATTTTATAGTTTCAGCCGCCGCCGGAGCAGCGGGCATCGGCGCTGCCAATTTACTGAATTTACAAACTGCGAATGCGGCTAATACGAGTAACGCGCTTGCTGTCGGAGACGGCCCGTACCCCGCGGAAGGCATGGCGGCATATTCTCCGACCGGACCGCATAAGCTCATGAGGTTTCAACGTCGCGCTCTCGGCCCGAAAGACGTCGCCATCAAGATTCACTACTGCGGCGTCTGCCACTCCGACATTCATACGATTCGCGGGGATTGGGGAAAGATTCAATACCCGCTAATCGTCGGTCATGAGTTAGCCGGCGAGGTGGTCGCCGTCGGGTCAAGCGTAAGCAAATTCAATGTCGGCGCCCGCGTCGGCGTCGGCACGATGGTGAATTCCTGCCGTATTTGCACGGAGTGCCAGGCGGGACACGAGAACTATTGCCTGAACGGAAACACCCAGACATACGGCTCGAAAGACAGAGACGGCACGATCACCCAGGGCGGGTATTCAACCTTCGTCGTCGTGGATGAAGACTTCGTGATCAACATTCCCGCCGCGATCGACCTCGCGGAAGCAGGGCCGCTTCTATGCGCAGGCATCACGGTTTACTCCCCGCTTCGCAGGTGGGGAGTCTCCCCCGGTAAAAGGGTCGCCATTGTGGGAATGGGCGGTCTAGGACATCTGGCGGTCAAGCTTGCCACGGCGCTCGGCGCCGAGGTCACCGTCTTCACAACGTCACCGGACAAGATCGAAGACGCTAAACGCTTCGGCGCTAAGGATGTCGTTATAAACAGAGGCGGAGCCGACTTCTCGAAGTTCAACCATGCATTCGATTTTGCTTTGGACACGGTTCCTTACAAGCACGACCTCAACCGGTTCATCCCGCTTCTGAAACGTGATGCGACTTACTGCCGGGTCGGCGTCGGGAAAGTCGTTGATTCTAATGAGATCGGCCAGATGAATCTGGTGCTGTACAGAAACGCGCTCGCCGGGTCGAACACCGGGGGTATCCGTGAAACTCAGGAGTTCGTTGATTTCTGCGCTCTCAATAAGATCAAGCCCGAGATCACGAAAATCTCGATGAACGGGATCGATGATGCCTGGACAAAAGTCTTTAAGAAGAAAGCGCGCTACCGCTATGTGATTGAGATAAAGGCGTAAGGAAACAGTATGAAAGAAGTCGTCGCGCTAACTCTGTTTCTTGCATAAGCGGTCGGATCGCTCTGAGCGACCACCAGAAGTCAAAGCGACGGACGGAACATTTGTTGGTCTCTTGATGCATAAGAGAGGAAGAAAATAATGAAAGGAACAGTTCTTTACGGCCCGCGCGACATCCGCTACGAGGATCGCCCGGAGCCTCAAATCATCGAGCCGACAGACGCCATCATCAGGACGTCGGCCACCTGCGTGTGCGGCTCCGACCTGTGGCCCTATCGCGGCGTAGACCCGGTCACAGAGCCTAGGCCGATGGGCCACGAATACTGCGGCATCGTCGAAGAGGTCGGCGGCGCGGTTACGAACGTCAGGCCCGGCCAGTTCGTCGTCGGCTCCTTCTTCGCCTCGGACAACACCTGCCCCATCTGCCAGGCGGGTTACCAGAGCCGTTGCGTGCGCGGCGAGTTCGCCTGCCCGACGGGAGCGCAAGCGCCATACTTACGCGTCCCGCTCGCCGACGGCACGCTGGTCGCCACGCCCGACTTGCCTTCCGACGACTTGGTCCCGAGCCTGCTGGCGGCATCGGACGTGCTCGGCACAGGCTGGTTCGCGGCGGACGCGGCCAATGTGAAGCCCGGCTCGACCGCTGCAATCGTCGGTGACGGCGCGGTGGGCTTGTGCGCGGTGATTGCGGCCAAGCAGATGGGCGCCGAGCGTATCATCATGATGAGCCGCCACAAGGCGCGGGCTGCGCTCGCCCGCGAGTTCGGCGCGACTGACATCGTGGAGGAGCGCGGCGACGAGGGCGTGGCCCGCATCAAGGAGATGACGGGTGGGCTCGGCGCGCATTCTGTGGTCGAGGCGGTCGGTACACAAGAGTCAATGATGCAGGCGATTCGCTCGACCCGCCCCGGCGGTCACGTCGGCTTCGTCGGCGTTTCGCACGACGTTGAGATTCCGGGGCTGGAGTTGTTCTACTCAGAGGTTCACCTGCTGGGCGGCCCGGCACCCGTGCGTCGCTTCCTGCCCGAGCTGATTGACCTGATCTGGAATCGCAAGATCAATCCCGGCAAGGTCTTCGACCTGCGGCTGCCGCTCGAAGAGGTGGCCGAAGGGTATCGTGCGATGGACGAGCGCCGCGCCATCAAGACGCTGCTGATGCCGTAAGGGGCGGCGAGACGTTCTTTCTAGATTTAGCGACACGCCAGCATGGCCGTCCGGATAGCGCAGCAGGTCTTCGCCGAGGCTAGGAGATAAAGATGACCAGCTAAGTAGAGAATCGAGTGGAGGGATTCAGAAGATGGAACTTAAAAGAAACGGCTCACAACCTTCCGCCAAGGGGCCGGAGGAGTATTTCACCGGAAGCGTGCGCGTTGACCCGCTGATGCAGGCCGCAGAGCCTGCGCGCGTAAGTTGTGCGCTCGTCACTTTCGAGCCGGGCGCAAGGTCTGCGTGGCACTGGCACCCGCTGGGGCAGACCTTAGTCGTCACTCAAGGCTGCGGCTGGGTGCAGAGCGAGGGCGGGCCGAAAGTGGAGATTCGAGCGGGCGACGTGGTCTGGTGTCCTCCGCGTGAGAGACACTGGCACGGCGCAACGGCAACGACCGCGATGTCGCACATCGCCATCCAGGAGGCGCTCGACGGGAAGAACGTGGAATGGCTGGAGAAGGTCAGCGACGAAGAATATCAAGCCTGATTCAGCAGGTTGGATGAACGGAAGTAATTATGGTCAGTCAAGAGTTATTCATGTCAGCTACCGCCTCACAGTCGCCGACGGCAGCTCGTTCCGTCGTGGCGGCGCTCCTGCCGATCATGGCGGCGGTCTTCGTGGCCTTCCTTGTCACCGGCCTCGCAATGCCCGTACTCCCGCTTCACGTACACGAGGGCCTGGGCCTCGGCACCTTCGTCGTCGGCCTCGTCGCAGGCTGTCAGTTCACCGCGGCGCTGCTCTCGCGCTTCTGGTCGGGTAGTTATGCCGACAGGCGGGGCGGGAAGCGCGCGGTCGTCGCCGGGTTGCTGCTCGCGGTGGCGGCGGGGCTGCTCTATTGGCTGTCGCTTCGTTTTGTCGGTGCGCCAGTCACGTCAGCTACGATTCTGCTTGCGGGGCGTGCCGTGCTCGGCGGCGCGGAGAGCTTCATCATCACGGGGGCGCTCAGTTGGGGCCTGGCGCTCGCCGGGCCGGAGAACACGGGCAAGGTCATGGCCTGGGTCGGAACGGCGATGTACGTCGCGTTCGCCATCGGAGCACCCAGCGGCTCGGCGCTCTACGCCGCTTACGGCTTCGCGGCGATAGCATTTGCGACGACTCTGATTCCGCTGGCCACGCTACTGCTCGTCCTGCCGCAACGCGCGGTCGCACCATTAGCACAAGCCCGCCGCCCCTCGTTTACCAGAGTGGTCGGCGCAGTCTGGGCACCGGGCGTCGGCCTTGCATTCAGCAGCATCGGCTTCGGGGCGGTCACGACGTTCGTCGTGCTGCTCTTCGCACAGCGCGGATGGGGCTTGGCCTGGCTCGCCCTGACCGTCTTCGCGACAGCGTTCGTGGTGGCGCGCGTGCTCTTTGCTCATCTGGCGGACAGAATCGGGGGAGCCAAGGTCGCGCTCTTTTCGGCGCTGATCGAAGCGGTCGGGCTTGCTCTGATCTGGCTCGCGCCCTGGAGTGCGCTGGCGCTATTGGGCGCGATTGTCACGGGCTTCGGCTACTCGCTCGTCTATCCGGGCTTCGGTGTGGAGGCAGTCAGGCGGGCCCCGACGGAAAGTCGCGGCCTCGCGATGGGGGCATACACAGCATTCCTAGACTTGGCGCTCGGACTGGGCAACCCCGCATTGGGACTGGTCGCGGGTGGGTTCGGCCTTGGCGCTGTGTTTCTCGCGAGCGCGCTCGTTGTGATGTGCTCCGCCGCTGTTGCGGTGCGGCTCCTGAATGCGCGCCACGTTGAGCACGCGAGCGCTCTTGTGATTTCGACTTCGTGAAGAGTTAAGGAGGGGACTATGCCACACGTTATCGTAAAGCTCTGGCCCGGAAAGTCTGAAGAGCAGAAGACCAGACTCGCCGAAGAGATCGTTAAAGACGTGACGAAGGTCTTGAACTACGGCGAAGAGTCTGTCTCGGTCGCAATTGAAGAGGTCGCGCCTGAGGACTGGGCCGAGAAGATCTATCAGCCGGACATCGTCAACTACTCGGAGAAGCTGTACAAGAAACCGGGATATACGATGTGAAAGAGTGACTCGCTCGTAGGATGAGAAACGATGCGGGGAAGCGCACACATTAAAGATGAAAGGAATAAGAATTCAGGTCGTGATGGGTTTTATCTTCTTACTGATAATCAGCTCTAACGAGATGAACGGACAAACCACTATGAATAACAATCAAACTCTAAACGCGAAAGAGCAGAGCATCGTGACTATCTCCGCCTTCACCGCGAAAGGCGATCTGGAGAATTTACAAAAAGCCTTGAACCGAGGGCTGGACTCCGGGCTGACCGTTAATGAGATCAAAGAGGTGCTCGTGCAAATGTATGCCTACTGCGGATTCCCGCGCAGCCTGAACGGCATCAACGCTTTGATGTCAGTGGTAGAAGAGCGGAAGAAGAAAGGCATCAACGACGAGACGGGAAAAACGGCTACGCCGATTACCGATACCGGCGATAAATATGAGAGAGGCAGGAAGACTTTGGAAAGGCTCACGGGACAGCCGCAGTCCAAGCCCGCCAAAGGTTTCGGCGAATTTAGTCCGGCTATTGACCGCTTTCTGAAAGAGCATCTGTTCGCGGATATTTTCGACAGCGACGTTTTGAACTATCAGCAGCGTGAGTTAGCCACTATTTCCGCGCTCGCCACGATGCCGGGCGTCGAACCACAATTAGCAGCTCACCTATCTATGGGAATGAACACCGGGCTGACTGAAAGCGGGTTAAGGCAGGCATTTGATTTGATCGAGGAAAACGTCAGCCGAGAGCAAGCCGAAATCGCCCGCAAATCGCTGGCGAAAATCGTCGCCGCCAAGCAAAAGAAGTAACAAAAGTATGAATAAAATCATCACCCCGTTCTTAGTCTTGACGATGATGCTTACGAGTTACGGCGCGGTCTCCGCGCGGCAAAAAGATATGTTGGTACGTATTTCGGAGATCGAAATAGCTCCCGGATACCTCGACGAATACAAAGCCATCCTGAAAGAAGAATCAGCGGCTTCGGTGAAATTGGAGCCGGGCGTGATCGCCATTTTCCCGATGTTTGAAAAAGAGAATCCGACGAAAGTGAGGATTCTGGAAATCTACGCGAGCCGCGAGGCCTACGAGTCGCATTTGAAGACTCCGCATTTCCAGAAATATAAAACCACGACGCTGAAGATGGTGAAATCACTAAAACTCGTTGACATGGAAGCAATGGATGCGGAGACGATGACTAGAATATTCAAAAAGATGAAAAGAGGTAAACGATGAGTACAGAAAATAAACGGTTCACGGCTGACGAGTTAAAACGAATGGACGAAGCGGACGACCTGCACATCGCGCCTTTTCGGGACGACGGCACGACCTACGGCACGCCGACCTGGATTTGGGCTGTAGTCGTCGGAGGCAATTTATACGTGCGCGCTTACAACGGTCAGAATTCACGCTGGTACAAATCGGCGATGAAGCAAAAGGCAGGTCGCATTCAAGCGGCGGGAATGATCAAGGAAGTGGCTTTTGAACCAGTCGGAGGTGACGTTAACGCACAGATCGATGAAGCTTATAAAAAGAAATACAACGGCAGCCCTTATTTATCGCCGATGATCGGGAGCCGAGCCAAAGCCGCAACCGTGAAGATTGTTCCAAAGGAAACTTAAGGCGATGAGGATATTGAAAATTAAATAGAACAAACAACAGTACGGTTATTCAGCAAATGGCAAGAATATTTATCACCGGCTCGGCGGATGGCCTCGGGCTATTGGCGGCGAAAGCGCTGATTGCCCAAGGTCATAAGGTCGTGCTTCATGCACGCAATGAAAAGAGGGGACAAGAGGCTTTGGCTAAAGCCCCCGGCGCAGAAAGTGTAGTGACCGCCGACCTCGGCAGTATAGAAGAGACAAAACAGTTGGCTGCAAAAGTGAATGCTATGGGCACGTTCGACGCAGTCATTCACAATGCGGGTGTTTATAACGCTTCAGCGGAAGAAATTTTCACCGTCAATACATTAGCGCCTTATATTCTGACGTGCCTGATAGAAAAGCCAAAGCGATTGATCTACGTAAGCTCCGACATGCATTTACAGGGGCGACCAAAACTGGAAAGCTTTAAAACTGACATTAGTCGTATTACTTACTCCGATTCAAAGTTGCACGTGCTGATGCTTTGCAAGGCAGTAGCACGGAAATGGACGGACGTTTACGCTAATGCAGTTGATCCCGGTTGGGTTCCGACAAAGATGGGCGGGCATGGTGCGCCGGACGACCTGCAAAAAGGATACGAGACTCAGGTGTGGCTTGCAGTAAGCGACGAGAGACGGGCGAAAGTAAGCGGGCGTTTCTTTTATCACCAGAAAGAGAGTCGCCATAACCCTGAAGCTGATAATGTCCTGCTACAGGAGAGATTTTTAGACTTGTGCAAAGAGATCGCAGGCGTTTCGTTTCCCTCAGGGTAGACGTAGGAGAATTAAAACGCGAATTGGTAAGTAGAAATTATGCAGAAACGAAAACTCGGAAACAGCGGTCTGGAAGTGTCGGCGCTCGGCCTCGGCTGCATGGGAATGAGCTTCGGTCTCGGTCAGCCGATTGACCCGAAAGACGGAATCGCGTTGATTAGGGCGGCCGTCGAACGGGGAGTCACTTTCTTTGATACGGCGGAGGTTTACGGACCGTTTAAGAATGAAGAACTCGTCGGCGAAACTCTCGCGCCCGTGCGCGAGCAGGTCGTCATCGCCACTAAATTCGGCTTTAACATTGACGCCGACGGAACGCAGCATCAAACGTCGCCACTCAACAGCCGACCGGAACACATCAAGGAAGTCGCCGAAGCATCTCTCAAACGGCTCAAAACGGATTACATCGACCTGTTTTATCAACACCGCGTTGACCCAGGTGTGCCGATTGAAGAGGTGGCGGGCGCGGTCAGAGAGTTAATTCAGGAAGGAAAGGTCAGGCACTTCGGGCTCTCGGAAGCCGGAGTCGGAGTGATTCGCCGCGCGCACGCTGTTCAGCCCGTGACGGCGCTGCAAAGCGAATACAGCTTGTGGTGGCGAGAGCCTGAAGCGGAAATCCTTCCCGCCCTCGAAGAATTAGGTATCGGGTTCGTCCCGTTCAGCCCGCTCGGTAAAGGCTTTCTGACGGGAAAGATTGATGAGAACACGAAGTTCGACGCGACGGATTTTCGCAACACCGTGCCGCGCTTTTCAGAAGAAAATCGTAAAGCGAATCAGGCTCTGGTTGATTTGATTGGAAAGTACGCCGCAGCAAAGAACGCCACGCCCGCGCAAATCGCGCTCGGTTGGGTGCTGGCGCAAAAGCCCTGGATTGTGCCGATTCCGGGAACGACGAAGCTGCATCGCCTCGAAGAAAATCTCGGCGCGGTCAATATCGAGTTGACGGAAGACGACCTGCGCGAACTCGACCGGATAACCTCGCAGATTAAGGTGCAGGGCACAAGATACGCTGAAGCTCAGCAAAAAATGATCAATCGCTAAGCGCAGAATTAGAAGTAGCAAAAACGGTGGAAAGGAAAAATATGAGAGTAGGCATTCTGGGATCAGGCGACGTCGCCCAATCTTTAGCGCGCGGCTTCCTCAACGAAGGCCACGAGGTCATGCTGGGCTCGCGTGAGCCGGAAAAGCTAGTTTCCTGGATGCAGGAAAGCGGCGACGGCGCTTCCGGTGGAACCTTTTCCGAGACAGCAAAATTCGGGGAACTCGTAGTCCTCGCAGTCCACGGGGCCAAGTCGGTGGAAGCGATCCAGATGGCCGGAGTTGATAACTTCAATGGGAAGGTCGTTATCGACGCGACGAACCCCCTGGATATGTCCGGCGGCCCTCCGCCCAAGCTCATTGGCGGCCTTGGCACTTCAAGTGGCGAACTCAATCAAAAGGCTCTGCCCGGAGCGTTTGTCGTCAAGGCGTTCAATACGGTCGGGCACGCGCACTTTTACAAGCCTGAGTTCGCGGGCGGCCCGCCCGACATGTTTCTTTGCGGCGAGGATGCGGACGCGAAAGAACAGATCTCGCGCGTTTGCGAAGCCTTCGGCTGGAACGCAATCGATGTCGGCGGCATCGGGCTCTCGCACTACCTCGAAGCGACAGCCATGGTTTGGATCATCACCGCGTTTACAGGTAGCCATTGGAATCAGGCGTTTAAGCTGTTGAGAAAATGAAAAAAGCAGAATGTATCAATTGGTCAATTTGTACAAGATATGAGAGCACTCAGCGGGTGGGAAAATTTTTATGTCATCGTAGGCTCAAGTGCGGGCGCGCTGATAGGGTTGCAGTTCGTCGTCCTGACACTTATTGCCAATAGACCCGTCGTCCGCGGTGAGGCGCAAGCGGGCGCCGCTTTTTCGACGCCGAGCGTCGTGCATTTCGGAGTCGTGCTGTTGCTCTCAGCCGTGATCAGCGCTCCGTGGGACGGGATTGGCGCTGTCGCAGTTCTGTGTGGCGGAGTCGGCCTCTGCGGGATAGTGTACTCGGTCATCGTGGCCCGGCGTATGCGAGCGCAAACCGCCTACAAGCCCGTCTTCGAGGACTGGTTATTTTATGTTCTGCTCCCTCTTGCGGCATACGCCGGCTTGGCCGGATCAGCATTCGCGGCTCGCGCCTTTGCGCGCACAGCCCTGTTCTTCGTCGGCGCTGCGGCGTTAATGCTGCTCTTCACAGGTATTCACAACGCCTGGGACACAGTCACACACCTCGTCTTCGTCCACGCGCGAGGAGAGCATGAGGACGAGCGGGATCGCTCTAGTTAGCAGTTATATGACCGTATGCGACTTTGCAAATGTCCTAAGCCCGGCGACCTCTCGGAAGAATCGAGCGTAACCTTTGCAGAGCAAAAATAGTAAGTTCGGATTCCAGACTGGTCCCATCATCCGTCGTGCAACGCCTGCCGACCTGCCGGGGATCGGACGCCTCGGCGCGCTCCTCGTCAAGGAGCATTACGACTTCGACCCGCAGCGCTTCTTGGCCGCAAGGCCAGGGACGCCGGAGGGCTATGCGTCCTTCATCGGCACGCAGCTCGAAGACCCGGACAATGCCGTCCTCGTCGCAGATACAGGCGGGGACGTGATCGGCTACGCATACGCTGCCATCGAGGGCTACAACTACATGGCGCTGCGCGGGCCGGCGGGCGTCCTACATGACATCATCGTCGACCCGGAGCATCGTGGCCGAGGTGTGGGCCGGCTGCTCCTCGACGCTACGCTGGCGTTGTTCAGGTCGCGGGGTGTGCCGCGCGTGGTGTTATCCACCGCCGAGCGGAACGAGGTGGCGCAGCGGCTCTTCGCGAGCATGGGGTTCAGACGGACGATGGTCGAGATGACGCGCGAGCTTGACGACCCTGCGTCCTAACTATCCAGTCCGCGCTGGACTACCACGAACTCCGCCGAACTAAAACACTAAGCTCGGCCAGAGGGATTGGTGTATCATAAAGGACGTAATGTCTCGCCAGTACCCGCGGCAGACACAGGTGACGAGGAGATTTGATCGTCGCGGCTGAAACTTTGTAAGGACCCCGGATGAGCGTTGAACTCGACTCGCTGCTGACTCATTCTCCCGAAGTACGCCACGACCGCGTGCGGATCGCGGGGACGGGAATCACTATCCACCGCGTCGCCGTCCTCTCGAACTTGGGCCACTCGCCCGAGGAGATCGTCCGCAAGTACAAGCACCTTACTCTAGCGGGAGTACATGCCGCCCTCGCTTATTATCACGCCAACCGCGAACAGGTGGACGCCGAGATAGCCTCCGACCGTGAGGAGGCCGCGCGGCTCGAAGCAGAGTTTGCGCGCGCGCCCAAAGTGGCCTAGTGCAGGCACGCCTCTACATCGACGAGGACGCGATGGACGACGACCTCGTGCAGGCCCTCCGTCTGCGCGGGACGGACGTACAGACCGCGCTCGAAGCGGGACTGGTCGGCAGACCTGACGGGGAGCATCTCGCGTACGCGGCAGAAGCGGGGCGCGTCCTCTACACCTTCAACGTCGGCGACTTCATGCGCCTGCACGGCGAGTACATGACCGAAGGTCAGGCGCATGCCGGCATCATCTTCGGCGACCAGCAGCGCTTCGGCGTGGGCGAGCAGATGCGGCGTCTGCTGAGGATCATCTCCCTCCGCAGTGCAGAGGATCTGCGCGGCGGCTACGAGTTCCTCAGCGCTTGGCAGTAAACATCGACTTCACAAACCATGCTAAAGAATGACGAATGTGCGGTGCCGTCAGTCAGGAGTGTGCTTTCAGAGGTGTCGATAGAAAACTCTGATCGAAATACGATGAGTGTCGAAGCCGCCACAGTCATTCGGTGGTTATCATCTCTATCCTGCTTGACCCCCAAATGAAACACAGCATAGGATGCTCGTAGTAGTTAATTCCGCAGCCGTCAAAAGCCGTCAACGATGAAACCGCTGCTTTGTAAAGCATTGTAACTAAAGGAATTATTTCTGCCGTTGCAGTTGCCGAAGAAGATGTTGCCCGCCCCACCTGTGCCGACGAGGGCCGGCTCTTCGCCGAAGTGCGGCGTGTATGAACTGACTATCGGCAGCCGCCCCGAATAGCAGCGCGCCAACTCGTCTGCCATTCTGTTGTTGCCGCAGTCGTGCGGGCAGACGGTGCAACTAAGTAACAGTCTTTCAAGGGCTTGTACTCTTTCTTCCAGCTCCCCGGATTCATATAATGTTAAGTAATTCGGTCGGTACTCTGCTGCCATAATTAACCTCAATGCCTGTCTAGTCTGACCTTACTAACGGTCGCTTTTCTCCTTCGAGAGGGGCGGCAGACTGCGTTCCCCCAATTACCCAGAATCCCTCGTTCCCCTCTATTCCCGTCAAAAAGCCGTCAAGACCTTTCACCACATTTGATGCTTCCTCCGGAGTAGCTTAAGCTGCGCACAAGTAAATGCGGAAGCTCTCATAACTAAAAGTCGTAGCGCCTTGGGATGAGTTTACTATAACTCGGTCTCCGATACTGATAATGCACGATACGTCTGCCGGCAACGAGACGCTCCTCAGGTTGATTTTCAGTTTGAATACAAACAAGGCTTAAGCGACTCTTCGATTCTGTTAGTTAAAAATGGAGCGAGTTAGAAGGTGACCTTGCGCAGTTTAACTGTGAGACGCTCAATCGTACCCACGAACGTTCCTTTTGTTCGTCTGCGCCTTTCTTCAGCCCGATTGCAACCCGCAGCGGTCCGCCGATCTGCGTTGGCGGTCTCGATTGATTCTTTGGGCTGATCCATTCCCACGTACATGATAGACTTTCGCGCGTAACCAGAGGACATGGATCGTTGAAAGTTTATTAGGGCCCGTAACCGGCCATTGATCGCATTGCCGTTCTTGTCGCGCACCGCCGGCGATCTTACCGGGCTGCGTGTCTCAAACCGAGGTCAATTCCTAAATGAAAACAAATTACCGCGTTTTGTTGATCGTTGCTGCGTTCGGAATCACGCTGTTTACGACAACGGTTAACGCTCAGGGTCCAAAAAATACAGGAGGTAATCGTGTCGAGGCCAATGTGGCTCAGGGCGACGACCTCTTGGCCGGTCTCCGCTGGCGCAACATCGGCCCGTTTCACGGTGGGCGCATCGCGGCCGTCACCGGCGCGATCGGTCAGCCGGGCGTGTTCTACACCGGCGCGCCCGCCGGCGGTATTTGGAAAACGACTAGCGCGGGCGTGACGTGGTTCCCGATCTTCGATCAGTTCACGAACGTCGACAGCGTCGGCGCGATACAGGTGGCGCCGTCCGATCCGAATATCGTATATGCCGGCACTGGCGACTCAGTGCAGGGTTCGCTCGGCGACGGCATGTACAAATCGGCCGATGCCGGTAAGACTTGGACGCACATCGGCCTCGATGATACGGTCAAGATCAACAAGATCGTGATCGACCCGAAAGATCCGAATCTCGTGCTCGCTTCGACGCAAGGCGACGCGCGGCACAGCGGCCAGGGCATCTATCGCAGCACCGACGGCGGCAAGACGTGGACAAACGTCCTAAAGCCGGAGAACGCGAACGGCACTCGCGACCTCGAGTACGCGTTCGACATGCCGCATGTGATGTTCGCGACGGCGCAGGGCAGTGGCGGTGGATTCGGCGGAGGATTTGGCGGAGGCGCGGCGGCGCCGCAAGGTCCGAACGGCACGGCGCTCTTCAAGTCGACCGACGCCGGCAAGACGTGGAAGAAGGTCGACACGCTGCCGCCGTACACGGGACGCATCAGCGTCGCGATCGCGATGCACACGAAGGGTCAACGTGTCTACGTCGTTGGCGGTGCGCTCCAGGGCGGCTCGGGTTTGTATCGGTCTGACGATCAAGGCGCGACGTGGCAGCACATGGCAGGCAACGACACGCGCGTGGCCAACGGGCAGGGCGCGTTCAGCTCAGGCGTGTGGGTCGACTCACAGGATCCGGACATTCTCTATACGGTCGCCACCACCGTGTATCGCTCGACCGACGGCGGCAAAACGTTCAGCGCGTTCAAGGGCGCGCCCGGCGGTGAGGACCCGCACGATCTCTGGATCGATCCGACCAACGGCCAGCGGATGTTGTTCGGCTTCGATCAGGGCCCGGCCGTCACGCTCGATGGCGGGCAGACCTGGAGCGGCTATTACCAGATACCGATTGCGCAGGTCTACCACATCGCCACCGATAGCCGGTACCCGTATTGGGTGATGGGGTCGCAGCAGGACACGGGCGCGATCATGACGCGCAGCCGCAGCGATCAGGGTCAGATCACGGTCGTCGATTGGTCGCCGCTGCCGTCATCCGAGTTCGGCACCGTCGCGCCCGATCCGCTCAAGCCCACGACTGTGTACGGTGTGGGCTACGGCTTGGGTCAGGGCAACGGGCTGATCAAGATCGATCTCGCGACGGGACAGTGGGGCAACGTCGCGCCAAATTTCGGGACGGACGCGAGCCTGTATCCGGCGGGCCGCGATTTCTGGAAACGGTTCGACACCGCGTTCGAGCCGAAGGCGCTGTACGTCGGCTACAACTGCATCGTCGTGACGCGCGACGGCGCACAGACGTGGAAAGCGTTCAGTCCCGATCTCACCACGCCGAAGGGTCAGCCGATGCAGCCGTGCGGCGTCGCGCCCGCGGCGGCGACGCCCACGCCCACTCCCGCCCCGGCTCCGACGAAGGCTCCCCCGTCGCCGTCACCGACGCCGACTCCTACGCCTTTTCCTACACCGCGCCCTTCGATCTCCGATTTCTCGCTCTCGACCGTCAAACGGGGCGTCGTCTGGTCGGGAAGCAACTCTGGACAGATCTACAACACGATGGACGGCGGCAAGACGTGGAACAACGTGACAAACTTCACCGATCTGCCGCCGGGCACCAACTTCGTTACCGTGGAAGCCGGACACAGCGATGTCAATACGGCCTACGTGCTTGTCTACCTCGGCTTCAATCGCAGCGGCCCCGCATCGGCGGCGGCGGAGCAGCAGCACTACATCTATCGCACGCACGATGGCGGCAAGAGCTGGACGCGCATCGTCAATGGATTGCCGGTCAATGAGCGCACGGGCAGTCAGGTAAACGTCATTCGCGAAGACCCCAAACAGAAGGGCCTGCTCTTCGCCGGCACCGAGACGACTGTCTACGTTTCATTCGACGACGGCGATCACTGGCAGTCGCTGCGGCTCAATCTGCCGAGCACGTCGATCCGCGACATGGTGTTTCACACAGACGATCACATGAACGATCTGGTGATCGGCACGTACGGCCGCGGCTTCTGGGTGCTCGACGACATGAGTCCGCTGCGCGAGATCGCGGCGAAGGCGCAGCAGATCGCGGCGGCGCCGGCATATTTGTTCAAACCGGGCGACGCCATCCGCTCGCGGATGAACTCGAATTGGGATCAACCGATGAACCCCGAGATGCCGCACGCGCCGAACCCGCCGTTCGGAGCGCTCCTCTACTACCACCTGAGCAAGAAGCCGGCCGGCGAGATCAAGCTGCAAATCTTCGACTCGGCGAATAAGTTGGTGCGGACGATCACGAGCACGCCGCCGCCGATGTACGAGCGGCCGCCGTATCCCGATTATTGGCTGATGTCCTTGTCTGAGCGCGCGTTGTCGACGAACGTCGGGACGAATCGCATCAATTGGGATCTGCGTTATGACGATCCCCCGGGCTACAATCCGGACATCAATAACCAGATGAACTCCGCGCCGGGTCAGGTCACGCCGGCGCCACACGGGCCGCTTGCGTTGCCGGGCACGTACACCGTCAAGCTGCTGGTGGACGGCGCGACGTACACGCAGACACTCGTCGTGCACAACGATCCGCGCGGCGGCGAGGGCGCGGGCGTCATGTCTGCGCTGCGGGCACAGAACAAACTGGCGATGACCGCCGTGCAGGGCATGAAGGACAGCTACGCCGCCAACGAGGAAGTGGCCGCGGTGCGTGCACAACTGGCCGCAGTCGCGCGCGGCTCACTGCCGCCGGATGTCGCGACGGCCGCGACCGCGCTCGATGCGAAGCTGGCGACCGTCGGAGCCGCCGGTGGCCGCGCGCCTCGCGGCGGCGGTGGAGGCGGATTCGGCGGTGGCCCCGCACGCGCGCCCGGCAGCGTGCTCCCCTTTTACTCGATCAACGCGCTGTTCAATACGGTCCTCGCGCCGCTCGCGCAGGACGGCATCGACATGCCGCCCACTAAGGCGGAGGTTGACACATGGGAATCCGGCTGCAAGGAGTTCACCGCGACGGTGAACTCGTGGAAGACGATCCTCGGCGTGGACTTGGTCGGATTCAACAGCCTGCTAACGAAAAACAACCTGCCGCCGCTGAAGACCACGCCGACGGCGCTTGCGTTGCCGGCGTGCACGTTCGTGTGGCCCACGGCGACGGCCGGCAGGGGCAAATAGACCGAAGCCCGTGCAGTGGCCGCAAGATGTCATCTCCAACGAGGCTTAGAGAATCCAAACCGGGAGTTTTATCGCGGCGATAAACGTGTACTCTCCGCCAGTTCCCCGGATTCGTATAGGGCTAAGTAAGTTGATTGATACGCTGCCGCCATAACTATCCTCGGCGTTAGTCTAAAACTACCTTTATTGAAGACACCGACAGACGCTTCCTTCCGGTGGTACGGGAAGCGGATTGCGCTACCGCAGTTTTCCCAGATACCTCATTCCCCTCTGTTCCCGTCAAAAAGCCGTCAAGCGACGTGAGCGGTTGAGGCACGGGTTTAGTGGACTCCAGCACGCCATGGGACGAGGCTCAATGCCCCACGTGCTTGTATGACCGAAAAGCTTCTGGATGCCCTTGCATAGATAATCGATTGTAATGAATTATGCGCCGCCCTGAATAATTGCGCAAAGCTTATTACATCAAGGGCTACCTGAGGGGCCAACCCGACCCCGCCTGGTACACAGTGATCAATCTACAAGAAAGTGAATGGGACGTTGGACGGACTCGATGACGAGATCAGTTGTTAGCGCCCAAAAGAACGAACGGCGCCCAATAGTACGGATGCCGCCAGGGTGTCTGTCTCCCCCGCAGCAGGCTCAGCTTCGCTTGTCTCAACGCCTCGTCTTTCGGCTGGCCCCGTTTGAGGTTCGCGTAAAAAGACTTCATCAGCTCAGCGGTCGCCGTATCGTTCACGTTCCACAAGCTGGCGACGACACTGCGCGCACCGGCGTAGAGAAACGCGCGCGTCAGTCCCAGCACGCCTTCGCCGCCCACCACTTTGCCCAGCCCCGTGCGGCATGCGGACAGAGTCACTAGCTCGGCGTTCAATTTCAAGCGCATGATCTCGGTCACTTGCAGGATGCCGTCTTCGTTGTCGTTACCGACCGTCGAGAGGAACACTCCGGAGCGCGCCGGCACGTCCTCGTCAACGAAGCTGTGCGCGGCAAAGTGGATGTAACGGTAATTGGCGAGCGGCGCGTTCTTGACGTTCAGCTCGTTTGCGTCGGGCCCGAGGAAGACCTTGCGCTGCGGGTCTGGAAAGAGCGCGCTGACGTCAGTCACCTCCGTGCGGGTGTAGGGCAGCCGCCGCAGGTCGAGTCCGCGTTCGGCGGCGTAGACGCCCGCGGGCGAACGGGAAGCCGGCGCTCGTTCCTGCGCCAAATCCTCGGCGTCGTAAACGGGATCGCCATAAGCGAGCAGGGAACGCACCGACGCCGGTGCCGGCGATTCGTTGATGGCGGCCAGCGCCGACGCCGAAGGCTCATAATCAATCGCGAACCGCTCGACCAGATATTCGTCGCGCGCTGCTCCCCGCGCACGGGCGCGGTCACTCACGAGTGTCTCGAAAGGCAAGTACGCGAGCGCCTTGTCCGGCACGATCAGAAGTTTCCGCGTGGCCCCGAGGTGAGCTTGAAACGGCCCCACCAGCAGCTTGTATAACTGCGCGCCGGCCGTATTCAGTCGCGCCACCGACTGCCGGGCGGTTGCCGCAGACGATCTTTCGGCCAGCGCACTCCGATAGGACAGGACTTGGCGGTTGATCTCTTTTTCCGGCGGCAGCGGCGCGAAGAATACTTTGTCTCTGACCACCAGCCAGGCGAACGACCTCTCCCCGCCGAGCACATATTCCAGCAGCGCCGTCTGCCCATCAAGCAACTCTCGCTGGATGCGCCCCGCGGTAAAAGTCTGCGGGTGCTTCAGGCTTGCGTATTGCGGATTGGCGCGGCGCGCTTCGAGCTGAAACTGCTCCAGCGAGTCTTCCGCCGCGGCCAACTCTTTCTTTAGTTGCTGCTCGCGCTCCGGGGAAACAGCCTCCTGCCAGAGCTGTCGCTGAATATCCGAGATGCGGTTCAGGATCGCGTCCTCGCGGGCGAGAAGTTCGCGCGGCAGCGCCTTCCTCAATTCCGCGCGCGATTCGGCCAGCGAGTCGAGAAAGGCGCGGGCGTGGTACGACTCGGCGATGGCGACAGCTTCGTCGTGCTTGCCCAGCGCCGAGAGCAGATCGATTGTCGCCAAGTAGATGTCGCCTTTAGTCGCGAAGAATTCGGCCCGTGAGGATTCATCTGAAACGGAGAGCAGCCGTGCCCTCTCCACCAGAGCGATTGCCGCGCGCAGACTAGCCAATGCGTCATCTTTGCGGCCGAGTATTTTTTGCGCCTGCGCCTGCGTGTAAAGAGCCGTCGCCTGCACGGATGGATCGGCGCCGCCGCGCCGGAGCAACTGTAGCGCTTCACCCGCGGCGGCGAGGGCCTCCGTCGGCTTACCCATGTGCAGTTGTACTTGCGCGAGGACGCCCAGCGTCGCGCCTTCGGCGGAAGCGATCCTCACTTTCTGCTCGAAAGCTAAGACCTGTTCGAGCACTTCCACCGCCTTCTGCTCGTCGCCCGCTCCAAAGTGCGCGATGGCCATGTCGAGGCGCAGTTCGTTCTTCATGGCATCGCGGACTTCCGAAGACGTTAGCTGCAAAGCGTCGCCAGCATACTTCAGCGCCTGCTGGTAATTCGCGCGCGCGATTTCCAGATTAACAAGCTTCGCCAACGTGCTGAATTCGACCAACTCATCCTGCAACGCGCGCGACAAATCGAGCGCCTCATGTAGCACTCTGTCAGCCTTCGCGTAGTCGTGAATCGCCGTGTAAATGCGGCCGATGTTGCCCAACAGGGACGCTTCCGCCGCGCGGTTCTTCAACGCGCGCTGCAAAGTGAGTGCTTGGTTGTAGAAATACAGCCCATCATCGTATTGCCCCGCCTCGACCAGTAAGACTGCGGCGCTGCGCAGCGCCAACGCTTGCAGACGGGTATCGCCGCCCTCGCCCGCGAGCAGCGCTGACTCTTTGAAAGGTTCGATGGCTTCCTCGATGCTCCCGGTATGAAACCGGCCCAGCGCGACATACATCAGCGCGCGAGATTGTCGGAGCTTATCGCCGGCCTTGCGACTCAGCGCTAACGCCTCGCCGGCCTTCTCAGCGATTGGGACGAAGTTGGCCGCCGCCATCAACTGCCGACACTCAGTTATGAGTTGATCGATTCGCGCCGTCGCTTCTTGCGCCGGAGCGGGAGACGGTTGGGTCTGCGTCGGCACCTGCGCCCGGACGACGTAGTTCGACGAGAGCGCCAGCGCGAGCACAAACAGCGTGAGGAGGAGTCGTCGGCAGCTTGCCCCTCTCAGGCGGGGCGACGCCGAAATCAGTTTCGTCATTTCTTAATCACCCGCAGGTCGTACTCCGCCAACAGCTCTCGTTCCGTCGCCGTCTGGCCGTAGAGCTTCACGCGGTAAGCGCCGGACTCGAAACGCGCGGCGGGCACGCGCACCGCCAACGCTCCGTCGCGACGGGGGCGCAGACCGCCGACCGTCGTCACAGGCACTCTGCCCTTGGTCAGGATGTCTATAGCAAAATTCTCAAAGCGATTACCAGCCTCGACGGGAATCCGCAGCGACACTTTCTCGACGCCCGCGGCAATCGTCAGTTCGGCGGCCTCGGTCGCGGCGCGCGTTGATTCGAGCGTGACGGACGGAATCACTGCGCGCGCGATCAGATTCTGATCGCGCCGCTGCTTGGGCTTGTTTCCTGTGGTCTGCTCCCGGCGCGGCTCCGGCGTTGCTTCCGCCGCCTGCTCGGCCCCCGGCTGTGTCTGATCCTCTTCGGCGTTACGCTTCGGCGTTTCGGCGGTCGGCTGCGCTTCCCCTTGGGCCGTCTGCCTCGCCTGCTCTTGTCTTTGCGGCCGGACGCGACCGGCGTAGAGCCAGACGAACGCCGCCGCAAAAGCCACGACTGCCGTTACGGAGAACACCATGACTGGCCGCAGCCAGCCCGCGCCCCAGAACGAAGCGGCGCGGCGCACATCGCTGGCAGGGAGCGCGCCCGTCGCCGCCGCTTGGCGGACGCCCGCGATGAATCGCGATTCGGCCTGCGCCTGCTGGAAGCATTCGTCGCATTCGAAGAAGTGCTCCTGAAAGGCGCGGCGCTCGTCGGGCGGCAGCTTGTCCAGCGCGTACCGCTCGACGACGTCTCTGTCTATGATTTCCTGATGCGTCATCCCCCAGACCATAGTGCGGAATGCGGCGCTTCTGTATCAGCCGCGCTGTTGCCGCTCGTAAATCTCGCGAAACCTTTTTAGCGCGCGCGACTTGACGAGGCGCAGGCGCTCTTCCTTAATCCCCAGCGCCCGCGCGATCTGCTCCTTCGGCAGTTCTTCGTAATAATACATCCGTAGAAACTCCCTCTCGCGCGGCCTGAGCTGCCCGATGGTCTCGGCGACCGCCGCCGCCGTCTCCCTATCGACGAAAGCGGCCTCAGGGGATTCGTCGCCCGCGACATCGGCCTCGCCCGCCATCAACCCGTCGCTACTGGCCGTGCGCCGCCTGTGTTCGCGCATCACGTTCAACGCGATGCCGACGATGAACGACGACAGCGAGTCGGGCTTACGGAGCTTGCCTGCGCGCAGGGCTTGGAGCACACGCAGGAAGGTTTCCGCGCGGATGTCTTCGGCGTCCGCGCGCGACCAACGCTCGCTTAGCGCCAGAAAGAACACGCGGTCGGCATACTTTTCGTAGAAGGCGCTTTCCGCGGCTTGATCGCCGTCGGCAATGCTCGTGACCAAGTCACTATCAGCGGCGGGGGTAACTGAGTTCGCCATGAGCCGAATGATTCTACTGCCGCAAACAGGCTGAGGACAATAAATCAGATCAGGCAACCAATGAACGGATGGCAATCGTATTTCCACCGGCCGGAGCGCTCGCGCCCGGGCCAGAGAAAAACCGCTGATACACTTTCCGCTTTTTCCGCACTACGTAACAGACAGCGGAATAGCTGGGGGTGGAAGAAACATGACGCGGCCGGTTCTCAGTTCTTGCCCCCTGATGATCATCGGCGCGGCGCTGTGTCCCATTGGAAGCAAGGAGAGCAGTTATGGATAAAACAAAGACTCGGACGTACTGGTCAAGAATCGCCCTGGCCGTCGTGGCCCTCGGGGCGGCATGCGCCTTGAGCGCCTCCCCGCGTTCCGCCCCCGCCGAAACGCAGAACGGCGGCACGACCAGCGGCATCGGCGGGCCCGTGCAGCTCATGCGCGGGCAGAGAGCGCGGCTCTCCGCGTTCGTCCCGGCCGCGCTGCGCGGCGACCCGAAGACGCTCGACCTGAAGTTCGCCATCAGGAGTGTTACGTGGACTGTCGTCGGGAAGTCGTTTGAAGTTGACCGCGATTGCCCGTGGGCTTCGGTCGAGTTGGAAGTCACGCCGGGCGGGGACGTGGTCTTCGAGCACCAGACCATCGGCACACTGCCCGCGGGGGTCGCCTCGATAGACATCGCCGGGCACGAGATCTCGCATGGGGTGACGGGGAACGCCCCGGCCACGGCGTCCGCCCTGGAAGTGAGCGACGGCGAGACGGGCGTGCCCAAATACGCGCTGCAAGTGTCGCAAGGCGGCGGGGCCTACTGAGCGCCCCGGCGAAGCGCAAGCCGTGCGGAACGCTTTCTAATCGCTCAGCGCTACGCAGAAGAATCAACTGCTTACGTTCCTGAGGTCGCTGTGAAACGGCGACCGGCCGCCTGACTTTGAAAGGAGAAAGACGATGAAACGAAGGATGACGCTATCACTCATGCTCACGCTGAGCATGGCGCTGTCGCTAGCGAGTTTCTCGACGGCGCAGGGGCAACAACAGAGAAGGAGGCCCGTCGCCGTCACGGGCGTCTTCACCCTCGGCGCGGGTCAGGTGCTTCGCATAACAGTTGTGGGAGGCGGGGGGAGCGACACGATCACGATCCGCTTTGGGTGGAGACAATTCGTAGGGGGCAACTGCACCGCCGTTATGGGGGGCACCGTTTGTCGTCACACCGTCGCGTCCGAAGGGACATCCGCGCCGGTGATGATTGGTCGGAATGAGGCCGCCTCTTTGGACATTGACGGAAACGGGAACGGAGTACAGGTGATGGTCTTCTTCGAATCGCGCATGAATGATGGGGATCCCATCGCGCAGATGCTAGCTCAGATCATAGACAGCCAGGGCAATGTGGTGGCAAGTGAAGATATCTCCCAACCAGGTTAAGAATACATGCTCGTTGTGTGACCGTAGTAATTACTGGCGCGGTGCCAACCATTTCTTGAAGAGGGAAAGACGATGAGACGAAGGATGACACTATCACTCGTGCTGACACTGAGCATGCTGTTTTCACTGGTTGGATTTGCTGCGACGACGCAGGGACAACCGCCGCCGCAAAGATTCAGCTTTGATTCAGGCGTCGTCACACCCGCTGCGGATCAGGTGCTCCGCATAACCCTATCGCCGTCAACGCTTCCTAATGGCACCGCTGGGGATAGTGCCATTAGAGTTCGCCTTAGATGGATGCAATATGGGGCGGAAGGTTGCAGTGGTATGCCGCCGGTGTGCCGACACATGGTTGTGTCTCAAGGCGAAACGCCCGTGCAGACGCTGATGGCCAACGAGGCTCTGTCGCTGGACGTGCCCGGCAACGGAGAAGGCATGCGGGTGATCGTCGAGAGCAATAAAGCCGCACGGGCGGATTTCCAGATCATTAACACCGCGAACGGGAACGTCAATGCCATTTGGGAGGAGTTCCTTAAGTAACAAGTGACCGGCGGTCGTTGCTGACCGCACCCTCGGAAGGAGGAATAATGAAAGGCCATTCAAGAAAAGCCCCGACGATGACGCTGGCAGCTTTCCTGGTGCTGCTCTGCGTGATGTTCGCCCTCAGCCGCGCGGCGAAATCCCAAACGACGGGCGCGGCGAATCCGGCGCCAGCAATACCGCTGTCAACGGACGGCGGCCAGACGTTCCCTTTCGATGGCGGAGTCGTCACCCCGGGGCCCAACCAGTTGCTTCGGGTGTCAGTGGTTAACCGAGGCGACCGCAACGCCCGTGTTCGTTTCGCGTGGATGGAGTATTCCCAAGACGGTTGCAGCGGCGGCGTGCCTTCGGTGTGCCGGCACATGGTCTCGTCGCAAGGGGCGTCGCCCCCGCAGACGCTGATGACGAATGAGGCCCTGTCGCTGGACGTGCCCGGCATGGGGAACGGCGTGCGCGTGATCGTCGAGAGCAGCACCAAGAACGTGGACGTGCTGGGCCAGATGATAGAAAGGCAGACCGGGGCCGTCGCCGCCACTTGGACCGCCGTCGGGGTAAATTGACGGCGGCCCGCCGGCCGCCACTCTCTCGACCGACGACTCGCGGCCCACGTGCGGGAGCACACGGCCGGGCGGACGCGGGCCTTGCGGAGTGGAAAAGATCATGTGCCATTCGACGAAGCTACTGTCCGCCCTCGCTTGGCTGGCCGCGGCGGCGCTGACGAGCACCGCGCAGCAGTACAAGCCCGCCATCGAGTATCAGTCGCTGCTGAACCTGCGGTACTACGAAAACAGCGGCGGCTTCCTGATCGAAGACTTACAACTCGTCTTCCCGCCCGCGAACATCGGCAGCGCGAAGCTCGTCGTCGCCGACCAAGCGGGCGCGGTTGTTGACAGCGTGCCGCTGCGCTTCGAGGCGATGGAATTTCCGGCCTTCGGTCGTTTCCGCCCGGCGAGCGGCAACCCCGGAAACGTGCGCGTCGGGCGGGCGGGCAATTTCGTGCTGTCGGTCGTCGTGGACGGGCAGGCGATCACTTCGCTGCCGTTCTCCTTGCAAGAGCAGACGAGCACCGACCCGTTCAACCCCGGCAAGAAGTTTGTGCGCGAGGGGCCGTTCAGAGACTTGGCATACTTCTCCGTCGGCACGGACGATCCAGCGGGCGAGGTGCAGTTCAACTGGTGGCTGAGCCTGCGCGAGCTGCCGGCTGGGACGCGCGCCGCGCGCGTCACGATCCACCTGCTCGTCAACGGCCAGGAGATCGCGGCGAGCCGCGGGCCTGTGATTCCGAGTCTGACCGACTGGGAGTTCTTCGAGCACCGGCAACTGAGCGTGCCGACCCTGCCGCGCAACCACTGGCTCACGCTCGCCGACCTCACGAAAAGGGACGGCGAAGTGACCCTCGTCGTCAAAGCCAACGGCCAGCCCGTCAAGTCCTACAAGACGAGGGTCGCGGGCGGGCAGCTCCAGCGCCTCCCGCAAAACAGCCTCGACGCGCAGCCGCACGCCGCGTTCATCTCGCCGCGTTTCGTCGACACGTCCGCGCGCTCCAACTCGCGCTACAAGATGTTCGACATGTACTGGGTCAGGCAGAGCGACAGGTAGTCCGACAATTTAGACGAAGGGAGGCGAAAATAGAGAGCGGGAGACGGTTAACCCCGCTCTCCTCGTCCTAACTAAACAAGGGTAATTATCTATTTGACGCAAGTTAGCTGATTTATCTCAGCATTATCGCCAATTTGGCTGAAGAATTGCTAGCTTGGCCATTAACCGCTGCATCAAGTAGATAATCACCTATTGTTGACTCGTTGTGGGGCCGCTGGCGCACGCGCGGGCGCGCGCGCTGAGCAGTTCGCGCTCGCGTGCGTTGCGCGTGAGCGCGGCCGCGCGCTCGAACTCTTGGCGCGCCTCGTCGAAGCGGCCGAGTTTGGCCAAGAGGTCGCCGCGCACGCTTGGCAGTAGGTGGTAAGCCTTGAGCGCCGGCTCTGTGGTCAGCTCGTCAACGAGTTCGAGACCGACGGCTGGGCCGAACGCCATCGCGAGCGCGACCGCCCGATTCAACTCCACAACGGGCGCGGGCGCGAGTTGGGCGAGCGCATCATAGAGCGCTGCGATGCGCGCCCAGTCCGTCTCCTCCGCGTTGCGCGCCCGCGCGTGACAGGCTGCGATTGCCGCCTGTAGTGCGTAGGGGCCGCGTGCGCCGCCGAGTTGTTCAGCGCGTGCGAGCGCAGCGAGACCACGACGGATGAGCAGCCAGTCCCAGCGCGCGCGGTTTTGATCGAGCAGCAGGACGGGTTCGCCGGTCGCGCCGACGCGCGCGCGTAAGCGCGACGCCTGAATCTCCATCAGCGCGACCAGCCCGTGCACCTCCGGCTCTTGCGGCGCAAGTTCCGCCAGAATGCGGCCGAGGCGGAGCGCCTCTTCGCACAGCGCAGGTCGTGTCCAGTCAGCACCAGCAGTCGCCGAGTAGCCCTCGTTGAAGATGAGATAGATGACTTCGAGCACAGACGACAGCCGGGCGGCGAGTTCTGCTCCGCGCGGGGCTTCGAAGGGCACACGCGCCTCGCTGAGCGTCCGCTTGGCCCGGACAATGCGTTGAGCGACGGTCGGCTCAGGGACAAGGAAGGCGCGCGCGATCTCTTCGGTTGACAGACCGCCGAGCAGGCGGAGCGTGAGCGCGACGCGTGCCTCGGTCGAGAGCACCGGATGACAAGCGATGAACAGGAGGCGCAGGAGGTCGTCGCCGATGTCGTCGTCGAGCGCCGCGTCGAAGTCCGGCACAGTCTGCTCGCGGGTCTCAAGCTCGTAACCGATCTGCTCGTGCTTGCGCTCGATCAGCTTGTTTCGGCGCAACAGATCAAGCGCCCGATGCTTCGCGGTGGCCATGAGCCAAGCACCCGGATTCTCCGGCACGCCCGACTCAGGCCACCGCTCTAAGGCGACGATGAGCGCGTCCTGCGCCAGTTCCTCGGCCAGCCCGACATCGCGCACGAGCCGCGCAAGACCGGCGATGAGCCGCGCCGCTTCGATCCGCCAGACCGCGTCAATCGTGCGATGTGTCTCGGCAGTCGTCACGACAATCAACTAATACTCCTTCAGCTACAGGGTCCGCGCTTATGACCCCTGCTGTTCGCTCATCTGCGCGCGCAGGCGCTCCTCTTGCGCCCTGAGTTCGGGCGTCAGATTGGCCCCAAAGTCCTCCGCCTCGTACACCTGCCGCAGCTCGACCTCAGTCCCGCCGTCGAACGGCGCGCGTTTGAGCCACTCGATGGCCTCTTCCTTCGACTTGACCTGCCACAGCCAGAAGCCTGCGACCAACTCTTTCGTCTCGGAGAAGGGGCCGTCGATCACCGTTTGCTTGCCCCCGGAGAACCGGACGCGCGCGCCCTTTGAACTTGGGTGCAACCCCTCGGCCGCAAGCATCACGCCGGCCTTCACCAACTCCTCGTTGAACTTGCCCATCTCGGTCAGTATTTTCTCGTCGGGCAGCACGCCTGCCTCTGAATCCTCATTGCCTTTGACGATGACCATGAACCGCATGATAATTTTCTCCTTCTGTGTTCGTGTTTTGCGCGGGGCCGCCGGCCGGTCTCGACCGACCAAAACCCGTGCTCTACTTACACGACGAACGAGAGGCGGCGAGATCGACAGAGGCGCGCAAAATTTTTTGTCAGCTATTGCGCCGCTTGAGCGTCGGCTTGATGCGCAAACGGTAGTGCGGGCTGTGCCGTTCGGCCAGTTCGGCCGGCGCGAGATGTTTGCTGAGCCGCCAGATGAAATCCATCTCGGAGGCGAGCGCACTGAACGCGAGCCGCGCCTCCAGAATCAGGATCACGCTGCCGTAGAAGAGAAACGATGCGCCCATGAGACCGAGTACGACCGGCAGCCAACTGATACGCGGGCCTGCATAGGCGACCAGCCCGATGGCGACGCTCGTGGCGACGAAGAAGCCGAGCGCCATGTAGAAGACCGTCATGCTGCGTTGCAGTATGCGCGCGCGGCTCGTCAGCTTGTCGAGTTGATCGAAGAAGACCTCGCGCCGGTCTTCGGCAAGCGCTAATCCCTCTTCCGCATGCGCCAACTCTTCAAACCGATCCGAGAGCGCGCGGACGCGATCCACGACGCGCCCCAGCCGCGTGGACGTGGACAGGATGAGCGCGCCGCACGCAGAGATAAGCACGGCGGGCGTGATCATGGCCGTCAAGACGGCGAGTGCTGACGAGAGTGCGTCCACAGTCTTTAAAAGTGTCCTTGCTTTTGCGTCTATTTATAACGCCCGCCGAGCGGCGCGGGCAACCCGGCCGGCAGACTGCTCCAGCGTGCAGCGCGAAATTATTTTGCTGCCGCAAGCGAAACGTTAGATCGCCCGCGCGCGAGTTATGCTATGCTCCGCGCAAACTTGCAACCGACATTCTTCCCCCGTGGCGTAGTGCGGCATCTTTAACCGACCTTACGCACAAGCGAGGTCGCATCTCTAGACATGAAGGAGCAACGGGATGGCTGAACAAGGAAATGGCAACGACAGAGACGACGTAACAACCGGCGGCTCGGTCGGCACGGGTGACACGGGCGCGGCCACATCGGGCGGCGCAGCCGACAGCGGCGGCGGCACTGAAGGACACGGCGGGCAAGCCATCGGGCGCGCAACCGGCGTTACGAGCGGCGCGGCCGGCGGCAGTGGCGGCGCAGATACGACCGGCGGTGGAGTTGCCAGCGAGGGCGTGGTCGGCACGATTGGCGGCGGCGCTGGCCCGACGCGCGGCGGTGGCGGCGCGGTGAAAGGCGCGCCGGCGCGTGTCGGCGGTGCGGCCGGCGTGAAGGGCAAAGGCGGCGGCACGCGCGGCGGGCAGGGCGGTGGTGGCTCGACCAAAAGCGCGGCCAAGAAGGCGGGCGCTAAAGCGACTAAAGGCGGTGGCAGTAAAGGTGGCGGCGCGAAGGTCGGCGCACAAAAGCGTGGTGGCGGCACAGCCGCAGCCAGAGCGGGGCGCGCGCCTGCCGCTGCCGGCACAGCCGCCAAGCGTGGCGGCGGCGCGAAGAAGAAGGCCGGCGGCGTGGTGCGCACGGGCGCGGCTGGTAAAGGCGGCCCGAAGAAGACGGCCGGCAAGAGTGGCGGCGGTAAGAAGGGCACGCCCTCCAAAGCGGGCGGCAAAGGGAGCGCGAAGGGCGGCGCAAAACGCGGCGGCACGGGTGGTGTCGCGCGCGGCGCAGGCTCCGGGCGCGGTGCATCCGGCGCAGCCGGTGGCCGTGGCGGCGGCGCACGCATTGGTGGTGCACGCAGCGGTGCGGCGCGCAGTGGTGGAGGTGCGGCCCGCAAGGGCGGCTCCAAAAGCGGCCGGCGCTGATTCGACCCTGACGCAGGTGGCCGAGACCACAGGCCGCGTCGCGGCCCGTGTCGCCAACGTCATCGGCTCACTCACCGGCGCGATCAAGTCGCGCAAGAGATGAAAAGGCAGGGCTGAGGGCTAAGGGCTGAGGGCTGAAAGATTGATCGCGCAAGTTGATTAATCTTATTCAGCCCTCAGCCCTCAGTCCTCAGCCCTTCTCTCATGCGCCTCTGGCTCTCCAGAAACAGTGAAGTGCCGCTGCGCGAGCAGTTGACGACGCAGATCAAACTCGGCATCGTCAGCCATGATCTGCGCCCGGGCGAGCGGCTGCCTTCGACGCGCGAACTGGCGCGGCGCTATCAGATTCACGCCAACACGGTCAGCGCGGCTTATCGCGAGTTGGAGGAGCGCGGCTGGCTTGAGTTTCGGCGCGGCAGCGGTGTCTATGTGCGCGCGCTCGACCGCGAGCGCCCGCTCGACGCGCAACTCGAATTAGATCAACTCATCTCCGTCTTCCTGCAACGCGCGCGCGCGGCCGGTTTCGCGCTCGGCGAAATCCAGACGCGCATCAAACACTGGCTCAAGCTGCAACCACCCGATCATTTTCTCGTCCTCGAAGCTGACGAAGAGTTGCGCGCCATACTTGTCGCGGAGATCGCGGCTGCCACCGGCTTCGCGGTGCGCGGGCTGAGCTTTGAAGATTGCGCGCGCGACGGCCTCCCGACGGGCGCGGCGGCCGTGGCGCTCTACAGTCAGTCGGAGCGCGTGCGTGCGCTCTTGCCGCCGGACACAAGTTGTCTGTTCCTGCGCTCGCGCTCGATTCCCGACGCGCTCAAGGGCCAACAACGACCCGCACGGGACGCGCTCATCGCCGTTGTCTCGCGCTGGCCAGAGTTTTTACGTTGGGCGCGCACGATGCTCGTCTCGGTCGGCATCGAACCCTCCGCGCTTACCTTGCGCGACGCGCGCACGCGCGGCTGGCAACGTAGTTTGCGCGCCAGCGCCTTCGTCATCACCGACGCGCTTACCGCACAGCAACTGCCCGCCGGCCCACAGGTGCGCGTCTTCCAACTCATCGCCGACGATTCACTTGCCGAGCTACGCGGCTTCGTCGAAAAATTTCTAACTTAGGGCTGGGAGCGCGGGCATCCTGCCCGCCAAGCGTGCATCTGCACGCTCAACGGATTCATTTCCATTCATGCTTGAGCGCAGTGCCTCTTTTGTTCGCGCTGGCGCGCTCATGGCGGGCCGAGATGCCCGCGCTCCCGGCATTACGTCTCTATGTCTCCCTGCGAACTGACACAAACACACTAGCCTAGCGCCGTGCGCTTCGACTATATTTCCGCCTGATGGTTAGACGCATCATTGTTGGGATACTGCGTTTGGCGCTGCGCGTCTTCTTTCGCCGCATCGAAGTGGCGGGCCTAGAGCGCGTGCCGCGCGAGGGCGCAGTCATCTTCGTCGTCAATCATCCGAACGGGCTGGTCGATCCGGTCTTCATCCTCTGCCACGCGCCGCGCCGCGTCTCCTTTTTAGCCAAAGAGCCGATCATGCGTATGCCCGTCATCGGCGCGCTCGCACGCTCGCTCGACGCCCTGCCCGTCTATCGCCAACAAGACACCGGCTCTGACCCGGCGCGCAACCGCGAGACCTTCGCGCGTTGCCGTGCACTCTTAAAGCGCGGCGGCACGATTGCCATCTGCCCCGAAGGCGTCTCGCACAATGAGCCGAGTTTGCGTCCGCTCAAGACGGGCATGGCGCGCATCGCGCTCGGTGTACTCGGCGAAGACCCGACGCTCGATCTGAAGATCGTGCCCGCTGGTCTCTACTACACCGCGAAGTCGGCCTTTCGCAGCGCCGCGCTCCTCTATTTCGGTGAACCGCTCAAGGTTGAGCCGGTGGCGATAGAAGCTGACGGCGAGCCATCGCGCGATGACGTGCGCGCGCTCTCCGACCGCGTCGCCGAAGCGCTGCGCGACGTGACCTTGAACGCCGAGCACGATCAGGCGCTCGCGACGATCAGCCGTGCCGAAAAAATCTTCTCGGCCGAAGATGCGGATGAAGAGGGCGCTGATGAGAGTCTCGCACGTGAATTCGATCTTCGTCGCCGCTTCGTCGCCGGCTACGCCTACTTCTTTCAGCACGCGCCCGCGCGGCTCGCGGCGCTCGAAGCGCGCATACGCCGCTATGAAGAAGAGTTGCGCGAAGCAGGCGTCGACTTGGAAGACCTGTCCGCGCCAAGTGTGCCGGTCGGCAATGTCGCGCGTTATCTATGCATGCGCGTGCTGCCTGCGCTCTTGCTCGCACCGCTCGCGCTCGTCGGGGTGGTCATACATTATCCGGCTTATAAACTCGCGCACTGGCTGGGGCTGAAACTCGCAGGCGATCAAGAGGACGTGTTCGCGACCTTCAAGATCACGGCGGCGCTCTTGTTCTTTCCGCTGACGTGGGCCGCGGTCGCGCTCATCTTTCTCTGGTTGACGAGTTGGCCCTTCGCCGTGCTCGCGCTCGTCGCCGCGCCGCTGTCCGGGTTCGTCGCGCTCCGTTTCTTTGAGGGACTAGATCGCTTCGTCGGCGGCGCGCGCGCCTTGCTCTTCTTCTTCATGCGCCGCCGCTTCTTCCAACGTCTGCTCGTCGAGCGGCGCAGCTTGCGCGACGAGATCATCGCGCTCGGCGAAGAGGCGGCCCGCGCCGGTGCGCCGGTTGTGCCGGCCGACCCGACGCAGTCCGCGTCCTGACATCCGGCTCCGCGCGCAATAACCCGGCCCCGCGCGCGTTCATTTAGCCGAAGTCATAACGAGCCTTTATCAGCACGGAGTATTTATGAGCGATAACGATCTTCCGCCTGACCGCAGCCAGAACGGCTACTTGGCCGCCAAGTTAGCGCGCCTCGAACACATGCTCGAAGAGCAGGGGTACATGCTCGCGGAGCAAGCGGCGCGGCTGCGCGGCGTCGAACAGAGACTCGGCATTGAACAGACCACAGCAACCGCACGCCCATTCGGGCAAGGGCGCGCGCCGGCCGACAAAGAACCAAGCAGCGAGCCGCGCGCATCAGCACCGCCGCATCCCTCCGTGACAGACGAAACGACGGAACAGTTGACGCATGCGACCACGCCGCCGTCCATCACCGCCGAGACTGACGAACAACGCTCACCAGTCGGCAGCGTAACGGCCGCACACGAGCCAACGGCGCGCGCAGCTTCGACGACACCGGACTGGCGCGCGGATGCAACTCAATCGGCGCAACCGCCACACGCCGCGCCCGGCGCACACGCTGCGAGTGCGCCGCCGCCTGCGGCGGCGGCCGTCACGAAGGCTTGGGGCGAGCTGGAAGCGCTCATCGGCGGGCGCTGGTTCAACTGGCTCGGCATCATCGCCGTCATCGTCGGCACGTCCTTCTTTCTCAAGTACGCGTTCGACCGCCAATGGATCGGCCCGACGGGGCGCGTCCTGCTGGGCTGCGTCGCCGGCTGCGCCTTCCTCGCGCTCGCTGAGCGGCTGCGGCTGCGCGGCTATCAGGCTTACGCGTATGTGCTCTCCGGCGGCGGCATAGTGATCCTGTACTTGTCCGTCTATGCCTCGTTCGGTTTTTATCGCTTGGTCGACCAGCCCATCGCCTTCGCGCTGATGGCGCTCGTCACCGCGACGGCCGTCATCCTTGCCGCGCGGTACGACGCTTACGCTATCGCTGTGCTCGGTCTGGTCGGCGGCTTCATGACGCCAAAACTGCTCGCGACCAACGTGGACAACGAGGTCGGTCTCTTTGGCTACGTTGCGCTCCTAAACGCGGGCGTGCTTGCGCTCGCTTACTTCAAACGCTGGCGCAGTCTGAACTATCTCGCGTTCGCCGCGACGTGGATCATGTTCGCCGGCTGGTGGTTTGAGTTTTACAAACCGCAGAAGCTCTGGCTGACGCTCTTCTTTCTCACGCTCTTCTTCGTCATGTTCGCCGCGCTCGCCATTATCCACAACGTCTTGAAGCAGCGCCCGGCGCGCTGGTTCGACGTGTCGCTCGTGCTGATGAATGCGACGCTCTATTTCGCGACGAGCTATCTCTTACTTGAAGACTACCGCCCGCAGGTCGCCAACGCCTTCGCGCCGCAAGGGCCGCACGCGCTGCTACTCTCGGTCTTCTTCGGTCTGCTCTATTTCATCGCGCGCCAGAAACATCACGCCGACAAGTTTCTCACCTACACATACGTCGCACTGGCCGTCACCTTCCTGACGATGGCGATAGCGATCCAGACGGATCAACAATGGGTCACTATCGGCTGGGCGGTCGAGGCGTTGATGCTGACGTGGGTGGGCTTGCGTGCCGAAGAAGACGCGCCGCGCTTTGCCGCGCTGCCGGTGTTCGCCGTCGCAGTCATGCACTGGTTTCTGGTGGACATGCAGGCGTTCGGCTATCAACTGCTCGATCAACCCGACGCAGTCTTTCACCCGCTATTGAACAAGCGCGCCATCTCGTGCGCCGTACTCGTCGCAGTGTGTGCCGGCATCGTCCATCTCTATCGCCGCTACGCCGAGCGCGTACAGGATGACGACCGCGACATATTGACGATGCTCTTCATCCTCGTCGGCAACGCGCTCGCGCTCACGCTCCTGACGCTTGACCTGAGCGACTACTTCCGCCAAGCAATGACGCAGGCGCACGGCGCGAGTGAAAGCACGGACGCGCTGGCGAACACGCACGTGTTCGCGCTGACCGCGCTGTGGACGTTGTACGCAACGCTGGCGCTTGCCATCGGTTTGCTGCGACGACTGCAAGCCTTGCGCTTCGCCGCGCTCGCCGTACTCGGCTTCGTCGTCGGCAAACTCTTGACCGTTGACGCGTTCTACTACAGCGCGCCGTGGCACGCGCCCATCGGCAATCTGACCTTCATCAGCTTTGCCCTCGTCGTGCTCGCGCTCGCTTACTCGGTGCGCGCTTACACGCGGGCTGAGCATGTCGAAGAGAGCGAGCGCACCGTCGCCCTTGCGGCGCTGATTGTGGGCGCGAACATTGTGGCGCTGATCGGCCTGAGCCTAGAGGCGATGGGCTGCTTCAATCGCGCGAAGGCGCTGGCGTGGGCGCTGCCCGATGCATGGCACGAGGCCGCGCGCGTCGAGAACAACAAACAACTCGTCCTCTCCGTCATCTGGACGATTTATGCGAGCGTCGCCTTCGTCTTGGGTCTCCGCCGCATGCGCGTCGCCGTGCGCTACGGTGCGCTCATCTTGCTCGCCCTCGCGGGCGCGAAAATCCTCTTTGTGGACGCGAGTTACTACAACGCGACGTGGCACGCGCCGCTCTTTAATCAAACTGCCGCCGCGTTCACGCTCTTCATCCTCGCGCTCTGGCTCATCGCGCATCTCTACGCGCGCGCGGGCGACCATTTGGCCGCCGAAGCCTCACGCATCGTGCCCTTCGTCACCGTCATCGGCAACGTGTTCGCGCTTGCGGGCTTGAGTCTTGAGACAAGCGGCTACTTTGCGACGCAACGGCGCACAGGGCTGATCGCGGCCGGCGAGATACGCGACCTGCGGCTCGCGCAGCAACTCTCGCTCTCGGTGTTGTGGGCGCTCTACGGCGGCGCGCTGCTGGTGTTCGGGCTTGTGCGCCGCAACCGCGTGCTGCGTCTGATGGCGCTCTTGCTGTTGGGCTTGACGACGGCGAAGGTCTTCTTTGTCGATCTGTCCTCGCTCGACAAGGTCTATCGCATCATCTCCTTCATCGTGCTCGGCGCGATCCTGCTCGCCGTCTCGTTCCTCTATCAACAGCGCCACGAGCGCGCGGCCAAGGCGGAAGGCAGTTGAGATGGCCATCTCCGATTATCACTTCGTCTCGCACTGGCGGGTCGAGGGCACGTGTCAGGAAGTGGCGGACGTGATCGGCGACGTGGAATCGTTGCCGCGTTGGTGGCCGTCTGTGTATTTGGATGTGCAGGTGGTCGAGCCGGGCGGCGAGCACGGCGTGGGCAAGGTGGTCAGCCTGTACACGAAGGGGTGGCTACCGTACACGCTGCGCTGGCAGTTCCGCGTGGCGGAGTCGCGCTACCCCTACGGCTCGACCATTCAGGCGTTAGGCGATCTGGACGGGCGCGGCGTCTGGACGTTCAAGCAGGACGGCCGGTTCGTAGACATCACCTACGACTGGCGCATCCGCGCGCGCAAGCCGCTCATCAACGCGCTCTCATTTCTGCTCAAACCGCTCTTTGCCTTCAATCATCAATGGGCCATGGCGCGCGGCGCAGAGAGTCTCAAACTCGAACTCCTACGCCGCCGCGCCCGCACCGACGCCGAACGCGCCAGCATCTCACCGCCCCCGCCGCCGACTTGGCCGCACAATAGTCGGCACGACTGACGCTGAGATTCTTCAATGCGCTTTGATTGATGGTGGTGTCGCTCCGGCTGGTACGATATAAAGCTCGACCGTCAAAACTTTACCAGCTTCGCCCACGCTAATCACGATGCGACCCGGATCGATACCGCGCCTGTTCACCAAATAACTTTGTGCTCGTGCTGCACGCCTGTGCGCTGCCTGCTTTGTATCGCGGCGACCGGGCCAAGCCACGATATAACCTTGCGCGCCGGGAGCGGCGTTCAACTCATCGACAAACAGATCGAGCTGCTTATGTTCGGCCGTAGGGGTGAGTTTGCCGTAACGGCCAAAGCGTTGACTGGCCGGTGGCGGGTCGCCGAAGACAAAACATGAAGCTGAACTCGTGCAGCTTGGATTAAGTCCATAGACGTTAACAACCGCCCCCCATTGAAAGCCGCCTTCTTTACGCTTGTTTACCTTAACCGCAATTGTGGGCGTGTCTTGACCGCTGATGATCACGCCCGTTGAAGTCTTCCAGTTGTAAGTCAATTTTGCATTTGGGTCGCCACCGCTGACGTTGACAGTAAACATGACCGGCTCGCCTTCTCGGGTCAAGCCAGATGGGCAGTCAACCGTGATAGTTGGGCAAACATCCGTAGCCGGCGTTGGCTGTTGGCTTTGTGTCGTGATGCAGAGCATGAGGTTAGCGAGTAGGATTCGTGCCAGTGCGTGAGGCATAAGACCTCCTGAAAACTAAGTCGCGATTATTGCTCAACCTCTGCCAGTCGCGCGAGTTCGGCGTCGAGGCGACGAGTGAGCATGAGGGCGAGCATTTTGTAGTCGCCCATGAAAGACCAGAGCGGGTGTTGGAAGGTGGCGGGGCGGTTGTGCTCAACGAAGAAGTGGCCCGTCCACGCTGCGCCGTAGCCGACGACGAGCGCGAGCGGCAGCCACGCCCACTTGTGCGTGGCGATGAGCGCAACGATTAAGACGAGGCTGGCGATTGTGCCGGCGGCGTGGAGCGTGCGCGTCGCGGGGCGGCTGTGTTCGGCGAGGTAGTAGGGCCAGAAATCTTGGAAGGATTGGAAGTCGTGCGTTGCCATAAAGAGCGTCACTCCTCATCGGAGGCGAACAGTCGTTCGTAGTCTTCGGCGCGGGCCGGTTCGACGCGGGCGAGGCGCAGGTTCTCTTCGACGTGCGTGGGTTGGCTCATGCCGACGAGCGCGGTGGTGATGCTCGGCGTGGAGCGCGTGAACTGGATGGCGGTCATGGCGTCGGTGGCGAGACCGCCGAGCGGTTCGCGAATGGTCTCAGGCAGATCATGCGCTACCTTGCCTTGCAGCATGGACGCGCTCGCCATGACCGTCACGCCAAGAGCGCGCGCCGCTTCGAGCAGCGAGACGGGCGCGCCCTGATAAGTTTGATTCGCCTGCACCAACGCTTCGGGCATGCCGAGGTTAAAGGGCAACTGCACGAAGCGGAAATGATGCTCTGCGCCGCCGGCCTCGTGCGCCAACTCGACCATGCGTTCGAGCGAATGATAACCACGCGACTTGGGCGCGACGCGGAAGCCGTTCCACGTCGCCACGCCGTACAGCTTGATCGCGCCGGCCGCGACGCTCTGCTCCAACTGCGCAAACGCTGCGCGCAGACGGCGCTCGAACTCCTCGCGCGGGAGCACCTGCGCTTGCGTCTCCGGGTTGTGGATGTAGTAAACGTCAATCGTCTCAACGCCCATGTTGCGCCGCGACTGCTCGATCTGATGCGCGAGATATTTGGGCGTCATGCAGTGGCTGCCGGCCACTATGTCCTTGAAGTCCGCGACGCCCGTGCGCACGAACGTCTCTTCGACGTAAGCCTGCACGCCTTCGGCCCCGCGCGGCGGTGCGCCATCGAACGGCAGATAGCCGCCCTTCGTGCAGAGCACGATCTCATCGCGCGCAGACGTGCCGCCCGCCAACAACTGTTTGAGCGCCGCGCCGATTGAGCGCTCGCTGCGTTGGAAACGATAGTTCGCGGCCGTATCGACAACGTTTGCGCCGAGTTCGACGGCGCGCACTATCGCCTCGGCGTAGCTCCGGTCGGTCGCCTCGTCGGGCGACCCCAGATATGTGCCGATGCCGATGGACGAGAGCCACAACTGTTGTTCATAACGGAAATGATTCTCGGCCGTCTCGGTCTGCAAGCGCGCACGATAACGCGCCGTGCCTTCCGTCGTGGCGTAGCCCGCGATGGTCATAAGGAAGCTCCTAGAAGAAGTGCTGAGTGCTGAGTCCTGAGTGCTGAGTAAAGGCGGGTCTTAACTCAGCACTCAACACTTGTTATTTATCGAGTCGTGCTTTGAAGAACTTGAGCACGCGTTGCCAAGCGTCGGCCGCAGCCGCTGCGTTGTAAGCCGTGGGGCGTGTGTCGTTGAAGAAGCCATGCCCGGCGTCGGGGTAGATTTTCGCGTCCACTGATTTACCGGCCTTCGTCAACGCATCGATCCACGCTTGCACCTGTTCGGGCGGGATGCCGGTGTCTTTCCCGCCGAACGATGCGAGCAGCGGACAGGAGACTTGCGGCACAAGATCGATGGGCGTGCGCCCGTAGAAGATAACCGCGCCCGCGAGGTCTGTCGTGTGCGTGGCGATCTGATAAGAGAAGCCGCCGCCCATGCAGAAGCCGATGGAGGCGAGGCGCGGCTTCACGCCCTTGTCGGCCTTCAGAAAATCAAGTCCCGCCTGCATGTCCTTGATCGCCGCATCGGTCGGAATGCTGCCCGCCGCTTTGCGCAGTGCCTGCATGTCCGAGGCATCCTTGGGCGGTGCGGCCGTAGCGCGCACGAAAAAGTTGGGCGCGAGCGCGACGTAGCCTTCATGGGCGATGCGGTCGGCGATTGATTTGATGTGATCGTTTAAGCCAAAGACTTCGTGGATGACGAGCACGGCGGGCGCACTCTTCTTCTTCACAGGGCGCGCGAGATAGGCCGGGATCGTTAGGTCGCCGCTCTTATATTCTGTCATCGTGCCGAGCGCGGGCGCTGCGGATGCTGGCGAAGTTGTTGTCTGCGGCTTGTTCTCTTGCGCACTCAGTTGCGTCGCTGCGGCTAGACCAGCGCCGCCGAGCGCGGTCGCCTGCGTGATAAATCTGCGGCGGGACACGCGCGTTGCGTCTTCGTGTCTGTCGTGCTTCATCTTGCTCTCTCCAGCGAAAAAGATTTGGGCTGCTTGCTTGGGCGTTAGCCAGAGACTATAAGCGCGCGCGCGCGGTCACGGCAAGGGCGCGCTTCGCCGGCCCGCGCCCGATGTGTTAGGGTTGCGGCCGGTGGCAAGCAACCCGGATGAGCGAACAACGCGCAACTGAACAGAGCGAAGCGCACACACACGACGCGGACACTGGCGGTGCGCCGTCCGGCGCGCGTGCCTCTTCCCTCGACCTGACGGACGACGCTCTGCGCGCGCTCGCCGACCGCGCCGTCGCGCTCGTCACAGACTACTTTGCGCACGTCGCCGACCGCCCCGTCTTCCCGCAAACGACGGCCGCAGAGATCGCCGCGCAACTGGCTGCGACTTTGCCGCTTGACGGGCCTGATGAGTTAGATGATCTCTTCGCCGACTGCCAACGCATCATCGCCAACAGCCGGCAGAACGGTCATCCGCGCTTCTTCGGTTACGTCGCCTCGCCCGCGACGCCCGTCGGCGCGTTCGCCGATCTCATCGCGTCGGCGCTCAATCAAAACGTGCCCGTGTGGCGCTCCGCCCCGGCTGCGACACACATCGAACGCACAACCGTGCGTTGGCTCGCACAGATGATTGGCTACGCGGACGAGGCCGGTGGTTTATTAACCAGCGGCGGCTCAATGGCCAACCTCGACGCACTCTACATCGCGCATCGGACCAAAGCGCGCGGCGCGACAGACGACCACACGAACGCCGATGCTTCCTCCATTGATGTCTCGCGGCAGGGCTTGTGGCGCGCGGGCGCGCCGATGACTGTTTACGTCTCCGATCAGGCGCACCATTCGCTCACGAAGGCGGCCGACATACTTGGACTGGGCCGCGAACAGGTGCGCGTCGTCGCCACAGACGAGCGGTTTCGCCTGGACGTGCGCAGTTTGCGCGCGCGGATCGAAGCGGACATGCAAGCAGGCTTGCGGCCCTTCTGCATCGCGGCGAACGCGGGCACGGTCAACACCGGCGCGGTCGATCCGTTGCCGGAGATCGCAACGGTCGCCACAAAATATAATCTCTGGTTTCACGTTGACGGCGCGTATGGCGCGCCGGCCGCGCTCGATGCGACGAAGCGCGCGCTCTTCGCCGGTCTAGAGCGCGCCGACTCCGTCACGCTCGACCCGCACAAGTGGCTCTACACGCCGGTGGACTGCGGCTGTCTGCTGTTGCGTGAACCGCACCTTGCGCGCGCCGCGTGGACTGAAGTTGCGGGCGCGGACTACATCAAAGTCTTTGAGCAGACGGACGATGAGACGTTCGCGTTCTTCGACTACGGCCTCGAACTCTCGCGCCGCTTTCGCGCGCTGAAGCTATGGTTGCTGCTGCGTTACTACGGCGTGCCGCGCCTCGCCGCCGCAATTGCGGACGACAACGCGCTCGCCGCCTACATGGCCGAGCGGATCGCGCAGGCGCCGGACTTCGAGTTGCTCGCGCCCGTCGAGTTGAGCATCTGCTGTTTTCGCTACGTGCCGGACGAAATAAGACATGCACTCGCGGATGCGGACGACGCGGCGCGCGCGCGCAACGAGATTGAGTTGAACGAGTTGAACGAGCGGATCGTCCATGCGGTGCAACGCGGCGGGCGCGCTTACATCTCGAACGCGATCTTGCGCGGGCGCTTTGCCCTGCGCGCCTGCATCGTCAACTTTCGCACCACGCGCGCCGACATCGATCTCACGCTCGACATCATCCGTGCGGCGGCATAAACGGCCGGCGCGAAGTAGAATTGAAATTTACTAATGGCAGTGAGTGAACAGACAGACGTAGTGAAGTCAGCCTTGTCGGGGCCATTGGCGCGTGAGTTGGACGTGGCCATCAGACTCGCGCGGGCGGCGGGCGCGGCGGCGCTGGTGCATTATGGCGGGCCGTTGCAGATCGTGCACAAGAGCGAGAACGAAGACCCGGTGACGCAGGCCGACCTGGCCGCCAACGACGTGATCATGCACGGCCTGCAAACGGAGTTTCCGGCCGATGGCTTGTTGTCGGAAGAATCGGTTGACACGGTGCGCCGGCTCGATCTAGTGCGCGCGTGGATCATCGATCCGCTCGACGGCACGCGCGGCTTTATCTCCGGCAATGGCGACTTCGCCGTGCAGATCGGTCTCGCGGTTGAAGGTACAGCGGCACTCGGCGTCGTCTATCTGCCCGTGACCGATGTGCTCTATTATGCGGCGCGCGGACAGGGCGCGTGGGTCGTGCGCCCCGAGACCGAAGCCGAGCGCGTGCGCGTCTCAACGCAGACCGATGTGCCGCGCATGCGCCTCGCCGTCAGTCGCACGCACCGCAGTCCGAAGATGGACACGGTCGTGCGCGCGTTCGGCTTCAGAGATGAAGTCGCGCGCGGCTCGGTCGGGATCAAGATCGGTCTGATTGTCGAGCGCCAGTGCGATCTCTACATACACCTCTCGCCGCGCACGAAGCAGTGGGACACCTGCGCGCCCGAAGCGATTCTCAACGAGGCGGGCGGGCGACTAACCGATCTGTGGGGCACGCCGTATCGCTACAACACCGCCGACGTGCAGAACCGCAACGGCCTCGTTGCCACGAACGGCGCGGCACACCGCAGCATAGTCGCTGGCCTCGCGCCGCTGCTCGCCAAGTTCGGGCGCAAACGTGTGAGCTAAAACTTCGGACCAACCTCTCATGAGTATTCGCGCCAAACTGTTGCTCGTCTTCATCGTGCTCGGTCTCGTGCCGATGCTGTTGTTGAGCGTCGGCTACTACCGCAGCGGCGAGCGCGCCGTCGAGCGGCTGTTGCGCGCAGATGTCACGAACCGCGCGGCGCAAGTGGCGGCGGGGTTGACGGCGCAACTGACCGAGCGCGAGGCCGATCTGAGCGAGCTGGCCGGCAATCCCGCCTTCGACGCCTATCTGCGCGAACAGCCCACGCTCATTACGCCACCAGCGGCGACGGGCGCAGACCTGTCAGTGCCCGTTACAACCGCGCAGGACGGCGCGCGGGTCGCGCTCGAATCGTTCGGCCGTAGCCACCGGAATTACTTCACGTCCCTTACGCTCATCAGCGCAGACGGGCGTGCGCTGGCGCGCGTCGATGCGCCGAACGGTGCGGATGTCGTGTTCAGGTATGGCAACGCGCTGCCCGACAAGAGCGAAGTGGATGAGCGTGTGTGGGCGGAGCATGATCCCAACACAACGCGCCCGTTGCGCGGGCCCCTGACGCTCTCTGCGCGCGGCGCAAGCCTGCGCTACACGACGCCGGTTTGGGGCTCGGCGGCTGTAGCGACTCAGCCCGGCGGCGCAATCGTGGCCGAGTTGCGGCTTGACGCGTTGTTCGCCCAACTCGATGCGGGGCCGACGGACACGAGCGGCCCGACGCAGAGTGCGCGAACTAAGCCGCAGCAGCTTGTGCTGGCGCTGGATCATTCCGGGCAGCTCATCTATCACACTAATCGCGCGCTCAATTATCAACCGGTTGCGAGCGTCATGCCGGGTTTCACCAACATCGCCCACGCGATGATGACGGGCGCGAGCGGCGCGGAGTTTTTCAACACACCGCAGGACGGCACGCGCTGGCTCGCGGCTTACCAGCCAGTCGCCGGCCTCGACCTGTCGGTCGCCGTGGCCGCGAACGCAACGGCCGCCGGTGCGGGGCTGCAACTCATCGGCACAATCGGGATCGTGCTCACGATCTTGACGGCGCTCGCCGCCGCCGTCATCTTAACGGTCGTCATCCAGCGCACGTCGCGGCGCATCAACCGCGTCGCCGATGCGGCGGCCCAGATCGCCGCCGGCAACCTCGAACAGCGCATCTTGGTGCAGTCCACAGACGAGACGCGGCTCTTGGCCGAGAGCTTCAACTTGATGAGCGACCGTTTGCGCGAGCACATCGCGCGCGAAGCCGAGTCGAAACAGTTTCAATCCTTCCTGCGCTTGTCGGCGATGCTCACACACGATCTCAAGAACTCGATCACGGGTCTCTCCATTTTGGTCAACAACATGGAGCGGCACATCCATCGCGAAGAGTTTCGCGCCGACGCCATCACGAGCCTGCGCGCTGCGACCGACAAGCTGCGCGCGCTCGTCGCCCGCCTGAACGAACCGGTGCAGACCTTGAGCGGCGAGTATCGCCACGCGCTCCGCACCACCGATCTCGTGCCCGTCATCAAACGCGTGTTAGCGACCACGGCTCAGCCCATCGTGGCGCTCCATCGGGTCGAGCTTGATCTGCCCGCGCAACTCGTCGCCGCCGTTGACAGCGAGCGCATCGAACGCGTGCTGGAGAATCTCGTCATCAACGCGCTCGAAGCGATGGGCGCGCAGAACGGGCGGCTGACGGTTGCGGCTGGCGCGGAGGGTGAGCAGCATGTCTTCATCAGCGTGCGCGATACTGGACTTGGCATGACTGAAGAATTTATCCGCACACGCTTGTTCCGCCCGTTCGCGACAACGAAGGAGCGGGGCATCGGGCTTGGTCTCTACACGTGCCGCGAGATCGTCGCGGCCCACTCGGGCCGGATCGATGTGGAATCGGAAATCGGCGTTGGCACGTGCTTCCGCGTCGTGCTACCATCCACGCCGGTCAAGCGGTTCAGTCAAGCTTCAGCGGCGAGGTCGCAGCAGCCGACCGACGCGAAGACAACACGGACGCGTTGACGTAAGCCCCGCAGTAGTTCTCAGCAGCAACACGCAATTAATAGAGCCAGCGGCTGGCCGCATCTCGCGGTCGGGCTGCGAAAATTTTTTCACACAAATAATATTGCCGATGAGCGATGAGACGCAGGACAAGGCGACAGTGCTGATCGTGGATGACGACCGCGTGCTGCGGCGGCAGCTTTACTGGGCCCTCGAAGCCGAGCACGCGGTCGTCGAAGCGGAGACGCGCGCCGAAGCTGCCACACAACTGCAAACGGGGCGCGTGGACGTGGTGCTCTGCGATCTGCATCTGCCACCCGACTTGGACGGCATCACGGAAGGTCTCGCCATCATCGAGGCCGCACATGCCGCCAGGCCCGCCGTGCCCGTCGTCGTTATCACGGGCAGCGACAATCGACAGGTCGCGCTCGAAGCTATTCGCTACGGCGCTTACGGCTTCTTTGAGAAGCCCTTCAACGAGGCGGAGGTCGCACACATCGTCCGGCAAGCGGCGCGCGTGCGCCGGCTCGAACAGGAGAATCAAGCCTTACGTTCCGGGTTGGAGGCACGGCGCGGCTTCGCGCGCGTGCTTGGCTCCGCGCCCAGCTTAGAGCGCGTCATCAGACAGGCGCGCGCCGTCGCCGACACATCGGCGACCGTGCTCATCACCGGCGAGAACGGGACGGGCAAAGAGGTCGTTGCCCGCGCGATCCACGAACAGAGTCCACGCGCCGACCGGCCCTTCATCGCAGTCAGTTGCGCGGCGCTGCCGGAGACGTTGATCGAGTCAGAACTGTTCGGCCACGAGCGCGGCGCGTTCACCAACGCGATGCAGGCGAAGAAGGGGCGCTTCGAGTTGGCGGACGGCGGCACGCTCCTGCTCGACGAGATCGGCGAGTTGAGCGCCGCCGTACAGGTGAAGCTCCTGCGCGTCCTGCAAGAGCGCGCCTTCGAGCGGCTCGGCAGCACGAAGACCATCAACGTGGACATACGCCTGATCGCCGCGAGCAATCGCGATCTGGAACGCGAAGTAGCCGAAGGGCGCTTTCGCAGCGACCTCTTCTTCCGCCTTAACGTCGTGCCTTTAATGCTCCCGCCGCTGCGCGAGCGGCGCGAAGACATAGCGCTCCTCGCCGCGCACTTTGCCGCCAAAGCGGCCGAGAAGCACGGTCGCCCGCAACCCGAACTCACGCCTGCACTGTACGAAGCTTTGCAAGAGTACGATTGGCCCGGCAACGTGCGTGAACTCGAAAACGTGATCGAGCGCTTGGTTGTCTTAACAACGGGGCCGCGGCTTAGCACGGAGCACCTGCCCGAAAAGATGCAGCGCGCCGTGTTACCGGAAGTGGGTGGGCCGCGCGCGGGCGACACCACGCTCGAAAGCGCGGTCACACAGTTGCGCCGCCGCATGCTCATCGGCGCACTGCAACAGGAAGGCGGCAACAAAGCGGCCGCCGCCAAACGCCTCGGCATCAGCCGCTCCTACCTTCATCGCCTCCTCAGCGAGCTAGAGATCAAAGAACATTGAAAAGCTGTCTGTTGTCTATGGTCAGTTGTCCGTTGTGCTCGTCGCGTTAATTGAACGCTGAAGCGGAGAGCAACAATTGACGAACAGAGAACTACGGACAACTGACCATGGACAACTTCTGTCCACAAATGTGCACACACTCGGCCCGCATCTGTTGCCGGCAGATGACACGCACGACCGGCGCGCGCTCAGCAGATCGCGATTTACGCGCCTTTCCATGTATTGCGGCCGCACTGGCGCGTTGGCATGAATGTTGCGAAGAGATTATGCGTGTAGCAAGACTTGAAAGTTGGAGCGCGGCGGCAGTGAAAACAAAAGTCCTGATCATTGACGACGACGCCGCCATCCGGCAGCAGCTCTACTGGTCTCTGTGCGATGACTACGACGTGATGACAGCCGAGGATTTGCCCACTGCGATCCGGCGCGCGACCGTCTATAACCCGGCCGTCTCGCTCTTGGACCTCCATCTGCCGCCCGTACTCGATTCGACGCACACGGGCCTTCGCATCCTCGAATTCATCAAGGCGCACTGCCCGCGCTCGAAGGTCTTCGTGGTCAGCTCTGAGGATAGTGCCGAGACGCAGGCCACGTGTGCCGCCTATGGCGCAGATGGCTTCCTGAGTAAGCCGCTCGATGTTGAGCAACTGCACTCAACCCTGCGGCAGACAACGCTCGCGCGGCAATTTGAAACGGCCTGACCGGAGACACCGCAAGGAATGTTTATGAACGCGATGAAGGATAGACGTGTTACTGCGCTGCCAGCCGCGGCCGAAGGCGACGCGCGCGAGTTAACACCGGCCGAGATTCGCGGCGTGTTATTTGACTTAGCCCGACGACAGATTGACGAATTGGCGGCCCGCCCCGCCATCGCCGCTCTGAATCGGCTTATGCGCGACTCGCTGCGGACACCGCTCGCCCGGCCCGTCGAGTGACGCAAGGCTTGCGCTGAGCGTGGGCCGCCTAGCCCTCACCCGGCGGCCCACGGCGCAAGTAGACAGAATTGCTCTTTGCATTGTCCTCAAATTCGGCTCTCGCCCCCCTTCACGAGAGTCCGTGTACGCCCGCGCAATAACGGTTACCCTTCTACCGTTGCGCGGAGCGCCAGCCCCCGTTGCCCAATAGACTCGACCCAGAGTCGCGGGGGCTTCTTTTTTAGTGACGAGTGACGAGTGACGAGTGACAAGTGCCGAGTAAGAAGTTTTTATCTTGGCACTCGTCACTTGGCACTCGTCACTGTCTCTATGTGCTGATCCTTCCTGCTCTAGCGTATAATGAACTCATTAACACGCGTGGGTTAGTTTTTTTGTGACCAGCCCGCGCATGTGCTTGAGCATGGTTATGAAGTTCCTCCACATTGCGGATATACATCTGGGCTGTCGGCGGTACAACCTCGACGAGCGCGTGAAGGATTTTGCGCGCGCGTGGCTCGACGTGATCCAAACTTACGCCATCGCGCGCAAGGTCGACTTCGTGCTCATTGCGGGCGATTTTTTCAACGCCCGCAAGGTTGAACCCGAAGCGATGAACCACGCTATCGCCGGTCTCGCGCTGCTGCGCGAGGCCGGCATCCCCGTCGTCGCCATCGAGGGCAATCATGATCAAAAGGACGCGGTCTCGGACTACAGTTGGATGCGCTCGCTCTCGCGCTGGGGTTATCTGAAGCTCTTAGAGCCGAAGCACGACGAAGCGGGCCATCTCGCGCTCGTGTCTTGGGATGAAGATACGCAGACCGGCTCTTACATAGACATCGCGGGCGCGCGCATCTTCGGCACGCATTGGTACGGCACGAGCGCCAACGCCGCCGTGCCCTTGCTCGTCGAAGCGCTCCGCCGCGCGCACGGCGACGGCCTCTTCAACATCCTCATGCTGCACACGGATGTGGAAGGACAACTGAACCGCCCGAACATCCCCGCGCTCTCGCTTGAGCGGATGAAAGAGTTGCGCGGGCTGGTCGATTACCTCGCGCTCGGGCACACGCACAAGCGGTTCGAGATCGAGGGTTGGGCCTTCAACCCTGGCTCGCTCGAAGCCGTCTCCATCGACGAGTACAAAGAGGAGCGCGGCGTCTATCTGATCGAAGTTGATGCCGCGCGTCAGTTGCGCGCCGAGCACCTGCGCGGCTACGTGCAGCGCCCGTTCCAACGTCTGAGCTACGACGTGTCCGGCGTGGTGGACGCGGACGCAGTCCACGAGGGCGTCATGGAAGTCGTCCGGCGCGAGGCGCGCACGCACGATGCCGCAGACGAGACGACCCTCGCACCCATCATCGAGATCAACCTGCGCGGCCATCTCGGCTTCAAAAACTCTCTGCTCGACGTCCCGCGCATGCGCGAAGCAGCGAAGGAGTTAACGGGCGCGCTCCATGTGCTGATCACGAATCGCAGCGTGCCGGTCGAGTATGCGGTAGCCGCCGGGCTGGACGCCGACGCCTCGCGGCAGGTGCGCGAGCGGCGCATCGTCGAAGACCTAATCGCGCGCGACAATCGTTATCGCGCGCGCGCGCATGAGATGGCCGCGCTCGTCCTCGAAGCCAAACAACTCGCCTTGAGCGACGAGTCGCCGGAGAAAATTCTCGATCTGATCGAACAACACATCGCGCCGCCGGGCGACGAAATGGCACACGCGACCGACGATGCGGCGGCCGAGACCGAAGCCGAACTGCCGGTCACCGCAACCGCCCTCCATGCTTTAGAGCGCAACGCGCTAAAAGCAGTGACGAGTGACTAGTGACGAGTGCCAAGTTAAAAACTTCTTACTCGTCACTCGTCACTCGTCACTCGTCACTGTTCTTCTCATGAGTGAAGCTTTCGACAGAGTGCGCGGCGTGCGCGAGTTGCCGCTCTTCCCGTTGCCGCTGGTGCTGTTTCCGGGTGTGCCGCTGCCGCTGCACATCTTCGAGCCGCGTTACCGGCGCTTGCTCGCGGACGTGCGCGCGGGCAACAGCCTATTCGGGCTGCCGCACTTCGATGCGGACAGTGGTATGACGGCCCGCCCGCCGGTCGGCCACGTCGGCTGTATCGCCGAAGTGGTCGAAGTCCAGACGCTGGAGGACGGGCGCGCGAACGTGCTCACCGTTGGTCTCGTCCGCTATCGCCTCGACGCTTACGTGGACACGGGCGACCCGTATCTCGTCGGCCGCGTCACCTGCTTTGAAGATGAGCCGGAGGATGAGGCACACTTGGCCGCGCGCGCCGAGCAAGTGTCCGATCTGTTCACGCGCATCGCGCGCGCCGTCCGCATCATCAACGACGACCGCACGGGGCTGCCCGATCTGCCGAGCACAGACCCCGAACGCCTCTCCTTCCTCGTCGCCGCCGCGATGGAACTTGATCTCGATGTCAAACAGGAGTTGTTAGAACTGCGCTCGGCGGCCGAACGACTCGCACGCATCGGCGAGATGCTGGCGCAAGTGGTCAACAACTATGAAGAGCGTGCCCGCGCCCACACCGTCGCGCGCAAAAACGGCCACGCCGGCAAACACATCGAACTGAATGACGAATAATAGAAGAGTCGGGAGTCCGGAGAGTCCAGAGAGTCAAAGGCGTTTGGCTTCTGACCCTCCAGACTCTCCAGACTCCGCACTCTCTAGACTCTCTGTTCGTCTGCTCTTCTTTGGCGCGGCGCGCGAAGCGGCCGGGTGTGATGAGGCAGAGATCGAAGTAGGCGCGCCGGCCACGGCCGCCTCCGTCCTCGCCGAAGTGACCGCGCGCCACCCGGCGCTCGCACGCTTCGGGCGCTCGCTGCTCGTCGCCGTCAACGAAGAGTACGCGGGCCGCGACGCGCCCGTGCGCGCAGGCGATGAGGTCGCCATCTTCCCACCCGTCAGCGGCGGCGCAACAGACGAGGCCAGCGAACGCGCTATCGCAGATTTTTTTGAACTGACAACCGAGCCGATTGATGTGGGCGCAATCGCCCGCCGCGTCGTGCCCGCGCGCTCAGGCGCAACAGTCACGCTCGACGGCTACGTGCGCGAATGGACGAAGGGCCGGCGCACGCTCTACCTCGTCTATGAAGCCTATGCACCGATGGCGCTCAAAGAGCTGCGCCGGCTTGGGCAACAAGTCCATGAGCAGTTCGACATCGCGCACATCGGCATTGTCCATCGCACGGGGCGGCTTGAGATCGGCGAGACATCGGTCGTCATCAGCGTCAGCGCCCCGCATCGCCGCGCCGCATTCGCGGCCTGCGAGTGGGCCATCAAAGAACTCAAGCGTACCGTCCCCATCTGGAAGAAAGAGTTTTACGAGGACGGCGAGGTCTGGGTTGAAGGCGAAGGCGCGCGCTCTTAATTTTACTACTCAATTCAAATTCTCACCGCGTCCGAGTCGTAATTGAAGATCAATTGTAGTGCGCGTTGCAGCAACGCCGGCGGCAGCCGCGCGAGCAGCAGGCCGCGCAAGCGCACGCGCGTCTGACTAGCCCATTGGCCGACGATGCCGTAGCGGCGCGAATAGTTGGTGATGGCTGAAGTGCGCGCGCGCCTGCGTCGTTCGTAGGCGCGTAGGGCTTGGGCGGATGCGCCATACTTTTGCAGACAGCGCGCGAGGATGACAGCGTCTTCGATAGCCGTGCAGCCGCCTTGGCCTAGATTCGGCGTCATCGGATGGGCGGCGTCGCCTAAGAGCGTCATACGCCCTGCGCCCCAACACTTGGTCGGAGGGCGATCAAGAGCGGCGGTGCGAAGGATCGTCTCCGCCGGTGTCGCGGCGATCAATGCGCGGACTGGCTCGTGCCAACCGGCGAACAACGTCAACAATTTTCGCTGCCGTGCGGCGGGAACTTCTGCTGCGTCTGCACGCTCGTTAGCGGTCGCCCACCAGCCTGTGCGGCCCAAGCCGACCGGCCCGATGCCGAACCGTTGACCGCGGCCGTAAAGCTCTATGGCTGTGTTGGGCGGAAGCACGGGCGGCGTACAGTCTGTGACGCCGCGCCAGATTGTGTAGCCGCGATAGACGGGCGGCCCGTCGGCCAACGTCTGCGCACGCAGCCGCGAATGAAGTCCGTCCGCGCCGATCAGGAGGTCGCATGCGCTAGTCGCGCCATCGGCAAAGCGCACGTGGATTTCATCGCCGGTTTGTTGATAACTTTCGCAGACATAAGCTAGATGGATTGAACTTGCGGGCAGCGCATCGAGGAGCGCGCCCTGTAAGTCGGCGCGGTGCAGCGCGACGGCGGGCGTGTCCGTCGAGGGGAAGCGCACGTGTCTGAGCAGACGGCCGTCCCAAGTGAGCCAGCGCACTTGCTCGATCACGCCGGCCCTTGCGAGCACCTGCTCGCCCACACCGAGGCGGCGCAAAACGCGCAGCGCGTTCGGCCAGACGGCGATGGCGGCCCCGACTTCAAGTAGTTCGGGCGCTTGCTCGAAGACCTCCGGTGCAAAGCCAACTTGCCTGAGGGCCAACGCTGCGCTCAGTCCGCCGATGCCGCCGCCGATAATGGCAATGCTCTCCACGCGGTCTAAGATAGCATTGTTTCAGCACCGGTTTGGCAGATCGGATAGAACGCTGCGGCGCGCGGCGCGGCCTCGGACAGAGGGGCGCGCGCGTGCTACCTTGTCGGCCAGCAGCGGTGCAAAAAAAATCTGCTCTCAGTCTTTCCCATAGCAAACTTTAGGAGTAACGCATGAACAAACGACTCGGCCTCTTCGCGCTGGCGCTCACGCTCTGCCTGACGACCAACGGCGCGCACGCACAAGCCACGCTCGACGCGGCGATTGATCGCGAGCTGCCCTCGTTGCTTGCCGCCTACAAAGCTCTGCACGCCGCGCCCGAACTCTCGCATCACGAGGAGAAGACCTCCGCCTTCGTGGCCAAAGAGCTACGCGCGCTCGGCTACGACGTGACTGAACACGTCGGCAAGTACGAGCGCCCCGAACTCGTCGGTTACGGCGTGGTCGCCGTCATGCGTAACGGCGCTGGGCCGACAGTGCTGGTGCGTGGCGACATGGACGCGCTCCCGGTCGAAGAGAAGACGGGACTGCCTTACGCGAGCACGGTCAAAACCAAGAACGAGGCCGGGCAGGACGTGAGCGTCATGCACGCCTGTGGGCACGACATACACGTCACCTCGCTGGTCGGCACGGCCCGTCTGCTCGCGCAGTTGAAAGAGCAATGGCACGGCACGCTCATACTCGTCGGCCAGCCCGCCGAAGAGACGATTGACGGCGCAAAGGCCATGCTCGCAGACAACCTCTACACGCGCTTCCCCAAGCCCGACTTCGCCGTCGCCCTGCACGACAACGCCGATCTCGAAACGGGCAAGGTCGGCGTCGTGCCCGGCTACGCGCTCGCGAGTTCCTCCTCCGTAGACATCGTCGTGCGGGGCTTAGGCGGGCACGGCTCAAAGCCGGAAGCGACGAAAGACCCAGTCGTCTTGGCCGCGCAGATCGTGTTGGCTTTACAGACCATCGTCAGCCGCGACAACTCGCCGCTTGATCCGGCGGTCGTCACCGTCGGCTCGATCCACGGCGGCACGAAGCGCAACATCATCCCCGACGAGGTGACGCTGCAACTCACCATCCGCACCTACAAAGAAGAGGTGCGCCAGCACATCCTCGCTGCGATCAAGCGCATCGCCGAAGGCACGGCACAAGCGGCGGGCGTCCCCGCAGATCATGCGCCCATCGTGCGCGTGAACGAGACGGAGTACGCGCCCGCGACCTACAACGACCCGGCTTTGGCCGAACGTCTGACCGGCGCGTTCAACACTGCGCTCGGCGCAGAGAACGTCGTGCGCATGACGCCCATCATGGGCAGCGAAGACTTCGGCCGCTTCGCGCTCGAAGGCCACCAGATACCGGCCGTCATCTTCTGGGTCGGCGCAGTCGATCCCGCCAAAGTGGCCGCGAGCAAACAGACCGGCACACCGCTCCCCTCGCTCCACTCGGCGCTGTTCGCGCCCGTGCCCGAACCGACCATCCGCACGGCCGTCAAAGCGATGACTGCGGCTGTGCTGGAATTGATGAAGAAGTAAGACTGAATCAATGAGCCGCCGTAGGCGGCGGCAGGATATAGCCCAGGGCGTCAGCCCTGGGATCAAGACGAAGAAAAAGATCGAAGCTCCTGAAAGGGGCGACAGAAACTCAACGCGTGCTTCTGTCGCCCCTTTCAGGAGCTTTAACGATTCTCCCGTGACCTGATCCCAGGGCTGACGCCCTGGACTATATTCTAGCGCCCGCTGCCGCGGGCTTCGTTCTACTCAGCTATGTGTGCTTTAAGCTAAGCTCACTACGCCAGCACTTCGGCTGTCTCTGCGTCCGCCGCCGCTTCGAGTAGCGAGGCGCTGGTCACCTTGTCGCCGTCCTCGGTCTTGATCAAGCGCACGCCGGAGGCTGAGCGCCCGGTCTTGCGTATGTCGCCCGCCTCGATGCGAATGAGCTTGCCGTGCTGCGTGATGATCATGATCTCGGAGTCGTCGTCCACTGCGAACACGGCGACGACCTTGCCGGTCTTGCCCGTCGTCTTCATGTTGATGACGCCGCGCCCGCCGCGCGTCTGCAAACGGTAGTCGCCGACCTTCGTCTGCTTCCCATAGCCTTGCTCCGAGACCGAGAGCATGCGCTCGCCGCCGTCTTTCGCGACGGCGCAGACCGCGACGCAATAGTCGTCCTTGCGCAAGCCTATGCCGCGCACGCCGCGCGCCGCCCGTCCCATCCCGCGCACGTCCTCTTCGTCGAAGCGGATGGCGATGCCGTCGTGCGTGGCAATGAGGATTTGCCGCGTGCCGTCGGTCAGGATCACGTCGAACAACTCGTCGCCCTTGTCCACGTTGACGGCGTTGATGCCGTTCGAGCGGATGTTCTGAAACTCCGCGAGTGAAGTCTTCTTGATCACGCCTTGGCGCGTGACCATGACGACGTAGCGCCCTTCGGAGAACTCGCGCACGGGCACGACGCCCGCGATCTTGCGCGCCGACGGGATGTTAATCAGGTTGACGATAGCCTTGCCGCGCGCCGAGGGGAGCGCGTCCGGAATCTCGTGCACCTTCAACTTATAGACCTGCCCGTCGTCTGTGAAGATCATCAGGTATGAGTGGGTCGAGGCGATAAACAGATGCTCGACGTAATCGTCGTTCTTGCCCGTCGAAGCGCCGGAGCGACCTTTGCCGCCGCGCCCCTGTCGTTGATAGGTCGTGACGGGCGTGCGTTTGACGTAGCCGTTTTTCGTGACCGTGATCGCCACGTCCTCGTCGGCGATCATGTCTTCGATGGAAAGCTCCACGCCCTCGTCGATGATCTGCGTCCGGCGCTCGTCGGCGAAATTCTTCCGCACATCTTCCAACTCGCGGACGATGACGCGGCGCAAAGATTGCTCGTTCGCGAGAATCTCTTCCATCTCCGCCATCAGCTTGATGATCTGCTCGTACTCGTCGAGAATCTTCTGCCGTTCGAGCGCGGACAAGCGCCGCAGTTGCAGGTCGAGAATGGCCTGGGCCTGCGTTTCGGAAAATTCCAGCCGCTTGATCACCTTTTGCAGTTTCGTGATGAAACCCGCCTGCGTGAGATCACCGGGGACGCCCTTCCAAGCCTTCGTCTGCATCATCGCCGCGAAGTTGCCGGTCAGCCACGCGCGCGCTTCATCGACCGAGCCGGCGTTGCGGATGGTCGGGATGATGTAGTCGAGCGCGTCAATCGCCTTGTTCAAGCCTTCAAGGATGTGCGCCCGCGCGCGCGCCTTACGCAACTCATACTCAGTGCGGCGGCGCACGACCTCGCGGCGGAAGTCAACGAAGGCTTCGAGCATCTGCTTCAAGGTCAGCACGCGCGGCTGCCCGTTGACGATGGCGAGGTTGATGACACCGAAACTCGACTGCATCGGCGTCAGCTTGTAGAGCTTGTTCAGGATGATCTGTGGCACGGCGTCGCGTTTGAGTTCCACGACGATGCGCATGCCGTTGCGATCCGACTCGTCGCGCAGGTCGGCGATGCCGTCCAGCTTCTTCTCGTTGACGAGTTCCGCGATGCGCTCGATGAGACGCGCCTTGTTCACTTGGAAAGGAATCTCGGTGATGATGATCGCGTCGCGCTCGGTCTGCCCGCGCCCGATGCGGTCGATGCCGGCGCGCGCGCGCATCTGAATGATGCCGCGCCCGGTCGTGTACGCCTGCCTGATCCCCTCGCGCCCGTAGATGAAACCGGCGGTCGGAAAATCGGGGCCGGGTACCATCTTCAGCAGCTCTTCGTCTTTGATGTTCGGCTTGCGTATGAGCGCAACGGTGGCGTCCACGATCTCGCCCAAATTGTGCGGCGGGATGTTGGTCGCCATGCCGACGGCGATGCCGCCCGAACCGTTGAGCAACAGATTCGGCACGCGCGTCGGCAGCACAGTCGGCTCACTCAGAGACTCGTCGTAGTTCGGTTGAAAATCAACCGTCTCTTTTTCGATGTCAGTCAGGATTTCGCTGGTGAGGCGCGCCATGCGTGCTTCGGTGTAACGCATGGCCGCGGCGGCATCGCCATCGACGCTGCCGAAATTGCCTTGCCCATCAATCAACGGATAGCGCATGGAGAAGTCCTGCGCCATGCGCACGATGGTGTCGTAGACGGCCGAATCGCCGTGCGGGTGATACTTACCGATCACGTCGCCGACAATGCGCGCGCTCTTCTTGTAAGCCTTGTTGTGTTGATTACCGAGTTCGTTCATCGCCCAGAGCACGCGCCGGTGGACGGGCTTGAAGCCGTCGCGCACATCGGGTAGCGCGCGGCCGATGATGACCGACATGGCGTAGTCGAGATACGAACGCCGCATCTCCTCTTCGATATTGACGTAATTGTGATTGAGTATTTCCATCAACTAACCTTTCCGGTACAATGCCAAACGGGTGGCTGCAAGTCATGTGCGTTGCGGCCTCTCGCATGTGTCACACACAACGCGCACGCACGATTAAACACATCATAGAAGGAGCGCACGAGCGCGGCAAACCTGACGCTTCGGAGACCGCCGGTGTCAGTCCCGGCCAGCCCGAAATCAACCGATTTTTGTACTGTTCCGAAGACGGCAACCGGTCGGATCGAAGTACGACATATTGTAGCCCGAAATAGCTTCCGGCGCAACCGCACAATCGGCGCAAAAGCCTAATAAAATCAACGATTCGCGCGGTTTTTCGGGGTCGCCGGAGGCACTTGCTGAGGCACAAGATATTGCGCTGTTGGGCTGAAGCTTAAGGGACGAAAAAGAGCCATGACACAAGGTGGGAAAGAGCAACGGCGGCGGGAGCGTGTGCGGCTTGAACTCCCGGCGCGCGTGCTTGTGCGCGAGGGAGCAGGGGAAGAGTGGACGGAGGTCACGCGGATCTTAGACTTGACGCCGTTCGGCGCGCGTTTTAGTCTCGCGCGACTGGTTGATCGCGGCCGGCTCATACACATAACGCTGCCCATGCCGCGCCAGTTGCGCTGCTTCGATCACGCAGAAGATCAGTATCGCGTGTGGGTGCTTGTGCGCAGCGTGATCGTCAGTGCTGCGCAAACTGAATCAGGATTGCCGCGCTTCGAGTTGGGCGTGGCATTCGTCGGCAAGCATCCGCCCGCGAGCTTCGCGGCCAATCCGGCGCAGCGCTACGAGATCGCATCCGCGGGCGCGGACTCAGACCTGTGGCGTGTGCGCGAGCACGTGCTTGCGCCGTACACGCCCGTGCAACGCGAGACGCGTCTGAGCGTACCGGTCGAGGTCATCATCGAGTTGCTGGACGAGCGCGGACAGGTTGAGCGGAGCGAGCAGACCGTGACCGAGAATATCAGCCAGCACGGTACGTCCGTCTTTACCTCTTTGACCATTGAGCGCGGGCGCTTCGTGCGCGTTAAAAGCGCGCGCCACACGTTGCAGCGGCTCGCGGTCGTGCGCAACTGTCGCAAGGGGGCGGATCAAATCACGCGCCTGCATCTTGAGTTCGTGGATCGTGAGTGGCCGCTGGAGTTGATCAAGTCATGAGTCGACGCCGGACACAGATCGTCTGCCCGCGCGAGGTGTTGCTGGTCGAGATCGAGCGACGCTGCGCGGCCGACGCGTGCCACGCGCGCAGTCGCATCGGGCTGACTAAGGCGGAAGCGCGCGCCTATCGCGGCTACACCTGCGTGCGCTGCGAGCGGCGCTATGAAGACGTGTTGACCGAGCGCGACATCCCCGACTGGTGGGAAGAGTTGATGTTGACCGGGCTTGAGGCCCTGCGCCCGCGCGCTTTGCTAGATGCAGGCGAGGTGGCAGACGACGCAAGCGCATCCGTCACGCGGCTGAGTGCGGCGTGGCGCGAGCGCGAATTGACGGCGGCGCGCGCCGAAGCATGCGAGGCGGACGAGGCGTGAGCGAGCCGGGCACGAGCATCGCGCCAAGCGAGCAGGGGCAGCATGACGGCGACAAGCCGGAGGCGTTCCTAGTGCCGCGCTGGGCGCTTGAACTGTTGCGGGTCGCGCTGCGCACGCTCTTTCGTCTGTTCTGGCGCATGCGCTACGTCGGCACGGAGCACATCCCGCAGGGCGGGAGTCTCATCATCGCCGCCAACCATCAGACTTACATCGATCCCTTCTGGCTCTCCGTGCCCATCAAGCGCCCGATGCGCTATCTCGCGTGGGACGTGAGCTTCGACTGGCCCGTGGTAGGTAGAGTGATGCGCTGGCTCGGCGCTTGGCCGTTGCAGATCGAGCGCGGCGATCCGCGCGCCATCCGCCGCTCGCTCCAATGGCTGCGCACGGGCGGCGCGCTCGTCATCTTTCCCGAAGGCGGGCGCGGGCACCCGGACAGCGAGATGCATAAGTTCAAGGCGGGCGCAGCGCGCATCGCGCTCGAAGCCGACGCGCCCATCCTGCCGGTGACGATCCGCGGCGGGCAAAAGGTCTGGCCGCGCGGGCGGCGTTGGCCGCGCCTCACGGGCCGGGTCGAGATCATCTATCACCCGCCGCGCCAGCTACAGATGTTACCCGGCGAAGACGCACGCGCCTGCGCCCGCCGCGAGACCGAAGAACTCGCGCGCATCATCGGTGCGTCACTATGAAGTGCTGAGTGCTGAGTCCTGAGTGCTGAGTAAAAAACTACTGTTCTTACTCAGCACTTAGGACTCAGCACTCAGCACTTCTTTTTAGGGTCGCGCGACGACGAGCGGTTGTGCTTCGAGTTCGCGGCGGTAGAAGACGCGCGGGCGTTGTGCGAGGCGCTTGGTTAAGTCCAGCCCGCGCTCCTCGCCTTCGACGAAGGAGATGTTGACGCCTATGTCGCGCGCTTGTTTGACCTTCTCGATCTGCATCGCGGGCACGCGGTGCTCCGCATAGTCGAACCACTCGCGCGCGAGCACCGCGCCATCCTTCGGCTCGTCGTCGGCCATGGCTTGCTTCAACCCTTCTTCCACCAGCGCGTAAGTTAACAGCCCGTGCCCGACCGTCGCCGCTTCCTGTGCGGCTTGAAAACTCTGCGCGGCGGTCAAGATGTACATGCCCTTTTCGTAAGCCAACTGCGCGAGACCTTTCGAGTTCATCGGCCCGCGCCGCTTCTCTTCCGCTTCCAGAGCTTGGCCCGAGTTGCAGGCATCGATGACGAACATGAGTTGGGCGGCGTTGACTTGCTCGAAGGCCGTTTCGAGTTCGCGGTCGGAGATGCCGTGCGCGAGGATGCTGCTGAGGCCCGCTTCGTTGAGCTGGGTGCGGCTGCCGGTGTAGCCGAGGTCGTGCGGGATCAGATAGAACTGATTCTCGTGCGCCGTGCCGTGCCCGGCGAAATAGACGATGACCTCGTCCTCCGGCTGCGTGTCGGCGGCGAGCTTGGCAAGCGCGGCCATGATGTTGGCCTTCGTGGCCTGTTGGTCTATGAGCGTCGTGACTTGCACGTGATCGTAGCGCCCGAGCTTGCCCTGCTGCCGCTCGACCTCCGCGCCGAACTCGCGCGCGTCCGGCACGGCGTACTTCAAATTGTATTGCTGATTCGCGTACTGATTGATGCCGACGGCGAGCACGTAGGCCGTGCCAGTGCGTTTCAACGTCTCCGCGCCGGTGAGCGCGAGCGTCGCGTTGCGGCTCTTGACGTTGTCGCGGTTGAAGGCATAAGCCGCCAAACGGTTCTGGCCCGCGACGAGTGGCAGCGTCGCCTCAAGCGTTGCGCTTGCTTGACCTTTGAGTACGTCACCGCGCCACGCCTTCACCAGCGAGCCGTTGCGGAACAGGCGCACGTCGAGCGCGCCGCTGCCCGCGCTGTGCTGTTCGTCGGGCTTGGCGTCGCGCACTTCGATCCGCACCTTGACGTTGCGCGTCGTGATGGGCGCGGTTGCGCCCGCCGGCTCGGCGAGCGTGATGGCCAGTTGCGGCTGGCGGCGATCTTTGTCGGCGAAGTCGGCGCGCGCGTGCGGGCGCTTACCGGCCGCAATGTCGGCGAGCAGGCTAGGCGAGAAGAACTCGTTGAAGAACCATTCGATGGGCGCAACGTTGAACGTATCTTCGTCGTAGCGCCAGAGCACTTGATCCCATGCCAAGGGCGAGCCGTCAAACAGCCCGTCGGGCGTGGCGACGAGCCACTCGCCGCCGTCGTAGAGCGAGGCGAGCGTGGCGAGTTGGCGGCCGTCTCGCGTGTCCCACAACAGCGTGCTGCCATCGTTGCTGGCGGAGGCGAGCAGCCGCGTGTCGGGACTGAAGGCTAGCGAGTTGATCTGTGCCGTGTGGCCCGTGAGCGTGAACAGTTCGCGCCCGGTCTGTGCGTCCCAGAGCTTGATGGTGTTGTCGGCCGCGGCGGACGCGAGCAGTCGCCCATCGCGGCTGAAGGCGACGGCTTGGACCTCGCCCGTGTGCCCCGTGAAGGCGCGCACCTCGCGCCCGGTCGCGGTGTCGTAGAGCTTGAGCATGCCGGTAGTCTTCATCGATTGCTGCATCTGTTGGAGCAACCGTTGCTGCATCGCGGCCGGATCGACTTTAGTTTTCGGGTTGCGGCCGACCGCGCCCATCTGACTCATGATCGCGCTCATGTCGAAGCCGCCGCCCGTACGCTCAAGTCCGCCCGTGGCGAGCAGCCGCCCGTCAGGACTGAAGGCCACGGCCGAGATGTTCGCACCACCGCCGCCGAACATCGCCCCCCCGCCGCCGAGCATGGCGAATGGATCATCGCCGGTATTCCCCGTCGGGAAACCGCCAACGGGCGCGGGCGACGCGCCGATGGTGCGTACCTGCGCGCCCGTATTCACGTCCCAGACGGTGACGGCCGGGTTGTTGAATTGCACAACTGCGACCTGCCGGCCGTCTTCGCTGAAGGTGACACGCTGGATCAGAGTCGGGACGAGGCCGTTGCCGCCGGAGACTGTGATGGTGCGCGCTTCACGTCCGGTCTGCGTGTCCCAGAGCTTGATCTGGTTGGCGAGCGTGGCGCTGCGCGCCCCTGACAGCTTAGCCAACTCGTCTTGATAAATTTGCTGGTAAGCGCCCGGATTCTTCATGGCCTGCTTCATGGCCGCCTGCGCGGCCTTTTGCTGGGCCTTCAAGTCTTGCTGCTGCTCTTCGGCCGAGGGCGCGTAGCTTTCGAGCCGGTAGGTGGTGGCGAGCAGCCGCCCGTCGGGGCTAAAGACCGGCGGCAGCGCGACGGCGTCGGGCGCTTTGCTTGCGCCCGGCGTGGCCGCTTTGAGCGTGGGCGGCGGCGTCGTGTCGGGCGCGAGTGTGAAGAGGCGGCGCTGCGTCGTCGTGTCGTAGAGCGTGACGCGACTGTCTGAGTTCGTCAGCGCGGCGAGCAGGCGACCATCGCGGCTGACGAGGCCGAACGGTTCGACCGCTTGCGCTGTGCGCAAGCCGCGCCCCGTGGTTAAGTCCCAGACAGTACGCCCGCCGGAGACGAGGCGCGTGCCGTCTGCGCTGAAGGCGACGCCAAAGGCGAAGTTGCTATGTCCCGTCAGACTTTGCGCCGCGCGGCCTGACTCGACCTCCCAGATGTTGATGGGGCCGCCGTAGGCACTCGCCGTCAGAAACTTGCTATCGGGACTGAAGGTGAGCGCGCCGATAAATTCCGGTTGCGTGGCGAGCCATGCGGCCTTGTCCACCTTGAACGGTTGGCGCTCCGTCCCCGTCGCTGTCTCCCAGACGCGCACGTTCTGCCCGTCGGCGAGCGCAAGCCAGCGCCCGTCCGGACTGAAGCGGAAGATGCTGGCGGTGCGCGCCACGTCCGCCAACGTCTGCCCATGCCCGCGCGCCGACAGATCATAGAGCTTGAGTTTCGGCTGCCCGCTCGCAACTTCATCCAGCGCGGCGGACAGCGTGCGCCCATCAGGCGTGAGCGCGAGCACCGTCAGACCGTAAGCGGGGAAGTCATCGGGCAGACTGATGGTGCGCAGTTCGCGCCCGGTCGTCAACTCGTAGAGTTTGAGCGCGCGCCGCGTGCCCTTGTCCGCCTTCGCCAGCATGGCTAATTGGCTGCCGTCGGCGCTCAAGGCGAGCGCGCCGCCGAACGCGCCGACGTTGTCGCCCGCCGCCGGATCAAGCGGCGTCTCGCGTATAGCTTGGCCGCTCGCCAAGTCCCAAGTGCGGATCGCATCGCCGAACGAAACCAACTGCCGGCCGTCCGCGCTAAACGCGAGCGCCGACACGCCGATGCCGGCGAGCAGTGTGTCCGTCGGGCCGTGCAGCGTCTGCACGGTGCGGCCCGTCTTCGTGTCCCAGACCGTGATCGCGTTGTCGCGCGCGCCCCCAGCGACCAGTCGCCCATCGCGACTGAAGCTGACGGCCGAGACGCCGCTCAGCGTCTGGAAGAGACCGCTGCCCGCGCCGCCCGCTATCGCCAGCGTGCGCAGTTCGCGTCCCGTCGCCACCTCCCACAGTTTCACCTGACTGCTGAAGAAGGTCGTCGTGGCGAGCAGCCGCCCGTCCGGGCTGTAGGTCAGACCGGTCGCACCGCTTAAGGGGTAGCCGGTCTGCAAAACAAGTTGGGGGCGCACGCCGGCCTTTGTCTGCGCGCAGATATACGCGGCGAGTGCGGCGCAGAGACAGAGCGCCTGCGTCAGTATGAAGAGGGCGCGCGCCGTCCGGTGCGCGCGATGAGACTTGCGCTGCATGATGGTATTCCCTATTCAATTCGGACTGGAATTAACGTCTTCGGGGAGGAGCACGGCGAGACTCTAACGGCGGCCGCCGAGTCGTGTCAAACCAGGGCCAGTTTCACAGCGCGAGCACGCGCCTCATCTCTTCGTGCAGCAGCCCATTGCTGGCCACGATGGGCGGGGCATAGATGCTGGCGGGGCTACCGTCATAACGCGAGACGCGCCCGCCCGCCTCTTCGATGATGACGATGGCGGCGGCCACGTCCCAAGGTTGCAACCCTTCTTCCCAAAAGCCTTCAAAGCGGCCGCAGGCGACGTAGGCGAGATCGAGCGCCGCCGCGCCGTCGCGCCGGACGCCTTGCGCATGCATGATGAAGTTGGTGAAGTGGCGCGCGAAGTCGTTGCGCCCACGCACGTCGTAGGGGAAGCCGGTGCAGAGCAGCGCACGATTTAAGTCTTCGACCGCAGAGACGTGAATCGCGCGTCCGTTCATCGTTGCACCGCCGCCGCGCTCGGCCGCGAACAACTCATCAAGGAGGGGATCGTAGATGACGCCGAGCACCAACTCGCCTTTGTATTCAAGTCCGATTGAGACGCAGAAGCAAGGGTAACCATGCGCGTAGTTGGTCGTGCCGTCGAGCGGATCGATGACCCATTTGTAATCACTCATGTGCGCCGAATCGCCCGCCTCTTCCGCGAGAATCGCGTGGCGCGGGTGATAGCTGCGTATGCGCTCGATGATCAAAAGCTCGGCCGCTAGATCGGCCTCCGTCACAAGATCGATGTCGCCCTTGTGCTGCACCTTCAGGGACGCCCGCCCAAAACGTTCAGCGAGAATGCGCCCGGCATCGCGGGCGGTTTGCATAGCGAAGTCGAGCAAGCTAACTCCTACTGAGCAAGGATCGGCATGACCGTCGTCTGGATCGGCTGGCCCGTGACTTCCGCCGTGCCGTCGCCGATGTACATGTCCACTTCGGAGCGGACGCCGAAGTTGTCTTCCAAGTAGATGCCCGGCTCGATGGAGAAGCAGGTGTTGGGGATCAGGCGGCGCGAGTCGCGCGTCTCAAGATTGTCGATGTTCGCGCCGTTGCCGTGTACCTCTTCGCCGATGGAGTGGCCCGTGCGGTGTATGAACTGCGCGCCGTAGCCAGCTTTGACGATGACATTGCGGCACACGTCGTCCACTTCAGCGCCGCGCATCTCGCGCCCTGCGCGCACGTTCTCCTGCACGAACTCGATAGCGGCGTCGCGCCCCGCGCGCACGATCTGGAAGATGCGCTCGTTCTCTTCAGGCACACGCTCGCCGATGTAGCCCGTCCACGTCTGATCGGCATAGACCGCTTCGGGCTTGTCTAATTTCGCCCACACGTCGAAGAGGATGAAGTCGCCGCGCTTAACGGGCGCGTGCGTGTCTGCGGTCGGGCCGTAATGCGGGTTGGCGCTGTTGGCGTTGACGGAGACGATAGGGTGGTCGCCATCGCACGTCATGTTCTCGTCCTCGTAACGCTGCACGATGAACTGCTGTATGTCGTACTCGGTCGTCGGCACGTCGGCGCGGATGCGGCGCGCGACTTCGGCAAAAGCATCTTGAATGATCTGGTGAATGTTGTTCGCGGCCACATCATGCGTGCGCTTCTGTTCGGGCGTCCAGACGGCCTCGAACACTTGGACGAGATCGGCGCTCGTCACCGGCTCGACGCCGAACGAACGCACCAACTCGATCATGCCCGCGTCCACGCGCGATAGATAGGGAATCGCGTTCTCCGGCGAATACTGCATCGCCACGCGCCGCCCGCCACCGTCGCCCTCGGCCTGCCCCGTCAACGCCTCGCGCAGCGCAGCGTGGAGTTGCTGCCACGGCAGATACACAGTCTTACGACCGGGCAGCGTGTCCAACTTCTCGCGCTCGATGGCGTGGACGATCTTCACGGGGTCGCCGTCGGCCGGCACGTAATAACACCAGCGGCGCGACGTGATGTTGTGCAGGTGCAGTTGCAGGATGCGATACGCGAGCGGGTCGCTCTTGCGGAAATCATAAAAGAGCCAGCCGTCGAGTCCGGCCTTCCGCAGTGCTTCCTGAATCGCCGCTACGCGCGCGTGCGGATCGTTCTGTGCAATGGATTCTTGAGTTTTCATTGTTGCCTCGCTCTCACCTCATGGGCATGAGGATCACCAGTTTCTTCATACGCCTTGATGTAATCTTCAGTCGGTCGCCCCGTCCCGGTGATATGTATTGATCCGTCATGCTTGTTTACGATGATAGGCGCGTTCCCGGCGATTGCGTACATGAACTCGCCTGTTTCTTGATGCTTACTGGAATCATAGAAGAAGACCCAGCCAAAGTCTCGTTCAATAGTTACATCGTCCAGGATCACAGGTTGACTGTCGCTGATGTCCCAATCCTGAGTAATATGCGCTAGCGCAAGTTGTCTAGCTGCCTCTTTATTGAGCATATTGCCAAACCTTGAAAATTAATAAGACCGCGCGTAGATCGCTTGCTGCTTTGTCTGTTGACTTGTGTAGAAGGTGAATGCTCGCTGAAGAATAATCTCACGCAAAGGCGCAAAAGATAAGGATGTGAAGAAGGTAACGGACGGCATGTTTGTCGCTGCGCTCGTTTGGGGCGCGGCGAGCCGGCGCGCGGCGATGCGCAGGATTTCCTGCACTTGGTTGTCCCAATAGGGCCAAGTGTGTGCGCCGGGCGATTCGCGGAACTCGTGCGGGATTTTGCGCTTAAGCAATAATTCATCGAGTGCGCGGTTCGAGTCGATGAGAAAATCTTCTGTGCCGCAGTCGAGATAGAGGAAGGGCAGTTGCGCGATGCGCTCCGCCGGTAGTTCATCAAATAGCTTGAAGAGATCGTTGGCGGGGCGCACGGGATTATCCATTGCGCCGTAGACGCGCGCGATGGAGGGCTTAACAAAATCGATCAGCTCCTTGTCCTTCGCATCCCAGCGCGGCGCACCGTGCGCGCCGCTCATCGAAGCGGCGAAGATAAACTTGTCCGGGTACTTCACGCCGAACTTCAACGCGCCGTAGCCGCCCATCGACAGCCCGGCAATCGCCCGGCCCTCGCGCGTCGCAATGGTGCGGTAGCGGCGCTCCACATCGGGCAGCAACTCTTGCACAATGTAGCTCTCATACTTTTCGTTCGGCACGGTCGCGCTGTCCGTGTACCAACCGTCGTGTCCTTCGGGCGTGACGATGATGATGCGGTATTGCGCCGCATGCTCGACCAGATGCGCGCGGTTCGAGACCCAATCGTCGTGACTGCCGGCTAGGCCATGCAATAGATAGAGGACGGGGTAATGTGTCGCGCGCTCCTTCGCCGCATCGTAGTCCGGCGGCAGCACAACGTGATAGGGGAGAGCTTGCCCGACGAGTTTGCTCTCGAAATTGGCGGTGTCAACGCGCGCGGGCGCGACCCGTTGTGCGCGAGCAGGGAGCGCGAGCAGGAGCAAGCAGAAGAGCAAGAAGCGGGTTGATCTGATCCGCATCATTATTTGTTGTCCGCTAAGTTGTCACGGCCTGATCGTTCGTGGCGGCGCGTGCTGCCTCTTCGGCCTGTTTGCGCGCTAACCCCGTGCGGCCGTCGTAACGCAAAAACGCGGGCAGCGCGAGCGCGAGCACGCCTGAGCCGAGGACGCAGAGCACGCCGCCGGAGACGACCGAAGTGCGTATGCTGAAGAGGCTGGCGACGAGACCTGATTCCGCGTTGCCGAGCATCGGCCCCGTAGTGTAGCTCACGAGTTCGATCCCGGCGAGTCGCCCGCGCAAATGATCCGGAATGGTCTGATTCCAGATCGTCATGCGAAACAGTCCGCTCAACATATCCGCCCCGCCCGCGAGCGCCAGCCACACAAGCGCAAGCCACAAACGACCGGCGAAACCAAAGCCGATGATCGCCAAGCCCCAACACGTGGCGGCGACGGCGACGGCGAGTCCATGCCGGTTGACGCGCTTTGTCCAACCGGATGTGAGAGTGGCGCACAACGCGCCGACGGCCGGGCTGGCGTAGAGCAGTCCGACCGCAGCGCCGCCATAACCTTCAGCGATGGCCGGAAACAGCGCCATCGGCATGCCGAAGAACATCGCGTTGATGTCGATCAGATATGTGCCGAGCAACTCCGGCCGGCTGCGCGCGTAACGAAGACCTGCAATGACCGAGCTGATACTGGGTCGTTCCGCATCCGGCGGTGGCGGCACGGCCTGCATCAGCCACAACGCGATCAGCGAGACGACGAAGGTCGCGAGATCGACTGAGTAAGCGAATGCGGGGCCGAAGGTGACGACAAGGAGACCGCCGAGTGCTGGGCCGCCGATCAGACCGATGCTCCCGCGCAACGCGTTGAGCGCGGCCACCGCCGGCAACTGTTCCGGCCGGACGAGGCGCGGCGCAAGCGCTTCGAGCGAAGGGCGCTGCAAGCCGTTGAGCGCCGCGAACAGCACAGCGAAACAGTAGAGCACCCACACGTGCGGTTGTGGCAAGCGCGCGTTGATGATGAGCACTGCCGTGCCGCAGGCCATCGCGGCTTCGGTCAGACGCACCATGCGCCGCCGATCTATATAGTCGGCCAGCGCGCCGCCGACAAACCCCGCCAACAGGATGGGCACGAACTCCACGACGCCAAGCAATCCGACCGCGAACGAAGACCGCGTGAGTTGATACATCTGCCACGGGAGCGCCACGAAGGTCATCATCGAGCCGAAGAACGACACGAACTGACCCGTGTACAGCAAACGATACTCGCGCGCCTCACGCAATGGCGACACATCGACGGCCCACGCCCGCCACGCCCGATGCGCATTCATGCTGTCGGACGCCGCAAACTCATTCGTCCGTATCTGCGCAGCCGGATCAGGCGTGAGGTGCGTCGGCGCTTTTGTAGTCTGTGTCGTTTGTTCGTCCAAGTGTGACGATTAGTCTACTCACTCTGCGCTGCGGGCAGGAATGGAATCTTGATGCCTTTGTCGCGCGCGGTCGCTTGCGCCTCTTCATAGCCCGCGTCCACATGGCGCGCGACGCCGAGACCGGGGTCGTTAGTGAGCACGCGATTCAGTCGCCTGGCTGCTTCCGGCGTGCCGTCGGCGACGGAGACTTGACCAGCGTGGAGCGAATAACCGATGCCGACGCCGCCGCCGTGATGAAACGAGACCCAAGACGCGCCGCTCGCGGTGTTCAAGAGCGCGTTCAGGATGGGCCAGTCGGCGACGGCGTCCGAGCCGTCCTTCATCGCCTCCGTCTCGCGGAAGGGCGAGGCGACCGAGCCTGTGTCCAAATGGTCGCGCCCGATGGCGATGGGCGCTTTGAGGTCGCCGCGCTTGACCAACTCGTTGATCGCCGCGCCCATCTCGGCGCGCTCGCCGTAGCCGAGCCAGCAGATGCGCGCGGGCAGACCTTGAAACTGCACGCGCTCGCGCGCCAAGCGCAGCCAGCGACTCAAGGTTGCATCATCGGGAAAGAGTTCGAGCGCGAGATCGTCCGTGCGGCGTATGTCGTCCGCGTCGCCTGAGAGCGCGACCCAGCGAAACGGCCCCTTGCCCTCGCAGAAGAGCGGGCGAATGTATTCGGGCACGAAGCCGGGAATCTCGAAGGCGTCCGCGCAACCGGCATCGAAGGCGAACTTGCGTATGTTGTTGCCGTAGTCGAACGCAACTGCACCCGCGCGTTTGAGCGCGAGCATCGCTTCAACGTGACGCGCCATCGATTGCGTCGAACGCTCCACATAGCCTTGCGGATCGCGCGCGCGCAGTTCGGCCGCTTCGTCGAGACTCAGCCCGGCGGGCACGTAGCCGTTCAAAGGATCGTGCGCGCTCGTCTGATCCGTCACGGCGTCAACCTGCACACCACGGCGCACCAACTCAGGCAATACTTCCGCGCAGTTGCCGACGAGACCGACCGAGACGGCGCGCCTCTGTGCGCGCGCGTCCTCACAGATGCGCAGCGCGTCATCCAGATCGAACGCGATGCGGTCGCAGTAACGCGTCTGTATGCGCCGCTCGATGCGCGCTTGGTCAACGTCAACGCCGAGGAAGACCGCGCCGTTCATCGTCGCTGCCAAGGGCTGCGCGCCGCCCATCCCGCCCATGCCGCCGGAGACGACGAGCCGACCCGCGAGCGTCCCGCCGAAATGTCTGTCCGCCATCGCAGCGAACGTCTCGAACGTGCCTTGCACGATCCCCTGCGTGCCGATGTAAATCCACGAGCCTGCGGTCATCTGCCCGTACATCATCAGGCCGCGCCGTTCGAGTTCGTGGAACTGCTCCCAAGTCGCCCACGCGCCGACCAGATTTGAATTTGCGATCAGCACGCGCGGCGCATACTCGTGCGTGCGAAAGACGGCGACGGGTTTGCCTGACTGCACCAATAGAGTCTCGTCGTTTTCAATCCGTTGCAGCTCGCGCACAATCGCATCGAACGCGGCCCAGTTGCGCGCGGCCTTACCACGCCCGCCATAGACGACCAACTCTTCCGGCCGCTCGGCCACATCGGGGTCGAGGTTGTTCATCAGGCAGCGCAGTGCCGCCTCCTGATGCCAGCCCTTGCAGTTGAGTTGCGCGCCGCGCGGCGCACGGATGATGTTGCGGTTGCTCACTTGTCTGTTCTACCAGCCGTGTTAATGCGTTGGGTCGCGTCTGTTAATAACAGAAAAGGCCCGCGCGTGGCTACTGCCTGTTGCTTGCTTCGCCGGGTGTGCCCGCTTATGCTATGCGCCAAAGTTCTGAAGAGAAAATCCTGCGAGGCTTGGCATGGCTCTAAGCACGCGCGCGCGCATTCTGTTGTTGGCTGCTGTCGTCTTGCTCGCGCTCGGCGCGCTCGTCTGGTGGCTCAGCCTGCGCGCACGCACGACGCCGGTCACGCCTGTCGCATTGCCCAACGCGAGCACCGCGCCCGCCGAGCAGGTCAATCGCGCGGCGGCAGACGCGAGCACGACCGCAACGCCGCTCGGCACGTCCGGCGTGAACACGAACAGCGCCGCGCCCCAAGCCGCCGCCACGCCCGCACCGACGCCGCCGCCCGACCAGACGGCTGAACCGGCGGCCACTGCGCCGCCGCAAGTCGTGCCACAGGGCGCGAGCGATCTGTTGATCCCGGTTGCCGGCGTGCGCCCCGAACAGTTGCGCGACACGTTCGACGACGCGCGCTCCGAAGGGCGCGTGCATGATGCGATTGACATCACGTCACCATGCGGCACACCTGTCGTTGCGGCGACCGACGGCACAGTCGTCAAACTCTTCGAGAGCGTGCGCGGCGGCACGACCATCTACGAGCGCAGCCCCGACGACAAAACGATCTATTACTACGCGCACCTGAAGGCTTATGCCGATGGTCTCGCCGAGAATCAAACCATCCGGCGCGGCCAGACCATTGCCTACGTCGGCGACACGGGCAACGCCGGCCCCGGCAACTGCCACCTGCACTTCGCCATCTGGCTCATTACCGACTCACGCCGCTACTGGGACGGGCAGAACGTCAATCCATACCCGCTGCTCAAGAAATGAAGATGTCAGATGCTAGATGTTATGCTGCTCGCTCATTGGAGCGTCAAGATAGTATGAAGACTCTTACTCTGGTGGCTGTTCTCATCGTGGCGGTGACTCCCGTGCTCCCGGTCGCGCAAGCATCTTCCCCCCGTTCGATCCGCGACATCGATTTTCTTAACTTCTCCTATCCAGAACTTCCAACCGGCAATTGCTCAATGAGCAGAGTGCGCGTGCGAAATGGTAAGTACGGATCGGTTGAGAATCTCTCGCCTAGTAAAATCCCTAGCGGAAGTTGTTGGGCTGTAAGTGTCGACCGGATCGAATATGGCGATGTGACGGGCGACGGGCGAGAGGAAGCTATGGTTGTGCTGTACGCCGAACTTGGAGGAACGTCGAGTTCCAACGACGTTTTCATCTACACCTTAAAAGGTAGCAAGCCAGTCCTGCTCTGGAAATTCGCAACCGGCGACCGTGCCGAGGGCGGCCTACGGAAAATCTATGCCGAAAATGGGAAGCTCGTAATCGAGTTGGCGGGAAAGAACAAATTCATAGGTGGTGACTTGTACGCCGAGGAAGTCACCTTGACGGGCGCTTGTTGCCCGACCGTATTTACTCGGACAAAATACCGATGGATTCAAGATCGCTTTAGAAGGAGTGGCGCGGTTCAGATTCTGCCCTTTACTGGGTGGCAATAACCGGCTCGCCACAACGGCATGCACCCGACCGCGATTCAGCAAGAATGTCATCCGTTAGCTTGAATGGTTGTTTCAGCCCGTGATGTCTAGCGTTAGATATCAGTTTTGACTAGCATCCAGCATCTAGCATCTGACCTCTCCTTTTCATCGTTTGCTTTTCGTGCCTGTGGCGTCCGTTTACGGTGCAAGGCGGCTGGTTCAAGTGTGCGCGCGGACGCGGAAAATGCGGGCGGGGCGCGAAATCGGTGCGCCGGTATGGTGGTTGCCTCTCATGTCGTAAGTCCGTCTCTCCCTCTCTGGTCAGCCGGACGGCAAAGCCATAATTAATGAGGAGCAAAACAGCATGAAAGTTTTTCCGCGCGCGTGGGTTGCGCTGATCAGTTTGAGCATCGTCGTTGCTTTGCTTGGTTGTCAGGTTGCACCGACGGACACGAGCAACGCGCCCGCGAGCGCCACAACACCACAGCCGGCCGCGCAACAACCGACGCCTGTCCAGCCGCCGGCCCCGTCGGCTGCCAACGCGGGCAACATACCGGTGACGCTGCCGGTGCTCGATGCGTTCTTCGCCGACGAGTCGTTCGCGGGCGAGGTGAAAACGCGCTTGCAGTTGACCGACGAGCAAGTTACAAGGCTGCGCGCGGTCGCGCATGAAGAGACGGCCCGTTTGCGTGAGTCGGATCAGGCCGATGAGCAACATGTCACGACAACGACGGCAACGACGCGAGCGACGGAAAAGATAAAAGATGTCATCGGCGCGGAGAAGACCGAGCAACTGCTCGCGCTCGTGCGTGAGCGTTGGGCGAGCGGCGGCGCACCGGGCGAGACGGCGACAAATGCGCCCACCCCATCTTTACCCGAACAGCCGAACACAGTGCCGACCGACACGCGCATCGTCGTCAACGCGCCCGCTTATCGCATGGATGTGTACAAGGCCGGCCAACTCTTGAAGACTTATAAAATTGGCATCGGCTATCCGGAGTTTCCGCTGCCCACGGGCGTGCGCAGCGCGCGCACGATCATCTTCAACCCGACGTGGACGCCGCCCGACGAGCCTTGGGTCGAGGCGGGCAAGAGCAAAGTACAGATCGGGCAGAAGGTCGAAGCGGGCAGCCCTTTGAATCCGCTCGGGCCAATTAAGATTCCCATCGGTCTGCCGTCGCTCATCCACGGCGGCAAGTCGCCGGCCAAACTCGGCGGCTTCGCGTCGCACGGCTGCGTGGGCTTGACCAGCCCACAGGTGCAGGACTTCGCGCGCATGCTCGCCGAACTCGCCGGTACGCAGTTGACCGCCGAGGAGATCGCGGCTTACGCCAAGCAGAAGACCGAGACGAAGAGCATGCAGTTGGCACAGGGTGTGCCGGTCGAGTTGCGCTATGAAACAATCATGGTCGAAGACGGCAAGCTGCACATCTATCGCGACGTGTACGACCACGGCACGAACACGGAAGAGACCTTGCGCCGCGTGCTCGACGTGTACGGCGTCTCGCTCGACGAGTTGAGCGCGCAGGAACGCGCGCAGGTAATGGACGCGCTCGCACAGATGGCGCACGATGCGATGGGTAAACCGGCCGCAGGCGCCGGCACGGCGAACGACAACACCAACGCGCACAAAGATGCGAAGAATGAGAACGCAGCGAGCGCCCACGTCACACGCACGATCAAGGGGCAGAAGGAGATCGTGATCGAACTTGCCGCGCTCAAAGGCAAGGGCTATCCCGCGCCGGTCAACTACGACACAGGCACGGGTGCGCCAACTCAACGCCCGCAGCCGGCAAAGACCGGCAAGCACAGGTAGCAGAAAGTTTCACGCTGGAGGCGCAAAGACGCAAAGACAAGAACGCAAAGAGTTGCCCGATCCTCTTTGCGTCCTCTTTGCGTCTTTGCGCCTCCAGCGTGAGGTTAGTTGGCTCGTCAGCTAGATCCTTAAAAGTTGAACTCGCCGCGCTTGATCGCGCCGACAAGTTTTTCAAAGTCGGGCGCGAGCGCGCGGTCACGTGTGAGGCGCGCGGCATGGCGGCGGACAGTTTCATAAGCGCGGCGGACGCCGACGCCGGGCTTGAGCGGCGCGCGATGTTCGAGCGCCTCGGCGGCGGTCAAAAGTTCAATGGCGACGATCTGCTCGGCACTCTCGACGACGCGGCGCAGCTTGGTCGCGGCGGTCATGCCCATCGAGACGTGATCCTCTTTGCCGCCGTCGGTCGGTACGTTGTCAACGCTCGCCGGATGCGCGAGCGAGCGCCCTTCGGCGACGAGGGCGGCGGCGACGATCTGCGCCAACATGAAACCGGAAGCAAGGCCCGGCTGCGTCGTGAGAAACGGCGGCAGGTCTTCGTTGGCATCCGGGTTGACGAGGCGATCAATGCGCCGCTCGGTGATGCTCATCAGATCGACGAGCGCGATGACCGCATAGTCGCAGACGTGTGCGACCGGCGCGCCGTGGAAATTGCCGCCGGAGAGCACTTCGTCCGTGTCCGTGAAGATGAGCGGGTTGTCGGTTGCGCTGCCGGTCTCAAGCTCAACGACAGCGCGCGCGTGGCGAAGCGCGTCGCGCACCGCCCCGTGCACCTGCGGCATGCAGCGCAGAGAGTATGCATCCTGTACGCGCGGATCATTTTCGAGATGCGAGCGCCTGATCTCGCTGTCGGCGAGCAGGGCGCGCAGGTGCGCCGCCACTTCCGTCTGCCCGGCGTGTGGCCGCGCGCTGTGGATGCGCGCATCGAAAGCGACGGGCGTACCGCGCAAGGCTTCAAGCGTCATCGCGCCGGCCACCGTGGCGACGCGCGACAAGCGATCAGCGCGGGCGAGTGCGAGCGCGCCCACGGCCGTCATCGCCTGCGTGCCGTTCAAGAGCGCCAGTCCTTCTTTCGCTTCAAGCTGCAAAGGCGCGATCCTTGCGCGTCGCAACGCCTCGCCGCCGGGCAGACGTTCGCCCTGATAAAACGCTTCGCCTTCGCCGATGACCACTTGCGCGAGGTGCGCGAGCGGCGCGAGATCGCCCGATGCACCGACCGAGCCTTTCTCCGGTACGACCGGCACGACATCATGCGTCAGCAGCGCAATGAGCGTATCGATCACGACGGGCCGCGCGCCGCTGTAACCGAGCGCGAGCACGTTGGCGCGCAACAACATCATCGCGCGCGCTTCTTCAAGCGCAAGCGGTGCGCCCACGCCGGATGCATGACTGCGCACGAGGTTCAATTGCAACTCACGCAACTCACCCGGTGGGATCGTGTAATCAGACAACTTGCCGAAGCCCGTGTTGACGCCATAGACGACGCGCGCCTCCGCGACGATGCGCGCGACCAAGCCCCGCGCCGCCGCGACACGTGCACGTGCGACTGCACCTAGCGACACCTGTTCCTCGCCGCGCGCCACGGCGGCGACCTGTTCAAGCGCGAGCGGTTGGCCGTTCAGTTCGAGCATAAAAATAATGAAGCCTGCGCATAAATCCGCCGCGCTGTGGCGGTTCTGTGCATAATCAATATCAAAGTCTGTTCAGCCAATGATGCCCGGCCGTTGAAGTCATGATTGCGCCGCGCAACCACGCCCTCTGTTCCGGCTCTAATCGTTCGACGACGGCCGCGAAATCTTGTTCGTCCTTGGCGCGCGGCTGCTTCGACTTGTAGAGCAACACGATTTCCGGGGCCAGATAATTTATGTTCGCAGCCGTCGTCAGATAGCACTGCGCCAGCGGTCTGGTCACGTTCGCGTTGCGGCGATAGACCCACGTGTCATCGTGCGCCTCATTCAATAAGACTTCCAATTGCGCCGGCTCGGCTGCCTCGTGCTGACAATAAAGCTCGAACACGGGCAGTTCAAGCCACTCAGTGCGCGGCCAGTCGGCTAACGTGCCGGCGATTACTTTCTGCCAACGCCAAGCAGAAAGACAATCGCGCAGGGCGGTCTGATCGCGCCGCAGCACCGCGATCTCGATGTCGGCGTGCGGGCGCGTCAAGCGGCCGAGATGTAGATCGATGGCCCAACCACCGGCGATGCCCCACGGCCGCTGGAACGCTTGCATGAGGGCCGCGACTTGAACCGGCAGGTGGTGAATGTCCGCAGCCATAGCCCGCGACAGTGCGCCGCACACGGCGCACTGCTCGTCACTTGTTGATCGGCTCTTCCTTCACGGGGAACGCGGTGCGGTGTATGTCGTCGAGGTCAGGGCGTTTGAACTCGCCGGTGCGGGTCATGCGTGTGCGCTCGCGTGCGCGCTTGGTGCGCCGCAGCGTGGTGCGGCGCTGCTTGGCGGCACGGGTCAGATTCGTCATGCTGCGGATCGGATGGAAGTTGAACTCGTGCTCCGGCAACACCTCGCCCGTCGCTTCGCGCAGACGCAGCGTGCCGAAGGCGAAGATGAAGACCGCGAGATTGAAGACGATGCCGAGCGCGACCATGATCTCGCCGGGGATGAAGCCGATGGCGGCCCGGTGCAGAAACTCGTCGAAGTCGTGCGCGGGCGTCGGGTGTAGATAAACTTTCAGATTCCAACTGGCCGCGAGCAACGCAAAAATCCAGAGATAGTTGCGCCGCAAGCGTCGCCCCACCGCCTCCCACTCGCTGATGGTGAAGTGCGGCGTGCGCAACTCTTCCGCCATGTGCTGCGCCCATTCCGTGTCGGTCACGCTGCCCATGAGGAGCGGCGCGAAGAAGCCGGTCTCCAGCACGCGCACGCGGCCTGCCCAGATTTCGTAGTAGCGATAGCGGCGCGCTTCCATGAAGAGGAAGAAGGCGACGAGGATCGAATTGATCGGGATGACGAAGTGCGGGTTCGCGGCCGAGGAGAAGGCGAACGAGAGCGTCGCGCCGGCCGTGATGACCGCCCAGTTGGTTGTTGTGTCGAGGCGGTTGCGCCAAGTGTTTGAGCGCTGCACCTCGCCGCGATAGAAGTGCACCATCGCCGTGTTGAATTCGGCGGACGACATCTTGCGCCCCAGCAGTGTGACGGTCTCGGCGGCGGCGCGCTCCGGTGTCTTCGTCAAGTCGCGCGCGGGCGTCTTCGTCACCTCGCGCGGCGGCGCAAGGGGCGGCGGCGTCAGCGGGCCTGACGGGCGTTCGGCCGGCGGGCGCATCAACGGGCCGGCGGGTCTGGGGCGGATATCAGGTTTCATGTGCGACGGTTAGTGCGGCCGAGGCGACGTTCACTTCGCATGATAGCACGCGCTCGCAGTTACGCGGGCCGCGGCGGCACTACCACTTTGTTGTAATACTTCGCGCCCGCGCTATGCAAGAACAATTCTTGTGCAATCTAGTTAAGGCTGCCCCGCGCGCTTGCACTGTTTGCGTGTGCGCCTTAGCCGCTGGGCCGGTTTTGCCGCTCAGTTGACAGCCGGCGGGTGCGCCCCTATATTCAGTTTTTGTTCGTGGCTGCTTGAAAATGTCTGTGCGTGAAGAGTTTCAGCCCGTGTCGGCGGAAGACGCGGACGAGCGCTGGATGCGCGTCGCGCTCGACGCCGCGCGCCGAGCGGCCGCAGAGTACGACGAAGTGCCCATCGGCGCGGTCGTCGTCGGCGCGGACGGCACGCTCCTCGCCGTCGCGGGCAATCGCACACGCACCGATTGTGATCCGACCGCGCACGCCGAAGTAGTCGCGCTGCGCACGGCGGCGCAAGCGGCGCGCAACTACCGGCTCTCGGGCGCGACGGTCTATTCGACCATCGAGCCGTGCGCGATGTGTGCTGGCGCGCTCGTGCAGGCGCGCGTCCAGCGGCTGGTCTACGGCGCACAAGATGAACGCGCGGGTGCAGTCGAATCAGTCTTTCGCATCTGCGACGCAAGCGCATTGAATCACCGGCTGGAGCTAACGCCGGGCGTGCTCGCGGCCGAATGCAGAGCGTTGATGCAAGAGTTCTTCCGTCGCCGACGCGGAACAGAGGTCAGCGGTTAGAGATTAGAGGTCAGTAGCAAGACGAAAGAGTTTAACTGACCTCTAACTTCCGACTCTAATCTCTACGCCTTTTGTGGAGAGGTCGCATAGTGGTTTAGTGCACCGGTCTCGAAAACCGGAGTGGTCTAACGGCCACCGTGGGTTCGAATCCCACCCTCTCCGCCATTTCTCTTTTACACTCAACAGCTTAGAGCCTCACAGGCACGCCAAAATTCATCCTTCTCGACCCCGTTGAATTTGCCACATGGTGTAGCTACGTGGTGTGACCTGCCGATAATAGCCGTGCTTTGGACGGCCGCCGGGGGCTAAATTATCAGCAAGTATTACATGGTCTCATCTGGTCACAGCGGATGCACCGGACCCCAAGACCGGTGCAGTGTAGGCCGGTGGTGTTCGACTTCTTCAATCCAACTGCGGCGCCCTTCTGATTCAAGGGGCGGCTAAGGGGCCGCTCACCGGCTACTCGCGGGCCGTGCGAGAATTCTTCCAATCCATAGGTATGAAGCACCCCTCGGAGGTCGTGCCGCAGGGCGTGCTGCACTGGAGGGATAGGTTGTGCTCGCAGAAGAAGGGCGTGGCCACGGTCGCCTTCAAGCTGTCGGTCGTCCGCTCCTTCTTCGAGTACCTGAAGGCGGCGGGTGCTGTGCCGCTCAACCCGGCCTCGACGAAGCTGGTTTCGCCGCCGGAACTGCCGTCGGAGCCTTCGGGGCGGGCGCTCTCTGCGAAAGAGGTGCGCTACCTGCTGTCGGGGCCGGATAGGGAGAAGGCGGAAGGGGCAAGGGACTACGCGCTGATGCTGGTGATGCTCAGGCTCAGCCTGCGCGTCTCAGAGGTCTGCTCGCTCAGGGCCTCTTCAGTGAAGTGGAGCTACCCCTTGAGGCTCTCACGGAATACCGCTTTCACTCCGCCCCCAGACACGGAAGTTCCCGCTACAGTGCATCATGCTCATGAGGTAGAGCATCCCGTCGAAGTAGCGCTGCTCGCCGACGGGTATCGGCGTCCTCCACAGCCCCTCGACGAAGGCCCTCTCGTTCGGCCCCGGCGTCGCGGCCAACCCGCCCACTGCGGTCGCGGCCACCATGCCGGTCGAGTGGCGAGAGGAGAGCGGCCTGCCGTCGAGCGTGTAGCGGTCTGCGAACGTGCTGATACCTTGGCCGATGAGAAACTTCTGGATGCGGTCGCTCAGCACTCTTGCGCGCGCATCCTTGCGCCACCAGCTATAGTCCACAGACCGATTGCTGGCCGTGCGCCAGGAGTCGTAGCCGAAGGGGACAGGCCGCCCGTCGCTGTCGATAATCGGCGACATGTCGAAGTTGCTGCGGTCGGGCGAGAGCCCCGTATCGGGCCCTGTGACTTTGGAGAACAGATCGCGGCTGACCTCGGCCGCCTTCAGCCAGAAGTCACAATCCTCCGTGGGCCCCCAGCGCGCGAACAGCTCGTAGAACGCCGGCAGGTGATACGAGGCGTCTGTGAAGTTCGGGCCGATCTCCGGCACGAAGCGGATCATGTGGTGCTCTTCTTCGACCATCGGCCCGGAGGTCGTGGGCCGCGGCGCGCCTCGATTGAAGCGCCGCGTCTCGGCCGACGGATCGGGGGCGTCTTGCCCTGGCCCTTCAGTTCGATAGCAAGGTTCGTCTGCGCCTGTCGCTGCTCGGTGATGTTCGGGCTGGTGAACTTGGCAAGGGCCTCCGCGTTCAACACGAACGGCGGGTCTTCGGGGTGCACACGGAACGGCCCCGTCTCGGTCTGCAACGGATGATGACGCATGAGGCGCAGGATTCTTTCGGCCTGCTCCTGGTAGTTGTAAATCCCCCGGCCGTTGCCCCAGCGGCGCGCGGCGAACAGCAGCACCATCGCGTAATACTCCTCGCCGTCGGGCGCGGGGCCGGTCGCGCGCGGCGTGCCGTCGGTGTTCATAGACCAGGCGAAGTAGCCGACGTTCGGGTTCTTGGGGTCGGTGATTAGCATGTAGGTGTTCGACCAGCTCCACAGCGCGTCGAACTCGCGCTTCTTGTCGAGCTGCACGGCGATCATCATGCCGTAGCTCATGCCCTCGGTGCGCGCGTCGTTGTTGGCCCAGTCGGTGACGTAAGCCAGCGGCCCGTCCGCGTTCGAGCCGGTCTCGAAATAGACGCGCTCGCTCAGAGCGTCGCCGTGGAAGAGTTGTTGAAACGCCTTCTCGATCTTCGCCTTCGTCTCGGCGGGCGCGTGGCCCTGCTCGGCGAACAGATCCCGGTACTTGCCTGTGCGGAAAGCGCCGCTGCCGTCATCGAGCTTCTGCGCGAGCGAAACCGGGGCGACGCCAGACGCGAGCAAAAGCCAAACGCACGCGGCGCGCGCCGCAGAAGAGTTGAGCGAAGTTCGCAGACGTAGTCGGTCGCAGCGCATGAGAGACTCCTCAAGAGTCGAAGCGGCAGCGCGGGCGGTTGGACCGCGCGATGAAATCTCGAACATCAATGCCGACGACAGTGCGACGAATAATATATCATTGAGCGAGAGACGTCCGTTTCAGTCATCTTCATGAACGTCGCTTTCATTTCAGCCCATTCAAAACCGGAGAAGCACACACATGAGACACCGCCGCCTTGCCGCCTTGTGCCAGTCGCTGCTTTGCGCCCTCTGCCTGCTCGCTTCGCCGCTGACTCGCACCGGCGGGCAGACGCGCCAGCCGCCTTACAAAGACCCTTTGCTGCCAATTGCGCGGCGCGTTGACGATCTCGTCTCGCGCATGACGCTCGCAGAGAAGGTCGCGCAGATGATGAACGCCGCGCCCGCCATCCCGCGCCTCGGCATCCCCGAGTACGACTGGTGGAACGAGGGGCTGCACGGCGTCGCCTTCTCCGGCGTCGCGACCGTCTTCCCGCAGGCCATCGGCCTCGGCGCGACCTTCGACCAGAAACTCATGGGCCGGGTCGCCGACGTAATCTCGACCGAGGCGCGCGCCAAGTACAACGAGGCGCAGCGGCGGGGGAACCGCGCGCGCTTCCATGGCCTGACCTTCTGGTCGCCGAACATTAACATCTTCCGCGACCCGCGCTGGGGGCGCGGGCAGGAGACCTACGGCGAAGACCCTTACCTGACGGGCCGCCTCGGCGTCGCGTTCGTCAAGGGACTTCAGGGCAACGATCCGAAGTACCTGAAGGTCGTCTCGACGCCGAAGCACTACGCTGTCCACAGCGGGCCTGAGCCTGAGCGCCACCGCTTCGACGCCGCCGCGTCCGAACGCGACATGCAGGAGACTTACTTCCCGGCCTTCCGCGCGACGGTCATGGAAGGCAAGGCCGCGTCCGTCATGTGCGCCTACAACCGCATCAACGGCGAGCCGGCCTGTGCCAACACGCACCTGCTCAAAGAGATGCTGCGCGGGCGCTGGGGCTTTGGCGGCTACGTCGTCTCCGACTGCGGCGCGGTCGAAGACATCTACCAGCGCCACCACTTCGTCAAGACGGCCGAGGAAGCTTCGGCCGCGGCTGTGAAGAAGGGAACTGATCTTGAATGCGGCGACACCTATCGCGCGCTCGTCGCGGCCGTGAAGAAGGGCCTGATCTCGGAGGCGGAGATCGACGCGGCCGTCAAAAGGCTCTTCGAGGCGCGCTTCCGCCTCGGCATGTTCGACCCGCCGGAGTTGGTGCCCTACGCGAAGATTCCTTTCTCGGAGAATGACTCGCCCGCGCACCGCCGTCTCGCGCTCGAAGCCGCGCGCGAGTCCATCGTGCTGCTCAAGAACGACAACGGCACGCTGCCGCTCCGCAAGGACAGCAAGTCAATCGCCGTCATCGGCCCGAACGCCGACAACGTGCAGGTGCTGCTCGGCAACTACAACGGCCAGCCGTCTCGCGCCACCACGCCGCTCGCTGGCATCCGTGCGAAGGTCTCGCCGCAGACGAAGGTGCTCCACGCCATGGGGACGACGCTCACGGAAGTCTCGGTCGTCCCCGTGCCCGCGTCCATGCTTCACACGCCCGACGGCGGGCGTGGACTCAAGGCCGAATACTTTGCGAACAAGAGCCTCGGAGGGCCGCCGGTCTTGACGCGCACGGACGAGGAGTTGAACTTCGACTGGGGGATGTCCAGCCCCGCGCCCGCAGTCCCCGCGGACGACTTCTCCGCGCGCTGGACGGGCAAGCTCGTGCCGAGCGTTTCGGGCAAGTATCATCTCGGCGCAACCGCAGACGACGGCGTGCGCGTCTTCCTCGACGGCAAGCTGATCGCGGAGGATTGGTCAGAGCACGCGCCGACGACCGTGACGGGCGAGGTCGCGCTCGAAGCGGGCCAGGCTTACGACCTGAGGATCGAATACTACGAGAGCAGGATCGGCGCGGTGGCGAAACTCGTGTGGCAGCCGCCCGCGCAGCAGACCGCCTCGCCCTACGCCGAGGCGGTCGAGGTGGCGAAGCAGTCGGACGCGGTGGTGCTCGTCCTCGGCCTCTCGTCGCAACTCGAAGGCGAAGAGATGTCTGTGCGCGAGCCGGGATTCCTCGGCGGAGACCGGACTGACATCACCCTGCCCGCGCGCCAACAGGGACTACTCGAAGCGGTCGCCGCCACGGGCAAGCCGGTCGTGCTCGTGCTATTGAACGGCAGCGCGCTCGCGGTCAACTGGGCGCAGGCGAACGTCGCGGCGATAGTCGAGGCGTGGTATCCGGGTGAGGAGGGTGGGGCGGCGCTCGCCGACGTGCTCTTCGGCGACTACAACCCGGCGGGGCGCCTGCCCGTCACCTTCTACAAGTCTGTCGAACAGCTCCCGCCGTTCGAGAGCTACGGCATGGAGGGACGAACGTACCGCTACTTCCGTAGCGACCCGCTCTACCCGTTCGGCTTCGGCCTGAGCTACACGCGCTTCCGGTACGACAACCTGAAGCTGAGCGCGCCGAAGGTCAACGCGGGCGAAGGGCTGACGGTCAGCGCCGAGGTGCGGAACACGGGCGAGCGCGAGGGCGACGAGGTCGCGCAGGTTTACTTGTCGCATGTCGCCGCTTCCGTTCCCGTCCCCGTCAGATCGCTCGCTGGTATCAGCCGCCTCTCGCTCAAGCCCGGCGAGAGGCGCCGCGTCTCGTTCACGATCACGCCGGAACAGCTCTCCGTGATAGACGACAACGGGCGGCGCGTCGTCGAGCCCAGAGAATTTTTGATCACAGTCGGCGGCAAGCAGCCCGGCTTCAAGGGGCACGCCGACGCCGCGACGACCGAAGTCGTCACCGGCCGTTTCGCCGTCACGGGCAAGACGACAGAGCTTCCACAGAGGTGAGCTTAGAAACTGACGCGCGCTCGCGCTCGCTACGGCGAGCGGCGCTGTCAGCGGCGTCGCCCTCCAGGTTGCCTTCCAGCGAAGCCCCGTGAACTTTGACGTGCTCCACCGTCACAGGCTTCGCGCCGGGAACGACGGGAGGCACTTCCGTCTGTACCTGTGCCGCAACTCGATGGCACAGAGCAGCGGCCATCGCCAGAACCATGGCACAGAAGAATCTCGCAAGCATCATTGATGGCCTCATCTTGTAGGTCTGCACTTGCGGTCTCGCGTCATTGCTCGACCGAGATCACGGTCACAGACTTGGGCTCGAGTCTCAGAGACAGCTTGCCGCCCTGAGCCTTCGCCGAGAAGGGCTTCGGCACGACGGTGTTCGGCGCGTCGAAGGTGTTCACGCTGTCAACCCTGGGCGCGGTCAGCATCTCCCCGGCTGCCGACTTGGCAGCGATGCCGGCGATGTTTACTTCGATCTCGACCGGCTGATTGGGATCGAGGTTCGTGATTTCCAACCACAGCTTGCCGGCCTTGTCCTTGGCCGCGATGGCGTCCACGCGCGGCAAAGTGATGTCGCCGTGTGTGTACGTGCCGGCGTTGAAGGTGACGGGCACGAACGTGGCGTCTTGGAACGGCACGTACATTTTATAGACGTAGTAGGTCGGGGTCAGAACCATCTTCTCTTTGTCCGTCAGGATCATCGCCTGTAGGACGTTGATCATCTGCGCGATGTTCGACATGCGCACGCGGTCGGCGTGGCGTGCGAAGATGTTGAGGTTGAGCGCGGCCAGGACGGCGTCGCGCTGGCTGTTCTGCTGGACGAGGAAGCCGGGGTTGGTGCCGGGCAGCGGCGCGTACCAAGCGCCCCACTCGTCAACGACGAGCGCGACCTTCTTCTGCGGGTCGTACCTGTCCATGATGGCCGAATATTTACTGACCAGACCTTCCATCTCCAGAGTCGATTTTAGTATCTGGCTGTATTCGTTCTCGCCGAACCCGGTGGACGCGAACTTTTTGTCCCAGTGCACGACCGTGTAGTTGTGCATCGAGAGGCCGTCGATGTCCCAACTCCACTGGTGATTCTGCCAGGCCTTCATCACCGTCTCAGCCCATTCGGTGAACCGCGGCTCGTCGCCGCCCGGCCCGACGGCGATCTTGAGCATCTGCTGCTTGTCCTGCTGCGCCGGGTTGAAGTTTCGGACGAAGCGGCTATAAATCTTGAGCTGGCTCACGTAGTAGTCGGGCGTCATATTGCCGCCGCAGTCCCAGCTTTCGTTGCCGATGCCGAGGAAGGCGACACGGTAGGGCACAGGGTGGCCGTTGGCGGCGCGTTCCTTCGCCAGCGTCGTCGGCTGCGCAGTAGTCATGTACTCGAGCCACTCGGCGGCCTCCTGCGGCGTGCCTGAGCCGACGTTGACCGAGAGATACGCCTCCGCGCCGATCTGATCGAGGAAGTCCATGAACTCGTGCGTGCCGAAAGTGTTCGGCTCGACGACGCCGCCCCAGTTCGGGTTGAGCGTCACCGGCCGCTCGGTACCGATGCCTTTGCGCCAGTGGTACTCGTCCGCGAAGCAGCCGCCCGGCCAGCGGATGTTCGGCACCCTTATCGCCTTGAGCGCGGCGACGACGTCGTTGCGGATGCCCCGCGTGTTAGGGCTCGGCGAATCTTTACCTACCCATATGCCTTCATAGACGCCGTGGCCGAGGTGCTCTGCGAACTGGCCGAAGATGTTGCGGTCGATCTTCGCCCCGGCCCTGGACGCGTCAACAGACAACTCAACCTTCTGTGCGAAGGCGAAGGGCGCAATCAGTGCCACGTATACGAGGGCGAGACCGAGAAGAAGCGCGCGCCTGACGAGCGACTCCTTTCGGCCCGGAAGATGATCAGTTCTGATTTTGGAAGAAAGTGTAGAGGCCATCTGTTCTGCTCCGTAGAGACGGGACGCCGTTAGACCCTGCCCCGTTCGGCAAGCCGAAGTCGTCAAGCATGAAACTGAGCGGAATGGCTTACCGGCGAACTGCGCCGCGCAAGCGATTGGCAATGGCCGGCATTGTAAACGAACTTCGGGTATCCAGAAACATCGGTTTGGGTTGACAGCATCAAGAGGCTGACCGGCGCGAAGTACATGGTCATGGACGCGGACGTGCCGGTCGTCGAGTCGGGCGGCAAGGCGGACTTCCAGTACGGCAACGACCCGACGACCCTCTACACATCCACAAAGGTGGATCGCGTGCTGCACGACGGAGATGAGGTTAAGTTTGGGGGCACGACCGTAGAGGCAAGGAGCGCGTTCAGCCGCTTGGCGCGTGACAGCAAGATGTCGGCGCAGGGCTTACTGACAAACGAAGAGCCTGTCGCGCGACTGCTCCTTACGCCAGACGAGCACCGCCGCGAGTTGGGAAGAGGCGAGCGCCCTCAGTCCATACTGCTCAGGCAACGTCTCCGTTGCTGAAATCATTTGGGCCCCTCGCAACGCACTATTGTTTGTTTTTAGACCGCTTTAAGTTACGACCGCCAGCTCTGTGATTGCCGTCGCTATCAGACTTGGCAGGACGCAAAGGCTCTTGATACCAACGTTCCCCTGACCTGTACTCCTTTTCGGTGCGGCCCAGCATATCGAGAGAACGCTTAGGCTGGATATGAGAGCTGGCGACAAGGATGGTGTTCATGAGCGCCATCGGTGCCACGTAAGAGCCTGTAAAGGAAGGGCTGTCGGTGGATGCGACCAGATGGGCGTCACAATGCATCGCTATCGGGGTGGTGTCACCATCAGTAATGCCGAAGGTCGGCACGCCCCGCCCGCGTGCCCGGAGGACGGATTCAACTGTCTCCCTGAGACACCGCCCGAAACTAATTGCGATCAACAAATCTTTGGCGGTCAGCACGTCTATCTTGTGTTGCAGGTTCCCGGCGCTTCCGACGGGAGCCTCCACGTCGAACCCGAGCGGCGTCAAACCGTAAGCCAGAAACCACGCGAGCGAGGCCGCTAAGTCCACCCCGACGACCAGAATGCGCCGCGAGCGGTGGATCAGTTTAGCTAACTCCACCACGCGCTCCGCATCGAGGCTTGATTTGAGCACGCTCAAGTTCTCGGTATCTCTTTCCACGCAGTGGCGGACGCGATCAGGCACGCTGCGCTTCTCACGCGTGGCGGCCTTGAGCACCGTGTACGGCGTTATCTGCTTGACAAAATGTCTACGCAAGTCGGCGGCGAAGTCTGCGAAGCGTTCGTAGCCCAAGGCTTGGACGGTGCGGACGATGGTCGCGGCGTCAACATTGTAGCGCTTGGCCATCTCGCGGGACGAGAGGAAGAAAGTCTCCTCGTGGTTGTCTAAAATCTCTCGCACCAGTTGCCGCCGGTTGCGGCTCAGTCGCGCCTGCGCGAAGCGCACCTCAAGCGTCTGGACTGCATCATGACCGTCCTGCGGGAATTTAGCCGACATGTCCGCCTCCTCATTCATCTCTACCATCGCCGTTGCCGCATATTGCGTCCCGGCAAACTCTACCTGCTCCGCTTCAATGCCGTAAATCTGATTATCAATTTGAACAGTTGAAGCTGATAGCCGGTGGACGGCGCGTGAGGATAGCACGGGGCAATTTCAATATGCAACGATTGTTGTAATTTTGTTGACACAGTGCAACAGACGGTGTTATATACGCGCCACGTCCAAGCGGCAGGCGCTTTACTGGGTGTTGCGGCTCCGTTATTCAAATAGCAAATGCGTGGCGATCCCGAAGCGGCTACTTGGGCGTCGCGGCGCGCCGTCTTCTCCATGACTTCTCTGCAACAGTGTGGCTTCGAGTAACTTTCCTTGAAGGAGGCTGAGGTTATGAACAGGACTATCCCGACATCGATCTACAGGCCGATGAGAAAATGCGCGGGGGGCGGATTGGAATGGTGTCGCGCCTCATTGATAGTCTTCTCCCTCGCCCTCTTCATGCTCCAGCTCCTGTCCGCGGGCGCGACTGCCCAGACCACCACCTCAACCATCGAAGGGACGGTCACGGATGCTAACGGCGCGGTGGTCGCAGGCGCGGAGGTCAAGGTGAGTGGGGCGACGCTCGCGTCCGCGCGCAGCACCACGACCGACGCCGAAGGGTTCTATCGCCTCACGGCGCTGCCGGCGGGGACTTACACGCTGACGGTTTCGGGGACGGGCTTCGCCACGAGCACAGCCAACATCGAACTGACGCTCAACCGCGTCGTCACGCTCGATATCAAGTTGCAGGTCGGCGGCGTCGGGGCGGTGGTCAATGTGAGTTCGGACGCGCTGCCGCTATTAGATCAGAACACGTCCGCCACGGGCGCGACCATCACGCCGCGCAAGATCACGGAACTGCCCGTCAACGGGCGGAACTACCTTGACCTGTTGCAACTCGTGCCCGGCGTGGCCATCAATCGCCAAGCCAACCCCAACAGCGACAACGCCAACCCGGTCTTGGGCGAGCGCAGCGGCAACAACAACTTTCTGATCGACGGGCAGCCGAACAAAGACACCGTCAACGGCGGCCCGGCGGCGCAGTTTAATCAGGAGACGATCGCCGAGTTTCAGGTACTGACAGCCGGCTACAAGGCTGAGTTCGGGCAGGCTTCCGGGGCGACAGTCAACGTCATCACCAAGAGCGGCAGCAACGGCTTCCACGGCGTCGGCTCGCTGTTTCACCGCAACAACGGTCTCGACAGCAACAACTCGCTTGACCCGACGCGGACGGAAGCGCCGTTCTTGCATCGCTTCGATTACAGCCTCGCGCTCGGCGGGCGCGTGATCAAAGACAAAGTTTTCTTCTTCGGGTCGTCAGAGCGGATCACGGAGAACCGGCGGCTGGATTTCAAATTCCCCGACACGGGCAGTGCCGTCGTCAATCAACTGCTGCGTAATCAGGAGAGTCGATTCGACAACCCGTCCCGCAGCTTCGAGACGCGCAACTTTTTGAAGTTCGACGAGACGCTCGGGCGGCACCGCCTAACCGAGGAGGTGAATTACACCAATCAGGTGGTCAGAGATTTCCTGCCGCTCTCACAGTCGGGTAATCTGCCATCAACGCGCAACGACACCGGCGCGCGCCACCTGCTGCTGGGGTTCGGCGACACCATTCTGTTGGGCGAGCAAGGCCGCCCGTGGGTCGTGACGCTGCGCGGCGCGTATCGCGGTGAGCCTTCCGACACGCGCCCCTCCCACCCGGATGCTGGGGCGGCGACGGTCTTCAACCCGTTTAGCTCGAACACGACAGGCACCTTCTTCGGCGACTTCCCGTCGGTCACTTTCGGCAACCAATTCACGGCCTCAAACCTCGACCAGAAGTACACTTCATTCACAGCCAACGCCGACAAACTCTTCGGCGATCACGACGTGAAAGTCGGGTGGAATTTCCTGCGGACGAAAGTTGACGGCGTCGAATCGCAGAGCCTCCGCACACAACTCTTCGCCACGGTCGCCGACTTCCAAACTTTCGGCCCCATTAATTCGGGCTTCTTCACAGTCACGACGGCGGGCGGACTCACGCCCGCGGCCAACGAGATGCACCTGCGGAACAACTACAACGGGGTGTTCGCGCAAGACGACTGGCGGCTGCGCCCCAAGCTCACTTTGAACCTCGGCCTGCGTTGGGATAACGACTCTGCGTTCAAGTTCTACCGGAATTGGGCGCCGCGTTTGGGCGCGGCTTGGGCCGTGACGCCGAAGACGGTCGTGCGCGGCCACTTCGGCATCTTCTACGATCAGTATCGGCTGGGGCTTGTGCGCGACGTGCCCCCGTTTGGCGGCGCGGATCAAAGAGTCGTCCAGCCGTTCTCATACCCGCGCGGTTTCTACGGCGTCCCAACGCTGGTGGTGGCGCTCGTCAACGGCTCGCTGTATCCGCCCAACGGGTTGTGCGTCTCGACGAGTCTGACCGACGCGCAGATCGCGGCCAGCGGCGCGAAGTGCCCGGTCGGAGCGTCGCAGCCGTATGTCGGGATTGACAGGCTCAACAACGTGGTCGCGCCCGGCCACGCGCCCATCCCGGCCAACGCCGTGATTAACATCAACAACGTGCAGGCGCTGTCGGGACTGACGCCGGATCAGTATACGGCTCAGGCCAGCGCCGCGGTGGGCCGCCCCGCAGGCTTCTTCTTCTTCGGGCCGTTCGGCGCGTTGACTCATGCTGCTGTCCCCGCGCAAGCTGCGCCCACCAGCATTGACCCAAGCTTCAAAACGCCGCACACGTTCAGCTTTAGCATCGGCGTGCAGCGTCAGATCACGAAGGACATGGTGGTCAGTGCGGACTATTACCACCGCGCCATACACGACATACTGGGTCTCCGTGAAAGCAATATAGACTTCGCGGCGCGGGTGCTGGGCCGCAGGTACTTACCACCATTCACTGCGGGCGCAATCAGAACTTTCGGCCCCTTCTACAAAGGTAAGTACGACGCGCTCGTGCTCAACTTCGACCGGCGCTTGAGCCGCCGCTTCCTCGTGGGCGGGAACTACACCTTCGCCCATGCTACCGACAATCAACTCGGTATTAATTCGCTGCCTTCGGACAGCTTCATCGGCACAGTGCTGGTGGTGACTGAGCCGAGCACGGGTAGGAGCAACCAGACGGGCCCGTTCACCACTACCACCGGCAAGTTCGTCGCGCAGGCCGGGACGTTTCTTAACGGCCCCGATCTCGACAAGGGGCCGTCCGATCTGGCGCTCGATCACATCTTCCAGCTTAACGGGTTGGTTGAGTTACCTTGGCAGATGCAGGTCAGCGGTATCTTTCGGGCGCAGAGCGGCTTCCACTTCAGCCGCACCGCCGCCACGACGGAAGACCCGGACGGCAATGGCACTTTCAACTCCATAGACCACGGGCCGAGCGCGGGCCGAAACGGCTTCACCGCACCGCCCTTCGTCAACCTAGATATGCGCTTCGCCAAGCGGTGCGCCTTGAGCGAGCGGGTCAAGCTACAATTCTTGTTCGAGTTCTTCAATCTGCTCAACCGCCAGAACCCCGCCGCGGTCGGCCAGTCGGCGACGAGCCTGACGCAGCCTTTCGGCAGGGCGACGCAGGTGCTGCCGGGCCGCGAAGGGCAGGTCGGATTCAGAATCGAGTTCTGAGTCGGCAGCGAGGATTCCCTCTCACTTGGGGGATAAGGTTGGGAAGAGGGCGCGACGGGGCAATTTTTAGTGGCTACTGTCTCGCTCGGTTGCGCGTTTACATACTCACCCAGGCCCTTCTCCCAACAGGAGAGGGAACAGAACGGACTTGCTACTAAACGGCTGCTGTGCTGGCAGGCCGCATCCATAGCTTTTACAATTAACGCCTCTTGAGAAATCATCCATGAACATGCAACGACTGATCTTCTTCGCGCTGCTATTGTGTCTGTCCATTTCAGGCGTCGCGTCTGCGCAGGGCACGCGCCTGCTTCGGCACCCTACGGTGAGCCGTGACTCGGTGGCCTTCGAGTACGCAGGCGACTTGTGGGTCGTGCCGCGCGCCGGCGGGCAGGCACGCCGCCTCACTTCCACCCAGGGCGTCGAGACAGACCCGTACTTCTCTCCTGACGGAACCCAGATAGCCTTTACCGCCACCGTTGCTGGGAACACCGACGTGTACGTGATGCCGACGACGGGCGGCGAGCCAAAGCGTCTAACCTATCATCCCGGCCTTGATCGCGTGCGCGGCTGGACGCCCGATGGTCGGCGCGTGATCTTCGCTTCAGTCCGGACGAGCGCGCCGCAACAGTCGTACTTTCGCCTTTGGATGGTCGGCCTTGACGGCGGACTGCCTGAGCCGCTGCCGATGCCGCGCGCGTTCAGTGCCGATTTCTCACCCGATGGGCGGCGCTTGGCTTACGAGGAGTTAACGACTGCGTTCGTGCCGGAGTGGTACGAGGCCAGTATGTGGCGGCACTACCGCGGCGGACGGACGCACCCGATCTCGGTCATGAATCTAGCCGACTACTCTGTTGAGAAACTCCCGTGGACGAACAGCAACGATACGCTCCCGATGTGGGTCGGCAATACGATCTACTTCCTCTCCGACCGCGACCACACGATGAATCTTTTCGCCTACCGCGTTGACACCAAGCAAGTGACACAACTGACGCGGCATGATGACTTCGACATCATGACAGCATCGGCCGGCTCCGACGCGGTTGTTTACGAACAGGCCGGCTATATTTATCTGCTCGACACAAAGACGGGCAAGGCGCAAAGACTCAACATCGAAGTGACCGGCGATCTCCCTTGGGCACGCCCGCAGTTCAAGAAAGTAGTCAGCATGATCCGCAACGCCGCGCTCTCGCCGACCGGCATCCGCGCGGCGTTCGAGGCGCGCGGCGAAATCTTCACCGTACCGGCGGAGAAGGGCGACTATCGAAACCTAACGCAAAGTCCGGGCGCGCATGACCGCAGTCCCGAGTGGTCGCCCGACGGCACTCAACTCGCTTGGCTGTCAGACGCGAGCGGAGAGTATCAACTCATGCTCGGCGATCCGCTCGGCGTGACGACGGCGCGGGCGATTGCACTACCGTCCACCGCATTCTTCTCCGCGCCCATCTGGTCGCCGGACGGAACGCAGATACTGCTTCAGGATAACCATCGCAACCTTTGGGCCATCGAGGTGGCAAATGGGAAGGCGACGAAGGTTGATACCGACAACTATCCCGATCCGGTGCGCCAGTTCGATGCCGCGTGCTCGCCGGATTCGAAGTGGGTCGCCTACTCGAAGAATCTGCCCAACCACCTGCGCGCGATCTTTATTTACTCGCTGGCGGAGAAAAAAGCGCACCAACTTACTGACGGACTAGCGGACTCAATCTCGCCTGCCTTCGATGCCGGAGGCAAGTATCTATACTTCATGGCGAGCACGAACTACGGCCCGAGCACCGGCTGGCTGGAGATGAGTTCGATAGATCGCCCTGTGCGCCGGGCGATCTATCTCGCGGTGCTCAGCGCAAGCGAACCGTCGCCGCTTTTGCCGGAGACTGGCGACGAGCCGAAACCTACGCCGAGCGTAGAACCCCGCGCCGAAGCCGCGCCGCAACCGACGCCCGCCGCGCCGCGGACGGTAAATGTTCGGATCGACTTTGATCGAATCGGGCAACGAATCATCGCCGTCAACATTCCGGCCGGTGATTACAGCAATCTCGCGGCCGGCGCGGCGGGGAGTTTTTACTATACCGAACCGATCCCGACGACCGCTGCCACCGCCGGCCCACCGTCACTCCGCTTGCAGCGTTATCAATTGAAAGAGCGCACAGCCGCGCCTTTCCTCGAAGGCATTCGCGCTTACTCGCTCTCGAACGACAAGAAGAAACTGCTCTATCAGGCGAGCGCGGGCGGCGGCGCGTCGTGGGGGATCGTAGCGACGGATCGCCCCGCTAAGGTCGGGGACGGGCCGCTCAATGTGGCCCAACTTGAGATGCGGGTCGAGCCGCGCGCCGAGTGGGCGCAGATTTATCGCGAGACGTGGCGCATCCAGCGCGAGTATTTCTACGATCCCAAAATGCACGGGGCTGATTGGCAGGCGATCTACGAAAAGTATCGCCCGCTCTTAGCCTACGTGGGTCATCGCGCCGACCTCGGATACTTGATCGCGCAGATGGGCGGCGAGTTGACAGTAGGCCACTCGTATCTGACCGGCACGGGCGACGTGCCCGCCGAAGACCCCGTGTCGGTCGGCTTGTTGGGGGCGGACTTCGCCGTAGAGAACGGGCGCTATCGGCTCAAGCGCATCTACACGGGCGAGAATTGGAATCCCGATCTGCGCGCGCCGCTCAGCGCGCCGGGCATTCAAGTGGCCGAGGGAGATTATCTGCTCGAAGTTAATGGCCGGCCTCTCCTCCCGCCCACCAATCTCTACAGCCTATTCGAGGGCACGGCCGGACATCAGACGCTGATTCGAGTCAGCAAGACGCCCGCGCTGGAAGGTTCGCGGGTTGTGACCGTGATCCCGGTTGCGAGCGAGGATGGGCTTAGAACGCGGGCGTGGATTGAGGATAATCGCCGGCTGGTGGACAAACTCTCAGGCGGGCGCTTGGCTTACGTGTGGCTGCCTAACACGGCGGGCCCTGGCTACACCTACTTTACCCGCTACTACTATGCCCAGCAGGACAAGGACGGCGCGATCATTGACGAGCGATACAATCACGGCGGCCAAGTCGCGGATTACATCGTGAACGAGTTGGATCGAAAACTCATGGGCTACTTCGCGCAGCGCGACGGCCAGCCCGCGACCTCGCCCATCGCCGGCATCTACGGCCCCAAGGTGATGATCATTAACGAGTCGGCCGGCTCAGGCGGCGACGCCTTGCCTTACATGTTTCATCTGCGCAAGCTCGGCCCGCTGGTCGGCACGCGGACTTGGGGCGGCCTCGTCGGCACGCTCGGCACGCCACCAACAATTGACGGCGGCGGCATCACCGCGCCCACGCTGGCTTTTTATGATCTTTCGGGCCGGTGGGCGGTAGAGAATGAGGGCGTAGCGCCGGATATCGAAGTGGAGTACACGCCGGCCGAAGTGATAAAGGGACACGATCCGCAGCTTGAACGAGCGGTGCAGGAAGCACTCAAGCTGCTTGACCAGAGTCCGGGGCGCCGTGTGCCGCGCCCCGCCCCCATTGATCGCGTGTCGCCGCGTTAGCGGGTGGCCGAAAGAATCTTCAAAGAGGGGAAATGAAAATAGATAAAACCAAAGCAGCCGTCACCACGTTTGTTCCGCGCCTGCTCGTTGCGCTGATCTGCCTCGCGGTTGCCCCGTCCCTCCATGCGCAGCCAGCTACAAACCCAGTCTTCAATCCTACTGAGGCTATGCTCCCGATGCGCGACGGGGGGCGTCTCTACACACAAGTGTATGTGCCGACATCTGCCAGCGAACAACTCCCGCTCCTGCTGCTCAGAACCCCTTACGGCACAGGCCAACTCGATTCGGCGCGCATAGCTGCTTCGCTGCCGGAGTTGACTGCGGACGGCTACATCATCGTCTTGCAAGACATTCGCGGACGGTTCAAGTCGGAGGGGCAGTTCGTCATGCTGCGACAGCCGCGAGACCCCCAAGACAAGCAGGCGATTGATGAGAGCACCGACGCCTATGACACGATTGAATGGCTCTTGAAGCACGTGCCCAACAACAACGGGCGCGTCGGGATGGCGGGCACGAGCTACGGCGCGTGGCTCACCGTGATGGGCATGCTCGATCCGCATCCGGCGCTTCATGCAGCCGTCACCCAAGCCTCCCCGGCGGACATGTGGCTCGGCGACGACTTCCACCACAACGGCGCTTTCCGTCTGAGCTACGGCTTCGAGTATGCCTACATGATGGAATCGTCGAAAGAGATTTCGGACCCGGTGGCGGTCATTGATCGCTACGACGCATACGAGTGGTATCTGCATCTCGGGCCGCTGTCGAACGCCAACGCGAAGCATTTCCATAATCGGCTCCCGACCTGGAACGACTTCGTGAACCACCCTGACTACGACGCGTTCTGGAAACGGCAAGGCTTCGCGCCGTGGCTGAACCGCGTGACCGTGCCGACGCTGAACGTGGCGGGCTGGTGGGATCAGGAAGATTTCTATGGCCCACTCAAGATTTATGAACTGCTCGAACGGCACGATTCGGCGCACAACAACTTTCTCGTCGTCGGCCCGTGGAATCACGGCGGCTGGTCCAGAAGCGATGGGCAGAAACTCGGCCCCATTGATTTCGGCAGTAAGACCTCTGAGTATTATCGCAAGAACGTGCTGGCGCGCTTTCTGGCGTATCACCTGAAGGGAAAAGGCACGCTCGATCTGCCCGAGGCGCTGACGTTCAGAACCGGCGGGAACGAGTGGGTGCGGCACGACTCCTGGCCGCCGAAAAGCAACACGGTCGAGCGGCGACTCTACTTTCAGGCGGACGGGAAGCTGTCTTTCGACCCGCCGCCCAAGACTGTTGAGGAGGCATTCGACAGTTACGTCTCAGACCCCGCGAATCCTGTCCCCTATCGCCATCGGCCCGTTGAGTTGCATTCGGGATGGACGACTTGGTTGGTTGAAGACCAACGGTTCGTGGATCATCGGCCGGACGTGCGCACGTGGGCCACTGAACCGCTTGAGAATGATGTCGTCGTCTCGGGGCAAGTCGTCGCCAACCTCTTTGCTTCGACCTCTGGCACGGACAGCGATTGGGTGGTGAAAGTCATAGACGTTTACCCGGAGAAGCATGAGCCTGAGCCGAAGCTGGGCGGTTATGAACTGATGATCGCGGGCGACGTATTTCGTGGGCGCTACCGCAACAGTTTCGAGAAGCCCGAACCGCTCGTGCCGAACGCGGTGACGCATTACGTGATCGGCTTCCCGGCCAACGATCACGTCTTCCTCAAAGGGCATCGGATCATGGTGCAGGTGCAGAGCACTTGGTTTCCGGTGATCGACCGCAATCCCCAGCGCTTCGTGCCGAACATCTTTCTGGCGAAAGAGTCGGACTTTCAGCGCGTGACCCAGCGCGTGTTCCGCGCGGGGCAGCACGCCTCCTACATCGCCATGCCGGTGGAGGAGCGGGCGCGATAGTGCGGGACTAAGGAATCAAGCATGTATCAATTCAAACTGCAAACGCAGCGCCGCACACACTTGCGCCGATGGCTCTTGGTTGCGGTCGGCATGGTGGCCTTGTCTTCGCTTGCTTCCCGTCCCGCTCACGCCCAGACCCTCAACATTGATCGCGTCGTCGCAGAACTTGAGCCTGAGATTCAGCGCGCTCTCCTCGAAGGAAAAATTCCTTCGGCGTCAATCGCGCTGATTTCTGGCGACCGAGTAATCTGGACGGGCGCTTACGGTCACTCGAATCTGTGGGCGCGCACGCCCGCCACGACGAACACGGTCTATCTGATCGGCTCGACCTTCAAGGCGATGTCCACCATCGCTCTGCTCCAACAGATGGAGCAGGGCAAGTTCAAGCTCGATGATCGCGTCAACGATTACCTGACGGATTTCAAGATTCAGAACGAAGACCCGCAACACCCTGTCACCTTCCGTCATCTGCTCACGCACACTTCGGGCTTGCCCGGCGACTTCGGCCCGTACCCCGTATGGGGCGACACCGCGCCACCGCCGCTCGAAGAATACTTACGCAAGTCGCTCAAGGTGGATAAGCCTCCATTGACCTCCGTCGTTTACTCGAACATGGCTTACACGCTCGTCGCCTATCTCGTGCAGAAGTTTTCGGGCGTACCCTACAAACAATATATTCAGGAGCACGTCTTCACGCCGCTCGAGATGACGAGCACCGCGTTTGAGCCAACGCCGGAGATGGAGGAGCGTTTAGCCGTCCCTTACACGGTGGATGAAAAGACCGGCAGTCAGTTGGCGACGGTGCGCCTCAAGGCTGCGGTCTGGCCGGCGGGGATTGTTTACGGCACGGTACTCAATCAATCCAACTGGTTAATTGCCAATCTCAACGGCGGCGTCTTCAAGGGCAAACGGATCATCAGTGAACAGACGTTGGAGCAGATGTTCACGCGCCAATATGATCAATTTAAGGGCGGGATAGAAGGCATCTGGGGCAATGAGACCGCCGGCTTCGGGTTGACGTGGTGGGTCGAGGTGCGCAATGGTGAGCGCTATATCGCGCACAGCGGTAGCGTGCCCGGTTATACGGCCTTCCTGCTTGGCAATCGCGACCGCAAGCTCGGGTTCGCCATCCTGACCAACGGCAATCGGGCGCACCCGCACCTCTTCAAGCTGGCCGACCGCGCGATTGATCTGCTCAAGAAATATAGCAGCACGGAGAAAGCAGGCGCGGCCTCGCAGAAATGAGGATCAACTTGAAAAAGTTTCTGACTCTGACGTTAGTCCTTGCGCTGTTAGGCGTCATAGCCGCGCAAGAGCCGCGCCGCACGGAATCCCAAGCTCAGCGGTTTGACGTGATCATCAGGGGCGGCACTGTCTACGACGGCACTGGCCGGCCGCCTTTGAGAGCGGACGTAGGCATCAAGGCCGACCGCGTCGCCGCGATTGGCAACTTGAGCCGGGCTACCGCGCCGACGATTGTTGATGCCAAGGGCATGGCCGTCGCGCCGGGCTTCATCAACATGCTCTCTCACTCTGAGTCGTCTTTGATTGTGGATGGGCGCTCGCTGGGCGAGTTAAAGCAGGGCGTGACTACTCAGATATTCGGCGAGTCTTCGATGGGGCCGCTCAACGATCAGATGAAACAGCGTCTCCGCGACGCGCAAGGCGATGTGAAGTATGAGATCGAGTGGACTACGCTGGCCGAATATCTCAACTACCTTGAGAAACGAGGAGTCTCGCAAAATTTCGCGTCGTTCATCGGCGCAGCGACAGTGCGCGAGTATGTCATCGGGCTTGACGACAAGCCGCCGACGCCTGCGCAGCTCGACCAGATGCGCGAGCTGGTGCGGCGCGAGATGGAAGCCGGCGCGCTCGGCATCACAACGGCTTTAATCTATCCGCCCGCTTTCTTCGCCAAGACGGATGAGCTGATCGAGTTGTGCAAGGTCGCGGCCAAATATAAAGGCAAGTACACAATGCACATGCGCAGCGAAGGCAATCAGTTGCTCGAAGGCGTGGCGGAAACAATTCGCATCAGTCGTGAGGCCGGTCTGCCGGCCGAAATCTATCATCTCAAAGCGTCGGGCGAAGCGAACTGGCCCAAGATGGATCAGGTGATCAAAATGATTGCAGACGCCCGCCGGCAAGGATTGAAGATCACCGCTGATATGTACACTTACCCGGCGGGCGGGACTGGTCTCGATGCTTCGATGCCGCCGTGGGTGTTCGACGGCGGGCGTGAAGCTGCTTACCGGCGGCTGCAAGACCCGGCTACACGCCAGAAGATCGCCGCGGCCGTTCGCACGCCCACCAACGAGTGGGAGAATCTCTACCTACTCGCCGGTTCGCCTGAGCGAATTTTGCTCGCGAGTTTCAAGACCGAAAAGCTAAAGCCGCTCACCGGCAAGACGCTCGCCGAAGTCGCACGGATGCGCGGGCGTGACCCGGTCGAAACGATCATGGACTTGGTGCTCGAAGATCGTTCGCGCGTCGGCACGATCTATTTTCTGATGAGCGAAGAGAATATCAGGCAGCAGATTCGCCAGCCCTGGGTTTCATTCGGCTCCGACGCAGCCTCAATTGCCCCCGAAGGTGTCTACCTGAAGTCTTCCGCGCACCCGCGCGCTTACGGCAACTTCGCGCGACTGCTCGGCAAGTATGTGCGCGAAGAGAAGATGATCTCGCTGGCCGAAGCAATCAGGCGACTCACGGGCCTGCCCGCGACGAACCTTGGATTAGATCATCGTGGCTTTCTTAAGGAAGGCATGTTCGCCGACGTGGTCGTCTTTGACCCGCAGACAATTGCCGACCGCGCCACGTTTGAAAACCCGCACCAGTACGCAGTCGGCGTCCGTGATGTTTTTGTCAACGGTGCGCAAGTGCTTAAAGACGGCGCGCACACCGGCGCGAAACCGGGACGCGCTTTGTGGGGGCCCGGTAAGAGCAAATAGTCCTATGTCCGATGCGAGATTAATGGATGTTAACGATACCGGCCGCGCTGAGACACCAATCATAGTTATCCGCGACATTGATGGGGGCGCGGAGATGCGGGCCGTCGAAGCACTTCAGCAGGAAGTGTGGGGGTTACCCGATCTCGACGTTGTGCCGCTTTCGCATCTGGTCGCCGCCAAGATGGCGGGCGGCGTTTTGCTCGGCGCATTCGACCATGAAGCTCTCATCGGCTTTGTTTACGGCTTCGTCAGTCACGAGCACGGAACTGTGGCGCATCACTCGCACATGCTGGCGGTCAAGCCCGCTTACCGCAACTTCGATCTCGGCCGCAGGCTCAAACTGGCGCAGCGCGAGCGCGTGCTCGCGCTGGGTATCAACCTAATGACGTGGACGTTTGATCCGTTACAGAGTCTGAACGCGCATTTCAACTTCAACAAGCTCGGCGTGATTTCGGATCGTTACCTCGTCAACTTCTACGGTGAGGATGCGGCGAGTTTTCTGCACCGCAACGGCACCGACCGCCTGTGGGTCACGTGGCTGCTCACCAGCCGCCGTGTGAACGGGCGACTCGGCGGCACGGCCCCTGCGCCCAACTTCGGGCGCTTAATGCCGCTCGTTCAGTTAGGCGCTGATGACGCCCCGCGCAAAAACGACCTGACTGATAAGCTCTCGCACGAGCAAGCTCTGATAGAGATACCGGCGGACATCAACGCCTTGGAGCGGCGCAATGCCGAGTTAGCGTTCGAGTGGCGGGAAGCTACGCGCTGGGCTTTCACTGAAGCCATCGCCGCGGGCTATCTGGTTGAGGAATTCTATCGCCAAAATCGAGGCGCGCAGCGACTCGGAATTTATCTTCTCAGTCGGGCGCAAAGACTTGCCGACTTCGTGTGACGACGAGACGGCAGATTGAAGGAGTGCCCGGCGGCAACTTCAAGCGCGTGCGCGCGCAAATCTGGTCTGTCTGACCCGGCGACGACCGAGACGACGAGGCGCGGCAATCCGCCCGCCGTTAACCGATGAGACTCCGAGGAGGGGAAGATGAGATTACGGCGGATCACAAGTCTAATCGTGCTCGCTTTGCTGGTCGTCGCAACAGTGTGGGGGCAAGTGCCGACGCTACCCAAGACGCCGAGCAAAGAGGGAACGGAGCAGTTGCCCACAGGCAACATTCCGACCGGCACGCACGAATTGACAGCGCAGGACTTGGAGACTTTCCTCGACGGCATCGTGCCGCTGCAACTCGAACGCGACGACATCGCAGGCGCGACCGTCGCCGTCGTCAAGGACGGGAAGCTCCTGTTCGCCAAAGGGTACGGCTACGCCGATTACGAAAAGAGAAAACCTGTCTCGGCGGACGAGACGCTGTTCCGCCCCGGCTCCGTCTCGAAGCTCTTCACTTGGACGGCGGTGATGCAGTTAGCTGAGCAGGGCCAGCTCGACCTCGACCGCGACGTGAACGCTTACCTCGACTTCAAGATTCCCGAAGCCTTCGGGCAGCCGATCACGCTGAAGAACATTCTGTCTCACACAGCCGGTTTCGACGAGCAGGTTAAGGACATCTTTAACGCCGGCGCCGCCCACCCCGACCTCGGACAGTATCTGAAGACGCACATTCCTGCGCGCGTCTATCCGCCGGGCACGACCCCGTCCTACTCGAACTACGGGGCGGCGCTCGCTGGCTACATCGTCGAGCGCGTTTCGGGTCGCCCGTTTAACGATTACGTCGCGGAGAACATCCTCAAGCCCCTCGGCATGACACATTCGACTTTCGCTCAGCCCCTGCCGGCCGAGCTGTCCCCACACATGTCGAACGGCTACGAGCTTGCGTCCGACGGGCCGCACCCGTTCGAGGTCGTCGGCCCCTTTCCGGCGGGCAGCCTGAGCAGTACCGCCGCGGACATGGCGCGCTTCATGCTCGCGCACCTGCAAGACGGGCAGTTGGGTGGGGCGCGCATTCTGAAACCCGAAACGGCGCTGCTCATGCATAGCCAACTGTTCACGTTAGACGCGGCGGCTAACGGAATGTGCTACGGCTTCTACGAAGAATCGCGCAACGGGCAGCGGATTATTGGGCACGGCGGGGACACCGCATACTTCCACAGCGACTTGCACCTGCTGCCGGACAAGGGCGTCGGCTTCTTCGTCTCGCATAATAGTTTGGGGCGCGGGAATCCTTTGCCGCGGACGACCATCTGGGAGATGTTCCTTGATCGTTACTTCCCCTACACGCTGCCCAATGCGCCGACGCTCGGCAGCGCGAAAGAGGACGCCGGAAAGGTGAGCGGCTCGTACATCCTGAGTCGCCGGAGTGAAGAATCATTCCTGAAGTCGGCGTCTCTGCTCAGCGAAGCCAACGTCGCGCCGAGCGCGGACGGAATGATCGTGGTCGCGCAGATGACCGGCGCGAACGGCAAGCCCAAACGCTGGCGCGAGATCGCGCCCATGACGTTCCTCGAAGAGAACGGGCAGGAGAAACTCATCTTCAAACCGGATGCGAGCGGGCATATGCAGATGATCTTGACCTATCCGTTTTTCATCTATCAGCGCGTAGGGTTGTGGGAGAACGGCAGGGCGCTCTTATTCGTCGTGGCGATTTCGCTGCTCGTCATGTTGCTCACGCTCTTGTTGTGGCCGGTCGCATTCTTCGTGCGCCGACACTACGGGCGCAAGCTTGAATTGACAACAGCAGAACGGCGTCTGCGGCTCGCCGGGCGGATTGTCTTTGCGTTGAATCTGGTCTTCGTGCTGGCGATGACCGCCCTTGTGCTCTACGGGCTGACGCATCTCGAAGTCTTCAGTGATCAATGGAACGCGCGGCGTTACCTCATTCAGTTGATCGGCTTGCTTGGGGCGGTTGGCACGCTGGCGGTGCTCTACAACGCGATCCGGTCTTGGCGCAGCAGGCAAAAGCGAATCTGGGGCAAGCTCCAAGCAACACTTTTTGTGCTGGCGTGCCTCGGCTACCTGTGGTTCGCCTTCGTGGGGCATCTGCTGCGCTTCGCCTCGAATTATTAAAAGACGCAGCTAGGCGCGATGTCTTTGCTATGGGCAAACGTTGATTGCACCGACCCCGACACGCGGGTAGAACCTGAAGACTATGAAGCTACAACTTGAGCGCATCGAACTCAGAGAGATCGAGCTGCCGCTGAAAGCGCCGTTCGAGACCAGCTTCGGGCGCACCACGCGGCGGCGCATTCTGCTTGTCAGGGCGTTCGACAAGGACGGGGCTTCCGGCTACGGCGAGTGCGTCGCCGCCGAGAACCCTTTTTTTAATCACGAGACAATAGACACCGCGTGGTTGATTACGGCGAAGTACGTCGCGCCCCTTCTGGCGGCGGCGCGGGTCGCGAGCGCCGCTGACGTGAGGCGCTCGCTCGCACCCATTCGGGAAAACCGCATGGCGAAGGCAGGGGTCGAAGCAGCCATCTGGGATTTGGAAGCGAAACTATCCGAACAACCTTTATGGCGACACATCGGCGGCGTGCGAGACGAAATTACCTGCGGGGTTTCCATCGGCTTACAGGATTCGACCGAGGCGCTGCTCGACAAGGTCACACGCGAGGTCGAGAGCGGCTACCAAAGAATCAAGATCAAAATCAAACCGGGCAGCGACGTGCAGTTGGTCGAAGCCGTCCGCAAACAATTTCCCGCCATCACACTTTCGGTTGACGCGAACTCCGCTTATCAGATTGAGGCGGCCACACCGCTCTTCAAACGTCTCGACGCCTACAATCTCCTGATGATCGAGCAGCCGCTCGCGCCCGGTGACCTACTCGACCACGCCAAGTTGCAGCGCGAGATCAAAACGCCGATCTGCCTCGACGAATCAATCGTCTCGCTCACGAACGCGCAACACGCGCATGAACTGGGCGCGTGCCGTATCATCAACATCAAGCTCGGTCGCGTCGGCGGTTTCAGCGAGGCGAAGGACATTCAATCATTCGCGCAAGCGCACGGCATACCCGTGTGGTGCGGCGGGATGCTCGAAGCCGGCATCGGGCGCGCGCACAACATCGCCCTCTCCACGCTCCCCGGCTTTACTCTGCCCGGCGATGTTTCGGCTTCGGCGCGCTATTGGGAAGAGGACATCATTGAGCCGCCGGTGACAGTGAGCCGAGAAGGCACGATCAGAGCGCCGACGGGTCACGGCATCGGCTTTGAAGTTAACGAAGCTCGCGTCGAAGCCCTGACAGTTCGCCGGGAGACCGTTGGTCTGGTCTCTTGACAAAAAAAGCAAGCGTTTATCAAAAACAACTAATGCGCTTTACGTCGCACGTGTTATTGAGATTTTGCGAGCGCGTTCAATAGGTTTCAGCACGCGCTATCGGGAAGGCGTCCGCCGAAGTTGAGAAGTCGAGGGGGTCGCGCCACATGGCAAATTTGCCGCGCACACTCGGACTGCGCGATCTGATCCTGCTGACCATCGGCTCGGTGATCGGGTCGGGCATTTTTCTCGTCCCCGGCACGGTACTGCGCCAAGTTGACGGGTTCATCATCCCGGCCCTGCTGGTCTGGCTTGTGGGCGGCGTGCTCTCTTTGCTCGGCGCTTTGACCTACGGCGAACTGGGTGCGATGAAACCGGCGGCGGGCGGACTCTACATCTACATCCGCGACTGCTTCGGCAAATTCCCCGCCTTTCTCTTCGGCTGGACGCTCTTCTTCATCATCAGCAGCGGCGCGGTGGCGACGCTCAGTGTCGCCTTTAGCGCCTACCTCGGCGAGCTTGTGCCGCTCAAGCCGTGGCTTGAGAAATTGATCGCCGTCCTGATGATCGCTGTGGTGATGACGGTCAACGTCATCGGCACGCGGGCGAGCGCCGATCTACAAAACTGGACGACCGCCGCGAAAGTTTTTGGCCTCCTGTTGATGAGCGCCTGCCTGCTCTGGCTCGGACGTGGGTTTCAAGGGGCGGCCGCCGTGCTCTGGCCCGCACACTACAACGTATCACTCGCCTCCGGCTTCGGGCTGGCGATGATCGGCGTACTCTGGGCTTACGAGGGCTGGCAGTTCGTCACCTACAACGCAGGCGAAGTCGTCAACGCGAAGCGCAATCTCCCGCTCGGCTTGGTGACGGGCACGGCGGCGCTCGTCGGCATTTACTTGATCACCAACTTCGGTTATCTCGCAGCTTTAGGTCCAGCCGGTGTAGCGAATTCCAATCGTCTCGCCGCCACCGCCGTCTCGACGGTCGTGAGTCCCGGCGCGGCGAAGCTGATCGCGCTCATCATTCTGATCTCAATCTTCAGCGCCGCGAACGGCATCATGCTCACCTCGCCGCGCGTCTATTACGCGATGGCGCGCGACGGGCTATTTTTTCAACGTCTGGCGGAAGTGCATCCGCGCTTTAAGACACCCGCGTTCGCCATCGTCGCCGGGGCTGTCTGGTCGGTCGTTCTCGCCATCACCGGCACGTTTGAACAACTTCTGACCTATGTGGTCTTTGTCGGCTGGATTTTCTACGCGCTGGCGGCAGCCAGCATCTTCGTCTATCGATGGCGCGCGCCCGATGCCGTGCGCCCCTATCGCGTGCCGGGCTATCCCCTCACGCCTTTGCTGTTCATCATCGCCGCCGCCGCCCTCGCGCTGAACACGATTGTGACGCAGCCCTTGCGCGCAGGCGTCGGACTCGGCATCGTCCTTGTCGGCGCGCCCGCTTACCTGATCTGGCGTCCAAGGGGCGAGCGCGTCGAGCAACGTCAAACAAGAGGGGAAGAGGAATGATGAAGAGGCTACTCAAGCAGATCACCGTCCTTGCGCTCATCGCGTTTGCCTCGGCGCATGCGCATGAAGCTGCGACGCACGCCGCAAATGCAGCCCGCGCGCATACTGCAAAACTTCATGCGCCAAGCCTCCGCGCGCAAGCGAAGCCCGCACCTGCGCCCGCGCGCTGGCGCGGACTCATCGGCGAGTACGGGCCGGACGATGGCATTCTCTACATACTCGAAAAAGACGGCAGGCTCTACGCACTGTTCAAGCGCACGGAACTCGAACCGCTCACGGAAGTCTCGCAGACTGTCTTCAAGTTTCCCGCCGCGGGACAACGCGCGGGGCAGCGTCTCGTCTTCACGCGCGCCGCAAAAGGTCGTGCGGCGCAGGTCATCGCCGGAGATATTACATACAAGCGTCGGCAGATCGAGCCGGAAGAGGGGGCGAATCAACTGCGCGTGACGCCGCTGCGCCCAGTCCCCGAACTACTGAAGGAAGCGCGCACTGCTGAGCCGCCAAAAGAGAGCGGAGCGTTTCGCCCGACGGATTTAGTGGAACTGATAAAACTCGACCCGACGATCAAGCTCGAAATCCGCTACGCGACAACGAACAACCTGTTCGGTACGGTCTTCTACTCCGAGCCTCGCGCCTTCATGCAGCGCCCTGCGGCGGAAGCGGTCGTGCGCGCCAACCGCAAGCTGAGACAGATGGGCTACGGGCTGCTTATCCACGATGCCTACCGCCCTTGGTATGTAACCAAAGTCTTCTGGGATGCCACGCCGGACGACAAGAAGAAGTTCGTCGCCGACCCTGCGCAGGGTTCGCGCCACAACCGCGGCTGCGCCGTCGACCTGACGCTTTACGACTTGCGGACGGGCAAGCCTGTCGAAATGGTCAGTACTTACGACGAGACGACCGACCGCGCGTACCCGAATTATCCGGGCGGCACTTCATTGCAGCGTTGGCACCGCGACCTGCTGCGGGCCGCGATGGAGGCTGAAGGTTTCACCGTCTACGAGGCTGAGTGGTGGCACTTCGATTACAAGGACTGGCAGCACTACCGTATAGGCAACGTGCCCTTCGACCAAATTGGAACCAACCGACGGTGACGGTCTGAGACGAGCTTTTAAGCATGAGGAGGCAGACAGTATGACGAGAGCCAGAAAAGGGAATCACCTGCGTACCATTCTGATCTTTATCATTCTTTTGTTTGCCTCGCTCACACCAAAAACTTTTGGCCAGCAACCGACGCCGACAAGCACTCCCGCAACGCCCGCGACAGTTCAACCTGCTGCTGAATTAAAGATAGATTTCAATCGCCGTGTCCCCATGCGTGACCGCACAGAGTTGTCAGCCGATGTTTACCGACCTGTTGCGCCTGGTCGCTACCCGGTCATCCTGCTGCGCACGCCTTACACCAAGACCAGCACGAGCAATCTGAAGATCATCCGCTACTTCGTCGCGCACGGTTATGTTGTCGTGTATATGGACGTGCGCGGGCGCGGCGACTCTGACGGCACGTTCGTGCCTTACCGCAACGAAGGGCCGGACGGCTATGATGCTATCGAATGGTGCGCCGAGCAGCCGTGGTCAACCGGCAAAGTCGGCACGCTCGGCGGCTCGTACAACGGCGCAATCCAATGGCTCGCCGCCGTCCAACGACCGCCGCACCTCGCGGCCATGATCGTACTCGCCTCGCCCTCCGATCCGTTCGTTGAGTGGCCGACGGGCCAACCGCTGCCGGCGGACATCAGTTGGTATCACTTCACCGCCGGGCACGTCCTACAGAACATGGACTTGGTTGACTGGAACAAACTCTATCTACATCTGCCGCTTATCACGATGGATGAAGCGATGGGGCGACCGAATCGTAATTGGAAGGATGAAGTCTCACACTCGAAGCTCGACAGTTGGTGGGAGTCGCGGCGCTATCAGAACAAGTACGAACGAGTGCGTGTGCCCGTTCTCGACATCTCCGGCTGGTACGACGACGAGCAGGTCGGCACGCCCCTGAATTTCATCGGTGTGACGACCAAAGGCGCGACCCCCGAAGCGCGCCGCAGCCAGAGACTCTTGCTGGGGCCGTGGCCGCACGCCATCAACTCTTCGACCAAACTTGGCGAAGTAGAGTTCGGCCCCACAGCCGTCATTGACATGAACGCCTACTGGCTGCGCTGGTTCGATCACTGGCTGAAGGGCAGCGATGACGGGCTGATGAGAGAGCCGCCCGTGCGCATCTTCGTCATGGGCGAGAACGTGTGGCGGGACGAGAACGAATGGCCCCTCGCGCGCACGCGCTGGACGAAGTATTACCTCCACAGCAACGGCCGCGCGAACACCCTGAACGGCGACGGCACGCTTACCACCGACGCGCCGGCGAACGAGCCTGCGGACAACTACACCTACGACCCGGCGCAGCCCACTCCTTACATCACCGATCCGAGCTTCGCACAGATCGGCGGCCCCGATGACTATCGTCAGGTTGAACAGCGCGCCGACGTGCTCGTCTATGCGAGTGAGCCGCTCACGGCGGAGACAGAAGTGTGCGGCCCCATTCGCGTCCAGCTTACCGCTGCCTCTTCCGCGCCCGACACGGATTTCATGGCGAAGCTCATAGACGTGTGGCCCAACGGATTTGCGCAGCGCCTGACCGACGGCATGGTGCGCGCCCGCTTCCGCGCTGGCGTGGACAAGCCGTCTCTAATCGAGCCGGGGCGCGCCTATACTTACGACCTCGATCTGTGGAACACCTGCCAGTTGTACCGGCCCGGGCATCGCATCCGACTCGAAGTCGCTTCGAGCGCCTTTCCCAAATACGACCGCAATCTCAACACGGGCGAGGCGCTTGGCCAGACGACGCGGATGCAGGCGGCACAGCAGAAAATCTACCACGACCGCGAGCGCCTCTCGTATGTCATTTTACCGATTGTGCCACGCAAGCTTTGAGAAGGTGTAAGTTGGGCAAGAGATTATTCCCGACTTTTTCCCGATTCCCTTTAACCTTCATAACCTCTACAGTGGGCTTCCGGCGGTCAGATGGGCTACCTTTGGCTTTGTTAATTGTCGGCTGGAGGCGTAAAGAGTCTTCCCGCCCACCTGGACACGATAGAACCCCGATGGTGTCCGTCTGTGCCCGTACCTGCTAAGCTGAGACATGCTTTGGCGACCACGCTGGTTGGTAATTCCTAGCAGATACTTGTTAGTGCGGCTTGAGTGAGAGGCCCGACACGGTCTCGAAAACCGGAGTGGGTGTAAGCCCATCATGGGTTCGAATCCCACCCTCTCCGCCATATTACATTTACACTCAATAGCTTAGAGCCTCATCGTCATGCTAAAACTCTTCCTTCTCGACCTCTGCAACTATGCCAGATGGCGTAGTACGTGATGAGACCGGCCGAGACTAGCCGTACTTTAACGGCTGCGGACTACCAGAATTATCAGCAAGTATTACGTGGCCTCGTCTGGTCTCAGCGGATGCACCGGACCCTAGGACCGGTGCAGTGTAGGCCGCTGGTGTTCGACTTTTTCAATCTAGCTGCGGTGCCCTTCTGGTTTAAAGGTCGGCTAAAGGGCCGCTCATCGTCTGCTGCGATGAGCGACTGGTGGAGGCGGCGACTAAGGCCGGGTTCGATGGCCTTTCATGATGGAAGGTATCTCGCCCTCACCTATATGCCTTTTGCTGGTGGAGTCAAGTTATCCAATGGCTTATTGGATTCCGACAATGGCAATTTTACGAACATAAGCATAACGAGAGCAATCCGCTTTTATTAACAAGCCGAGCGCGAATCTGAATAAAAATTTTTCAGTGTTGTTAATAATCCGCTGTGGGGCGCGTTATATGTGTAGTGACGGTGTGAAGGAGAACGATGTGCCATCAGTTGCAGCTACCACGGCTCGCTTAAGGGCCGCCCCCGCCGCGCAGGGGGCGGGCGAACTTGAGAGACTCTTCCGCGAGCACCACGAGCAGGTTTTCCGCACTGCGTATCGCATCACGGGAAGTGTCACGGACGCGGAGGACGTTCTCCAGACGATCTTTTTACGGCTGGCCTCGAACGCCGAAACGCCTGATCTCGCGCCGAATCCGGCGGGCTACCTGCACCGCGCCGCCGTCAACGCCGCGCTCGACCTTGTGCGCAGGCGCGGGCGGGCGCGCCTGGTTTCGTTCGATTCGATGGAATCCGCGCAGGAGTTGAAAGCCCCGAACTTCAGCCCGGAGGAGGAGCACGCCGACCGCGAGTTGCGCGCGCTCTTGCGCCATGCGATTGCGCAGCTCGGCGAGCGCGCCGCGACCGTCTTCGCGCTGCGCTACTTCGAAGGCTACGACAACAACAGCATCGCCGAACTTCTCGGCACTTCGCCGACGGTTGTCGCCGTCACACTCCACCGCGCGCGCACGCGCCTTCGCCGTGAGATTAGACAGTTTTTGGAGAAACAGTCATGAAGCGCAACAGAAAAGAGCTTAATGCCATTTTAGACAAAGTTGTGGCCGGCGTCCGCGCCGAGCGCGTCGATCAGTCGGCGGTGAATGATGCGGCCGCGCGCGTCTGGGCGCGCGTCTCCGAGCAGGCGGCGGGCGAGAAGCTGATTGACTCCCCGGCCGCCGTTGCGGCCGAACGGATCGGCGGCTGCGCGGATTACCAATCGCTCATCCCTTCTTACCTTCGCGGAGAGCTTTCGTCGGCGCGCGCTCTACTGCTCGAAGACCATACGCACGAGTGCATCCCTTGCCGCAAGGCTTTGAAGGCGGCGCGCGCGGGCACGCCGCAAGTGGCGGCGCGCGCAGCGCAAGTTAACCCTCGGCCGACGAGGCAAACGGCGCTCGCCCCGGTGTGGCGTTGGAGCATCGCCGCCGGTCTGCTGCTGTGCTTCGGACTCGCCGCGGTCTTCTTCGTCGAGCGCCTCGACCTCTCCGGCAGAACGCTCGCCGCGACCGTCGAGAGCGCGGACGGCAATCTTTATCGCGTTTCCGAAACGGAGAGCCGCGCGCTCCGCACGGGCGAACAGATTCAGAAGGGCGAGCGCGTGCGCACGGCCAAAGATTCAAACGCCGTGTTGCGCCTCGCCGACGGATCGCTCGTCGAGATGCGCGAGCGCAGCGAGCTATCTATCACAGAGAACAGGAAGGGTGTCACCGTCAAACTCGAACACGGCGACGTGGCAGTCGAGGCGGCGAAGCAGCGCGAACGCCATCTCTACGTCGCCACGCCGGATTCGCTCGTCTCCGTGACGGGCACGATCTTCTTCGTCGGCAGCGGCACGAAGGGATCGCGCGTCGCGGTCGTCGAAGGCGAAGTGCACGTGAATCATGCCGGCAAAGACGATGTCTTGCGCCCAGGCGATCAGGTGACGACTAACACGCGCCTCGAACCCGTCTCGCTCACGCAGGCAGTCGCTTGGAGCCGCAACGCCGCGCGCTACACGCAACTCGCCGCGGAGTTGACGAGGCTGCGGCAGGACATCGACGCGAGAGTCCCGCGCCCCGGCGTGCGCTACTCCTCGCGCTTCCTCGATCTCGTGCCCGAAGGTACTGTCCTTTACGCCGCGCTCCCTAATCTGAGCCAGCGGCTCGCCGACTCGTACCGCATCATGCAGGAGCGCATCAACCAGAATCCCGCGCTCAAAGAGTGGTGGAAAAACGAAGGGCGCGAAGGGCGGGGCGCGGGGGCTGATCAGATCATTGAGCGTGTGCGCGAGTTCGGCGCGTACCTCGGCGACGAGGTAGTCGTCAGCGCGGGCTTGGACGCGAAAAACGAGCCGGGCAACATCCTTGTGCTCGGTGAGTTGAAGAACGCGGCTGACTTCCGCCCGTATCTTGAAGGGCAGATCGCCCAGTTCGCCCGCGAAGGCAGGAACAGCCCGGCGGTTCACATCGTTGACGATCCGCTCGCGGCTGCCCCACAATCGAACGGCGCTCCCGGAAAAGGTGAAATCTTCATCTGGGTTCGCAACGATCTTTTCGCCGCGTCGCCGCAGATCGAAAACCTGCGTCAACTCGCGACGACGCTCAACAACGCGAGCGCGAACCGCTTCGTCGGCACGTCCTTCCACGCGCGTCTTGCTGAAGTCTACCGCGAGGGCGCGGGGCTTGTGGTCGCCGCCGACTTGGAAAAGCTCGTCGATCAGGTCGCGCGCGAGGACGGCAATAAGCCGGGCGATGCAGAGCGCGTCGAGGGCTTCCGCCAGCTCGGACTGATGAACCTAAAACACCTCATCATCGAGCAGAAGGATTTGAACGAGAAGACGCAGAGCCGCGCCGTGCTCACTTTCAACGAGCCGCGGCGCGGGATCGCTTCGTGGCTCGCCGCGCCGGGGGCAATGGGCGCGCTTGAGTTCGTCTCGCCGGACGCGAATGTGGCGACCGCCTTCGTCGTCAAAGAACCCGCGTTGCTTGTTGACGATCTGCTCGGCTTCCTTGAAAAGGTGCAGCCTGATTTACGCCGTCAACTGCGCGAGATTGAAGCGCAGCAGGGCATCGACATCCGGCGCGACCTGGCCGCGCCCCTGGGCGGCGAGTTCGCCTTCGCCATCGACGGCCCGCTGCTCCCGACCCCCTCTTGGAAGATGATCCTTGAAGTGAACGATCAAGCGCACTTGCAGGGGTCGCTTGAGCGCGTGGTCGAGAGGCTGAACGGCTGGGCGAAGCTGAGCGGCAAGGGCGGGTTGAACTGGGACAACACGACCGAAGGCGGACGCACGATTTACACCCTGCGTTCAGCAGACGTCGGACTCGAAGTGCACTACACCTTTGTGAACGGCTACCTCGTCGTCACGCCGAGCCGCGCGCTGCTGGATCGCGCCTTGCAGTACCGCGAATCCGGCAACACTCTCTTGCGTTCGCCGCGCTTCAGAGAGACGATGCCGGAGGACGGGAACGCTAACTTCTCCGCGCTCCTTTACCACGACCTCGCGCCCGTCCTTCGCCCGCTGGCGGAGCGCGCGCCTGAAGGTCAGCGCGGGGCGCTCGCCGCCGCCGCCAATATGCCGCCGACTCTGGTCTACGCTTACGCGCAGGGCGACCGCATCACGCTCGCGGCGAACACCGAAGGCGGGCCGTTCGGGTTAAGTCCCGACAGCCTGCTCGGTCTGCCGAACTCGTTTGCGATGCAAAGCATTCTGATGAATACGATGAGCGAGAAGAACGAGCGGAAGCGGTGAAGTCGAGGAACTCAGAACGATGAACAAGGGGAACGAAGGCGGGGGCCGAGTCCCCCGCCTGCTTTAACCGCGAACCGCGCGGGCAGAGGACGCGTCCTCTGCCCGCACAATTTTATTTGAATCACTTTATGCTTTAGATCGTAGAATGTCTCACCAGCTTATGAACCCTGTCATCGAACTCAACGGTTTGAGTGTCACGTTCGGCAGGCGAGTGATCCTGAAGGATTTGAGCGGGTCGGTCAAGGGTCGCGCCGTCGGTCTGCTCGGCCCGAACGGCGCGGGCAAGACGACGCTCATCCACACGCTGCTCGGCTTTCACGCGCCCAGCGCCGGCACGGTGCGCATACTCGGAGAAGACATCGCAACGAATGCTAAGCGCCTCCGCGCCGCGGTCGGCTATATGCCGGAGCGCGATTCGTTCATCGCCAAAATGTCTTGCGTCCGCTTCGTCCGCCTGATGGCCGAACTCTCCGGCATCCCTGCCGAGGCGGCGCTCGAACGCGCGCACGAAGCCCTCTTCTACGTGGGCTTGGGCGAGGCGCGCTACCGCTCGGTTGACACCTATTCGCTCGGCATGAAGCAACTCGCTAAACTCGCGCAAGCCATCGTGCATGGGCCGCGTCTGCTCATTTTGGACGAGCCGACGAACGGACTCGACCCGCCGACGCGGGCGCGCATGATTCGCCTCATTCAGGAGATACGCGACAGCGGCCGGGCGCGCATCCTGCTCTCGTCACACCTGTTGCGCGATGTCGAGGAATGTTGCGACGAAATTCTCATCTTGAAGGACGGACGCATTGCCGCCAACTGCAACCTAGACGAAGAGCGCAAAGCGCACCGCAAGTTCATCGAACTTGAGACGCGCGGGGGCGACCGCGCGGCGTTCGCCGAAGCGATCGGCGGATTAGGCTGCGAGTACGCGCTGGCGGGCGAGCGGCGCATTAAACTCGTGATGCAGGACGACGTGGAGATCGACGATCTTTATCGTTTAGCCTGCGAGCGGCAGATTCAGATTCGGCGCTTGAACTACAAGCGCGATTCGCTCGAAGACATTTTTCTCAAGGCGATGGAAGGCGAAGAGAACGGCGCGGCCAAAGGAGAAAATGGCAATGGCCGTATTTGAAAACAGCTACCGGCGGTACGAAGGCAGGCTCACGCCGGAGTGGGCGCGCTTTCTCGTCCTCCCGCGCTATGCGTTGCGCGACGTGTTCGGCTCGAAGTTCTTGACCGCGCTCTTCTGCCTGTGCTTCATCTACCCGCTCGTCGCCGCGATCCTGATCTACTTGCATCACAACACGAATGCCATCTCGCTCATGCGAATCAACGTGCGCGAGTTGTTGCCGATCAACGCATCGTTCTTTCAGTACTTCGTCGAAGTCCAGGGCTGGCTCGCCTTCATCCTCACGGTGCTCGTCGGCCCCGTGCTCGTCTCGCGCGATCTGGCGAATAACGCCTTGCCGCTCTATCTGTGCCGCCCGTTCTCGCGCGCCGAATACGTGCTCGGCAAGATGACGGTGCTCATTATTTTGCTGTCGCTCGTGACGTGGGTGCCGGGACTCCTGCTCTTCCTTCTGCAAGCGTATCTCGAAGGCGCGCGCTGGAGCGTGTCGAATTTGTGGCTGGCGGGGGCGATCTTCGTCGGGAGCATGACGTGGATCGTACTGCTCTCGCTGCTCTCGCTGGCGATCTCGGCGTTGGTGCGTTGGCGCGTCGTGGCGAGCGGCGCGCTGCTCGGATTGTTCTTCATCCCGTCCGCCTTCGGCGAAATCATCAACGGCCTGTTTCTAACGCGGATGGGGAATTTGATCAGCCCCGCGGCTTTGAGAAGGAACATCGGGCGCGGACTCTTCGGTAACTTCACGCGGGAGGTGGGTCGCTTTAACATAGAGGATGCTTGGGGCAGAAGGTTTGTCGATGTCGTGTTGCGCGAGCCGCCGCTGTGGGCTTGCTGGCTGGTGGTCGCTCTGGTCTGCCTCGCCTGTCTCTTGCTGCTCGCGCGCAGAGTCCGCGCTTACGAAGTGATCAAATGACGATACGGACAACGAACGCCGAAGGGATGATCGTCTTCGAGGGCGTCTCAAAATTCTACGGCGAGATTCTCGGCGTCAACCGCGTCAACCTCGCCATCGCGCCCGGCATCACGAGCCTAGTTGGCCCGAACGGTTCGGGCAAGACGACCTTGATGAACTTGATGACGGGGCTGCTGCGACCGACGCGCGGGACGATCAGCGTGCTCGGCATAAGCCCACACGACCCGGAAAAACTCTTCCGCAAAGTTGGCTACTGCTCGCAGTTCGATTCCTTCCCGCGCGGCATGACGGGGCGCGAATTCATCGAGTTCTACCTGAGCGTGCACGGCTACGCGAGAGGTGAGGTGCGGGCTTTAACGCAGGCGGCGCTCGAACGTGTGGCGATGCAGGATGCGGCCGAACGCAAGGTGGCGGGCTACAGCAAAGGCATGAGGCAGCGCATCCGACTGGCGCAGTCGATTGCCCATAACCCTTCCGTGCTCATCCTCGACGAGCCGTTGAACGGACTCGACCCGATGGCGCGCGCCGAGATCATCCGTTTGTTTCAATCGCTCGCGGCGGAAGGCCTGTACCTCGTCATCTCAAGTCACATCCTGCACGAAGTTGACATGATGTCTGACAGCGTGGTGCTGATGCACAACGGCTACGTCGTCGCGGAGGGCGACGTGCACGGCGTGCGCGACGAGATCGAGGAGCACCCGATGCAAATCCTCGTGCGCTGCGACCGCCCGCAAGTTTTAGCCGCGCGCCTCTTCGAGCACGAGCACGTCATCGAGGCGCGCATTCACGACGACCGGCAGGGGCTGTTCGTCAAGACGCGCCGGCCCGACGACTTTTATCTCCTGCTCAACCGGCTTGTGACAGAGAATAACCTGCAGGTCGAATCGGTCGCCCCGGCGGACGACGACCTGAATGCCGTTTACCAATACTTGATCAGTTCCGATGGAGGGCGCGTAAGTTGAGTTCTACGGTTGAGACGAGGGAGAAGCGTGTGGCAGGGGGCGGCGAGGCGGCGAACCTTAACTGGTCGCTCTGGGCGCGGCAGACGCTCGCCGTCCTGCGCCTCGAACTCGGCAGGAATTTCCTCGGCCGCCGCGCCCTGCTGCTCTACCTGCTTGCGGGGCTGCCGCTGACGGTGCTCGCGGCGGTCGCCATCTTCTTGCCGGGCGATAGCGGGTCTGCGACCTTCACGGAGTTGGGCCTCGCTTACTCCGTCATCTACGGCGCGCTGATCCTGCGCACGCTCCTCTTCTTCGGTTGCGCGTGGGTCTTCATGAATTTGTTTCGCGGCGAGATCGTTGACCGGAGTTTGCACTACTACTTCCTCGCGCCCGTGCGCCGCGAAGTGCTCGTCGTCGGGAAATACTTATCGGGGCTGGTAGCGACCGTCACGCTGTTCGGCATCTCGACGCTCGGCTCGTTCGCCCTGCTCTACTTCGGACTCTTCCCGGCACGGAGCGTGGAGTATGTTTTCAACGGCCCCGGTTTCGGGCAAGCACTCACGTATGCTGGCATTACGGTGCTCGCGTGCGTCGGCTACGGGGCAGTTTTTCTGATCATAGGTCTGTTCTTCAGAAACCCGATCATCCCAGCGGGGCTGATCTACGGCTGGGAGTGGATCAACTTTCTGCTGCCGCCTCTGCTGAAGAAGGTGAGTGTCATTCATTACCTGCACTCGCTCGTGCCCGTCCCGCCGCCGGAGGGCCCCTTCGCCGTGCTCGCCGAGCCGACGCCCGCTTGGATTTCCGTCCCCAGCCTGCTCATCTTCACCGCGCTGACACTCGTCCTCGCCGGCCTGCACATCCGCCGACAAGAGATCAGCTACGCGGGTGAATAGACGTGATCAAAAACGCTGCGCTATAGATTCTATTGCATGTTGTTAGGCCGGGTGTGCGGATCAAGGCCCGGTTGAGAAGCATCTTGACGCTTCTCAGCCGGGCCTTGATGATTACCCTACGGGCGGGCGACGGGGAGCCGCTATTGGTCGGTTGGGTTGGTAGCTAATTTGACGGTCTTGGGATCAACCGTTATCTCCTGCAAACGTTTGGCTACTTCGGGCGTGAGGGATTCTTGGTAGCGTCCGCCCAGGTATTTAGCCAGGAACTTCTCGGCCAGTGCCAGCACCGCCATGTTGTTGACAGGGCGCGCGAAGCTGTGACCCTCGTCGGGTGCGACTATGTACTCGACCGGGAAGCCCCTGTCACGCAAGGCGATCACGATCTGGTCGGCTTCGCGTTTCTTCACACGAGGGTCGTTTGCTCCCTGCACGACGAGCAGCGGGGTCTTAATCTTATCAGCCTGCATCTGCGGCGATTGCCGCATGAGCTGCGCTCTCCCTTCCGCAGTGGTCGGATCACCCATCCGCTGGTAGAACATGGTGCGCTCGGACTCCCAGTACGCCGGGATGGCTTCGAGCAGTGTCATCAGGTTGGACGGGGCTGCAATCGCCACCCCCGCCGCGTAGAGGTCTGGCGTGGAGGTGACGCCGGAGAGCGTCGCGTAGCCGCCGTAAGAAGCCCCCATGATGCCGACGCGCTTGGGATCACTGATCCCAACGCTAATCAGATACTTCGCGCCCCAGGTCAGGTCGTCCTGCATCCTGTCGCCCCACTGCCTGTTGCCGGCGTCCAGAAACTTCTTGCCGTAGCCCGTCGAGCCACGAAAGTTCGGCGAGAGAACGGCGTAGCCGCGATTCGCTAAGAACTGTGTCATGGAGTCGTAACCCCAACGGTCGCGCCCCCAAGGCCCTCCGTGGGGCAGGATAATGGTCGGCAGGTTCTTCGGCGCAAGACCTTTCGGCAAGGCCAGGTAGGCGGGAATCTCCAGCCCGTCGGACGATTTATAGCGAATCGGTTTTAGTTCGGCGAGAGCTGCGCGTGGCAGTTTTTCGCGGATACGGTATTGCAACTCCAACTTCTTCGACTTGCGGTCAAAGAGATACTTCTCCCCAGGCTCCGTGTCACTGCCAGCCGAAATGAGCCAAGTCATCTCGTCGCTGGTGGACGAGTCAAAGCTGATTTCCCTGTTCGGCAACTTCTTCTGCAAGAACTTGAAATCCTCCGCGAATGTCCTGTCCTTGAAATAGAACCGCTGGCGGTCGTCAATGTAGAGCGTGAAGAGCAACTCATCAGTCACGTCCGAGAAGGCTGCGTCCTCCAAGTCCACACGGCGCACGGGGTCGGATTCGACGGGTTCCTCTTTGCCTGTTTCGGGATCGAACAAGACGAGCCGCACCAGGTTTACGCTTTCGCCCTTGTTGGAAATCATATAGACGCGGCGATTGTCTTTGCTGAAGTGAATCGGGTTGCAAGTCTCGAAGACGTTGCACGAATAGATTTTGGTGAACGTGCCGTCAGCGTCCACTCTGAGGACTTCCTTGTCGCCGCTCTTGGTCGAGCGCGTGGCCAGACGCAACTGGTCTTTATTGTCGAAGAGCCAGCCCGTCAGCCGTTCTGTGTTCTGGCGCACCAGAGTGCGCTCGCCGGTCGAGATTTTGACTTTATACAGGTCGTGCCAGGCCGGGTCACGGTCATTTAGGCCGACGTAGACCGCGTCCGGCTCGGTGCGCGGCACGTGGTAACCTATGGTTCTGACCTTCTCCGAATTGGTGAGATTGCGCGCGCCGGGGACTTCCCGTCCGCTCGGCGGCTGCTCGTTAGGGTTGACGGCGTAGAGGTTGAAATTCTCGTCGCCGCCTTGATCCTTAACGAACAAGATAAACTTGCCGTCACGACTCCAATAGAAACTTCTGATCGGGCGTTTCGTCTCATTGGTCAGCAGGCGCGCTTGGGCGAACGGCTCATCCGCGCGTTTGACCCAAATATTCACCGTGGCCTTGTGGGGTTTGCGGAAGGCGATGAACTTGCCGTCGGGCGAAATCTGCGCCCCGGAGATTTCCGGGTTACCGAACATTAGTTCACGGTCAATCAGCGGCGGCAAACCGTTTTGCGCCAGCGCGGTCGCGCCGAGCAGAAAAATGAACGACAGCGCGCCCAGCAAAAATCTGGTCGCCAAAGATGTACGAGGTTTTCTAATCATAGCTCAATCATCTCCTGTAGATGTCTGTAGGCAGTCCTAGCTGACCCTGCGATAAATGCAGCTCCACAGACATAAACGTGCGGGCGGGTGAAGTATTAACACCAGGCGTTAATATTTTTCATCAGGAGGGACTGAGAAGAGAGAGTGTTCAAGACCACGACGCCTAACGCCCGCCATCAGCCGCCGCGCACGAACGCGATTAGAAAGGCGTCTCGCGCATGAAAGCAACGCTGTTCGCGGTCGGCTGCATGGCATTGTTATGCCGCGTGGTATCATCATTCAAACAGCCTATTTATCTCCTCTGCTATTCGATATAAGATTGTAGCGATTGCTCCCGGTGGCAAAATAGTTTGCTGCTCTGGATGGGAAATTAAATTTCTGTAGTTGCGGATAGCATCCCACCAAAAGAAATCTTGCTTGGAGATAACATTCCTATCCAATAGGAACTCAATCTTCTCTTTGAAGGTCTTAACTCTTTTGGGCGCTCCAAGAAACGCGCACTTTGCGGAAACGGCACATTCAACGACACGAAACAACTGCTCACTAGCTAGAGTATAGAGCGGGTAAAAGAAATAACCATACGCCAACGCCCCGCGCGCCACTTCAAAGAGTTTGCGCACATCTTCAGGGACTGCATCAACAAGAGATGTTGTTTTAGTAAATTGCTCGACCCAATCCTCGCCTGACATTGGGCTAACACTTCCATCGGAGTGTGAGAGTTGAACGAAAATTGTGGATGCTGGATCAGGGTGTAACCAATTTTCAGTAGTGATGGTTTTGATACCTAAAGTCATTGTATTTATCCTCTAACTAAGCGGCATAACTAGTATTAGACCGAATCACTCGGTCTTACTCTGTACGCGACCCTTTACTGCGTTAGCCCGTGCGCTGTAGGTGATCCGGCCGGTGGCATCTGCCGGCAGGTGCGCGCGCATCCGCGCTTTGAGCAGCGCGAGAGGCTCTGACGCCATCGCCGCGAGCTGTGGCCCGACGCTCGGCCCCCCGCGGACGGTCGTCCAGTAGTCCTCGAAATCGGCGAATGTTCGTCGCACGGTGATCTCCCGCGTTTCGACCAAATCCAAACCCGCGCCAGTCCACAAGTCCCGCATCGCGTCTATGCGAGACGCGCCGGGGCTGGGCGGCGTCGGGACTGCGACGCCCAGCTCACGCATTTCCACCTGCAACGCCTCGTAAGGGAAACCACCGCCCTCCATGTCCCACGCGTAGGCTGTGACGGTGCCACCCGGCGAGACCACTCGGGCCATTTCGGCCACGCCCTTGGCCGGGTCGGGGACGAAGAAAATCACCAGCGGCATGACAGCCACGTCGAACGTGTCGGCGGGGAAAGGCAATGCCATTGCGTCGCCCTGACGAAACTGTGCGACACGCGCCGCGGGTCGTGTGCGAGCATAGGCAAGCTGCCCCGCAGACGGGTCTATGCCCTGTACTGAGGCTGGCGCACACCGCTCGACGAGCATTTCTGTAAAGGCACCGTTGCCGCAGCCAACGTCGAGCCAGCGCAAGCCTGATTTCGGGGCGAGCCAGTCGAGGAAAGATGCACCCGCGAGTCGGCTCCACTGCCCCATGTATCGTTCGTAGGCGGCCCCGTCGTCGAAGCGAATTTGGTCGGTCACCGTTAGTGTTTTCCTCCGGTCGGACTACCTGCGAACCCTGAAGCGGGCTTCGAGCCGCCGCTCGGCGTCTGACTCCGCCACACCGCCTGACGCGCCGCGCCGCCGGCGTGCCGCATTCACCGCAGCCACCAGACGCCTCACTTCGGGCAGTGACAAATCATCCATAAAGTGCCGTAAACCACGTCAAGATTACGAAGGCGGACGCGGCCGGAACCCTTCGGGCGTGTGCCCCCGCCGGTAGACCATGATCGTCCGGAAGAACTCGATCACCGTCACGCCGTCCTGATTGAAGCCCATAGTCCGCAGCTTCACGATGCCCATCGCGGGGCGTGAACGAGACAGCCTCGCCTCGACGACCTCACTCTGCGCGTAGAGCGTGTCGCCCTCGAAGACCGGCGCTGGCAGCCGGACATCGTCCCACCCGAGGTTGATGGCGTTGAGCGACACGTCCGCGACCGAGAGACCGGTCACGAGGGCGAGGGTGAACGTCGAATCGACGAGCGGCCGCTTGAACTCGGTGCGTGCGGCGTACGCGGCGTCGAAGTGGATGGGGTTGGTGTTGACCGTCAACAGCGTGAACCAGATGTTGTCGGCCTGCGTGACGGTGCGCCCGAGCGGGTGCTCGTAGCTGTCCCCCGCCTCGAAGTCCTCGAAGACGCGGCCCCGCCACCCCTGCTTGGTTGCCATCCCGTTTCCTCCTCCTCAACGCCTGAGAGTCGTCTCGCACGCCGCCCTCAGCCTAGTGGCGAAGGTATGCCGCAGATCATGGAAGTGGAAATCCTTAATGCCTGCATCCTTCACCGCCCGCTCGAAGCAAACCATCATCTGACGCCTGTGCCTGCGGCAAGCAGATGATTACTGCCCACCCTTATGCTACTGGAACTTTTGCTTTGGCAATTAGCTGCACCAGTTCGCCAACTGTAATCGCTTCTAAATCGGCGACTGCCTGCGCTATCTCTCGGCGCAGAGGCGTATCAGCGGCGCGGGCGCTCAGCCGCTCGAATTTCTCCACAGCGGTCGCCCAAGATGCGGGGCGCGCGTAGAAGCCCTCATAATCTTTCTTTTCTATCTTCAATTCGCGGCCGTCGTGTAGTGAGACCGTAAGCTGGCAGCGCATCTCTTTCGGGTAATACCAGCTATAGGTATTCAAGCTCTCTGCCGTCACGCCCGGCACGAGACTGTGCGGGCGGACAGAAACTTTCCGCAGCAAGCTTTGGACATCGGCGCGCTTGATGCGCTCGGGCGCGAACTGTTCTGGCTCAACTTGGCCGTCGATGATGGCGACGGCGATCAGATAAGGCAGGCTGTGATCCGCTTGCTCCTTCGTCTCGACGTGCGTGCGGTCGCCGTATTCGCCGCCGCCGATGATGTTATAGGCTTCGTGGAAAATCTCGATTTCAACTTGCTCAACTTCATCGGCCGTGAAGCCGTGTTGCGCGCGCAACTCCAGCATCCCTTCGAGGGCAGACTGGCTATGAACTTCGGCGTTGTACCGCTTCACGCTGGTGCGCGTGACCCGCTCCAGATTCTCTTGCGCCCAGTCAATTTCAAACTTGTGCCCGCAGGCTTCCATAAAGCCCTTCGGCCCCTCGAAGACTCCGATGGGCCCGGTCACGCCGCGACGCGCGAGGAATGTAGCGTGGGTCGCGCCGAACGCGGTGTTGGCAGAGGCTAGTCCTTTCCACTGTGAGGTCGGGCTGGCCCGCGTCACAGCGAGAGCGTTGAACTCCGCACCGCAGATGCTGATGGCGTTGGCTGTCTGCGTCTCATCCAAACGGAGCGCGCGTGCGACGCCGGCGGCGATGGCAAAGGAGAGGTGCGTCGTGTGGTCGAAGCCGCGCTGCATGATCTGCGCTTCGTCCGTCAGCCGGCACTGCACCTGATAAGCGACAGCCAGCGCGGTCAAGAATTCCTTTCCCGTTTGGTCGGCATATTCGGCGGCGGCGAGCACCGAGCCGAGGTTGTCGCAAGGGTGGCAGGTCTGATCCTTCGCCATGTAGTTGTCCATGAAATCCAGATAGCGCGTGAGCGCCGTCGTGTAGCCAGCCGCCCGGTCGGGCGCAGACCTGCCGCCGCCGATGAGCGTGCACACACTCGCGCCGCCGAACTCGTCAAGCTGCGCACGCAAGTGTCTGACCGGCTCGCCGTCTAGTGCGCCCAGCGCGCAGCCGAAGCTGTCTAACACGCGGATTTTCAGACACGCCCGCGCCTGCTCCGAGAGATCAGCAAAGGACGCGCGCATGACGAAGGCCGCCAGTTGCTCCACCTGCTTCATGCTTAATTCTCCCTCGCCCGCCGATCTTCATCTAACGTCTTGTCGAAGACGAGCGGTGAATTGATCTCCGGGCGCGCCGCTGCTGCAAAACCTCTAATGCACCGCGTAGAGATTCCCGGCATCGTTGCCGAAGTCGAGCACGCTATCAGCGACAGCCGGATAAGCTATCACGACCATGTGTGTCTCATCGGGCGGTAAGCCACACGGGATGTCGCGCGTCGTTTGGGCAGATGAGAACTGCGCGCCCTAGCGCTATCGCAGGGCCACAAATATCCCACGGAAGCGCACGCACGTGATGCCCGCATCTTCAATGGTTGCTGTGAGAGCGATGCGCGCTTTCCCTCTTTCATGAAAAGTCTGTTTGAACTTCGCCAGCAACTCGGCCTCAGGCCGAACGCATGTGGCGCGAAGCTCACCCCTGACCGGATGGTCGTAAGAGATCGAGCTTTCGCGAATCACGATGTGGCAGTCCGCTTCCTGTAGCGCTAACCAGAGCAGGCCATAACCGCTCAGGACGGCCAGCGCATTGAGACTCCCGCCGAAGGCCGTCCCCATGTGATTGACATTCACGGCCAGCGGCGCGCTCAAGACTAGCCGCGCGCCGTCGTAGTTTTCGACCCGCACGCCCAGGGCGCGGGTGATCGGGATTTTGCTGTGCAGTAACTCTTGAATCTGCCGGGCAAGGCTCATCGTTATTCAACCCCAACACCTACAACAGCATTTGTGCGACCGCAGCTTTGACGTGAATCCGCGTCGTAGCCAGAAACCGAATGCCGCGATATGCTTCTGCTAAGCACACTACCGCTCACGAGTATTTGGCCGCAATCTTTTTGACCGTCGTCGAGTTGCGCAGTGTCATCGCCATGCCGAGCGCCTTCTGGAGCACGGAGCCGGAAACTTCGGACTCGCTGATCTTCGTCCGGCAGAGCCAATAGAGTTCGCGCCCTCGTATATGGAAGTCGTCAACCGCCGTGGTCAACGACAACACCTTCCGTCTAGCCTCCTCATTGGGTTCATCCGCCAGGAAGCCGATGTACAGGACGTTGCCGTCCGTCTTCAGCTCTGCGTCGGGGAAGGGCTTGTAACCGGCAATCGCTGACAGTTCGGAGGGTGCTCTAATAAAGGTCGCCACTTCGTATCCAAGAGCCTCCTGTAAGTGACGCTCGATCTTCTTTTCGAGAGTTCTCGTGCTTCTGGATGACGAGTCGAAGACAACGTTGCCGCTGGCGATAAACGTCTCCACATTGGCAAAACCGAGCGCCGCGAACAGACGGCGCAGATGCTCCATCTTGACCGAGTGGCCGCCGACATTGATGGCGCGCAGGAACGCTATGTATTTTGGCATGGTAGTGCTTCAGAGCGCGAGACCCTAAGCGGTCGTGAAACCTTCGTGTACCTTAACGAGGGGAATTATCTACTAGCCGCAGGTCATTAATCGTCAACGCAGCAACGCTTCGGCTAGTTACTAATATACGGGGAAACTGTCTATCTTGCGTCAAGTAAATAATCCCCGCTCGCAGGAAATTCCACGCGGCGAGCGGGTCACCGCGCGGGCAAAAGCTTTCGTTGCGAAGCTCTTTGTGGCCGAAAGTTATGGGGCCACGAAACCGTTCAATGGATTGCCGAAGAACGCATCTGTCTTGTAAGCGTTGCGATCCCACGGGCCGTCCTGCTCGCCGATGATCTGCACCGGTACGACGATGCGGCCCGTCCCGATGTTGTTCTGTGCGCCAGTGCCCGGATCGACAAGCTGCCCGTTCGGGCCCATGGTGAACTTCGCCGTGCGTGCGAGTTTCCCGTCTTGCAGAATCTTGATTTCGTACTCGCCCGGATTCTCGTACAGCTTAAAATAATCCGGCGGGCGAAACTGTGGCTGCTTGTCCCAGACCATCGCCTTGAGGCCGAACATGCGGCGACAGTAGGTGAGCGGCTGGGGATCGTCACCACGATCAGCGGCATTGCTAACTTGGCAATCGGTGATGCTGTATGTGTCGCTCCCACCCGTACTATCAGCCACGAGCTTTCCCTTGTAGTAGAGATATGCGATGTACTTGCCATAATTCATGAGATTCGGCGAGCCTCTGAACCAGGTGACGAAATTGAGTCGCCCTTCGGTCTGCGATGGTGGATAACCGGGGCGGAAGTCCATGAGGTCGTGATCGTAGAGATAGCCGATTGGCAGCGCCCAGTCGTAGTTAACATAATAAGCGAAGTTGTTTTTGAACTTCGGCAGATCAACTACGCCGACATGGAACTTTTCGACCTTGAATTTGCCGGTAAACAACGGCGCATTAGTGCCCTCAAGTTCGTTCTTAAGATTGATCTTGAATCCGGCCAGACCAGTCTCGATTGAAGCATCCTGATCCCTGACATCGTTTGAGTTCATCCCGCACTCGGTCTCCCACCACGAACCAGCGGCGGTCTCTTTAGTGTTGCAGGCAAGCTTGATCCAAGGCTTGCCTGACGGCAGCGTGAAATCAACCGACAATTGACTGCCCGCGGTGAGGGGCCCGTTGACGCGATAGACTATCCGCGGTGTCCAACTCCAAGCTTCCTGATCCTCCTGCCCGTTGCGATAGTACTGGAGGTGCGTGCGCAACGTGATTTGAATCGAAGGCTTGTTAATTGTGGGCCCGGTTGCCGCAGACGTAGTTGTGTTTCGCGTGTCCGGTTGCGGTTGTGCAGGCTGGGCGTTGGTAGGCGTCGGCGGCGCAGTGTCAGGCGGCGTCGGCTCCGACTTCGGTTGGCTCGGTTTTCCTATTTTCGGGACTTTCGGAAACTGCGCCGAAGTGGTTTGAAAGCTGAAGACTGCGAAGACTAAAACCGCAAGAGCTAGGAACGAAATCTTTTTCATCTCTTCTTCTCCTTGTGCGTCGCGCCACAACCAGCAGGCCATAATGAATGAGAGAAAGCGCCACGCCTTGAAGGTCTAGCCATCCATGCCAGCCAGAGTCGCGCGGCGTCAACGCGCTTGCTTCTCCAAACTCTGTGCTTGAGTTTTGAAACCGCCGTGCTTTAACGAAACGCCGATGACGGGGCTTCGTCGCCTTCACCGGTCTTGCTCGTGACCGTGCCGACCATCGCCATGCCTTTGAAGTGCCAGCAGTCCACACTCCAGACGGGCACGATGCCGTCGCGGTCAACGCCCGTCGTGCACCACAGCGCCGAATCGCGATAGTCTGTGGGCGTCTTCAGCACTCTGCCGCCTGCGCCGTAAAGCTTATATTTCTTCAAGCGGTCGTTATAGATGCGCAGCTTGTCGTCACTGAGAACTTTTCTGAACGGCTCATACTGCGCTTCTTCTTCCGCCGTCAGCGCGCCGAAAAATTTCTGCCCCTTGTCGCGCACCTTGACGCACATCTCGCGCGCCTCAGCGATGGTCATCTGGCCTTTGTCGGTGTCCACCTCTGTGGCCTGAGCCAGCCCGCCGGCGAGCGCCTGATCCACTTTCTCGATGCACGCGTTACCGTTATCCAGCGCCAGCTTGGCGTTAGCCTTCGGATAGAAGTCATCGCCGGGCATCCAGTCTACGAAGACGGAAGCTGAGTTAATCGCGTCCTGAACTTCCTTTGCGATCTTCTGCGCCACGACCACAGACGCAGCACTCAGCGCCATGCAAAGTAACGCTGCGGTTGAGATTCTTTTGAACATTTCGCTTTACCTCCTCATCAACTGTTATGGCACATTCTCAATCCGGCTAGTTCGCCGCGCTTGAGTTCGGCACGCTCAAAGCAGAAGGGGGAGAGGGCCGACCACGACTGGGCTGCGCGTTTACCGAAAAGCACCGCCCGTTTTTGTGCTTCTATGAAGAGACGACGGAAAGAGCGGAGCTTATTACCACGGGCGCGAGATATTCTCTGCAAAAAGATGCGCGCGCCGGTTGGCACTCTTGGAATGGCATTGCCTTTTGATGGCTTCAGCCATAACATCTCAGCCGCCGGTTTGCGCGCCGCGATCTTTATGCCGAGTCGGCTAGCGCCGTCAGTAATAGTCCCGAATCCGAGATCATCGGAGGAGGCCCATGTCCCACTTGACTCGCCTGCGCACGCTTCTCCTTTTGCTGAGTGTGGCCGTGTCGCTCTCCGGTTTAGGCCGGCGCGCATCTTTGGGTGCGGGCCAAGAGGCTGCGCCGGATGAAGCCCTGTTGCGGGCGGCGGTCAGTCAGTATTTCGCGTTGTTTGCGAAGAAGGATTTGGATGCTCTGCTGAAGTGTTGGCGCGCCGGCGCGCCTGACCTCGAAGCTCGCAAGAAGGAGTGGCAGCAAGAGTTTGCCGCAAACGATGGCATTGAAGTCAGGAACTTAGCGATTCAACTTACCATCGAAGGCGAAAAGGCTACGGCCCAAGTCATAGTCGAGATGACCGCAAACGACGTCAAGACGGGCGGGGCTTCTAACGCGTTCGGCCAAATGAATCGCGCGCTGCAATACGCGAAAGAGGCGGGCGGCTGGAAGATCACGCACGAAGCATCCGCGGAAGAGGAACTTGCCGCCGCGCTCATCGCCGCCAAGACTGATCAGGAGCGCGATGCGTTGCTTTTGAAAGATCATGAATTGGTGAATACGCGTTTGATCGGCGCGTTGAAGGCGGCGGGAGATCGTGCGGCGGACTACGGGGAAGAATTGAGAATTTACAGCTTGGGCGAAAACCTGGCCGAAAAAATTGGCGACAAACATCGCACCGCAGAAATGTTGAGTGCCGTTGCGGCCATGCAGCGCATGTTAGCCGATTATCCCAAGGCGATCGATGCGGGCCGCAGAAGCTTGGCCATCAGCGAAGAGATCGGAGATCAGGCGGGCATTGCGAACTCACTCTTGGGGCTGGGCGTGTTCAGTTTCGCGCAGGGCAGTTACACCGCGGCGCTCGATTATTACCAAAAGAGTTTGGCGCTCAGTAGATCATTGGGGGACAAAAAGGGGATCGCTCTGGCGCTGAGCGGCATCGCCCAAGTTGCAGAAGAGTTGGGCGATTATGCCGCAGCGCTGGACGCCTACAATAAAAGTCTGGCGCTCCGTAGTGAACTGGGCGACAAGGCCAAAGTCGGTTTGGGTCTCAATGCAATTGGCGTGATCTATTTTCGGCAGGGGAATTACGCGCAGGCATTGGAATACGCGCGGAAAAGTCTAGTGATCAGCCAAGAGGCCAACAGCACTCAAGGGGCGGCACAGGCTCTCAGCACCATCGCCAGCGTTTACCGCGAACAGGGCGACTATGCACAGGCGCTCGACTATTACCAGAATAGCCTGAAGATCCGAGAGGGCTTGGGAGAAAAACGAGGCATAGGAAATCAGCTAAACAACATTGGTTTGATCTACTATCTTCAGGGCAAATACGATCAGGCTTTGGAATATTTCGCGCGTGGTCTTGCATTGCGCGAAGCAATCGGAGACAAACTCGGCATCGCCCAATCGCTCAACAGTATCGGTCATGTGCACTGGAGAATGGGTGCTTACGCGCAGGCCATCGAGTTTGCGCAACGCGCAGCCACAGTCGCGAGAGACATAGGCAACCGCGAAACGCTATGGAATGCGCAGACCGTAGTCGGCAAATCTTATCGTGCGCTGGCCAAGCTGGCGCCTGCTCAGGTAGCTCTCACAGAGGCGGTCGCGACCATCGAGACATTAAGATTTCAGGTCGCGGGCGGCGAAAGAGAGCAGGAGCAATTCTTTGAGAATAAGGTTGCGCCATATTACGAGTTGACCGAGTTGTTGATCGCGGAGAACAAAATGAGCGAGGCCCTCAACTTCGCCGAGCGCGCCAAGGCCCGCGTGCTGCTGGATGTGCTGCGCGGTGGCAGAAGTAAGGCCACGAAGGACATGAACGCTGAGGAACGCCGGCGGGAGGAACAGTTACGGGCCGAGCAAGCCGCGCTCAACACACAACTCATACGCGAGAAGGCCAGCGCACATCCCGACAAGGCGCGCTTGGCCGATCTCACCGCACGATTGGAACAAGCTCGGCTGGAGCGTGAAGACTTTGAAACATCACTCTATGCCGCGCATCCGGAATTGAAGACTCAACGCGGCGAGGCCGAAGCCTTGCGAGTCGAGCAGACGCGTGAGTTGCTACGAGACGAGCAGAGCGCGCTGCTTGAGTACGCCGTCGCGGACGAGCAAGTTTATCTGTTCGTCTTGACCAGAGGCGCGGCCAACTCGCCGGTCGCCCTGCGCGCGCTGACCCTGCCCATCAAGCGCAGTGATCTCGCAACGCGCGTGGAAAAGTTTCGGCAGCGTTTAGCGAATCGTGATCTTGACTACGCAGAGTCGGCGGCCGAACTGTACAACCTCCTGCTCAAGCCTGCCGCCGAACAGTTGCGCAACAAAACGACGCTCGTCATCGTGCCAGACGGCATTCTTTGGGATTTGCCGTTTCAGGCTTTGCAACCCGCGCCGAATCGTTATCTCGTCGAAGACTACGCGCTCTCCTACGCGCCCTCATTGACCGTGTTGAATGAAATGATGGCGAAGCGCCGCAAGCAAGAAAGCGCCGCGCGGTCAATCCTGCTGGCCATCGGCAATCCTGCGCTGGGACAGCAGACAGTGGAACGCGCAAGGACGGTGCTGATAAACGAACAACTCGCGCTGCTCCCGGAAGCCGAACGCCAGGTTAAGACGTTGGGTCAGTTATATGGCCCCGGACACAGCACGGTCTATATCGGAGCCGAAGCGCGGGAAGACCGTGTGAAGGCGGAGGCCGGGCAGTATCGCATCCTGCAACTGGCCACGCACGGTGTGCTCAACAATGCCAACCCGATGTATTCGCATGTCGTCCTGTCACAATCGGCGGGCAATGGGAGTGAGGACGGGCTGCTGGAAGCTTGGGAGATAATGAAGCTCGACCTCAAGGCCGACCTCGTCGTCTTGTCTGCGTGCGACACGGCGCGTGGGCGCATCGGCGCGGGCGAAGGAGTGATCGGTCTGACGTGGGCCTTCTTTGTCGCTGGCAGCCCGACGACCGTCGTCAGCCAGTGGAGCGTTGAATCGGCGAGCACGACCGAGCTGATGTTGAACTTTCATCGCAGCCTGAAAGCGCCCGGCGGCGACTCACAGTATGCGATGACCAAAGCGGAAGCGCTGCGACAGGCGCAGTTAAAGCTGCTGCGCTCGAAGCGTTATCAACATCCATTCTTCTGGGCCGGTTTCGTGGTGGTGGGCGACGGCGGCTAGGACAAAGTCAGCGCGCGCGGGCTTTTGCCTGATGTTACCTCGCTGCCTTCTGAGCTTGGACGCTGCGCAGGAGACTCTTAGCGACGGAAGATTTAGGATTGGCGGCTACCAGTTTACGCAGCTCTCGCTCCGACTCATCGAGTAAACCGGCGTCCGCGTAAGTCAAGCCCAAAACTAGATGCGAGCGCGCCTGACTGTGCCGAGCTTGCGCTAATGAATCTGCTTTGGCGGCCTCGATGATTCTAAATCTCGCCTCCGGCGCGGCGGGCGGCGGCATTAACACCTCCGCGCCCTGCTTACTCGCTCTGACTTGCCAGATGTAAGTGCGGCCACGCTCAAGCCGCACGTTCGCCGTCCATTTCGTTTCCGTGAGCGGAGCACTCGCCGCAACCTTCTGCGCATCGAGACTGTAGATGGTCACGACGTAGCTGTCAGCGCCTTCGATTGCGCGCCAGCGAAATGTCGGCGTGCGTGACTCAACCGCGGTCGCCACTGGATTCAACAGGCCATATTCCGAAGACCCAGCGCCCATCAAGCGGCCCGTCTGTCCCTTGAGGTCGGCAAGGAACGATGGGGCTTTGACGCGCCCATTCTTGAGCGCTGCTGCCACCTCATTCTGAATTTGCCTGGACGCTGATTCGAGACCCGAAAGCTTATCGTCGCTGCTCAAAGTGATGTGGCGACCACTATCGATCAGATCTGCCGCTAGGCGAGCGTCGTTCTGCTCTTCTTGTTGAGGGGTTGGACTCGCCGTCTCGGACGCGGGCGGCGCGACGGGAGCATTGTTTGCGACGGTCGCCTCCTGCCGGCTGGGCTGGCCCACCTGCGTCCGCGCTTCTTGCGCGGGTCTGCGCGCATAAAGCATGACCAGCCAAGCAACTAAAACCACCAGCATCACGCCCGCGGCCACTTGCACGGGTATTCTGATTGACAGCGATTGCCACCAAGCTGCCAATCGCCGCCAGAGACTTGGCGGCTTGCCCGGTGTATAGCTTGGGACGGGGCGGGCGGCGAGCGCGGCCTTGATGGCCTGAAGGTCTTGCAATTCGGTTCGGCAGCTTTGGCAAAACTCTAAGTGGCTGTCGGCAAGTTCGCGCTCCACATCGCTCACTGCGTCATCGGCGTAATCGGCCAACTGCTGATATTCCAAGTGCGAGTCTTCGCCTGCGCTTTCCGCCTGTAGAGCCGAAATTGCTTGCGCATACACTGCCGGGGATTGTTCGTTGTTGCGCGTCGCAGCCCGGCACGAAGCACACTCCGCGAGGTGCGCGTCCAACGCCAACAGCTCAGCCGCAGAAAGCTCGCGCTGGCGATAGCGCTCGATAACTTGTGCGGAAAGGTGTTGTGCCACGATTCAAGTCTGTCCGCCGCGAAGTGGCCGGACTTCTCCCCTTAAATTAAGTTCGACGCAAAGCAAACGCCGATCTTACCATTGCGAGATTCCCAGACTTCACATTTGGCCCCAAGACTTCCGGGTGCGTCGTCGTAACCGTTCCCGCGCGCACTTGCGCAGATTGACCACCTGCTGTCTCGTCACGCCGAGTGCTTCCGCAATCGCTCTGTCCTCAAGCGGCAACTGATTCCATAAGCTCGCCAAGCTTTCAGCCGGCATCGAGAGCGCCGCGGCGATCTGGCGGAGCGAGGCAATTTGAATCAGCGGCAAGAGCGCCAGCACCCCGCGCCCTTGAGCGTCTCTCAGACCCAGCAACAGCGCCACACGCTGGCGCAACGGTAACTCGCAAATCTCGGCCCACAACTTCTCAAGGTGCGCGCGTTGGTCTATCTTCGTCTCAAGTTGATCACTTGACTCGGCGTGCGCAGCATCGGCGGGATGGTCGGCCTCGATGGAATTTGATCGTGGCACTTGATCCTTGACGTGCCATAGTTCGGCTACTACCGAGACCAGTCCGTCAAGTTCGACCGGTTCGCCCGTGTACTCGAAGATGGCCGCAAGCAGATCGGGCGGGTGCAACTTTTCGCCCACCTGTTTCGCGAAGCGGTCAGACAGCCCCGGACGCTCGACGAACTCCCGCAGCTTCGACTGCCGGGCCGCCCGCTGCCCGTCTCGCCAGCGCGCAAAGCCGCAGAGCCAGACTCCGCCAGCACCTTCCCAGACGGCAAAGCCTTCGTGATGCGTCAACACGTAACGAAGTTGGTTCTTGAGGCTGTGCCGGCGTGGGTACTTTTTCCGCAAGTATCCGTCGCAGGCGTGATAGGCCATGACCGCGACGTAGCCGCGAAAATTCTCAATCGCTTGGTCGGTTAAATTGGAGCTTAGTTCGCACAGGCATCGGACCAGCTTCAACGTGACCTCGCCGGCGAGGTCGGCGGCTTCATCGTCCGTGAGATCGCTGCTCGGGGAATGCCCGATTCTTAACTTGCTGCGGATGACCTCATGGATGATGGGCTGGGCTTTTTCGCAGATCAATTTTTCAAGAGCTGCGCTGGCGGCCCGCTCGCTCCGCGCTTGCAGATAGGGCAACAAGACGACATCGTTCCGGGACGCTGATTCGACTCCGTCCATTACTATTCACACGCACACGCGGCCAGAGATGCGCAAGAGGTTATAACCGACTTCCTCCCGGCGCAACGGCGCAGCATATGGGGAGTGTTCTATGGTAATTATCTACTAGCCGCAGGTCATTAATCGGCAACGCAGCAACGCTTCAGCTAGTTGCCAATATACAGGAGAAACTGTCTATTCTGCGTCAAGTAGATCATTACCATTCCAAGCTATTTGAAGCCGCACAAGCCGTCGGTTTTACCGTCGTGCCGTAGCAGTCGGGTCTGCCCCTGCGTAAAGTATGTAGAGGATGATGTGGATAAAGGTTAAAGACCGTCTGCCTGACAAGGACTGCATCGCATTGGTGACTAACGGGCAGCACGTCACGCTGGGTGACTGGACGCGAAACGACGGCTGGGTGCTAAGCCGTGAGGATAGAGCGTTCGGCATTACCGCCGAGAGCGTGACACATTGGATGCCGCAGCCGGAGCCGCCACAAAAAGAACTGTGACCGCGCGAAGCACACTCTAAACTTGGCGCGAAGTTGGCGCAACGGACGTGACAGGAGTTGCTAGGATGGGCTATGGTGCGCCCGCCGGGCCATTAAAGCTTCTTCTCGACCACATGTTCAAGCCGCACGTCGGGGATAGGCCAGCACTGATAGGTGCTGAAGTCCGCGACATTCTTGAGCGCGAAAATCGGCTTGGCCTGTGTGCGCTGCGCCTTGACGCGATGGAAGTCAGCGCCGCGCACGTCGTTTAAGACGAACGGCGGGCGCAGGTCTTCTTTCAGGTAGCCGACTTCGACATCGTTCATCTCCAACCCGCGCACGTGGCGGATAAAGAAGCCATAGGCGGGCATCTCGCCGAACATGACCGGCTCAGGATAGTCGGTCTCCTTTTCGGGTGGTTCGAGCGCGGCCTGCGCGCGCGTGCCGCCGCCCTGATAGTAGATGCGTATATTGCTCAGCCGCAGGTCTTCGATGTCGTGGCCGGGCACGCCACTGATGATCGAAGCGTACTTCGGGTCGGCGTTATAGACGACAACATTGCTAATCAGCACGCGGCGCAACGCGCCCACCTGCGGCGTCGCACGCGGCCCGCGGCCGCGCGCGCCCAAGCGGAGGAAGAAGGGCGCGTTCGTGATGTCGCGCATCGTGATGTTGGTGATGGTCACATCTTCGAGTAGCCCGCCATCCACCGATTCGAGGGCGAACCCGCGCGAGTAGTCAAAGACGCAGTTCGAGATCGTGATGTTCTTGAAACCGCCGTTCGACTCTGTGCCGAACTTGATCCGGCCCGTCGGACTATTGTGACTATACTTATTGTACTCGCGCTTGTACGTGCCATTCAAAAACGTGCCCTCGTCATAGCCGCTGACTTGGCAGTTCGTGATCGTCACGTTCTCGGTGGCGCGCGCGAAGCCGAGGGCGTAGGAACTCTTCGGGCAGATGCCGTCATCGAAAGGCGAGTTGACGCTGCAATTCGAGACGCGCACGTGGCGACAGGCGTCTAGGTCTATGCCGTCGCGGTTCGTGTCGATCTTCAGGTTGTCAATCGTGAGATTGTCAACGCCGGTGGCGAGGATGGCGAAGTGGCCGCCGTGCAGGATCGAGACGTCGCGGATCAAGACGTTGCGACAGAGTTTGAGGCTAATAGACTTGTTGCCCCAGCCTGCCTCCACCGCGACGCGCGGGTTGGGATAACCGAAGGGCGCGGCTTGCTTGTCAACGGCGACGCCCCGCAGCGCCTCGTTCTGTTCGCGCGTGCGCGACTCACTACCGCCGCGCACCAGCCCTTTGCCCCAGATCAAGCCGGGGCCGAGGATCGAGACGTTCTCCAGCCCCTCGCCCCAGATGAGACTGTTGTGCCAGTGGCTGTGGCCGAAGTCTTGATACATGTCCCAAGGGTTCGGCTCGGGCGCATCATACTTGCCATCGCCATCACGCGGGTCGGCGGCAAGAATCGTCGCGCCTTGATCAAGATAGAGCGCAATGTTGCTCTGCAAGCGGAGCGAGAAGCAGCGATAAGTGCCAGCGGGGAAGCGCACCGTGCCGCCGCCTGCGGCCGCCGCCGCGTCAATCACGCGGTTGATGGCCGGCGAGTCGAGCGCACGTCCGTCGCCGCGCGCACCAAACGTCCGCACGTTGTAAACGTCCGCGCCGTCCGCGCGTGGAGGGCCCTGTTGTTGGCTGACGGTAGACAGCGCGGCCTGACTATTGACTGACACTGACGTAGAGCAAGCTGCCCAAACGAGCAGAGCAACCAAGACAAGCTGAAACAATCTGCTTCCTATCATTGAGATACCTTAGAAGATTTTGCAATGCATCTATGTCGTGAGCGGCGCGACCAGATACAGGTCGCGCCCGGCGCGTTCGACGACGAGCGTGTCCGCAGCTTAATTTTGCGCCGTGTTACCGGTAACTGCCGCACTGTAACACAACGTGCGTCCGGTTAGTCAACGGTTGCGGCGGCGCAGCTTCTTGCTATGGGTCGGCCGCATAACGCGCCGGGCGCGGGCCGATTTTTCTTTGGTGGCGCAAATTCGATGATGCATGTAAGATGCGTGGGCACGGCCGAGACCTACGCTGAAAGATCATGCCGGTAACTCTCGCTGACATCGCGCGCGAAGTGGGCGTGTCGAAGATGACTGTCTCACGCGCGATCAACAATCATCCGCTCATCAGTGCGGAGACGCGCGCGCGCGTGCTCGCCGTCGCGCGCCGGCTGAACTATCAACCCAATCAACATGCGCGCGCACTGGCCACGAACCGCTCCTACTTGATCGGCGTCGTCGTGCCGGATTTGATGAACCTGTATTTCGCCGAAGTCACGCGCGCCGTCGAAGCGGTCGCGCGCCCCGCCGGCTTTCAACTCCTGATCTGTAGCACGGAGGAAGACCCCAGCCGCGAACTCGGCGAGGTCGAAACACTCTTGCACCGCACAGACGGCCTCGTCATCAGTTCGGTGCTACCACCGACCGAGACAAAGGCTTATCGCAAGATGATCAAAGACGGGGCGCGCATCGTGCTCGTTGACCGCACGATGAAACTGCGCTGCCCTGCGGTGGTCACAGACAACGTGCAGGTCGGCCGCCTCGCGACCAGACACCTCATCAGTCTCGGTCATCGCCGCATCGGGCATCTACGCGGCGACGCTTCGTCGGTGAGCGCAGAGCGGCTGGAGGGTTACAGGCAGGCCCTGGCCGAAAAGAAACTCCGGTATGACGGGTCGTTGGTGCGTCCTTGCGGTCTGCTGGAGCGTGAGGGCTACGAAGCGATGCGCGCGTGGCTGGCGGAGGGCGACGTGCCATCGGCCTTATTCGCCGTCAACGACCCGACCGCCATCGGTGCGATGCAGGCGCTTGCGGAGGCGGGCCTCCGCGTTGGCCTCGACGTGGCGCTCGTCGGCGCAGGCAATATACACTACGGCGACATGCTGCGCGTGCCGCTGACGACCGTCTCATGGTCGCGGGCCGAAATGGGCCAGCAAGCGGCCCAGCTACTGGTGCAACTGATTGAAGGTAAGTCGGCAGACGCGAAGGCCCGGCAGGTCATTCTCCCACCCGAACTCGTCGTGCGAAACTCCTGCGGAGCGCGGGCGGCGGCAGTGGCAAGTGTCAGGTCGGCTGTGAGATCGATCAGATAACGGCTGGAAAGATGGCCCAGCAAGCCTGCTCATTTGATAGTCTCAGCATACTTAACTCTTCCGCCCGTAACCCAACTCAGCGCCGCCGGAGATGATGTGCTCAACGCCGGTCGTGAAGGTCGCCTCGGCCGCGATGAAGAGGCAGAGGCGACCAACCTCTGCGACACAACCCATGCGCCCCAAGACTTGCGCGGCCTCGCCATCGGCGCGGCATGCTTGCGGATCGGGCGCGGAGTCAATCGCCTCTTGCCAGAGCGGCGTGTAGATGTTGCCCGGCGCGACCGCGTTGACGCGCACGCCGTGTACGGCTTCGTCAATGGCCAGCGCCTTCGTAAAGGCCGTGATTGCGCCTTTGGTGGCGGCGTAAGTGGGCGCGTGCCGCTGCCCGATCATGGCCACCAGACTCGACATGTTAATGATGTTGCCCTTGGTCTGGCGCAAGTAGGGCAGCGCGAGTTTGCAAGCGGTGAAGACGCTGACGAGATTCAGATCGAGTAGGGCGCGAAAGTCTGCGACGGAAAAATCATCGATTGGTTTATGCGGCGGATGCCAGCCGGCGTTATTGATCAGACAATCGATTTTGCCGTGCCGCGCGACCGTAGCATCGATCAGGTTGCGTATGTCCTCAGTCTGCCGCACGTCGCAATAGATGAAAGAGCAAGCGCCAGCGGCCTCTGCGTGCGCCACCGCCTGTAGCTCGGCCGCGACCTCTATCCCTTCCGCCTCATAATTGCAACAGATGACCACGTGCGCACCGGCGCGGACGAATTCCGCGGCACAGCCTTTACCGATCCCGCTGCTGCCGCCGGTGATGATGACCACTCGGTCTGCGTACCGCAGGCTTGTCATTGATACCTCCGCGGATAACATTTTATCCGGCGCACCACGTGGGCTGTGGCGGTCAAAATAGTTGGCTGCCCGAACAAAGCTGACGATCCATCCGGGCGCGACGATCTTACACGATTAGTGCAGGTGACACTGGGCTAGGCTTCCTCACGCCGACAAACAGGAGTCAAACGTCGGCGCGCGAGTGCGCCACTCACGGGCAGCACTGTTACCGGTAAAATAATACTTGTTATCGGTAACAAAATCAAGTATGCTGTCGCCACTTTATGTGACCGCTAAGCTCGGTCGTAGTCTTTCGGCTTCCTTTTATTAATCTTAGGGCGGGTTTCAGCAGCAATCAAGAAAGTGCTTTTACGGCTCATTCAACCGGCTTCGAATTCGCATCGTTCGATCATTTGTTCGATATTTGATCAAAGTCGGCGGCAGCGCCCGCAGCAGACAAGCTGAGGCGCGTGCAACATGCGACCTTTAGGCGTTGCCTCGTATTGCCAGGCGCACGGCTCGCAGCCCCCTTCGGTGGCCCGGTAACCGCAGAATCATTCGTTAAAGGAGAATTCCCATGCCTACCTTCTCAAATAGATGCTGGCCGGTCTGGCTGTGCGGCCTGCTTGCTGTCCTGTGCCTGAGCCTGCTGGCCGGGGCGCAAACGATTACGGGCAATATCTCGGGCACGGTGATGGACGCCACCAGCGGGGTGATTGCCGGGGCCGCCGTCACGCTCACTAACGAGCAGACGAATGACACGCGCAGCGTCACCACGAATGACGAAGGTCGGTTTACGTTCTCGGCGCTTCAGCCCGGTGTCTACACCGTCAAGGTGGAGCAGGCAGGCTTTCAGACTCTGGTGCGGAAGAACAATGTGCTGAGCGCCAACGAAAATCTGGCGCTCGACAGCTTGGCCTTAAGCGTCGGTCAGGTGGCCGAAGTAGTCACGACGACGGCGGAAGGCGCGACGGTCGAAACCGCGAGCAGCGACCTGTCGGCGCGACTGACGGCCGATCAGATCAGTCTCATTTCGACGAAAGGGCGCGACATCACATCGCTCCTGCGCCTTATCCCCGGCACGTCCAATGACGATGACATCGAAGCCGTGGGCGAGGGCTTTGGCACAAACTTGCCTAACATCTCGGGGCAGCGCGGGCGTTCTGCCGTCGCCACCATCGACGGGTTGAATGCGGCCGAGCCGAGCGGCAACAACAAGATCAGCATGACCATCAATCAGGACGCGGTCGGCGAGGTCAAGGTGCTGCGCAATAACTACGCGGCCGAGTATGGCAATAATGGCGGCGCATTGATCAACATCGTCTCGAAGGGCGGCGGCAAAGAATATCGCGGCTCGGCTTACTACTTCCTGCGCAACGAAGCGCTCAACGCCACGCCCTATTTCACCAACAAGGCGGGACTGAGAAAGCCGCTCTACCGGCACAACATCTGGGGCGTTAATTATGGCGGGCCGCTGCCGCTGCCGCGGTTTGGCGAAGGCGGCCCGCGCTTGCTCAGGAACAAGTCCTTCTTCTTCATCTCGCTGGAGAAGCCGCATACGATCACGCCGACCGATCCTGTCTTCGTGACGATGCCCACGGCGCTCGAACGCATTGGTGATTTCTCGCAATCGGTTAGTTCCAGCGGCACGCCGATTACCGTGCTTGATCCGCTCACGGGGCAGCAGTTCCGCGACCCTGCGCGCGCGTCTGCCAGCAATCCGCAAGGCTTGAACATCGTTCCCTTGAGTCGCATCAATAAGAGCGGACAGGCGTTGCTCAACTTCTTCCCGCTGCCGAACGCGCCGGGCGGGCGCACGCTGGCCGGCGCGGCCTACAACTACGTCGCCCAGCAGAGCGTTGACGTGCCGAAGCACAGCTATGTCATTCGCTTTGACGTCAAGCCGTCGAACAAGGACAGCATCTACGTGAAGTGGCAATGGTGGACTTCAGACAATGAAGGCTTGGGCACTTCGGGCTGGCCGAGCGGCGATGCGAATCGTTGGGGCATCAGCTCGCATTATCTCTATAAGGACAACGGCTGGTCGGCCAACTGGGTGCACATCATTAACTCGCGGATCGTTAACGAATTCAACTTCGGCATGCGGCACGACTCCGAAGGGTTTATCCCTTCCGATGGTTTCGTCGAACGCTTGCAAAGGAGCGCGTTGAACTACACCGCGCCGCAACTCTTCCCGCAGAACAATCGTCTCGGCACGATCCCGCGCGTCACCAACTTCACCAGCGTCGCCGGCACGCCGGCCAACATTAACTGGCTTGATCGCTGGGGCGAGGTGGGCAACGATTATATTCGTCCTTCTTTCGCGGATAACCTCTCGATCAACCGCGGCGAGCACAACTATAAATTCGGTGCTTACTTTGAGCGTCTGCTGAATGGCGAAGCGCCGGGCGGGAGTTGGTCTGGGACGTTCAACTTCGGCACCGCGACCGCCTTCACCACTTCGCTCGGCAGCACCAACTACGCGTATGCCAACGCGCTGCTCGGCAATTTCAACAGCTATAGCGAAGGGAGTGCGCGCCCCTTCACCAATCTTGAGATCAAGGTCTTGCAGTGGTACGGGCAGGACGAGTGGCGAGTGAAGCGCAATCTGACGCTGAACTACGGCCTACGCATGGGCTACCACACGCCGCTCGCGCAGATCGACGGGCAAGGTTCAAACTTTGATCCGGCACGCTACAACCCGGCCACAGCGCCGCTGCTCTATCTGCCGGTCTGCACCGTCGCCCTGACCGCCGCTGCCTGTCCGACGGCCAACCGGCGCGCCATCGATCCGCGCAACCCTACCGTCCTCCTAACCAACACCAATCTGGTCGGCACATTCGTTAAGAATGCGGACGGCACGTTCGCTGGTAATATAAACGACGGCTTGGCGATAGGAACTGATCCCAATACGCCGCGGGGCTACCGGATCACGAAGGCTATCGATTGGGAGCCGCGCATCGGGTTTGCGTGGGACATCTGGGGCCGCCAAAAGACAGTGCTGCGGGGTATGGGCGGCATCTATCACACCCCGCGACCGGGCGGCGGCACGACGGGCGGCAATCTGGTCAACAACCCACCAATCAATCGCACGCTGACCGTCAACTTCGGCAACATAGACCAATTGGCCAGTCTCGTCGGGACGGCACTAAGCTCGCCGAGCAGCGTCAACGCGGTTGAAGTTCGCTCGCACACACCGGCTGTCTATAACTTTAGCTTGGGCGTCCAGCAAGACATCGGCTCCAAGACCGTCATGGAGATCAGTTACGTCGGCTCGTTCGCACGGCACTTGGGCGAGCGGCGGAACATCAATCAGGTGCCCGACACCGCTAAGTTCATTGACGTACACCCGGAGAATCGCAACCCGTTCTCCGCCGTGACCCAGACAAACGGGCCGCACTCGGTCGGCGCTTTGGCCGATAACCTCCTGCGCCCCTACAGAGGCTTCGGCGACATCATCATGACGATGTGGGATGCCACCTCGAACTATAACGGGTTACAGGTGCAGGTGAATCGCCGCTACACGCGCGGCTTCCAATACGGCGTCGCCTACACCTACTCGAAGACGTTTGACTACGGCAAGGACGACGACTCCAGCGATGTGAGTCTGGGGCGGCCCTACAAGGCATTTAACTACGGCCCGGCCGACTTCGATCAGACACACATCTTCACCGTCAACTACATCTATGACATCCCTAGCGTGGGCCGGCGCTGGGACAATCGCTTCGCCCGAGGCGTCCTCGATAATTGGCAGATTTCCGGCACTACGTCTTACGCTACCGGCAAGCCCAAGACGTTCGGCACCGGCACGGGCCTGAACTGGACTTTCTCCAGCGGCACGTACACGAAGACCGCGAGCGGCACGTGTGCGCCGGGCTTCATCGCCACCTCTTCCACCCAGTGCTCGTCTCAAACTATCACCGACTTCACAGGCGGCGACATCAACGCGCGCCCGGTCGTCATCTGTGATCCGAATCGTCGGCCGGGCACGTTTGCGCCCGACGGCTCGCCCTACTTGATCGACACCGCGTGCTTTGCCAAGCCCGGCACGGCCGGTGCCATCGGTAATCTGCAACGAAACTTGATTCGCCTGCCCTCAACCTTCAATACCGATGTGGCTATGTTCAAGAACTTCCGCATCGGTGAGAAGCGCAGCATTCAGTTGCGTTGGGAGACTTACAATCTGTTCAATCGCGCAAACTTCTCGGACATCAACGGGGCGATGACCTTCGCCGTTGACACGGGTGTCCCGCTGCCGACCGGGGGCAGTTGTCCGACCGGCTTCGCGCTGGCTCCGGGTTCTGTCACACAGTGTGCCGGGCCGACCTTCGGTCAGGTGCTTCAGACCAACAGTCTCTTTGGCACGGCCCGCGCGGCCCGTGCGCCGCGCGTGATGCAGGCGTCGATCAGGATCAACTTCTAAGCAGGGAGGGCGGCGGAGCATGCGCCGACGAAGCAGGCGAGGGGCGAGACGGGCGCAGCAGTCGCCGCAGTTAACTTCCTGACACACCGGAGTCCACGCCACGAGCCTGCGCTAACATGCAGACTCGTGGCGTGGACTTTCGTCTGTCACCGAGAGGCATTCATTCTATGAGCACCGACGGCATATCGAGGCGCGACTATCTTAAATTGCTAGGGGCCGGCGCAGGTGCGGCGGCCGTAGGGCTGCCAGCGTTTTCCATCGCGGCGCAGACCGCGCCCGCGCAGGAGAGCGCCGCCATCATCGCCGACCGCGCGCGGCGCATGCAGTGGTGGCACGAGGCCAAGTTCGGCATGTTCATCCATTGGGGTCTCTACAGCGTCCTTGGTCGCCACGAGTGGGTGATGGAGATGGAGGGCATCCCCGCGCCCGAGTACGCACAATATGCGAAGAAGTTTAAGCCGAAGCCAAATGCCGCGCGCGAATGGGCGCGGCTCGCAAAGCGCGCCGGGCAGCGCTACATGGTCATGACGACCAAACACCACGAGGGCTTCTGTCTCTTCGACACGAAGACGACCGACTTCTGCGCGCCTAGACAGGGGCCGGGCCGCGATCTCGTGCGCGAGTACGTCGAGGCCGCCCGCGCCGAAGGTTTGCGCGTCGGCTTCTACTACTCTCTGATGGACTGGCATCATCCGGACGGCGCGCGCTGCGCCACGGACGAGGCCGCGCGCCAACGCTTCGTCGAATACATTCACACACACCTGCGCGAGTTGCTGACCAACTACGGCAAGGTTGATGTGCTCTGGTACGACGTGTCTTGGCCGCTCGATGCGAAGGGCTGGGAGTCCGAGCGCATGAACCAGATGGTCTTCCAACTGCAACCCGACATCATCGTCAATAATCGCAACAAGCTCGCCGGCGATTTCTCGACCCCGGAACAACGCATCGAAGCGGCGGAAGCGGGGCGCGCGTGGGAATCGTGCATGACGATGAACGACAGTTGGGGCTATCAACGCGCCGACGATGCTTGGAAGACGCCGAAGCAGGTCATCCGCAACCTCATCACCTGCGCGCACGACGGCGGCAACTACCTGCTCAACATCGGGCCTAAACCGGACGGTTCAATCCCTGCGGAGTCCGTCGCCATTCTAAGCACAGTCGGGCGTTGGTTGGACAGAAACGGTAGCGCAATCTACGAGGCCGACATCTGTCAGCCGCGTCGCTCGCGCAACGGCAGCTTCACGCGCCGCGGCAACACGCTCTATCTGCACGTGCACTTCTGGCCCGGCAGCGACAATCTCGCCTTCGCAGGGCTACAGACGAAGGTCAAGGCAGCCAAGCTGCTCGCCACCGGTCAGAACGTCGAGTTTGAACAGGACGCTTACCACGTGCGCTTCAAAGGTCTGCCCGTGAAAGCGCCGGACGAGCCGGTCACGACCATCGCCATCGAGTGCGAGGCCGAGCCGAAGCAGGATGAACTCTTCGTGCGCCGGCGGGAGCGCGGGCAGGTCTGATGCCAAAAGGGATCACGCGCCGTGAACTCCTCGGGCTAGCGCTCGCCTCGCCGCTTCTCGCGGCGTCTGCATTCGGCCGCGCGGCGCAAGGCACGCAGGTCAAGCGGCTTGACGCGCGTGTCTTCACACGTGCACCCGGACGTGTCGTGCCGGTCAGCGAGACGGCCGACATTAGCCAGATCAAGTTAACGCGACAATGGCGCGGCCCCTTGTGTCGCGCGCAAGTGGTCAATCGCGGACGCGCGCCCGTGCGCATACGCGAAGTCGTGCTCTTTGACATCGCGCACGAACTGCCCGCCGCGACGCGCCTGTACGGCGAAGGCTTCCAGATGTTGAGCCAGACGGGCGGCACGCTCGGCCAACCTGTTGACCTCGGCTCGTACACAGACGCCGCGCACTACAAACTGCCCGCGCCTGCGGGCGCGCGCGTCTTCTACGGCATGATGACGCTCGCCCCGCCCGCGGGCGGTCATCATCTCTTGGCTTTCACCTCATGCCGACGCTTCGCGGGGCAGTTCTACGCGCACGCAGCGGCCTTGCAGATTGTCATTGACGCCGAGGGGCTGGAACTGAAGCCGGGCGAGACGTGGGAACTGGAAGAGTTCACTTATCGCGCGGGCGCGAATCGCGATCAGTTGTTGACTGCGCTCGGTGAGCGGCTGGCGGCGAATCACCCGCGTCTGCGCACGCTTGCGCCGCCGACAGGCTGGTGCTCTTGGTACTGCTTCGGGCCGCGCGTCACCGCCGAGCAGGTCTTAGACAATCTCGACTTCATCGCCAAAAATATTCCCGACCTGAGATACATACAGATTGACGACGGCTATCAACCGGCGATGGGCGATTGGTTGGAGACGGGCGCGGCCTTCGGCGGCGATGTGCAGGGCGTGCTCAAAGAGATTCGCACGCGCGGGTTTGAACCGGCCATCTGGGTTGCCCCGTTCATCGCGGAAGAGAAGTCGCACGTCTTCCAGCAACACCCTGAGTGGTTCGTGCAAGGCGACGACGGAAAACCGTTGCGCTCTGACACCGTCACCTTCGGTGGCTGGCGGCATGGGCCTTGGTACGTGCTCGACGGCACACACCCGGCAGTGCAGCAGCACCTCACGACAGTCTTCCGCACGATGCGGCGCGAGTGGGGCGTCACCTACTTCAAGCTCGATGCGAACTTCTGGGGTGCGATTCACGGCGGCCGTTTCCACGACCCGCACGCGACGCGCATCGAGGCCTACCGGCGCGGCATGCAGGCGGTGCTCGCGGGCGCGGGCGATAGTTTCATCCTTGGCTGCAATCAGCCCGTCTGGCCTTCGCTCGGACTCATCCACGGCTCGCGCAGCTCGAACGACATCAAGCGCACTTGGGATCGTATCAAGAGCACGGCCCGGCAGAACCTAAGTCGCAATTGGCAGAACGGGCGACTGTGGTGGAACGACCCGGACGCCATCGTCTTGACGGGTGAACTACCGGCGCATGAATTTCAGTTCCATGCGACGGCGATTCACGCTGCGGGCGGGATGCTTTTGTCGGGCGACGACTTGACGAAAATCTCGGCGGAGCGTTTAGCCATGCTCAAGAAGCTGCTGCCGCCGACACGCGTTGCGGCCGGCTTCGAGGACGACGAGCTACGCGTGGGCGTGGTCAATCTGCCGACCGCGCGCATGCTCTCGCTGTTCAACTGGGCGGACGAAGCCCAAGCGGTCTCGGTCCGTCTGCCCGGCGCTTGCGAGATCACGGACTATTGGAGCGGCGAGCAACTCGGCCGGCACGAAGGTGCTTTTACGATTAAAGATATGCCGCCGCATTCGGCGCGTCTGCTTGTCTGCAAGTAACGAGAGGAAGGGGATCAAACAGCATGCGCTTCTTTATCCGGATGACGTGTGTGCTCGCCTGCGTCGCGGCGCTCTGCGCCGCGACGCAGCCGGTCGTTTGGGCGCAGACGACGACTGCGCCGCGCGTCTTGCGCAAGCTGGTGGAGACGAAGCGGAACATCTTGGCGGGGGACAAAACCTTCGATATGGCCTTGCGGAAACTCGAAGGCGAGGCGCGCAAGGCACTCGGTGCAGGCCCCTTCTCGGTCGTCACCAAAGCGGTCACGCCGCCGAGCGGCGACAAGCACGACTACATGAGTCAAGCGCCGTACTTCTGGCCCGACCCGAAGAAGCCCGGCGGTCTCCCTTACATCCGCCGCGACGGCGAGCGCAATCCGGAGATCAATAAGATCACAGATCATCGCAGTCTCGACGAGTTCACCGACGCCGTCTCCACGCTCGCGTTCGCTTACTACTTCAAAGGCGACGAAGCATACGCAGGCCGGGCCGCACAGTTGCTCCGCGCATGGTTCATCGAGCCGGCGACGCGGATGAATCCGAACTTGCAGTTCGCGCAAGGCATTCCCGGCGTCAACACGGGGCGCGGCATCGGTCTCATCGAGACGCGCGGGTTGATGCGCGTGGTGGATGCGTTGGGACTGCTGGCCGGCGCGAAGTCTCTGACCGAGGCCGACCGGCGCGGCGTCGAAGCGTGGTACGCGCAGTTCCTTGAGTGGATGCTTGCGAGCAAAAACGGACGCGACGAGGCGGCGGCGAAGAACAATCACGGCACCTACTACGACGTGCAGACCGCATCCTTCGCGCTCCTGCTCGGCAAGCGAGATTTAGCCCGAAGCATCATCGAGACCGCGCGGCAGAAGCGCATCGCCGTGCAGGTCGAACCGAATGGCCGGCAGCCTTTGGAGCTAGCGCGCACGAAGGCTTGGAGCTACAGCGTCGGCAACCTCGACGGTCTGATGACGCTCGCCGCGCTCGGCGAAGACGTGGGCGTTGACCTGTGGCACTACCAGACGACGGACGGGCGCAGCATCCGCCGCGCACTCGAATACCTTTACCCGTTCGCCATCGGCGCGCAGAAGTGGCCGCATCAACAACTCGGCGAGTGGCCGCCGCAGATGTTGTTCCCCTTGATGCGCCGCGCGGCGTTCGTCTATCGGGACGAGAAGTACAAAACGATGCTGGCGAAGATTCCCGGCGCTGAGCCGTCAGACCGGGAGCAACTCCTCTACCCGAAGCGTTGAGGACGCGGGAGGCGAAGCGATGAGATACCGGCCCGGCCGCAAAATATGTGCGCTGCTGTTCGCCACGATCATGTTGGCGCAGGTAGTCGCTGCGTCGCCCGCGATAGCGCGCAAGTCCGGTCGGCGCGGCGTTAGAGAGCAAACACGGCCGCCGTCTGACTGGTCGCAGACCTTGGTCGAGTCCACGATGAAGCGCTACCCGACAGCCGACTCGTTCAAAGGCTGGGGCTACGCGAAATCGCTCTACCTCTACGGCGTCTATCTCGTCTATCTGCGGACGAAGGATAAAAGGTATCTCGCGCACATCAAGGACTGGGTTGATCTGCACGTGGACGAGCAGGGCACTATCAACCGGCCCATCAACGCCCTCGACTACATGCTGCCGGGCAACCTCCTGCTCATCCTCTACAAAGAGACGAAGCAGCAAAAATATAAACTCGCCGCCGAGCACATCCGGCACACGTTCGACACTTACCCGCGCACGCATGACGGCGGCTTCTGGCACGCCGACACCAAAAGCCGCGAGTGGCAACTGTGGGCCGACGGCGTGTTTATGTCCCTGCCTTTCCTCGTCCGCTACGGCCAGATGTTCAATGATGCGGCTTACGCGAACGACGAGGCGACCAAGCAGTTGCTGATCTACGCCAGCCATCTGAGCGACCCGCAGACGGGTCTCCTCTTCCACGCCTACGACGAAAGCGGCACGCAAGCGTGGGCTGATCCAGTCACGCACCACTCGCACTACTTCTGGTGTCGCGCCATCGGCTGGTATGCGATGACTTTGATTGAAGTCTTAGACATTCTGCCCGCGAACCATCCGAACCGACCCAAGCTCATCGCGCTCGTGCAACAACTCGTCAAAGCGTTCGCGCGCTTTCAAGACAAGCAGACAGGTCTCTGGTATCAGGTGGTGGACAAAAGCGACTTGGCCGACAACTGGTTGGAGACCTCCAGCTCCAGCATGTACACCTATGCCATCTGGCTGGCCGTCAAGCGCGGCTACGTCAACAAGAGCTACAGGGACGTGGCGCTCAAAGGCTACAAAGGTGTGCTGACGAAACTCTCCACGGGGGCGGACGGGTTGACTAATCTCGTTGACATCTGCGAAGGCACGAACGTAGGCGACTTGGCCTATTACTTCGCACGCAAGCGCAACGAGAACGACTTCCATGGCCTCGGCGCATTCCTCATCATGAACGAGCAGTTAAGAACAGAGACCGGAGGCGGCGCACCGCCGCGCCTGAGTTGGTCGTTAGCCAAACGTTAAAGATTCGCCGCGCGCGCGACGTAGCGCGAGATTCATCAAGATGGAATGCGTGGGTAAAAGCACCGGCCAGCGGCGGAAGAAAAGACCATGAGATTACTCGTCCCCGTCTGCCTCGTTTCGCTCTTGCTTGGCCAGCCGACGCTTGGGCAGGCGCGCGCTAGTGTGGCGCGAGCGTGGCCGCGGCCCATCCCAGCGCGGATTCGAGACGGCGCGAACCGTGACCTGTTCGTCATGACGCTCGGCGCGGTCAACACGCCGCTGGCCGACGGGACGTTCGACCCGACAAGAGATGAAGTGCGGTTGCAGGATGGGACAGTCAAGCAGAACTACTATAAGGACACACTGCACATAAAATATTTCAAGCCGATAGACAAGTCCTTATTCCCTCTGCCGCCGTCGGGCTGGTGCTCTTGGTACTTCTACTATCAGGAGATCAACGAGGACGAGGTGAAGCGCAACGCCCGCTGGCTCGCCGAGCACCTGAAAGATTATGGCGCGCGTTACGTGCAGGTGGACGACGGCTGGCAGGGCACGGGCCATGGCCTCGGCGAGAATCGCGACTGGACGACGATTGACAAAAGATTTCCCGGCGGCATGGACGGCCTCGCCCGCTATATCAAGTCCTTGGGCCTCGCGCCCGGTATCTGGCTCGCGCCACACGGGCAGAGCAACGAGACGGTTGTAAAGAATCACGCGGGCGCGTTCCTGCTCAGGCCGGACGGCTCGTCTGCGTCGAGCACTTGGGAAGGGAAGTATTTGGTTGATCCTTCGACGCCGGAGGCGCAAAGCTACCTGAAAGATTTGTTCACGACGCTCGCGGGTTGGGGCTACGAGTATTTCAAGATCGACGGGCAGCCGGTGGTCGTCCGCGAGTTTCGGAACAAGCAGGCGTTCATGCACCATCCGACGGCCGATACGGACGCGCTCTATCGCGAGACGCTCCAGAGCATACGCGCTAGTATAGGCCCCGACCGCTACTTGCTCGGCTGCTGGGTCATCCCGCTCGAAGGCGTCGGCCTCATGAACGGCTCGCGCATCGGCGCGGACGTGTTGCCCAACTGGGACGGCTTCCGCTTCGCCTTGCGCGCCACGATGGAATACTACTTCCTGCACAACGTCGCTTGGTACGCTGACCCGGACGTGCTCGTCGTCCGCGCGCCGCTCTCGCTCGACGAGGCGCGCGCGTGGGCGACGCTCGAAGGTTTGACCGGACAGGCGCTGCTGACGAGCGACCGCCTGCCGGATTTGCCTGAAGAGCGCGTCGAGCTTTTGCGCCGCGTCTATCCCGCGACGGACGTGCGCCCTCTAGACCTGTTCAAGTCTGAGCGGAATAAACGCATCTGGGATTTGAAGGTCAATCACTTGGGGCGCAATTATGATGTCGTCGGCTTGTTCAACTTCGCGGAAGGTAGACAAGCGCCGACCTACGTGAGTTGGCAGGACTTAGGATTGCCCCGTGGTGTGCCCGTCCACGTCTTCGACTTCTGGAACAGAGAATACCTCGGCGCTTGGGAGCAAGGGATCACGGTTGACCTGCAACCTACGAGTTGCCGCGTGCTGACGCTGTTGCCCGCGACTGATCACGTGCAACTCATCTCGACCAGTCGCCACATCACTCAGGGTTGGGTCGATCTCGTCGCACAGAGTTACAATCCCACGCAGAACTCTTATACGGGGCGCAGCAAGGTTATCAAGCACGATCCTTATGAGTTGCGCTTCGTCTTCCCGCGCGGAAAAAATCTTACGATCAAGCGCGCCACCGCGCGCGGCGCTTTCGGGCAGATGCCGGTGAAGATTGCAAATCATCAGGGCTGGGCCACGGTTGAGTTCACTGCGCCGCAGACCGCAGAGGTGTCTTGGGCTGTTTCGTTCGCGCCGGCCGACCTCTACCGTTTCCCCGTGCGCGAGCCGCAAAACGTCTGGGCCGAGCGCAGCGGCCTTGACGGCGTCAACCTGCGTTGGAACGTGCCACACCAGCCCGCCGCTGGCTATCTGGTTTCGCTCAACGGCGAGCCGCGCGGCTTCACGCCGACGCAGGTCTTCGCACTCAAGGGCCTCTCTGCGGACGCGAGTTACACGGCGGAAGTGCAAACCGTCTGGCAGGATGGGACGGCGAGCGCGAAGAAGGCGCAGTTGAAATTCACGTTGCAGGAACTATTGCCGCCGGAAGTTTCGCTCTCCGAGCTAGACCCCTTGCGCTTAACTTCTGGCTGGCGGCAGCCCGAACTCAACCGGACGTTCACGGGCAAGGGCCTCGCAATCAAAGGCCAGCCCTACACAAGCGGTATCGGCATGCCCACGAATTCGGAGATCGAGTTTGAGATCAGAGGGCCTTACGCCACCTTCAACGCGTTCGTCGGCATGGACGACGAATACAACAACGCGGCCGACAGCGTCGAGTTTGCAATTGTCGGCGACGACAAGGTGCTCTGGCACAGCACCGTGAAAAAATCTGACGGCCCCCTACCGGTCAAGGTCAACGTCCGTGGCATCGAGCGGCTCATCTTGCGCGTCCGGCGCGTCGGCGCAAGCGGGCGCATCCATGCCGATTGGGTGGAGGCAAAGCTCGTGCGCTAGAGCGCGAGTTGTTTTGATGTTGCGGCTATTCATTATTTGCGGCGCAATCATTGGGGCCGGTCTGCCGGTCGCTGCGGGCGGGCGCGCCTTGGACGTGGCCGCGTTTGAACGCGCGCGCGTCGTGAAAGCGGCGCGACGTTATCTCGCCGAGCCGCCCATCACCGTCACGGCCGCGCACAGCCCGCGCAGCGCCGGCGGCCTGCACGACTTTTTCTCTGAGGGCGACTACTGGTGGCCCGACCCGCAGAACCCGGACGGGCCTTACATCCAGCGCGACGGAATGTCGAACCCCGACAACTTCGTCGCGCACCGCCGCGCCCTGATGCGTCTGAGCGTGCAAGTTCCGGCGCTCGTCGCCGCGTGGAAGCTGACGAAAGACGACCGCTACGCCCGGCACGCCGCGCAACATCTCCGCGCGTGGTTCATCGCCGAGCGCACGCGCATGAACCCGAACCTGCAATACGCGCAAGCGATTCATGGACGCACGACGGGACGCGGCATCGGCATCATTGACACGATTCACTTGGTCGAAGTCGCGCGCGCGATAGAAGTGCTGGCAGGCGCGCGCGCGTTGTCGCAGACTGAACTTGATGGCGTCAAAAAATGGTTCGCGGATTACCTGCATTGGATGACCACGAGCACGAACGGCATAGAGGAGCGCGAGGCAAAGAACAATCATGGCACTTGCTGGGTGATGCAGGTCGCCGCGTTCGCACACCTCGTCGGCGAGCAGGAGTTGCTCGCCTACTGTCGCACCCGTTTCAAGACAGTGCTCGTCCCCGATCAGATGGCGGCGGACGGCAGCTACCCGCAAGAGTTGCGGCGCACGAAGCCTTACGGCTATTCGCTCTTCAACCTCGAAGCGATGGCGACCGTCTGCCAGCTACTCTCGACGCCGCAAGACAATCTGTGGACGTTCGCGTTGCCCGACGGGCGCGGCATGCGCCGGGCGCTGGAGTACATGGTGCCTTACATCCGCGACAAACGGAGTTGGCCGCTCAAGCCCGACGTGATGTACGACCGCGAGTGGCCTATGCGCCAGAGCAGTCTGCTGTTTGCGGGGCTGGCGTTGAAGCGGCCCGACTACATAGAGCTTTGGCAAACGTTGCCGGCCGATTCAACGGTCGAAGAGGTCATCCGCAACTTCTTCATACGCCAGCCCGTGCTCTGGGTGGAGTCAACACGCAAGCCAACGGCAGTATCTTAGCGAAGGCGAAGAGACGGCGTAACTGCCGGGCTGTGTAAGCGGGTTGCACGGAACGCGCAGGCGGAAGCAATATGGCTGTCACTATCACAGAGACAAAAACGCTCGACATTCGCTTTCCGACTTCGCGCGCGCTCGCCGGCTCGGACGCGATGAACGCCGACCCAGACTATTCGGCGGCTTACGTGATCCTGCGCACCGACAGCCCCGCAGGCTTAGCAGGGCACGGTCTCACCTTCGCTATCGGGCGCGGCAACGAACTCTGTTGCGCCGCTGCTCGTGTGCTCGGCGCACGCCTCGTCGGCAGGACACTTGAGTCGCTGACGGCCGACATGGGCGCGTTCTGGGAGTTGATGACGGGCGATAGTCAGTTCCGTTGGCTCGGGCCGGAAAAGGGCGTCATCCACTTAGCGGCGGCAGCAGTCATCAACGCCGTGTGGGACTTATATGCGAAGGTCGAAGGCAAGCCGCTCTGGAAACTGCTGGCCGACATGACCCCGGAACAGATCGTGGCGGCCGTGCCGTTCCGCTACATCACCGATGCGCTCACGCGCGCAGAGGCGCTGGAGATGCTGCGCCGACAGGCAGCGACGAAGGCTGAGCGCGAGGTGTCTGTGCACGCGCATGGCTACCCGGCCTACACAACTTCGGCCGGCTGGCTCGGCTACACGGATGAAAAGATTCGCCGACTGTTGCGCGCGGCGTTGGCGGAAGGTTGGACGCACTTCAAGATGAAGGTGGGGCGCAGCCTTGCAGACGACGTGCAGCGCGCCGCGCTGATCCGCGCAGAGATCGGTTGGGAGCGCACGCTGATGTTGGACGCCAATCAGGTGTGGGATGTCGGGCAGGCCATCGAATGGATGAAGGAGCTAGCGGAATTTAAGCCGCTCTGGATCGAAGAGCCGACCAGCCCGGACGACGTGCTCGGGCACGCAGAGATCGCACGCGCCGTCGCGCCGGTGGGCGTTGCGACCGGCGAGCATTGCCACAACCGTGTCATGTTCAAGCAACTCTTACAGGCCCGTGCGCTCAGCTTCTGCCAGATCGACGCTTGCCGGCTAGGCGGCGTCAACGAATGTATCGCCGTGCTGCTCTTGGCCGCGAAGTTCGGCATACCCGTCTGCCCGCACGCAGGTGGTGTGGGCCTATGTGAGTACGTGCAGCACCTTTCGCTCTTCGACTACATCGCCGTGAGCGGTTCGCTCGCCGGTCGCCGCATCGAGTTCGTGGATCATCTACATGAGCATTTCATTGATCCCGTGGTGATAAGGGGCGGCCATTACATGCCGCCCACCGCGCCGGGCTATAGCATCACGATGAAGCCCGCATCGCTCGAGCGTTACGAGTTCCCGCACGGTGCAGCGTGGGCGAAATAAGTTTGCAAGCGGAAGGCACAGACGCGCGGCGGGGAATTAAGCAGGCATAGGTTATGAGCAAAGAGCTACAAGTCGCCCTCATCAGTGGCCCGGCCTATGAGCCGCTCTACGAGTGTCTGCCGCGCTTCACCGCGGCGACCGGGATCAAAGTTAACATCGCCTTTAGCGGCGATCATCCGACACTTAATCATCATCTCGCCGCGCTCACGACAGTCCCTTACGACCTCGTCTCAACACACACGAAATATGCGCCTGCGCAGTTAAGCTTGCTCGCGCCGCTCGACGATCTTATCGAGCCAACGACGCTCGAAGATTTCGTTCCGCTCCTGTTGGAACTCGCGCGCGTCAATGGCTCGCTCTACAGCGTTCCGCGCAACATAGACGTGCGCCTGCTGCACTATCGCACAGACCTCATCACCGAGCCGCCTGCAACGTGGAACGACTTGCTTGCGTTAGCCCGCGCGCAGAATTCTCCGCCCGCTCGCTACGGCTTCGTCTTCCCCGGCAGAGAGTCAGGCCTGTTCGGCACGTTCTTCGAGTTGGCGGAGATGGCCGGCGCGCGCCTCTTCCCCGCCAATCTCGTGCCCGACATCGAGAACGAGGGCGGGCGTTGGGCGCTGCAATTGTTGCGCACCTTCTACGCCGAAGGGCTTGTGCCGCCGGAGTTGCCCGCATGGCATTACGACAAGGTGCACGAGTGCTTCCGCGCAGGCCACGCCGCGATGGTTGGCGACTGGCCCGGCTATTACAGTCTCTACCGAGACGCGCACATCTCTGCGGTGCATGATCGTTTGGGCTTGAGCCAATACCCCGTCGGCCCCGCTGGCACATCTTTGGCTTATGGTGGCGGGCACACGTTCGCCCTGACGCAGCAAGGTGTGACTAAACCGGAGGCGCGCGAGTTGTTGCTGCATCTGACCGCGCCTGAGCAACAACTACTGGAAGCGCGTTGCGGCTGTGTGCCCGTGCGCCGCTCGGTGATGCGGCAGATGCAACAGGAGGCGGACGCGGCCAACGGCGCGCGCCTCGCGCTGCTCGCAGAGGTCATCGCCGAGCACATTCTGATTCCGCCGAAATTCGCGCGCTACCCGGAGGTCGAAGAGGTTTTGTGGCGCACAGTGCAGCAGGCGTTGACCGGGCAATTACAGATTGACGACGCGCTAACACACATGCGCGCACAGATCAGTCAGATCGTGCAAGCAGGTTGCAGCACCGAAGGGACTCGATGACAACAGACCGCAGTGAGCACAGCATCAGCCTCGCCGCGCGAACTTTTTTAATCACTGGCGCACACGGCTTCATCGGCGCGTGGGTCGTCAAGCGCCTGCTGACGACAGGCGCGCGCATCTGTCGCTTCGACAGCAGCGCGGACGCGCGCCGCTTGCGTCTCGTCATGGATGAGGAAGAGATCGCGCAGGCCAAGCTCGTCACGGGCGACATCACGGAAGCGCGGGCCTTGGCACCCATCATCGAGGAGTTTGCTGTCACAGACATCATTCACCTCGCGGGTTTGCAAGTGCCAACCTGTCGGGCCGACCCGCAGCTCGGCGCACTGGTCAACGTCGTCGGCACGATCAACGTCTTCGAGGCGGCGCAACAGGCGACAGGGCAGATCAAAAAGATCGTTTACGCCAGTTCCGCGGCCGTCTTCGGCACAGCCGATGAAGAGCGCGCCATCACGGAACGCGACGAGCCACAACCGACGACGCATTACGGCGTCTTCAAGCGGTGCAACGAAGGCAACGCGCGCGTCTATTATCTCGATCACGGCCTGTCGAGCGTGGGCCTCCGCCCGCTCACGGTCTATGGCGTCGGGCGTGATTTCGGCCTGACGTCTGATCCGACGAAGGCGATGAAGGCAGCGGTCGTCGGTCGCCCGTTCCACATACGCTTCGGCGGGCGCACGGACTTTCAATACGTGGCCGACACCGCCGACGCTTTCATCCGCGCGGCCCTTTCGGATTTAGCGGGCGCGCATGTCTTCAACCTACACGGCGCGACGGTCGCGATCGCGGATGTCGTCGCAGAGATCGAGCGCGCATGGCCCGAGGCGCGCGGGCAGATCACTTACGATGCTGCGCCGCTCGCCATCCCGGCCGAGTTTGACGACACAGCGATTCGCGCGGCGCTCGGGCCGCTGCCGGCAACGCCACTTGCCGAAGGCGTGCGCGCCACGTTGGCACGCTTCGCCGAGTTGCAGCGGGAAGGGCGTTTGGAGACAAGCGAATTGGATCAATAGCTCCGATGGCTGAGCTTGAAAGATAGTGTGGGAGAAGATATGAAGCTAAAACTAACGGCACTCATGTCGCTTGCAGTCGTGACGTGTCTGCTATTCATGCCGGCCTGCCACCGCCAGAGCACGAGCGGCAAACGCGTCATCGCCGTCATCCCGAAGGGCGTCTCGCACTTCTTCTGGCAGAGCGTCCACGCGGGCGCGGAGGCTGCCGCGAAAGAGACTAATGTGGAGATCGTATGGAAGGGGCCGGCGCAGGAGACCGACTATACGGGTCAGATCAACATCGTCGAAGATGCCATCAACCGGCGCGTGGACGGCATCGTGCTTGCGCCCACACACAAGGACGCGCTCGTGCCCATCGTCGAACGCGCCCAACGCGAAAAAATTCCAGTCGCGATCTTTGACTCAGGCATCGGCACAGAAAACTATATCTCGTACATTGCAACCGACAACCGCCAAGGCGGCGCGCAAGCAGCCGACCGGCTCGCCCAAAGGCTCGGCGGCAAAGGTCGTGTCGCCATCCTCGGCGTTAAGGCCGGTTCGGTCTCGACCGACGAGCGCGAGCAGGGGTTTCAGGAGACGATCAAGCAGAAGTATCCCGGCATAGAGATCGTGGCTTTTCAATATGGTGAGTCAGACCGCGCGCGTTCGCTCGACCGCGCGACCGACATCCTGACGGCGCACCCGGAACTCGACGGCTTCTTCGCTTCGAACGAATCTTCGACTGTCGGCGCGGTGCAGGCGCTCAAACAGAAAGGTCTGGCGGGCAAGCTCGTGCTGGTCGGTTTCGACTCCAGCCCGAACCTGATCGACGACCTCAAGACAGGCGCGATTGATTCGCTCGTCTTGCAGAACCCTTTCAAGATGGGCTACGAGGCCGTCAAAGCGATGGTCGCCAAGCTCAACGGGCAAGAGCCGCCGCGCAAAATTGATACCGGCGTCAAGCTGCTAACGAAAGATAATCTCGACACGCCGGAGATGCAGCAGTTGCTTAAACAGCCCTAGCACAGTTTTCAGTTTTCGGTTTTCAGCTTGAGCTGACGACCGAGAACTGAAAACTGAAAACTGAAAACTTTCTCATGTCTTCGCTCGCGCCCGCGCTGGACATGCGCGGCATTATTAAATCGTTTGCCGGGAACATCGTGCTCGATGGCGTCAGCCTGTCGGCGTGGGCGGGCGAGGTCTGCGCGCTCGTCGGCGAGAACGGCGCGGGCAAGTCAACGCTGATGAAGATTCTCGCGGGCGTGTATCAGCCGAACACGGGCGAGGTGCTGATCGATGGCCGTGTTGTACACTTCGTGCGCCCCGCAGATGCGCTCGCGCACGGCGTCGCGATGATCTATCAGGAGTTGTCGCTCGCGCCGCACCTGACTGTGGCGGAAAACATCTTTCTGGGCCGCGAGCCGCTGAAAGTAGCGCCGCTCGGCGTCATTGATCGGCGCGCGCTGAACGAGCGGGCGACGCGTCTATTGGCTGACTACGGTTTCAGACTCGACCCGCGCGCGCGCGTTGGGCGTCTGAGCGCGGCCGCACGGCAGTTGGTCGAGATCACGCGGGCGACCGTCGAAGCGCGGCGCGTCATCGTGATGGACGAGCCGACCTCTTCGCTGACGGCGCACGAGACGGCAGAGTTGTTTCGCTTGATCCGCGCTCTCAAGGCGCGCGGCCTCGCCGTCATCTACATCTCGCACCGGCTGGAAGAACTCGCCGCCATCGCCGACCATCTGGTTATCTTGCGCGACGGGCGCGCGGTCTATACGGGCGCGTGGGGCGAACTGTCGCCCGACGAGATCATCCGGCACATGGCCGGGCGCGAGCTGACGGAAATCTTCCCACCGCGCGCGGCCACGCGGGGCGAAGCGCGTCTGCGCGTCGAAGGCCTGACGCGGGCGGGGAAGTTTGCGGGCGTGACGTTCGAGGCGCGCGCGGGTGAAGTCGTCGGCCTCGCGGGCCTCGCGGGCGCGGGCCGCACGGAGTTGGTCGAGGCGATCTTCGGCGCGCAGCCAGCGGACGGCGGTGAAATTTATTTGAACAGCGCGCGCCTCATCGCGGCGCAGCCCGACCGCGCAGTCGCGCGCGGCTTGGGTCTGCTCACAGAAGATCGCAAGCGCACAGGCTTGTGTCTCAATCTGTCGCTCGCGCAGAATCTCACGCTGGCCAACGTGCGCGCGCTCGTGAAGGGCTGGCGGCTTGAACGCAGACGCGAGACGACGGCCGCACGCGCGTACTGCGAGCGGCTGTACATACGCCCGCCCGATCCAGAGAAGACTGTCGGACGAATGAGCGGCGGCAATCAACAGAAGGTATTGTTGGCGCGTTGGCTCTTCGCCAGTTCGCAGGTCTTTCTGCTCGACGAGCCGACGCGCGGCGTGGACGTGGCGGCGCGCGCGGAGATTTATCGCGCGATCAACCAACTGACGGAAGCGGGCGCGGCCGTCGTCATGGTCTCCTCAGACTTGCCGGAGTTGCTCGGCATGGCAGATCGCATTCTCGTCATGCGGCGCGGCCGGCTGGTCGCAGAGTTGGACGCGCGCCGGACGACGCAGGAAGAGGTGCTCAAGTATGCGACGGTGGAAGAGGGCAATGGGGCGAAAGCCTCCGCGGCGTGAGTTGCGAGTTCGCGCTGCATGCGTAGTCTATATGCAAGGACGGGTTGATGTCTGATTGGATCAAACGCTTTCTGCCGTTCGCGAGTCTGGTCACACTATGCGTCGTCATCGCGGTGCTAGAGCCGAAGTTTCTTTCGACCGGCAACCTCGCCAGCGTCACGCGGCAGACCGCTGTGATCATGATCATCGCGATGGGCATGACCATCGTGATGGTAGCGGGCGGGATCGATCTGTCGGTCGGCTCGGTGCTGGCGTTGGCGGGCGTGGTGGGCGCGTTTGCGATGGCGAACGGTGCGCCCGTCGTCGCAGGCGTGGCAGCGAGCATTGCAGCGGGCGCGGCATGTGGGCTGATGAACGGTGCGACAATCGCGGCGCTGCGCATCCCGCCTTTCATCGCCACGCTCGGCGCGATGGGCATCTATCGCGGCGTCGCGTTGCTCATCACGGACGGCAAAGCGGTTGTCGGTTTGCCGCCCCATTTCGGCTATCTGGCCGAAGGCAACCTGTTCGGCGTCGTGCCCGTGCCGTTGTTGATCGTCGTCCTCGTCGCCTTGGCGACACACTTCCTGCTCGCGGCGACGCGGCCCGGCCGCTACTGCTACGCCATCGGCAGCAACGTTGAGGCGGCGCGCTATGCGGGCGTGCGTGTCGCGCGCTATCAGATCGCTTTCTATGTGATCTTGGGCGCGCTCGCGGGCCTTGCAGGTGCGATTGAGTCGGCGCGTCTGGTGACGGGGCAGCCGACGGCGGGCGAGGGCTACGAGTTGCGCGTGATCGCGGCGGTCGTCATCGGCGGCGGGAGTTTGAGCGGCGGGCAGGGGACGGTTGTGGGCACGATCATCGGTGCGCTCATCATGGGCGTGCTCGCGAACGGCGCTAACCTGCTCGGCATCTCTTCCTTCACGCAGCAGATCGTCATCGGCGCGGTGATCGTGTTAGCCGTCACATTCGACGAGTTCCAGCGCAGGCGTCTGGACGCAGCCGCGAGTTAATTTCCGATGAGAGGGCAAAGCACAAGATGAAACTGGCGCAGTTCAAAGCAAGAACGTCAGGGGCGCAACGACTCGGTCTGGTGTTGGGCGAGCGATTGACGGATGTCGTGGCCCTAGCGCGCGCCGTCAGGCAAGCAGGTGGGCAGGCGGCCGACTGGCTGCTTGAAGCCACAGATACCTTGGCCGTCATTAAGCGTGGCGACACGGCGCTCAGAGAAATCGGTGCGCTGGTTGAAGCACACCGCACGGGCATGTCCACACAAGGCGCGGCGGTGACTCTGCCATTTGAGGCGTTGGAGTTTTTACCGCCGGTTTATCCGAGCAAGATTCTGGCCATCGGACGCAACTACGTTGACCACGCCATCGAAGGCGGCGAAGCGCCGCCCATCGCACCGCTCATCTTCACGAAGCTTGCCAACTCGCTCAGCGCGCATGAAGCGCCGATTGTGCTGCCCAAGATCAGCACGCAGGTGGACTATGAGGCCGAGTTGGCGGTCGTCATCGGCCGCAAGTGCAGGCGCGTGCGCGAGCAAGACGCGCTCGATTACGTCTTCGGCTACACACTGATTAACGACGTGAGCGCGCGCGACCTACAGTTCGGCGACGGGCAGTGGGTGCGCGGCAAAGGTCTCGATGGCTTTGCCCCGCTCGGCCCCTTCATCACCACGCGTGACGAGATCGCAGACGTGCACGCGCTCAAGATTGAAGGCCGCTTGAACGGCGAGGTGATGCAATCGTCCAACACCGGCAAGATGATCTTCAAAGTGCCTTACCTCATCGCATACATCTCGCAGGCGATTACGCTTGAGCCGGGCGACGTGATCGCGACCGGCACACCCGAAGGCGTCGGCATCTTCCGCCAGCCGCCGGTGCTGCTCAAGGCAGGCGACGTGTTCGAGGTGACGGTCGAACAGCTTGGCACGCTGCGCAACCACGTGGTCGCAGCGGCAGAATGATTGGCAATTAAAGATTATCGTGCGCGTCTCGCTCTTCATCACTTGTCTCGTGGATCAACTCTCGCCGCAGGTTGGCGCGGCGATGGTCGCGACGCTCAGGCAGCTAGGATGCGAAATCACTTTCAACGCGGCGCAGACGTGTTGCGGTCAGCCCGCCTTCAACTCTGGGTATCGCGCGGAAGCGCGCGCGATGGCCGAGCACTTCGTCGAGACGTTCGAGCATGACGAGGCCGACTTCATCGTCGCACCTTCCGGCTCGTGCACGGCTATGGTGCGCAACTTCTACGGCGAGTTGTTCCACGCGCCCGGCGATGAGAATTGGCGCGCGCGCTTTGCGCGTGTGCGCCCGCGCCTGCGCGAGTTCTCGGAGTTCATCGTCCGCGAGTTGGGCGTCGAAGACGTGGGCGCGCGCTTCAGTGGGCGGGTCACGTATCACGACGCCTGTCACCTCTTGCGCGAGCTGGGGCTTGCGGACGAGCCGCGTCGTCTGATCCGCGCCGTGCGCGACCTTGAGTTCGTTGAGATGGCAGCGCCCGATACGTGCTGCGGCTTTGGCGGCACGTTCGCCGTCAAGTACGCGGAGATTTCCAACGCCATCCTGCAAGAGAAGCTGGCGCGCATCGTGCAGAGTGGCGTCGAGTACGTCGTCGCCAACGATGCGAGTTGCCTGATGCAGATCGCGGGCGGCTTGAGCCGCGCAAGTTCGCCGGTCAAGACCTTGCACTTGGCAGAACTTTTGGCCAGTCGGTGAAATCTATGAGTCTGTCTGCTCCCGATCTCACAAGCCGCGCACACGCGGCGCTCGCCGACACTGTATTGCAGACGGCGCTCAAGAATGCGACCGACACGTTCATCGAGCGGCGGCGCGAGTCCGTCGCGGGTGTGCCGGACTGGCAGGCGCTGCGCGCGCGCGCGCGCCGCGTCAAAGAGCACACCATCAACAATCTCGACTATTACTTGGAACAACTCGTCGGCAAGGTAACGGAACTAGGTGGTCAGGTCTATTGGGCGCGCACGGGCGCGGACGTGAGCCGCTACATTATTGAACTGGCGCGCGCGCGCGGCGTCCGTTCGGTCGTCAAGAGCAAATCTATGGCGACCGAGGAGATCGAACTCAATCACGCGCTCGAAGCGGCCGGCATTCGCCCCATTGAGACAGACCTCGGCGAGTACATCATCCAACTCGCGCACGAGAAGCCCTCGCACATCATCGTGCCCGCGATTCACAAGACGCGCGCGCAGATTGCAGACCTGTTCGCGGAGAAGCTGCATGTCGGGCGGACTAAAGAGGTCGCGGAGATCACGGCCATTGCGCGCGCGCGCTTGCGGCACGAATTCCTCGCGGCCGAGATGGGCATCACGGGCGCGAACTTCGCCATCGCCGAGACCGGCACGATCGTGCTCGTCGAGAACGAAGGCAACATACGCCTGAGCACGCAAGTGCCGCGGATTCACGTCGCAGTCGTCGGCATCGAGAAGGTCATCCCGCGCTTTGAAGACCTGTCGGTCTTCCTACGCCTGCTCCCACGTAGCGGCACGGGGCAGAAGCAAACAGCCTACGTCTCGTTCCTCAATGGCCCGCGACAGCAACACCATAAGATCGCGCAGTCCGCGTCCTCCGAGTTCGAGTTTCATCTGGTGCTGATGGACAACGGGCGGACGCGCATCCTCGCGGACGAGCAGATGCGCGAGTCGCTCTACTGCATACGCTGCGGCGCGTGTCTGAATGTCTGCCCGGTCTATCAGAAGATCGGCGGGCAGGCATACGGTTGGATCTATCCGGGGCCCATCGGCGCAGTCATCTCGCCGCAGTTGCAAGGGTTGAAGCAGGCGGGCGAGTTGCCCTTCGCTTCGAGCCTCTGCGGCGCGTGCCGCGTGGCCTGCCCTGTGGACATCAACCTGCCCGATCTGCTGCTCGCCTTGCGCGCCAAAGTTAGAGAGGCGAGCGGGGCCGACGGCGGCGGGCAGCAATTCGCCGCGCGCGCCGCGATGCGCGTTTACGCGACGGCAGCGAAGCATCCGAAGTTATTCAGCGTCGCGGGTAAGTTCATGCGCAGCCTCGCGCGCGTGCTGGCGAAAGACGAAAAGATCGAGCGCATACCTTTGCCGCCGCTCGCCGAGTGGACGAAGTACCGCGATCTGCCGCAGCCGCCCGCCGACTCGTTCCGCAAGCGTTGGCAGGAGAGCGAAGGCGATGAGTAAGACGCCGCGCGCAGTGGAGCAGGAGCAGGTGCTCGCAGACGTGCGGCGCGCGTTGGGGCGGAGCGAAACCATCAGACCCGCGCCGCTTGAGCCGTTCGTCGAGGCGCGCACAGAAGAGACGGGCGCAGAACTCGACGCGCGCTTCACCGGCGAAGCAACTGCGGTCGGTGCACAAGTCCACCGCGCATCGTCGGCCGAAGAGGCTGTGGCGCTCGTTGCACGCATTTGCCAAGCAGCGCGTGTGCGTGAAGTGGCCTTGTCTGGTGCTCCGCTCCTCACGGAGATGGATGTGCGCGCACAACTCGCGGCACGTGGGCTGCCGGCCTTTCGCGTGACCGAGACGGACGCCGCCGAGCGGGATAAGTTGATCACGCGCTTGGAGTGTTGCGGCGCGGGCGTGACCGCAGTGGATTATGCGTTAGCAGAGACGGGCACGGTTGCACTCAGCAGCGACGAAGAGGGTGCGCTCCTCGTCTCGTTGTTGCCGGCCATACACATCGCGTTGCTCAGACCGCAACAGATCATCGGCAGCATCGCTGACGTTATAGGCAAACTCAAACTTGAGCGCATGGGACGCGCCGGGCCAAGCCGTGCGGCGACCTTCATCACAGGCCCCAGCCGCACCAGCGACGTTGAACTGGTACTCAGCATCGGCGTCCACGGGCCGAAAGAGTTGCACCTGATCATGCTCGGCGCGTGAACACGCGCGCGTTTAGTTTGTCTTCGTGTTAGGCATGAAAGAACATTCAAGGGAGACTGATGTAATGCGAACATTGTGCGCTGCGTTTCTCGCGGCAGTCATCGTGGGCGGATTCAATCCATGCCTGCTCGCGCAAGAAAAAGCGGGCGGCGGGAAAAGCATCTATCACGACGGCTGGACGGATTTGAACAAGAACGGCCGCAAGGACGTTTACGAAGACCCGCAAGCCGACATCAACCGGCGCGTTGAGAACTTGCTCGCGCAGATGACGCTTGAAGAGAAGACCTGTCAGACGGCGACGCTGTACGGCTACGGACGGGTTTTGCAGGACGAGTTGCCGACGCTGGAGTGGAAAAAGAAGATTTGGAAAGATGGCATCGCCAACATAGATGAGCACCTGAATGGTTGGGCCGACAGGGGCGACAAAGGCACAAAGAGTATCTACGCTACGGACACAAGGAAGCACGTCTGGGCCATGAACGAAGTCCAACGCTTCTTTATCGAAGAGACACGGCTCGGCATTCCTGTGGATTTTACCAACGAGGGCATACGCGGTCTCGCCGCTTACACTGCCACCAGTTTCCCCGCCCAGCCGGGACAAGGCAGCGCTTGGGACAAGGAACTGGTGCGCGAGATCGGCCGCATTACCGCGGTTGAAGCACGTGCGCTCGGCTACACGAACGTCTATGCGCCCATCATGGATGTCGCGCGCGACCAACGTTGGGGCCGCATGGAGGAGGTTTACGGCGAAGACCCTTATCTCGTCGCGCGCCTCGGCGTCGAGATGGTCAAAGGCCTGCAAGAGCACTACACGGTCGCATCCACCGTCAAGCACTTCGCCATCTATAGCAACAACAAGGGCGCGCGCGAAGGCCAAGCGCGCACAGACCCGCAGACCTCGCCACGCGAAGTCGAGAACATCTTCCTCCCCTCGTTCAAAGCCGCCGTCAAAGACGGTGGCGCGCTCGGCGTGATGAGTTCGTACAACGACTATGACAGCATCCCCATAACAGGGAGTCATTACTGGCTGACCGAGCGCCTGCGCAACGACTTCGGCTTCAAAGGCTACGTCATCTCCGACAGCGCTTCGGTCGAGTACCTCTACAACAAGCACGCGGTCGCCGCCGACATGAAAGATGCCGTGCGGCAGTCAATCGAGGCCGGGTTGAACGTGAAGACCAACTTCACGCCGCCGGATGATTTCATCCTCCCATTGCGCGAGTTGGTCAGAGAGGGCAGCGTTTCCATGCAGACGCTTGACGACCGCGTGCGCGATGTCTTGCGCGTCAAGTTCACGGTCGGCCTCTTCGATCATCCTTACGTGCCGGACGCAGACGCGAGCGCGCGCATCGTCAACTCAAACGAGCACCAGCAGGTCGCGCTGCGCGCGGCGCGCGAAAGTCTGGTGCTCCTCAAGAACGAGCAGCACGTCCTGCCGCTCAGCAAAGAGCTTCGCTCCATCGCCGTCATCGGCCCGAACGCCGATAACGACAGCAACACGCGCCATCGCTACGGGCCCAACGGCGTGACGGGCGTGACGGTGTTGGCGGGGATCAAAAATAAGCTCGGCGATAAGGTACGCGTGAACTATGCGAAGGGCTGCGAGATCATCAATGCCCACTGGCCCGAGACGGAAGTGCTGCCAGAGCCGTTGACGAAAGAGGAGCAGGCCGAAATAAACAGAGCGGTCGAGGCGGCGAAAGCTTCGGACGTGGCCATCGTCGTCTTAGGCGACGCCTCTGCCAAGACGGTCGGCGAAAGCGCCACACGCACGAGTCTCGATCTGCCGGGGCGACAGTTGGAATTAGTCCAAGCCGTGTACGCAACGGGCAAGCCGGTCGTCGTGGTTTTAATCAACGGCCGGCCTTTGAGCATCAACTGGGTGAACAAGTATGTGCCCGGCATTCTCGAAGCGTGGTTTCCGGGCGCGCAAGGCGGCACGGCCATCGCCGACGTGCTGTTCGGCGACTATAATCCGGGCGGCAAACTGGCCGTCACGTTCCCGAAGACGGTCGGGCAACTCCCGTACAACTTTCCGACCAAACCCAATGCGCAGTGGGAAGGCGAGAAGACGCGCGTCAACGGCGCGCTCTACTACTTCGGGCACGGCCTGAGCTACACGACCTTCGCCTACAGCAATCTGAAGATCAATCCACCGCAGCAGACTCCGCGCGGGCCTATCGCGATCAGCTTCGACGTGCAGAACACAGGCGCGCGCGCGGGCGACGAGGTCGTGCAACTCTACACGCGCGACGTGGTAAGCAGCGTCACCACCTATGAAAAGAACTTACGCGGCTTCGAGCGTGTACATCTCGCGCCGGGCGAGACTAAAAACGTGACCTTCACTTTGCGGCCTGAAGACCTCGCCCTCTGGGATCGGAATATGCGTTTCGTGGTTGAGCCGGGCGCGTTCAAAGTGATGATCGGAGCTTCTTCCGAAGACATACGCCTGACCGGCGAGTTCTCGATCCTACCGGCAGGCAGGGCCAGATAAAACCGCGCCGGGCCGCTGCCGGCTACTTGATCATACTGCCGTCCGGATAAAGAGGTGTTCGCATGATTCGCTTATTTGCTGCCTGTGTTGTGCTGACGATGTGCGCCGCATTCGCCTTGGCCCAGACGCCCACGCCTAGTCCATCTCCAACACCAAGCCAGCAAGACCCTTGCGCGGAAGTGAAAGCGCAAGCCACTAGGTCTGATGCGCGCCTGCGAGACTGGCCCGCGCTGGCGCGTTACCGTGACGCCAACGCACAGCTTGCGCCGCCCGCCAAAGGCGAACAACGCGTCGTCTTCATGGGCGATTCGATCACGGATTCGTGGGATGATCCACGTTACGGCGGCTTCTTTCCGGGCAAGCCTTACATCGACCGCGGCATCAGTGGCCAGACCACGCCGCAGATGCTCATCCGCTTTCGCCCGGACGTCATCGCTTTGCAACCGAAAGTCGTCGTGATACTGGCCGGCACGAACGACATCGCGGGCAACACCGGCCCGATGACGCTCGCGAACATCGAAGATAACCTCGCCTCTATGTCTGAGTTGGCCCGCGCACACGGCATCCGCGTGGTGCTCGCCGCGCTGCTGCCCATCAGCGATTACGAGAAGAACAAAGAAGGGCAGCCGATCATCCGCACTGTGCAAAGGCCGCCCGCACAAATCAAGGCGCTTAATGAATGGATGAGAAAGTACGCCGGCGAAAATCATCTGACCTTCCTTGATTACTACTCTGCGCTGGCTGACGACAAAGGCTTTTTGAAAGTAGAGTTGAGCGAGGACGGTCTGCATCCCAATCAGCAAGGCTATGCCGTGATGGCCCCGCTGGCCGAACAAGCTATCGCCTCAGCTTTGCGTAAGAAGCCGTGACAAGTCGCTGTCTTCCCACCACGCGCGCCGCCTTGGCTTGACTTGCAAGCTCTCGCCCGCACCGCGGCGCAAAAAAAGTCTTGACAAAGATTCTGCATGGGCATATTGTCCAAATCTCAAACAAATGCTTGGGAGTTTCCCATGCGCAAGATCAACACACGTGATTTCCACATCGCAACGCGCACAACCTCCCGCGAGATAAATCGCCGGATCGCGCTCAACCTGATCCGCGAGCACCAGCCCATCTCGCGCGCCGATCTAGCGCGGCGCATGAGCGTGACGCGCGGCGTGATCAGCGTACTGGCGCAGGAATTGATGGCGCAAGGGTTGATCTACGAAGGCGCGACCGGCGAGGCGGCGCGTGGGCGCAAGCCGACTTTCCTGCACATCAGGACGCAGGATCGGCTGGCTATTGCCGTTGACATCCGCTTCAGTAAGACCTACTTGATGCTCTGCGATTTCTCCGGCCATCAACTCGCGCTCGAAATTTATGACACCATCTTTACTATCCCGGAGTTCGTCAAAGATTTGGCCGCCCGCATCCGTAGAATGTTGAAAACACAAGGCGTAGGCGGGCGTTGCGAGGGAATTGGGGTAGCCGTGCCGGGCATGGTTGACCACCGCACGGGGCACATACTCAACGCGCCGACGCTGGGCTGGCGCGAGGTGGACATACGCGATCAATTAGCCGTCGCGACCGGCTTGCCCGTGCAGATGGAGAATGCAGCCCGCGCATCAGCGCAGGCCCATCTCTGGCTGGAGCGCGGCGAGGCGGCCGGCGCGCAAAGCTTCGCCTACGTCAGCGTGTCGGACGGCGTCGGCGTCGGCGTGGTCGTGAACGGCGAGTTGATGCGCGGGCACGATCACATCGCGGGTGAGTTCGGGCACATGCCGCTCAGCTTAGACGGGCCGCGCTGCCTGTGCGGCATGCTGGGCTGTTGGGAAGCTTACGTCTCCAATCTGGCCACGCTCTCGCGTTATTTTGGGCGAGATTTGTCCAAACTCAGTCCAAAAGCGTTGCGCAAAGCCGGGCGCGACTCGTTCACCGTGCTTGATTTGGTGGCGCGCGCGCGCGGCGGCGACGCCAAAGCTAACGCCGCCTTGCAGGCCACGGCGCAGTTCTTGGGGCTGGGACTGGCCACAGTCGTCAACGTCGTCAACCCCGACAGCATTTATCTTGCGGGCGAGATCGCGACCGCTTGGGATTTGATCGAGCAGACCGTGCGGGCGGCATTAGCCACGCGCGCCCTGACACAGGCGGCCGCGCGCACGCCGCTGCGCGTGGCGTCAACGCACGAGTACCCACGCCTGCGCGGTGCAGCGGCGCTTATCGCCGCGCCGACTTTCGCCGCGCCGCGTGTGGCCTAAAGAGCTATAGCGCGGACAGCATTTCCCTAACTGGGAATGAGCTAGTCAAGGGGTTCGCAAGACTTCGACATTAACTTTCGCAAGGGGCAAGCGCAGGCGCTGTTGCTCGACGGTGTAGTGTTGCCCGTGGCCTGTCCTGGCATCTTCATGTGGAGGTAAGAGCTATGCGTGGTGCAAAAATGATCCAGTCGAACCGCTCCCATTTAACGCGCGCATGCGTTCTGTTGGCATTGTTGGCGTGCGGTAGTCTCAGCGTCAGTGCACAGACCATCTTTGGGCGCATCTCCGGTGTGGTGAAAGACGCTGCGGGTGCGGTCATCCCCGGTGCTACGGTCACCGCCACTAATGTGGCCAACAACCTGATGCGCACGGCGGCGACGGACGACGACGGGTTCTACACGGTGACGAACCTGCCGGCAGGCACTTACACCATCGCGGCCGAGCGCGAGGGCTTCAAGCGGGCCGCGCAAGCCGACATCGCCCTAACGGCCGACGCGCGCCTCACGGTCGATCTCACGCTTGAACCCGGCCAAGTGACTGAGACCGTGCAGGTCACGAGCGCCACCGGCGAGACTGTCAACACTACTTCGGGCGAGGTGGCGCGTGTGATCGACAGCCAGCAGGTGCAGAATCTCGCCTTGAACGGCCGCAACTACATCCAATTGCTCTCGCTCGTCCCCGGCGTCGCCCAGACCAACGACGACCAGCTTGAGTTGAGCACGAGTCTCGCCACTAACAATCAGTCGATCAACGGCAACCGCGGCCAGATGACCAACATGACCGTGGACGGCGGGACGAACTTGCAGTCGGGCAGCAACGCGAGTCAGATCAACAACGTCGGCATAGACTTCATACAGGAGGTCAAAATCCAGACCGCGAACTTCTCGGCCGAGTACGGGCGTAACTCCGGCGCACAGATCAACGTCGTGACCAGATCGGGCGGCAACGAGTACCACGGGTCGGCGTTCGAATTCTTGCGCAACGACAAGCTGGATGCGCGCAACGCCTTCGCGCCCGTCCGTCCGCCGCTGCACTACAATGACTTTGGCTACAGCTTCGGCGGCCCCTTCAAGCGCGACAAGTTCTTCTTCTTCGGCGGGCAGGAGTGGAAGAAGATTCGCCGCCTCGCCAACCCCGTCGTGCGCACCGTGCCGACGCGCGCGGAACTGGGCGGCGATTTCTCCTTCCGACTGCGCGGCGCGGACGGTATCGTGGGCACGGCCGATGACGGTTTGTTGAAAGACCCGGCGAGCACGCAACCGTGTACCACGACGAACAGGGCCGGCTGTTTTGGCGGCACAAACGTCGCGCTCCGAAACATCATTCCAACCAATCGCATTACGGCCGACGGGCTGGCCATCGCCAATGTCTATCGCACGATGATCGGCCTAGCGACCAGCTACACCAACGCGCCGGTCGGCAACAACGCCACCTTCCAGCAGCCAAACCCATTCGACTATCGCGAGGACATCCTGCGGCTCGACTATCGCTTCAACGAGCGGCACAACATCTATGGCCGCTACATCCACGACAACAACGTGCTAATCGATCCCTTCGGCACGTTCATCACCTCGCAACTGCCGACCGTGCCGAGCAATCGCATGCGTCCGGGCACTTCTTATCAGGTCGCTTACACTTGGCTTATCACGCCGACGTTCATCAACGAGGCGAAGGTCAACGCGGCGTGGGTCTCGCAGCACATTCCGCCCGCGAGCAATTTCTGGCAGCGCGACACCTACGGCTTTGCGTACACGCAACTCTTCCCGGCCGGCGGCCTCTACGAAAACAGCATCCCCGACACGAGCATCACGGGCTTCGCCAGCTTCGCCGGCGCGGCCCGCTCGCTCGTCTCGCCGACGACCGACATCATGCTCGGCGACAACGTGACGTGGGTGCACGGCAGCCACACCTTGAAGACCGGCGGGCTGGTCTATCGCAATCGCATTGACCAGAACGGGCGCACGACCTACGCGGGCAACCTCACCTTCAACACGAGTGGCAACACGCGCACGACGAACAACGCGCTCGCCGACGCGCTCCTTGGTAACTTCCGCACCTACAGCGAGTCGGCCATCGATCCGCTCGGCTTCTTCCGCTTCACGCAGACCGAGGCATTCGTCAATGATAGTTGGAAGGTGAACGACCGTCTGAGTCTGGAACTGGGCGTGCGTTACCAGTTCGGCACGCCCTTCTACACGCAGGCCAACAACCTCGCCAACTTCGATCCCGCGCGCTACGATCCAGCGCAAGCCGTCACCGTCTTAGCCAACGGCACGATTGACTCGACGCGCGGCGGCAACCGCCTCAACGGTCTTGTGCGCGCAGGCAACGGCGTGCCGCAGGCAGAGTTGGCGCGCGTGCCCGGCGGGAACAGCGCCGCCGTGCAGGCTGTGCCCACGGGCGCGCCGCGCGGTCTCTACGAGGGGCATCACTACTTCATGCCGCGCGTCGGCTTCGCTTATTCGCCGTTCAAAGATCATAAGACTTCGATCCGCGGCGGCTTCGGTATGTACTACGACCGCGTCGAAGGCAACATCATCTTCCCGTCGCTCGGCAACCCACCGTTTGCCGCGAGCGCGCTCTACAATAACGCGAATCTTAGCAACATCACCGGCGGCTCGACCACCGTCGCGCCCTTCGACACCATCAATGCGATTGACCCGCACCTCGACACGCCCTACACAGAGAGCTACAGCCTGAGCGTGCAGCGCGAGTTGCCGCATGGCTTCTTTGCCGAGGCGGCTTACGTCGGCAATCTGGGCCGGCATTTGATCCGCCAGCCCGACATCAACCAGCCGACCTTTGCAGCCCTCACGGCCAACCTCCCGCCGGGGCCGAACGTCAATACCAACGCGCTGCGCCCGTTCAAAGGCTACACCGCTATCCGCATGCGCCTGTCGGATGCGACCTCGAACTATCACGCGATGCAGCTCTATCTGACCAAGCGCAAGGGCGACTTCCTGATGACGACGAGTTACACGTGGTCGAAAGTGCTAACGAGCGCGAGCGGCTTTAACGACAATCCAGAGGATGCGTTTAACCAACGCTATAACTACGGCCCGGCAACGTTTGACCGCCGCCACGTCTTCGTCACCACCTACACTTATCGCGTGCCCTTCTTCCGCCACACCGAAGGCTTCGCCCGCGCCCTGCTCGACGGCTACGAAGTGAGCGGCATCACGCGCTTACAGTCGGGCGGATACTTCACCGTCACCGCGACGGGCAACAGCACACTCGGCAACCGCCGCGCAGATTACGTCGGCGGCCCCGTCCTTCTACCCAACGGGCAGCGCAGCCAAGCGGCTTGGATCAATCGCGATGCGTTCGCGGCTGCGCCGGATACGCGTCGCGGTACGAGCGGCGCTGGCATCGTCGAAGGGCCCGGCTCGCAATCTTGGGACTTCTCCGTGCGGCGGCGCATCGGTCTCACCGAGCGGTTCAACTTGCAGCTTCAGGCTGACATCTTCAATGCCTTCAACCGGACTAACTTCCGCGACATGGAGACCAACCTGAGCAACGCGGCCTTCGGGACACTGACCGCTGCCGGCCCAGCGCGCAACATACAGTTCGGGCTGAAGCTGGCCTTCTGAAGGGTTTGTGCGCGCGGGTCAGAATTTGGGCCTCGGCCCACGCGCATTTGAGGCGGCCGCAGCCACAGGGGTGGGCTGTGGCCGCCTTCTTTCGCCTGAACTTCAGGACAAGCTGGTGCGGACGCCGCGCGCGCACTTATAATGAAGCCAACTCTTTTCAACTAATGAAGCCGAATCGTTTCAGCAGACTGCTCCTGCCGTGTCTCCTGCTCGCGGCCGTGCCGGCGGTGGGCGCGCCGCGCATCAAGGTGTTGAAGCTTGCGGTGACGAATCCGTCCGCAGAGGTGCGTGCGCAGGAAGACATCGTCGTTAGTGTCGCCGACCTGAAACATATCGCGCCGGATTTTCGGGCCGGTGATTGTATTGTTACGACCTCGGATGCGGCCACGCTCGACGAAGACGCGCGCACGCTGCAAACCGTCGAGCTGCCATCGCAGGCCGACGATCTGGACGGCGACCGCAAACTTGACGAGCTTGCTTTTCAGCTTGATCTGCAACCGAAGCAGACACGCATCGTCACCATTGCTTACGGCGACCCGGCCACGATCCAACGTCTGCGTAGCGATTATCCGGAACGCACGCACGCCAAGTTCACTCTGAAGTTCGACGGCCTTGGCTGGGAGTCCGAGTTGTCCGCGTGGCGCATCTACTTCGACCGGCGGAACGCGATTGACCTGTGGGGCAAGCGCCGGCCCGGTCTCTACTTGGAAATGTTCGGCGCGCCGGAGTACGTCTATCACAACGAGTCACCCTTGGGGCGCGACATCTACCGGATCGGCGATGCGCTAGGGCTAGGCTCGGTCGGCGCGCTCGTCGATGGCAAAGCGGAGCGGGTGTCGGATGTGGCCGAACGCAGTTGGCGCATCATCAGCGCAGGGCCTGTGCGCGTCATCGTCGAACTCACGTACAAGGGCTGGAAGGTCGGCGGGCGCACAGTAAACTTGACGAGCCGCATGACGCAGTGGGCCGGCGAGCGCGGCTTCGAGCATCGTGCCAAAGCCGAAGGTGCTGATGGCTTGACGCTGGTGACAGGCATTGTGCGCAAGCCCGGTCTGCAAGAGAAGGTTTTTGAGCCGACGACAGACGCGCCTGTTTTCTGGCGGGCGTTCTGGGGGCATCAGGTGGTTGAGACGGGGCCGACCGCGACCGCGACTAAAGAATTAACTGATACGAATCTGGGCCTCGCCATCATCGCGCCGGGGCGCGAGAGCAAGCGTGTGGCGGACGACGCGCTCAACCTGCTCGTGCAGCCGCAGTTCACGGAAGGCTTTGCGCGCTGGTACGTGCTCGAAGCATGGGATCAAGAGGGCAGCGAGAATCTCAGAACGTCCGCGCCGAACGCGGCGATGAAGCGCGGCAACGCTTCAGTGGTCATGCCTTCATATGCCGTCAACACGTTCGCTGGCTTTGTCGGCTTGGTGCAAGAGACTAGCCGTCGGTTGATGCAACCGGCGCACGTCACCATCTTATCGCCAGCGGCCGCGCCGCAGTCCGCGCCGCCCGACACGCTCCAGCCAGCGCGCAGCAAAACGGTCGCCGAAGCCATCGCGCTCATCCGGCAAGCGGCCGACCGCACGGGCGCGAAATGGGAATCCGTCATCGCGCAGACACCGCCCGCCGCCGCAAGCCGCAACGAGGGCTTGGGCTTCTTCACCGAGGGCGACAATCAGACGGGCGAGTGGAAAGAACAGAAAGGCTTTTTCTGGACGGGCAACTTCTGGGTCGCAGAGTTGTGGCTGCTCTACGCGAAGACGGGCGACGAGCGTTATCGCCGCTGGGCCGAACTATGGAACGCGCGCCTGCTCGGCAAAGAGATGGACGAGAATCACGACACAGGCTTTCTCAACTATTACTCGTCCGTCTTCGCTTACCGGCAGACTAAGGACGCAAAATATCGCGCAGGCGGTCTGCGCGCGGCCGCGCGGCTGAAGCAGCTTTACAACCCGACCACCGAACTCGTCGCCGCTTGGGCCGTGAATGGTGACGACACGATCATCGATACGATGATGAACCTGCAAATCTGGTGGTGGGCCGCGCGCGAGACAGGTGATCCGCAATGGCGTGAGTTGGGCTTGAAGCACGCGCTCAAGTCGGCCCAATGGCTCGTCCGCCCGGACGGCTCTGTGATTCAATCCGTGCACTACAATCCGGGCGACAACCGGCAGGAGTTCAACTCCTCCGGCGCGTCGCCCTTCGCGTTTCCGAACCACGCGCGCGCGGGCGAACTGGTCTTCACGCACACGCATCAAGGCTTTGCGGCCGACACCTCGTGGGGCCGCGGTACGGCTTGGGCGCTCTACGGCTTTGCGGTGGCCTACGCCGAGACGAAAGACCCGCGCCTCCTGACGACCGCCGAACGGATCGCAGGCTTCGTCATCGAACACCTGCCCGAAGACGGCGTGCCTTGGTACGACTTCACGGACGAGGGCGTGCATTTTCGCAACCGTGATACTTCAGCCGCGGCGCTCATCGCGGGTGGACTTTTCCGCCTCTCAGAGTTGACCGCGGACAAGACGCGCGCCGCCCAATACCGGCATGAGGGCGAACGCATCACGCAGTCGCTCATTGATCGGTATCTGACGCCCGTCGCGGCCGACGACCATACGCCGCCGGGTGTGCTGCGCCACGGCTCAAGCACGCGGCCCAATGACGGCATGTTGACCTACGGTGACTATTACCTGCTCGAAGCCCTTCTATGGTTAGCTGAGCACAGACAGAATTAACCGCAGTCAGGGCAAAGGAAAAGGAAGAAACATTGTGAGCACACAGATGAAAGAGTCTGCGGCGCGGATGATCTTTCACGGCACGAACCGGCAGCAGGGTCGCCACATCGCCATCACGCCTGAGAACAGCGAGCTGCAACACCTCGTCTATGGCCGCATCATCCTCAACCAAGATGTGCCGCGCGTCGCGTTCGCGACCGGCCAACTCGAAACGGGCTTGATCTGTCTCGCAGGCGAGTGCGCGATCAAGGCGGAAGGCGAGACGCACAAACTCGGCCGTTACGACTCGATCTACCTTCCGCGCGACACCGACGTTGAGATCACGACCGACGCGGCGGTTGATCTCTGCGAGTGTTCAGCCGAAGTCGAGCACAGATACCCGCTCCAAGTCGTGCGCTACGCGGACGTGGAGAAGGACGGCGCGCTGAAGTTCCAGACCGGCGGGGCGGCGAACACGCGCACGGTCAACATCACGCTCGGCAAAAATGTGGAGGCGGGCCGCATCCTCGCCGGCTTCACCACCAGCGAGCCGGGGCACTGGACTTCGTGGCCGCCGCACGAGCACGCCGCCATGCTCGAAGAACTTTACGTCTATTACGACATGCCCGCGCCGGCCTTCGGCGTGCAGTTCGTGTACACGAACCCTGACAAGCCCGACTTCATCGGTGTGGTGCGCGATGGCGACGCGGTCGTCATGCCCAGAGGGTTTCACCCGAACGTCTCCGTCCCCGGCCATCCGATCAACTTCGTGTGGATGATGGCCGCGCACCGCGAAGTCGAAGACCGGCAGTTCGGTGTCGTCACCGTGCAGCCCGGCTTCGACCAGGGCGGGAGCGGGCTTGAAGCGAGCCGCAAGTAAGCGCGCGGCTAGTATGATCGGAGTTGTGTATGACGTTGAAGCTAAGACACGTGGTCGGCGCGGTGTTCTTGATGAGCACTCTTGTAGTGTGCGCGCAAGCTCAGGCGGGCAGCACGACGACGGCGCAACGCGCGCCGTCTAAACCTGCGCGCCCGTTCGTGGTGCGCAACGCACAGACGCTCGCAGACCTTGAGCGCAAACTGCAAACTGAGAACAAAGCCGAGGACTTGATCGGCGGCGCGGGGATGCAACTGCGCGTGGCCATACAACATGAGAAGGACAAGACGGGCGCGGCCGCCGAAGTCCACGATGCGTCTGATGACGTTTACTACGTGTTGGACGGCGCGGCCACACTCGTCCTCGGCGGCACGCTCGATGCGCCGCATGAAGTCGAGCCGGGTGAGTGGCGCGCGGCGCGTATCATCGGCGGCCAGACCGTGGAGATTGCTAAAGGCGACCTCGTCGTTGTGCCCCGCGGCACGCCGCACCAACGCAGCACCGCCGGCAAAGACTTCCAAATGATCTTGATTAAAATTTTTGCTGAACCGCTGCGCCCGGCTGCGAAGAAACCCATGCCGTAAGTCCAAGTTAGTGTCAACCTGCCAAACAGAATAAGACCGGCAGAAAGAGTAACCACGCGCACCACACGAAGCGACACTAGAGCAACTTTCAATTGCACGTAGGGCAGCAAAACTCACCATAGAGACACAGAGGACACAGAGGTAGCACGGAGGCTTGAGCGATCCTCCGTGCCCCCTCCGTGGCCTCTGTGTCTGCGGTGGTGAACCGCTCGTGCCTTACATGCAACTGAAAGGCGATCTAAGTCGGTGCACCGACTTAGTGTCAGTTGCTTCGTGTTAATTCGTGTGGTGCACGTGGTTACTCTTTTTCTCCCTTACCTTGTTCTGCAAGGTCTGTATATTCTCTTCAGGTCTTTAACCACTGCAACAAAGACGACCCTCCTCAAGTTGTTGGTCAAACCTTTCCTTAGCTCGCCTGCCCCATCTTGTCAGTTGGGGCTGACTTGATGCTGCCAGCGCAAACTGCTATAGAATGCTCCCTGCCGAATTGGTAAAGATTATTTCCGCACGAGCTAAATGGTATGACCGATTCCAGCACGAGTATCTTCAAGACCATCGAGCCGGAGCGGCACGGGCAGACTTCTGAGGAGGTCTGCGCGCAGCTTCGTGAGATGATTCATCGCGGCGAGTTGCGCGCGGGCGACCGTCTGCCGCCCGAGCGCGATCTGGCGAAGCTGCTCGGCGTCAGTCGCCCGACGCTGCGGGCCGGCCTGCGCTCGCTGGCGGCAGTCGGCGTCCTCCAATCACGCCAAGGGGCCGGCACTTTCGTCGTCGAGGCCGGCGCGTCGCCCGCGCTCGACAGCAGTCCCTTGCGCCTGCTGGCGTCGCTGCACGGGTTCACTTCCACAGAGATGTTCGAGGCGCGGCGGGCGCTCGAAATGGCTATTGCTGCGCTGGCGGCCGAGCGCGCGACGAGCGAGCAGTTGGCGACAATGGCGGAAGAGATCACCGAGATGTACGCCGCGCTCGACCAGTCGGAACAGTTTCTCCTCCACGACATGCGCTTTCATCAGACGGTCGCCGCCGCCTCCGGCAATCGCATCCTGACGGCCATCATGAACATGGTCGCCGCCGCGCTCTTCGACGTGCGGCGCAAGACCATTAACCGCGCGCATGATCTGAAAGAGTCGGCGGAGATGCACCGGCAGGTCTATCGCGCCATCCGCGCGCGCAACCCGGAAGCGGCGCGCAACGCCATGCGCGATCATCTGGTGCTCGCACAGAAAGCGCAGGAAGCGGAGGAGTTGGAAGATGCTGCCACCGCCAGAGAGCAATAGCTCAAGCAACGACGGCGCGGGCGTGGAGGCAGCTTAAGATCAACTTGCAGGCTGCGGCCAGCGACATTCATCTCTCGGTTTAATGTTAAGCCCGCCCGCCGTCAACCAAGCGAAGTTGTGTTGCGCATTGAGCAGCACACTGTCGAGTTGTTCAGCAGCCAGCACCCGCACCACCCGCTCGATCTTCTCGGCGGTCTCGGTTTCCTTTTCCAGTATCGCGCTCGCTACCATCGGAGCACCTGTCGCGCGCCTGCGCTTCTACACTTGTTCAAGTTGCTTACTGATTAACTCCGCTGGCGAGAAAGCCGCCATCGACGACGAGTATTTCGCCGGTCACAAAGCTCGCGGCCTCGGAGGCGAGAAAGACGGCCGCGCCGGCCAACTCTTCGACCCGCCCGAACCGTTTCATCGGCGTGCGCAACAAGAATTCGCGCCCGCGCTCCGTCTCGTCTAGTAACTGCTGATTGAGCGCCGTGCGAAACACGCCCGGCGCAATCGCATTCACGCACACGCCGCGCGCGGCCCATTCCACCGCCAGCGACTTGGTCAAAGACGCGACCGCCGCTTTGCTGGCCGAGTAGGCGGCCACTTCATACAGCGCGACGAAAGTGGAGAGCGAGGCGATGTTGATGATGCGCCCGTACGCGCGCGCCAGCATGTGCCGACCGAAGACTTGGCAGGCGCGCAGCGTACCCGTCAGATTCGTCTCGATGATGTCGTGCCAATCTTCTTCCGGCAAGTCCAAAGTCGCAGCGCGCTTCGTGCGCCCGGCAGAGTTGACGAGTATGTCCACCTGCCCGAACGCCGCGACGCTTTCATCCAGCACGCGCTGCAAGGAGGCGCGATCAGCTACATCTGAGACGATGCGCAGCGTGCGCCGGCCGCGCGCTTCAATCTCGCTGGCCGCTGCTTCAACCTGCGCCATGCGGCGCGAGGTCGAGACGACATCAGCGCCGGCCTCGGCTAGTCCGTGCGCGATGGCGCGCCCGATCCCGGACGTGCCGCCCACGACGACCGCCACTTTGCCGTTCAGTTCCAGAGGCGAATAGCTCATCAAAGTTGTGCTCTACCCGCAGAGGAAATAGGCTGCCCCGGCGGGAAGTTTTCACACGGTTAATTGTCAGGTATGCAGTTGGTGACCCTGCCTGCTGATTGGCGTAACCTTTGGCGAAAGGTCATACCAATGGTGCTTCAGGGATGATGATGTGTAACATCGCCGTCCAACCTCTGTCAAGCAAAATAACTGCGGGTTTTTCAATAAAACATGCTGAAGGATTTTCATCTTTTGCCTTGCGTTATTGATGCTTGTGTAGTAATGATTCTTCCTTCTAATGAAGAGATTGGTTAGACCACTGCGCTGGATGATAGTCAGGCGAGAGCACTTACAGAGAAGCGGTCATTAGCTGATCAGAATTGCTTGGGAGACAGAGTTGTCTGCTCTCCTAAAGGCTTAGGGAAGGAGCAGTAGTTATGTCAATTATTCATGCAGCGCAAGCCGCACCCGTCAGCGATTACGCGATCATTGTTGACGCCAGCGACAACGTCGCGGTGGTCAAGCGAGCGACCGCGCCCGGCCTCGAACTCGTCTTACCAAACGGGCGCACCATCGTTGTGCACGCAACTGTGCCGCCCGGCCACCGTTTCAGTACGCGCAACATCCCTGCGGGCGAGTTCGTCTTGCAGTACGGCCAGCCCATCGGCACGAGCTTAGGCATTCGAGCGGGCGACCTCGTTTCGCACGATAACATGTCGAACGATGTGCCCATCGTGCGCGACCTGCCCGCAGACCTCGCGTCGCCGCTGCCCGACTACATCCCCATTGCTGAGCGCGCAACCTTCCGGGGCTTCCATCGCGCGGACGGGCGTGTAGGCACGCGCAACTACGTGCTCATCGTGCCGACCTCTATGTGCGCCAGCCACGAGGCGCAGCAGATTTCGCTGCTGGCGGAGTTCACGCTCTACAAGCGCGAGCAGTACCCGAACGTGGACGGCGTGGTGGCGATCCCGCACAACAAGGGCTGCGGCTGTCAGGACGGTTCAACGTTGGACGTGATGCTGCGCACGCTCTCGAACTATGCGGATCATCCGAACGTCGGCGGCGTCGTCCTGATCGACTTAGGTTGTGAGAAGACGAATCTGGCTTACGTCGAGCAGTGGCTACATAAAGAGGAGCGAGCATTCAATAAGCCATTCGCCAAGATCGGCATACAGGAGTTGGGCGGGACGGAAGCGGCCATTGCGCGCGGTCTCGCAGAGGTCGCGCGGATGCTGCCAGAAGTCAATCGCACCATGCGCGCGGCAGTGCCGGTGAGCGAACTCGTCTTGGGCGTCAAGTGCGGCGGCTCGGATGGCTTCTCTGGTATCTCCGCTAATCCCAGCTTGGGGCGCGCCGCCGATCTGCTCGTGCGTTCGGGCGGCACAGTGCTGCTGACCGAAGTGCCGGAGTTCTGTGGTGCGGAGCACCTGCTGGCGCGCCGCGCGAAGGACGCCGAGACCGCGCGCGCGGTCTATCGCCTGGTGGATTGGTATAAGGAGTATGCCGCGAAGTTCGGCGCGGTCTTGGATCAGAATCCGAGTCCGGGCAACATCGCCGGTGGACTGCTCAATATCACCATCAAATCGCTCGGCGCGATTGCCAAAGCCGGGCGCACACGCATCGAGGGCACGGTCGAGTACGCCGAGACGCCCAAGCAGCGCGGCGTCAACCTCATGCAAGGGCCGGGCTATGATCAGGAGTCCACACCGGGCCTCGTCGCCGCCGGTGCGACCGTGGTGGTCTTCACCACGGGACGCGGGACGACCATCGGGAATGCCATTGCGCCGGTCATCAAGCTGGCGTCAAACAGCGCGGTCTTCGAGCGCATGGCGCGCGACCTGGACCTGTCGGCGGGCGGCGTGATCGACGGCACGGAGACGATAGATGAAGTCGGCGCGCGCGTCTTCGAGCAGGTGCGCCGCGTGGCGAGCGGCGAGATTTTAGCTAAAGCAGAGGAGCACAAGCACCGCGAGTTTCAGTTCTGGGCCGAGCAGACTGTCTCGCTCTAGTCATGGAAAGACGAGTAGGCAAAAGGAAATTAACAGCACGGACATACTTGCGCAGCACAGAGCCTGCATAAAGAGCTGAGCAACTTTCAACCGGCCGTGAGCACACATGTATCCGAAACGACGACTGCGGCGCGCACCGCGCGCACGCTCCTGCGCCTCGTGCGCGCGGCGCAGCCCATCTCGCGCATTGAGTTGGCGCGGCGACTCGGCGTCAATCGCAGCACCGTCACGGAGATTTGCAAACCGCTGCTCGCCGCTGGCGTGGTGCGCGAAGAACCTGTGCCACCGGCCGCGAATGTGAGTCGCACTTTGGGCCGGCCGCCGGTCAGCCTATCCTTTCGGAGCGATCACGAATTCTTTATCGGCGTGAACATCGGCGTGCGCCGTTCACAAGTTGGTCTCGCCACTTTAGGCGACGAGATTCTCGCCGAAGACGAGTTCGACACGCCGTCTGACCACGAAGCCGCGCTGACGCTCGTGCGCAGCAGTATGGAACGACTCTGTGCGCGCGTCACCGATCGTGAGTTGAAAGTGATCGGCGTGAGCGTGCCGGGCCCCACCGATCACGAACGGGGCAAGTTGCTCTACGCGCCGCATCTCGCTTGGCGTGCTGTCGCCATCGCCGACCGCTTGCGTTTCAGGCGCGGCCACGACACGAAGGACGCGAGCGTGCCCGTCGTCGTCGAGAACGATGCGACGGCCGCCGCGATGTATGAAGCGCGCCTGCGCCTGCGCACTGTGACCAGCGGGCAGTGGCGTGATTTCGTGCTGGTCAGATCGGGCACAGGCCTCGGCGTCGGTCTCGTCCTCGGCGGTGAGGTCTATCGGGGCACAGGGCAAGGCGAGGGAATTGCGGGCGAGTTCGGCCACATGACGATAGTCGCGGGTGGGAAGCCCTGCGTGTGCGGCCGTCGCGGTTGTTGGGAGCAGTACGCTTCAGCTTCGGCGGCTTCAGCTTTGTATGCGGGCGACCGCGTGCAACTAGGCGGACAGAAACCGCCGCGCTACGTGGAACTGGTCGCGCGGGCTGAGGGCGGGGAACTGCGCGCGCAGCGGACGCTCCAGCGCATCGGCGAATATCTAGGCATCGGTATCAGCAACGTCATCACTGGCCTCGGCGTGCCCCATGTAATCGTTAGCGGGCGCGTCGTTTACGGCTGGAAGTTTCTGCACGAGGCGCTACGCGAAACCGTCGGGCAGAGCATGGCGGGGCTGTTGCCCGCATGGTCTGTCGAGCCGGGCGCGCCAACCGGCGCAGGGCTTGGCGGCGCGCTTGAAGTGGCGGTGGAAGAGTTTTTAACAAACGGCATCAACCGATGACCGGGGCGGCCGGGCGCGGTCAGAACGTTACTCGAAACCAAAATGATTCTCGACGCGTTCCGCTTGGACGATAAGGTCGCGCTTGTCACCGGCGCGTCCGCCGGCCTCGGCGCGGCCATTGCCGGCGGCTGGCAGAGGCCGGCGCGCACGTGGTCGTTGCGCACGGCAACACGCGTGCGCCTGATGCGACGTGCGCACAAATCGCGCGCACGGGATTGGTCACTAAGCTTGAGTTTGGCGAACTTAGCCCAGCAGAATATAGAGAGGAAGTTGATTTAGATGGCACCCATGTGATTATCTCGCTGCGTCGAGACGAAACCTTCGGTCGGCTTAATTCTTCAGCCTAATTTTCTTGGAGGAATTAGAAGGCGAACATATCTCTTGCTGGTCAGGCTTGCTCTAGCTGGACGTCAAGCCACTTTGGGCAAGGAGCCAAGGAGGTTAAATTGTATGAATCATAATAATATGATTGAGGCTGGGGCAGACTTTACAGTCAAAACCAGCAGTGCTGAAGCGACGCTTGCATTTGGGCGCAAACTTGGTGCGCTGCTTGGCCCCCAAGACATTATTGCTCTGGTCGGAGATTTAGGTGCTGGCAAGACGTGGCTGGCCAAAGGCATCGCATTTGGCTTGGAAGTGCCAGGACATGAATACGTCAACAGTCCGGCTTTCGACTTGGTCCATGAGTATCAAGGCCGATTGCCTGTCTATCACATGGACTTTTACAGACTGGACCAATTGTCGACCGAAGATTATTTATGGATAGAAGAATACTTGGATCGCCAAGGCGTCTGCGTCATTGAGTGGGCGGATAAATTCATCGATCAGTTGACCAAGGACTATTTAAAGGTTGAACTCAGAGAAACCTCTGCTGCGGATGAACGAGCAATCCGGATCACCGATATAGGTGGCAGGTATAAGCGGATAGTCGAAGGGCTGAAATAATAATGATAGTTCTGGGGCTTGATACTTCCAAGGAGACGGGCGTTGTCGCCCTGACCAAGGATGGGCTATTGCTTGGAGAATTGGCTTTGCAGATCCAAGATGCTTATCTGCAAAGTATCTTGGCGATGATGGATTATCTATTTAGGGAGACGCACCTTACTATCAAGGATGTCGACTTATTCACAGTAGTCCTTGGGCCAGGATCATGGAGCGGGCTACGGATTGGTGTAACTACGGCGAAATCCTTGGCGCATGGATTAAATAAACCGATTGTCGGGGTCTCAACGCTGGATGCGCTGGCATATAATCTACGATATACAGAGCAGCTAATCTATCCAGCCATCGGGGCGAAGAGAGGAAATGTATTCTTTGCGGGCTATCGCTGCCCAGGAGATACTCCCCAACGCTTTACAAATTATAAACATACCAGCATTGAAGAATATTTAAATGATTTGGAGGAGCCGGCCGTACTCTTACTAGATGATAGCTTGAGACAGCAGGCGGCCTTCACAGCAAGGCGCAGTGCTGTAGTAACCATCGCCTCTCCTTTCCTCAGCCGGATCAGAGGGGTGTTCATAAATGAAGCGGGCTTACATAAATTTATTGGTTCGGGGGCGGATGATACCCTCTCCCTAGCTCCGCTTTATCTGCAAGAGGCAGAGGCGGAGGCGAAGTGGGCTTCGACGCATAACCGGTAGGAGCAGTGTGATGTTAGTACTAGGCATTGAAACTGCATGTGATGATACATCGGCAGCCATCGTCAGAGATGGGCAGGATGTTTTGTCCAATATTGTCTGGACGCAGAAGAAGGTGCACGAAAAATTCGGCGGCGTGGTCCCGGAGTTGGCCGCAAGACGACATGTAGAGGCCATAAACTATGTGATCCAGGAGGCGCTGGATACTGCTGGTACGTCTTTCGCTCAGCTTGATGCCATCGGCGTCAACTGCAAACATGGTTTGTTACGATCAATCGTGGTAGGTGTAGCGGCCGCCAAAGCTATCGCCTACAGTTACCGGCTGCCCCTAATCGGAGTCCACCACATTGAGGGACATATCTATTCCAATATTATCGGGCACCCGGACATCGAGTTCCCCCACATTTGTTTGACCGTATCGGGTGGCCATAATCTGTTAATCCATGTCATAGACCATGGTAAGTATGAACTGATTGGTCGAACTTTAGACGACGCTGCTGGCGAAGCATTTGACAAGGTGACCAAGCTTTTGGGGCTTGGCTTTCCGGGCGGCCCCATCATCGACAGATTGGCCAAGGAGGGCAACCCTAGCGCGTTCGACTTTCCCAGACCCATGCTCAATCGCGCAAACTACGACTTCAGTTTCAGCGGCTTGAAGACAGCAGTGGTCAATACAGTTAATGAGCTAAAAGCGCAAGGCAAAGAGATCAATATTCCCGACCTCGCAGCCAGCTTTCAGCAGGCAGTGATTGACGTGTTGGTGGCTAAAACTATCAGGGCTGCTAAAGAAAAAGGAATTAAAATCATCACTATTGCCGGGGGCGTATCAGCGAACAGCTTGTTAAGGCGCACATTTGCCGAACTGGCAGACCAATCCGGCTTGAGCATCATCTACCCAAGTTTGTCTCTCTGCACTGATAACGGAGCTATGATAGCAGCTTTGGCCTATTACAAATTCAAAGCAGGGCACATGTCGGATATCTCTCTGGATGCTGTCGCGAATGCGCCGCTGGGAGCTTTAGAACTTGTTTATAAGAATACCTCACGAGTTTAGTTCACAGCATGAGTATTCAACGCTGCACCTTTATCGATCCAACTAGTCCCGAAGCACCTGCTGTGGCCGCGGCAGCACGTTTACTTAGCCAGGGCAGAGTTATCGTATATCCGACTGATACGACTTATGCGTTGGGCGCAAATGCCTTAGATCCCGCGGCCTGCCGCTTAATATTCGAGCTTAAGGGAAGGCCCGCTGATAAGCCCATGCATGTAGTGGTTAGCGATTTGGAGATGGCAGAAGAATATGTCGTCCTCAACGAGCCGGCCCGAATACTCGCACGGAAATTCTTGCCGGGTCCGCTTACTCTGGTTCTAACCAAAAAGGAGATCGTGCCCGATCTGCTGGTCGCCGGGCGGCAGACATTAGGGATTCGTATCCCGGATAATAAAATCTGTCTCATGCTGGCACAACAGGCCGGCATGCCTATTACCGCAACGAGCGCCAACCTTAGCGGGCAAGAAAATATCTATTCCATTAATGAGTTGGTTGAACAGTTCGGCTCCCGCCTGGATCAGGTAGATTTGATCATTGACCAAGGGCCATTACCACAAAGGCCGCCCTCAACCTTAATAGACTTAACCGTATCCCCGCCTAAAATTTTACGCGCAGGTACTATTTCCGGCTTAGAGCTGCTGGCAGCCATCGGCGCTTGAATGATCGCCAACTCAAGCTTGGAAAGATTGGGGAGTCATGCGCATTTCAGAGATAAGAAATCCTCAAGACTTTCAAGACCTATGTCAGCAGCTATTGGTGGCAGAGTACGGGGACTTTCAGATTGTTGATGACAGCAGCGGCGACCGCGGGATAGATGGCTATGTGCCCTCCACGCGCACTCTCTACGCCATGTACTGCCCGGAGAAGCCGCCGCCGCCCAAACGTTACTACCAAAGGAAAATCAACGATGACCTGCGGAAGGCCGCTAAGGTAAAAGATGAGTTGGGCTATCCGGCTGAGCATTGGATTTTTCTCACTCCCGCCCCGCTAGGGGAAGAACTCCATCGCTACATTTCTGAGAAAGCTAAAGCGGCAGGGTTCGCTACCGGAGAAAATCAGTCCGAGACACACCTCATTCATTTGCTGGCGAAGCACGCGCATCTGCGTTCACAATTCCTCCCTTTGATCGTCTCTGACCTCGAATCCGCTCTCAGAGAAGTAAAAGAGGGAGTTGCCGATATCGGCTCGAAACTGAGTTCTCAAGGGAGTGATATCCGTGGCAAGCTGAGCCAGCTTCTCGCGGGCAGCGAACGTAAGCCGACTAAAACTCCGCAGCAGCTACCGGTCAGGCTTGATACCCTGCACCCCGCTGAGTTTTTCCGAGGGCGAGAAAAACAGCTTAAAGCCTTAGACAAATTCTGTAGACAAGGAAATAAAGGGGTGTTAGCTCTAGTAGGCCTAGGGGGCGCTGGAAAAACTGCGATTGTGCGGCACTTTTTAGAGCAGAAAGGGTGGCTTGGGGATGAAGATAGTCTGGACAGGCCGGACGGACTATTTATCTGGTCGTTCTATAAGTCGCCAAGCGCGGCTGACTTCTTCAATGAGGCCTTCATTTACTTTTCAAAGTTCTTTGAGCGTAGCCAAGTCATCGATTTGAAGCTTCATGGACAGCGCGCCAATCCCTACTTACTGGTGGATGTGCTCCAAAGCACAAATCGGCGTTGCGTGTTGGTTATGGATGGCTTGGAAAAAATGCAGTTGGAAAGAGACAGTCCGGATTATTCAAGGGGTCGGCTGATAGATGCGCCCATCCGAACGCTGCTTGGGCAAATCGCCGATGGGTGTGGGTGGACGAAAGCTATCGCGACGAGCCGCATCTCTTTAGCAGACTTGGCAGGGCGACCCAGCACCCAGTATCAAGAACTCAAGGTTGATGCCCTGGAACTTGAAGCGGCTCGTAGTTTATTACAGCGACTTGGTGTGGTCGGGCCAGAACGGTTCATTGACAAGCTAGCGAGAAACTATGGTCGACATGCTCTCACGCTTGACGTATTGGGTCGACTGCTCACTGAATATTATGATGGCAAGCCAGCGAAAGCCAGCGCGCTTCCCCGTCTGGAAACCGCTAGGGGCACAACCATTCTTGAAACACAAGCGAAGAAATTAGGGCGCGTACTAACGGCCTATGAGGCTTTGCTTAACTCGCTGGAATTGGCTGCGCTGCAATGTCTGTCTATATTTCGCCGGCCGATAGACTTTGATTCGCTGAAAGAAGTGTTCTTTGTCTTCCAGCAGCAAAACGGCATGGCGGAATCCAACCTTTCCCCGGATCAATTCAGAACCATTCTGCATAGGCTTGCTGATCTCCGGCTGGTCATACTGGAAAAGAACGCAGAGAGACAAGCGCAGTTCACTTCGCACCCGGCCATCAGAGACCATTTTTATCAGCTTACGCCGGATCGAGAGCTATTGCACAAAGCCTATAGCATACGCCTGAAGAGTACCCTCACGGACATACCCGGAAAGCCACCTAGAGAGCCTAAAATGCTGGACGAGATTGTGGAACTTATCTATCACACCTATAAAGCCGGACTAACAGATCAGGCATACAGAATCTACGAAGATCGTTTAGGCGGCTATCTAAATCTTGGCTGGGGCCTCGGCGACCATCTCCGAGGGGCTGAAGTCATGCAGCTATTTGCACCCGAAGCCAATCAGGTTATTACGGAACAGGTCATCAATATCCGGCTGTTAATAGATGCTGGTCTTTATTGGAAGAACATAGGGCAACTGGATGAGGCTATCTGCCAGTTTGAAAAGGCGGCGCGCGCGGCCGGCACACCTCCGGTCGATATAGGAAACTTGGCCCTTGCGCTCCAAAATCTCTCTTCCATGCAAGTCCTCCGCGGTTTAGTGCCGGAGGCCGAACAGTCTGCACGAACCGCGCTTGAACATGCTGACGCAGTACAAGACGAGCGCTTGACTGAGGGCTGTCGTGTCCGGCTGGCGACCGCCCTTGCCTTACAGGGTCAGACGAGCGAAGCAGAAGAGATTTTCCGAGCAGGCAAGGCTTTAATCACCAAAGAACGCAAAAGAGCGTTCCCAAGAGATTGGCCGGGCATACGTCTCGGCTGGCTTTTGCTACGCCAGGGGCGATACTCCGAAGCTAACGACGTGCTTCAGAAAACACGTGAATTGAGCCAGCATTTTAATTTCCGCATCATCACTGCCCGAGCCGATGTCCTTCTGGCAGAACTTGCCTGCCGAACAAATCGCAAGGCTGATGCTAAAGAGGCATTAGCGCGTGTTTTCGCATGGGCTTCTGTTGGCTACGATGAGGAAATGCTCATCGCAGCCTATCTCGTCTCAGCATGGCTGGCGTTAATAAATAACGATGCGCCGAGTGCGAACCGTTATATTCGCACTGGCCTGCGTGAAGCTCAGGAGTACGGTTATAGCATCTACTGGATTGAGCTTAAGCTTGCTGAAGGGCGCGCCGCACTATCCCTACCGACTGCTAAAAAAGCCGAGGACTGTGTCAAGCTGGCGTTAGGAGGTCAACCTCAAAGAAATGGCCGCCCCGAGTTGTTTGGTGCCCGGGCCAGCGGTTATCTCTGGGGCCAGGCCGATGCACTTGAATTGCTGGCTGATTTATGCGAACTGCGCGGAGAGAAAGAAAGGGCGCGCGAGTTTCAGCAAGCAGTCGTAAAGATGCGTATCCATCTTCATGGCGGCAAAGATTAAAACGTGGCCTGAGAAATCCTAAACATAATGAGTGGTAGATCGTTGGTTCTACTGCTTATCTAATGCCGGCTCAAAAGTTCGCCATACACCACCCTTACGTGCCGCCCCAACAGAATCCGTTAACACCTGCCCAGACTCCGCCGTCTATATTCTCGATAGTGAAGCCCAACATGTGAGTTGACACAGCATTTATGAAATCTGCAAAGCGCCGCCGCTGCTCTGTGCTGCTACTGGTCGGACTGTGCCTAACGCATGCAGCGCCATCAGCCCAAGCACAAGTAGTGGATGATGAGGTCATCCGGGTCAACACCGAACTGGTCGTGGTCGATGCGCAGGTGCTCAACAAAAAGACCGGGCACATCATCGGCGCGCTCGGCCGCAGTGATTTCCAACTCTATGAAGACGGCGTGCGGCAAGAGATCACCTTCTTCAGTCAAGATAAACTCCCGCTCTCAGTCGTCCTGCTGTTCGATTTAACAGACACGGTGCGGCCCGTGCTGACGCCGCTGGCCCGAGGCGCGCTCGAAGCGTTGGCGCATCTCAAGCCGGAAGATGAGGTCGCCGTCATGACTTATGCCGCCTCGGCGCAACTCATTCAGGATTTTACGACTGATCGACGGCTGATCGTGGCTGCAATTGAACAGGCGAGTGCGATGCAGAGCGACGAGGCGGCGTTTTTCAACGAGGGCGTGTTTCAAGCATCCGTGCAGTCGCGGCAGGCGCACAATCCGTCGAGTCGGCAGGTGATCATTTGGCTGACCGACAATGTGCCGAACGTGCCGTCGGAGAGTATGCGGAAAAAGAACGGCCGCAGTGTGCCCGAGGGGCAGCTTCATACGGAAAAGGAAGCCTTCACCGAGTTGTTTGAATCGGGCAGCGTGGTGTGCGGCTTGCTGGCGCGCAGTGGCCTGTCAAAGTTAGTCGAAATCTTCGACACTAAGAATCCGCTCTTTGCGCTTGGGCGTAAACATCACCCGCCCGGCGATGTGTACAAATATGCAGAGCAGACCGGCGGCGAAGTGCTGCGCTCAAACAAAGAGGAGGTGAGCAGCAAGCTGGCCGAGTTGTTTGATCATCTACGGACTCGCTACAGTCTGGGCTATCGCCCGGCCGTCGAACAGCCGCCCGGCAAGTTTTGCAAGCTTAAGTTAACGGTGACGCCGGGCGTCGAGCAGCGCGAAGGTAAAGTTCTGGTCAAAGCCAGAGCCGGCTACTATCGCGAGGTCAAGCGCAAAGCTCAGCCCGGTGTGCAGACACGGCCGAGACTGGTCCCGCAGTAACGTTACCTGCGCCTCGGCGCGAAGCTGGTCTGGCGGTTGCGCCGCCGTCCCGCGCCAGATGACAACCCAAACGGGGATACGCTATGCTTTGCCGACTGCAACGTGCGCAAGCTGTTAGCGATTAGCTGTTAGCCAAAGACGAAAAGCTAAGAGCTAATCGCTAACAGCTTTTTCGGAGAGGTGCAGGAGTGGTTGAACTGGCAGCACTGGAAATGCTGTGTACGGGGAACCGTACCGTGGGTTCGAATCCCACCCTCTCCGCCAGCAAATTAAAATAGTCAACTCTTGATCCTCGCACGCGAGTCACGACCGCCTATGAACAAGCGAATAATACTGAGCAGCGCGTTGGTTTGGCTGTTGATCGCAAGCACAGGGACGCTGGCCCAACGCGGCGCAGCGCGGCGCAAGTCGCCGCCCAAGGGCGCGATCTGCGGCGACCCGATGGTGATGTGCAAGACGAGCGCCCAGTTCGAGCCTTATGATCTACCGTTCCGCATCCCCGCCCGCGCCGTTATCTGGGAGAGCGAGTCGTTCTACGCCGTTGTGCTAAAGAGTGTACTGACGAAGGATTGCGAGAAGTTTATGTCGGAAGCTGAACGCCAGCAGGCGCAGGCGCTCTTCCCACATAATAAGGTCTTCACATCGCGTTGCCCTGAAGCCGGCTTCATCTACTACACAGGCGTCAAGCCGGATACGCATCTCATGGCCGTCTATGCGGGCCGGACGCGCGCCGAGGCCGAGAATGTTTTGGCTCAGGTCAAAGCAACGGGCAAGTTCACCGGCGCGAATCTGCGCCGCATGAGCATCGGCTTCAACGGGACGTGAGCGCGGGCGCGTTGGCCGCGTTCGTGCTGTGTGGTTGCGAGCGTGGATGTAAACGGTTAAAGTAATCTGCGTCGGCCAAACAAGCTGCTTTGAGCGCAGCCGACGGGTTTGACAACTTATCAGACTTCGGGCTCCGCACAACGCTCGCCGCGCGAACCCCGCCAGGCCGGGAACGGAGCAACGGTAGTGACGGCCGCGTGTGTTGCGGGTCAGTCCGGAGTCTGGCCAATTCTGAGAGAAGAGTTGCCGCCCCGAGCGCGGCGACGGGTTGCCGAAGCGGGCGCGGTTGGAGCACAATCCACCGACGCCGACAGCGCCGGAACTTGTCGCACCGGGCGGCAACTCTTTTCATTTTCCGAGCCGATGAAACCAAACTTTAAAAGATTAGACCACGTGCAACTCTGCATCCCGCCCGGCGCGGAAGATCAAGCGCGCGAGTTTTATGGTTCGTTACTTGGTCTGACCGAGATCGAGAAGCCTGCACCTTTGCGCGCGAACGGCGGCATGTGGTTTCAGATCGCCGACATCCAACTGCACATCGGCGTGGAAACGAATCAGAGCAAGTCGAAGCGCCACCCGGCGTTTGAAGTCGAAGGCGTCGCGGCGATCAGGACTTACTTGGAAGCCAACGGCGTCCGCACGCGCGACGAACCGGCGCTCGTCGGCATCACGCGCTTCTCCTTCTTCGATCCCTTCGACAACCGCATCGAGCTAATGGAAAAAAGCGACGGCCCACGGCCGACGGACAACTGACAAATGGCTTATCAGGTCATCGCCCGCAAGTGGCGACCACAGACGTTTGAAGAGGTGACGGGGCAAGAGCCGATCACGCGCACCCTGCGCGGCGCGATTGAGCACGAACGCCTGCATCACGCCTATCTCTTCTCCGGCGCGCGCGGCGTCGGCAAGACCACGACCGCGCGCCTGTTGGCGAAAGCGCTCAACTGTCACAAGTCAGATAAGCCGATGCCCACACCCTGCAAGATCACAGACCCGGACGCCTGCCCTTCGTGCCGCGAGATCGCCGAAGGACGCTCGATTGACGTGCTTGAGATCGACGCTGCGTCAAACACCGGCGTCGATAACGTGCGCGAGGCGATTATCAACACGGTTGCCGTGCGGCCCGCGCGCGACCGCTTCAAGGTTTTCATCATTGACGAGGTGCACATGCTATCGGGTGCGGCCTTTAACGCCTTGTTGAAGACGCTGGAAGAGCCGCCGCCGCGCATTGTCTTCATCATGGCGACGACCGAGTCGCATAAAGTCCCGGACACGATCCTGTCGCGCTGCCAGCAGTTCGAGTTCCGCACTATCGCCACGCTGAAGATCGCCGAGCGGCTGCGTCTCATCGCCGACGCCGAGCAGATCAAGATCGACGACGCGGCCCTGTATGAGATCGCACGCGCGGGCGACGGCTCGATGCGCGACGCACAGTCCGCTTTCGATCAAGTTATTAGTTTCAGTGAAGGGAAGATCACGTCCGCAGATGTCGAAGCCGCGCTCGGTCTCGCCAGCGCGGAACAACTCGCGCGCGTCGTTGCGGCGGTTGCCAATGAACAACCGGCCGAGGCGCTCGCGGTCGTGGATGATCTCGTCATGCGCGGGCACGACCTGCGCAATTTCTGTCGCGACCTGCTCGCGCACCTGCGCGATCTGCTGGTCGCCAAAGTCGGTGGCGCGGACGAGGCGCAGGAAGCGGCGCAGCGCAAGTCGGCGGCCGCGGCCTTTTCTGAATCCGATCTCGTGCGCTTCTTCCACAGTCTGACCGAGACGGAACAGAAACTGCGCGAGGGCGCGCACCCGCGTTATCAACTTGAAGTCGGCTTGATCAAGCTGATCGAGATGCGCCGGCTCGCGCCGTTGAGTCAGATCATCGAACGCCTCGGCGCATTGGAAGAAGCTCTGCGCACAGGGCGCGCGCCGCTCGCCGGCAGTGCCGGCTCGGTCACGTCTTCCGGCGGCACAGGTGGTGCGCCGCCGCGCAGCGGCGCGAGCGGCGCGAGCGGCGGCGGCCGCTCGACACCGCCGGGTGCATCGCGCACTTCAACATCGCGCGCGAGCGTAAGCGCGACAAGTCAAACGTCGCCAACTCCCACCCCCGCTGCCGCGCCACCAACTGCGGCATACGCAGCGCCGGGCACAAGCGAGCCAGCGCGCGTGAAAGACCCGCTCGACTGGTCATCGCATACGGTCGGCGCGTCGGCCGTCGATGCGCCGTTCTGGGAGACGCTGCCGGCTGCCACGGCGGATACTGCGCCACAAAGCGCGGCTGTGCCTGCGCCCACCAATGCCGCGTCATCTAGCGCGCCGCTCAGGTTGGTTAACAAACCGGCCGCACCGGCGACTGGTGGGGCTGGCAAGTCGTTCGCGGCGCGCGGTTGGCGCGTGCCCGGTCGTGACGCCGACCTGCCGCCAGAGCCACCGGAGTTCAGCAACAGCGGCGGCGGCGCACGCGCCGACTCGATCACGGAGCAGATCAAACGCGCGCTCGAAGAACGACGCAAACATCTACTCGCAACCGCGCTCGACGGCGCACGCCGGGCGAGCGTCGAGGGCGATGAGTTCTACATTGAGTTTGCACCGGAGCAGAAACACTTGCGCGACACGCTCAACAAGCCCGACGCGATGAAGCTGTTGCGCGAGGTCTGCCGCGAGTTGCTGGGGCGCGATGTGGGCGTGCGCGTCATGGTCAAAGACGCGCGCGCGACGGACGCGCCGCCGACGCGCGAGGACGAAGAACTGCGTGAGCGCCAACAGTTGCGCGAGTTGGCCGAAAGCAACCCGGCCGTGCAACATCTCTTGCGCACTTTCCGCGCCGAGATCATAGACGTGCGCCGCGTCGAGCCGGAGCAGGGCGGCGGCTCGTAAACGGGTACGCTTTTCGTCTGAACTGACTTGCTTGTCGGGGCGTATAGGCTCACGGAGGTAATTAGAACAATGCGTCGTGATCCTTTGTTGGCTGGCGTGCTCAGCTTTCTGATTCCCGGTGCCGGGCAACTCTATAACGGGCAGATTCTGTCGGGCATCCTGTGGCTGTTGCTAACGGGCTTCTCTTGGATTTGGACTGCCGGCCTGCTCGGCTGGATTTGCCACCTTATCGCTGCCTATTTTGCGTACCAGTACGCCAAAGCACACCCCCTGCGTTGAGTCGGCGGGCGCGCATAACAATTCACCAGCGTTGAGCGCAAGCAATGAGCGCAGACCACGACGCACGCGCGCGGTCTGCGCTTTTTTGTCGGCGGGCGCTTTGACAGCCGATTCTGCGTCTCCTTATACTCACACTTCATTCGTCGCAGTAGTGCCGCGACCCTCGCCGCACCCGCGCCGTCGGCCCACAATCAAGCCAAACGTCAATGGAGTTTTGTGTGATGAAACGTTTGTCCTCGTCGCTCGCGGCGGTGCTTATCCTCTGCGCCCTCGCCCTGCCCGCCCACGCCAAAGACACTTGGCTCTGCGTGCGCTCAAAGAACTTTACGCTGGTCGGCAACGCGAGCGAGAAAGAGATCAGGCAGGTCGGCACGCGGCTCGAACAGTTCCGCGACGTGTTTCTGCGCTTGTTCCCGCGCGCCGCCGCCGGCGAAGTGCTGCCGACCACGGTCGTCGTCTTCAAGACCGACAGCGCCTATCGCCCCTTCAAGCCGCTCTATCAAGGTAAGCCGAAGGATTGGGTGGCCGGCTACTTCCAGCCCGGCGAGGACGTGAACTACATCACGCTGACCCCTGAGCCGCACGGCACGGAAAGCCCCTTCGGCACGATCTTTCACGAGTACACGCACCTGCTCGTCGGGCACAACATGAAAGACCCGCCGGTCTGGTTCAACGAGGGGCTGGCCGAATACTACAGCACGCTCGAAGTCACCGACGGCAACAAGAAGATCACGCTCGGCAAACCCATTAGCAATCACGTCTTGCTATTGCGTCAGCAGTTTATCCACCTCGAAGACGTGCTCCGCGTCACGCACGACTCGCCCGGCTACAACGAGGGCGACAAGACCGGCATCTTCTACGCCGAGGCGTGGGCGCTTGTCCATTACATGCTGCAAGGCGACAAGGGGCAGCGCGTGCCGCAATTCATACGCTTCAGCACACTGCTGGCCGACGGCCGCCTGCTCGAAGAGAGTTTCCAGCAGGCATTCCAGATGGACTTCGCGACGATGGAGAAGGAGTTGCGCAAGTACGTGCAGAACGACTCGTACCGCGTCCAGTTTTTCACCGCTGCGCAGCCGCTCGATTTCGACGCGGAGATGCAGACTGTGCCCTTGACGGACGCCGAAGCGCAAGCCTACTTGGGCGATCTGCTGTATCACACGAACCGGCTGGAAGACGCCGAGAAGTATTTGCAGCAGGCGCTCGCCGCCGCGCCCGATCTCGCCATGGCGCACGCCACGCTCGGCATGGTGCGTGTCCACGAGCAGCGCTACGACGAAGCGGTCAAGTCTTTACAACAGGCCGTTAAGCTCGACCCGAAGAACTATCTCGCGCACTACTATCTGGCGGAAGCGCTTAACCGGCAGGCGCTCGGCCCCAGTAACATGATCACGCACTACCCGGCGGAGACGACCGCGACGATGCGCGCCGAGTTGAAACAGACGATTGAACTGAATCCGAGCTTCGCCGAGGCGTATCACCTGCTCGGCTTCCTCGACATGGTCAATGAGGAGGAGTTGGCGGACGCGAGCGTGCGCCTGATGCGCGCCATCCAACTCAAGCCCGACCGCTTCCAGTATGCGTTGACGCTGGCGCAGGTTTATCTGCGGCGCCAGCAGTTCGACGCCGCGCGCAACATATTGCAACAGGTCATGCGCAGCCCGAACGCCGACGGGCAGATGCGCGCCGCCGCGCGCAACATCGCGCAAGCGGTGGACAGTTACGCCGAGCAACTCGCGCGCATCAAAGCGTACAATGCGCAAGTCGAGACGCAACGCACGGAGCGGCCGATGCTGCATCGGCGCGGCGAGACGGACAGCAATGCGCCAACGGGCGCGGACGTGCCGCTGCCGCCCGAAGCCTTCAAGCCGCGCATCAAGCGGCGCACCGATGGCGAGCAGGTGCGCGGCGTGTTGACGAAGATCGAATGCGTGGGCGGTGAGAGCGTGGTCTTCTACGTGCAGGCGGCCGACCGTTTGTATAAGTTCCACGCTGACAAATTCGACCGCGTCGAGTTGGTCGCCTACGTGCCCGACATGGGCAACACGTCAATCAGTTGCGGCCCCCTAAAGAAAGAGCTGTACGTCGTGCTGACCTTTCGCTCCGCAGCCGCGTCGCCGCGCGCCAAGTTCGACGGCGAGGCCATCGCCGTCGATCTGATCACGAAGGACATGGAAGTAGAGCCATAGCAGGATTGCGGATTGCGGATTAGCAAAAGGCTTTTCTTTAATCCGCAATCCGCATTCCGCACTCCTAAATTGCCTCAGAGGTTTTGCGTGATGAAACGCTTGACCCGCTTGCTGCCCGCGTTGTCGCTCGCGTTGCTGTTTTGCGTCTGCGCGCCGGGCGCACACGCTAAACAGAGATGGCTGAGCGTCCGCTCGCAGAACTTTACGCTCGTCGGTGACGCGGGCGAGCAGGAACTGCGCCGGGTTGGCACGCGGCTCGAACAGTTCCGCGCCATCCTCCTGCGCCTGTTCCCCACCGCAGACGTGCGCGCCTCCGTCCCAACCAACGTCATCGTCTTTCAAAGCGACGAAGAGTTCCGCCCCTTCAAGCCGCTCTATCAAGGCAAGCCGCAGGCGCACGTCACGGGCTACTTCCAGCCGGGCGAGGAACTCAACTACATCGCGCTCGCCGCGCCGCAGGGGTCGCTCAATCCCTTCCGCGTCATCTTCCACGAGTACACGCACCTGCTCGTCAACAGCAACCTGCCTGACCCGCCGGTCTGGTTCAACGAGGGCTTGGCCGAGTACTACAGCACGTTCACGGCCGACGGTGACAGACGGTTCACCACGGGCTGGCCCATCAACGGTCACGTCCTGCTATTGCGCCGCCAGTTCATCCCGCTCGAAGAGTTGCTGAACGTCGCCTACGACTCGCCCATCTATAACGAGGGCGACAAGAGCAGCATCTTCTACGCCGAGTCTTGGGTGCTGATGCATTATCTGTTGCAGGGCGACAAACGCGAGCGCATCGCGCAGCTTGCGCGCTTCAACGAGTTGCGCGCTAGTGGGCAACCTTTAGCCGAGAGTTTCCGGCAGGCGTTTCAGCTCGACATCAAAACGTTGGAAGGACAACTGCGTGCATACATCGCGAATGACATCTACGCAAGCACGACCTACACAGCCCCGCAGCCTATCTTATTCAATGCCGAACTGCGCACACGGCAACTGAGCGAAGCGGAGGCGCAGAGCTACCTCGGCGATCTGCTCTACCATTCCAACCGGCTCACGGAAGCCGAAGCGCATCTGGGACAGGCGCTCGCACGCGCCCCTGAGCTGGCGCTCGCGCACGCCACGCTCGGCATGGTGCGCGTGCGCGAGCGGCGTTACGCAGAGGCCGTCAAGGAGCTGCGGCAAGCCGTCGCAGCCGACACGCAGAACTATCTCGTCCACTACTACTTGGCCGAGGCGTTGAGTCGCCAGAGTCTCGGCCCCGACAACGTGATCGTGCGTTACCCCGCGGCCGTCGCCGCCGACATGCGCGCCGCGTTGCAACAGGCGATCAAGTTGAACCCGAACTGCGCCGAGGCTTATCACCTGCTCGGGTTTCTCAACATGGTCAACGAGGAGGACTTGCCGGCCGCCACCGTGCTGCTACAGCGCGCGCGCCAACTGCGCCCGGAGCGGCTGCAATACGCGATCACGCTCGCGCAAATCTACATGCGCCGCGCGGAGTTCGACGCCGCGCGCAACGTGCTCGAACAGGTGTTGCACAGCCCGAACCTCGACGCGCACAGACGCGCCGACGCCCAAGCAGCCCGCACGTCTGTGGACGACTACGCCGCGCAACTCGCGCGCATCAAGGCCGACAACGCCAACCCGCCGCGCATGACGCCGCACGAGACCAGCTCGCAAGCGACGGAAGAAGAGCCTGCGCCCGATGCGTTCAAACTGCGCATCCCGCGTCGCGTGCCGGGGCCGCAGGTGCGCGGGCTGCTCACAAACATCGAGTGCGCGGGCGGCCAAAGCGTCGTCTTCCATGTGCAGGCGGGCGACCGGCTGTATAAATTTCACGCCGACGAGTTTCGCCGCGTCCGGCTCATCGCCTACGTCCCCGGCTGGGCCGGCACGTCCATCACCTGCGGCCCCGTTAACAAAGAGTTGTACGCCGTCCTCACCTATCGCCCCGCGACGCTCAAGCCCACGCGCTACGACGGCGAAGCCCTCGCCGTCGATCTCATCACAAAAGATATGGAAGTCGAGCCGTAAGCAAAGGCCAGTACCGCTGCGGAAGGGATGAAGGATGAACAGAAGAATCTCTTATTCATCCCTCATCCCTCATCCCTTGTTTTTATCCTGGCGGTTTCTTATTGCCGGGCGGAACGGCGCGGGGAATGTCGCCGCTGGTGGGCGGAAGCGGCACGACCGATTCGGGCGGCTGGAGTTTGGGCTTGTCGCGCTTGAGCAGCGGGATTTTGGGGCGGGGGAGCGAGACTGTGTCAATTGTATCGGCGCGACGCAGGATGACGCCGCCGCGCCCCGCCACCCACGCGGCCGTGCCGCCGCGATAGGCCACGCCGAAGAGCGGCACGCTTGTAATCCCAGCGACCATGCGCCACGTCACGCCGCCGTCTTTCGTCTGCAACACGCGCCCCTGATCGCCGACGACGAGCGCATCGTCACGCGCGGCCGCAGAGATCGCGAACAGGTTGATCTTCAGTCCGCTCTCCTGATCTTTCCATGTCGCGCCGCCATCGTCCGTGCGCAGGATGAGACCGCTTGCGCCGACGATGTAGCCGCGCTGTTTATCGGCAAACGTGAGACCATAGAGCCACTCCTTCACGCGCAGTTCGCTGAAGTGCCACGTCTCGCCACCATCGGTCGTGCGCATGATCGTGCCTTGCGAGCCGATGGCGGTCGCAGTTTTGTCGTCAACAAACGCCACGTCTTCGAGCCACATGAGCGTGTTCGCGGGCGTGAGCCGCCACGTCTCGCCGCCGTCTTCGGTGCGCAGGATAGTCCCGCGCGCGCCGACGACGAGACCGTGCTGCGCGTCTATGAAGTGGACGCCGAACAGATCGGCCGACACGGCCGCCGCTTCCGCTTTAGCCCATGACAGCCCACCGTCCGACGTGCGCAGGATCGTGCCGTGCTCGCCGACCACCCACCCGTGCGTCTCGTCGCGGAAGAAGACGCGCGTGAGCCGCGCCTGCGTGCCCGTCAGACTTACAGTCCAGCGTCTGCCGCCCGACACCGTATAGAGCACGCGCCCGTGCGCACCCACGGCCCAGCCGCGCGAGTTGTCTAAGAAGAAAATATCGGCCAGATCGTCGCGCCCGCCTTCGGTCAAGCGCCGCCAATCAAGCCCGCCATCGTCAGTGCGCAAAATCAGTCCGTCTTTACCCGCGGCCCAGCCCGTCTGCTCGTCTGCGAAGAAGACCGTCGAGAGGCGCGGGCTGGTCTTGACGCTGACGGGCAGCCACGTCGTACCGCCATCGGCGGTCGTCAGGACGAGGCCGTCGTTGCCCGTCGCCCAACCGTTCTGTTCGTCAAGAAAGAAAACTGAGAGGAGATCAGGTTGTTGGAAGATGTCCACGCGCGTCCACGTCTGCCCGGCGTCCTCCGTGTGCAAGACAAGGCCGCCGTAGCCGACTACGACGGCGCGCTTGCTTGCGCCGACAAAGGCCGCGCCCGTCAGCGGCAACTCAGCGGTCTGCGTTTTGTTCTGCCACGTCGCGCCGCCGTCGCTCGTCACCAGCAGCGTGCCACTTGCACCGACCGTGATGCCGACCCGCTCATCCGCGAACGAGACGCACAGGAGGTGCGCGCGCACGCCCGACGTTTGCGCGTGCCATGTGCGCCCGCCGTCCACGGTCGCGATGATGCTGCCGTATGTGCCGACCGCCCAGCCGTGTTGCGCGTCCTTACCGGCGAAGGTGACGGCCGCCAAGTGATCGCGCGTCGGCGTCGCACGCCGCACCCAACGCTCGCCGCCGTTCTCCGTCGAGATGACTGCGCCCCGCGCGCCGACCGCGACCGCCGCATTCTTATCCTTCACGTGCAGCCCGTAGAGCGTCGTCACGACCGGCGAGCCTTGCGCTTCCCACGCGAAGCCGCCATCATCCGTCCGCAAGATCGCGCCGTCCGACCCGACCGCCCACCCGTGCCGCTTGTCGCTCGCGAACCGCACCGCATTGATCGCATTCCCCTGTGGCAGCGGGTTCTGCCACAACCACCCGCGCCCCTGCGCCGCCGCGCCCGCGACTGTCAGCAAGAGACAGAGGCAGACGTGACGAAGACGTGTGGCTGCTGTAAGGCCTAACATGCAAGACTCATTTACACAGGGGCGGGCAGTAACACATAGAGATAAATGTTTTTGGCCACTTCAAGATGACGCCAAACTGCCGACCATATCCGTTGCTTCGCGGAGCACGTCTTTATCCGCGCGGCCGAGCGCGGCGATCTTGCGGGCGGCTTTGTCCACGGCCTCTTGCGCGAGTTCGCCAGCGTGCCCTTTGATCCACTGCCATTGAATCTGATGCTTGTGCGCGGCACTATCGAGGCGCGCCCACCAGTCGTGATTCGCCTTGCGTTTGAAGCGCCCGCTCATCGTCTCGACGACGTAGCGCGAGTCGGTGAGCACTTGGACGCGACACGGCTCGCGCAAGAGTTCAAGCCCGATGGTCGCGGCGGCGATCTCGGCCTGCTGGTTCGTCGCGTTGCCGAGATAACTGCCGACCGCGCGCCACAGGTCGCGATAGCCCAAGAGCGCAACGGCCGCCGCGCGTGTCTCGCCGCGCCCGTTGCCGAGGCTTGAGCCGTCGCAGTAAATCTTGACCGACTTTAAGGGCTGAGGGCTGAGGGCTGAGGGCTGAGTATGATCCTCAACCTCATCCTTCATCGTTTCGTTTACGCTCTTTCTATTCATCCCTCATCCCTCATCCTTCAGCCCTATGCTCCTGCTCCCTGCGCCAGATTGTCCGCCGGTATGTGCTTGACGTGATCGACCGCTTCCTCGAACGTGTCGTCGTGCGAGATGACGAAGAGTTGCGTGAAGTGGCGCACTTGGCCGATCTGCTGCGCGAGGCGCTCGCGCCGCTCGGCGTCCATGTTGACCGTCGGCTCGTCGAAGAAGGCGATGCGTATGTCAGATAACTGTTTCAAGAGCGCGAGCCGCACCGCGAGCGCCGCCGCCATCTGCTCGCCGCCCGACAGGTTCGGGAACGAACGCTCGTAGCCGCCCTCTTCCAACACGATCTCGTAATCGCGCGTCCACCTGAGCGCGCGCCCCGCCTCGCCCGTGATCTCGCGGAAGAGTTGGTTCGCCTCAATCGTAATGTTGTAGAGATAACTCTCGGTCACGAGCGGCCCCGCCGCTTTGAGCGTATCGCGGATAAAATCGGTGGCCTCCGCCAGACCCTGCAAACGCTCCTTCGCGCGAAACTCTTCGCGCAATGAGGCGCGCACTTCGTCGAGGCGCTCGATCTCTGCCTTTAACGCTGCCGCGCGCTCCCGCGCCGCTTCAAGTTGCGCGCCGACGGTCGCGGCCTGCTGCCGCACAAGCGTCAGCTCGTCGCGCTCCATCGTGTGCCGCGCGCGATCATAACGAGCGGCCGCTTCGTCGTGTGCGCGTTGTGCATTCTCGGCCGCATCGCCCGCGCGCGCAACTTCTTCGGTCGTGCGCGTGACAGCCTCCTCGCGCGGCGCAACCGTGGCGGCGAGCGCAGCGCTGGCGATGTACTCGTGATGCGCGCCGGCCGTGCGGTCGCGCTCAGCGCCGGTCGCCGTCCACTGCGCATCGAAGTTTTGGAAGCGCTGCAACTGCGCAGCGAGCGTCTGTCGTTGCTCGCTAAGTGACTTTAGCGTGGCGCGCGCCGCCTGTGCCTCAGTCTCAAGCGTCGCGGCGCGTTCGGCTTCGGCGCGCAACCGCACGGCCTGCCCGCGCGGGTCGTTGAGCGCGCGCAGCCGCTGCTCCAACGCCGCGATGTCGTCCGCCAAAGTCTCGACGGCGCTCGCGGCCGCGGCCAATTCTGCGCGCTCCTCCTTCTTGCGTTTGCCCTCCACTTCGATCTCCGCCAGACGCTGTCTGAGCGGCTCAAGCTCCGCGTAGCGTAGCGCCGCCTCGCGCGCCGCGATCAACTCGCCATCAAGCCCCATCAACTTGTTGCGCAACTCTTCGAGCGTCTGTCTATCGCCGGTGAGTGCTGCTAACTTTTGTTCGAGCGGCGCGAGATCGCGTTCACGCGCGCCGAGCAGTTCGCGCTCGTGCGCGAGTTGTGTGCGCTCGCGGTTGAGCAGGCCGAGCGCAACGCCGGCCTCGCGGGCCGCGCGCACCTCTTGCCCGATCCGCGTCGCCTGCGTCTGCGCTTGCGCCAACTGCGTGCGATTGTTGGCCAGCGTATCGCCAAAATAATCCGCGAACGTCTGCCCCGCGCTGAAGCTCGTGCAGCGTTCGCGCAGGATCGGGCAGACGCCGCCTTTGACCTCCTCCTGAATCTGTTCGTCACGCGCGATCTCCGCGCGCAACTGCGCGATCTGCTCGGTCAACGTGCGTTCCGTCGCTTCCAACTCAGCGGCGCGCTCCGCTCCGGCTGCGCGTTTTTCCAGCTCGCGCGTTTTGCGTTCGAGCGTCGTGATCGTGCCTTGCAGCCGTTTGATCTCGCGGGTCAGTTCGTCGCGCTGGCTGGTGAGATGTTTGCGCGCCGTCGCGTCGCGTTCCGCCTTGCTCAAGTCGGTCTCAAATTGCAAACGCTCGCTCTCAAGGCGCGGCACTTCGACGGCCAACACGCGTGCGCCCTCTGCCTGCCGCCACGCTTCTTTGGTCTGCGTGTGCTGTGCACGCAAGCCCGTGAGTTCCGCATCGAGGCGCTGCAAACGCGCGCGCGCCGCTAGGGCCTGTGCGCGCAACTCGCGCAGCCGCTCGCGCTCGCGCTCCAACTCTTCCTGCTGGCCGACCTCAACTTCAATCTCCGCGAGCGCCTGCCGCGCACGCGCCGCCGCGTCGAGCGCGTCTGTCAGACGGCGCACGTCCGCTTCCGCCTGCACGATCTGTCGCGCCGCACGCTCGGCCTCCTGCCGCAATTCGTCGCGTTCGACGCGCACCGCTTCAAGTCGCTGCAACTCCGCGAGGGCCGCCAAGTGCGCGTTATGCTCCGCTTCGGTCGCCTGCTGGCGCGCACGTGCACTAAGCGCCGCGTCCAACTCGCCGCGCAGATCGACGAGTCGCCGCTCAAGCGCTTCACGTTCAACTCCGTAACGATCAGCCAGCGCACGTGTCTCTGCGACGCGTTGCTCGGCCGCGTCGAGCAAGCCGACGGCATGCGCGCGCGTCTCCGTCTCCTGTTGCAGCGCCGCGTGCGCCGTGCTCAACTCCGTGACACGCGCTGCGACCGACTTGTGCTCCGCGACGGTCTCGTCGTAGCGCGCGAGCGTCCCTTCAGCGCGGCCGATGCGTTCGCGCGCTGCCGCGACGCGCTCGCCGATCAAGCGCGTCGTCTCGCCGAGTCGTTGCGCGCCCTCGCGGTACTCTTCGACTTTAAGCAAACGATCAAACGCGAGCTTGCGCTGGCTTGCGGGCTTGAGAAAGTCAGCGGTGAGCGTGCCCTGCGGCACGCCGATGGCGGACTCAAACAGCGCGCGCAAATCCGTGCCCGGCTCGATGCCTAAGTGTTGACGCAGAAACGCGGCCACGTCTTGCTTCTTCTCTGCGAGCCGCGTGTTGAGTAGCGGATCGACGACGTAATAGCCTGTACCCGTGTCGCGGTAGACGACAAACTCGCGCTCGTCCAACGCACTCTCGAACGTGACGCGCACCACGCCCTTCTTTGCGCCGCGCCGCGCGAAGTCGTCCTTGCTGTAGCCGAGCACGTCGAAGAGCGCCCACGCGATGGCTTCGAGGATCGTGGTTTTGCCCGCGCCGTTCGGGCCGACAATGGCCGTCGTGCCCGGCTCGAAGACGAACTCGGCGCGCTCGTAAGATTTGATGTTTTCCAGTTCAACCCGTGTGACGTGCATATACTTTAATCGCCCGGCAGTCGTCGGTCGCGCACCGCGCGTGAAGTTTTTGCGGTGCATTTGCGCCTGACGAGTGAGCCAATAGCCTAGCACGTCTCGCCGTTTTTTGCCGCGCGCGGGATCGCCAAGACGAGCGCCACAGGCCCTGCCAGCAACAGCCACATGGCCGGGCCGAGACCGAAGCGCTCGGCCGCCAGTCCGATCCCGAACGGCATCAGCGCGCCGCAGAGTCCGGTCACGTTGTGCAGCGCCAGCGCCGCGCCGCTGCGACCCGGCAGCGCCGTATACAACTGCGCCTTAAGGATCGAGTACCAGCCGGAGTTGGCGAGACCGATGAGCGCGAGCAGCGCGAGTTTTACCGACAGCCCTGGCGCGAGCAGGAACGCTGGGAACAGACACAGCATGACGCGCGCGCTCCAACGCAGATAGCTGAGACCGCGCACGCGCTCCAACAGCGGAATGAGCAGCAGATCGCCCGCTAGACCGACGCCCGCCCATCCGGCGACGATCAAGCCTACGCGCGGTAAACTCGCGCCGGCCACGTCCACGAAATAAAGCGCGAGAAAGCCGTGCAAGCCGTCCAGCATTAGGTCGGCCAACTCCAACAGCACGAGCCAGCGCCAGACGGCCGCGCGGCCGAGCGCACTGAACGCGGCCCGCGCGCTGGCCTTAAAGCCGAGTTGCGCTTGTGCGGGCACAACCGCAGCAGGCACGGCAAACGTCAAGCGGCGCGCGGCCAGCACGGTGAGCAGCGTTAAGAGCGACAGCACGCCGTACCACGCGCGCCAACTCGCGCCCAGCGCGACCGTCGCGTTCAGCGCGCCCGCACCCGCGACGACGCCCAGTGAACCGGCAAAGACCCAGCGCGCCATATTCTGTTCGCGCCGCGCCGGCACATCATCCATCAACGCCGCTTGCGCCAGGTTAACGAACGCGCCGGACGCGGGCGAGAAGACGACGAAGGCCAGCAGCAGCGCGATGAAGCTGTGGCTCGCGGCGACGAGCAGGGCCGCCAACGCGAAGCACGCGCCGCCCGTCAGGACGAGCGCGCGGCGGCGTTGTGTGTCGCCGAGAATGAAAAGCGACGGCTCGATCAAGTTCCCGCAGAGCTTGGGGACGGTGAGCAGCAGCCCGATCTGCGTGTATGTGAGTTGCAGGTCGAGTCGGATCAAAGGCCACGCCGCTTGGCGTGAGCCGTCAGCCAACTCGTCCAAGAATTCAATTGCGAGCAGCGTGAGCGCAAAGGCGCGCAAACCGCGCCCCTGCTTCTCCGCGGGCGACAAGGCGGACGGCGACAAGACATGATGAGACATTTAATGATTCCTCTCTCGGCTCTGAAGTGGTTGACGCTTGCGGGTTGTCGTGGCGAGCGGTTAAGCGTCAGCCGAGGCGGAGGAATCAATGAACGGGCCATAGCACGCCACAACCGGCGCGAGATCGCCGGCGCATGCGCGCGCTGCCCGTTGCATTTAGTAGGTTACCAGGGCGGGAATCTAGGCTTGAGCTTCATACGAATCCTCGCGTTGGTGTTTGATAGTTCAGTTCAGCGCGATTCTACTCATTAACTTTCAGCACCGCAAGAAAAGCTGCCTGCGGAATCTCGCCGCGGTTGATGAGCATTTCTCTTCGCACGCTTAGGGCAGCGGAATATCCACGCAAACACCGGGCTTGATTATCTGCAATGCAGACGCGACTGCCGGCATTACACGTTCGACCACAGGCACTTGGTTGCTTGGTAATACCAACACGGCAAAGTCGCGCCCGGCGAAGTTCTGCTGATAACGGAGATTTTTATCAGTTGTAATGAGTACGTCAAACTTTCCGTCGGCTGCGGCCAGTAAGGCCCCGTTCTTAAGTCCTGCCCAGCCCATCTCCTGCACCGTGCGGACGTTGTATTGAGGTAAGTATCGCCTGACCACGCGGGGCGTACACTCATCGAGCAGTATGTTCATGCGGCGCGGCCTAAGTGCGACAGTGCGTCCTTGAAGAACTCCAGCACCTGTACCGTCTGCTCGCGTGTGACCGTTGGAAAGTTGTCAAGAAACTCATCCAGCGTGAGACCGGCGGCAAGATTATCCAACAATGCGGCGACCGGCACGCGCGTGCCGCGAAAGACTGTGGCCCCGCTCAAGATTTCGGGATCGCTGGCAATGGGCAACCGGGCGACTTTTTCTTCTTCCAACGTGAGCGTCATGGCTTGCTCCTTTAATTGAAATAATCTTCCATAAAAGTTCGTGTTTGAGCAATCATCTGCTCGACATCATTATCATTGAACTCGCTCCACTTTCCATGCGCTGCTTTATTTCTGATGTCTGCCAGCGTTGTAATTCTTTTCTGCATGAGCGTGTTATAAACGCCGGCTTTTGCTAACTCAATATTCATCGGGTCTATCGTAGCTTTATTGGGAAGCGCAATATTCTTTCGCTGGCAGAGTTTTCTCAAACCATCCTCTAATACGCTGCAAGCACTATCGCCGCCGGACCGTAGTATCCATTCCTTAGAAGATGTTCAGCCTGCTCAAGAAAATCATCGAACACTTCAGCTTGAAGCAAAATGCGGGTATCGAATAAGTGTCCGCTTTCATAGTCAGCTTTGGCGGCTTTCAAAATACTTAGAGCCTGCATGACATGATCATAGTTTGCAGAGCGGCCAAAGTTAGATGAGCGTTCTTTAAAGGCTTGATAATAATCGCTTTCAGCACTGAACACACGCTTGAGAAGGTTTAGACAGCGTAGTCCCCATTCTATGGCAAGCTCAGGGCTAACCTTTTCATAGGTTGGGTTTGTTACGCGGGCGTGACCTATGTAGCCCGCTTCACCTCCACCAAGAGTTTTTGTCTGCATCAAGCGGGAAGCTAACTCCATCACCTCCTGAAACATTCCAATTATTTTCTGATCTGCTTTCATGGTATCTAATTTTTACTCATTAACCTTGAGCACCGCCAGAAAAGCTTCTTGTGGAATCTCGACGCGGCCCACACGCTTCATGCGCTTCTTGCCCTCTTTCTGTTTTTCGAGCAGCTTGCGCTTGCGCGTGATGTCGCCGCCGTAGCACTTGGCGATGACGTTTTTGCCGAGCGCCTTGACAGTTTCGCGTGCGATCACCTTGTTGCCGATGGCCGCTTGGATGGGCACTTCAAAGAGTTGGCGTGGGATGAGTTGGCGCATCTTCTCGGCGAGGACGCGCCCGCGTGCCTGCGAGTTGTCGCGATGAATGATGATCGAGAGTGCGTCCACGGGTTCGCCAGCGACCATCAGATCGAGCTTGACGAGGTCGCTCTCCCAGTAATCGGTGAAATGATAATCGAGCGACGCGTAACCGCGCGAGACGGATTTGAGCCGGTCATAGAAGTCGAGCACGATCTCGTTTAAGGGCAACTCGTAGACGAGCATCACGCGCTTCTCGGCGATGTACTCGAACTTCTTCTGCACGCCGCGCTTCTCTTCCAGCAGTGGCAGGATGCCACCGAGGAATTCATCCGACGAGAGGATGGTCGCTTCGATGACCGGCTCTTCGATCTTGGCGATGCGGACGGCGTCGGGCATCTTCGCGGGCGAGTCTACTTCGATCACTTCGCCGTCCGTCGTCGTCACACGATAACGCACGCCCGGCGCGGTCGTGATGAGATCGAGATTGAACTCGCGTTCCAGTCGCTCTTGCACGATCTCCATGTGGAGCAGCCCGAGGAAGCCGCAACGAAAACCGAAGCCGAGCGCGACCGACGATTCCGGCTCGTAGAAGAACGAGGCATCGTTCAGCCGCAGCTTGTCGAGCGCGTCGCGCAACTCTTCATACTGATTTGCTTCGACGGGATAAAGCCCGGCGAAGACCATCGGCTTGATCTCTTGAAAGCCAGGGAAGGGCACGGTCGTCGGGCGCGCCGCTTCCGTAATCGTGTCGCCGATCTGCACGTCCGCGACCGTCTTGATCGAAGCCGTGAGGAAACCGACCTCGCCCACGCCCAACTCGGCAATCGGCGTCGGGCGCGGGCGGTTGACGCCGATGGTCTCGATGTAATACTCGCGCCCCGTGTTGAAGAAACGAATCTTCATGCCGGGCTTGAGCCAGCCATCGATGATGCGGAAGAGGACGATAACGCCGCGATACGAGTCGTACCACGAATCGAAGATGAGCGCCTTCAAGGGCGCGTTCGGGTCACCTTTCGGCGACGGCACATCGCGCACAATCGCTTCGAGCACTTCATCGACGCCCACGCCCGTCTTCGCGCTCGTCAACACCGCGTTGTGCGTGTCCAAGCCGATGACGTGCTCGATCTGCTCCAACGCCTTCTCCGGCTCCGCGCTCGGCAGATCGATCTTGTTGATGACGGGGATCAGTTCCAGATTATTCTCAATCGCCAGATACGTGTTCGCCAGCGTCTGCGCCTCGACGCCCTGCGACGCATCCACCACCAGCAACGCACCCTCGCACGCCGACAGACTACGCGACACCTCATACGAGAAATCCACGTGCCCCGGCGTGTCGATCAGATTCAACACATACGCCGCGCCGTCCCGCGCCTTATAATCAAGCCTGACCGCATGCGCCTTGATCGTGATCCCGCGCTCGCGCTCCAAGTCCATGTTATCAAGCACCTGCGCCTCCATGTCCCGCCCGGCCACGGCCCCGGTCAACTCCAACAAACGGTCGGCCAGCGTGGACTTGCCATGATCGATGTGCGCGATGATCGAGAAATTTCTGATGCGTTCTGGATTCATTATGTGACTGTAAACTCTGCGCTAATTATGCCCCGCTAACATAACAAAACGGGCGCGAAACCGCACGCGCCCTATACGTCTGTATCTTCAGGCCCGTTAGTACCAGATTATTGGAGTGAGCGATGTGGTGACATCATCTTGAGCCTAAAGGGAAAGTCGTAAAAGCTAGCCTTGTAGTGGAGTCTCAATCTGAATACTTCGTCAACATTGATTTCCTGCATCTGAGTATTAGACAGCCCAAAAGCCATCGCGAAGCTTTCAACCGCTCTGGGCGGCAGATTGCTAAAACTATTATCCAGTCTGTATTGCACGTTTAATCTATCTGGCGAATCAACCATCGCAGCTAGAAAAGGAGTCAATTCAAAAAAAGTCGGTACCGAGGTTTGATTAACGCCATATGGCTTAAGCGCCGGGTTAGACGCAGAAAATAAGTAAAGGTGCGAGACGGAAGAAATTATATCCGTCGAAATATTGCGTATATGCACAGGCAATGTCACAAAGTCTTGCTTGAACTTGATGGGTACGGTCCGTGCCGTATCAGCAGATGTGCCAGCCGGGATAAAAATACTTGAGAGGGACACCTTGAAAGGGTTCGTCTCACTTTGCATGCCTTGCCTTTGCGCCTGATTGATAGCCCACCGCAGCCTTTCGGCCAGTGCACTTCTTAGTTTTTCAATACTGCCGCTATAGATAATGTGCGATCTATGCTTTAAATCGAACGGTATGTCATCAGCGTTATGCGTGAGGAGTACGACAATCTTACCCAAGGCATGCGCGTAGCCGACTTCATAAAAGACATTAGGATTCTGGCCTGACATGTCGGCAACGATAACGTCTGCCTTGTTTATCTGATTGTAGACGCGATCTAAAATACCCTCTGTAAATATCTGCTCATCAACCCGCTCAGCATAAGCGCCAACCTCTTCTGCCGCGCCCTTAATGCCAAACTTATAGGTATCATTAAACTCCGAGCGAAAAGGCATCAGAACAAACACGAAAGGCTTTGGGGTGGTGGATTTAGGTTCTTCCATCATTACTCCTGACTCGTATATGAGGCGCGACTACGGCATGTACTTGATCTAAGTATTCGCGTCGCGCGCGAGCATGGCTGCGCCGATGGGGACGGCGTCGGTGGCGAGGGTGGCGGCGACGATCTGGGTGGCCTCGAAGCAGGGTTGGAAGGAGCGTTTGCCGGCTTCGCGGATGATGGGTTGCAGAATTAGCTCGCCGGCTTCCATGATGGTGCCGCCGAGGACGATGCGCTCCAAGTTCAGGAGGTTGAGGACGGTGGCGACGGCCGTGCCGATGTAGCGCCCGGTGCGTTCGAGCATGAGGTGGGCGAAGTCGTCGCCGTTGTTGGCCTCTTGGGCGATGTCGGCGGCGGTGAAGTCTTTCGCCAGCCCCAGCCGCGAAAGTGAAGAGGTGCTGTCGCGCAGCAGCCGCTCGTGTGTGCGGCGGACGATGTTGGGCGCGGAGGCGACCGTCTCCAAACAGCCGACGTTGCCGCAAGTGCACAAGATGCCGTCCGGGTCGATGGTGATATGACCGATCTCGCCGGCGAAGCCGGACGCGCCGCGCCAGAGCCGGCCGTCGAGGATGAGTGCGCCGCCGATGCCTGCGCCGATGGTGATGTAAAAGAGATTGCGCCCGCCGCGTCCTGCGCCCGCGACCGCTTCGCCGTAAGCAGCGGCGTTCGCATCGTTCTCCAGAGTAACCGGCAGACCCGTCGCCTGTTGCAACTCGGCGCGCAGATCGCCCCGCGCGGCCGCGGGCAGTTCGGACGAGACCACGACGCGCCCCGTCTCCGGGCTGACCAGTCCGGGCACGCCGACGCCGAGCGCCGCGACCTGCGGCTGGCGGTCGCGCAACTCGCTGGCCACCTGCGCCACCTGCGCGATCAAGGCGTTACGGTCAAGCGCCGCCTCGCGCCGCTCCGTGACCTGCCCGGCCGAGCCGACGAGCGCGGCATGCAGGGTTGCGCCGGAGATGTCAACGCCGAGGTAATTAACGGATGTGGCTGTGTTGCTGCTCATGGCTTTTGTTCTCCAGAACGTGGGCGCGTTTTTCGTCAGGTAGGCTGCGGCGAAAATCCTAACAAAGGGGTGCGGGGCTGTCAAACAAGTCCTTCTCCGTGTAGAATGACGCACCGGAAGTGAGTACTGAGTCCTGAGTGCTGAGTGCTGAGTAAAGACGGGTTCTTAACTCAGCACTCAGCACTCAGTACTCAGCACTTCTTTACTTATGCACATACGCTCGATTCTGCTGCCGACTGATTTCAGCGAGTGCGCCGAATGTGCGTTGCCTTACGCGACGCAGATGGCGCGCCAAGCGGGCGCGCGCCTCGTCTGTCTGTACGTGGTCGAGCCGCTCGTGCCGCCGGTCGGCTACGCGCCGATGGCGGAGTCGCTGCCGGGCGTCGATGTAAGCGAGCAGTTGCAGCAATCGGCCGAACGCGAGTTGCCGCGCTTGGCGGCGCGCGAAGAGTGCGCTGGGCTTGAGGTGGAAGAGTTGATCGTACACGGCGAGGCGGCGACCGAGATCGTGCGCGTCGCCGCCGAGCGCGACGTTGACCTGATCGTGATCTCTTCGCACGGGCGCACGGGCCTAGGGCGCATGCTCTTCGGCTCCACGGCCGAGTCGGTCGTGCGCCACGCGCACTGCCCCGTGCTCGTGGTCAAACCAAAAGATAGTGCTGAGCGCTGAGTGCTGAGTGCTGAGTAGAAGACCTTTCTTTTAACTCAGCGCTCAACACTCAGCACTCAGCACTCAGCACTCAGTTTTCATGTTTGGGCATTTTTTTTACGAGCTGGTCGAGCGGTACGGCCTGTATGCGGTCTTCTTCCTCGCCATGATCGAGGGGGATATTACGCTGTTGCTGGCGGGCGTGCTGGCACAGAGCGGGTTCTTTGGCGACTACAGTTTTTTGAAAGTGTTGGGCGCGGGCACGGCGGGCGGACTGGCGGGCGATCAGATCGCCTATGGACTGGGACGTTGGTTTCGTTCGAACGTGCGCGAGTATAAATTTTATCGCGCCGCGCGGCCGCGCATCGAGCGTTTGACGGGGACGTTCGGGCCGCTCGCCATCTTTCTCTCGAAGTACGTCTACGGTTTGCGCACGGCGACGTGCATCTTTTATGGCGTAGCGAAGATGCGCTACCCGCGCTTTCTGCCGATCACGTTGTTGAGTTGCTTCGCGTGGGTTTTCATCCTGAGCGGCGCGGGCTATTTCTTCCATAGCATCATCACCAACTTTATCGGCGACTTCCAACGGTTGGGAAAGTTCCTGCTTGTCATCGTCGTCGGTGGCATTGCCGCGTTCTATTTGGCCGAGCGCTACTGGCTCGCGCCGAAGGTTGAGGAAGCCGACCCGGAGCGCGTGCACGAACTGGAGCACGCCGCGCAGGAGAAGTTGCACGAACTCGGCGTGGAGATCAAAGAACACCTGCCCAGCCCGCTCGCCCGCCGCACGAAAGAGGCTAAGCGGAAGCGCGCGAAGGCGGGAGAAGGAGACTAAAAAGTGCTGAGTGCTGAGTGCTGAGTGCTGAGTAAAAGCAATCGTCTTTTTACTCAGCACTCAGCACTCAACACTCAGCACTCATCTTATGATTATTGAGTCTATTGCGCCGACGCGGGTTGATCTGGCGGGCGGGACGATTGATATCTGGCCGCTGTATCTGTTTCATCCCGGCGCGGCGACCGTGAACTTCGGCCTGTCGCTCTATGCGCGCTGCCGGATCGAGACACGCGTGGATGATCGTGTGATCTTGGAATCACGCGACCGGGGCCTCATGTTTGAGACGACGCTCGCGGGCGTGGCCGAACTCGTGCATGAAGAGCGGTTGGAATTGATCTCGAAGCTGGTGCATTTCTTCAAGCCGGACATAGGGTTTCATCTGATCGCAGAGTCCGCCGCACCGGCCGGCGCGGGCTTGGGTGGATCGAGTTCATTAGCGATTGCGTGCATCGGGGCGCTCAACCGGCTGGTCGGCGAGCGCTACGCGCGGCACAAGTTCATCACCATCGCGGCCAATATAGAGACGGGCGTGATCCGCGTGCCCGCCGGTTTTCAGGATTACTACGGCGCGTTCTACGGTGGCGCAAATTGCATACACTTCCGGCCCGACGGCATCGTGCGCGAAGCGTTGCAGATCGACACCGCGGCGCTCGAACAGCGCATCGCCATCTGCTACACGGGCGAGCCGCGCATGTCCGGCATCAACAACTGGGAGATGTTCAAGACGCACATCGACGGCGACCCTACCATCTTTCAACTCTTCGACGGCATACGCGATTCGGCCCTGCGCATGCGCGCCGCGCTCGTCGCCAACGACTGGGACGAAGTCCGCGCCGTCATGCACGCTGCTTATCCAAACCGCAAACGCCTCGCCCCCAACATCACGACGCCGCACATGGAGCAGCTTGTCGAGAAGGCGCTCGCCAACGGCGCGGAAGCGGCGAAGGTCTGCGGCGCGGGCGGCGGCGGCTGTATCGCGTTCCTCTGTGCGGAAGGCCGCAAGGCCGATGTTGAACGCGCGCTCAGCGCCGAAGCAGACGTACAGATGTTGCGGTGGGGCTTCGCGCGTGAAGGGTTGGTTGTGCGCGACAGCTAAAGGATGCCAGCGCCCGCCAAGCGACTGGCCGGGACTCACACCGGCATTCTGTGAAGCGGCCTACACTTTAAGTCTAAGGTTGCGGTCAGACGCTGAGCGCCTCACTTTATTCGGCCCGTAAATTTCAAAAATAGATTGAAACTCGGCGCGTCTGGATGTATCTTCTGGCGGAATTTGCCGGCCTAGCAATCGACGCGCTTTAGCCTTCTCACCTTGCATAGGAGCATAGCAATGAAATTCAACCCCCACAGCCTGCTTCAATGATGACAGCAAGGTTTAGCCACTAACCCGCATTAGGCGGTAGCGCGCGTGGCGGCTCAAGGGCGGCGTGCGCCGCACCGCGCATAAAAGATAGGCCCGCCATTTATGACGAAGCCCGGCAAAACAAGGGCTAAGAAGAACGGAGGCTAGTAATGGCTGATAACGAGATCAAAAAGCAAACCATCACTTTCCAGAACGGTAACGAAGCGGTCGCAGTTTTTCCCCCGGCGCACAGTAAAGCTGAAGCGATTATCGCGGCGCTCGGTGTTGGGTCTTACGACGCAGTCATTCTGGTGCTGGGCGGCGCGGCCAGTGTGGATGACAAGCTGATCCCACGGCTGACCCAGTTGTTTGGTCGTGGGATTGCCCGCGCTGCGGCTGAAGCCAACGCGCTCATTATTGATGGCGGCACACAAGCCGGCGTCATGGCCATGATTGGTGAAGGCGTTGCCGGCCGCGGGGCCAAATCCAAGCTAGTCGGGGTTGCGCCGGCCGGTCTGATCGTACTCCCAAACGCCACCGGCACAGGTGTCCAGCTTGAACCTAATCACACACACTTCGTGCTCGTCGCGGGCAAAGACTGGGGCAGCGAGACGCCTACGCTCTACAACTTGGTCAGCACGCTGACGGATAAAAAGCCGGGCGCGCCGACCGCCGGCAGCCAGCCGGGCCAGCCAGAGGCCGAAAAGGCCGCCAGCAAGTTGCCGGCCGTGGCCATCCTCGCCGGGGGCGGGCCGATTGCAAAAAATGAAGTGTTGCGTGCTGTCCGGCAAGGTCTGACCTTGATCGTCGTTGAAGGCAGCGGCGGACTGGCCGATGAGTTGGCCGCGGCGTGGAAACAGAAAGATCCGTTGCCGGATGATCCGGTGATGGCGGAGATCATTGCCGATGGCGAGATTCACCTGCACCTGTTAAGCAACCCGGTCAAGGGCATCGAACGGCTGATCATCCGCGAACTCGGCATTGACAATGTGCTGATGCAAGCGTGGGAAATTTTCGCCGACTACGATCTTAATGCGACCATCCAGCAGAAGAGATTCAGGCGGCTGCAACTCACGACCCTGTTCATCGGCCTGCTCGGCACGGCGCTCGCCATCATTCAGCAGGTTTACGCGCCCAAGGATACTGGCGGCAATCTACTTTCATTCACTTGGCCCAAAGACTGGATAGTTAAAGATGCTCCGCCGGTGGACCTTTTTTCCCTAACACCAAATGTGAATGGTCATCGCCCGCTCATCTGGTGGACGCTCCACTACGTTTTGATCCTCGTGCCGATTGTGCTGACGGTGCTGGTGACGGCGCTCAATCGGTTCAAACAGGGCAGCAAGTGGCTGCTCTTGCGCGCCGGGGCTGAGTCCATCAAGCGCGAGATTTATCGTTACCGCGCAAGGGCCATGAACTATAAGGAGTTGCCGGAACAGCAATTGGCCGCCAGAGTGGAGGACGTTACCCGGCGTACGATGCGCACGGATGTCAATCAATCGGCGCTGGTCCCTTATCAAAAAGAGCAAGGCTTTCCGCCCGACATGGATGCGGCGGCGGGCGGCGACGACGGCTTCAGTTACCTGACGCCTGATCGCTATGTTGAAGTCCGGCTGGGCGACCAACTCCGTTATTTTAGAAAGCGGGCGGGGGAAGAGGAACAGCTCTTAAGATGGCTTTACTGGCTGACCTTCATCATCGGTGGCGTCGGCGCTTTCCTGGCTGCCATTGACCGGCAGGCATGGATCGCGCTGACTACCGCAATGGTTGCTGCCATTGGGACCTATCTGGGCTACCGGCAAACAGAGAATACCCTGACGAAGTACAATCAGGCGGCCACCGATCTCGCCAATGTGAAATCGTGGTGGAACGCGCTCTCGGCCGATGATCAAGCTCTACCGGTGAACATCGACTCGCTGGTCGAACATACCGAGCAGGTGCTTCAGTCGGAACTGGATGGCTGGGTGCAGCAAATGCAAAATGCTCTGGCCGAGTTGCGCAAAGGGCAAGAGCCAAAGCCTGAGTCTGAGGGCGAGGAAAATCAGGAACCACACGAGGACGAGCAAAAGCCCAAAGCCGGGGCCAACCAGACAAACGGCCAAGGCAACGTAGTTGCTCCGCCGCCGGCGCAAACTAATGGCGAGCAGCCGCCGGGCGGCGCTGAGGGCGCAGCAGTCCAACCGAAACCCAATGAGACTCAAGCTCAACCGGGTGGCAGTGCAGCCGATGATGCTGCTGAGACAGATCAGGCAGATAATGAGGACGATGGCACAGACACAAACCCGGCCGCGCCCCCTGCTCCATTAGCGCCCACTGATCCCACCGTGCCAGCCGAGGGACAAGACACTAATAAATAGGGAGACCACCTTGAAAACCAGCCCGCTCTTTGCGGGTCGCCAGTAAGCCAGGTCGCTAGATAGGAACGCGGGGTATAAGTTCGAGCGTGAACTTATACCCCGCGTTCTCGTCTGTGGCTGAACGTTACTCTTTGCCCGCGCGCCGTTTGGCTTCGGCGACGACGGCGCGCAGCCGCGCGAGCTTTTGCTCTTGCGTCTCGCCTGCGACGGGGCCGGTGTCGTAATCCATCCGCGTGACCGTGCCGGTCGCAGTGCGCGCTTTGGGTTTTGCGCCGCCTGCGGATGGCGATGCTTTCGGCGCGCCGGGCGTAAGTTCAGTGGAAGCATCAGGCGCGAGGTCGGCAACCGATTCAGCGCCCGCGGCCGGTGAAGCGGTCGCGGCGGCCGGGCTGAGCGGTGCGGCTGAGGCTTGACCGGTCGCGGCCTGTGCTTCGGCGGCCGGACGATGTGCGTCGGCGGCGGGCGAAGAGTCCGTGCCGGCCGTAGTCGCGGCGGTCGGCGTGGTCTGCGCGCCCGTGGCGTGTTTGTCGATCACGCCGCCGGCCAACTCCTTGCGCCGTTTGGCTTCGGCGACGATGGCGCGCAGGCGTGCGAGTTTCTGCTCCGGCGTCTCGCCGGGTTGGGGGCCGGGCGCGGGCGGCGGCACGTAAGGGATAAAGCCTGTGACCGGATCAGGCGCGGGCGCAGCGGCCGTCGTCGTCGCCGGTTGCTTCGCGGCCGCGGGCTTAGACGGTGGGACGGCCGCGGCCTTCGGCGCGGCGGGTGCGGGCGGTGGTGCTGCGATAGGTTTCGGCGGCGCGGGTGCGTGCGCGGCCGTCGGCTCGACCATGACATAGACGCCGCGCTCATTCTGCACGATGGTCGGCAGCGTGCCGCCCGCCGCTTGCAGGATCAGGTTCTGTTCGTACTCGACGTAACGCCGTTGACGCGGATCGCGCACGTGGCCGAGCGGCGGCCCCATGTAGAGCGTGCCGCAGGTCTGGCACTTGTAAAGCAGGTCGTCGCCGCGCAGATGCTTGCGCGCGGTTTCATTGATGGGGCGCACCTGTTTTAGGTGGCCGTTACAGAGCTTGCCCTTCTCGTTCTTCTCGTTGCAGACGGTCTGCCCTGCGACGAAACGTTTGGGCACGCCGGGCTGCGAGCGTTGCTGCTCGGTCGGCGCTTCTTTAGCGACGGACTCATGTGCTGCCATAAGCGTTCGGCTCGTGATCCTTTAAAGGCTGTGGGCTAACTCCGAGCGGTCTAGACATTGGGCCGCAATCATACAGAAAAAATTGACGATTGTCAGTGGTTGGTTTGCCAACGGACAACAGCCAGCTTTTGCTTTATCATCGCGCCACATGTGGCGACAGTTATTGTTGGCCGTCTGGCGGCGCACACCACAGCGCGTGCGGCGCTGGGCCGTGTGGTTGTACGAGCCGCGCTTTACGGTGACGGTAGGCGCGTGTGTACTCGATGCTGAAGGGCGCGTGCTGCTCCTGAAGCACGCGTTTCGCGGGGGCAACGGCTGGGGCATACCGGGCGGGTTTATCGAACAGGGCGAGCAGCCGGAAGCGGCGCTCAGACGCGAGTTGCGGGAAGAGGTCGGCTTGGAACTAGCGGCCGCGCGGCTCGCATACGTACGCGCATTCAAACGCCCACGGCAGGTCGAGATCATCTACTGCGGGCGCGCTGCCGGAGTAGCGCGCCCGCAAAGCAATGAGATCGAGCAGGTCGCATGGTTTGCGCCCACCGCGCTCCCGCCGGAACTTGCGGCCGATCAATATCAACTCATCGCGCGCGTGCTCCAGACTAGCGCAAACCCACCCGATTGATGATATGCTCTGCGCGCTCAAAAGAGGTCAGAGGTTAGAGGTTAGAGGTCAGTGTAGAAACTGACTTTCACTGACCTCTGACCTCTAACCTCTGACCTCTAACCGCAGGAGACTCGAAGCATGGTGCAACTCATTCCGTCGCAGGATGACGTGATGGCGATCTTAAAGCGCACGGGTGCGTTCCGCGAAGGGCACTTCGTCTACCCGTCGGGCAAGCACACGCCCCACTACTTCCAGATGCCGCTCGCCTTCCGCTATTACGACACGGCGCGCGTGCTCGCGGTCGCGCTCTCGCGTAAGTTCAGAATCGAAAAAGAGATTTCCAGCATGCTGCCGCGCATCGCGGTGATCGCGCCGGGCGCAGGCGGCATCCCCGTCGCCTTCGGCGTGCGCGAGGCCTTGAGCGCCGAGCAGATTTACTGGGCCGAGCGTGAGGAGAACGGGCAACGCATGTTCCGCCAGTACGTCAATCAGGGCGAGGTCAACCCGTGCGTCATCGTGGACGACATCATCCGCAGCGGCGGAGCTATTAGCGAAACCGTCGCGCTCGTGCGCGAGTTGGGCGCGCAGGTCATCGGCTGCGGCGCAATCGTCCGCTTTAAGGGTGCGCCCACCGAATTGGACGGCATCGAGATCAAATCGCTCGTTGAGTTCGACGCCAAGTACTACGACACCGGCAATCAATGTGCCGAGTGCCAGCAGAACGTGCCGGAAGAACACGTGCGGTTCTAAAAGCAGTGACGAGTGACAAGTGACGAGCAAGAAGTTTCTTTACTTGTCACTTGTCACTCGTCACTTGTCACTGCTATCTATATCTCGTGTCTGTTGGCGAGCGCTTTGTCCATCGTGACCTCGTCGACGTATTCGAGGTCGCTGCCCACGGGCATGCCCATGGCGATGCGTGTGGTGCGGACGCCAAGCGGTTTGAGCAAGCGCGAGATGTAGCTGGCGGTCGCTTCGCCTTCGGTGTTTGGATTGGTGGCGAGAATCACTTCGCGCACTTCGACGCCGTCGTTGTTCTCGGGCCTGAGGCGCGGCAGCAGGTTCTGGAGGCGCAGGTCTTCGGGATGGATGTTGCGGATCGGCGAGAGACTCCCGTGCAGCACGTGATAGAGACCGTGATAGCTGCGCGTCTTCTCGATGGCGACAAGATTGTAAGGCTCTTCGACCACGCACATGATCGAGCGGTCGCGGCTGGGCGATGCGCAGTAACGACACGGGTCAACATCCGTCAGGTTATTGCAGATCGAGCAGAAGACAATCTTACGCTTAACCTCTTCAAGCGCCGCCACAAACCGCTCAACTTCAGCTTCCGACATCCGCAACACGTGAAACGCGAGCCGCTGCGCCGACTTCTGCCCGATGCCCGGCAGGCGCTTAAACTCGTCGATCAATTTCGTAACTGGCTCTGCGTAATCTAACATAGAGGTCAGAGGTCAGAGGTCAGAGTTAGTAAGTCAAAAGCACTGACCTCTAACCTCTGACCTCTTACATTAGTCCCGGCGGAAGCATGCCGCCGAGTTTGCCCTTCATGGCTTCGTCCACTTTGCGGCTGGCTTCGTTGACGGCAGCGACGATCAAATCTTGCAGCATCTCCACGTCGCCGTCTTTGATCGCCTCCGGGTCGATCTTTAACGATTCGAGTTCCTTCGTGCCGCGCATCTGCACGGTGACGACGCCGCCGCCCGCCGTGGCATCGACGACCATCGCCTCCATCTCCTGCTGCATCTTCTCCTGCATGGCTTGCGCCTGCTTCATCATCTGCTGAATGTTCATGCCACCGGGAAATTTCATCATGCCACCTCACGATCAGCTTAGATAATTTTTCGCGCTGCGAATGTGCGCTTCATCCTAACCGCGCGCGGGCGCAAAATGCAACGGTGCTCTGCGAAGCACATGAAGAAAGGCCCCGGCGAATCGTCGCCGGGGCCTGTGCTTGTTGTTTGACCACGGGTTGATTACGCGCCCGACCCATGCGCCGCCTATTGCCGCCCCTTCAGCGCTGACTTGCTCGCAGTCCGGTTGGTGAGACCGGACGCGCCGGTCAGCGCCTCGACGTTGATGAAGAAGCGGAAGCTACCGCCCTGTACGACGCCGAGGAGGAATTGGACGTTGATGGACGCGCCCGGCGCGAGTGGCTGGGACATCGTGATCGTACCGGCCGAGAGGCTAGAGTTGAGACCGCCGCACTGCGCCTGCACGGGCGGCTGCTCAAGCGTCGTGCCTTCGACCGTCGCGGGCGTGCCCGTGCTCAACACAACCGCAGTCTGCGTCGAGGCGAGCGCGCGCACGTCGGCCTCACCCGGCGCGCGATTGCCCAACGTCGTGATGTCCACCACGCGGAAGCGCAGGCGCGTGATCGGCTGCTGCGTAGTGTTCTTGAAGCGGCGACGAATAGAGAGCGTGCCCAATGGGCTGCACGCGCTCTGCGTCGGATCGGGCGCGGCGCTGCGCACGCGGTTCTGACAGGGGCCGGGGCCGGCGCAGCTATCAAGGAGCGCGGCTTTCACGTCTGCGTTGTGTTCCACGGGACTACTGAGATTCTCCGGCCCCGGCGCGCCGAGGACGGAGACGTTGCTGTCCGTGCCGTAGATCGTGTCGCCCTGCGTGGCGACAAAGACGAAGTCGCTGTTGTTGTCGTTCGTGTCGCGCGGTTGCCCGGTTGTCAGCTTGCGCACGAGGCTGTACTCGCCGTCAGACGAAGGGAAGCCGGCGATGCCCGCGCCCTCACGGTAGAGCGGATCACTGACGAGGGTGAAGCCGACGGCGTCGAGCCGCAGCGCGGCGTTGAAGTTGGTCGCGTTCTGGGTGGCGAACAGTGCCACGCCGGAGTTGTCGGGAATGTCCTGCGTGTAGCTGAAGTCGGCCGTTGCGGTCGTCGCGTTGCCGGCGGGATAACCGGCGAGGCTGTAGCCCGCGCTATTGACGACGAGCAGATGCCCGTGCGGCGGGATGATCGTGCCATTCGGGATTTGCGCCAGCACCGTGCCGCCGGCCGCGACGAGCGTCCAACCGGCCGAGCCGTCAGCGCTGTTGACGGTGAAGGCGGTGTTGTTCGTGTTCGCCAGTTCAATGAACTCGTCCGCTCCGCCCGCCGCGCCGTGGAAGCGAAACTCGCTGATGAGCACATCGTTCTGGATGGCAACGACCGTGACCAGCCCGTTAAGCTCGTGCGTAATGTAGCCGCGATGGGTCAGGGGATTGATGGCTGCGCCGTCCGGTTGATCGGCGACGGCAAAAGTGGCGATCACAGAGTTCGTCGCGCCGCTGATTATGTCGGCACTGTCCACGGTGGCCGAGTTGTTCTGGCTCGCCACCAAAATCTTGCTGGTGGCGGGGTCAACCGCGATGCCGTAAGGATGATTGCTGACGGGCACAGTGGTGACGACCGTGTCGGTCGCGCCGTCAATGACCGTGACATCGGACGATTGATAGTTGGCCACGTAGATGCGGTTGAGCAGCGAGTTCACGGCCACCTTCTGCGGGCTTAAGCCGACGAAGACTGACTTGACGACGGTGTTGGTCGCCCCGTCAATGACGTGGACGAAGTTGCCCGCGTCAACGACGTAAATTTTGTTGGTGACGGTGTTGACCGCGGGCTGATAAGACGAGTTGAGCGGCACGGCGGTGATGACGGTGTCCGTTGCGCCGTCTAATACGATGACTGCGCTACCGCCGCCGTCCGTGCTGACATAGACTCTGTTCGTGACCGGGTTGACGGCGAGGCGGAAGGTAAAGCCGAGGGGCAGGGTCTTCGCCACTGTATCCGTTGCGCCGTCAATGACGGTGACGCCGGTTTGGGCCGCCACGTAAACCTTGTTGGTGACGCTGTTGACGGCCACGTCGGTCGGCTGGTTGCCGACACCGGTAATAGTGGTTATGACCGTGTTCGTCGCCCCGTTGATCACGGAGACGCTGCTGCTGCCAGCATTCGCCACGTAAATTTTATTTGTCGTCGTGTTCACGGCCGGGGCAAAGGGGTTTGTGCCGACGGGGATGGTCGTGATGACCGACTGCGCGCGGCCGACGGGGGCCGCACCCGCAATTAAGCTGAAAAGAAACGCCGCGAGCAACGCACGCTCTGAGCGAAGTAAAGAACGCATAGGGCCACTTCCTTATTGAATAATTTTCGGCGGGGATGCTGGCTGCTGAGCGCGGCATTCCTCGGATAACAGGCGTACCCGATCGATGGAGGGAAACGCAGAAAAGCGAGGAGTGCAGTAACTCTTTGCCGCGGAGATATTATCGACAGCGGGCCGGTACTGTCAACGTGCCCACGCGCCCACGTGCCGCCAGGCCTCCTGATTTCGTGCCGCGCCTGCGAGCGTGTTATAAGGCGAGCCAGATTTATGAAGCGTTACGTCATCAAACGACCGGCGGGCGCGCCCGACCGGCTGGCGCGCTACCGCGAGGAGTTGAACGCGGAACAGTTCGCGGTCGTCACCGCCCCGCCCGGCCCCGTGCTCGTCATCGCGGGCGCTGGCAGTGGGAAGACGCGCGCGATCACTTATCGCGTCGCCTACCTCATCGAGCAGGGCGTCGCGCCCGCGCGCATCATGTTGGCGACCTTTACGAACCGCGCCGCGCGCGAGATGCTCAAGCGGGTCGAGCAGTTGACCGGCGGCGAAGTGCGGCGCGTTTGGGGCGGCACGTTTCATCGCATTGCCAATCTGATTCTGCGCCGGCATGCCGAGTCCATCGGCTATGACAACAACTATTCGATCCTCGACGCCGAGGACGCGCGCGATCTGCTCGCCGTCTGCGTCCAAGAGGCGGGCGTGGACACGCGCGCGCGCCGCTTCCCGAAAGCCGAAGTCTTGCAAGACATCATCAGTTTTGCGACCAACACTGACCAGCCGATCCCTGATGTCGTCGCGCGCCGCTATCCATATTTTGAGCCGCTGACCGAACAGATCAAACGCGTGGACGTGGTCTACATGGAGCGCAAGCACGCGCGCAACGTGATGGACTACGACGATCTGCTGCTCAACTGGAAGCGCCTGTTGATGGAAAGGGAAGAGATCGCGCGCCTCTACAGCGAACAGTTCGAGCACGTGCTAGTGGACGAGTATCAGGACACGAACAAGCTGCAAGCCGAGTTGGTCGATCTGCTCGCGGTCAAACATCGCAACGTGATGGTCGTCGGCGACGACGCGCAATCGATCTTCGCTTGGCGCGGCGCGGAGTGGGCGAACATTTATGAATTCCCGCAGCGTTACCCGGATGCGCGGCAGTACCGCTTGGAAACAAACTATCGCTCGACGCCCGACATCCTCTCGGTCGCCAACGTCTCGATTGCCTCGAACCGCAAACAGTTTCCAAAAGAATTGCGCGCCGTGCGTCCAACGCTTAGCCTGCCGCCCGCGCTCGTGCCCTGCCGCGACGCGGATCAACAGGCCACGTTCGTCGCGGCGCGTGTGTTGGAACTACGCGAAGAGGGCGTGCCGCTCACGGACGTGGCCGTGCTCTATCGCTCGCACTATCACTCGCTCGAATTGCAGTTGGAGTTGACGCGGCGCGGCATCCCTTATCGCATCCGCAGCGGCGTCCGCTTCTTCGAGCAGGCGCACATCAAGGACGTGCTCGCCTATCTGCGCCTCGTCACGAATCCGCGCGACGAGTTGGCGTGGCAGCGTGTGTTGAAGCTGATTCCGAACGTCGGCCCCGCCACGGCCGCGCGCATCTGGGAACAGATCGCGTTCGCGCCCGACCCGCTCGCGCTCGTTGTTGCGGGCGGCGCGGACAACGCCGCGCGACGCGGCACGACATGGGCCGAGTTTCGCGCACTCATCGCCGAGCTTGCGCGCGAAGAGGTGCGCTCAAGTCCCGCGCGCCAGATCGAACTGGTGCTCGCGCGCGGCTACGAAGCTTACCTTGCCGCCTCTTTCGAGAATGCCGACGTGCGCTTGGAAGATTTGCGCCAACTCGCGCAGTACAGTGCGCGTTACAATTCGACGGAAGAATTCTTGGGCGAGTTGGCGCTGCTCTCGACCGAACGCTACGGCGCGCCGCAGCCGCTCACCGGCGAAGACGTGGTCTCGGGCGGCGACGAAGACGAACTCTTGACGCTCACCTCCGTCCATCAAGCGAAGGGCTTGGAGTGGCGCGCGGTCTTCATCATCTGGGCGGCGGACGGGCGCTTCCCCGCGCCGCGATCTTTGCGCGAAGCCGAAGGCGAAGAAGAAGAACGCCGCCTCTGGTACGTCGCCTTAACCCGCGCACGCGATCAACTCTACCTCACCTATCCGCTCATGAGCACAGACTACAATCGCCAGACGGTCGTGCAACGCCCCTCGCGCTTCGTCACCGAAGTGCCGCCGGAGTTGTACGAGATTTGGAGTCTCGAAGAAGAGACCAGCGCCCTTGTCGCGCCCGAAGTTAAAGAGAGCGAGCCGGGCGGATATTTGAATTAGACCGCTTGCAAAAATGAGCGAGAAGGGTACGACGTGTACCGAGCCTGCGAAGCAGGCGGACAGAGTAAAGCGAGAGCGTGGAGCCGCAGGCGGAACGCTGGGTTAGCCAGCGAGCCATTATGCAAGCCCGCGCGAGCGGGCGTCAGTGCTATGCTGGAAGCTCTCTGCCGCCCATTACATGGGCTTAGGCTTTCGTACCGTTGCTGGCCCAGCGTTCCGCTCACGCTCCACGCTGGGCTTTATGCTGGCCGCCCGCTAACGCGGGCTGGTCAAGTGGTCTCTATTTCTTATTCACTCTGCAAGAAATCTATAAGCCTTCATGACATCAGCAACCAACAACGCGCCCGCCGAGCGCACGCTGACAGCGCGCATCAAGCTCTATTACGATCTCCATGCACCAATCGACATGCCCGCACCGCTGCTCGTGGCGCTGCACGGTTACGGCAGTAATAAGGCGTGGATGCTGCGGGCGGCGCGCGAGTGTGTGCCGGAGGGTTTTGCGGTCGCGGCGTTGCAAGGGCCGCATCAGCATTTGAAAGAGCCGAAGGAGGCGGGCGGGCCGCTGCGCTACGGCTTCGGTTGGCTGACGAACTATCACCCGGAAGATTCCATCGCGCTCCATCATCGCGCGCTGCTCGATCTGATCGCCACGTTGATTCATGAAGGCGTCGCCGATCCGGCGCGCGTCTTCCTGTTCGGCTTCTCGCAGACTTGTGCGCTCAACTATCGGTTCGCCTTTACGCACGCCGAAGTTTTGCGCGGCGTCGTCGGCGTCTGTGGCGGCATGCCCGGCGATTGGGCGACGAGCACGGTCTATCAGCCGACAGCGGCGAGCGTGCTCTATCTGGCCGGCGCGCAGGACGAGTTCTATCCGCCGGCGCGCGTGGCAGATTACGAACAGCAGTTGCGCGAGCGTGCGCAGGACGTAGAAGTGCGGAGCTACGCGGCGGGGCACGAGCTAACGATGGCGATGCGCGCCGACATCAGCACGTGGTTGCAAGCGCGCCTGTGAGTTGTCGCTGGCGACCAAGTTAAGTATAGTTTGCGCCGCCCGTCCGATCAGACTTGCGCCAGCGAAAGCAGTCCAATATGACTCATCAACGCATCGCCGCTTTGCTGTCGTTCTGCGCGCTCGCCTTGTGCGCGGCCGCGTGCGTCTCTGCGCCAGACTCGGCGCGCGCCAACGAGGAGACAGTTAAAGCGGTGCGCGCGGTGCTGGACGCGCAAGCCGCCGCTTGGAATCGCGGCGACATAGACGGTTACATGAACGGCTACGAACGCGCGGAGACGACGACGTTCGTCTCCGGCGACACCATCACGCACGGCTGGCAGACGGTGCTCGATCACTACAAGAAAGCTTACGACACGCGCGCGAAGATGGGCACGCTCACCTTTTCCGAGTTGGACATTCAACCCGTCAGCCCGTTCTACGCGGTCGTCACCGGGCGCTGGCAACTCGTGCGCGCAGAAGACAAGCCGCACGGTTGCTTCACGCTGTTATTTCGCCGCACCAGCGCCGGCTGGCGCATCGTGCGCGACACCACGACCTCGGCCTAACGGGCGGGTTATAAACACTGCCCTGATTGATTCTCAATTGAGTGTATGGCAGTAAGGACTCACCGCAGAGACGCAGAGGACGCAAAGATAGCGCAGAGACTTGAATGTCTTTCAACGCTCTGCGCCCCCTCTGCGCTCTCTGCGTCTCTGCGGTGAAGTGCCCCTTATCTTGCATTCAACTGAAAAGTGATCTGAATCTTCAGCCTTTCATCTCCTTGCAGAATGCGGAGAACAACGAATGGCAACTGACGTTGAGACGCAGGCCGCGCTTGAACTGCAACGCGCAGAGCAACGAGTCGAAGAGCGCAGCGCGGTCTTTCGCAAAGAGTTGGGGCTGTTCGATCTGGTGCTCATGCAGATCGTCTTCGTCGTCGGCACGATCTGGGTCGGCGCGGCGGCGAAGTTGGGCACGCAACACCTGGTCTTCTGGGTGCTTGCGCTCCTCACGTTCTATCTGCCGCAGGCGGCCGTCGTCATCTATCTCAACAAGCGCATGCCGCTCGAAGGCGGTCTCTATCAATGGGCCAAGCTCGGCTTCAACGAGTTCACCGGCTTCATCGTCGCGTGGAACTTGTGGTTGCTGGGCATCTCGGTGATGGCGGGCGTCGGCTTGATCGTGACGACTAATCTGTCTTACGCGCTCGCCGCGCCGTGGATGGCGGAGAGCAAGTGGCTGATTGCGCTGTTAAGCATCGTAATTATCACTGTGCTCTGCTGGGTCTCTCTGCGGGGCTTGGCGCTTGGCAAGTGGGTGCACAACGCGGGCAGCATCCTGTTGATGACGGCCTTTCTCGCCCTGATCGCGTTGCCGTTCATCAGTAGTGCGCGCGGTACGATCAGCGAATATCATCCGTTCGTCGTCGCGCTGCCGGCGCTCACACTGCTCAACATCAACGTCTTCAGTAAACTCGCGGTCGGCGCGCTCTCCGGCTTCGAGTATGTGGCCATTCTCGCGGGCGAGTGCAAGACGCCCGCGCGCAACATCGGGCGCTCCGTGCTATTCGCCGCGCCCGTCATCGCGGTCATGTTCATCCTCGGCACGAGCGCGGTGCTCGCCTTTGTGCGCCCCGACGAGGTCGATCTGATCGGCCCGATCCCGCAGGTCTTAAGTCGCGGCTTTCGCGAGTTCGGCAATGTCGGGCGCATCATCTCGATTACGATCCTGCTCGTCGCCTGCCGCCAGATCGCTTTGATGAGCATCTACCTTGTGGGCAACACGCGTCTGCCGATGGTGGCGGGTTGGGACAATCTGCTGCCCGCTTGGTTCACGCGCCTGCACGCGCGCTATCGCACGCCCGTCAACTCGATCATCTTCGTCGGCGCGGTCACGCTCGCGTTCGGGCTGGCCGGTCTCGTCGGCGTCCACGCGCAAGAGGCGTTTCAACTGATCGACAACGCGGCGGGTGTCTTCTACGCCATCGCTTACGCAGTGCTCTTCGCGCTCCCGCTCGTCGGTTTACACCAACTCCGGCCGCGCGCGCCGCTCTGGCTGCGCTTGGTCGCAACCGTAGGCTTGCTCGTGACGCTGCTCTATGCCGTGTTCACCACCTTCCCGATCATTGACGTGGAGAGCCGGCTCGCCTTCGCCGCCAAGATCATCGCCACGACCATCGGCGCGAACCTGATCGGGGCGCTACTCTATCTGCTCGGTCAGCGACGACGCAAGAAACGTACATGATCAATTTAGAGAGATCGCGATGCTGAAACTACAAAGAACATCTTTGATCGTCGCTATCATACTCACCGCTGGCTCGCTGACGAGCGCGCTGGCGCAGTCCGTTCAGCACGAGCGCTACACGATTGATCGCTACCTGAACATACGGAGCGCTACATCGCCTGCGCTCGCGCCGCGCGGGGCGCGCGTCGTGTTCCTCATGAACACGACGGGCACGGCGCAGGTCTGGGCGGTCGCGCCGACGGGCGGCTGGCCCGAGCAGTTGACCTTCTATCAAGACCGCGTGGACTTCGTGCACTGGTCGCCCGACGGGAGCGGCTTGCTCTTTGGCAAAGCCGTCGGCGGCAACGAGAACGCGCAACTCTACTGGATGTCGCCCGATGGCGCGCAAATTAAAGCGCTCACCGACGCGCCCAAGGTGCGCTACAACTTCGGCGCGTGGGCGCACGACGGCCGCCGCATCGCCTATGCCGCGAACAAACGCAACCCAAACTTTTTCGACATCTACATCATGGACGTGCAGACGGGGCGCGAGGAACTCGTCTATCAACAGGACGGCTCGAACGACTTCGCCGCGTGGTCGCCGGACGACAAGCAGATCGTCGTCGCGCGCAGCAGCGACACGTTGAGTCTCGACAACGATCTCTATCTGATCAACGTGGCGACCAAAGGCGTGACGCACCTGACGCCGCACGAAGGCGCAACGCAATACGGCGACGTACATTTCACGCGCGATGGCCGCGCGCTTCTGTTGAGCACGAATGCGGGCGGGGAATGGCTCGCGCTCTCGCACCTCAATTTGCAGACGAAGAAGCTCGATACCCTCGACCCGACGCCGTGGGACATAGACACAATCACGCTCTCTGACGATGGCGCGCTCATCGCCTACGCGCTCGACCGCGACGGTTTCAGCGAACTCTACGTCCGCGCAGTCAAACCTGACGGCACGCTCGGCCCAAAGACCGCGCCCATCAAACTGCCCGCGCAAGGCGTCGTCAGCGGCTTAGAGTTCGCACACGACGCACGCAAGCTCGTCTTCAGCTTTAACGGCGCACGCTACAACGCGGACGTGTGGCTCTACGATTTGAAGGCGCGCACGCTCGCACAGGTCACACACAGTTCGCGCGCCGGCATCCCGCAAACGTCCTTCGTTGAGCCGGAGTTGATTCACTACAAGACGTTCGACGGGCGCGACATTCCGGCTTGGTATTACCGGCCGTTGCCGCCGGGCGGCAATATGCAGATAGACGGCGTAGCGCACGGAGCGGCGCTGCCCGTCCTCGTCAGCGTGCATGGCGGCCCGGAAAGTCAGGAGCGGCCAGCGTTCAATCCCACGTATCAGTATTTTCTCTCGCGCGGCTACGCCATCCTTGCGACGAATGTGCGCGGCTCGACCGGCTACGGCAAAACCTACACGCACCTCGACGACGTGAAGCTGCGCGAAGATTCGGTGAAGGACTTGGCGGCAGGGGTCGAGTGGTTGAAGACGCAGGGCGGCGCAGACCCACGCCACATCGCCATCATGGGCGGCTCTTACGGCGGCTACATGACTTACGCCGCGATCACGCTCTATCCCGATCTGTGGGCCGCGGCCATCGCGCAACGCGCCATCGGCAACTTCGAGACCAACTTGCGCAACACCTCCGGCTACCGCCGCAAACAGCGTGAACGCGAATACGGCACACTCGAACACGATCTCGACTTCCTGCGCGCCGTCTCGCCCATCCACAAGATCGACCGCATCCGCGTCCCCCTCATGGTCGTCCACGGCCGGAACGACCCGCGCGTCCCTTACACCGAAGCCGAACAGATCGTCAAAGCCTTGCACGAGCGCAACGCACCCGTCGATTACATCCTCTTCGACGACGAAGGGCACGGCGTCGATAAACTCGCGAACCGGCTTGTCCTCTATCCGAAGATCGCTGACTTTCTTGATCGCTACATGAAATAAAGTCTAAGGTCTAAAGTCCCACGTCCAATGCCAGCACTATCAGGTTGGACATTGCACTTTAGACCTTAGGCCTTAGACCTTGGACTTTGGACTTTATGCTCGCCGTCATCAACTGTGCGCAACTCTTGACGCTCAAAGGGCCGGCGCGCGCGCGGGTCGGCGCGGAGTTGAATGAGTTGGGCCTCATCGCGGACGGCGCGTTGCTCGTGCGCGAGGGCCGCATCGCGGCGGTGGGGACGCGGCGCGAAGTAGAGCCGTTGATTGAAGATGATTGCGCGGTCGTCGATGCGGGCGGGCGCGTTGTGCTGCCGGGCTTTGTTGATGCGCACACGCACCCGGTCTTTGCGGGCACGCGCGCAGACGAGTTTGAGCAGCGCACGCGGGGCGCGACGTATCAGGAGATCGCGGCGGCGGGCGGCGGTATCCGCGCGACTGTGCGGCGCACGCGCGCGGCGAGTGAAAGCGAGTTGGTCGCGGCGGGGCGGCGTTATGCGGCGTGGTTTCTGCGCGGCGGGACGACAACGGTTGAAGCCAAGTCGGGTTACGGGCTGACGCTCGAAGACGAGTTGAAAATCCTGCGGGCGATCCGGCGGCTCGATGAAGATACGCCGCTCCGCTACGTGCCGACGTTTCTAGGCGCGCACGACATCCCCGAAGAGTACGCCCACCGCCGCGCGGCTTACGTCGAGTTGCTCATTAACGAAATGCTGCCGCGCGTGGCGGCGGAAAAGCTCGCGGAGTTCTGCGACGTGTTCTGCGAGGCGCGCGTGTTCACGCCGGACGAGTCATGGCGCATACTCTCGGCCGCGCGCTGTCACGGTTTGGGCCTACGCCTGCACGCGGATCAACTGTCGCTCTCCGGCGGCGCGCAGTTGGCGGCCGAACTCGGCACGGCGACCGCAGATCATCTTGAGCACACGGACGCGGCCGGCATCGCGGCGCTCGTGAGCGCGGGCGTGCAGCCGGTCTTGTTGCCCGGCTCGGTCTATGCGCTTGGCGCGGCGCGTTACCCGGCGGCGCGCGCGATGATTGATGCGGGACTCGCCGTCGTCATCGCCACTGATTTCAACCCCGGCTCGTCGCCGACGCCTGCGATGCCTGCGATCCTGTCGCTCGCCTGTACGCAGATGAAGTTGACGCCGGCCGAAGCGCTCACGTGTGCGACGGTGAACGCAGCCTACAGTCTGAATCGCGGCGCGGAAGTCGGTTCACTTGAGCCGGGCAAGCGCGCGGACTTCGTCGTCCACGACTGCGCGGACTATCGCGAGTTGGCCTACTTCTTCGGCGTCGAGCACGCGCACGCGACCTACAGCGCCGGGCGCGAGGTCTTTCGGCGCGCCTGACGGGCGGCACAAGATAGCGGGTGAAAATATTTATTGACGCACAACCTATTGTCTTTTATTATCGGGTCAACACTGGAAAGGAGGTGATCAAAAACGTATATGAGTTCTTATCACAGTGAGGTGGCTGAGACCTAAAACGGACTCGCGACCGGAATTTGTCGGGCGTTGTCCGTTCGTCGGCCGTCTGCTTCGTGCCCTCTGCAAGTTAAATGGCACACCAGCGGCACACGCGAGGTCAATCCCAACAGTTCACCGGAAAACCGCCCGCAATTTAACGCGGGCGGTTTTTCTCTTTACGCACTAAGGATGGAGACGTTAACAAAATATGTGGCCGTCGCGCTGGGCGGGGCGCTCGGCGCGATGCTGCGTTATTACTTGAGCGGCTCGGCCTTGGGGCGCATGGCCGCGCCGTTCCCGACCGCGACGCTCGTCATCAACGTGACCGGCTCGTTTCTGCTCGGTCTGTTCCTCACATTCGCGGCCGAGCGCGTGCAGATCGCGCCGCACGTGCGCCTAGGCCTCGCCGTCGGCTTCGTCGGCGCGTACACCACCTTCTCGACTTTCGAGTGGGAGACGGCCAAGCTGATCGAGACGGACGATTGGGCGCGCGCCCTAATCTATGTCGGGCTAAGCTGCGTGCTGGGCCTAGTCGCCGCGTGGGCCGGCATCACAGCCGCGCGCAAGCTGGGGCACGTGCCGGCCAGTAAGTTCGCGCACCACGTTGTGGCCGACGATCCGGTGCTCTCGGATGTCGAGTTTGCCGAGCGCGCGCACCCTATAGAGGAGCCGCCGGCCGCAGGATAAGGCAAGCGAGGGCGCAGATAAGTAGCAAGGGCCAGCCGCGCGGACTTCTCCACGTAGCTGGCCCGTTTTGATGATTGATGTGGTTTACAACAGACGGCGCGTGGCTCTGGGGTATTTGCTCGTCTGGCCGGTGTCGGTCAGGTCTTGTATGTGCCAGAGTGTGGGCAGTCCGCGGCTGAGCAGCCGGCCGTCGGGGCCGACCCAGAACTCTGCGTTGCCAAACGTGTCCCACGTCTGGAGCGGATAGAGACAACAGCCGTCGTTGTAGATTGTGCTGACGATGAATTCGCGGCCGTCCGTGAGCCGGTAGATACCAAGTTCACGCAGTCTGGGCGCGGCGGGGCGGGGTATGGCGCGTAGTTGCGTCACCTGCTTCATGAGGGACTCCTTTCAGCAGGCAATCGGCGCGGGCGCGCCGAGTTGCGGGTTACCGCAGGTGCGCGCCGGCCAAGATTAGTGCTTGCGGCGGGCCTGCGTAATGTTCGCGAGTGGCTGAAATTTACAAGCCGGCTGCGCGCCTGTCAATTAAAATTTCGCGCAATAGAGCGGGTCTGATCGGCGTGTACGGAAGCGGACTAGCATTTGATCACAACGATCAGCAAATTGGCACTTGCATCATCCGGCCATTTTGTCTATATTACGCACAACCGAGGCGTTGGTGAATCCTTCGTCTCACCGGTTGATGGGGTGAGGACATCAATCGGACTATGAACAGGCGCGAAGCTCCCAAAAGCTGCCGCGCCTGTTCGCTTTTAACCTGTAATTTTCTGCCGTCTCTTGCTGAAAAACTTCCAAACCGCACGCCATCGGCATTTCATTCACTGCATTCGCGATGAACCGGCAAAAACTTGCGCAGCAGCGCTTCGAGTTGGTCGAAGTTGACCGGTTTGTTGACGAACTCGTCGCAGCCGGCGGCGAGCGCGCGTTCCTTGTACTCGCGCTCGTGGTGCGCCGTCACGGCGATGATCAACACATCGTTTAAGAAACCTTGTTCGCGAATCTGCCGGGTGGCGGAGAGTCCGTCAAGCACGGGCAGGCTCAAATCCATCAGGATCAGGCGCGGGTGCTGGCTCTTGGCCAGTTCCACGGCGCGCTGCCCGTTCGCCGCTTCCAGCACGTAGTAGCCTTTTCGTTCCAGCAGCAGCTTGAGGAACAGGCGCGTGTCGTCGAAATCTTCCACCACCATGACGGTGCGAGGATCGGCAGAAGTAGTCACCATTGCGCAATCAACCTTCCAGATTCGTCGGGTGAATCGTAAGTGGGCTGGGGAGCAGGTTCGGGGATAGCCGGATAGTATGCGCTCATGTGCGAGAAAACAAGGCCGGAAGCGGCGCGCGCCGATGGGCTGGGCCGCTAACGCACGAGATTATGCACCAGCTCGATCAGCAGAAAAGAGAGGCCGGAGATGGTGGCGGCAATGGGGATGGTCAAGACCCACGCCCAGACGATGCGCCCCGCCACGCCCCACTTGACGGCCGAGAGCCGCCGCGTCGCGCCGACGCCGACAATCGCGCCCGTGATCGTGTGTGTGGTCGAGACGGGCGTGCCGGTCAGCGTCACGTAGGCAAGCGTCAGCGCCGCGCCCGTCTCGGCGCAGAAGCCGCCGACGGGTTTTAGTTTCGTGATCTTCGTTCCCATCGTGCGCACGATGCGCCAACCGCCGGAGAGTGTGCCGAGCGCGATGGCAGCGTGCGCGGTCAAGACCACCCAAAGCGGAATGGCCGGCAGCGCGCCGTTCGGCCCGTATGCGATTAGACCGCCGGCCGCGAGCACGGCCGTGATGATGCCCATCGTCTTCTGCGCGTCGTTGCCGCCGTGCCCGAGTGAGAAGGCCGCGGCTGAGAACAACTGCCCGCGCCGGAACAGTTTGTCCACGCGATGTGGCGACCAGCGCCGGAACAACCAGAAGACGATGACCATGAGCGTGAAGCCGAGCAGCGCGCCGATCAAGGGCGACAACACGATGAACTTGATCGTCCGCGTCCAGACCTCGGTCTTGAGCAGCAGCCCTTTCGGCCCGCTGAAGCCGCGATAGGCAGCGATGCCCGCACCCGCGTAGCCGCCGAGCAGTGCATGCGAACTGGATGTTGGCAAGCCCAGCCACCAAGTGATCAAGTTCCAGATGATCGCGCCTAAAAGCGCCGCGAGCAGCACGTAGAGTCTGAGGTCGGGCGCGATCAAGTCCATCCGCACGCCATCGCCGATGGCCTTGGCGACGCGCGTCCCGAAGACGACGAACGCGATGAAGTTGAAGAACGCAGCCCACAGCACGGCCACGCCCGGCGAGAGCACGCGCGTCGAGACGACCGTAGCAATCGAGTTCGCCGCGTCATGAAAACCGTTGATGTAATCAAAGACGAGCGCGAGCGCAACAAGCAGCAGGACAAAGTAGAAAGTGGCGTTCATAAGAAAAGTGAGCAGTGAGCAATAAGCAGTGAGCAGCCCAAACTGTTGCTCACTGCTTACTGCTCACTTTTATGTATGCTTGATGATCATGCTCTCGATGATGTTGGCGACGTTCTCGCAGCGGTCAACGGTGGCTTCGAGTTTTTCGTAAATGTCTTTCCACTTGAGCACGGTGAGCGGGTCGGTCTCTTGCCGGAATAATTCGGCGATGGCTGCGTGATAAATGTCGTCGCCCTCGTTCTCTAAGCGATGCATCTCGACGAGGCGCGGCGTCAGCCCGACGGGCTTGGCAAGCGCGGAGACTATCTCGTGCAGTTGCACGCTCATGCGGTGGATCACGTCGGCGAAGCGGCGTGCGTGCGGGGACGACTCGCGCACGTCGAACATGACCATCGTGCGCGCGGCATCGTCGATCAGATCGACGATGTCGTCGAGCGCGGACGAGAGCAGATAGATGTCTTCGCGGTCGAAGGGCGTGATAAAGGTCTTGTTGAGTTGGGTCGAGACCGTGTGCGTCAACTCGTCGCAAGCGTGCTCGATGGATTTGATGCGCTGCGCAAACTGGTCGTACTGCTGGCGGCCGTCGGCGAGCATCTCGACCAACAGCTTCGACGCGTCGAAGATGTAAGAGGTCATCTGCGAGAAGAAAGAGAAGTACTGATCTTCTCGCGGCAGAAAGCTAAAGCGTGCCATCGCTTGTGCCTGCTCCGTTTCCGTAAACTGAAGTGCTAGAGAGCGGAAACTATATGCGAACAGCACGCGAGACACAAGAGCCGTGACCGCTGAGATAGTTACCTAATTGCAAATGAGCGACCCGCTATCAGGCGGCTGCGATAAAAGCGCGCCCCTGTGTACTTAAGCGCACGCCCAGCGCCCTGCGGCATAGCGCGTTAGGCATCATCCGCATGGCAACGTGATTAAGCATTAAGCCATTAGAAGGAGATACTGTAACTCGCGCCCGGATTGCGCCCGCGCTCGAAGATAACGCCGAGTTGATGCCGCCCGCGTGTGTAATTCACCAGCGGGTGAACGCGCACACCATCAAAGAGGATGGTTGACGACCAATGCTCCCCGACGTTGATGTTCAAGCCGCCAATGGCTCGAAAGCGGTCTTCAAATGTGCCGTAAACGACGCCGATGTAAGGCGCAATCGGCAGCCCCGTTTCCGGTCGCAGACTCTTGCTCAGCGTTGCGTAGAACGATTGGCCGGAGGATGTGCCAATGCGGTCGGAACTCGTGCCGAGAATCAACGCCGGCCGCTTCTTCGTCTCAGTTAAAGCAACGATGTTAGCGAGCGGGCTGATCTTACCGGCTAACGGATTGTATTCGACTCCCGCCGTAAAGCGCGGGTGCAACCTGTACGTCAGCGTGTTGCGCCACTTCGCGCGGTCTATCTGATACGCAATGACGCGCACGCCATACGTCCATTTGTATTCGTCTTGTTGTCCTGTCCCGCTCACGGCGCGACCTTCGCCCGGTCAAAGCGGTCAAGAGGGGACAGCCGACGCTTCGCCACGCCGCTCTTTAGCGGAAGCAGTTTCTGCCCGCTGCTCAGTCTTACGTTCGGCCTTGGCCGTCGCCTCGGTGGTCGCCAGCATCCCATCAATCTGCTTTTTTAGTTCAGCCTGGTTGACGATGCCGGAAATAATTTTGGCGATGCGCCCGTCCCTGCCAATCACGACTGTGCCCGGTAGTGCCGCGCCTAAACCGAAGCGCATCATGTCGGCCGTGGTCGCGCCCGTCCAGACGGGGAAGTTGATTTTCGTCTCCTTGATAAACCGCAACACCTTCGCGCGGTCTTCCGCCGCGTCCGCAGTTGCGCCGACGACCTGCACGCCTAGCGCAGCATACTCGTTCTGAATTGCAGCAAGGTCGGGCATTTCTGTGCGACACGGAATGCAGTACGTCGCCCAAAAATTCAGCACGACGATGCGCCCCTTGAGCGCACTCAGGCGTTGCTCCGCGCCGAACAAGTCCTTAAGTGACAAATCAACTTCGCTGCCGATTACCTTCACGGCTTCCTGCTCCGCCGGACTCGCGGCGAGCACTTCCAGCGCGTCAACGTGAATTGCTTGCGCGTCTTTCCTTTTGTGTACCGGGCCGGTCACGGCAACGCGCTTACCGACGAAATCGAGCCAATTTTTGCCGGGCAGCCGGAACTTGCCTTGCTCAAGCTGATAGAGCGTGAAGCTGTCACCCGCGCGCACCGCCAGTAGCGTCGGGTCGCCGCTGGCAACGCAGGACTGCGCCCTGAGTAAATCTTCCGCCGTGCCATACTCGACTTTGGTGCGGTCGGCCCGCGCCCAACATTCGGCGCAGCACACAACCTTGCCTTCGAGTTTAGCGGGCGTGTTTTGCGCCGAGGTGACAACCGCGAGAATAATCAGCAGCAATAAACTTACAGATACATTTTTCATAGCACTTGCCCGCTAACACTTGAAGCTGAATGCTGGATGGGGGCTTGTGATGGACTGTGATTACGGTAATGAGAGGCTGCGGGAGACGCTCCGTGAAGCATCTCCCGCTACCTGCAACGCGATTTACTGCTTGTGCGCTGTGCAACACGAGCCGCCGTTACAGCAACTCGCGCCCGATACGCAGCAACTCTCGCCGTCCTTGTGCGTCATACCAGCTTGCTGCGCGGTCTGCTTGTCGCCCGCTTTGTGTGCGGCGCAGCACGAGCAACCGGACTGACAGCAACTCGCACCTTCGTCACCCGTCTGCGCGGTCGCATGGTGAGCAGACTTGTCAGCCTTGCAGCACGCGCCGCCGTCACAACAGTGTGCGTCCTTAGCGCAGCAACTCGCGCCCGCCATGTCCATGTGACAGGACTGAGGCGCGGACTGCCCGTTACCGCCTGCTGCGTAAACAGCACCGGCCAAGCCGAGCATGAGAGTGAGAGCGAGTGTCTTGACTTTATTCATCGTTACGTCTCCTGATTTAGATAAAGGTCTAGGGTAACACCAGCGAGCGATTCACTGACGCGCCATGTGCCGACCCGTTTCTAAATTAGGAAAACGCAACAGCGCAGATGGGTGCTACCCCTGTCCGGTAATTGCGGATTTGTGGCTGGAAGTGTGAGCGCTTGGGCGACATGCTGCGCGGGCGGAGTCCAACTCTGCGCCACTTCTGGCGGCGCGTTGAGTCCGCCTACTTTGCGGGCAGGGTCAGCCGCCTGCCCGGTGAGCGGGCAACATGAAGAGACACCCTGCTCAGCCGGAGTCGCCTTGAAAGATGCGCCGCCACTCGCGTCGGTCTTGTGACAGCAATCTTCGCCGGAGAAGGCTTGGCATGATTCGGCCGCGCTGGATACTTCGGATTCGACGGCGGGCGCGGCCGACACGTTCAATTCACAGCCTAAAAAGCACCCGAAGCCCGCGAGCCAGAGCGCGAGGGCCAGCGTGGTCAGGCGGCGAGTCATTCTGCCATTATGTCGGAGCGACAAGCGCATCATCAGGGATTCTAGCGTGCAGTCCAAGCTCTGTCTAGCTGTGCTTGGATGCGAAGAGAGCACGAAAGATAGTATAGACCCTGCTTGAACAACCTTGGCCCGCGCTCGCGCCCTTGCTTTCAGTCATTGCGCTCATGTCGACATTTTAGCGCTCGGCTCTGCCGTTATGAAATTCCGCAGCTTGTCGCGTATCTCATCGCGCACACGGCGAAAGACGGCGAGGCGCGCGGCTTCGTCGCCGGTGGCGGCCGCTGGATCATCAAAGCTCCAATGAATGCGCTCGGTCTGACCGGGAAAGACGGGGCAGCGTTCGTTCGCGTTGTCGCAGACCGTAATCACATAATCGAACTCCTGCCCCGCGAACTCGTCAACTGATTTAGAGCGCTGCCCGGATATGTCGATCCCGAGCTCGCGCATCGCGGCGATGGCTAGCGGACGGACGTGACTAGGTTCAATGCCGGCGCTAAAGACCGCAAACTTGTCGCCGCCATCATGTCGCAATAACCCTTCCGCCATCTGGCTGCGGGCCGAGTTGCCGGTGCAGAGAATCAACACACGCTTCTGCGCGTTCATCATTCGTCTCCTTCAGTGTGCGGCACAACGACGGCCGCCGCGTCTTGCGGCAGAGAGGGCATGAGCCAACGAAACAACGCCGTCGCCGCGCCCGCGCCTAACAGTTGCGCGATGATGAAACCGGGCGCGTCCGCCGGGCGGATGCCGGCGAACGTATCGCTCACGGAGCGCGCGAGCGTCACGGCCGGGTTGGCGAAAGAGGTGGAGGCTGTGAACCAGTAGGCGGCCGTGATGTAAGCGGCGACGGCGAACGGCACAGCCTGCGAGCGCAGTCGCGCGCAGCCCCAGATGACGGCCAACAAGCCGAACGTGGCGACGAACTCGCTAAACATCTGCGCGCCGCCCGCGCGTATATGCCGCGAAGCGAAGAACACAGGCAAGCCGAACATGACGTGCGCCACGGCGACGCCCGCGAACGCGCCGCAGACTTGCGCGCCGATGTATGCGGGCACGTCGCGCCATGCGAGACCGCCCTGCGAAGCGTCGGCGAGGGTGACCGCCGGGTTGAAGTGCGCGCCGGAGACAGCGCCGAAGGTCAAGATCAAGGCGACGAGCGCCGCGCCGGTCGCAATAGTGTTAGCGAGTAGCGCGATGGCTACGTTGCCGCCGGCGAGCCGTTCGCCCATGATGCCGGAGCCGACGACCGCCGCCAGCAACATGGCTGTGCCCACCGCCTCAGCCACGATGCGCCGTTTGAGATCATATCTCATCATTAGCGGGGTCGGATTGTAGTGCCAACAACCCTGATCTGCGAACTCAGGGCATGGCCAAAAGCGCGCCCAAACGTCCGGCCAACAAGCGAGGCGCGGCGAAACTCCGGGCGAAGCTTCAGTCCGCGCCTCTAGTCCGCATGATAGGCGGGGAATACCCAGCAAGCTAACACGCTCAGGCTAACTCGACGTGAAGGCGCGCTTAAATGTTGGTTAACTTAGGGCGGGAAAAACAGGCGTGTGTTATCAAAGAGGCACATTGCTCGCGCGCCGTCCGACCTGCCCATCTGAACGTATCAATGTTGGTCTCTTGAGTCCCAAGACCGGCGTGTTTGGAAGCCGGGATCAAGTTGGATGGCTTGTTGAAAGTGTCTTTCAGCGAGCGCGTTCATCCCGATGTTTTGCAACCGGAGACCGATCATCCAATGAAAAAACGGATCGTCAGGAGTGAATTGGTCGGCTTGGTTTTCGTAAGCGGCTGCTTCTTCCGCTCTGCCCAGCGCCGCAGCAGCCCCCGCAAGTTGATTATTCGACATAACCAGCCCCGCATTGCGTGCGACGGCATCGCGCCAAACTGAAATGGCTTCTGCCTTGCGGCCGAGTTGCCAAAGCGCTTCGCCTTTTTCCTCACGCGCGAGAATTAAGTCAGGCGCTTCGGCCAAAGCCTCGTCGAGACTCGTACGCGCTTGCTCGTAACGCCCCAAACGATTCAGGATCGTGCCGCGATAATACAGGCTCAAGGCTTTGGCCTGCCCTTGTTGCTGCGCGGCGGCGGCGGCGAGCAACTGGACGGCTTGCTCGGCGTCGCCAGAGAGATATTCGAACCAAGCGAGCTTCGGTAGCGCCTCGCTATTGACAAACAAACCGAAAGCTACCGCAGCATGAAGATGTTTTTTTCCTGCCACGATGTTCGCGCGATCAACGGGGCTGAGCCAAGAGTCAGGGTTTGTGCGGGCCAGCGCGAGTTCGTCGGGAATCTGGATGTGCTGAAAGGCGCGCTCGCCTGCGTATTCATGATAGCGCACCCAGCCACTGTGTATATTCAAGCCAAGCCACAACACCGCGAAACTCAAAAAGACCCAGCCCGCTTTGCGCATCCGGCCGGCCGACTTCAAATCGAAGCCGTAAAAAGTCAAGCCCTTTACCTTAAGCAAGCGCCATGCCTTGAGCGTGAGAAACGTCGTGACGCTAGCGCAACCAAGCGCCATCAAAAAGGGGACCAGCGCGTAGACGCCGCGCACCGCCAGGAAACTGCCCAGAAAAACGCAGCCGGCGACGATCTCTTCCGGCCAAGTAAGAGAGTAGCTCTTCCCTTTAGCCTTCGGCTTCAGGGCGGCGAGCGTCGGCCGCCCAAAACCGAAATACAGAGCGTCGTTCGGACAGACGCTGATGCAATCCATGCACTTCATACAGCCCGGATCGACAACCATCCCGAACTGTTTCACCTCCGTATGAACCAGCACGTTCGAGGTGCAGACGGCCGTGCAATGCCCACACTGATTGCAGGCGTCCGTGACGCGAATCTTGCCGGGCGCTACACGGTCGGCTAACCGGAAGAAGCCGCCGTAAGGGCAGGCGTAGGTGCAGAAACCTTTCGCGCCTAAAAAATAGACGGTCATGAAGCCGCAGCTGAACAGAAAAGGGATGGCGACTGCGAGCGAGGGAAAAGTTTCCCAAAAATTGCTGGTCACCAGATGATTGGTAAATGGGGGCATGAGCGCCGCGTTCGCGGGGCCGGCGAAGACTTGATAGGCAGTGGGCCAAACGAACATATACAGCGCGCCGATGAGCGGGACAAAGACCAGCAGCCGCGAGCGAAACGGCTTCGGCGTGAGGCCAAATTTCTTTAGCAGCCAAGCGCAGAAATCCTGTAGGGCGAGAATGTGACAGCCCCAGCCGCAGACAAACCGCCCGAAGACGAGCGTCGCTAAAATCGCCAGCGTAAAAAAGATGAAGCCGGCGTTGAGCGCGCCGCGCTGGAGCGTAGACATAGTCTCAGAAGGCTCAATCGGCGAAATCGTCTGCCCCGTGAGCCGCCACTGAATGAAATGCGCGATCATCAGCAAATTAAGCGTGATGAGGGCCGCCGCGCGCCAGCGGCTCGTCCTTGAGTTGCGCATACCGCTTTGCTGCACCGGGGAATTTTTGAGCACAGGGAGTTGCAGCGACCGCTGTTTCTTCACTGCTTGGCTGACACAACCATTTTTCATAAATCGCTCTTAACGCTACACCAGTCTGGCGGCAGGCATTCTAAACCGGACTTGAATAAAGTGCATAAAAGCTGTAAAAGAATTGCTGTTTTTCCTCGCGGCCGTAAAGTTCTAGATTTCATCCCTTTGCAAACCACAAGAGGCTGTCACCTAAACCATGTTGAAGACTATGCTTACATCTTTGTTGCCTTTCCTGCTGCTCTTTAGCTTCGGTTGGAATCATTCAGTGACCCAGCTCAAACAAAGTGGCCCGGCAGGCGAGACCGGGACGCTGGAAAAGATGATCGTGGCACAGGGAAGCGCCGCGATGGACATCGATCTGAACCGGCTGAATGGCAGCAAGTCGCGGCTGCGCAATAGTACTCTGCGTTTCAAGGTGGTGCCGGATTCCTTCTTTACGATTCTTGTTTTTAATAATGAGTTGCGCGGGCCCTTGCCCAGCGCAATGGGACTCAGCCCGCAAACGGCCGCGTCTGTGCCCGCACAGTTGCAAGCATCCTATCACCAACTCGTAGTCGAGAGCACCGCTTGGGGTGAACCCTTTGAACTCGTCGTGCGCGACGGGAAAACGGGGTTCGTCTTCTTCAACATTGAAGGACATGAATACGACTACGATGCCAATAAGCATTTGCTCAGCTTTCAGGCGGGCCGGCTGCTGCTGTCAAAAGAGTTTGCGGAGGCGCTCGGGCGGCCGGCTGAAACCGGGTCTATCGTAGGCAAAATCTCTCTCACCGCCACCATGCGCGTGATTGAAGTCACGCGCGTGGTTAACGGTGATGTCGAATCGGATGTCATGCCGGCCCGCCGCAGTTCAGGCAAACAGCAACCCGCCGCTGGGAGTGTGCCGGGGCCGGATGTCATAGTCGGCGACTTGTCGGGCCTCACGCAACCTAACGCCAACAGCGGCACGCAAGTCGGCCTCGCCGTGGCCACCGACTCTTGCAATGCCGGCACGGTGGATTTGGACTGGTTTGCCTCGCCGGACAACGACCATCCGGTGATCCCACAAAATCTTTATCGCCTGAGCGGTGGGGCCACGAACGACGAACGCTTTGAACAAATCGGTCAATCCAGCGTCAAACATGCGTTCACGGCATTGACCAATAACATTTGTGGCTTTGGTTGTAACGGCGTTGGTGGCTCGCATCTCGGCTCCGGCTGCTCAGACCCTTACAGCGCGAGTTTGAATTCCGGCGGGAGCGGCCACACGTTGGGTTCGCGCGCTTGGATAAATCCCTTTACTGGCGCGTATCCGCGCGGAGATTCGGCGACGCCGCCAAACAGTCATACGGGCCACACGCACACCGGCCCATCGCACCGGATTCTGGTTGAAATCAATGACCTGAGCACAACGCTGAATCCCGGCGCGACCTATTATGTCGAAGCCCAGTACATCACGCCGCATGAGTATGTCTGGTGCCAAGCGCACCCCACGCAGTGCAACATGTATAACAACGTCTCGCACCGCCAGTATCTGGTCACCGGCACGGGCAGTCCTTTTAGCTTTTCCGCGGGGTCATTTACCACGGTGCGCGAGAAGCCGGCCATCGCGGCGTGGACTGGCGCAACGACAGTCCAGATCGAACCAGCGCCGGGCAGCGATGGCATCAGCTTGGTTGACTACAAAGTGACGAATCCATCACCCGGCGTCTGGCATTACGAGTACGCGATCTATAACCAGAATCTCGACCGCGCGATTCAATCATTCAGCGTGCCGGTGGGCGGCGGAGTGATCTTGAGCAACATCGGCTTTCATGCGCCGCCGCAGCATCCCGGCTGGGCCGGTGATGGCACCGTGGGCAACGCCGGGTATAGCAGCACGCCCTGGACGCAGACGCTGGGCGCTGGGGCGCTGAGTTGGAATACGGAAACCTTTGCGCAAAATCAGAACGCGAACGCTGTCCGTTGGGGCACTCTGTATAATTTCCGCTTCGACTCCGATAGCCCCCCGCAGCCGACGAATGCGACGATTGGCTTCTTTAAGACAGGCGCGCCAATTACCGTGCAAGTTCAGGGGCCAAGTAGCCCGGTCGCGGTTACCAACATCTTTGCGCGCGACGGGCAGGCGGCGGAGCCGGCCACGGGCACCGCGCCGCTCTTGTTTACCGTGGCGCTCTCGACCCCGGCTGGGGCGGGCGGCGTCTCGATGAACTATGCGACGGCCACAGACACAGGCGGCGCTAATCCGGCGCAGGGCGGTCTCTCCTGCATCGGCGCGGCCGATTACTTGAGCACTTCGGGCACGCTCAACTTCGCTGCGGGCGAGCGCATCAAGACCGTCGCGGTCAACGTCTGCGCCGACACGGCTTCGCCAGAGACGAACGAGACGCTGCTGCTCAACCTGTCGGGCCAGACGAGCGGCAGCATCCTCGACTCGCAGGCGGTCGGCACCATCACACAGGACCAGGCGGCGGCAGCGGGCGGCTTCCTTATCAGCGAGTTGCGGACTTCAGGCCCCGGCGGCACGGGCGACGACTTCGTTGAACTCTACAACAACAGCAACTCGCCGCTGACGGTTGCCGCCTCCGATGCTTCGGCCGGCTACGGCGTCTTTAAGCTGGGCGCGGACTGCAACGCGACGCCCGTACTCATCGGCACAGTGCCGAACGGCACGGTCATCCCGGCCCGCGCTCACTTCCTGCTCGTCGGTAGTCAGTACGGCCTCGGCGGCAACACGCCGGGTGACCTGACGATGACTTCCGACATCGAGAGCGACCGAAACGTCGCGGTGTATTCGACTGCGGACATCAGCGCCATCTCGTCCAGCAACCGCCTCGACGGCGTCGGGTTCGACTTGAATCCGGGCGGCAATCTCTGCGCCCTGTTACGCGAAGGGACAACGCTCTCTGCCGCCGCGGGCAGCAATGCGCAATACAGCTTCGTCCGAAAGCAGACGAGCGGGACACCGCAGGACACAAACGACAACGCGGCTGACTTCGCGCTTGTCGCCACCGATCCCACTAGCTCGATAGGCAGCAACCCGCCGCCCTGGTTGGGTGCGCCGGGGCCGGAGAATCTATCGAGTCCGATCCAGCGCAACGCGACGCTCAAGGTCACGCTCATTGACCCGGTCGCCGGCTCTACCGCCCCGCCCAATCGAGTGCGGGACGCCGTGTCTTACACGGACACGCTAACGCCGTCAGCGCCCAACGGCGGAGACCCCGCCGCTAACCCCTACGCGATTGGGACACTGCTGGTGCGGCGCAAGTTCACCAACAACACAGGCGCGGCAGTGACGCGCCTGCGCGTCCGCGTGATTGACATCACTGCGCCCAATGCCCCGCCGGGCGGGAGCGGCCAAGCCGACCTGCGCTCGTTGAGTTCGGCCACACAGACAGTCTCGCTCACAGGCGGCGGCTCGGTTACGGTGCAGGGGCTAACGCTTGAGCAACCACCAACACAGGGGCGCGGGGGCGGCTTGAATGCCAGCTTGGCGGCGGGCACGATCACGTTGGGGACACCCCTTGCCAATGGGGCCAGCATCAACATGAACCTGCTGTTGGGGGTCGTGCAGGGCGGCAGTTTCCGCTTCTTCATCAACGTCGAAGCATTACCGTAAGAACAGTAAGCAGTAAGCAGTAAGCAGTAACAGAAGCCAGCCGGTTGAGTGTGTACGCAAGCTTGGTAGTGCAAACTCAACCGGCTGTTTACTGTCTGCTGATACCAGCTTGTGCACGACCTTCGTAACGCCCTGCCCGCGAGCATGCATACCTATTCATAGCCGCCCGTAAATGTTGCTTAAATCCGGGGGCGCAAAAAAGTGTGATCCCTTCCGCCCGATTTTTGCGCGTTAGCTAAGTGAGCCGCCTTTTGATAAACGCAAAACCTTTAATTTCAGCGGCACATTATTCGGCACGAGGAGACAATTCATGTTCGTTCGACGTTATCTTTTCTTGGCCAGCTTGATTCTAATCCTTGGCACGACGAGCGCGTTGGCGCAAGCCTTGCCGGTCGCAGCCGAGAACACGCCAACCACTAAGGCACAGACCGCGACGGCTGCGGTCGCAGACAAGGGCGTTCGGTTTACCGCGCCTGCGGAGACGGCGCAGTTGCGGCTTGAGATTTACAGCGCGACCGGCGAGCGCGTCTTTGATTCCGGCCCGCGACCGGGCAGCGTGCTCGACTGGCAACCGACGGACGTAGCCCAGGGGCTGGCGGATGGCTCGTACCTGTGCGTATTGTCGATTAAAGATTTACAGGGGCAAACGAGACAGCGCCACATAGCGCTCGCGCTGCAAGCGGGACAGGCCACGCTTGCGCGCGTGCGCATGCAGGAATTGACCGACCCGCAGAAGCAATTGTTGGCGGCCAGTACACAAGCACAGAAAAATGGCTCGGCCGACGCGGACGATGAGTTGACGATCCTGCGCGCGGGGAAGACGCGCGCCCTGACCGTCGCGGCGCACAACGGGCAGGACGGGCAAGTGACCAGCACTACGGGCGCGCTCACTTTCCGCACCGGCGACTTCTTTACGGGTCGCGACCGAGAGCAGGTGCGCATCACGCCCGAAGGCCAAGTCGGCATCGGCACTGACAAGCCCGAAGCGACGCTCGACGTGGCGGGCACTGTGCGCGCCCGCGAAGGCATCGTGTTGGCCGATGGGACGCTGCTCAAGTCTGCGGCCGATCTCAAGTCGCAACTCAATCTGACGACCGTCGCCGCAGGCGCAACGAACACGGCGACTAACGGGCAAGTCACGCCGGCCGCAGCCGGCACGGGCACGCAGAATCGGCTCGCCAAGTGGACGGACAACGCCGGCACCCTCGGCGATTCAACGGTCTTCGAGGCGGGCACGAACGTCGGCATCGGCACACAGACGCCGGGCACGATCAATGGAGTGAGTTTCTCGACCATCCCGTTCCACCTCTTCCGCGCCAACAACAGCAGCTACATGGCGGTGGACTCGTCGGGTGCCGGCAACTACAGCGGGCTAGTGTTGAACCGCTCAAGCGCCGCGCCCAATCAGCGAATGTGGGTGATCGACTCCCAGCCGTCGGCTGACCAGACCTCTAGCCTGTTGAGCTTCTCGACTTATAACGACCAAGGCTTCCCGACCTCAAGGATGACGCTTGACCGCAGTGGCAACATCGGCATCGGCACAACCAATCCGCAAGCGAAACTCGAAGTGGCCGGCAACATCAAGTTGAGCGGCGCGGGCAACGGCATCATGTTTCCCGACGGCTCGACCTTAACTTCAGCCGCAGGCGCGGGCGGCACGCCTTCAGGCAACAGCGTCGTCGCGGCCATCAACGACCTGGCCACCAACTCATTCATCAACGATAACCGGCTCTCCGGCAACGTCGCGCGCTTGAACGGCGCGAATAATTGGACGGGCGCGAACATCTTCGGCACTGGGCTGTCCGCCAACGGCGCACTCATCACGAACGTCGGCAACCCCGTGGCCGCGACCGACGCGGCGAACAAGGGTTACGTCGATGCGACCACCGTCCGCTTCGTGCCCGGCGCGGAGCAACTCTCGGTCGGCGATGCCAACGGCACGGGCGCGATGATCAACTTGCGGGGCGGCTCGACCTGCTGCACCGGCCCCGGCGGCCACACGCCCGCCTTCTTCAAGGTCTTCCAGAACGGCAGCATGGTCGTCACGGGCAACCTCGGCATCGGCGTCTCACCGATGCAGGGCAAGGGCTATCGTACTTCTTGGGACAGCTACAAGGGCGCGTTCCGCTCCGGCTACGCCGACAACGAGTGGGACGACCCCAACGTCGGCTTCTTCTCGTGGGCGGGCGGCTCGAACTCGACCTCCAGCGGTCTCTACGCGCTGGCTTTCGGCGACACCAACTCGGCCGAGAGCACTTCGAGCATCGTCTTCGGCAGTGGCAACCAAGTTAAAGGCGCGGCCGGTTTCTCCGCCGGGGCGGGCAATCGCGTGTGCGACACCTACGGCGTCGCCTTCGGCAACAAGGCGCAGTCGGGCGGGCCGCTCATCAACGGTCGCTGCGACCCAGACAGCTTCAACCTCCGCGGCCTCGCCGCCATCGCCATGGGCTTCAACGTGACGGCCGATCAGGATCACACGATAGCGTTCGGCAAGTTCGCCTCGAACAACGGCTTCAGCGGCACGTTCGTCTGGAGCGACGGCTCGGCCACGGCCAGCGCCGACACGTTCAGGAACACGGCCAACAACGAATTTGCGGCGCGCGCCACGGGCGGCTTCCGCTTCCGCACGAACCTGACGGGCACGACCGGCTGCAACCTGCCCGCCGGTTCGGGCGTCTTCAACTGCACGTCGAGCCGCACGACGAAAGAGAACTTCAAGTTGATTGACGGCAACGACGTGCTCGCGCGGCTGCGCAAGATTCCGGTGAGCAGTTGGAACTACATCTCCGAAGGGCAACAGGTGCGCCACATGGGCCCGATGGCCGAAGACTTCTATCAGGCGTTCGGTCTCGGCACGGGCAACACCTCCATCGGCGTGCAAGACCTCGCAGGCGTCAGCCTCGCCGCCGTCAAGGCGCTCGACCAGCGCATCGCGCAACTGCAACAGCGCACGGCGGAAGTCGAACAACTCCGCAACGAAGTAAACGCCCTGCGCGCCGCCAACGCCACGATGGAACAGCGCCTCGCCGCGCTCGAACAGAGCATGCAGGAGCGGACACAAGCACAACCCACGACGCCGACGCCCCGTCGCTAACCGGGCCGCGACCTCAAACCTAAGTTCTATCCTTAAACACGTGTGGCGCAGTTGAGAGCCTTTACTCTCAACTGCGCCACACGCGCATCTTCAGTCCGGCGTTAGCCGTCGCTGCAGTTGCTAAAGTTGCGCCTTACGATAGACTAAGAAACGATGCATTAACATCTTCGTAGAATGCTTTGATTGAGGCAAAGCGCCTGCGCAATAATTGTTCAACGTCGGAGGTTGAGCAATTTCCTAACCGCACCCATACAACTTTCGGCGGATAGCCAAATACAAAGCTGCGCTGATGCATATCTGAATCTTTTGAGACAATCATCAAATTATTGTCTCTGGCATATTCCCATACTACAGGATCATCCGCCGCTTTTAAGCCAATCTCGCGCACATGAATCGAATCAGGAAACAGGTCGGCCAGCAGCCGCACCAAGTTGTGCGACAAATTTTCATCAAAGAGCAGTTTCATGCGGCTGGTACGGTCATGAGCTTACGCTCACGATCAGCGGCAAAGGCAATACATGCCTTCAGGTCTGCACTGGTGAGGTCAGGAAAATCAGCAAGAATTTCCGCTTCGGTCATATCTGAAGCTAAATACTCCAGCACTTCATAAACCGTAATGCGTAAGCCCCGCACACAAGGCTTGCCGCCGCGTTTATTTGGGTCAATAGTAATGTAATCTTGATATTTCATAACCTGAGCTTACGGCTGCATTATTTATAAGGTCAAGAGCCGCAAAGCAAGATAACGCCCGCCATCTGTTGCCGCGCAGACGACACGATTAGAAGAGCGTCACTGCGCATGAAAGCAACGCTCTTCGCGGCCGGCTGCATGGCGTTGTTATGCCGCGCGCCGCCTGCTGTTAGGCGCAATCAACCACAGCAATGAAGCGAGCAACGCACCGACTCCGGCCGCGACGACCAAATCGCGGTACGCAGGAACATTCGGCGGCAGTGTAACAGTTCGTCTGTTTGGTAACCTTTGGGTCGAGATTCCCAAGGCAGTATTCCCAGAACAACTGCTACTACCCAATTGACCTGCTAAAGAATGTGCGTATTGACCTCCGAAAGAATATGCGTAAACCAAATAAGTAGTGTGTAAACCGAAACTAAAGTCGCAGTCGCTGTCTAAACTCGTGATTAAGATTTCCGGCGCATCTATGCCCTTAAGGGACTTACTTACCCGGAAGGTGTATATGATTCTTCTATAAAAGGGATCGTTGGTATTCCCTGAAAATGACTCGTCGCTACGAATCACCTCGCCGATGAAAACGGCATCGGCTTTGCGGAAACTCTCTTCGGCAGAAGGCGTGAGACAATCACAGGCAAAGCACTCGGAAGAGCAAAGACTGAAAGCGATGAGACTACCTATAATTAAGACGGTGCGCATGGCGTAATCCTCAGATGCAAGTTCAGCGGCATAAATACTATCAGACCGCGCGCCTACTTCCACGCGAGGGCTTCGCACCAAGCCATAGCATAGAACGCGCCGGGTTGTGTCGGGAACTCGCGCCAAGCTTGTGTGATGCGTTCGATGACTTCAGGCGTGGCCCAACCGAGTCGCTGAAGTGGCTCCGCGAAGGCTTCGGAGACGATGGCGGCCAAGACGCCGCCGACCTGCGGCAAGACGGCCGGGTCAGCGACCGTGTCGTAGGTGGCCGTCACGGTTACATCTCGCAACCCGGCTTGTTGGAGCAGCCCCAGCAGCTTGCGCCCGCCATCCGGATCATGCCCGTTATGGCGGCGCAGACGGTTATAGAGTTCAATGCCCTCCAAGAGATCGGGCGAGACGGGATAGAGCAGGTCGCCGCCGTGATCGAACTCCTTGACGCCGAGCACCCCGCCCGGCTTCAAGACGCGGCGCGCCTCCTGCACACCCCGCAACGGCTCGCGCAGATTACCCAGCATGGCTGAGATAAAAATGGCGTCGAACGAATCATCCGCAAAGGGCAATTCGTAAGCGTCCGCGCGCTCGAAGCTGACGTTGTCGAGACCGCGCAGCTTAGCCGCCGCGCGCCCGACCTCCAGTTGATTCTCTTCAATGTCCGTGCCGACCGCTTGTCCCGGCGCGACGATTTCGGCGAGGCCCAACGTGATCGAGCCGGGGCCGCAACCGCAGTCCAAAACTTTCATGCCGGGCCGCAGATGCGGTCGGAGAAACGCCGCGTGGGCTTGGGCCGTGCGGCTCGCCATCAGCGTCGTCGCCGCCGGGCCGTAGCCCATCGTGTATTGCTCTACGTCATTAACCATAAGTCCTGTCGCCTCCTTGCGCGCCACGCGGGCAGAGCGTGACGGTCAACTATTAACGCACACAGTAAGCGTGAAAAAATGCGGCGAGGCGTCTAACGCAAACGATGTTCGGGCAGTCTAACTTTGCGAGGAACTGGATGCTACAACATGAGTCGGAAGTTTCGCATCTATCGGCGCGCGGTCTTGAGCTGCATCATCTGCCTCTGGTTATGGCGTGGCCACAACAGGCAATGCACTGGCCTGATCATAACGAAAAATACTATGAGCGGGTCGCCATGATTGAATGACGACCCGCCCTGCTGTAACAACCGCTATTTATTTCGTTAGCTGTCCGCCTTGACCGCTTCGATGATGCTGTAGGGACTCGCGGTCGGGATGATGCGCGTCAGCCGCAGACCGGCGGCGGCGAGGAGCGCGCCGTACTCGGCGGCCGTGCGCTCGATGCCGCCGGGCGAGGCGAGCATTTCGAGGTCGAGCAGTTTGCTGTAGTGCGGCCCGTTGCCCTCCGGCACGACCGTCTCGACGATCAGGACGCGCCCATCGGCCGGCATTGCGGCGTGTATGTGCTGCAAGATTTTGGTCGCGCGCGCGTCGTCCCAGTCGTGGATGATGTGCTTCATCATGTAGGCGTCAGCGCCTGCCGGAACGGCCGCGAAGAAGTCGCCGCTCACTTGTTCGACGCGTTCAACCACGCCTTCCTGTGCGAGTAGTGCGGGCGCGCCCGCGATGACCGGCGGCACGTCGAACAGTATGCCGCGCAGGTGCGGGTTGGCCTTCAACACCTGCGCGAGCAGATAGCCGTGCCCACCCGCGATGTCGGCGAGCGTGCGACACTCGGAGAAGTCGTAAGCCGCGACGACCGTCGGGGCTGTGCCCATAGACATGTCGGTCATGGCGCGGTTGAAAATCTCGGCCTCGGCCGCGTGCGTGCCGAAGTAGTCGAAGACTTCCGCGCCGTGCGTGTGTCCCCATGCGGTTTGGCCCGTGCGGACGCTGTGCATCAAGTCGCCCCAGACCTGCCAGTGCCACGCTTCGCCCATGAAGATCACGCCGTTGCGCATCGAGTTGGGCGCGTCGGAGCGGAGTGGCTCGGCGAGCGGGGTGAGCGCGAAGACTTGCGGTTCGGTCTCTTGAAAGATGCCGGCGCTCGCCAGACTGCGCAGCACGCGATAGAGGGCGCGCTCGTGTGTGCTGGTCGCCGCCGCCAGTTGGCTGACGGGTTGTGGCTTCTCTGCGAGCAGATCGGCGATGCCGAGTTTGGCGGCGACGTACAGGGCCTGCGTCATCAGCGCGCCGAACGCCATCTGTGTTAAGACGGCTTCGGGCGGCGGCGTTTGGGTGGCGGCGGTAGCGCTGGCGCTGGTGTGTGTGTCCATAATGGCTGATTCTCCTTATCAATTTAGCGCGGACAACCGGCACGGCGGCCGGTTAAGTCACGGGCGCTTGGGCATCTCTGGCCCTTTATCTGCTAACGCGCAAAGCGCGGCGGGAAAGGATCAGGCGCAAAAATTTACGGTTTTAACAGGCTGCGGGGCGTTGTGTTGCTCACCTCCGACCGATTGCTTATAATCACACCTGTCTGCTCCCGGTTTACGCTGTTGCTTACAAAATCTCTTCGTGTCAACTGATTCTCCGAACAACGTCACACAGTTGTTAATCCAACTGACGGGTGGCGAGCGGGCCGTACTGGACGAACTGCTGGCGCTCATCTATGGCGAGTTGCGCAGTCTCGCGGCGAACTACCTGCGCCGCGAGCGCATCGATCATACCTTGCAGCCGACCGCGCTCGTCCATGAAGCGTACATGCGTCTGATTGACCAGACGCATGTCAACTGGCAGAATCGCGCGCACTTCTTCGGCGTCGCGGCACAGATGATGCGGCGCATCCTAGTCGATCACGCGCGTGCGCACAACGCCGGCAAGCGCGGGCACGAGTATCAAAAACTCTCGCTCGACGAGAACATCGATCAGGCGTTCGAGCGCGGCGCGGAACTGATCGCGCTCGACGACGCGTTGAAACTATTGGCCGAAGTTGACGAGCAGAAAGCGCGCATCGTCGAGCTACGCTATTTCGGCGGGTTGTCGGTTGAAGAGACGGCGGAAGTTTTAGGCGTCACGCCCGTCACCATCAAACGCCACTGGCGCATGACCAAGGCTTGGCTCTACGGGCAGATGCAAAAGCAGTAAATCGTGAATCGTAAATCGTGAATAGATTCAAATCGGTTTTTATCTATTCACGATTCACGATTCACGATTTACGATTCACAGTTGTTATGTCCCCCGAACGTTGGCAGCAGGTCGAAGAAATCTTTCAGACGGCGCTTGATCTCGCCCCCGACGAGCGCGCGCCGTATGTGGCCGAGACGTGTGCGGGCGACGACGAGCTGCGCCAGCAGATCGATGCGCTGCTCGCGCAGTATGAAGCGGCGGGCGACTTCCTCACACAACCTGTTTTAGATCAGACGGGCCTACAGCCCGCGATGGCCGCGCTCTTGGGCGGCGAAGACGATCAGATGATCGGGCAGCACGTCGGTGCTTACCGCATCGAGCGCGAGCTTGGGCGCGGCGGTATGGGCGCGGTCTATCTGGCGGCGCGCGCCGACAACGCTTTCCAACGGCGCGTCGCCGTCAAAGTCATCAAGCGCGGGATGGACACGGACGACATCCTGCGCCGCTTCCGCCACGAGCGCCAGATTTTAGCCGCGCTCGATCATCCGAACATCGCGCGTCTCTTAGACGGCGGCGCAACCGACCGGGGGCAGCCCTACTTCGTGATGGAGTACATCGCAGGGCAGCCGCTCTATCAATACTGCGACGCACGCCGCTTGAACATACGCGAACGCCTGCGCCTGTTCTGTCAGGTCTGCGAGGCGGTCGGGTACGCGCACGAAAATCAGGTCATACACCGCGACATCAAACCGTCCAACGTGTTGGTGACGACCGCCGGCATCCCTAAGCTCTTCGACTTCGGCATCGCCAAACTGTTGAACCCGGAACTCGCGCCTGACACGTCGCCGCAGACCGCGACCGCCATGCGTTTGATGACGGTCGAGTACGCCAGCCCCGAACAGGTGCAAGGTCTGCCCGTGACGTACCTAAGCGACGTGTACTCTTTGGGCGTGCTGCTCTATGAATTGTTGTCGGGTCATCGCCCTTATCGTTTTCCCAGCCGCCTGCTGCACGACATGGCGCGCGTCATCACGGAGGAAGAACCCGAACTGCCCAGCACCGCCGTCACCCGCACGGACACGATCCTGCCGGTCGCTTACGTCGATCAAGAGGCGCAGACCATCGGGCACTTGTGCGAGTTGCGCGCCGACACGCCGGAGAATTTGCACCACACGCTGGCCGGCGCGCTCGACAACATCACGCTCAAGGCGCTCAGGAAAAATCCGGCCGAGCGCTATCAATCAGCGGCCGCCTTGTGCACAGACCTCGCGCGCTATCTCGAAGGTCAGCCTATCTCCGCGCCGGCCTATTTCCCGCCCGCAAAGACAGCGCGCACGTGGCCGCAAGCGGAATCGGTTGAACAATCAATCGCCGTCTTGCCGTTCAAACTGATCGGCGCATCGGAGACGGACGACACAGGCGACAAGTATCTGAGCGTCGGTCTCGCCGACGCGCTGATTACGCGGCTGAGCAACGTGCGCCGCTTCGAGGTGCGCCCCACGGGGAGCGTCCTGCGTTATGGCGAAGCAACGGACGCGCTCGCCGCCGGGCGCACGCTCGGCGTCGACTTCATCGTCGCGGGCACGATCCGCCGCGCCGCATCGCGCATCCGCGTCAACGTCCAACTCTTAAGCGTCCGCGCGGGCGCGACGCGCTGGGCCGGCAAGTTCGACGAGGAGTACACGGACGTGCTCCAACTCGAAGACTCGATCTCAGAACAAGTGGCGCGCGCCATCGTCCCGCAACTGACCGGCGACGAGCGCCAGCAACTCGCCAAGCGCGGCACGGACAACCCGGAAGCCTACGAAGCCTACCTGCGCGGGCGCTACCACTGGATCACTCTGACTGAAGAGGGCTTCGCCAAAGCAATCACTTGTTACTATCGCGCCATCGCGCTCGACCCTGAGTACGCGGCCGCCTACGCAGCGATTGCCGAGTATCAATGCTGGCTCGCCATCTTCGGCGTGCTGCCGCCGGCCGAATGTCTCGCGGCGGCGCGCGACGCCGCTCGCCGCGCCGTCGAGTTGGACGACACGCTCGCCGAAGCCCACGCCGCGCTCGGCTTCGCTTTGCTTGCGCACAAGACGCAGTGGGACGCGGCCATCGTGCATCACCGGCGCGCGCTCGAACTCAATCCGCACTACGCGACGGCGCGCGTCTGGTACGCTGGCCAACTTGCGATGGAGGGGCGCTTCGATGAAGCGGACGCAGAGATGGCGCGCGCCTGCGAACTCGACCCGCTCAATCCCTTCAACGCTTATAACCGCGTCTGGTATCTCTATCAAGCGCGGCGTTATGAAGAGAGCATCAGTCGTTGTCGCGATCTGATCCGCAGCGACCCGCGTTATGGGCCGGCCTACTTCGCGCTCAGTTGGGCGCTCCGGCGCGTCGGCGCATACGAAGAGGCTATCAACGCCGCGCGCAAAGCTATCGAGTACGGCGGGCAGCCGCCGCACAGTCTGGCTGCGCTCGGCGCGGCTTATGCCGAAGCGGGGCGCAGCGAAGAAGCGCGCGGCATCCTCGTGCAGTTGCACGAACTGGCGGCCGAGCGCTTCGTCACGCCGTATCATCGCGCGCTCGTCCACTTGCATCTCGGCGAACACGACGCGGCGCTTGACTTGCTCGCACAGAGCGTCGCGGCCGAAGAGCCTTGGCTTGTGTGGCTGGGCGTCGAGCCGCAGTTCGATGCTCTGCGGCTCGACGCGCGCTTCGTCGAGTTGTTGCAGCGCACGGGCAATCAAGCGCCGCCGCCTGCGCCCAACAATCAAACCTTCTTGCCGGTCTCGTCCGGCTCCAGCGGCCCGACGCAATTGCCGAACGCCGCGCCCAACGTTGCGCCCAAGCGGCCGACGACGGACGAAGAGGCGCATCAGTTTTACGTGGCGGGGCGTTACTATGCGACGAAGCGCACGGCCGAAGGCTTACGACTCGGCATTGAAAGACTTGAGCGTGCCGTCGAGCGCGACCCGCAGTTTGCGCTTGCCTTTGCTGAGATGGCCGACTGCTACGCGTTGTTGAATTGGTACATCGAGCCGCCGCCCGCCGACGCTTGGGCGCGCGCGAAAGACGCTGCACAAAAGGCCGTCGCCGCCGATGACACATTAGCGGAAGGGCACGCCGCGCTCGGCTTCGTCCTGTGTCACCACGACCGCGATGGCGCGGCGGCCGAGCGCGAATTGCGTCGTGCAGTTGAGCTACGCCCGGAGAACACAGTCGCGCGGCGCTGGCACGCCTTCAACCTGTCGGCGATGGGTCGCCACGACGATGCCATCGCCGAGATCAAACGCGCGCAGGAGCTTGCGCCACACTCGCCCGTCACTGCGACGGCGGTCGCCAACGTCCTATTCCTCGCGCGCCGCTTCGACGAATGCATCGCGCAGTGTCGCAAAGCGTTGGAGTTGGACGCTGGCTCGGTCGCCGCCTACGTCGTGTTGCGTTGGGCTTACGAGTTGAAAGGCTTACACAAGGAGGCGCTCGCCGCGTTCGAACAAGAACGTGTGTTCGCGGGCGAGACGCCGACGACGCGCGCCAAACACGCGCACGTCCTGGCGGCGACGGGGCGCGGCGACGAAGCGCGCCCGATTCTAGCCGGGTTGCTCGCGCACCGCGCTGAGCAGTGGGTGACGGCTTACGAGATCGCTATCATCTACACGCTGCTCGGAGACCGTGACGACGCGCTCGACTGGCTGGCGGAAGCGGAGCGTGAGCACGCCGTCGGGTTTACGTTCGTGCGCGTTGACCCGCACCTCGACGGGCTGCGCTCTGATCCACGTTTTGCGGAACTGCTGCGCCAGACCTACACCCCCACCGCTTAAAACGCCACATCAGTCAGCCGTCTATAGGCCAGCCGTTCAGTCCGCGCGGTGTATTCACGCTGCTGCGACTGCCGGCGCGCCGCCCGGTACTCGATTGAGTCGAACAACGCTTCGACGACGCGCGATAACTCGTAAGCGAATCCGTCGGAGACGAGCGCCAACAGATAACACCCGGCCGCTACCAGTGCGATGATGATCGGAATTATGAATAGCATCTTTAGCCCCTCTCGCCGTCATGTCTTTCATCGGAGTCCTGCTCCTTCAATGTCCGCGAGGCTTTGACTGATGATCGTGACTACCGCATCTCTTTCATGCTGACCCACTGCCTGAACGGGGCTAAGACTGTCTGCCCCCACTGAGCTAACGCGCAAACCGAGCGCCGCAGGTATCACCCGCTCGTCCTGAATAATTTATTTTGAGTGGCTAATACTTTTTGCCGGCCGCTGACGCGTTAACTGAGTGGAGGGGCATTCCGATGCAAAAGCAGCCAGTGCGGATTATTAAACGTGACCAGCGGGGCGTACAGCGGGGCGTAGCGGGCGACAGCGCACAGCCGACGGCGCGCACGGGGGGCGTGCGCGCGGCTGAGCGCGAGTTGCGGGCGGTCGTGAAGGGCTGGATACATGAGCACCGGCAGGGCGTTGAGCAGTTGCAACGGCTGAGTCTGCCCTTCGCGCTTCAGTAAAGTTGACGGGTACGGCTGAGAGAGTGTTTTCGATTATGCGAACGGCCGAGCAGCCGGGCGCGCGGGCATCTCGGCCCGCATTGAGCGCTAAAGTGCGAACAAAAAGCAGCGCCGCCACTCAAGCTTGAGTGGCGGCGCTGCTTCATCCAAGCGTGCTGGCGCATGCTTTGGCGGGCCGAGATGCCCGCGCTCCCAGCGCAATCAGCAACTTCCTCATCAGAAGCGAAACACCGTGTCGAGTTGCAGCCGGTGCGTCGCGCGGTTGAGCGAGCCGGGCGGGGTCGCGCCGAAGGGGCCCAACAGGCCGTTGGGCCGTTGCGAGATGATGTCGGTCACGGTCAGCAGCACGCGCGGATCGACCGTGTAGGTGAAGCCAAGCCGGTGCACGCGCACGTCCGACGGTTGCAGTATGTCCGAGAAGTTGAATGGCGTCAGCACCGCGTCCTTCTCGATGCGCAGGAACGTGTAACCGAACAGCACGTCGCCCGCCGCTTTGTTTTTGCCCACCTGTAGCTCGGCCCAATAACCGTTGTCCTCATGATTCGGCAACAAACGATTCGCGCCGCCCGTGCCCGCGACGACCACATCATGCACTTGCGTGTTGTGCACGAAGTCGAAGAGGAGCGCGACGGGGAAGCGTTTGCTGTTCGTCAGGTCGAGCCGCGCGATCAGATCGACGAGGTTGTAGCCGGACGAGAGTCGTCCGTCGCGGTTGACCGCGTTTGTGTTGGCGACGGACGTGCCCGTGTTCGCGCCGGAGACGAGCGCGTCGCGTGGAATGTTGACGACGGTGTTGATGGTCTGCGTGGGTGTGGTCGTGGTCGCGGGGATCGTAAACGTGATGGGGATTTGCAGTTGCGCGCCGAAGAACTGCGCGACGTTGATGAACTGCGTACCGGAATAATAGAGGTCTGCGGCCGAGAGGGTCAGCCCCGCGTGCGGCGTCAGGTCGAAGCGGCCGCGCACCTGCGCGCCGTAGAGTGCGAGGTCGCGCCCCGCGCGCCGTGATTGATCGACGCTCACGCGCCCGTCCGGGCCAAGCACGAACGCGGAGTTGCGTTCGAGGAAGGGCAGTTGCCACGCGACGAAAGTCAGATTCTTCAGCTTCGAGTCTTTGAAGTCGCGCGAGTAAAGCTCGTTCAAGCCTTCGGGCATCAAGTCCACGTCAATCGTCATCTCGGTCGAGAGCCACGGCGGCTCGAACTTGCCGGCTTGCAAACGCAGACCCGGCACGCGCGCAGGCTTATAAGTAATGAAGGCTTGATCGATGCCGACCGGCTTGCGCAGGAAGAAATCCGTGAGCGTCTGATTGGACGAGTTGACATCGGTCAGCGCGCCGGTCGCGAGGCGCAAGCCCCACTGGAACTCGCGCTCGCCTTTCGCTACCTCGCGCCCGAACTGTCCGCGCACGGCGAAGCGCAGCCGCGCCCGCGTGCGATTGCGCGCCGACAACTCGTTGCCGACTACGCTTGGGTCAGCGCTATTCGGCAGCGCATTCAACAGCCCGAACTGCCCCTCGTAGCGCAAACGCAGGTCGCCGCTGAAGCTGAGCGAGCTGAGCACGCCGGTCGTGATCTCCGTGGGCTTCGGCGCAGTAGTGGCGGCGGGCGGCGGGGCTTTCGCGCCGGTCGTTTGCGTGCTCGGCGCGACCTGTGTGTTATTCGCCGTCGTCGGCGCGAGCGAATCCATCGCTGCCACATTGCTCGTCATGTAGGTCGCGGGTGCGACGCTCGCAGGCGCGCCGTTCGCGCTCGCCTCGCGCGCGAGCAGTTGTTGGAGCAGTTGCGTCTGCTCTTTGAGTGCGGCGCGCAACTGTTCGATCTCCGCGCCCTGCGCCTGCAATTGGCGGTGCACGTCGTCGAGCGGTGCATCGGGCTGCGCAGTTGGTGCGGCATTGGGCGTGGACTTAGGCGTCTGGGCTTGGATGGCGCAGACGATGGCGGCGACGAGCGCGTACATGAGGAGCGCACGCAAAACGACTTGGCGCATTGATTAATCCTTCCTTAATTCGTAATGCGGACAGCGGGCATTGTAGCTAACACAAGTTAACTGCGTGTTAATTAGGCGACCTGAAAATAACTGTTGCGTTGCCGCCGGTTTACTTACTTGCGCGCATGCCGATTATGCGCGCCGCGCCGAAAGGCACTTGCAGAACTGCGCCCAAGCGTACAGACAATAAAGACCGGCCCGGCTATCATCCTCTGTATCAGTCCTAACAATTTATCGTCTTGGAGGCAACATGAGAAGCAGAGAGCGGCTCGGTTTAGTCTCTATATTCTGCTGCGTGCTTGGATTGATGCCCTGGCAGCCGCTCCAAGCGCGCGGGCAGGACGAGCGATATGCGGGGCGCACCATCACCGGCACGGCCTACGGTTTTAGCGGGCGACTGGCCGGGCGCTCGACGCCATTCGCGCTGATCATAAACCGTTACACCACGTCGGCAGAGGTGCAGCAATTAAACTCGGCGCTTCAGTCGGGCGGGCAGGATGAACTGTTGCGCGCGCTCTCAGGCATGAGCGCGGGGCGCATCCAACTCGGCAACGGCGTGGGTGTGCCCGCAAATGTGATCATCGCCACCCCGCAGGCGAGCGGCGAGACGAAATTGACCGTCGTCTATCAGCGCAACCTGAGCTTCTCCGAACTACGTTACGGCGCGCGGTCGGAAGACTATAAATTCGGTTACGCCGAACTCTTTCTCGGCCGCAGGGGGCAAGGGCAGGGGACATTTATTCCCGCCGCCAAGATCAGACTCAGGGACGGCAACACGTGGGAGGTGGAAGACTTCGGCACGTTCCCGGCACGGCTAATAGGCTTGCAAGCCCGTGGCGGACGCAGCGCACGTTGAGTCAAGGCAAGACGCGAAACTCCAGGGCGCAGCGAACAACCAGAGGTAGGCTACATCAGCCTGCCTCTTTTCATTTTAAGGGCGCGAAGCGCAGCCGGCTTGCGCCTTGCAGGGCTGGCTATGGCCATAGGCAGTGCACTCCATGGCGACCTTAGTGGCCAGGCGACGACGATTTACACGGCGGTGCAGAGATACGAGCAGCATACATAGTATTATCTTGTCGCAGCGCATGACGACCAATTAGATGGCGAGGCGCATGGACAATACTACGGGGGGGCGAGCGGGCCCGCCAGCGCAACGGTGGGTCTGCTTGACCTGTGCCCTGTTGCTGCTCGGCTTCGCCTCCGTCTGGCAGGTACGGCTCGGCACGCAGTATGCGCTGGACTACGACGAGGGTGTGTTCCTCTGCTCAACGCGGGCCGCGCTCTCTGGTCAGCCGTTGTTCGCCGCAGTCTTCTCCTCGCAACCGCCGGCCTTTCTGACGCTGCTTAAACTCGCTTGCAAACTGTTTGGCGACTCGGTGCTCGTGGGCCGGGAGGTCAGCGTCTTCTTTGCGTTGATGAGTCTGAGTGCCGTCGGATGGATCGCTTGGCGGCTGGCCGGCCCTCTGGCCGCGCCCAGCGCGATGCTCGCGCTGGGGCTGGCGAGCCTCTTCTTTAAAGAGGCGCGCATCGTGCAAGCCGAGATGCCTGCGCTGGCTTGGTCTTTGTTAGCACTCGGCGCACTGTTCGCACGGCCGGGCCGACGCGCCGCCTTGATGCTGATGGGGGCTGGCGCATGTCTGGCCCTCGGCGTGTTGACCAAACTGCTCGTTGCACCGATGCTCTGCCCGGCGTTGCTGCTCGTAGTCGTCGGGCCGGAGTTCAACGCGCGGCGGCGTTTTAGGTCAGACCCCCACGCGCTCACATTACCCTATCGGTTCTTCGTTTTCGGCGCGGCCTGCGCAGTGGTTTGTCTGCTCGGCATCCTGCCGTGGGACCGGGTCGCCTTGTATGATCAGGCCATACGTTTTCACACGGAGATGAGGCGAGCGTTCCCGCTGAACTTGAGCGCCAACCTGCGGCAAGTTTGGTTGCTCTTGCAACTAGGGGCCGGGACGACGCTGCTGGCAGTGACTGGGCTAATTGGGCTGGCCCGGAAGAAGGTGCTGGCCGCCGGCTGGTTAGTCCTGTGGTTATCGACCGTCGGACTCTTCCTCGTCATGCACGCGCCGCTCTACCAGCATCACCTCGCGCTGCTTCTGCCCCCGCTGGCCGTCGCAGCCTCGGCTAACGTCCTGTGGTTGACGGCGCTACGGTCGAAGGCGGCGCAAGCAGTGTTGCTCGGCGCGCTCTGCCTGTTGTCTACGGTCGCTTACTTGCCGGCTGACACAGGTGAACAGGGACGGCTGGACTGGCTGCCGCATCTGGCTGCTCAATCGCTGGCCGAAGAGGCGCAGGCTGAAGCACCGGAGCAGGAAGTGCTCCAACTCATCGAACAGTACACGCGACCGGGCGAATTTGTCGTCAGCGACCAGCAGATGCAGGTGTTTCGCGCCGGCCGGCAGCCGCCCCCGCAACTCTGCGACACTTCCCTCGCGCGGATCAGCAGCGGTTATCTAACCGACGAGCAGGCCATTAGGGCCAGCGCCGACAGTCGTATGATCATCTTCTGGACTGACCGGCTGGCGCGCTTACCAGCTTACCGGCAATGGGTGCAGACCCACTTTCGCTTACTCAAAAAGTTCGCCGCGCCGCCCGCCGCCTTGAAAGAAATTTATCTCAAAGATTAAATGTGCGCGTGATGGAAAAGCACCGATGAGCAAGGCGAACGAACATGGGGCGGCCCTCCACCCGCCGCGGCGGGCGCTCGTTATCCTACCGACCTATAACGAGGCGTTGAACATCGAGCCGCTGTTGGCGCAACTGCGCCAACTCCCGCTCCACCTGCTCTTCATCGACGATCACTCGACGGACGGAACGGCGGAGATATTACGCGGCGCGGCGGCGGCCGCGCCTGACCGGATTTGGCTGATCGAGCGGCCGGGGAAGCTGGGTTACGGGACGGCCTACGTCGCCGGCTTCAGGTGGGCGCTGGCGCGCGACTACGAACGCATCTTAGGGATGGACGCCGACTTCTCACACGACCCGGCCGACATCCCGCGGCTGTTGCGGGCAGCAGAGACGCACGATCTAGTGATCGGCTCGCGCTACGTCGGCGGCATACGGATATTGAACTGGCCGTTGCGCCGGCTGGCGCTGAGCACGGCCGCCGCCCACTATGTGCGCCTCGTCACGAGGTTACCGGTGTGTGATCCGACCAGCGGCTTCAAATGCTTCCGGCGGGAGGTGGTCGAGGCTCTGAATCTGGAACAACTGCGCGCGAACGGCTACGCCTTTCAGGTCGAACTTAACTACCGCGTCTGGATGCTGGGCTATGCGCTCACGGAAGTGCCGATCATCTTCACCGAGCGCAGCGCCGGGCAGTCGAAGCTGTCAGCCGGGATCGTGTTCGAGGCGGTCTGGCGGACGGGCAAGTTGGCGCTGCAACATCTTGTGCGCGGCAGACCGAAGCAGCGCAGTAGGCCCTAGCCGCCCGCCGCCTTTTACAGCAACAACGTCTCCACGCGGTGCGCGTGCACCAGCGCTTCACACGGCGACCACGCGAAGACTGTAAAGCGGCCGTCTTGCGAGGCGACGAGGGCGACCGCGTCCTGTTGATCTTGGACGAACTGCGCCGCCGACATGTGGCGCGTCCCGCCGAGTTGGACGGGATGGACGACCGCGGCCGCGTCGCCCATGACGGGTTCGGTCAAGATCACCTGCTCGACCTGCGCGCCGCCTCGTCGGCGCACGATCTTCGCGCCGAAGGCGAGCAGCTCATACTGATCGGTGATCAACGCCGCGCCATCGACGGCCGTCAAGCCCCCGATCACATCGACCGCTTGCCGCAAAGCCTCTTGCCATTGCCGCCGGCCCACAACACCCGCATCGGCGCGCGTCAACTCGGCCAACTCGGTGTACGGTGGCACGACCGCGTAGGGCACGGGCCACACGATTGAATCGCGCCACGCCGCCGCGCCCTGCGGCACGACGAGCAGCGTGCCGCCGCGCCCGTGCGCGCGCATAGAGACGGCCAGTTGCAGCAGCACGTTCACCGCATCGGCCGGCGCGGCGGGCGAGCCGAAGCTGAGCAGCGACTCGATGAGCGAGGGGCAGTCGGGCAGGCTCGTGCCCTCTTCGTCCACCACTTTGATCTCGTCGCCCCTGAGCACCAGGACGTTGACGAACTTGCCGGGGTCTGGCCCGCGCCGGTATTTGACGACCAAGAGACCGGGTTCGATGACCTCCAGCACAAAGCAGAGGCGCGGGATCACGTGCGTAGTGCCCCACACATACAGTTCGTCTGCGTCGCGCCAGACGCCGAGATGTATGCTGGGGCGTTCAACGGCGGGCGCGAGCCGCGCGAGGGCGTGCGGGTTGAGTGGGAGTCGCCGCTCAAACATGAGCGATTGCCCAGTGTGTGTCGGCGGCAGGAAGGCGAGCGAGATTTTCGGCGCGTAGCCTTCCTCGGGCCGGAGACTCGCCCAGAAGGCAGCGTCGATGATCGCTTCGATCACTTGTGCGTCAGGCACAGGGGCCAACTCCTGTTGCCCCTGCCTCTGCGCCGTCGATAGTTGTCGGGCGAAGTGCTCCGCTACAGTCTGCGCGACCGCACGGGCCGCCGGATAGGCCGGTTCTGTCATTGCTCGCTCAACCGTTCGGGCTGCGTCGCCAACGCGCACGCCTAAGCCGCCGCGCTTTGTCAGATCACTAATCATTAAACACTAACGTGCGCGCGGATCCATCTTCACGCGCAACGGCTGCGTGTAGCTCTGGCCCTCGACCGTGAGCTTGACCGTGTACAGGCCGGGGAGCACCGCCGTGTTGCGGCCGCCGAAGACGCCGCCGCCACCGCCGCCGCCACCAGCCGCGCGATTAGCGGGCGGCGTCGGGCGCAAGTCCCAGACCCAACGATGCATGCCGGCTGCGGCGGAGAGCGTGGCGGGCGTGCGCACCCAGAAGGCCGGGATGCTGAGCGTGTTCGGATCGACAGGCGTCGGGCGCTCTGCACTCGAATAACGACGGATCGATTCGCCCGCTGGGTTAAGAATTTCAAGCACCACTTCGCCGCTCGCGCCCGCCTTTAAATAATAATCGATGAGCGCGCCGTAAGGCGGATTCTCCGCGAGCGCTTCATCGCGCGGCTTCGGCGTGCCGTTCTCGCTCGGCGGCGGCATGTTGAAGGCGTCCGCCGGGTGGAACAGATAAGTGGCGGCGTTGACCACCTCGGCGCTCAACTGCCGCAAGGGCGTGATGTCGTCGAGCACCCAGAAGCCGCGCCCGTGCGTGGCGACGATGAGATCGTCTTCGCGTATGACGAGGTCGCGCACGGACGCGTGCGGCAGATTGAGTTGCAACGGCTGCCAGTGGTCGCCATCGTCGAACGAGACGAAGACGCTCAACTCCGTGCCGGCAAACAACAGCCCGCGCCGTTGCGGGTCTTCTTTCACCGTCTGCATGTAGACGCCCGGCGGCAGTCCATTCGTAATCTGTTGCCACGTCTTGCCGCCATCGCGCGTGCGATAGATGTGCGGCTCGTAGTCTTCGAGCCGGTGGCGATCAATCGCGGCGTAAGCTTCGTTCACGTCGAAGTGTGACGCGTCCATCAGCACGACCTTGCTCCACGCGGTCAATTCCGGCGGCGTGACGTTCTGCCACGTCTTGCCATCATCGTCGGTGCGATGAATCAGCCCGTCGTCCGTGCCGACCCAGATGGTCTGTGCGCGCAGAGGCGACGGCGCGATGGTGTAGATGACGCCGCGCCGTTTGCCTTCGGGTGCATCGGCCGCGGTCGCGGCATCGAGGTTCGCAGGCGCGCCGGGGTCTTCGCGCGTCAGATCAGGACTCACTTGCGTCCAACTCTCGCCGCCGCTTGTCGTCTTAAACAAGAATTGATTGCTGAAGTAGAGCGCGCGCGGGTCGGCCTGCGAAAACACAAGCGGCACTGTCCAAGTGTGCCGCGCCGGCACGGTCATCGCGCGCTCAGGCGACACGTCTTTGATCTCGCCCGTCACGACGTTGCAGCGTGTGACGCGCCCGCCGAATAGAATTTCGGGATGCAAAGGATCGGGCGCGGTGTAGTCGCTCTCGCCGCCCGCGCACACCGGCGACCAATCGTGCATCGAGATTTCGGCATGATTGCTGCGCGTGGGCACGCCGACCGCGCCGCTGTCCTGCTGCGCGCCCGTCACCCAATAGGGAAAACGATTGTCCGCCGCCACGTGATAAAGCTGCGCGGTCGGTTGGTTGTACCAACTGCTCCACGTCTGCGCGCCGTCTTCGGTGACGATTGTCCCTTGATCGCTCGCGAGAATCATGCGCTTCGGGTCGTCCGGGTAAATCCAGAGTTGATGATAGTCGTCGCCGCCGGGCGCACCCTTGAGCGCCGTCCACGTCTTGCCCGCGTCGGTCGAACGATAGAGCGACGTGTTCGACACGTAGACCGTGTCCGCGTTCTTCGGATCGGCCGCGACCTTGCAGAAATACCAGCCACGTCCCCAGATGCGTTTGTCGTCCGAGATCAGACTCCACGTCGCGCCCGCATCATCCGAGCGATACAGCCCGCCCACTTTCGCATCCACGATGGCATAGACGCGGTTGCGATTCGTCGGCGTGACGGCTAGCCCGATGCGCCCAAGCCCCTCGACGGGTAAGCCTGTCGTCAACTGTTGCCACGTGTTGCCGCCGTCCGTCGATTTGAAGACGCCGCCACCGGGGCCGTAAGACGGTGGGTAGATGCTCCAGGGCGGTCGCCGCGTGTTCCACAGACTCGCATAGACGATTTGCGAGTTCGTGGGATCGAATTGCAGATCAATCGCGCCCACATCGTTGCTCTTGAACAAGACCTGCTGCCACGTCGCGCCGCCATCGCGCGTGCGATAGACGCCGCGCTCTGGGTTCGCGCCGTAAGCGTGACCAAGCGCGGCGACGAACACGACGTTCGCATTTTTAGGATCGACCAGCACGCGCCCGATCTGCCGCGTGCCGTCTAAGCCCACGTGCGTCCACGTCTGCCCGGCGTCCGTTGACTTGTACATCCCGTTGCCGTGCGAAATCTGCGAGCGCATGTCGGCTTCGCCCGACCCGACATAGACGACGTTCGGATTCGACGGCGCGACGGCAAGCGCGCCAATCGATGCGATGGACTGCGCGTCAAAGACAGGCGTCCATGTGCGGCCGGAATTCTGCGACTTCCACACGCCGCCGCCGACTGAGCCGAAATAGAAAGTGTTCGGCTGACCGGGCACGCCGGTCACACCGTTCACACGCCCGCCGCGAAACGGGCCAATCATACGCCAGCGCAAGCCCGCATAAGTGCTCGCGTCAAACTGCTGCTGCGCCCACGCGCGCGCGTGCCCGCCCATAATAAGCAACAAGGCAAGACTCAACGTCGTCAGCGCGCGCATAGTGAACCGTCGAACATCAGTCATGGATAGGTTCTTTCTGTTTGCTGATGAATAGAGCGACTACGAGAGGGACAAGCTAGCACGGACGCATAAAGACAGACAAGAATGAGTCGCGGCCAAGCAATTAACGCGCTTCGACCTTGCCTCTGGTCGCCCTCGCCCGTTGTATGTCATACTAGCGCCACGCCCCGTTCCAGTCACATTGCGCGCGTGCCACGCGCCGCGAACGTCTCGTTTGAGTTCGTGGGGTCTATACCTGAAACACGCTGCGCCCGGGGCATAACTTGAGCACGAACAACAACGCAATGGCGAAACGTTCATACAGACGCCGGACGCCTTCGTTCTGGCACTTCGGCAAGTTGCGCGACTTGATCTCCGACTCGATGGCCATCGACATGGGGTCGGCCTCGACCATCATCGCCGTCAAAGGGCGCGGCGTGGTGGTGGACGAGCCGTCCATCGTCGCGGTCAACAAACTGACCGGCGACGTGGTTGCCTACGGGCGCGAGGCCAACGAGATGCAGGGGCGCGAGGCGCGCGAGATCGCGCTGGTCGCGCCGATGGTCAGCGGCGTCGTCGCCGACTTCGTCTACACCGAGAAGATGCTCGATCATTTTGTGCGGCAAGCGCGCAGCGGCTTCTCGCACTTCAGCCGTCGCGCTGTGATGGGCGTCCTCTCCGGCGTGACGCATGTCGAGCAGCGCGCATTGCTAACCGCCGCCGAGCACGCGCACATCGGGCGCATCTACATGGTCGAAGAGGGCCTCGCGGCCGCCATCGGCGCGGGCGTGGACATCGAAGACGGGCGCGCCTCGGCCGTCGTGGACATCGGCGGCGATACGACCAACATCGCCGTCGTCGCGTTGGGGCAGATCGTCTATGCGCGCGCCGAGCGGATCGGCAGCAACCACATCGACGCCGCCATCGTGGAACGTCTGCGCCGCTTTCGGGGTCTAATCATCGGCGCGCCCACGGCGGTGCGTTTGAAGAACGAGCTTGGCTCGGCGATTGAGCCGGCCGAGCCGGCGCGTGCGATCACCGTGAAAGGGCGCGATGTGCACACGAGCGGGCCCGGTGCGGTTGAAGTGACGGCCGACGACATCTACGTCGTCACGCAGAACGTCGTGCACAAGATCGCCGACGCCGTGCGCAACGCGCTCGCAGACCTGCCGCCCGAAGTGGCTGCGGACATCTACGACCGGGGCATCATCCTGACGGGCGGCGGCGCGCTCCTCGAAGGCATGGACGCATACCTGCAACGCGAGACGAACCTACCGACGAGCGCCGCCGAAGAGCCGCGCTACGCCATCGTCAAAGGACTCGCGCAACTCTTCGACATCCCCCTCCTGCTCCGCCGCGTCGCCCGCAACGAGCCATCGCTTTTGCTCGACGCGGAAGCGAGCGTATGAGAGTAGTGACAAGTGACAGGTGACGAGTGACAAGATAAAAATTTCATACTCGTCACTTGTCACTCGTCACTTGTCACTATCTTTATGAGGCTTGACCAAATTCTCCACCGGCAGTTGCGCGTGGCGCGGGTGTTTGGCATTCCCGTGCGCATTGATTATCGCTGGTTCATCGTATTCGCGTTGAGCACTTGGCTACTGGCGGAGAATTTCAAGCGCGGGTTGTGGGATGTGCAACTGAACGACTCGGCTTCGCTGGTCGCCGGGATCATCACGACGTTGCTATTGTTCCTCTCGGTCTTCGGGCACGAATTGTCGCACGCGCTGGCGGCGCAGGGCGAGCACATAGAGATCGACGAGATTGTCTTGCACCCGTTTGGCGGTCTCGCGCGCCTCAGGCGCGAGCCGGACAGTCCGCGCGCGGAGTTTCGCATCGCGGTGGCGGGGCCGGCGGCGAGTTTCATGTTTGCGCTCGTGGGCTTTGGTGCGATGTCTTTGGCGCGCATGGGCGAATGGTGGGTCGTGTGGGCGGTCTGCGCCATCTTTGCGGCCGGCAATCTGATGCTAGCGATCTTCAACCTGCTGCCGGGCTATCCGCTCGACGGCGGGCGCGTGATGCGCTCGTACCTGTGGCATCGCACGGGACAACTCGATCAGGCGACGCGCACGGTCAGCCGCTTCGGGCAGTTGATCGCGCTGACCATCGTCGTCTTCGGCATCTATATGGCTTACGAGCACGGCGCGTACTTCATGGCGCTGTGGTCTGTGCTGGTCGGGCTGTTCCTGTGGGATGCAGCGCGCGCGGTCTGGCGCGCGCACAGTCAACGGCACGCACACACGGTCGCCGAAGCGATGACTGCGCCGTTCGCGATTGAACCGGACACACTCGTCAGCCACCTCATTGATGCTGTGCTGCCGCAACACCGGCAGGAATCGTTCGCGGTCGCGCACGCGCGCCGGCTGCACGGCATACTGACACTCGCCGACTTGAAAAAATTGCCGCGCGAGCTATGGCACAAGACGCGCGTGAGCGAAGTCATGCGCCCCGTCGAGCCACGCCTGTTCGTCGCGCCGACAACTCCCTTGGAACGCGCCTTCGCGTTGATGAAGCAGAACGGCGCGGGCGCGCTCGCCGTCATTGACGACGCGGGCGAACTTGTCGGCTACCTCCAACGCGGGCGTCTGAAACCGCGCGCGCCCGTGAAATAACAACCTCTATTCACCTTTAAAACTGGCCGCACACGCGATATGTGCGCCCGATCTTGCGGCGCGTCGTTTCTTACCGCATAATCAACGCGGATGCGTGCAAATCTAGCCGGCTGGAGCCGTCTATAGTTAATGCACTGCACACCTCGATCTAAGCGTGAGCGAAAGACCGTGTTACTGATCGCGCCATACACCGAGTACATGGAGCGGCTACGCGAGTCCCGCAACCTGCTGGACTTGGTGCTGGTCTTTGTCATCGTGTTCACGGTCTTGAAACTCCTGCGCGGCACGCGCGCCGTGCCGATGGCCGCAGGCATCACGGCCTTCGCGCTCCTCTACTGGCTCGCGCTTCGCTATGATCTGGCCACACTCGAATATGTCCTGCGCGGTGTCCTGCTCTACCTGCCGATCCTGATCATCGTGCTCTTTCAGACCGAAATCCGGCAGGCGTTCATCTCGCTCGGCAATCGCATCCGCCTACCGCTCCTGCCGCGCCAGCGCGGGCAATTCGGCGAAGGCGTCTACGACGAGATCATTCTGGCCGCGACGACGCTCGCTTCGACCAAGACGGGCGCGCTCATTGTCATCGAGCGTGGCGTCGGTTTGAAGAACGTGGTGGACGGCGGCGTGCGCCTCGATGCTGAATTGAGCTACGACCTGCTCGTGACGATCTTCAATCCAGCGACGCCGCTCCATGACGGCGCGGTGGTCGTCCGGCGGCATCGCGTCGCGGCGGCCGCGTGCTTCCTGCCGCTCACGCTCAACCCGCGGCTCTCGAAAGACCTCGGCACGCGCCATCGCGCCGCCATCGGTATCACCGAAGACACGGACGCGGTCGCCGTGGTCGTCTCCGAAGAGACGGGGCTTATCTCTTTCATGCAAGCCGGCGAGATTCGCCGCGCGCTCGACGCCACCCAACTGCGCGCCGTCATCCTCAACGCGCTCGAAGCGCCGGGGCGCAGAGAGAAGAAGCAGACCACGGTCGAGGCCGAGGCTGAAAGAAATGAAATAGTTTCAATGTGAAAAGCAGAGGTCAGAGGTCAGTTAAAACAAAAGCTGATTTCACTGACCTCTGATCTCTGACCTCTGACCTCTGATTCATGACTCTACGTGATCTGGAAAAAGATGCTGCGCTCATGGGGCGGCGCTGGCTGCGCGAGTTGCTGTTCGAGGACTGGGGCTTGAAGGTGCTGGCGCTCGTCATCACGTTCGGGCTGTGGTGGGCGGTGACGGGGCAGCGCACGCCTGCGACCGTGCGCCTGCGCCACGTGCAAATGTTCCTCGTGCTGCCCGGCGATGTGGAGGTCAGCAACGATCTGCGCGAAGAGGTGGATTTGACGCTGCGCGGTAGTCAACGCGAATTGTCTGCACTGAAGACCGATGACGTGGCGGTCAATTTCGACGCGAGCACACTACAACCGGGCGCACACCTCGTCCGGTTGACGCCGCAGAACGTCATGCTGAAGTTGCCCGAAGGCGTGAGCGTCGAGAGCGTTAAGCTGGAGCGCATCGAGCCGAGCAGCATCAAGCTGGAACTTGAACGAAGGATCGAGCGCGAGTTCGTCGTAAACGTGCCAACGACAGGCATGCCGCCCGCGGGCTACGAGTTGATCGGCATACAGTCCGTCCCAAATCGCGTGCGCGTGCGCGGCCCCGAAAGCCACGTGAACGCGTTGCAAAAAATCTTGACCGAACCAATTGCGCTCGACGGGCGGACGGAGAGTTTCACGGCCCCGCAAGTGGTCGTGGACATCACCGACCCGAAGGTCGTCCCGCTCGAAACGGCCGTGGACGTGCAAGTGCAGATCGGCGAAGCGCGCGAAGAAAAGACCTTGACCGGCGTCGGCGTGCAACCTGCTAATGGTGCTGGCCTAACGCAACCGGCGCGCGCCACTGTGACCTTGCGCGGCCCGCGCTCGACCATCACGGCCTTGCGCGCGGCGGACGTGAAACTCTTGCTCGAACAGACGCCCGATGGCCAACTCAAACCGCGCCTCCAACTCCCGCCCGGCCTCGACGCCCGCATCGAACTGGTCTCGACGAAGCCGGCGGAGTTCTCGATCAAAAAATGAAGAAACTGTTTGGTACGGACGGCATGCGCGGCGCGGCCGGCGTCTTCCCCTTAGACGCGGACACGATCCGCACGACGGGCGCGTCGCTTGCGCGCCAACTTGCAGCCCGCACTGGCCGCGCACCGCGCATCGTCGTCGGGCGCGATACGCGCGAGTCGGGCGCGTGGCTTGAAGCGGCGCTCGTTGCGGGCGCGGCCGCGGCCGGGGCGCAGGTTGAGTCGGCGGGCGTCATCACGACGCCGGGCGTGGCCTATCTGGCGCGCACGTTGCCGGCGGACGCGGGCGTCGTTATCAGCGCCTCGCACAATCCGTATGAAGACAACGGCATCAAAATCTTCGCGCCCTCGGGGCGCAAGCTCGATGACGCGACCGAGCGTCTGATCGAAGCCGACATCTACGCCGCCCGCGCCCGCGTATCAGCATCGCATTCCGCTCCAACACAATCGACTAGCGGCGAGACAGAACAGGAATCGCACGCAACCCGTCTGCGCGCGCGCTATCTCGATTATCTTAGCGGAGAGATCGGCGCGGGCTTGCAGCTTGAAGGTTTGAAACTCGTCCTTGACTGCGCGCACGGCGCGGCCTTTGCGCTAGCCCCGGCGCTCTGCGCGCGACTCGGTGCGGAAGTCGTCGCCATTAACAATGCACCGGATGGGCGAAACATCAACCGCGAGGCTGGCTCGCTCTACGTCGATAAACTGAGCGATGTGGTGACGAAGGCGGGCGCGCAGCTTGGCGTCGCGTTCGATGGCGACGCAGACCGGGCCTTGTTCGTGGACACGCGCGGCAAGGTCGTGGACGGCGACGCGACGCTGTGGGTCATGGCGCAAGACATGGCGGCGCGCGGCGCACTCGCCGGGCGGATGGTCGTCGCGACGGTGATGAGCAACATCGGTCTCGAACTCGCGCTCAAGACACGTGGCATCGAATTGCGGCGCACGGACGTGGGCGATAAGTATGTCCTCGAAGAGTTGCTAAACACGGATGCGAGCCTCGGCGGGGAACAGTCCGGGCACATCATCTTTCCGCGCGTTAGTCTGGCGGGCGATGGTCTGGTCACGATGCTTTGCCTGTTGCGCGCAATGCACACGACGGGGCAACCGCTCCACGAGTTGACCACAGGCTTCGTCCGTTACCCGCAGGTGCTCGTCAATGTGCACGTCGGCGAGAAGCGTCCGTTTGCTGACGTGCCGGAGATCGCGGCCCAGGCCAGCGCGACCGAAGCGCAACTCGCGGGTGCGGGTCGGCTGTTGCTCCGCTATTCCGGCACAGAGCCGTTGGCACGCGTTATGATCGAAGGCCAAGACCAGACTGAGATCGACAGCCTGGCGCACGCACTGGCTGCGGTCATACGCAATGCGCTCGGCACAGGGTAAGAAAGGGCACGTCGGGAAAACTTTACGTACCGCCCCGCGCAATTTTTACACGCCGTTGCCCTCGCTATCGCTTTTGGGCTTGTGCCGCTTCAGTCGAAATTTGCGGAAAGCTCAGCAAAGATAGCTGTCGCGCAGACATAGGTTTGCGCCTGCTTGCGTGGCATGCACATTGCACGTTATATTGTGGGGCAAGAGAGACGGTTGGTGGATCCTCCGTCTCAGTGGTTGCTGGGGTGAGGACAGTAACCACAAATTAGAACAGGCGTGGCAACTCCAAAGTTGCCGCGCCTGTTCTGTTTTTAAGGATGAAGGCTGAGGGCTGAGGGCTGAATAAAGACAGGTTCTTATTCAGCCCTCAGCCCTCAGCCTTCATCCTTTTTCTTTGTGTTATGTTTAGCCCGATGAATCCGGGCGACTATCGCCGCGAGTATGCGGCTTACTCCGCCGCGCTGGCGCGCGCGCACTATGAATATCACACGGGCCGCACGACGGAGCTGCGCCTGTCGCCGCTGCGCGACCGCTATGATGATCTGTGGACGCGCGCGGCTGTCGCTGACCTTGAACGCGCACACCGCGACACACCCACGCAATTTGAAACCGAACGCACCGCGCGCCAACGTCTGCTGGCCGTCGCCCGCTTAGGCTACGCCGAACTGAGTGCGCGTGAGGTCACTGATGAGTTGCGACGTTGCGAACGGGCGGCGCACGTCGAGTGGATGGGGACGCGACGGCCTGCGGCAGATGCGCCGGAGTTGATCGCGTGTGAGCCGGACGCAACAAACCGGCGCGAGTTGTCCGCGCGCTGGCTGGACGCGGGCGCGGCTTGCGCCGACCTGCGCGCCGCACGTCTGGTCGCGTTGCGCGCTGCAAACGTTGCGCTTGATCTGGCACGCGACGAAGCGGACAAGGCGAACGAAGCAACACTAACGGCCCAAGCGGCTACTCTGCTTGCGCGCACCGAGACGGTCTACGACGCACGCCTGCACGAGTGGGCGGCGCTCCATCTGCCGCCGCAGTACGCGCGCGCGCCGGTCTTCGCTGACGGACTTTTCTTCGCGCGCTTGGCATGGCTCGATCAGTTTTTCCCGTTGGCGGAATGGCCGGCCGGCTACAATGCAGCGCTGGCCGGTCTCGGCATACGTGTCGCGCAGCAGTTGAACCTACGCGTCGAATGGCCGACCCAGTCAACGCGACCTATAGCGGCCACATACTTCGGCCTTGAGCCGCCGGCGGACGTGCGTCTTGTGGCCGGCACGCGCAGCGGCGCGCAACTGTTCAGTCGCTTTTTTCAGGCTGCCGGGTGCGCGCAGCAACTCGCTTGGGTCTCGCACGATCTGGCCGCGCGCTACCCGGAGTTCGTGCATGCGCCCGACGCGACGACGCGGGTGGGTTACGGTTTTCTGTTTCGTTACCTGTTGCATGATGAAGCGTGGCTCGGAGAGTACTGCGGCTTGAAACCCTCTGCGGCCCGCGCCGTCGCGCGTGACCTTGCGCTCGTCGAGTTGCATGACGCGCGCCGCTGTTGTGCGCAAGGGCAATATCAAACGGCACTAGCCGGCGCGCCCGACGTGCGCGCGGAACGTCTGGCTGCGGAGTATGCGGCCGCGCACACGGAGGCGACTGGCTTTCGCCACGAGCCGGCGTTGTACTTGCAAGATGCAAGCGAGCATGCGGACGCGGCGACGGCAAACTTGCGCGCGCGTCTGTTTGCGGCTGCGCTCGGCGAATATTTGCGCGCGCGGCACGGGCGACGTTGGTGGACGACGCGGGCTGCGGGCGACGAGTTGATCGATCTGTGGAACACGGGCGCGCGTTACACTGTTGAAGAATTGGCGGCGCTCGTCGGCGCGGGCGCATTGGACGTAGAGTTGTTGGCCGAGCATCTGTTAACAGCCGTGGCCGAAACATAGATGGGACGACAGACCGAAATGATGCGACGAGTGCCGGTGCGCTTAAGCGCAGGCCGGAGTTATGAGATTGAGATCGGCGCGGACGCGCTCGCCGGTTTGGGCGCGACGGCGCGGCGTGTGCTTGCAACAGCGGCGCGGCGCGTGGTGCTTATTTCCAATCAAACGGTCTTCGCGCTCTACGGCGCGCCGGTCGTCGCGCGTCTGCGCGCAGAAGGGTTCAGCGTCGCGCACTGGTTGATGGGTGAAGGTGAGCGGCATAAGTCTCTGCGCGAAGCCGAGCAGGCGCTAGCGTTTCTCTCGCAGGTCGGACTTGAACGGAGCGATGCGTTGGTCGCGTTGGGCGGCGGTGTGGTGGGCGATTTGGCCGGCTTCGCGGCGGCCGTGTACCTGCGTGGTATCGCCTGGCTGCAAGCGCCGACGACGCTGCTCGCGCAGATCGATGCATCGGTCGGCGGCAAGACGGCCGTGAACACACGCACCGGCAAAAACTTGATCGGCGCGTTTCATCAACCGCGCGCCGTTGTGATCGATACGCGCACACTCGACACGTTGCCGGCGCGTGAGTTGACGGCCGGTTGGTGTGAAGCGATCAAGCAGGGCGCGGTCGGCAGCCGTCGCCTGTTCGCGCAGACGCGCAGCTATTTGCTGGGCGAGCAGGCACCCGATCAGTTGCGCGAGTTGATCGCGGCGCAGTGCGCGTTCAAGGCGCGCATCGTGGCGGGCGACGAACGCGAGAGCGTCGGGCGCACGGACGCACGCTCGCGCCGCATCCTAAATTTCGGGCACACGGTCGCACACGCGCTCGAAGCCGTCACAGGTTTTCGGCGCTTCCGGCACGGCGAGGCGGTCGGGCGCGGGATGATCGCGGCGGGCGAAATTTCAAACAGGCTAGGCTTGCTGCCCGCTTCAGAGTTAGAATCCTTACGTGCGACCGTCCGGTTGGCGGGGCGCTTGCCGCGCGCCGATGATCTCGCTGAGCATGCACTGCTGCGGGCGTTGGTGACGGATAAAAAGTCGGTCGGCGGGCATGTGCAGTGGGTCTTGTTGGAGCGGATCGGGCGGGCGCGCATCGTCAGCGGGCAGGCAGTGCCGCCGCGCGTCTTGCGTGCCGCACTCCGCGCCGCGCTCAACGAGTAGTTAATCGTCCAGCCGTAAAAGGGGGGTAAGTGAATGTGGCAGACGTGCGGGACACGCGCGGGACACGTGCGTGAGCGTGAGCGCGGCGGCGCGCGGCTCAACTTTACAATCGTGATGGCGCTCCTGATCGCCGCCGGTTATATCGGCTATCAGACCGTACCCGTTTTCTATCGCGCCTCGCTGCTTGAATCGTTCATGCAGGACACGGTGAACAACGCGGCCGCGCTCAATAAAACTACCGCCGCGGTTGAGAAGCAGATCAAGGACAACTCGGACTACTACGAATTACCGCCCAATACCGTGATCGAGGCAACCACGCGCGACGGGCGGATCGAGGCGCACGTGCAGTTCACCCGCCCGATTCCCCTCATCGTCACCACCTATCAGTACAAATTCAATCACACAGTCAAGAGCGCTACCTTCTGAAGCGGAGGGCGAAAGGGAAGGATGAAGGATGAAGGATGAAGGATGACTGAGAACCGCTTCTCATTCATCCTTCATCCTTGCTTTTCAGGCTGCTGCAACTTTCGCGCCGAGTGCGCTTTGCAGTTGGACGAGCGGGACGGGGGCTGACGCGAGCCATGTCGTCGGACAGACGCCGCAACGCGTACATTGACTGACCGATGGACACGGCGCGGTGGATCGGGCTATTTGCGCGCGCTCGTGTTCCTGCCGCAAGAAGACGCGGCCTAAACCTGAGTCTACGATCTCCCAAGGCAACACTTCGTCGTAAGCGCGCAAGCGACTTGTGTGCAGACTCGCATCGATATTTGTTTCGCGCAGCGCTGCATTGAGGTCGCCGCCGTTCGCCGCGAGCGCCGCGATGACACGGGCAGTGGTGCGGTCGCCTGAGGAGAAGAGCGCCTGTTCGTGCGCGATGCGCGCCGACATCGCGCGCACTTCGACGTTGGGGATGCGCGCCAATTGTTTGCAGACCCATTTGAGTCGTCGCTTCAACTCGCGCTCCTCGCAAATCGGTTCCCACTGAAACGGCGTGTTCGGCTTGGGCACAAAACCGTTCAGCGCGGGAATGATTTTCCCTGCGCGCCCGAACCGTTTACCAGCTTCGAGCATGCGATCCTTGATGCGCTCGACGAGGTTGACCATCTCGACCAAATCTTCGTCAGTCTCAGTCGGCAACCCGACCATGAGGTAGAGCTTGATCGTCAACATCCCGCGATCAAAGACCGCGCCGCAGATGTCCACGATCTCGTCGTTCGTCAGATTCTTGTTGATGACCTTGCGCAAACGATCCGAGCCGGTCTCCGGCGCAACCGCAATCTGCTGGTCGCGCGACTCGACCAATGCGTCGAGCAACTCGTCTTCGATCTGATCAAGCCGCAACGATGAGACCGAGATGCGATAGTTCATTGCGCGCAAGCCCTGTAGGATTTCGCTGATCTCAGGGTGATCGCAGACGGCCGTCGAGACCAAACCGATCTTATCGGTCTTCGCGCGCCACTCTTTGGCCTTCGCCAGAATGTCGCGCGCGGGCACGACGCGCGGCGGCCAGTAGTTGAAGCCCGCCCAACAGAAGCGACAGCCCTGCGAGCACCCGCGCGAGATTTCGATGAGGAAGCGCTCGCCCATCTCCGCCGTCGGGGCCCAGATGACGGTCGAAGGCGCGAACACATCCTGCGCGCGCAACTGTTCGGCGACCGCAAACTCGCCCCGGCGCATCGCGCGCCTAAGCGTGCCTTCCTTCGGATTCTCCGCTGCCACCGCGCGCCCGACACGCGCCGGCACGCCTTCGGCCGTCGGCGTGTATGCCACGACTGTGCCGTCCGTTTGATACGTCACATCGTAGAGAGACGGCACGTAGAAGCCGCGCCCACGCTGTGCGAGTGCGAGCAGCAAATCTTCTTTCGTTCCTTCGTTATCAAAGATCGCATCGACGAGTTGCGGCACGAGCACTTCGCCTTCGCCGACGCCGACCACGTCTGTGAAGTCGGCAATCGGCTCAGGGTTGAGGAACGACGCCGCGCCGCCCATCACGATCAAAGGATCATGATGCGTGCGCTCACGCGCCCACAAAGGCACGCCCGCAAGGCGCAGCATGCGCGCCATGTTCAAGTAATCAGTCTCGAACGAGATGGAGAAGGCCACGACATCGAACTCACGCACTGGCGTCTGCGTCTCAAAGCTGAGGAGCGGCGCGTTCGTCTTCTCATACTCGCGCAACTCCGCCTCGTCCGGCAGAAAGACGCGCTCGCAAGATACGTCAGGGATGTTATTGAAGAGTTCGTAAACAGAATGAAAACCAAGATTCGCCATGCCGACCGCATACACGTTCGGATAGCAGAGCGCCACGCGCAGACGCGCCCCACGTCTGATGACGTACCCTTCTTCAGTGGCGAGTTTGCGCCGGTAGCTTTCGATGATGCGTTTCATGCAGAGAACTTTAGATGTCCGTTACCATTGGTCAGTTGGTAGTCGCGCAGCCCAATTTCCGGCGAATTCCCAAGAAATCGAGCATAACCGACAATTGACCGCAGCCGCCGGACAGTTATTGGCGCGTACCTTCAAGGAATGCTTTCAGCTTACGCGAGCGTGAGGGATGACGCAACTTGCGCAGGGCCTTGGCTTCGATCTGGCGGATGCGCTCGCGCGTGACGGCGAAGTGTTGACCGACCTCTTCGAGCGTGTGCTCAGAACCGGTTGTGCCTAAGCCGAAGCGCATCTTGATGACTTTCTCCTCGCGCGGCGTCAGCGTCGCCAACACTTCATCCGTGATCTCGCGCAGGTTCGAGGCGACGACGGCATCGGCCGGATTCAAAATCGACTTGTCTTCGATGAAATCGCCGAGGTGCGAGTCTTCCTCTTCGCCAATTGGCGTTTCGAGCGAGATCGGCTCCTGCGCGATCTTCAACACCTTGCGCACCTTCGAGACGGGAATGTCCATCTTCTTCGCGATCTCTTCGCTCGTCGGCTCGCGCCCCAACTCCTGCACGAGCGAGCGTGAGGTGCGAATGAGTTTATTGATCGTCTCGATCATGTGCACAGGAATACGAATGGTGCGCGCCTGATCGGCAATCGCGCGCGTGATCGCTTGGCGAATCCACCATGTCGCATAGGTCGAGAACTTATAACCGCGCCGCCATTCGAACTTGTCAACGGCCTTCATCAAGCCGATGTTGCCCTCTTGAATCAGATCGAGAAACTGCAAACCGCGATTCGTGTACTTCTTGGCGATGGAGACGACGAGCCGCAGGTTCGCTTCGATCAGCTCGCGCTTGGCTTGGCCCGTCTCCTGCTCGCCGATGGTAATGGCTTGCAGCGAGCGTTTGATCTCGATGGGCGTGATGTAGGTCTCCGACTCGATCAGTTGCAGCTTGCGGCGGGCGTTCGAGATGACGCGCTTGTAGTCTTTCTCCTCTTCGGGCTTGATCCGCTTCTTGCCGAGCTTCTCCGTGTACTTCTCTATGTCGCGCTCGGCGGCGCGCACCTCTTTGTAGGCGTCGCTGATCGAATCGATCAGGCGCTTGCGCGCCCGCTCGGTCATGTTGAGTTGGCCGATCTCCTGCGCGATCTCAAGGCGGATGCGCGCAACCTTGCGTTGGAGGCGCAACAGCTTCTTCGACTTCTTGCCGCGCGTCAGCTTTTGCTCGGCGCGCAGCTTGTCCCACTCCTTCAAACCCGCTTTGAAATGCTTGCGGATGTTGCCGATGCCTTCGAGTGTCCACTGCAAGTACTCATCCGCCTTGTCCTCTTGACCCGACAACTCCGCTTGATCGGAGAAGTTGACCACGTCGCGGATGTTGGTCTGACCGGCTTCGAGTTCTTCGCCAATCTTGATCAGTTCGTTGACGGCGATGGGCGAGCGCGAGATCGACTTCTGCGTCTTTAACTGCCCGCGCTCGATGCGCTTGGCGATGGAGACTTCGCCTTCGCGCGTCAGAAGCGGCACGACGCCCATCTCGCGCAGGTAGAGGCGGACGGGATCGTTCGTCTTCTCCAGCGCGCCGGCCGAGAGATCGAGTTCGATGTCTTCGTCTAGATCGACCTCTTCGTCGTCGGGCGTGGCGACGGCTGCCGCCTGTTCGATCAGCCGCTCGTCGGAATCGGCGACGGTGATGTTCGAGCCTTCGAGCTTCGAGAGCACATCCTCGATGTCGTCGGGCGAGACGACGTTATCGGGCAGCTCGCGGTTCAGGTCGTCGAAGCTCAAAAACTTCTTATCCGCGCCCAATTCCAGCAGGCGCTCCATCACATCGTCCCGATCTTTTTCTTCTATGCCCATCTCGCTCGATTGCGGAATTCGGATAACAGATTTCGGATTAATTAAATAAGCATTACGAGCTTGCACGATTGTAGAATCCGCCATCCGAATTCCGCAATCCGCAATCGTCACTGTCTGGGCAACAACGCGTTGCGCTGGCGCGTCCACTCCAGATTTTCCATGATCAACTCGTCGCGGCGTGCTGTATCACCCGCGCGCTCGGCCGCCACGATCTCGGCGCTCAACTCCCGCAGTCGCCGCTCGACGCGCATCAGCCGGAGCGTCGTCAGACAACTCTCGGCCGCGCCGAGCACCTCATCCAACGCCTCGCCCTCGGCGCGTTGCGCCTCGCTCCACCAGACGAGCGCCACCAGCTTGTGCAACTCTTCGTCGTCGCCTGCGCGCGCGTTGAGCGTATCGAACTCTACTCCCGCGCCCGCCTCGTTTAACTCCTTGAGTGCGGTAAAGAGCGGCGCGGTCGGCAGCCCCGCGTACACGTCCGCGGCCAACTGTGGGAGCACATGTGCGCGCAACTCTGCGTCGTGGATGAGCAGTTCTAACAGACGCTGCTCGGCGACGGTCGGCGGCACGCTCTCGGCCGCGGCGACCTGCTGCTTCACATCCCGGCCGCCGGGCGCGCCTGTCGACGCATTTACATCTTTCCAAAGAGCACGCCGCAAGCCCGCGTCTTCGACACGCAGTGCATCCATCGCCTGATCGAAATAGTCACGCTTCTGGATGCGGTCGCGGACGGCGCGGACGAAGGGGAGCACCTCCTTGACCGCTTCGCCTTTGTCCGGTGGGTTGTGAAGATTGCGCTCCCGCGTCGCCTGATCGAGCACGAACTGGATAAAGGGCTGCGCCTTGCCCCGCTGCTCTTGATACCCTTCGGTGCCGTGCGCCTTGATGAACTCGTCCGGGTCAGTGCCGTCGGGCAGCACCAGCACTTTGATCTCGAAGTCTTCGGGTAATAGAGTTTCGATTGCGCGTTGTGCGGCCTTCACACCCGCCCGATCACCATCATAGTTGACGACCACTTTGCGCGCAAACCGGCCCAGCAACCGCACCTGCTCCGGCGTCAGCGCCGTGCCGAGGCTCGCCACCATGTTGCGCACGCCGGCTTGAAAGGGGACGATCAGATCGAGATAACCTTCGACGAGGATCGCGAACCCTTTGCGCCTGACCTCGTCGCGCGTCCAATTCAGCCCGTACAGGTGTCGCCCCTTCGTGTACGCGGCTGTCTCCGGCGAGTTCAGATACTTCGGCTGCTCGTCTGCCGACAGCACGCGCCCGCCGAACGCAACCGCACGTCCTTGCGCGTCCAGCACGGGAAAGATCACGCGCCCGCGAAAACGATCATAATGGCCGCCGCCGTCTTTTACGACGACCAGCCCGCTCCGCTCGATCTGTTGTGCGCTCGCCCCCTTGCGTTTCAAATACGTGCTCAACCCGTCCCAACTGTTCGGCGCAAAGCCGAGCCGGAACAACTTGCGCGTCTCTTCAGTGATGCCGCGCCCGTCGATGTAATCGCGCCCGACCTGCGCCTCGCCCCCGCCCTGCGTCAACTGCTGCTCCCACCATTCCAGCGCCCACGTGTTCAACTGAATGATGTCGTCCGCCTCGCGCCGTCGCACTTCGAAGCGTTTATCCTCCTCCATCACGGGCAGCGGCACGTTCGCCTTCTCCGCCACAATCCGCACGGCTTCGGGGAACGTCACGCGCTCAATCTCCATCACGAAGTTAAAGACAGTTCCTCCTTTCTGGCAGCCAAAACAGAAGAAAATATCCTTCGCCGGGTTGACCGAAAACGACGGCGTCTTCTCCTGATGAAACGGACAACACGCCATCCAATTCGCGCCCTTCTTCTTCAGAGACACGTAGTCCTGCACCACGCGCACGATGTCGGCTTGGCGGCGAAGATCATCAATAAATGTCTGTGGGAAGCGCACGGCTTAACGACTACAAGCTAAAGTAAAATTAAGTTGCTCTTACGTGGAGCAGCATTCGCTGATTTTCTCCGTCCCGACTGATATAAATATGTTCAAGTGGAATATATAAATCCTCTTGTTTGTCCATGTCATATAAACTCACAAAGAATGCATCACAATCTACTATCTTGCAGGTGTGTTTACTGCCAGGTACATAATTGGATTTAAATATAAAATTCCTCCATACACTTATAACCTCACCCTTCTCACGTAAAATCCTTCTCGCCTTATCATTCCTACTAGCAATTAGCTCTTCATAGAGTTCGGGAGATGCTTCAACACTCTCCGAGCCTTTCCTTATATAAGCTGGACGAGCGAAGTGGGGCTTATTAGTGCTTGCTCTAACAATAACTGCAATAACTGGCTTGCCATCAACTGCGACAACTTTATTTATGTAATGAATTGCAGGATAGCAAGTCCTCTCAGCAAGTTTTTTAATCCACTTTTGTATTTCAGTCGGCTTTGATACGCCTTTGATCTCACCATTGTCTGCGATACCAATGAAAAGATACGCTTCCTCGTTATCACGAAGAGAATTGGCAAACGCAACAAGAGTTTTGCAAACATCTTCAGAGCTTACTCCCTCAAGCTTCCGCTCTGTAAAGCCATCTTCGTAATCTTTTAGCTTCCCAAGTAGTTTTTCCGTTAACAGGTCGTCCATAACCCAGACTCTATTGTTTTAGTTCTACAACGGTTGCGCCTGCGCCGCCTTGATCGGGCGGGGCGGGGGCGAAGCTGGCGACGTGCGGGTGGCCGCGCAGGAATTCGGCAATCGCGCGGCGGAGCGCGCCCGTGCCGTGCCCGTGAATGATGCGTATGCGCGCGAGGCTGTGCAGGTAAGCTTCGTCGAGAAATTTATCGACGGCGGCGACGGCCTCGTCAGTCGTGCGGCCGATCAGATTCAACTCTGCGTCCGGCGCGTGCTGCGACTCGGTCAGACGCACTTGTGTGGAGCGCGCGGCTGCGGCGGCCATGCGTTCGAGTTGCGACTGGCGCGCGGCCTCGTTCGTCTGCGGTGCGCGCTCAAGCAACTCAAGGTTGACGAGTTTTTCGCGCAGCCGCACTGCGCCGACGCGCACTTCGACCTCGCTGCCTGAGACGCGTTCGACCTTGCCGGTCTGGCCGAACGTGCGCAGCCGCACGGTGTCGCCCGCGACGATCTCGCGCTCGATTGATGCCGGGCGATAAGCGGCGGCGTCTGCGCGCACACCCGTCGGCGCAGGCGGCATGTCGGGCGCTTGCTCTTTACGCACGACGCGCACGCCGCCCGGTTGTGTGGTCGTCGTCTGTTGTGTGCGCGTGGTCGCACTAGCGGCGCGTTGGGCCGTGCGGCGCAACTCGGCCGCGCGCTTCTCCGCTTCGCGCTCGACCTTGAGCCGCACGGCGCGATCCTCGATCTGCGCAAACAACTCTTGCGCGCGGCGCTCGAAATCCGTCGTGGCGGCGCGCATGTCGCGCTCGAACGCTTGTTGCCGTTCGCGCTCGCGCCGCTCGGCCTCGCGGTCGAGCATCGCATATTTTTCCGCGACGGCCGCGCGCTCTTCTTCCAGTGCCCGGCGCAACTGTTCAGCCTGCTCCGCCTCGCGTTGAATGCGGCGCAGATACTCGGCGGCCGAACGCGCCGCATCGTCCACGCGCGCAGAGGCCGCCACGACGATCTCTGTGGGGAAGCCGAAGCGCTGCGCGATCTCCAAGCCTGACGAAGAGCCGGCGAGACCGACGAGCAGCCGATAGGTCGGTTGCAAAGTCTTCTCATCGAACTCGACGCTCGCGTTGATGACGCCCGCTTCGTTCGCGGCGTACTGCTTCAGCCCGCTGTAGTGCGTCGTCGCGACGACGTGCGCGCCGCACGCGCGGCGGAAGTGATCGACGACGGCGACACCGAGCGCCGAGCCTTCTTCCGGGTCTGTGCCCGTGCCGACCTCGTCGAGCAGGACGAGCGCAGGTGACGCGCACAGTTCGAGCATGCGACTGATGTTGGCGATGTGCGCGGTGAAGGTCGAGAGGTGCGCGGCGAGCGACTGCCGGTCGCCGATGTCCGCGAGCACCGATGCGTAGAGCGGCACGCGCGCCGCACGGGCCGGCACGTGCAAGCCGGAGAGCGCCATCAACGCGAGCAGCCCCGCCGTCTTTAATACAACAGTTTTGCCGCCCGCGTTTGCGCCGGAGATGACCATGACCGGGTGCTCCGCGTCGAGCTTGAATGAGACGGGCACAACTGCATCATTCGTCGCGCGCAAGTTTTCTTCCAACAACGGATGGCGCGCGGCATCCAGTTCGAGCGTGCCGCCCTCGTCGAGCAACGGTTGCACACAGTTGAAGGCGCGCGCGAGCACCGCTTTCGCGTTGACGAAATCTAATTCCGCGACCGCATCGGCTGCGCGCTCCAACGCGGGCAACGCGCGGCGCAACTCGTCCGTGAGCGTGGCGAGGATGCGTGTGATCTCGCGCTCCTCGGTCTCGCGCAGGGACTGTAGCTCGTTGTTGCTCTCGATGGTTTCGAGCGGCTCGATGAAGACGGTCGCGCCCGAAGAAGAGAAGCCGTGCCCGACGCCCGCCACACGCCCGCGCGCATCGGCGCGCACGGGGATGACGAAGCGGTCGTTGCGCACGGTCACGAGTTGATCTTGGATTGCCTCCTCGGAGCGGCGCATCAAGTTTTCGAGCGCGCGCGTGATGTGCGAGCGCAGGCGATTGATGTCGTGGCGTATGCGCGCCAGTTCCGGACTCGCGCGGTCGTCCAATTCACCACTCGGCAGAATCTTCGCCGTCACGCGCGCCGCCAGTGTGTACAACTCGCGCGGCAGATCGGCCACCGTCGCCCAGAGCACGGGCGCGTCCGCGCGCTCTTGATGAATCTGCGCGCGCGCCTCGCCCACCTGATCACAGAGTCGCGCCAGCTCCAACAGCGCGAGCGGATCAAGCACGACGCCTTCGATGCGCATGCGCGCGAGCGGCCCGGTCGGATCAGCCAACTCCGAGAACGACCAGCCCGCGCCGCGCCGGCGCAACTCCGACGCTTCGGCGACGGCCGCGAGCGCACGCCGCACGGCGTGTGCATCGGCGAGCGGCGCGAGCGCGGCGGCGCGGGCACGCCCCATCGGCGTCTGCGCGTAGCGCCTGACGAGCGCGCGCAACTCTTCATATTCGAGCACGGCAAAGGCTTGTTCGTTCATAAGAGAGCTGTTAGCTATTAGCTGTTAGCAAGCAAGCAGTCAGTATCAACGGCGCAAAAAGTTTGTAAGCAAACGGGGCGCGCGTGCGACTAATGATTGAATGCTTGATGTGTATCTTAACACCTGCGATGGAGTGCGAGAAAACGGGTGCATGCGCGTCGTGCCGGATTGCTTGTCCCGTAGGAACGGGTGACAATGGCCCGGTACTTTAAGACTGGATGAAGATGCGAAATAGTTGGTTGGCCATGATGCTGAAATATCTAATCGTCGGTGCCGCGTTACTGCTGCTCGCGGGCAGCGCGTCGGCGCAAGGTGAACAGGGGGATGAGATGGCTGCGCGAGATCGCGGGCGCGTGCGTGCGCCAGAGTTGACGGGCGGGCGCGGTTGGCTGAACACGGACAAGCCGCTCACCATCGCGGGCCTGCGGGGCAAGGTCGTGCTATTGGACTTCTGGACTTACGGTTGCATCAACTGTATCCACATCATTCCCGATCTTAAAAAGCTCGAAGCGAAATATCCGAACGAGTTGGTCGTCATCGGCGTCCACTCCGCCAAGTTCACCAACGAGAAAGAGACTGACAACATACGCCGCATCATCCTGCGCTACGAGTTGGAGCATCCGGTCGTCAACGATGCCGACTTTGCGATCTGGCAGGCTTACGCCGTGCGCGCTTGGCCGACGCGCTACCTGATCGACCCGGCCGGCTACGTCATCGGCCGCATCGAAGGCGAGGGCAACTATGAAGCGCTCGACAAAACAATCGGCGACACGACAAAAGAGTTTCGCCAGCGCGGCGAGTTGAACGAGCAACCTTTGAAGCTTGCGCTTGAGCGCGCGCAGGTCGGCGACTTGCCGCTCGCGTTCCCCGGCAAGGTGCTCGCCGACGCAAACAGCGAGCGTCTGTTCATCGCCGACTCGAATCACAATCGCATTGTGCTCACAAAGCTCGACGGCACGCTCGTCGAGACCATCGGCACGGGCGCGCGCGGCGCAACCGACGGCGCATACGACAAGGCGACCTTCTTCCGCCCGCAGGGTCTCGCGCTCGATGGCGAGTCGCTCTACGTCGCGGACACGGAGAATCATCTGCTGCGGCGCGTCGATCTGAAGACGCGCAACGTGGAGACGGTCGCGGGCACGGGCGAGCAGGCGCGCGCGCTCGACTTCGAGTCCGGCCCCGCCCGCCAGAGCGCGCTTAGCTCGCCGTGGGATTTACAACTCGTCGGGCGCACGCTCTACATCGCGATGGCCGGCACGCATCAAATCTGGCAATACGATCTCGACAAACAACAGGTCGCGGTCTTCGCCGGCACAGGGCGCGAGGCGCGGCTCGACGGCGCGCGCACAGAGTCGGCCTTCGCACAACCATCGGGTTTGACTTCCGATGGGCACACGCTCTACGTCGCCGACGCCGAGTCGAACATCATCCGCGCGATCACGCTCGCAGCGCCGATGACGGCCGCCGCGCCTGTTGCAACGCGCGGCATGGACAGTGGTGATGTGCGGACGCTTGTGGGCGGCGACCTGTTCGAGTTTGGCGACGTGGACGGGCGCGGCGACGAGGCGCGCTTGCAGCACCCGCTCGGCGTGCTCTACGCGGACGGCGTGCTCTATGTCACAGACACTTACAACCACAAGCTCAAGCGGCTCGATCCGCGTGCGCGCACGGTCAAGACTTTCGCCGGCACGGGGCAACCGGGTCAGACCGACGGCGCACCGGCCTCCGTCTCGTTCTACGAACCCGGCGGCTTGAGCCTCGCGCACGGCAAGCTCTACGTGGCTGACACGAACAATCATGCGATCCGCGTGGTGGACATGCGCACCGGGCAAACCTCTACGCTCATGTTGCGCGGCTTGCTCCCGCCCGTTGCCAACACGACCGAAACGACTTCGACCGCGCCCAACGCCGAAGAGATCAAACTCGCGCCGCAACGTCTGCAACAGGGCGCAGCCGACGCCGCGCTCGTCATCGACGTGGCGCTGCCCGCCGGTTATCACTTAAACGAAGCCGCACCGCAACGAGCGCAAGTCTCCGTCGTGAGCGGCGTAGAGCACGTGGCCTTCGCGAACGATCAACCGGCGCTCAAACTCACAGCCAAAGACGTGCGCTTGCCCCTGCACATCCCCTTGCGCGCGCGCACAGCGGGCCTGAGTGAACTGCGCGTGCAACTCACGCTCTACTACTGCCGCACAGACAACACCGGCACCTGCCGCATCAAGACGCTCGCCTTCCGCGCACCCGTCGAAATCACCAACGACCCGGCCGCGCCCCGCGAGATCAAAGCGCAAGGACAGATCAAGTGAAAGGATGAAGGATGAAGGATGAGGGATGAAGGATGGATAAGAAAACAACTCCTTTCATCCTTCATCCCTCATCCTTCATCCTTTGTTTCATGTGCGCGCTTGGGTGTAGAATCGGCGCGGTAAAGAGAATCCCTATCAAGCGCGTGAATGATCGGGTCGCGTCCGTCGGCTTTGAAGTGCATGAGCGGCGGGCGCGCTTCTGGTTTTAAGCGCCGAAGGGCAACGTGCAACGTGCATTTGCGCTAGGGTGAAGGGGCAACTGTCTTGTCGGATCAGCAGGTGAACAATGCAGATTACGTGGGCCGGGCGCGCATGTGTCGCAGTTGCGGCGCACTGGTGGGCGCGGGTGAAACGGCGTGCGCGGTCTGCGGTGCGCCGGTCGGCGCGGGCGCGAATGCGGCCCGCGTGCCCCGGCATGATGTCGAGACGATGCGCTTTGCGCGTGCGGTCTTGACGCGCCCCGCCACGTTCACTTTCGTTCTGCTCGCCGTCAACGTCTTCATCTTTCTGTTGATGCAATTCTCCGGGCTGCCGGGCGGGTCGGAGAACCCGGAGGTCTTGCGGCAGTACGGCGCGAAGTTCAACTCGCTGATCAATCACGGCGAATGGTGGCGGCTGATCACGCCGGTCTTTCTGCACATCGGCTGGCTGCATCTGTTGGTGAACATGTACAGCCTGTTCGCGCTCGGCCCTTACGTCGAACGGCTCTACGGCTCGGCCAAGTTCGTCTTCTTTTGGGTTGCGACCGGCATCGCGGGTGTCATCGCTAGCTACCTCGCGTCGAGTTCGGGGCGACACCCAGCGGGCGTGATTGGCCAGTTCTTCTTTCGCGGCGGCGACGGCCCCTCGGCCGGCGCGTCGGGCGCGCTCTTCGGTCTGTTCGGCATACTGTTTGTCTTCGGTCTCAAGTACCGGCGCGAGCTGCCCGAAGGCTTCAAGCGCGCGTTCGGCGCAGGCATGCTGCCGACGCTGCTCGTCAATCTGTTCATCGGCTATAGCATCAAGATGATTGACAACGCCGCGCACTTCGGCGGCTTCGCTGCCGGGTGCGTGCTCGCGCTCTTAGTCGGCTACAAGCGACCGGACGAGCGCGGCCCCGTCGCCGTCATCTGGCACATCCTACAGATCGCTGCGCTCGCGTTCGTCGTCGCCGGCTTCGGCGAAGTCGCGCGCCATCTCGGCGACGCGCGCCCGCGCTTTGACAAACCGGCCGCGCGCCTCGTCCAGACCGGCCCCGATATTGAGGCTTATATCGAAGCGATGAACACAGGGCAGCGCGTCTTTCCCATGCTCATCAACCGCGAGGCGGATGCCGCCGCCGCCAATCGCACAATCGAACAACTCGACCGCGTGCCGCCGTTCGATCCGAAGGCGGACGCGCTGCGCGGCGAGTTAAAACAACTGCTCATCCGCGCGCGCGATTACGGGCAACTGCCAAACAAGGAGCGGGCCACGCCGCGCGCCTTGGCGCAGTTGAAACAACTCGCGGCCGATTACGCGGCGTGGAACACGCGCTCCGACGAATGGGTCAAAAACGAAGGCAAGAACTACGGTCTCATCTTGCAGGACGAGCCGCCGGTCGGACAACAAAGTGGGCCGCAAAACAAACAGTCGCCCACGCCGGCCAAGAAATAGTTTGCTGGCGCGCGCCGCTGATTAACGCACGCCGCGCGGCCGCTCGTTGTTGTGTGTGCTTCGTCTTTATAACTCGCTCGGAAAATAAAACAGGAGAAGCTGAATCACGATGGAGATTAAGAAGGTAGGTGTGCTCGGTTGTGGGCTGATGGGCGCGGGGATCGCGCAGACGTGCGCGAGCGCGGGGCTGGAGGTGGTGGTGCGTGAAGTGTCGGACGAGTTGTGCGCGCGCGGGTTCGCCGGGATCGACAAGTCGCTAGCGAAGTTTGCCGAGAAGGGCACGATCACGGCCGCGCAACAGACGGAGATTCGCGGGCGGCTCACGGGCACGACGAAGCTTGAAGACCTCGCCGATTGCGATCTGATCATCGAAGCGATCATCGAGAATCTTGAGTTGAAGCGCGAGACGTATCAGCGTTTGGACGAATTGTGCGGGCCGGAAACGATCTTCGCCTCGAATACTTCGTCGCTCTCGATCACGGAGATGATGACGGCAACGAAACCTGAGCGGCAGAAGCGTTTCATCGGCTTGCACTTCTTCAATCCCGTGCCGCTCATGAAGTTGGTCGAGGTTGTGCGCACGATCCTGACGGATGAAGCGGTCTATGAGCAAGCAGTTGAATTCGGTCGCCGACTCGGCAAAATGCCCGTGCGTGCCGACGACCGCTCCGGCTTCATCGTCAATCGCTTGCTCGTCCCCTACTTGCTCGACGCGATCCGCGCGCTCGAAGAGGGCGTCGGCTCAATCGTGGATATAGACAACGCGATGAAGCTCGGTTGCGGCTACCCGATGGGGCCGCTGACGCTCCTTGATTTCGTCGGGCTTGATACAACCTACTACATCGCCGAGATCATGTTCACAGAATTTCGCGAACGTCGCTTTGCCCCGCCGCCGCTGCTCAAGCGCATGGTCTTGGCCGGTCTCTACGGGCGCAAATCGGGGCGCGGCTTCTACGACTACAGCGACGCGAAGAATCCACAGCCGATGAACCTGAGCTGAAGATGCCCGACCTCTTGTACGAAGAGCACGGCGCGTGCGCGCGCATTACGCTCAACCGCCCGGCGAAGCGTAACGCGTTGACCGGCGCGATGCTCGAAGAGTTGACCGAACTGTTCGCGCGCCTCGGCGAGCGGCGCGAGTTGCTTGCGCTGGTGCTGACGGGCGCGGGCGCAGAAGCATTCTGCGCCGGCACGGACATCGCGGAGCTAGCGATGCTTGATGAAGCGGGTGCGCGCTCGGCGGCGCAGCGCGGGCAGGCGGCGTGCGATGCGATTGAGTTGTGCGGTGTGCCCGTCATCGCGGCCGTCAACGGCGCAGCCGTGGGCGGCGGTTGCGAACTCGCGCTCGCGTGCCACCTGCGCGTGGCGGCGAATCATGCCAGCTTTGCCCTGCCTGAGATCAAGCTCGGCCTACTCCCCGCTTACGGCGGCACGCAACGTCTCGCCCGCGCCGTCGGGGCGGGCCGCGCGCTCGCCGCGATGCTTGCGGGCGATACGATCACGGCCGACGAAGCGGCACGCTGCGGGCTAGTCAACCGCGTCGTCGCGCCCGCGCAACTTTTAGCCGAGACGGAAGCGCTCGCCCAGACGCTCGCCACGCAAGCGCCGCTCGCTCTGCGCGCATGTCTCACGGCCGTCACGCGCGGCGCACGTCTGCCACTCGAAGAGGGCTTGCAACTTGAAGCCGAACTCTTCAGTCAACTCTTCGCCACCGCGGACGTGCGCGAAGGCACACGCGCCTTCCTCGAAAAACGCGCGCCGGAATTTAAAGGGCAGTGACGAGTGACAAGTGACAAGTTAAAAACTTATTCTTACTCGTCACTTGTCACTCCGCTTATTGCTTACTATACTGAGACCGAATCAATGCCTTAACGAATCGGAGTCGCCGAAGTCGCTTTGCAGCCCACGTTACACCAAGGCCGTCTGAACGCCGCGGGCTTCCGCTTCGCGCTGGTGTCGAGTCGTTGGAACGACTTTCTCACCGCGCGGCTGGTGGAAGGCGCGCTCGACGCACTCGACCGGCTCGGTGCGGACGCAGACTCGGTGGCGCACTTCCGCGTCCCCGGCTCGTTCGAGATTCCGCTCGTCGCACGCAAAGTGGCGGGCATGGGCCAGTACGACGCGATCATCTGTCTCGGCACGATCATACGCGGACAGACGCCGCACTTCGAGTACATCGCGGGCGAGGTGACGAAGGGCATCGCACAGGCCGGCATGGAGACGGGCGTGCCCGTCCTCTACGGCATCGTCACCGCCGACACGTTAGAGCAGGCGATTGATCGCGCCGGCGTCAAAGCCGGCAACAAAGGTTTCGAGGCCGCGATGGCCGCGGTCGAGTTGGTCAATCTTTACAAGGAAGCGTTTACGAAAGGATGAAGGATGAAGGATGAAGGATGAATAAGAGGTTGTGCTGTTCATCCTTCATCCTTCATCCTTCATCCTTCAATCAAGGGTGCTATGGGTTCGAGACGTAAGGCGCGTGAGTGTGCCTTGCAAATGCTCTTTGCGGCGGACGTGGCGGGTGAGAGTGCGCGCCTCGATGAACTTGTGCGCGACTACTGGACGCAGTTGAGCGAGGCCGAGCCGGAGGACGCGGCGCGCGCCTTCGCCACGCGCTTGGCGACGGGCACGCTCGCGCACTTGGCCGAGATCGACGAGCGCATCAAATCGCGCGCCGAGCACTGGCGCATCGCGCGCATGGCCGTCGTAGATCGCAACGTGCTCCGCTTGGCCGTCTACGAATTCTTGCACGAGCAGACGCCCCGCACCGTCGCCATCAACGAAGCCTTAGAGATCGCCCGCCGCTTCTCCACCTTTGAAGCCACCCAATTCATCAACGGCATCCTCGACGCCATCAAGCGCGACCTCGATCAGGAACGCCCGCAAAAAGACCCCACGCAAAAACCGCCCACAGAATCTGCCGACACAGAAACTCCCAACGCAGACGACGACGACAACGACGAAGAACGCCTCGCCTCAGCTTCATAAAGCAGCGGGGGAGCGAAAGCGCTCCCCTACTGTGGTTACACTAGAAGCTATCTCAAAAATACGAAGCCGCTGGTGCACGCTTCAAAATGTTCAGGGAACTCGCACTCCCGTTTCGGTCAGAATGATTTTTGAGATAGCTTCTAGTCTCGTAGCCGTTTGGCCGCTTCCGCGGCCGGCTCTATTTCATGTGCATGTGACTTGCCGGCGCGGCCTGCTTGCTTTCCTTCACAACTCCCTTGCCCTGAATCTGAATGGCCGGGTCGGCCTGCCTGACCCCGTCCACTGCCCCTTTGAACGGGGCATCCATCTCCGTCCGAATGACGGTGGCGATCCATTCGGGCTTGGCCCCGCCTTCGCACATCGCCCAGCGCATGAGCGGCTCGGTGCCGACCACGAGCATGCCGGAGTGGTTGTTGCGGTCGGCGTCCTGTTTGGGGTCGTCCAAGTAGAAGCCGAGCGAGCGACGCAGGAGGAGGATGTCTTCGGGCTTGCCGGTCAGAAACGTCCAGCCCGGCCCGGCCCCGTGCATCCGGGCGAATTCCCGCAGGTCTTTGGGTGTATCCTCCTCCGGGCTAAGTGTGACTGAGTAGAAGAAGATGTCGCGCCCCACGCGCCCCTGCAACAGTCCCTGCACTTCGGCCAAGTGGTGTGTGATTACGGGGCAGATGTCTTTGCAACGCGTGAACATGAACTGAAGCACCACGCGCCGGTCTTTGATCAAGTCGTCGTAGAAGTGAACCTTCCGGCCATCCTGCGTGACTAGTTCCACGTTGGGCAGGTGGCGGCGCTGGATCAGCTCGCGTGGCGAGAGGTTCTGGAAGTTGTACCGCTTGGCATCGCCCGCAGGTTTCTCCTGCGCGAGCGTCGCCGCCCCCGCGACCGCTGTGGTCGCCCCAACCGCCTTCAGCAAGTCTCTGCGTGTCATCCTTGCCATAGTCTGCGCTCCTTTCTCGTCAGTGCTGCGCCCCTTTGCGGCGACGGCTGGTTTAAGGGTTCTGATTGTTGTCGGTCATGCCGGGCTGCACTTGGAAGAGCAGCATCATGGCGTGATCTTCGTGGACGATGTTGTGACAGTGCATGGCGTAGTCGCCTGTGAAGTCGCGGAAGCGGAAGAAGAGCTTCGCGTCCTCGTCGCCCTGAAGCCGCGTCACGTCCTTGCGGGCCACCTCGACGTTGGGGACGTTCGGGCGGCTGGTGCTCATGCCGCCGCCGCCGCCCGCGAAGGCGCAGCCGTTGCTGTAGCTGCCGCCGTAGCTGGAGCCGCTGTAGCTGGAGTAGCGCCCGCCGTTGTTGGAGCGGCTCAGAATCTGATGCTCCTCGAAGTGAACGTGGATGGGGTGCTGCCAGTCGTCGCGCGGGTTCTTGATGACCCAGTTCTCGGCGCTGTTCTGCGTCGCGGTGAAGCGCAACTCGTTGCAGTCGGCGAAGCGGTTGTTGACTGTCCACTGGCCGTTGTTGCGGTCGAAGACGAAATTGCGCGTGATGCGCGGTGTGCCGACGCTTGGCAGTTGATAAAAAGTGGGATGGGTCGCCGGGTTGACGCTGCCGTCGGTGACCGCCGCACCGATGCGGAACTCCAGACAGGAGACGCCTTGGCCGCCAGCGAAGATGTTGCAACTCGGCCCCTGTCCGTCGGTCTGCTCCAAGCGATTCTCAAGGCGGACTTTGGTGTGACTGCCGATGAGGCTTTTGACTTGGTTGAAGTCGATGATGATGTCGTAGCGCTCGCCGACACTGAGGCGGAAGCTTGTGACTTGGATGGGCGTGGGCAGGAGGTTGCCGTCGTTGGCGATGACCCAGAAGGGGATGACCGTAGTGGGGCTTAACGGGTCGGTGAGGAATAACTCGTAGAAGCGCGACGGCCCGCTGTTCAGCACGCGGAAGCGGTAGCGGCGGCTGTTGACGTTCAGGTACGGCTGGATCGCACCGTTGACGAGTTGCACGTCGCCGAGCAGCCCCTTGAAGTTGAACGTGTCGAAGCAGAGCAAGCCGGTGCTCGGATCGAGCAGCTTGTCGGCCAGCATGAGGGGGATGTCGTACTGCGGATAGGTGGGCAGATGGTAGCCCGTGGACTCGTTCCCCGTGTCGAACTGGTTGAAGATGAGATGGAAGCCCGCCATGCCTTTGTAGGCGTTCTCGGCCGTGTGATCAATGCGATGGTCGTGATACCAGAGGGTGCTCAACGACTCGTTGATGTCGCCGTTCGGCTGGTGGTCGGAGGCGAAGCCCGCTTGCTGCGCCGTGTAGTAGTAGTCGTAATACTGCCCGCGGAAGAACCAACGGCAGGGGCCGCCGTCCGATTCGGGCGCGGTGTGGAAGTTGTGCAAGTGGGTGGAGACTTCGGGGACGCCGAAGCCGCCGTTCTGACTCTGGACGGGCAGTTCGTTGAAGCGGCGGATGACCCAAGGCTGCTGGTAGCGCGTAACGACGGTCGGGCCCGGAAAGGTCGCCGCGTCGGTCGAGTCCGAGCCGCCGCGATTGAAGCCCCAGATGGTCTGCGCGGGAATGTTCGTGTCCGAGGTGAAACGAAAGTTGGTATTGGCCCGCAGGCGCTGCACGAAGTACTGCTGCGGCGCGTACTGATTGAAGAACTGGAAGCAATCCGCGCCGGGCCGCAGCGAGCCGTTGAACTGCCCGCGACCCTCATATGGGAGGCCGCCGTTGTTGGGGTTCGGCGTGTTGTTCGGACATAGACTAGGCGGCGCGCCGAACTGTAGACCGGCGTCCGTCAAGGGACGCGCCGGTAGCTCCGGCGGGATCGGGAGCGGGTCAACAAAGACTTGCGCCGGCTGCGGACTACACCCGACGTTGCAGCCGCCGTAGCAGTTGTTGTGATTGCCGTAGCCGCCCCAACTACTGGAGGTGGTCTGGGCGTGCGTCAGACCGCTCTTCGGGATGAGGACGCCCGCGCCCGTCATCAAACCCAGCTTGATGAGGTCGCGCCGGGTCAATCCAGCCTTCACCAGTTCCAGCCTGTTGTTGAGGGCCTGCTGGACTTCTCGCTCTCCCCGTCTGTTCCTTTTTGAGATGTAAGCCATGTGGGTTCTCCTTTAGGTGAGCTGCAACGGGCATGCATGCGCGGGCGCACGGTAACGGGTGGTTGCGCCGTCGGGCTTCGGGCGGCGCTGAAGTGAGAGGTGGTCTTGGGACAAGGCTGCCGGCATGATCCCGTGAACGGCGCGGGATATTCGTGGGCCGTTGAAGCGACGCCGGCCCGACAAGCTATCCCGCACGGACGAGAACTTGCCCGGCGGTCGAGTAAATCAGGAGCCGAAAGAAGAGCGCTTGGAGTCGGAAGGAAACTACGTGCTTACGGCTTCAACGAGGCACCACTTAAGGCTCACCAAAGCGACAAAGTTGTTAACGCACCCTTGGGCTAGCTGAGTTTTGCGAAGTGCTCAGGCAATGTGGCGTACCCATTGGCAAGACACGCATATAATAAGTACTCCTCGAAGTTTGTCAAGAATTATTGTTACCGGCGGCCGGCCAAAACGGCTTGCGGCGTGAGGATGATGATGACAACGAAGAACGTCTCGCCTCGGCTTCGTAAAGCGGCGTGCGCAACCGATCAGGCAACTCTATCTTCCGGCAGCCGCCTTAAACTCCCCACCAGCGCCAGCGTCGCCAATATAAATCCGACGCCCTTGATGACCGCCACCCAGACGCCGGAGATCGGCGCGGGATCGTTATGCAGATGTTCAAGCTGGATGAAGAAGCTCGCGTAGGCCATGCCGCACGTGAAGCCCCAGGCCGCGGCGAGGAAACGCTGACCACCGCGCACGTCGCGACCCGTGCGCCACGCCCCGTATAACAGCAACGCACCGATGATGTAATCGTCCAGCCAGAGCGGCAGGTATCTTAACTGTGTGAGTTGATGCCAGCGCCGGATTGTCTCGCCCAACGGCGTGAGGACGCCGAGGATCAGGGCGAGGCGGCGACTGAAGTTGATCGTCATGCGCCCTCTTTAATGGTGCGCTTCAGTTAAGCGGCGGCCGGCGCTTATGCCAGTCGGTCGCCTGCTGGTAGCGCACGGCCATATCGACAAGTAAATCTTCACTCCATGCAGGCCCGACGAACTGTAGGCCGGTCGGCAAGCCTGCCACGCCGAAGCCGTTCGGCACGGAGATGGCGGGCACGCCGACGGCGTTCGCCGCGCCGATGGGCGAGCTGGCGGGGCCGACGCCGGGCCACGCTTCACCGAAACTTTTATTCAACGGGTTGGCCACTGTCGCGCGCGACGGTGCGACGAGCAGATCGTACTGCTTGAACATCTCAGCCCACGCCCGCCGCATTGGGGCGCGCAGCCGCATCGCGTGGATGTAATCGACGGCCGGCACGAGCAGCATCGCGTAGCCGCCGATGCGATCTTCCGGCACGGCCAAATCTTTGACGCGCCCCGACTCGATCAAGTCACGGAACGCGCTCGCGCCTTCAGCGTCCACAATCGTGCCGACCACCGGGCCGTAAGGGAAGTCGGGCAACTTCACATCCATCGTCACCTGCGTCGTCTTCTTTAACCACTCAAGCGAAGCGAGGAAGTTGTCGCGCACCTCCTTCTGTGCCTTCTCGAACGAGTCTTTCAACACGGCGACGCGCAGCTTCTTCTTCGGCGGGCGCGAAGGAACGGGCGCAGGGTAACGGAACGGGCGATTGTGCGCGGTCGGGTCAAGCGGATCGTAGCCGGCGATGGCGGCGAGCACGTAACCGCAGTCGGCCGCAGAACGACACATCGGCCCCAACTTATCAAGCGTCCACGCGAGCGCCATCGCGCCGTGCCGCGAGACGCGCCCGTAAGTGGGCCTAAGGCCCGACACGCCGCAGAAGGCCGCCGGCGTGATGATCGAGCCGGAAGTCTCCGAGCCGATGGCGAAGGCGACGAGTCCGGCCGCCGTGGCCGCGCCCGGCCCCGAAGACGAGCCGCCGCTCCAATAATCAGTATTCCAAGGCGTGCGCCCTGCGCCCGTCAGACTCGCCTCCGCGTGGTTGTAGCCCATGCCGCCCGCCAACTCGACCATCGCCAACTTAGCCAAGAGGATCGCGCCCGCGTCGCGCAGGCGTTTGACGACCGTCGCGTCGTAATCGAAGTGCTGATCCTTGTAAGGCGTCGCGCCCCAAGTAGTCGGCGCGTCGTGCGTGGCGAGCAGGTCTTTGACGCCGAAGGGGATGCCGTGCAAAGGGCCGCGATAACGACCTTGTTTGATCTCGCGCTCGGCCGCGCGTGCATCGCGCAACGCGCTCGCGCGCATGATAGTGACGACCGCGCCGAGCCGTGCGCCGTATTTTTCGAGCCGCGCGAGATAGCCTTCGGTCAACTCGACGGGCGAGAGTTTGCGCGCACGCAACTGCGCGCCGAGTTCCGCGATGGAAGCAAAGAAGATGTCGTCGGACAACATAAGGTTGGACTCCGCGATGGGTGGCGCTCAGGCGTTGAAGATGAAATCCGGCTCGTCGCCGTTCTGCAATTTCGCATCGCGCAGGGCGTTGCCCCGGTTGATCTTGCCGGCGACGCTGCGTTTGACGCGCGTGAGTTCGTCGGCCGTCAGACGTTCGCCGAAGCGCACGCGCGCCACTTCGCCGTAAGCTTCGGCGACGGGCGAAGGTGGTTGTGGTGTCGGCGTGGGCTGCGGGTTCGGCGGCGCGGCCGGTTCTTTCGTCGCAGGCGGCGTCTGTGCGTGTGCGTTGTTGGTCAGACAGACGAGCGGCGCGGCGGCGAGCGCGGTCGCAACAGCTTTGGTGAACCGGCGGCGGGCCGGGTCTTTGGGCGCGCGGGCGCGAGACTTCGTGTTCATATTCGCTTCACGTTGGAGGTTGGGATCGGACTGCGAGGCGAAGCTATATCACAAGACGAGCGCGCTGCAAATAGTTAAACGAGGTCGGACTACGGCGCGGTCGCTTTTAGTAAGAGTGAAATCTGACCCGCGTGATAGAGGTCGTGTTGGATGACGCCGTGCAGCGTCCCATACGTGGAGGGCATCCGTTCGAGGATCGGTTCATCGAGGCGCGCGTCGTCGAGTCCGGTGATCGCACTGCGCAATTCGTCGTGCGCGTGCGCGAGCGTTGCCCGCGCCGCCTGCCATGCCTGCTCACTCGTGTCCGCAACATGCGGCCAGTCGAGTTCGGTTTTGTAAATCTCGGCGCGCTCGCCGGCGAGGCGTTGGCGCACGGCCGTGTCCCACGCGGCGATGTGCAGGACGATCTCCCAGATGCTGTGTGCGCCGGGAATAGGGCGCGCGGCGGCGCGTGCGGCGTCAACGTCTTGCAGCAACTCCGTCAACGATGAGCCGTGCCATGCCGCACCTGAGTACGCGCGTTTGAGTTGATCCGCGATCCTGTCAACCTCTCTCATCCGGCCCTCCAAAAAGTTTACGTTTGTGTGCGAGGGAAATTAACCACAAAGACACGAAGAACACAAAGAAAGACGTGCTGCCTTCTTTGTGCCCTTTGTGTCTTTGTGGTTATGTCTCGCTCGCCCTCGTGTCTCACCTGCGCGCGCTCTGGGCCGAGAGCGTCTGCGCGGTCTCGACGAGATGGACGAACTCTGTGCGATAACCGTGCGGGTCTTGCCCCATCGCGCCATGCGCGAGCGCGGCGACGTTATTGAAATTGGCCGCGCCCTTGTATTGCGACTCGCGCAGGAGCAGACCGAACGCGGCGACCGCCGACGCAAAACGGAAATTGTTCGACGCCTGTTGCCACGCGCCGGCCGCGTCCGCGACGCCTACACTTAGCAGCTTGCTCTCGCTCGCGTCGGGGTCTTTGTAGCGCAGCTTGATCGTCAATAGCTCATCACTATTCGCGCGCGCCGACTGTTGGGGCGGCGTTTGATACTTCAACGGATCGACGCCGGGGTTCGACCATGCTTGTCCGGGCGGCACGACTTCGTAGAGCGCCGTGACGGTGTGCCCCGCGCCCATCTCGCCCGCGTCCTTCGTGTCGTCGTTGAAATCTTCGTCGCGCAATAGCCGGTTCTCATAACCGATCAGGCGATACGCGGCGGCCTTCGCCGGATTGAACTCAAGCTGGAGCTTCACGTCCTTCGCAATCGTGGCGAGCGTGCCGCCGAGTTGTTGGCCGAGTACCTTGCGCGCTTCGGCCGCCGTGTCGATGTAAGCGTAATTGCCGTTGCCTTTGTCGGCGAGCTGCTCCATCGTCGCGTCTTTGACGTTGCCCGTGCCGAAGCCGAGCACGGAGAGAAAGACGCCCGTCTGTCGTTTCGCTTCAATCAGCCGCACGAGGTCGCCTTCGCTGGTGACGCCCACGTTGAAGTCGCCGTCCGTTGCGAGAACGACGCGGTTGATGCCGCCTTGAATGAAATTATCGGCGGCGACTTTGTAAGCGAGTTGAATGCCTGCGCCGCCGTTGGTTGAGCCGCCGGCTTCGAGGCGTGCGAGCGCAGCGATGATCTCGCCCTTGCGGTCGCCTGATGTTGAGTCGAGCACGAGGCCGCTGTTGCCGGCATAGACGACTATGGCGACGCGGTCGCGCGCGGTCAATTGTTCCGCCAGCATGCTCAAAGAAGATTTGACGAGCGGGAGCTTGTTCGGCTCCATCATCGAGCCGGACACGTCGAGCAAGAAGACGAGATTAGCGGGCGGCATCTGCGCGCGGTCGAGCCGCTTGCCTTGCAGGCCGACGTGCAAGAGCCGGTGCGCGCTGTTCCAAGGGCACTGCGCCACTTCGGTCGTGACGGAGAAAGGCGCGTCGCCGATGGGCTGCGGGTAGTCGTATGAGAAGTAGTTGATCAACTCTTCAATGCGGACGGCATCCTTCGGCGGCAGATGCCCTTCGTTGAGAAAACGCCGCGTGTTGCTGTAGCTCGCGGTGTCCACGTCAATCGAGAAGGTCGAGAGCGGTGCGCGCGTCACGTCAAGAAAAGGATTCTCGCTGATGTGGCTATAAGCTTCGGTATTGAACTCCGGCTCTTCTTTGGCGCGCTCGCTTAATTGACGCGACTCGGCCGATTCGGTTTTGGCCAGACTGCCTGCCGGGGCGTTTGTCGCCGAGTCGTAAAGCACGCCGTTGTTCGCATTGGCCGTGGCGGCGCTCGTCGGACTGGCCGCCAACTGCGGCTGTTCGGTTGGCGCTTGGCCCTGTGCGGGCGGGCGCGGCTCATTTGCTTGATGCCGGCGCTCGTTGACGCATGAAGAGAGCACCAATGCGGCGGCGACGCAGAGCGCGAGCCAGCGCAGCCGCGCGCTGCGGCTGAAGCGGAAGCGAGTTGACGTGTGTTGTGTGTCTGTCGGTGCGGTGTGCGATACGGCGTAACGCATAAGTCCTCCTGCGGTGTCGTGTGACGTTGGCAACAACCTTGTCTGCACCTTGAATGCGCAGGGTGGGCAAATCTTGCACACGCCGCAGGAGGATTAGAAACTTACACTGTTATCAACGATGCCGCTCATGTTCGACCACGACCGGGATAGCTGGCGAGTTATTAATAGGCTGCAACGGTACGATGTGCGCATAATAACTGTTCGTTAGTTCACCTGGATAAATCCCACAATAAAAAACGGCTGTCAGCGTAGAACTCATTTCAAAACCCGTTTAAGGGTTAGCAAAGCGCACGCGATATGAAAGAAGCCAGAGTAGGTTTCAATCAACCGCTCATGCCGAGTAATCAGGCGACGGAAGTGACCAAGCCAAGCAAACGTGCGCTCGACAATCCAGCGGCGGCGATAACGACGCAACTTGCGCCCGTCTTGATCCGTCGCCTTCCGATTGTTGCTGCGGGCCGGGATGATCGGGTCAATGCCGCGGCGCTTCAGTGCCTCGCGCAAC